>NZ_CP182483.1:0-1498573 GCF_058692745.1 Fervidicoccus sp. SLHALR4 | reverse complement strand
AAGGGGGTACTCCGGAAAAGGCTGAGCTTGACGATGAGCTCAGAGAGATAGCAGTTTCTACCACTGAGTTGCTAGGCCTTTTCTATGGAGGTATCGATGTGGCAGAATCAACAAAAGGAGAGAGGTTTGTTCTCGAAGCGAACGCTTCTCCAAACTGGAAGGGTGCCCAGTTCCTCGGCCTTAATCCTGCAAGAAAGCTCATGGAGGAGGCCGTAAGGGAGGTCAGGAAGTAGCTTGATTCCTGGAGCACTTCTCATTCTGGCCTTCATCTCACCTGTAGTAACAAACATTTCAACGAGAGTAGTGGAGAGGTGGGAGCTGAAGATAAAGCTCGTTGGAGAAGATGCTCACAAGCAGCCCGGGAGGTACCTCCCCAAGTCGGGAGGCCTAGGCTTCATAATAGGATGGAGCATTTCCATAGCTCTCTACTTGCTGGCTTCTCTCATATTTGGAGGAGATCAGCTGGAGGGCTACTTTCTACTGGCCATTGCCCTGACTCTGTTTTCCGTTGCTGTGGGCTTCTACGATGACCTCAAGAGATTGGGAGGCATCGAAAAGGTCGCTTTAACCGCTGTTCCCGGCTTGATACTGGCTGTTACCGGATACTACAGCCCCTATATCTACATTCCAATTCTCGGGAACCTCAGAATGTCCATCATCTACCCAATCCTCCTCCCGGTAATATTCGCCGTTTCATCTAATGCCATCAACATGACCGACACTTTCACTGGAATAGCTCCCGGCGTGACTGCTGTACTGTCCCTCAGCATGATAGGAACAATCCTCGCGCTCAATTCTCCCCAAATCTTCTGGCAGAGTAGCAGGGATCCTGCCCTGGTGATTCTGCTGATCACTTTTTTCTCTCTTATTGGATATCTGCCAAGAAACTTTCACCCTGGAAGAGCATTCAACGGAGATACGGGCTCTCTCTCGTGGGGCACGATTTTGGCCCTGGGAGCTGTGTGGGGGAAGGCAGAGTTCTTCCTTGCTTTAGCGGCAATGCCGATTGTTACGAACGGCTTCACAATACTGACCAGCATAAAGGGGATCATAGAGCACCACAATCTGAAGGAGAGGCCGACAATACCCAACAGGGAGCGGAACACGCTGAGGGCGAACCCAAAGAAGGATGCACCTATAACCTTGGCTCACCTGCTCACTCTCAGAGATGAGCTATGCGAGAGAGAGATCGTCATAGCGGTGTACATCCTCGTCTCCTTGACAAGCATCCTCTCCATGGTTGTAGCCTACCTATCGATTCGCTGATTATCGAAGCCTTTGAAGCGGACAACCTCCATTCAGGCTCGAATGATGAGAATAACCCCCAAGTCTTCACCGTTTTTTCATGGAAGGCGGAGAATTAGAATTTAAAAACTGTAATAAACAATAATTAGAGCTTGGCAAGGGCCCGTCGTCTAGCCTGGTTAGGACGCCGCCCTCACACGGCGGAGGTCCTGGGTTCGATTCCCAGCGGGCCCACCATAATTAGTATTGTTATCATAGTTTTTATCTTTGGTAATACCTACAGTTAGTAAGGTGTCTCATCATCGCTTAGGACAATTGTTAACGTAACATGATTATTTTTACTGTTCTCTTTCTGATTATGATTAACTTATTATATGGATTCTCTATTCTTTCTAATGCTGAGAGTATTCTTTCAGCTATGTATAGAGGATTTAATGGTGGTATTCTTAGTAAGACTATTCCTGGTACACTAGGTTTCAAGAGTGCTATTCTTCCAAAGTATTTGTCGAACGTTATTATAATTCTCGACTCCCTTATAGCTAGCTCTGCTACTTCTTCATCGCTCATAACTGGTCTAAGCTCCCAGACCGAGGCAATGTCATACTTCTTTTCTCTAAGTGTGATAATGACAGTCCGAGGTATATTTTCATCTGCTAGAAGTCTAGGCTTTGACAATAACTTCCTCCCTCAAAACCTTGGCAGCGTACCTGATAGCTGCTAACACGTCTTCTCTCGAGAGATGCGGGTATTCTCTTAAAATATCATCTATACTCCATCCATTAGATAACAACTCTAGGATAAAATACACAGGGATCCTTGTTCCCTTAATTACAGGCTTACCCCCCATTATCTTAGGGTCAACTACTATTCTGTTCTCGAGTTCAGTCAACGGCCTCCCCATAGACACTATTATAACATAAAGGTCTTTATAGACTATTCTAAGCGAAACACAAATATCGTAAGACAAATAATATCACTGTTGATAACGATTATCGCTTTGGATTAAATGGATATCGATAATGCTTCTAGGAATGTTTTCAGCAAGTCGAAATTGATATGACTCGCCTCTCCCTCCTAAGGAGCTCAGCTCAGCGCTATTGCCTCAAGGATCATTTCTCTCTTTAGCTGGGGGTATTCCTCTAAAATCTCTTCGATGCTCATACCATATGCAATCATTTCAAGAACCTCAGCCACCAGGATCCTTGTGCTCTAAAAACTGGCTTACCGTGGCAAATATTTGGATTTATCATAATCCATTTGTACTTTCTCTCCAAACCTAATCCCTTAGGGATATCTGACATAGTCTAGCTCTCTTAAAAACTAATCCAAGCTATGGAGCAACTCCCATGCATATTTGATGGCCAGTATATCAAGCTGAATATCTATAGTGTTTATCACCTCGGTTTATATGTTATAAATCATATCAATACGTTCTCACACGGCGAAGGTCCGAGTTCGAATCCCCGCGGGCCAACTAAAACCATTCTTATCACCAGTAAACTCTTCCATAAGAGGATAGTATTTAAAACGCTCAATTTTTGGGCATAAGAGCAGATCAATGCGTCTTGGAGTTTACTTTCTGGCTACTATGAAACACAGTGTTGCTCTATTGCTAAGGTTGCGCTAAACCGAAAAAGCATCTCGGCTATTTGTGCGCTTTCACAGACCGATCGCTTTCGCCAATTCGTAGACTACTGGAGGTCTCCAGTAGCTTTTCTCGAGAGACTTCAACAACCCAATCACGTAGATTATCAGAAGGGAGAGGTCAACTAAAGCAGCCAGTAGCTTGCCAAGGAATGGAATCAGCAGGAAAATCATGTTTACAACCTGAGCTGCCGCCAAGACGATGAAGAATCCGATGGAGAGGTAAGCCCAGTGCTTCACGTAGTTTCTTCCGGGCTTCAGGACTAGCGCCAGGATTCCTCCAATAAGCGGTATCAGCCAAGCGATGAAACCCCAAAGCCTGTCTTCATCGTTTATTTCAGTTTGCGTATCTGATGCTATTTTGGAACACCAAATAACAGTTCCCGCGCCATCGTTATAAAGCTTTATATGGATACCTGTATTGGAGCTTCAACCCGAACGAGTTAGACGCTTTGAAAATTCAACCATCGCTTCATCTACGGCACCGAATTCGCATAATTTTTCCAAGAAGTTCACTCCATTTCTACTAGAAATCCCTTCAAGTAAAGGAGCCCTCTGTCCTGGACCCTTGTGTAGGGGGTAGCATTGCTCGGTGGAACCTGGAAAACTATCCTGAGCGACATCCCCCTCTTGAAAGCGGCTTTTCTCAGAATATTGAGCAGCTCCTCGCTCTTCAGGCTGTAGCTGCAGCTGGATGCGTAGAGGAATCCCCCAGGTTCTAGAAGCTGAACAGCGTTTTCGAACAGGTTCTCATATGATTTCATGCCTCTTTCTCTCACAGAAGGAGAAGGAATCATGGCAGGTGGATCGGCGACGATGAAATCGAACCTCCTCCTCTTGGTCTTCAGCCAGTCGAGAACTTTCTCAACTCTCCCCCTAAGGATATCGTGCCTCCCATCGAAGCCGTTTTTCGCCAGGTTTCTCGCTGCTATGTCAAGAGCTCTCTCGTCTTCGTCCACCATCAGCGTGCTCGCTGCGCCAGCACTGAGAGCTGCTATGCTGAAAGCCCCCGTATAGGAGAAGAGGTCGAGCACCCTCGATCCTTCGAGCCTCATTTCAGCTATCCTCTTCCTTGCCTCTCTCTGATCCAAATAGAAACCGGTCTTCTGCCCAATCTCATAGTTCACAATGATCTTGCGGCCGATCTCCTCTATTTCTGCCTCGGGAGGGGGGCCTCCTCTGAGAAACTTCCTCTCAATCGGGAGGCCGAAGCTCTTCCTCCCCCTCTGGTCGTTCTTCAAATACACTCTCTCGCTTATGCCGATTTCCGCTATTTTTTCCGCTAAAATGCCTGAAGCGCTGTCCCAGCCGAAGCTGGAGCTCTGGATGACGGATGTATCTCCATACACATCAATTATTAAACCGGGCATGCCGTCGCTGTCTGCGTAGACCAGCCTGTATCCCTTCTTCCTGTCCTCCCCTCCCCTTTCCCTTAGCCTGAAAGCCCTCTCCAGCCTCCACTTCACAAGCTCCCCTAAGTCTTTGGAATCGTTCTCTGAGATGTAGGCGATTATCCTTCCAGCAATTGGGCCTATCCTTTCGTAGAACCCTCTGGCAACCACCTCATCATTGTAGACAAATTCAACGAAGCTCCCGTTCCTCACGCTCGGTTCATCTTTTATCCATTTAGAGTAAATGGTATATGTCCTTCTTCTCAGAAGCTTATCTGCTTCTTTTTTCAGCTGCACTTTCTCCATGGTTTTTCCTCAGGAAGATGAGAGAACCTTTGCTACAGACTCCCCGATCTTTATCATATCGGTATTTACCCTATCGCTCCCCAGCAACCCCTTCGCTCCGTCCACCAAGCTGTCTGTAACATAGAGAACGCAGGCTGTGTCAAAACCCCTCATCCATCCCAGCGCAGTGAGGCCTGCGCACTCCATTTCAATGCTGAGGAAGCCGAGCCTTCCCAGCTCGCTGGCCAGCCCCTCGCTTTCGGCGTAGAAAGCATCGCTGCTTATTATCGGTCCAACGTGGACCTTGAGGCCCAGATCCGCAATCTCTCTATGCAGAGATTCAGTCAGATGATGGGAGGTCGAGTTCGGAAGCACCACATCCTTCGGCGAGTACTGCCTCAGAGCGCTTGAGCTGAAGTGCCCAGCAGCAGTTGCAATGACCACATCTCCGATCTTCACATCCTTTCTCAGCGATCCCGTCGTCCCTATTCTCACTATCTTTTTGGCCCCAAGCATGAACAGCTCCTCGAAGACTATCATTGCGCTCGGCATACCCATTCCGTGGGTTGCGATGCTGATTGGAACCCCTCTGTAGAAGCCGGTGTAGGTCAGGAGTCCTCTGTTGCTGTTTATGAGGCGGGCTTCCGAGAGGAACGAAGAGGAAAATACCTGCGCCCTGTTCGGGTCTCCCACAGCTATTACTCTCTCTGCCAGCTCCCCCCTCCTTATCTTCAGGTGAACGGGCTCCTTAATTTCCAAAACGAATCACCCAACTTAAAAGGAGCAAAAGCTCTTTAAAAGTTTCAGCTCTTCTTTCCAAAGAAGTCCATGAGGGACTTCTGCCCTCCTTTGCTGGAGCCCCTCAGCTCAGATTCCTTCACCCCAAAGTATTCCAGAATCCGGAGAGCAGCTGGAATTATCTGGTGCTCTGCATAGTAGTCTGCGTCAACTTCCTCGAGAGAGGCAGCGAAGTAAGGTTTAACCTTCTCGCTTATCTTTCCTCCCCCCTTCACTATCACATATCCCACCTTGTCCCCAGGGGATACCTTCAGGCCGTAGCTCTCGTACATCTTAGCAGCAGCAACATGAGGGGCGTCCACCTCATACTCATCTATTTTCTTCGTGAGGGTCTTCCAGATGACGAGCTTGTCGAGAGGTATTTTCTTCGTCCTCAGCTTCTCTATAACTTCTCTCACGTATGCTACGGCTTCCTTTGTGTTCATCTTATCCAATACGAGCCTAGCAACTTCAACCTGAATGTCTTTAGCTATCTCCGACCAGTCCCCTCTTATCGCTTCGAAGCCGACTATATCTATAGTTCCATCCTGAGTGAGTCCAACGTACCTCTTCTTCGCTTCAGTGAAGAAGAGCCTTCTGTATACCTTGTCGACCTTTATTTCCAGGCCGAGGTTCTCGTTTATCCACTTCACCAGCCTCTCAACGATCTCCGGCTTGTTTTCAACAAAGAGGCTGTCCGTATCGCCGTATATGACTTTCAAACCGAGTTTCTGGGCTTCGTTTATAGCAGACGTTATGTTCATTCTCCCCCATGCTGTTATCGCTTCAGCGCACTCCCTGCAGTACCACCTTGCGGCCTGCCAGCCCATATAGCCATAGGCGGCATTAGCAAGCACTTTCACAGCCTTCTGCCTCTCATCCAATATAGCGTACTCCGGTGAATCAGGGCTGTACTTCTTCATCTCCTCTCTCATCTTCTTTCTGGCCTGGAGGAGCTCAGTCAGGACGCTCTTGAAAAATCCCGAAGGCTCTTTCCTGAACTTGTGGCCAACATCTGGGGCAGTGAAGCAGGCATCGGGAGGGCACTCCCCGTCCTTCACCAGAGTGTCTGGGCCTACATTGTACTTGATCATTATGTTGGGATACATGCTGGCAAAGTCGAGGACGGCCACATTTTCATGCACGCCTGGCTTGGGGGAGAGAACGATCGCCCCCTTATAGGTCTCCCTCCCCCTCTCCTCTCTATTGGGGACAAGCTCTCCATATTTGTGGGCCTTCCGCATCAGATAGTACTCCAGCCTGAATCCCACGCTCGCAGCCATTATCTGGTCGAGCGGAATTCCGGTCAGCCCGGAAAGCTGAATGCCGAACGGTATGAACTTCTCAGCCAATCTGAAGGTTGAGACTACATCGTCTCTGTTGTAGGCCAGAACTTTCTCAACCCCTTCTTTCCCAGAGTCCCAGAGCTTAGGGATATCATACCACTCCAGGAGGACTCTATCCGACTTCTTCATTACTCCCATATACTCTGCTATCTCGTCCAGGGTCTTCCTCTTTGTTCCAGTCATCTCTTCGACGAAGTTGAAAACATCTACATTCAGCCTTCCCTGAACGCTGATGTGCCCCATCACGCTCATGGATGGAGGAGATCCGGTCTTTCTCCCTATATCGAGGTCTGCCTTGATTATCTTCGCTCTCTCCATCAAATACTGCCAGTCGAAAGAATTCGAATTGTACCCTACGATGATGTCAGGATCCTCTTTCCTGATCTTCGACGAAAAGCTGTCGATAACCGTTTTATCGTTCTTGTCCAGAGAGAAGAACTGCTCTACCCCTCCGTTCATCGTTCCAATAACTATCACTGGATCCTTCGAAGCTCTGGGAGAACCTGCTGGAGCGTAGACCTCTATATCGAAAGCCAGCATCTTCAGCTTGGGAGGCGTTGTTTCGGCCTCGAGCTCCCTCGGACCTTCAAGCATTTCGAAGACCTTTTGCACTCTGTATCCCGATTTGCTTATTTCTACAACTTTAGCTGAGTACCACCTGAAAGGCTTCATGTCGAAATCTATCATGTACCTGAGGGAGAACCTCACATCAGCCTCAAGGACGTCTTCGATCTCCGGGATCTCCTTTATACCGTCTCTTATCTGCCTAACCTGCTCGGGTATCTCTACCACTATTTTAATAACGCTGACTTCCTTTCCAAAGTACTTCTTCTTCTCTTCGCTCACTGAACATGAGATCCTCTTTCCAACACAGTATCTTTCTATGGACTTTTTGGCCTTCTCAATCTTCTCCCTTTCCTGAGAAGGTAGGGCGTAGAAGTAGGGAAGGAACCTCCTATCCTCGATCACAGCCGTGCTCCCGTCTCTGAGCTTAGACCATATGACTATCTTTGGCCTTCTTTCCTCGACTTCATAGCTGACGTCCAGCGGTTGAAACTCGATAAGCTTTGCTTCTGACAACTCTGCTACCCCGGGATTTCAAAATTTATAAATATACTATTTCATCTAATACATTTTAACCCGCCACTGTATAAAAGTTTGATGCGAAGGTCGTTGATATTGAACGGAAGAGCGCTCATCCAGCTGTCTGCTTTACTGTTTATTGCCTTTTCTGTGGGAATGCTTGCGAACAGTGCCCAGGTCAGAGCTCAGGCTTCAGCAGGCACCGCGATCGTAGACTTCAACGGCTTCGGAATAGCATCTGTGAAGCAGACCATTTATGCAACGGACGTTGAAATAATAACCATAATCGGCAAGCTTCTCTACGTGAGCAGTGTTGTACCATCCAACGTGACTTACTATGCTGAAAACAACACAATTGTTCTCGTCCCTCCCAATGGCTTCAGCGGACAGGTAGAAATAGACTACATAGCGCAGGTCGCCAACCCCTCTGGAAGCGTTTGGATTTCAAACTTCACTTCACCCACGAACTGCACAGTCATTCTTCCTTTGGGAGCTGTTCCTCTCGAAGTGGATCCGCTCCCGCTTAACTTCACTGTGACCAGCGACAGCAGGTTGGCCTTCTACTTTACAGCGGGAAACATATCGATAGCCTACACGCTCTCCCAGAGCACTAGTTCAAACACAACTGCAGCATCTTCTCAAACCACATCACCATCCGGAGCTTCAGGCTTCCCAACATCTTCAGAAATATTCTACGGCATAATAGTGCTGGTAGCTGTTCTGGTGATCATTCTTGCTATCCTTCTGAGGAAACGGTTTTTTCGCAGCTGAAGGAGGGGAGCGTGGAGAGGAAATAGTTGAAGAGCTCCTAGATGACAGAGACAGAACCATCATCTCTCTGCTGAGAGAGAGGGGCATGATGACCCCAGGCGAGCTCATAAAGGAAACGGGGATCCCAAGATCGGCCTTCTATAGGAGAATAAACAGGCTGAAAAAAGAGGGAATCATAGAGCAGGTGAGCGTGGCAGGAAAAACCTACTACAGGCTGAAGGAGAAAGCTTAAGTACCATGCACCATTCTTTTCCCGGGGTTGTCCCGCACGGGTTCCGGGATTGTATATTAAAGCATCTTCTTCCAAAAACTTCTCAAAGGTGAAAATGAGAATGAAAAACGCTAAATCGATGGAGAACTTCGTAAAAGCGATTTCACTATCTCTGATTCTGATTCTTCTAATAGGAATAGCACCTTCATCGGCACAGAGCTTGACAACTACGAGCATAATAGCGACCTCTACAACCGCTCCATCTCAGAGCACGCAGAGCCCATCCGCTGAAAGCTCGAACATACAGGCGATAGTTGAGAGCTTGAACTCCACCTTCACGGCTGTGATCAATGAGCTGAAGAATAAAGGCTACAATACAACGGAGCTTGAGCAGACCGTTTCCAAAATGCTACAGGCCATAAGCGAAGGGAACTTTGCCTTGGGAAGAGCCTTCTTCATAAGAGCAGTGAACAACATATACAGCTTAGAAGTGGGGAACGCAACACAGCTTCGAATCATGGAGCAGCAGAGGCTGCAGCAGGATATAATGCAGAGGATCCAGGCCCTTAATCAGAGCATATCCAACATGACTTTCCTCTCTCAGGACGTGAGGAGCAATCTGACGCAGCTGCTCAGTGAGGCAGCCCAGCAGGCACAGAGCGGCAACTACTCTGCGGCAGCTCAGCTCATGGAGAGAGTCATGGTGCAGCTGAGGGATATGGCTAACGCTCTCAACAGGGAGAGAGTCAGAGCAATGCTGACCACAATGGCCATGGAGAGGGCAGATAAATTAAACAACTTAACGGGAAAGCCCTTCATAGATAAGGAAAAGCTGTTCAATGTTAGCGATGTGAAGGACCTCGCGCTGAAGGTGAGGGGTCTGGGACTGATTGAAAGAGAGATGAGAGGCGCAGTTGAAAACATGAACATTTCGTGGATGTGGAATACAAGCGATGAGGATATTCTGAAGGGGAAGCTCGGAGACATAGTTGAAGGGAAGGCCAAAGGTATGACAGGAGAAATTTTCGCTCAGGCTCAGCTCCTGCTTCAGATAGTTGAAGAGAGCCTGAACAGGAACGGAAAGATGGCGGCCCAGCTTCGAGATTACATACAGAACCTGAACTCTACGATTGTACAGGAGAAGCAGTTAATCAATGATTCAGTAAACGCAGTTTCGAAGCTCATTAGCGGCGATAGTTCCAGCATAGCGACGCTGAACCAGGACCTGAACAGCGCTCAGCAGCTCCTGTCTCAGCTGGAAGCAATGAAGGTGCCTCCTCAGCTCCAGAATGTGAAGCAACTCCTGATGAACTCTCTTGAGTGGCTCATCAGAGACCTCAAACTAGTCCTCACAATGCAGCAGGGTCTGGCATCGTGGGGGAAGAGCGTTCTGCTGAAGGGGATAATTGTCGGGATCGAAGGGAATAACCTGACGGTGCTGGCAGCGATATCGCCTGGATCTCTCATAATGCCTATGAACCTCATGCATGAAAGCATTGCGCTCCTCCCTGCCAACTGGACTGTGGTCATAAGCAACTTCACCAAAATAAGCGGAGAGCTGACTCTGTATGCACCTGTCCTCGTTCACGGCACAATTGCTGATTACACGAACCATGTGGTAACTGCTGACAAAGTTCTGACGATAAACTCTACATTAACTGAAGAACAAGAAAATGAAAATATATCAGATTGACATAATTTTTTATTATAATTGGAAAAATCCTTTTTCCCTAAACGCTCTTTGAGCAATATTATTTTTTTAAACTACCTCTCAATATTTATATGGTGTGCTTCCTTGGCAAAAAAGGTCTCTCTCTCGAGTATGGAAAATTTAAATGGTAAAAAAGTTTTGTTGAGGGTCGATATAAACTGCCCAATTGGGAAGGACAAGAGCATACTGGATGACTACAGGATCAGGATACATTCGGAGACAGTCAAGAGGCTTCTCGAGAGCGGCGCTGCAGTAGCAATTTTGGCCCACCAGGGAAGGCCGGGGATGGACGACTTCACTGATCTCTCGAAACATGCTGAAATTATGAGCAGGTATGTAAAAAGAGAAATCCAATTTATAGACGATATAATGGGACCGGAAGGCATCAGGAGGATAAAGAGCCTTGGGCCAGGAGAAGCCCTCATGCTTGACAACGTGAGATTTCTATCTGAAGAGAATTTAGAGGCATCGCCCGAATTCCATGCCAAATCGTATCTTGTCAGTAAGCTGTCACCTCATTTCGACTTCTTCATTAACGACGCATTTGCAACGGCGCACAGAAAGCACGCGAGCATAGTTGGATTTCCAATTGTTCTCCCTTCCCTTGCAGGAGATGTTATGGAGAAGGAAATCCTGGCTCTCGCTGAGATAAAGGATCCGAAGCTCTCCCCAAAGGTGTTCGTACTCGGTGGAGCAAAAATGGCCGACAGCGTGAGGATCATAAAGAACATACTGAGCAACTATTCAAGCTCGAAAGTAATGCTGACTGGTCTGATATCGGAGCTCTTCTACTTATCGATAGGAGTCAACCTTGGAAAGATGAGCAGGGAGAAGCTGGAGAGAGCAGGAGCCCTAAGCCTCATCAGCAGCATAAAGGATCTTTACCTGAGGTATAAAGACCGAATACTGCTCCCTGTTGACTACGTACTTCAAGACAGGAGAGTTGCGAGGGCAGGAGAAAGGATAGCCGACGAGAAGCAAATAATGGACATAGGACCCGAGACTTCCGCTGTTTATGAAGAGGAGATGCGTTCGGCTAAGGTGGTAGTATTGAGAGGCCCAGCAGGGGTCATAGAGGAAGAATATTTCCGCTCTGGTACGAGGAATCTGATCAGATCAGCTCTGAGGTCTGGCGCAAAAGTCATAGTCGGGGGAGGACATCTCACAGCCATCTTGGAGGAGTTTCCAGAATCAGAGAGGAGCAGAGTCCACAATAGCACAGGAGGGGGAGCGCTTCTGCTCTTTCTCGGAGGTGAGGAGCTCCCCGCAATAGAGGCTCTGGCATATTCAGCTGAAAAGTTTAATTTGAGAGGAATAGAGCTTCCATAGGGTGGTGAACAGATGAGCGCAGAGGAGTTCCAGGAACGGATATTCCTGATGAGCTACATGTTCAGGAGAATACTTGTTCCATATGACGGTTCTGCAAACAGCGAGAAGGGCTTGAGAGTTGCTCTAGAGCTTTCCGCCATTCTCGGTTCAAAGATAACAGTTGCGTATGCCTGTGAGAAGGACAGGTGCAGCGAGGGCCTGCTCATGAGAGCGAAGGAGATAGCAGAAGCCAGAGGGATAAAAATCGAGACGAAGCTTATACCATTCGATCCGGATGATAGCAGCGAGTCGGCGGAAATAGTCAGAGAAGCTAACAGCAACACTTACGATTTGATCGTCGTCGGCATGAGGGGGAAAACCGAATATGAAGGAGTTCTCAAGGGCTCCGTTGCATCCAGCCTCTTCGTAAATGCCAATACTAGCTTCCTATTCGTTAAATAAGCATATTTTTGACACTGGTAGCTTTGAGCTTCTTGTTTTTGTGAGAGGCTCGATTTTCGTTTCCGCAGTCCTTGTAGACGTGAATGTAAAAGATCTCTGGCCTTCATCTTCTCTTTCTCTGCATTCCGCCCAGCTCTGACTCCGCCTCAATCATCACAAGCTCCCCTCTCAGCTCCTCTATGGCCTTCTTTATTTCTTCTATCTCAGCTTCTTGAAACTGATAGAGCGAGAGAGCTTCCTTTCCCATGCTCGTCGGCCTCAGCTTCTTCGCCCTCCCCGTCGTCTCCAGGAACTCAACGTAGAGAAGAGCGATGACATCGTCCTTGAGAGCCTTGCTTATAACTGAATTCCCAACGGAGAAAAATTTGTATCCCAGAGATATTCCCTTTTCATTCAGCTTGTAAATGAGGAAGTTCAGCCCCTTCTCCGTTATTTCGCCTACTATATCGATGATCTTGAGGAGCTTCATGAGTCTCTGGTTCTGCATGACCTGTTCTCTCGTGATAAGCTGCTTTGTTTCGAACTTGACCTCTTTTCCCTTTTTCTCCTGACCGCTCGACGCAGACATCAAATTTCCCCTCTCGTATTATGAAAAAAATCGATTATATAACTTATTTCTCATTTCAAAAATCAGGAGCTTAGAGTCACCGTGTTGGTCACTGGGTCGAAGCTCCCCACTGTTACCCAAGCTATCTTTCCGCTTCTGTCTCTCTGCAGCTCTACGTATGAGTAAGCGCCGTACTGCCTGTCTCCGTTCTGGTCCAACTTCAGCCAGCCGCTCAAGCCAAAGTAATGCTGAGCGAACAGCGGATATGCTTGGGTGAGAACTTTCCCGCTGGTCGTTCCAGTCTGGACAACGGTGAGGGCTATAGCCCAGATGCCGTCATACAGAGCGAAGGTAGCCCCCTCGCCGGGCATGTTGCCAGTCAAGTTGTAGAACCTCGATATGAAGCTGTCCTGAAGTTCGTTGTGCGGCACAGTATAAGCCACATTTATGAACCCTACGCCGCTGTTCACTATATCCTGCCCAATCACATCTCTGACCTGAACATCGTCGACCGTGCCATCAGAGCCGTACCACTTCACACTCATCAGAACGGGATAGTTTTTAGCTGCGTTGAATATTGAGATGAAGTCTCCTGGGAAGCTTAGAGCCAGAATTCCCAGCGACGTCCTGTTTGAGAACGAGGAGACGAGATTCGCAAGATTTTGGACTTCCGCTGAATAGTCTTTAGCGTTCGGATCGTATCTTATCGAGCCTATTACATTCCCGCCCAAGGCCAGGAAGTTCTGCTTCGTAGCATTGAAGAGACCATCTCCCCAGTCATCGCCTCTGTATATAATAACAACGTTTCTTATCCCTTGATTCCACATAAGGTAAGCTATCGCTTTTGATTGACCTGTATCTGGAGGTTCCAGCCTGAAGACGTTGTCTGGAATGGCGAGCTGAGGAGCTGTAGATGCATAGGAGATCACTATCATGTCGTTCTGCTGCGAGAACTGCATTACAGCGGATGTCGCTGAAGATGTGTAAGTGAACAAAATCTTTATTCCTTTTGCAGCGAAGGTCTGGGCAGCAGCCAAGGCTCCGTCCGGAGTAGATTTGTCGTCCTCGAAATACAGCTTCACTCTGTATCTGCTTCCGATCTGTGACAAATACGCATTCACATCGCTCTCTGCAATCTGAGCTGCAGTCCTGTACAGCGGGCCGTATCCCTGCAGGCTCCCGGATAGGGAGACTTCCACCCCTATAGGGATCTCTATCGTAGTGCTCTGCGAAGTTGTCGTCTCCGTCGCACTACTGCTTTGATGCGGAGCAATCATGTACCCCAACCCGACTCCTGCAACCAAACCTACTAACAGCAGGACTATACCAACTAGTGTTGCGTTCATCCGATCACCCTATGGTTAACGATTTTTTTAGTAGGGTTTTTAATGTTAACTCTTTGGTTTAAAAACTTTTCCCAATAGGTTAAATTTAAAAACCGTCATCATGGATAAAGAGTCATATCGTTAACTTTACCAATGATTTTGGATCCCAGGATATGGAGGTAGAAAGCACTTTGATCCCTTCAGATCTGCTGATGAATGCCTTCACCTACAGCAACATGCTCGTTCTCATGGCCCTTGGACTCACATTTTCCTACATCACCCTCAAGGTACCCAATTTCGCTCAGGGGGACTTCATAGCAATAGGTGCTTACGTTGCATATACCTGCTACATATTCTGGGATCTCAATCCCTATTTGTCCATACCTCTTGCTTTTCTTGTCTCAGGAGTAATTTCTCTATTCACATTTCTCTTCATTTTCAGCCCTCTCTCGAGGAAAGGCTTCAAAGTAACCGAGCTGATGATCGCTTATTTCGCGGCTGAGATGATAATCAGAAGCGGTCTGCTTATATATACCGATTACATGCAGAGCACATATTCGAAGTATTTTTCCAATATTCTGATTCCTCTCAGCTCTGTCAGAATAGGGGATCATTCAATACCGTATCCCCTCCTGATGTCATCTGCCATGACAGTTTTAATCTTGGTATCCTTCCTTTTCCTCCTTAGGTATACGAAGCTTGGCATCTCGCTTCGAGCAGCAATCCAGAACCCAGAGCTGGCAAAGTCTTACGGGATCAACGTGGAGAAGCTCTATGCAATATCCTGGTTTCTCGCTGGAGGAATAACGGGGATAACTGGGCCGATCGTATTAACGTTCTTCCCAACCGATCCCAATATAGGGTGGACGTTTCTGATCAGGATCTTTGCGGCAAGCATTGTGGGCGGGATAGACAGCCTACTCGGAGCTGTGGTTGGAGGTTACTTCGTTGGACTGAGCGAAGTTATTGGGATCTACTTTCTGAGCCAGCCCCCCATAAACCTCCAGCCGGTGTACAGAGTGACCATTCCCTTCACTCTGATGATTGTGGCGCTTCTGTTCATGCCGAGAGGGATTGTGCCGTCTCTTGAAAAAGCAGCTTTGTTCAGGAGGGTGAAAAAATGAGCTTCCTTGGAATAATCGATCCCGTGAGGTTCATCTTCGATATAGCCAGCTTCTTTCTGATATACTCCATGCTCAGCATAAGCATGAATCTGGACTATGGATTTGCAGGCATACCAAACCTAGGAAAAGTCATGTTCTTCGCGGCTGGAGCAATCGTCACGGGTTCTCTCTCGCTGAGGCTCCTCTCTCTCATATCAGGGATACCACTGAGAGACTTCGTCTCCCAGAACATCGAGTACTCGGTAGAAATGGGGAGCTGGCTTTCAGTCCATCCGCTCGACTCATTGCTCCTGGTAATCTTCCTCGTCCTCCTTTCAGCTTTAATTGCTGGAGTGCTCGGAATACTTGTCTCTCTTCCAGCAATCAGACTGAAGGAGACGTACTTAGCTATAACTCTCCTCGTAAGCGGAGAACTCATAAGAGTTATAGCGAGCTACTATCCCCCGCTGATCGGAGGAACCGTGGGAACTCACGTTCCTGACTTCTTTTCATGGGTCGGTGCTGGAAGGGTCCACGACGTAGCTGTCATTTCTTTCATAGGTACATTCGCAGCAGGCTCCTACTTGTTGAGCAGAAAGGTCGTCCTCTCTCCATTTGGAAGGATCATGAGAGCTCACAGGGATAATGAAGATGCTCTCAGCGCTCTGGGAAAGGATCCGGTTAGATTGAGGGCGAGCACGCTTTTCATTTCATCCCTCATAGCAGGAGCTGCTGGAAGTTTATACTCTCTCTACTCAGGAAGCGTGAATGCAGGCGATTTTATTCCAGACAAGACCTTCATTCTTTCTCTGATAATAGTCATAGGAGGCATGGCAAATGTGAATGGGCCGCTGGTAGGGAGCTTAATCTACATACTCATTGATAGATTCATAAGGCAGGCGAAGTTCTATGTGAGCGTCCCCTTCGATGTAAATTACCTTTCCATAGGGATCATGGGCGTTCTTCTCCTGCTCTTTTTCTTTGTCAGGCCAAAGGGAATACTTCCTGAGAAGCCCATCATATTTGAAAGAAAGGAAAACAAAGCTGAAAGTTAAAAATCTTCTTTCACCTCATTCAATCATAGTGTCCTTTTTCAGAGGTGAGGGGATCTTGTCGATCATTGAAGAAGTTCCCAAGAGGACCGAATTCAAGAGGATTGGCGTTCACAGCCACATAAGGGGGCTTGGGCTAGACGAGAGCGGAAAAGCGAAGCCCATAGCGGATGGTCTAGTAGGTCAGAAGGAGGCGAGGGAAGCAGCTGGAGTAGTGGTTCAGATGATAAAGGAGGGGAAGATGGCCGGTAGAGGGATCCTGCTCGTTGGGCCAACGGGAACCGGAAAGACCGCTCTCGCGGTTGCCATAGCCAAGGAGCTCGGTGAAGACACACCATTTGTTGAGTTCAAGGGCTCTGAAATCTACTCTCTCGAAGTGAAGAAGACGGAGATGCTCATGCAGGCCATAAGAAAGAGCATAGGGATCAGGCTAAGAGAGAGGAGGATGGTGTACGAGGGGGTCGTCAAGGAAATAAAAGTCAGGAGAGTGAGACACCCCTACAACCCATATGTGATGGTTCCAAGGGAGGCCAAAATAACGCTTGAGACAAAGAGCGATAGCCTCACTTTGACGGTCAGCGATGAAATAGCGGAGCAGCTCATATCACAGGGTATAAGGAAGGACGATGTGATATGGATTGATGCTCAGACAGGAAGGGTGTTCAAGGAGGGCAGGGTCAAGGGAGACAGCCAGGATCTTTATCTGACGGGAGAGAAGATTGTGGAAAAGCCGGAGGGACCTATAAAGAAAGAGAAGGAAATAGTCCACACGGTCACGTTGCACGATCTTGACTTCTACTTCGCTTCCAGGAGGGCTGGTCTCGAGCTGCTGTTTGGATTCTCTCCTATGCGTGAAATCAGCCAGGAAGTGAGGAAGGCAGTAGATGAGCAGGTGAAGAAGTGGGTTTCAGAGGAAACAGGAGAAATCATACCTGGAGTTCTCTTCATAGATGATGCTCACATGCTGGATATAGAGGCATACAGCTTCCTTACGATGGCCATGGAAAGCGAACTGGCTCCGATAATAATTCTGGCCACGAACAGAGGAGTGGCAAAGATCAGGGGAACCGATATAGAGTCCCCCCACGGCATGCCTCTCGACCTCCTGGACAGGCTCCTCATAATAACAACGAAGCCCTACAGCGAGGAAGAAATCAGGCAGATAATTTCGATAAGAGCGGATGAAGAGGAAATAGCTTTGACTAAAGAAGCTCTTGAAGAGCTGACGAAAATCGGAGTCCAAAGGAGCCTCAGGTACGCTGTTCAGCTGATGGTCCCAGCTAAAATCATAGCCAGCAGGAATGGAAGGAATAATATATCGAGGGAGGACGTTATCGAAGCCTCGACCAAGTTCATAGATCTGCGCAGCAGCATTGAATATATATCAAAATACGAGAGCCTGTTCCTCCACTGATTTTCTTTTACAACTGAAAAGCCTCCCCTTTTAAGGCGTGAATGGAAAGCTTATGAATTTCTACAAGCATTCAAAGCATAGAGTCGAGCGTTTCGTATCGAGCTATGAAGGATTCCTAACCCTCTCGGTAAGGATGAGGGTTAATCCCGAGCCTATGGAAAGAATACCGATCCAGATGCGGGAGAACCTGTGAAACCCTGAAGGTAAGCTTTGCTCTTCAGGGGAGAGGAGGTCAGCCTATCTTTTGCAGGAACTCCCTGGCTTTTTCTCTTGGATCCCTACTCCCTGTAATGGAGCTGCCTGCCACAATAACATCGGCCCCAGCATTGACGAGCACTTCAACATCTTCCGGCTTTATTCCACCAGCAACCGATATTTTCACTTCGTGAAGTTCGTCCTTAAGGCTTCTTATGAGGGGAACATAGTCCACACCCCTCATCATTCTTCCGATCTGCTGATCTATACCAGCATGCAGCCCTATGATTCCGGTCCCCAGCAATAAGACCTCCTTCGCCCTCTTCCTGGGCTCTGGGATTGATATCATGTCAACCTGAACCTCCCCTCCGAGCTCATTAGCTCTCTTAGCGGCTTCTGCTATAGTCTTATCGTCAGCAGCTCCCAGAACTGAGGTGATTTTGGCCCCCGCGCTTATCGCCAGCTCAGCTTCGAGAGCACCAACATCCATGGTCTTCATGTCCGCAAAAACGATATTTTCTGGGAACAGCTGCGAGAGAATTCTCACTGAGTTTATTCCAGCTGACTTGATTAGGGGCGTTCCAGCCTCGAGGATGACCTTTTCGCTGATGGCAACGGCCTCAGCAATCTTCACAGCTCTGCTCAAATCCGTCACATCTATGGCAACCTGGAGATAGGGAGGATCTCTGAGCATATTCAAAAGATACCACCGCTAAGTCTCTCAGTGACAGAGTTAAAAACTTTCACGAAAAATGTGATATTGTGTGATGCGTCCATGGGGAAGCTGTTTGGAACAGATGGCGTCAGAGTAGACATCAGCTCTGGACTTTCTCCTCAGTTCTTCGTCTCGCTTGCATATTCTATATGCCAATCTTTCGGCGATGGATCGCGTTTCCTCGTTGGCAGAGATGTGAGGACTGGAGGAGAGCTGATACTGCACAGCACAATTTCCGGCCTCATCTCAGCTGGATGCAGGGCGTATTACGCCGGTCTTGTCTCAACGCCCGCTCTCCAGTATGTTGTGAAAACTGAAGGCACATTTGATGGAGGAATAATGATAACGGCATCTCACAACCCGCCCAACTACAACGGAATCAAAGTCATAGATTCCGATGGTATAGAAATACCCAGAAGCAAGGAGAGCGAAATCGAAGAAATCTTCTTTGGCCTGAAGGGGATCCAAGCATCTAGTATGCGAGAGGGCCTCGATGTGGAAAATTTCCATGGAGCGATCGAAAAATACGTGAAGGGAGTCATATCTCAAGTCGATGACGAAGTGATAAGAAGAAAGGAGCTGAGGATAGTCCTGGATTCAGCGAACAGCGTTGGAGCGATAGCGATACCGGGAATCATAAAGGCCCTGGGAGGAAAAGTGATCAGCATCAATTCACACCTTGACCCTTCCTTCCCGGGAAGGGAACCAGAACCCACTCCAGAAAGTCTGGAGCTGGCCTCATCCCTCGTTGTAATGGCCCACGCAGATCTTGGAGTCGGGGTAGATGGCGATGCCGACAGATCAATTTTCATAGACGAAAGCGGTTCAGTGCACTGGGGAGACAGAACAGCGGCGGTGTTGGCTCCATATCTGAAAGAAAAGCACCCAGATTTTCCTCCCAGGATTTTCACAGGGATCAGCAGCAGCTCATTCATGGAAGACGTGGTGAAGAGAAACGGGATAGAGGTCGTCTGGATGAAGGTGGGGAGCGTAGACATTTCCCGCAGGCTGAAGAGCGAAGGAGGGCTTCTGGGCTTCGAAGAGAACGGGGGGATGATGTATCCGCCTCATCAATATGTGAGGGACGCAGGAATGGCGGTTGCCCTCATGATGGAGCTATTGGCCAGAGAGGGGAGGAAGGCTTCGGAGCTCTACTCAGTCTATCCGAAGACGTGGACCATAAAGACGAAATTCTCGTTGAAGAGCAGAGAAGAAGGCTATGAGATCTACGATAGGATCAAGAGAGAGTATTCAGGTTCAAGGATCATCGATGTAGACGGTGTGAAGGTGATACTCGAAGATTCATGGTTTCTGGTCAGGATGAGCGGAACAGAACCCGTTATCAGGGTCATGATAGAGTCCAGAAAGCAAGGGGAGGAAAAGAATATTTTGATGCGCATCAAGAGAATCCTTCAGGTTGAGTGATTATGAAGTACAGGCTGTTGGACGTTCTGGCTTGCCCGATGTGCAAAGCGTTTCCGCTCGAGCTCATTGTCATTGAGGGGGAGAAGAAGGAAAGGACTTTGCCTTCCGAGCCCCCTCTGTGCGAGCTCTACTGTGCCTATAAGCAGAAAAGCCTGAAGGATCTGGAGGAGAAACCTCCATGCGAAGAATGCTTCAAGGTAGAGATAAAGACTGCTGTGCTCTACTGCAGGAACTGCGGAAGGTGGTATCCTGTTATAAACGGAATACCTCACATGATGCCAGACTACATCAGGAAGGATGAAAAGAAGAGAGAGATCGAATTTCTTAAGAAATATGCCGATAAGCTCCCAGACAAGATAACCAAGAAGGGCCTCCCCCACAACCTGTCGCAGGAATAGCACGGAACCTCCTGAAGAGCTCGAGAATTCCGAAAGCAGAGCTTCATCCCTTTGAGTAGATCTCCACTATATCACCATCCTCAACTCTGTGGTCTAGACCAACCTTTTCACCAGGATAATTGACGCTCTTTCCGTAGACCTTAGCGTACCTGAACCCTTTGAGGAGCCTGGAGTGAACGGCTTCGGCTACATCCTTGACAGTAGAGCCCTTCTTCAAGATCAGGGGATGCTTCGCAACATCACCGTTGGGCTGTTTTGTGTATACCCTGATTATGTCCAGGTTATTGAATATCTGTCCTCCGATCTCTCCCAGCCCTTCTCCTGTTTTCGCAGAAACGTAGAGGACTGGTACCGCTTTTTCAATATCTCTCATCCTCTTCCTTATCTGCTCCAATTCAACAAGATCGATTTTATTCACTATGAAGATAGATGGCTTGTAAACCCTGTTCTCCAGGAGATGAGCCTCGATATCATCGAGCGAGACCTCCCCCCATATCTTCACAATCGCATGATCTATCTTGTAATCCCTCAGCAGTTTCTTGACGTCATCGACCCTCCCATCGGTGATCTTTCCGCTGAGAACTACGTTGATGCCGCCCCTGCTCTCCCTCCTGATCTCCACCCTCCCCTTGGGCTTTCTGAGGAAGATCCCATTCTCCTCCAGCTCCTCAATAACTGCTCTCGCTGTCTCTTCCAGCTCGGATTGGGGATCGAGAACGATCAAAATCATATCGGAATTTCTCGCTAGGCCTATAGTTCTGTTATACCATGAAATCTTTTCACTGCTTCCAAAAGGGATGCTTGGTGTATCTATGAGCTGAAAGTGTATATCCTGGAACCTCAGCATTCCCGGCTTAGGCAATTTGGTAGAGTAGCCTATGCCAAGCCCTTCATAAGGGATCCCTGTGAGCCTCGAGAAGAGAAGAGATTTTCCGGAGAGAGGTGGACCTAGCATCACGATCTGCGCGGCACCGGACTTTTCTATATAGAACTTCGGCCCACCACCCCCGCTCTTCCTTCTTCTCTGCTCTTCCAGCTCTTCTCTCAGCTGGCTTAGCCTCCTCGTTGCCCAGTACATGAGATTCTCGGTGCCTTTGTGCTTCGGGACTGAAGAAATGAACTCCTCGAGAGCTGCTATCTTTTCTTCTACAGTCTTAGCTTCAGTGAACTTCATCCATTTGGCCTTAGCTTCGGGGGGAAGGTTCGTGGGCATCGTTTTCTCCCCCTACTTTTTCCTTGAGTAAGGATTTGCCTCCGATCTCCACTTGTGCCTCACTAAATTGGGAGGCAGAGAACCTGGATTTTCCATGAGCCACATTCTTGTATTCTTATCCCCGGGATACCCCGAACCCTTCAGACCGTAGGCCTCCTTTATTTTTTCTACCTCTCTATCCCTAATTACTTTTGCTAATATGCTGGCAGCCCCCACTGCTATATACTTCAAATCTGCCTTTTTTTCCATCCTGATTTTGACTTGAATGCATGCCCGGAATTCTCCTTCCTTTGAACCTACAGCATCAGCAATGGCAACATCTGGTATTAGGTTAGCGGCTAAAGCGGAGCATGCCAGCCTTCTGTAAGCCTCTATCGTTAGAGCATTCAGGTTTCCGCTGTCTATTTGCTCAGGAGTTATAATGACAAAGCCGTACCATCTCGCGATGCTGACTATCTTTGAAAAGAGCTCCTCCCTCTTTTCCTTTCTCAGCTTTTTGCTGTCCCTGACACCAAGCTCCCTCAGGACAGATTCGTCTCTATCATTGATTACGACAGCCGCAACAACCATCGGGCCGACAAGGCTCCCCCTTCCAGCTTCATCCATACCCATAATCGTTTTGCTCAATTCTGCAGCACCATTTTTGCATTTCTCAGAATCCTTCGAGCATTTCCATAAAAAGCTGGGCATCTTTGGAATGCTGACGATATGCTTTCTTGGAATTTTCAAACCTAATAATTTTTATATGATGCTACCATTTTCCTTAGCGAATTTCCTCTTTCTGATAGCAGCTTTCTGGAAAAGAGCTGACCTCACAGCGAGCGCGCAGGAAGCGAGATTTTTTATACATAATAGGAAACAAATGAGCATAGCCTCTCCTTTCAGGACTTAGAAAACAGAAAATTCAGGTCAGCATTTTAGCTTGGTTGAGGAGGCTCAACTCATTGACTATGAAGCCGATATCCGCATCCCTCAATTGCTCGTCTTTGAAAAAGACCTCGAGAGTGACGTAAGGATCTTTGCCCAAAGATTCCAGCATGCTCAACCCCCTCACATAAACCTTCTCGTAGCCTTCCAGGCTCATGTGCTCCATAATTTTTCCGTTGATTTTTGAAACGCCATGAATGTGGATGACGCTGATTTTTTCCGAGAGGGAGCTCGTGAAATCAGCTATCGTTTCCTCGAGAAATGAAAGCTTTTCATCCTCCATCAGCTTCGCGGCGATGTGCCCATAGTCCAAACACGCCTGGGTGCCGGCTTCGTTTACTAGCTCCATGAAATTCCCTTTGATCGAGAGGGGACCGAAAGGAGCGTTTTCAACTGCAAAATTTATGCCTCCACTTTGGAAAAGGGAGGCCAACCCTTTCAAGTCAGCAACGACTTCAGCTAGGTATTCCCTGCTGTTGAACTTCACTTTTTCCCGAGTAGAGAAATGAGAAACGGCGTACTGGAACTCCCATTTCGTCATTATTTCGTACAGCTTCTTCAAGTATTCTATAGCCCCCGCTCTCACATCTGGGTACGGAGAAGCGATCGAAAGGTCTCTCCAAGGAAGGTGAGCACCTATTTTGAACCCCTGGTCCTTCAGCAGTCTCATCAACCTCTCAAACTCTTCCATTTCCCAGTATGGCCAGGGATATTCGAGGCTCACCTCGACGGATTGAAATCCCATGCTCGAAGCATAGCTAATGTCTTTCTCGCTAATCCTCGACTTGGGCCATACCGTGAAGGCAAATTTCACTTAAAGCTCCCCTCTCAGTATTTTTCGAAGAGGCTCAAACGGATGTTCGAGCTTGTCCAAAATATTCTCAGCTCCCCTCTTTATATTTCCTGCCACAATATCTTCAACGAGCTTCATTGCCTCATCTGGGGAATGGGCCCTGAAGATGGGGAAACCGAGCCCCCTGAGAGAGTAATCAACATCCAGCTTCAGAGGAAAGAGCGTGATCGAGGGGACGCCCAAGAGAGCCGCTTCCCTGGACATAGTCCCTCCGCCGCTTATTGTAGCAATGCTGTAATACTCCAAATCCAGGCCGAGAATTGGAGCCTCCACGACTACAACGTTACTTCCAGAATATCTTTCCGCATCGTCATCGTACCTAGGCACGAGCGCAACATCTGATATTTTAGAGAGGTCTTTTACGAATTTGGAAAAATCATTGTGTCTCCATCTGTAGTACGATGCGTAGATCTCTGGAGGCCTGACGAGAAAGTATCTATATGGCTCGAGGCCGAGCCGCTTAACGGAATTCGGATTGGGTTGAAACCCCCTTACCCACGCTACCTCATCCACTCCTCTGTACTTCACAACCCTAGTATATCCTCCTCTCGGAACAAATTTCAGGAACTTATCTCTTTCAATAAAGGAAGAGAATATCAAATAGTCGGATAGAGGAACCGTCAGCATGTGGACATGAAATGCATGGGGAGTGTCGCTGTAAATGACAGTTTTCGTCCCGAGACCAAAAGCGACTCTGACGGCAGATGGGCTTGGGTAAGAAACGAGCACATCTGGAGAAAAATCCCTGACTGTCTTTGCCAGCTCAGCCATCCTCAGCGCATCGGAGATGACCTTTTCGTATTTGTTTTTTCCGTGAAAGCCAATTAGCCTTGCCTTTTCACCGAGGAGGGAGTTCATCCTCTTTATTTCTGCAGTTTCTCTAGTTGTAAGGAGAACTTCGGCTTTTTCTTCCTTCTCGGCGATTGTGGCGAGGCTGTTGAAGAGGAGGAGCTGCTTAGGAGTAAGCGCATCCATCCATATCCTCATTGCTGTTCCCCTGCTTCATTTATTTTTCAATTTTGAAACTAAAAAGCAAACATTCATTGAGCGACTAGGAAGTTATTAAAATACCTTTCCGAGAAACTCTTCTCTTGAAGACCCCCCGCCCTGAAGGGAACCTTCGCCCCTGGGGGGAGGGAGAAGGTCAGAGACATCTTGATAAATCATTTATTCGAGAGAATGTTCTCTCGGCATTCTGATGAATATCCTCCCATTTCTATAAGAATATTCCATTCTGGAAACATCGCATTCCTCGGGGATTGAAAGCTCCTTGTAATACCTGTTTATTTCCCTTCTAACGACTTTATATCCCAGCTCTTCAGTTCTTATCGTCCTTCTGGTTCTCCCCTCAATTCTCAGCTTTCCGTTTTCCGCTTCTACTGTTATGCTAGATTGATCGAGAAGAGGAACATCGATTATGATGATGCACTCCTTTTCCGTCGAATACATCTCATGCAAGGGTTCATCGAGCGAAGCTTCATGGAAGTAAGGGTGCATCAGTGGACCTTGAAAGCTTGAGAGCGCTTGATCCAGTTCCCTCTCCAGCTCCTTCATCCTCCTCTTCACGTAAGACCTTATATAGTCAAATTCATCTTCCCAAGACATCCGAAGCTCACCTCCTCATGTGTAGAGGAGGCTTGGCTGGGCCTCTGCACTCTTTCCGATCTGGCTCATCATCCTTGCTGTCTGCTTCATCAGCTCCTTGTTCCTTAGTCTGATATACTCAGCTTCCTCTAGAAGCTTTTCGGTGTTTATTTTCATGTCGACTACCCTGGAAAGAGCTTCTAGCGCAGCTGAAGCAGCTTCTGGATCGGGCAGCTCCGGAAAAGTTTCTGCAAGTATTACTGCGCTGTCCAGCCTGAACCTTCTGGACTCTTTCAGAAAGATGGCAAAGGGGCCAAGTATTGCTCCTTCACTGAAGAGGGGGATTTTCTTCTCAGCGATGATCCTTTTCATCTTTTCACCTGAGAAGGCCACATAGGTGAGGGGTTTCTCCCTATTCATCCTTTCCGGGGTCCCCAACCCTGTAATCCCCACTATATAGTCTACTCTTCTCCTCATGGCATACTCGAGGAGAGCGTAGCTGAACATCTGAACGGTTGCTGGTGGAAGCGGCATTTCGGCGGCAATTATTAATAGGTTCTCCTTTCTGAATAGCTTGATGGGTGGTCTAGCCTCACCTTCCTTAACGAAGACTATGGGGGGCGTAAGCCTGGGGATGTCTATACCTCCAACCTCCTTCGGTGTCAACTCTCTTATCAGATGGCTTATCGATATCCCCCCAACCAGTCCCGCATCCGGAAACCCGAGTATCAGAAAAGATGGAGTTCCCAATTCTAGCTCTTCATATTCCTGGAAAACGATCCCCTCTATTTCTTCTTCGCTCTTCAACTGTGGCATCTTAATCATCAAGTTATTTTTTTCCCAATTCTTTCTAATATTAATTCCGCATATTTTTGAGGCGGCAACAGCTCGGATAACTCTTCTTTCCTCTCGACTATTATCTTGACAATCCACCCGCTCTCATAGGGATCGTTGTTTATGAGCTGTGGCGCTTCGAGGAGAGTTTCGTTCACCTCGTATATAGTCCCACTGAGGGGAGAGTAGATATCAGATGCAGCTTTCACGGAATCTACCGTGGCGATCGCATCTCCCCTCTCTACTTTCCTTCCCTTCTCTGGAAGATCAATACCCACAATATCTCTCAGCTGCTTCTGAGCGTAGTCTGTTATTCCTACAGTGGCAACATTTCCATCGATTTTGACCCACTCATCGGTCTTTGTATATAAGAGGTCATCCCTGATGACGTAGTTTCCTGCCCTTATAACTCCCATAATCGTCCCCTCTTCATTTTGATTTATCGTGAGCTAATTAAAACTTCACTCCTTTACTTCTTCAAAAAAAGAGATCTATTTCATCCGATAATCGTTTAATAGTGCTATTTCGAAAAGTTATAGCAGTGATGAAAATGCTTGAATCTCCTCTCAAAAAGCTTCACGAAGAGCTGGGTGCTAGCTTCGGCGAGTTCGCCGGCTGGAATGTTCCCATGAACTACGGCTCTGTCATAGAAGAGCACCTGACTGTCAGGAGGGATGTCGGGATCTTCGATATTACCCACATGGGGAGGCTGAAAATCTCGGGAAGCGATGCGCTGAATCTGCTGGAAGCAGCTTTCACAAAAAGGATAGGCAAGACCAGAGAAGGACGGATGAGCGGCCCAACACTGGCACTGAACGAGTCTGCCAGAGTCATCGATGATGAAATGGCATACAGGCTCGGCACAGGAGATTTCCTTCTGGTCACGAACGCCGCCTTCAAGGAAAGGATGATTGAACACCTGAAATGGATAGTGAATGTCAGAGAGCTTGATGCGAGGGTTGAAGATATTACCATGAGGTATGCTCTGTTCGCTGTTCAGGGGCCAAAGAGCAGGGAAGTCCTCGAGAGGGCCGGAATAAAATACGCCGGCGAGCTGGAGCCTCTGGAGTTCAGAGTTTTTGAAGAGGCAAAAGATGAGGGGATCTTCTTGCTAAGCAGGAGCGGGTGGACGGGTGAGGATGGATATGAAGTATGGGTGAGAACTGAAGCTTCGATTGAGGTTTTCAGAAAGTTGGTAAGCGCGGGGGCCAAACCTGTTGGAATAGCAGCGAGGGATTCCCTCAGAATGGAGATGGGCTTCGTCTTAGGAGGGAACGAGTATGGAGAAGACCCGCGGCTCTTCCCTTGCGCAACTTCTTTACGATACGGAATGGGAGCAATAGATTGGGAAAAGAGCGGATTCATTGGGGAAAGCGTTCTCAGGGCCTGCAGGAGAGAAGGGGCTAGGTGGCTACGATATGGCTTTGTCATGAAGAAGGACTGGGCGAGATTCATCCCCAGAAAGGGATATGGAATATATATAGACGGGATCCACGTCGGCTGGATAACCAGTGGAAATTTCAGTCCAATCCTCAACAGAGGAATAGCTCAAGGCTATATAGACAGCAGATATGCCATAACAGGAGATACTGTAGAAATTTCAGATGGAAAGGGGAGGACAGGAGAAGCTAAGATCGAGGACTTTCCATTGATAAAGAAGTGAGAGCTTTCATAGGCACGGAAAATGGTTTTCTTTTTTGATCAATCAGAAAGGTTCTTTCTTTTCGATTTTTGATCCATAGAGCCCAGGCGCTCCCGTCTTGCGCTTCACCATCTTTTCTAAACGGTTGGAAGAGCTTCATCGATAAAATTTCTTTGCAGCTTTATCAACAGCATTTCAGCTTCGATAAGTTAGAAATGGGATCGCTAATTCCGAACTATCGAAAGCCTGGGTCGAGATAAACCTGTGTCTGCTCCCTTTTAAACGCTTCCTCTATTGATTGTATAATAGAGACGTCGTATGGAGTGAGCGATAATGGTCACAAACTACACTGTGGATGCTCTGGATAAATTCATCGGACAGAAGGTCAAAGATCCCTATCAGAGGGTAATCGGCTCTCTAGCGAGCCTCTACAGTGATATTGATGGTAACGTGAAGGCGGTCGAAATCCTCTTCGGGGACGCGTACTTCAAAACTGTTCCTGCCGACAGAATACTGGTTCAGAAGGATGAGGTGGTCCTGCTTCCCGAATGGAAGTACAATGCGATGAGAGTTATCGAAAGGCTGGAGAGAGCGAGAAGGAGAGCGAAGGCCCTAGATGATCTCTACGCGAAAGGAGAGATAGCAAGAAGCGCATACGAGGAATTTAAAAATCAGGTCTCCAAGGACCTCGATGTCCTGAAAAAAGACGCAAATGAAGCTAAGGACATGATAAGGAAAAGGATAGGCGAACTTGAGGACCAGGTAGTTGAGATTGAGAAGGCCATAACAGCTCTCAAAATGAGCTATATAGCAGGAGAGATCAGTGAGAGGGGATACAAGCCAGCTGCAGACATTCTCAGGCAGAACAAGGACAGGAATTTGGAGGAAAAGAACGAGGCGAAGAGGATCCTGGACCTCATAGGGAAGCTGGAAACTCAGAATCTAGACATAGATGCGGTGCTGAAGGAGGCTCTGCCTTCACAGCCAGAGGCTACTAAATCAGCTGAGCAGCCGATCGTGGTGGAGATCCACGACCAGGCTCAGGCCGTTTCGCAGAGCTGATGTGCTTCAGCAGGACCGCTTAAAAACACGATAATCATTTCCCCAGAGGGGGAGTGAGAGGGTGCGAATATGTCTTCAGTAGCAGATAGAGAGGAGAAGAGAGGACTGCTCGGGTGGTTCAAAAGCCTGTTCGGAGGGACTACAGCGAAGAGGCCAGACTGGGAAGAGATGGTCCAGGACATAATGGTCAGGCTCAAAAACGAGCAAGACAGGTTTGAGGAGCTGGAATACAGGACAAAGAAGAGAATAGACGAGCTGTTCTCAAGGATAATTGAGAACATGAAGATGGTCAACTCGACGACCAGGGAGGATGAAAAGAGGGCATACCAGAACCTAGGAAAAGTATATGCTGAAGAAGTATACGAGCTCAGAAGCTTCCTCAAGGCAATTAGATTCGCAAAGATAAGCTTTGAGAGAGTGATACAGAGGCTGCAGACAGTCAAGGACATCCACGACTTCCAGATGGTGTTGGGTCCCGTTACTAACATGCTCAACGGAGTGAAGAACGAAATATCAACGATATTCCCGAAAGCCGGCGAAACTCTCGACGAGATCAACAGGATTATCACCGATATAATGCTCACAACAACTTCGGGCAACCAGTACAACGCCAGCCACAACTTCATCGTTAATGAAGATGTAGAAAACATTCTGAAGGAAGCCTGGAAGCAGGCAGACAGCAGCGTGGAGGCCGAGCTTCCAGAGCCCGAGAGGCTGAGGGCAGCTATATCTCTCCAGAACCAAGAAAAACCTGCTCAGCCTCAAAAACCGACAGTTCAAGTTCCAGTAGTAATTAACAGAAGCGCAACAGATGAGCAGCTTGAAAACGCAGTGCTGGAAGAAATCAAGAGAAGCGGCGGCAAGGTTATAGTATCAGAAATCTCAGCCAGGCTGGGAATAGATAAAGAGAAGGTATACGAAGTACTGTACAACCTCAGCAAAAAGGGCAAAATAACGATTTCTTCGTCCGGGAGGAAGTAGCGCATTTTTGAACCGAGGTGTCTTTTTTGGCGTTCCCCTATCTTCAGGAAATGGCGACGAGGTACGCCAGGGCTGCTGTGGCTGCCGACAAGGATGGGGACTACGACGCTGCGATTCAGAACTACAGAAAGGCAATAGAGATACTTACTAAGATCGTCCGCATGTACCCGGACAGCCCCCTCATATCTACATACTTAGAAACCATAAAGAGCTATGAGAAGAGGATCCAGCAGCTGCAGAATGAGGCAGAAGCTGTGGGGAGCGGAAGAGGAAAAGCTTCCGAAAAGAAGGACATACTCGAAGATGTTGTCCTCACGCAGAAGCCCAACGTGAAGTTCGAGGACATAGCTGATCTGAAGGATGCGAAGCAGGCCATTACAGAGGCAATAATATATCCTATAAAGAGACCGGATCTCTTCCCCCTCGGGTGGCCGAGGGGGATCCTCCTCTTCGGCCCTCCAGGATGCGGAAAGACTATGCTGGCAGCCGCTGTAGCCAACGAAATAAACGGGTACTTCATCTATGCAGATGCCGCCAGCATAATGTCTAAATGGCTAGGTGAAGCGGAGAAAAACGTCAGCAGGATATTCAAGTTCGCCAGAGAGAAGAACGAGGAAGGATCTCCGGTCATCATATTCATCGATGAGATCGATGCGCTTCTTGGAACCTTCTCGGGCGAAATCGGAGGCGAAGTCAGGGTAAGAAACCAGTTCCTCAAAGAAATGGACGGTCTTCAAGATAAAGACAAAAAGCTCCACATATATGTTATTGGGGCTACCAACAAGCCGTGGCAGCTGGATGAGGCGTTCATAAGGAGGTTCAACAAGAGGATCTTCATACCTCTTCCAGACAGAGAGGCGAGAGAGCAGCTCTTCAAGCTCTACACAAAGAACCTCTCCCTCTCAGCAGATGTGGATATAGCTAAGCTGGTTGATCTCACCGATGGCTACACAGCCAGCGACATCAGAGACGTTATTCAGGCGGCTCACTTGAAGGTCATAAGGGAGTTCTTCGAGAAGAGTCAGGGAATCGGAGAGCCGAGAAGCATCAGCATGGAGGACTTCCTCGAGATATTGAAGATAAGGAAGCCCAGCGTTGACCCCCTCTACGTCAAAAGGTACGAGGCCTGGTTCGAGAAGTTCAAGGCTCTTTGATCGCACTACTGTTTTTCAATTCAAAAACCTTCTCAGACAAACATATTACACAGTGTGCTTATCGAAATATTGAGCGATGATGAGAGTCATGCCGAGCGAGCTGTGCGATGAGCCCCTCTGGGGTATCTGAGTCCTCCCGCGTTTTTTCATAGCGAGAGCATCCTCAATTTGGCGAATCTAACAATCAATATGAAAAGCTCTCAGCATCCAGAGCGGTTGCCTCAGAAGATGATATCAGAAAAAGTAAAGGGGTATCGGGCTCCGGCCTCCGCCGCTCTACCAGGCTGAGCCACGGGCCCTCGCCGGTTCTTATAATTTCAGCAGTTAAAAATTTTTGTCCTCTCAGAAGAACTCCTCCGACGGTTCCGCCTGCTTCTCTTCCACTACGAGGCAGTCAAGTTCGGAAAGAGTCTTGTAGATGTTTTTGACAGCCATGTCCACTTCTTCTTCTCTCTTCGCCCCTGTTATCACCATCTTTCCGCTGCTGAAGATCAGCAGAACCACATATGGATCTGTCATTCTGTAGATCAGACCCGGAAACTGCTCTGGTTCATACATTACATTCTCCAGCTTGTATGCAGCCTCTTCTAGATTCACCCCAACGTTGAGGTTTCCGGAAGCAACTATATTTTGTATCTGAACTTTAGCTTGGTGTGAAATGCTTATTCCGTGATTCGCAAATGTCTTTATGATCCTCCTGACTGAATTTATCAGTTCGTTCGTGCTCTTCGAGCCAGTTACGACCATTTTCCCCGATTTGAAAATGAGCGCTGTTATCTTGGGCCTGTCTAGCCTGAAAACCAGTCCGGGGAACTGGTCTGGATTGTACTCAACCCTTGGGACCCTCCTCTCGATTTCATGAAGGTCCAGTGTCTGGTCTATTGTGACTGTTGCAACAATGTTTTCGATCTTGTAAGTGGGAGAACCGCTCTTGGCTTTAGCAGGCATTCTAAGACGCACCTGACAAGTGATTTATATAGCTAGAACTCAATTTTAAAGTATGCGGTTTATAAACTCATTTAAATAGGCCCTACAAGATCGATCTCACGAATTCGAGGAAGGGTGGAGACGGAAGCAGCGGCCTGCTCTTGAACTCCGGATGAAACTGCGTCGCGAAGAAAAATCTGTTTTCATTGTACTCTATTATTTCCACTCTCCTCCCCTCCTTACTCCAGCCGGAGATGGTCAGCCCCGCATCAATGAACTTGTCAATGTATGCTGGGTTTACCTCGTACCTGTGGCGGTGCCTCTCTCCGATCTCCTCTCTTCCGTATATTTTGTGGGCCCTCGTGCCTCTCTCTATTATGATTGGATAGCTGCCTAGCCTCATCGTTCCGCCGAGCCTATCAACTCCCTTCTGCTCTTCCAGAAGTGATACCACAGGATGAGGTGTGTGGGGATCCAGCTCGGTGCTGTTCGCATCCTTCAGTCCAAGTACGTTCCGGGCAAACTCAACCACTGAGAGCTGAAGTCCGAAGCAGATACCTAGCAGGGGGACATTGTTCTCCCTCAGATACCTTATTGCAGCGATCTTCCCCTCGCTGCCCCTCTTTCCGAACCCTGGAAGAATGACAGCTCCTTGAACGTCCGAAAGGGCGTCTTCCACCTTCAGCCTGCCTTCCTCTATATCGGTTGCCTCGATCCATTTGAGAATTGGTCGGGCTCCAAGGGCAGCGGAGGAGTGAGTTAAGGCTTCTTTGATGCTCAGGTAGCTGTCGTGGAGCGATGTGTACTTTCCCACCATAGCAATGCGGACTTCCCTCTTCGCTTCTTTGTACTTTCGAATGAATTCCCTCCAATCATCTAACTTTGGCTCTGAGAAGGACAAACCTACCTTCTCTGTGAGGTATCTGCTTGCCCCCTGCTCCTCGATTATCAGGGGGACTTCGTAAACCAGCTGGGCATCATGAGCGCTTATTATCCCCCTCTCCGGCACATTCGTGAACATGGATATCTTTCTCTTTATCTCAGGAGAAAGTTCAACGGGGCTCCTGCCGACTATCATGTCTGGCTGAATTCCGATCCTCCTGAGCTCATTAACGCTGTGCTGGAGGGGCTTGGTCTTGACCTCTCCAGTGGTTGGAAGAACCGGAAGATATGCTGTGTGGACATAGGCAACGTTTTCCTTGCCGTAGTCTATCATCATCTGCCTGGCAGCTTCGAGAAAGGGAAGCCCCTCTATATCACCAACCGTCCCCCCTATCTCTACGAAGGTGACATCGCTTCCATCCTTCTCTGAAACGTTCAATATCTGCCTCTTAATCTCATCGGTGATGTGCGGGATTATCTGCACCGTCTGTCCAAGATATTCCCCCTTCCTCTCCTTCTCAATTACGCTGCCGTAGATCTTCCCTGTCGTTATGTTGTTTTCCTTCGTCAGATTTTTCCCCAGGAACCTCTCGTAGTGACCAAGATCGAGATCCGTTTCCCCGCCGTCCTCAGTGACGAAAACCTCCCCGTGCATGTAGGGATTCATCGTGCCCGCATCGACGTTTATGTAGGGATCTATTTTTATGACTGTTACGGAGTAGCCCATTCTCGAGACCAGCATGGCTAAACTTGCCGTCGTTATCCCCTTTCCTATTCCGGACATGACACCGCCGGTTACAAAGACGAACTTCCGCAATTTTATCATGCCCTCTAAAAGGTTGCAGAAAGCGGATTTTAACGATGATCTCTCTGAAGCCGAGCGGACTCTTCGCAGAATGAGTTGCTTTCTTGAATGCTTTGACCGGAAAATCTTCGATTTTTAGAGAATTAGAGAGACTATCCCTATTACAGGTATCACAAAAGTCCTGTTCATTGGAGACCAGACCACCCCGATTATCCTGTCATATGTTATCCCCGGGCCTTCTACGAACTGGCCGAGAGCACTGTCATCTATTGGGTTGTTGTCTCCTTTTGTAACGAAGTAGAGGACATCCGTCTCATTCACTATTTTCACCACTCTGTGAATTATGTATCCCCCATAAATGCTCTTGTAAACGACTATGTCTCCAACTTTTATGTCCTGAGGCGACGCCCGGTATAGAAAAACGATGTCTCCCTCTCTGAGCAGTGGAAGCATGCTGTTGCCCTTTACAACCGCGATTGGAGCTTCTGTTCCAGTGGCGAATGACAGAATGGGCCTCGTCATAAGAACCAAAGCAATGAGCACTGCCAGCACGGCAACATCCTTTTTTGTTATGTACGCCATTTCTCCTTCACTTCAGCACACTCTGAAGGAAACAGCATATATTAAACTATTTTTGTTAACTCAAATTAACTTCTTTATTATTAAATTAACCAACCCGATGGTGGTATAGAATTGGAAGAAATCGGACACCCATGGATACCGAACGATAGCCGGGAAACCCTGCAGAAGATGCTCGAAGCAATAGGCGTGAAAGATTACATGGAGCTGTTTTCCGATATACCTCGGGAGCTCATTTTGAAGAGAAAGCTTTCAGTTGGAAGGGGAAAGCCTTTAGCATCTTCCGAGATCGAGAGAGAAATTTCTTCTTCCCTCGAAAGATCCCCACACATACCTCTGAACAGAAACTTTGCCGGCGGCCCCGTAGCTCCTCACTACACGCATCCGATCGTTGACGCCATAATTTCAAGAGGCGAGCTGCTCACTGCCTACACGCCCTATCAGCCGGAAATCTCCCAAGGCCTGCTGCAGATGCTCTACGAGTATCAAAGCGCAATGTCCATCCTCTATGGGGTTGAAATCGTCAATGCCGGAATGTACGATGGCGCGACTGCCTTGGCGGAAGCTTCCCTCATGGCTGTTCGAGTTAAGAAGGTCAAGAAAATACTGGTTCCAGATTCCCTATTCGATGAATACAAGGAAGTCATGAGAACCTATTTTCAGGGCCATCAGATAAAAATGGTGGAGTACGAACTTGATAGAGAAACAGGAGAGCTTACGGCCGAAGCTGCATCAATGTTCAGAGAAGAAAAAGCTGCAGCTGTTGTGATAGACCACCCATCAAACAGCGGCGCCATCAGAACATCTGCGCAGGAAATGGTTCAGGAAGCGCATGCATCGGGCTCTCTAGCCATTGTCTTTTCCGATCCCTCATCGCTGGGAATTTTGGCCCCTCCTGGGGAGCTCGGAGCAGATATCGTTGTGGGAGAAGGCCAGTCTCTGGGGCTTCCCATATATGGTGGAGGAATGCTCGTTGGGATCCTGGGAATCAGAGACGATAGGGAGCTTATAAGGAACCTACCGGGCAGGCTGATAGGAGAGACCGTTGATTCAGATGGGAGGAGGGGGTACGTGATGATCCTCCAGACGAGGGAGCAGCATATCAGGAGGGAGAAGGCTACATCGAACATCACTACTGGCTCATCGCTGAATTCCATAGCAGCTCTCGTCAACCTCGCTGTAAAGGGGGAATATGGTCTCAGAAAGGAAGGCATTGAGATTCTGGAGAAGACGGATGTGCTCAAGAGGATGCTGAGCAGAATAGGAGCCGAGATCGTCTATCCAAAAGCGAAGCACTACAAGAACGTGAAGTTCTTTCTGCCTTCTGGCACCGACGCGAAGGAAGCGCAGAAGAGAATAATCCATCGCTCAAACATCCTGCCTTTTTCGGTCTACCAAAGCGGGCTCATATCCTGTGCGACTGAAGTCCACAGTTATGAAGATCTGAGAGCGCTTGAAACAGCGCTCAAGGAGGGTGTGCTGTGATGGCCTTCAGGCAGGCGAAGTGGGAAGAGAAGCTCCTCTTCGAGAAGAGGGGAAAGGAAGCCCCAGCACTTGAAGTAGATCTGCCGCAAAAAATCAAGAGGAGCAGGCTTGAATTGCCTAATTTGAGCGAGCTCGAAGTCATCAGGCACTTCACAAGGCTCACTCAGATGTCCTATGGCATCGATGTCGGTCCAGTCCCTCTCGGCTCATGCACAATGAAGTACAATCCCAGAGTCGCCGCTAGGGCCCTGCAGTCGGAGAACATCCGCGATCTGCATCCACAGCTCATTCAGCAGGGCATTGCGCAGGGAATTTTGAAGATAATGCATGAGCTCCAGTACTGGTTGAAAGAGGTCACTGGAATGGATGCCTGCAGCCTGCAGCCTCCTGCGGGAGCCTCGGGAGAGCTTGGAGGAGTTCTGATGATAAAGGCATACCACAGAGATCGCGGGGAAGAGCAGAGAGATGAAATGATTGTTCCAGACAGCGCCCACGGAAGCAATCCGGCCAGCTCGGCGATGGGGGGCTTCAGGGTGGTTCGAGTTCAAACGAATGAAAGAGGCAACGTCGATATCGAAGCCCTGAGGGCTGTAGTAGGCAACAGAACTGCGGGGCTCATGCTGACCAACCCAAACACGCTGGGCGTATTCGAGGAAGAAATACTTGAGATAGAAAAGCTCATACATTCATCGGGAGGGCTCCTCTATTATGATGGAGCGAACCTCAACGGAATACTTGGAATAGCCAGGCCAGGGGACATGGGCTTCGATATAGTTCACCTGAACCTTCACAAGACATTCTCTGCCCCTCACGGGGGAGGAGGTCCAGGAGCAGGTGTTCTGTGCGCTAGGGGCGAGCTAGCTAAATATCTGCCAGGATTTGTTGTAGAAAGCAGAGGTGGGGAATACAGGCTATCTAAGCCTGAAAAAAGCATCGGAAGCCTGCTGGGCTCTCCTGGAAACCTGCCTGGGATGATCTACGCATACTCATTCCTCCTGGGATACGGCGAAGATGTCTGGAAAGTCTCTGTCCACTCTACTCTGAACACCAACTACTTCCTCTCTCTCATAAAGAACGTCGAAGGAATTGAAGTCCCCTACGGAAAGGATAGATTCAGGAAGCATGAAGCTGTCATTTCACTGAAGAAGCTCACTGAGAAGTATGGAGTGACAGCCGAGGATGCTGCTAAGTTCCTGCTGGAGAACGGGCTCCACGCTCCAACGGTGTATTTCCCACTGATAGTAGAGGAGGCTATGATGTTCGAGTTCACCGAGACTGAATCCAGAGAAGTTGTGGAGGAATATGCCGAAAAGATGAGGGAGTTCGTCGAGATCTCGAAGAAGGATCCCTCGAAATTGAAATCCATCCCGACAGCTACATCTTCGAAGAGGCTCGACCTAGTGAAGGCTAACCATCCTCAGACAATGAAGCCATCAATACTATTCGGTGCGAAGACCCTTGATGAAAAGATTTGAGCCTGAAAGCTGGAAGAGAATATATGCATGGATCAGATTAGTGCTTCCCCTGAACTTTCGAGCCGATGAGTTGCCTTCCAGGCTCTTTTCTGGGCTAGTGAGGCTGAACTCCGAAGCCTTGGAGAAAGGCTATGAGCTTTTGGAGGGAAGAGAAACAGCTGTGTTGGGGGCAGGTTCAGAGCTGAGTTTGCTCGAAAGCTTAGATGTTGAAAGGGTGGTCGCAGCCGATGCTGCCGCGTTTTATGCTGCGGACAAGCTCAAAAAGCCTCCGCACGTTCTGGTCACAGATCTCGACGGGATCTGGAAGGCTGGTATAGAAAAAACGAGGGGGATCCCCCTCATTATTGCTCACCTCCACGGCGACAACATTGAGCTTGCTGGCAAGTCCATAGAGTATTTTGAAAAAAACGGTGCCAGCGTTATCTATACGGTTCAAACAGACCCGGCCCCTCCTTTTTTCAATTTCGGCGGGTTCACAGATGGAGACAGAGCGGTCTTTGCTTCCCTCTTCTTTGGAGCAAGGAAGATTCTGGTATATGCTGTGGGGGAAAGAGCTTACCCCTCAGGAAGCTCGATGCCATCTGATCTGAGGGAGAGAAAATTCTGGATAGGTAAGAATATAATAGAATGGCTTTCGTGCACTGATGAAAGAGTCATATTGCCTCTTTCAAAAGGCATAGAGTGCTCGAAATTCCCTTGGGAGGTAAAAGAAGATGAAAGTTGGAGTAAAGGGAGTGACTTTTGATGCTTCTCACTATACACTGGAATCCGAAGGCAAGTGTGAGTCTCTCCACGGGCACACCTTCGAGCTGGAGGTTGAAGTGGAGGGAGAGCTGAACGAGAGAACAGGAATGGTAATGGACTTCTCAGAGCTGAAGAGGAGAGTGAGGGAAGTTGCTTTGGAGTTTGACCACAAATTTATAATTCCAGCCTCTCATGCAGAGCAGACGAAGCTCCAGGGCTTCTTCAGAGCAGATTTGAAAACCATAAACTACCCGCACGCCACAACAGAATATATTGCCCTATCTATACTGGAAAAACTGAAGGAGAAGATACCTGGAAGGATAACCGTCAGGCTCTACGAAGGGAAGAACAATTACGTTGAAGTGAGCACAGATGACCTTCACTAAGCTTTCTCCAGATATCCATGAGGACCCACCCGAGATAAGGATCCCGGTGAATGCTGCTGGAATAAAAGGCCTCTATATTGAAGCCAGCATAAAGATCGGTGAAGAATGCAGAAGCTACCCCATTAAGCTCAGTGTACATGTGGATCTTCCTGAGGATAGAAAAGGAGTGCACCTCTCAAGGCTAGCAAATTCCGTTATCGCCGAGGCCGAGAGAGGCTGTCTTGCCTTGGAAGACCTTTTGACGAGGATATCGAACAGGGCAGTGCTCGTTCATCCTCCTTCAAGCTATGCGGAAACCGAGGCTGAGATAGCCATTCCCCGAAATGGTCAGATGATCCCCGTTTCCTTCAGGATCAAGAGATATAGATCTGGAACGGAAAAATGGGAGATTTCCGTTGAGGTCGAAGGAAACACGTCGTGCCCCTGCGCGAAGGAAGTCTTCAGATTCTACGAGAAAACGGAGTGGGAGCTCACCCCAACCCACATGCAGAGGGCAACTGCTAGAATTGTTCTTGAAGGGGACTCTTCCTTCTCATTCAAAGATGCTATTGAGCTTGTGGAAATAGCAGAGTCTTCCTTCTCAGGCAGGCTTGAAATTTCCCTATCGAGAGACGAAGAGAAGGAAGCAATCAAAAAAGCAATCAACAACCCCCTCTTTGCAGAGGATTTAGCTCGAGTCATATCGTGGAGGGTCTCGAGAAGCGCTCCTGGCATAAAATCTAACAGGATAAAAGTAAATGTTGAAAGCTACGAGTCGATCCACCCATACAACGTCTTTGCAGAGGTTGTTCTCAGTGGTGAGGAGCTTAGGAATAGATCCCGGAACAAAGAGCTTTGACCTAGTTTTGCTGGACAACGGAGAAGTCGCTTGGGAGAGCTCCGTTCCAACGGAAGAAGTGGCATCGAGGCCAGACAGGCTGACCGAAGAGCTCAGTAGGCTGGAGAGAGAGGTCGACTTGATAGTGGGTCCTTCAGGATACGGGGCTCCCTACATATGCAATGACGACATCATCGAACCCAAACTTTTCGCTTCAGAAGTTCTCCTCCTGACAAGCCTTAACAAGCTTAAGCAGAGAACCGAAGACTTGGGCTTTGCGGTGTACAGAGCCCTCTACCGTCTGGTTGTGGAGCTCTGGAAGAAGAGGATGAATGTGTGCTACATACCATCAGTTAAGCAGCTTCAGACGGTGGACTTGAGCTACAAGATAAACAAGATCGATCTTGGAACAGCTGACAAGCTCGCTTCAGCTTTTCTCGCCTCATATATTCTGTACAATGAAACTGAGCATAGAGGCACCAGAAGGGATTTCTTTCTTCTGGAGCTCGGATTCGGCTACAATGCTCTAATTTCTGTGAGGGAATCGAAGATTGCTGGGGGCCTCGGGGGAACCTCTCTCGGCCCGGGCTTCCTGACTCCAGGCCCCCTCGACTTGGAAGTTGTGGTTTCTGGAAGGTGGAAAAGGAATTCTGTGTGGGTTGGTGGTGTGGGGAGCATATGCTCAGCAGAATCAATGAGCGACCTGCTTACAGGGGAAAAATCGATCGAGTGCTCTTCATATCTCAAAGCAATGATACTTTCAATTCGTTCTGGGCTGGCCTATCTTGGATTCTCCGGAAATGAACTTATCGTTGCAAGCGGCAGGTGGGCGGGCCCTGAGCTACTGAAGCTTATGGAGGAAGAGCTCGGAATAAAGTTCTTTCTTGCAAGACCAAAGCTAAAAGGCGCAAGGACTTCGAAAGAAGCTGCTCAGGGCATGGCCATGATTGGCGACGCTATTTCAGGCGGAAGGTACGCACCCCTCTTCAACTCAATGATGCTTATGAAAGCTAAAGGCACAGTGATGGACCACATCTATCTTCCGTCGCTGAGAGAAGCAGTTAGCAGGCATTTAGAAGCTTACAGGAAGAGCATCAAAGCTGACAAGGTTCACGAAATCTTATACTGAACTTTTCAAATTGTATGAGTTCCAATCTTTTCCTGTTACTGAGAGGCTTTACTGCCCAGAGAAAGCCCCTCGATAAGCTGTTCCTGAGGACGAAAATTATATAATCTAGCCTAGATCATCCAAGATAACTGGGGGTATCGGGCGAAGTCCGCCGAGGCTCTTAACCCGTAGGTCCCGGGTTCAAATCCCGGCGGGCCCGCCACAAACAGGGAAAAAGGGCTCTTTCCCCCAACTTTTTCTCAGCTGACAAACGAATACACGAGGTCTTCCATTTTTTCGAACTCAGGGGATCTTCTGTTTCTCGGTCTGGGCAGATCAACCTTTATTTCTTTGGCTATTCTGCTTGGTCTCGGAGTGAGAATGACGATTCTGTCAGCCAAGAAGATAGCCTCATCGACAGCATGCGTAACCATAACGATCCCTTTCAGAGGGGTTATGCCCGAGAGCCATATGTCGAGGATCTCCGCTCTCAGGGTTTCAGCTGTAAGCGGATCGAGGCTCGAGAATGGCTCATCCATAAGAAGTATCTCTGGCTGGATTGCAAGTGCCCTTGCGAAGTTGACCCTCTGCCTCATTCCGCCGCTCAGCTCGTGCGGATAGAGTTCTTCGAAACCGCTCAAGCCTACTAGCGATAAGTACCTCTTGGCCGTCTGTTCAGCCTCTTCCCTGCTGTAACCCATGTTTTTAAGAGGCAACGCAACATTTTCGATCACGCTCATCCATGGAAGGAGAGAAGGAAACTGGAACACGAATCCCATCTTCGGGATCCTGCCCTCAGCATATATTATTTCCCCTCTGCTGTATTTCTCCACACCAGCAATGATTCTGAGGAGGGTAGACTTCCCGCAACCAGACGGACCAAGAATGACGAGGAATTCCTTTTTGATATCCAGCGTGATACTATCTATTACCCTTATGACGCTGTTCTGCGAGACAAACTCTTTGGATATCCCCCTCAGCGATATCAGAACATCGCTCATAGAATTCCCCCTCATTCTATCAGATGGTACTTCTTTCTGCTGTATGAATAGAGCCAAGCCCAGAGCGTTCTGTTCAGTACAACAATGAAAGCTGTAAGGGTTATTATGTATACAGCAAGAGCTTCGCTGTCACCGGTAACTGTCGCATTTGAGATCAAATACCCTATGCCAAAAAATGTGATCAGCTGGCTTCCCAAGTTGGCGTATTCCGCAACTATTGTGGCGTTCCACGCTCCTCCCCAAGCTGATGACATGCCTGAGAGGACGTATGGAGTCAGCATGGGCACATATATGTTCAGGAACTTGTATCTTCCCTTGATTCTGTATATCTTAGCCATTTCCATCAGGTTGTGCTCCACTGGACCAACGCCTGTCAAAGCTATATTGAAGAATATGTACCAAATGGCTCCCTGGAATATTATCAGAAGGGACACCAAAACGGCGGGAAAGCCTCTTTCAAGCAGGACTATGAAAATCGGCCACCAGAGAGAGGCTGGAATGGAGGAGAGGAGCTCTCCTGAAAGAACGAAAAGCTTTCTATACAGAGCTTTCCTTTCATAGAGCAGATAAGAAACAAAGACTACAACGAAGAATCCTCCAATCAGCACAGCCGCTACTCTCACCAGAGAAAACGATATACCCTCAAGTGCCTGGATGGATAAAGGTAGCAACCTTTCCCTGTTTATGTTGACTTCTAGTTTGGGCACTTTTCCTGCGATGATGACTGCAGCAATCAGAAGCAGAATTGAAAGGATTGAAATCGCTGCCGCTTTCCCGCCTTTCTTAGTTGCTTTTTTGCTCTTGTAAGATCTGCCTGCTGTCTTTATCAGGAAATCGCTGAAGGCTCCCAGAGACCAGGCTAAGAATCCCCATGCTTTCTTGAAAGGCATATCGATTTTCGGAACGAACTCTCCACCTAAACCAGTTGGTAAGGCTATAACGTAGAAGGGATTCCAAATGAAAATGTAAGTCACCATGGATAAAACCAAAACTGATATGATCCCTATAGCTACCTGCCACAGGTTGCCAGAATCGAGTCCGAGCTGAACATAAGTTCCTATTCCTTCAAGCATGTAGTTCGTTGAGCCCATGACTATTATTTCGGATGAAATCAGAAAGAAAAGTCCGCCGGCCCACGATATTATTGAGTTCTTTGCAATGGCCGGCACCGCTGCCGGTATGTAAATTTTTGTAATTCTCGTCAAGAGATTGAATCTGTACACATCAGCCACATCCAAAATATACGATGGAATGAACTTCACGCTGGCGTAAACACCAAGAATGAGATTCCATGCTTGACTCGTAAATATGAGAAATATCGATGCTAGTTGCAGACCTACTGAAAGCGGAAGTGTTTGAACGAAAGCGTAAATTATGAGGGGAAAGAATCCCAAGATGGGGACTGATTGAAGGATATCAATTAACGGATACATTACTTTCTCGAACTTTTCGTTTCTCCCCATGGGTATTCCAATGAGCAGAGCTGCTATTACGGAAAAGATATAGGCAGCGAACAACCTGAAAGCGCTCTGCAGCACTGCTGATATTATCTCCAAGCTTTTACCCCATTCCCCCTTTAACGTGTGATAACGCTGATTTAAAACCTTTTTAAGCCTTCATGCTTTTTTAGGCTTGCTTCATTGGCTCAATTTTAGGGGCATGCCGCCTTCGCAATGAGCTGTTTCGAATGATAAGCTGATCTTGCTCTATAAAAAAGCTTTATTCAGAAAACTTTAAAGAGGTTGTTAGCCTTTTAATTTGGTTGGAGGATGAAGCCATAAGTTGAACGAAGGGAGAGCGTACGTTCTTCCAGTATCTCCTAAATGCATAAGCCTCGACCACGTTGTTGGCTTGATAGAAACACTCTACAGCCTCGGCGGAAAAGCGGATGCATCTTTCATAAACGATGTGACTGATGTCGACATCGATGTATTGACTCACGCTATTGACATATCGGAAATCTTCGGCCTGATAACATACAAAGACGGAGACATTGTACTCACCGATCTAGGTTTGAAGGCTTCAAGAACCCACTTGAGAGAGCTGAAGCAGATCTTGAAAAGCAACGTTATGAAAATTCACCCAATATCTGACCTGATCGAGAGGGCAAAGCAGAATGAAGAAAGTTCGGTGAGCGAAGAGGAAATCTACGAGATCCTGGGAAAATATTACAGTGAAAGTGAGCTGAGCAGAGCATTCAGATGCGTGATGCAGTGGATTTACTACGCAGAGCTAGGCAGCTGGGATCATGAGGAAGGCGTTCTCATAATAAAATGAGTTGCTATTTGCTATAAAAACTATTTAATAGTAATAGTATGTAATGACTAGAAAAGGACTTATAGATAAATCACTATTCTCTTTATGTTGCTCACAGTTATCTTCTTCACGCCTCTCTGCCCTGGCTTGTACGTGGTTTTCAAAAGTCCGGCTTCTTCAAGCTTTTTTATCTGGGCGCTGGCATTGGCCTTGCTCTGTTTTATGAGGTCAGCTATCTCTCCAACATCTGACTCGTGCTCCTTAATGTACTTCAATATGTAGAGGCGGGTGGAGTTAGCCAGCGCGGACGCTACCCTTACAATGTACTCATCTCCACTGACATATAGAGTTCCGTCTTTTTCGATAATCCCTTGCTTTCCAACAATTTCTTCATCTTCTTTAGTTTTTTTGACTTCCACTTTAATCACCCTTTCTAATAAAAAATTTTATTCTAATGTTTATTAACTTTTCTTTAGAATCGTCAACATAACGTATTACGTTCCATATTGTACAAATTTCCTTACACTTTTAGCAATAATTTTTAAAAAGAGACATCGCTAAAGATTGTTTTTAATAATTAAACACAATATACAATAATTAACATATTTTTTATTTCTAAATCAAAAGCTCCAGTTAACCTTATTTCTTTGGAAAATCAACGCAATGTCACGAAGGAATCCAGTTCATATGCCTTTCCTTTGTCTTTTTCGCCTGAAGGGGCAATAATTAAGTAGAGTTTGGGTGAAATACATTCACTGCTTCTAGAAGATACTCCTTTTTAAGAGCTTCAATCGAATAGTTGAAGTAAGGTGCTCGGTTTGAACCTTGGTGAAGTATATAAAAAAGTTCCCAAGGAGGGATTCAAAGTTCTCAGGCTTATCGACTCTCACCTGTCAAAATATGAATATCTTCCTCAGGGAATTATCGCTTCCAGAATGAAGCTCCCCCCCGGAAGATTGGAAGAGCTCCTGGAAACATTGGTTTCTCTTTCCTTGATAAAGAGGAGGATCGGCAGCAACGTGGGATACAGGCTGACCTACTTAGGACTAAGCATCCTCTCCTTGAAATCCCTCGTTGACAGAGGAATAATAGAAGCAGTAGGGGACAGGATAGGAGTTGGAAAGGAGAGCGACATATATGAAGCCCTTTCAACGACGGGAGAGAGGATCAGCCTTAAGCTTCACATGGTCGGTAAGGAGAGCTTCAAAAAGCTGGTTAGAGTCAGACACCACATTCATAAGGGAATTGTTGCGAACTGGTTGATTGAATCGAAGAAAAATGCCGCTAGAGAGTACAGGGCTTTAACCATCCTTTCCCAGTTTACCGAGAATGTCCCGAGACCCGTTGGCTACAATAGGAATGCTGTTGTAACTGAGTTCATCGAAGGATTGGAGCTGTACAGGATTTCCACGCTTTCAGACCCAATGAGAACTTTTTACAGAGTTCTTGATGCTGTGGCAGTTGCTTACAAGTGTGCTGGCATCATCCACGGAGATCTCAGTGAATACAACATAATGATCAGGTCGTTGGATGAAGAGCCTATCATCATTGACTGGCCTCAGTACATAACAAAAGAATCGAGCGGGGCCGCTGAAGCGCTCAGGAGAGATATCTGCTACGTTTCGAGATACTTCAACAGGAGGTTCGAGTTGGAAATAGACTGCTCAGCGGAATATGAAAAAATAATAACCGACAGTTACAATATAGAGTGCAGTAGTGCTTCCTCCAAAAAAACAGAAGGGAAATGAAAGAGATGGCAACTTCTGAGAAGGACAGCAAAGGCTCTCCTCCAGCTAACCAGAGCGATGAATGCTATTTGGGAGTAGACCTCTTCAAATATGAGAAGAATAGGAAGACCTATTCCGTTTCTCTCCTCTGCGGAGGCAAGCTAATAGCAAAATACGATGATATAGGCCTCGAGAGGATCATCAGGCTCTGCTGGGAGTGGAATGTAGTCAGATTAGCTGTAGACAATATCATGGAGCTCGCAGAAAGCAAAATTGAGCTTGGGAAGTTCGTTTCCCTGCTTCCAGAGAGGACTGAGATATATCAGGTAAATTTGAGCGAAAACCAGCTCAAAGACTTCAGGGGAATGCTCAGGGATCTCGGGATCTACACAGGCCAGCTCACACCATCGAGGACCGCTTATTATCTCTCTCTGCTTGCATCAAAGGGCGTTGGAGAAGAGGCCATAAAGAAAGAGGCTCGGACCAAAATCATCGTGAGGAAGAACAGAAACCTCAGCGCTGGAGGCATGAGCAGCAACAGGTACAGGAGAAAAGTAAGGACTGCTGTTCTCCAGATAGTGAATGACATAAAGGAATCTCTCGATTCTAACGGGTTCGACTATGAACTGCTATACAGAAAATCTGGAGGCGGTTTAGACGGTGCAACTTTCACAGTCTTTGCTCCGAGGGAGTCGCTGGAAGGAATAATAAGGCCCAAGATTGGAACGAGCGTCAGCATAGAGATCAAGTCTGAATATAAGATCAAGCTTCGCCTGGAGGAGAAGAGCAGGAGCGCGAGGCCCCTTATAGTTGGAATAGATCCAGGGATGACCTACGGAATCGCTGTTCTCGATATTGACGGGAGATCGGTATACAGCGGTTCCTGGCAGAAGATAGGGACCAGCGAAGTAATAGAAATGATTGAGAAGCTGGGCAAGCCGATAGTCGTTGCCACAGACGTCTTTCCAGTTCCGGAAAACGTGAAAAAGATAGCATCCAAGTTCGGGGCCGAGATCTACTCTCCGGACAGAGTGCTCTCGGTCGAGGAGAAGAGGGCGATCTCGGAAGAAGCGAAGAAGCGAGGCGAACTGCTCGATTACGATGCCCACGTGAGGGATGCATATGCTGCAGCATACATGGCTTACAGAGCATTTTCAAAGAAGCTCGAAGAGGTGAACGCCTATCTTCAGAAGACCGGACTCAACTTGTCTCCAGATAGAATCAAGAAGAAAATCATAGAGGGAAAATCTCTTGCCGAATCGGTAGAAGAGGAGCTCAGAGAATACCTTGAATCAGCGAAGCAGAGCATCAAGCTCGTGTTGCCTGGAGAGAGCAGGAGAGAGGAGGATAAAACTGGGCGGGAGGCAGTAGAAGCACTCAGAAAGGAGAACATGCTTTTGATGATCAAAATAGAGAGCCTAGAGAGAGAGCTGGCAAGGAAGGAGAAGGAGCTGGAACTTTACAAGAAGAACATACTTCAGCTAGACAGGGAAGACTACTTCACTAGGGAGTTGCACAGAATCAAGGCTGCTCTGGCAGAAGCAGAAAGGATGCTCAAGGAAAAAGAGAAAGCGATTGAGGCCCTTCAAGTTGAATATAATGAGCTCTACAGAAATGTCGAGAGAGTTCTGCAGGGAGAAATGACAATAGCATACTGCATCCCGAGCCTAACGAGAGGCAATATTGGAGGGATACTTTACGCGAAAGATAGGCTAGTTTTCCTGGAAAATCCAGATTCCTACCAGAGCGAGGCAGTCGAGGAATTAGCTGAAAAGGACATAGCAGCAATTCTCATTCGCGGCCCCGTATCCAGGAAAGGACTCGCTTCGTTGCTTGAAAGCAAAGGGATCCCGCTCCTCAGCATTGAAGGCTTTGAATCCTACAGATACGGCGATATTCTCTTTATATCAGCATTGATATACGATGAAGCCAGAAAAATGAGAGAAAATCTGCGAAAGGCGCTCGAAGAAAAGGAAAGAGCTAGAATTTTCTCGATGATTGAAAAATACAAAGAGGAGAGGCTCAAAGCCCACTCTAAAAAAATATTCTAGCTAGAATAGAGTTATCTTTCTGCTGAGGATTAGGTCTGTGTATTTTCTAATATTGGTGAGCTCCTCATCCACAATTGATCTCGCTATTTCCTTCATTTCGCTCGTGATGCTCCCCTTGGTGGGTGTCAGCTTTATTGAAGCGGCCAGCGGCTCATCTATTGGCCTCCCGATCTGCGAGAGAATTTGAATGCTGATGTGGACATCTGCATCCAGCTCTTCATAAATCCTCCTGCTTGCCACAAATGCTAATACATTGTAGATTTTTCCAACGTGATTGACAGGGTTCTTTCCAGCGGTTGCCTCCAGGCTCATCGGCCTCATGGGGGTGATTAAACCATTCGCTCTGTTCCCCCTTCCAGTAGCTCCATCATCTCCATGCTCAGCACTCGTTCCCGTAACCGTGAGATAGAATTTGCCCTTTTCTGGAAGGTCCCCGGTATTGAAGTGTATCCTAACTTTGTGGTTTGGAGCAATTTCTGAAGCTAGATTCTCAACTTCCTCTTTGACTTTCCTCTTCACTTCGAGGTATTCCTCAGGTGAGTGGACGAGTGAGCTGATTATAGCTCCTGCGATCGTCAGATCTATCTCGTTGTTCTTCCTCAACCCCATGACCTTAACATCTTCCCCGAGCTCTGGCACTCTTTTCTTGAAGTCTCTGCTGTTCAAGTATCTCTCAGTATTCAAAACGAGGTTTTCCAGGGTCGTGAGGGGGTAGAAACCAACGCCGAAGCTCGTGTCATTTGCCAATATCTTTTCTTCGTAGTCGAAAATTCCCCTCAAGTCTTCAGAGCCCTTGCCGATCTTGTAGTCCACAATGACATGCTCTTCAGGATTCAAATATCTGAGGTTTCTCGAAATCCAATTCTTGACAGCCTTCACGACTATAGTTCCTACCGGGACTTCCTCTATAGTGCCTCCTATATTGACGGAAGTTGTCGCCCTCCCGGAAACTATTATATAGATCGGCTGATTGACCTTCCCTCCTCCGAACTTAGGAGATGACTGCCCTCCCACCAACAGGACTTTGTCCAGGTTGTGGTGGAGAACCCTGCCGTAGTTCTTCTGGTAGTATTCCGAAAGGGCGAGGCTGGCTTCCTCGGAGGCCGAGTCAGCTATGTAATCGGGGTGTCCGACCCCCTTCCTTTCAACTAGCTCTATCTCCATCGATTCAGGTATCTGCCAGTTCACTTCCTCAACGAATATGTTCTTTGCCATAGCTCTTCACCGCGCTACATTCGAAACCTTAAGAATCGCATATAATAGGACAATTTAAATATTTTTTTTGATAGACTAGAATTTCTCAATCGTCGTAAAAATCAAACAATGCCGAAAATTGACCTCGATCTTTTTTGGCAAAATTACTGATTTTTGGGCACAAAAGTCAGTACTTCTTGTAGTCAATGCTAATGAAAAGTATTTGACTTCCTCTTATCAATATTGTTCCGTATTTGGCCTTTGGCTCTTCCGTCCTCTCCTTGACCTCAGTGCAGTTCTTCAGGATGACATTCATCGTTGCATCGCTGAAGTCGAGCTCTCCAATGTACTCTCCACCATCCTTCAGCTTTACAAGCACATTGTTTCCTTTTGCTTCCTGAAGGTACTTCAAGGGCAGTTGTATCTTTGAAGACATCAGTTTGAGCACCTTCTTTTGCGATTCGTATAGTATCAACCTACAATATTAAGCTTTTTGCTTATGAGTTTATTAAGTTAAATCTCATCGTCTTCATTCATCCTCTTCCTTATAAAGGAAATTGCGCATTGACTCCAGCGGTCTCCTCTCAACTCCGGTGAAGTCAGGCACATCGTAAACTCTCACTCCATACTTTCTCCCGATATCGTTCAGCGTCTCTATTCTGGAATGATAGCCATATTCCCTGGCGAAGTGATGGTCGACTATGAGCTCATTGAAGCACTTTTCTCTAATCATCGCTTCCAAATTCTTCAATCCAGACGATGAAGCACCGCTCTCCTCCTTGCTCAAGTAAACTGGAGGTCCGCTTATGTACAACAAGGACGGCCTCCTACGGCAGATCTTTGCTACTCCTTCCGGATCAATTGGACCTTGCGAGTCTGAGGCGAAGTAGTAGCTGTCTTCGCCATCTTCTATGTAGAAAAAAGCGACCTTCCCAAGCATCGTTTGCGGCTCCCCATGCCACATCAATCCATCCATGACTATCTTCAGGTCCTCAAATCTCATCTCTATGCTGTTTGACACGATCGGCACAACTCCTCGCTTCTTCAGCTCCCTGAGAAACATCATTCCCCTCAGCTTCTGGCTGTAGTTTATTTCGATTTCAGGATGCTTCATAACGACTGTCTTGCCTTTGAGAGAATCGATGAGAAAATCTTCAAACGGATAGTGATCTCTGTGATAGTGGGTTATCAGCACGACATTTGAGTCTTCCAGGCCTTCCTCTATCAGCCCCAATCTCTTCTCCAGCTCTTCTATTTCGAGCTGGTGAGGGGGGAGGCCGTACCTTTTGGGTGCAAGTGCAGCTCCGGGGTCTATAGCAATTTTGATTCCATCCCCAGCTGTGAAGAAGTTGGCCATGGATCTGACTCCAGTGCTGTCGGATGCTGGAAAAGACAATTTGTTCTTCAGCATTTTTGCGCCCGCCTGCTGTTTCGCCTGGCAATCAATATTTTTCTGCAACCATTATATTGTTTTTATCGCTTTTTCGCTCAATTAAGCAGCTGTGAAAAATCGAAGCCTCCTGAGCACCAATATTGAAAAATTCCTGCTGGTGCTACATTTTTTCACAATAACTCATTCATGCGTGTTTGACCTCTCGCAACTAATTTATAGCGCAAAAATATTTTCCTCAAAAAGAATATACCAGTCAGGTGCAAATGAGCTGCATGGTCTGCGTGAAACGGCTAATTAGCTGTTCGATCTCTTGCTGATGCGGCATATTGAGGCCATGAGTCCGTGAGCTCTTGTGTATAGAGAGAACAAGGTGGAAAATTCGCAATGGTTCTGAGGGATGTTGGATGCAATGGGAAAAAGAGGACGAACAGAGAGTACTCTCGGATGAAAAGTCGCTGGCACCAACAAGGGTAATAATGCTGAAGTATGATGCTACTGCTGATGGTTATGATGAGCTTTATCAGGATGAGCAAGGCTTAAAATATCTTGCTGCCTGGAAATTCATAACGAAAATGAGCGGAAAAATTGTGGATATAGGTTGCGGCACTCTGCTGTTTGAAAGATTTTTGAGCTCGTACGGGACGATAAAGAAACTAACCTACATAGTAGGGCTGGACATCAGCGAAAAAATGATGGAAGCAGGGATCTCGAAAATATTGCAAGATGATGAAATTTCTAGTAGGCTGGACCTGGTGAGGGGAGATGCTTCTAGGCTACCGTTCAGGGAACTTTCATTTGATTACGGGGTTTCCTTCACTGTGTTCACGCTATTGGACTCCGAGATAGTTGGTATAAGAGGAATGGAAAAAGTAGTGAAAAGAGGCGGAGTCTTCAGCCTGCTGAAGAAATTTGTGAAGAGCAGTTTAGAAAAATATAACCTCATGGGAGAAACAGATAAGGACTACATATACACATTCGAAAAAAACGTTTAGCGGTGCAAATCGCATTGTCTGTGCAGCAGAAAAAAGCAATGACTTCGGTCGATATAAAGGCCTGGATCGAGGAGAATTCAGGAAAACTGAGCGGAGCTAGAGTTCAGAACATTTACTTCGCAAGCGATCAAAAAGTAGCGCTATTTAAGCTCAAGATAGACGAATACAAATACCTATTGATAGAACCAGGAAGGAGAATATACCTGACGAGGTTTCCAATCGAGCATCCTGAATCTCCCAGCCTGACTGCCCTTTCCTTCAGAAAGCATCTGAGAGAGGAGATAATCGATAGAGTGGAGCAGATAGGCTTCGACAGGATAGTCAAGATCAGCTTCAGGAACGGCTTTTCGATTTACGCCGAAATTCTTCCCAGAGGCGAGATCGTTTTAGTCGATACGGATGGGAGAATAGTCCAGGCGACAGAATTCAAGAGCATGAAAGATAGAGAGATAAAGAGAGGACGAGCATATTCTCTTCCACCCATCATTGCTAAACCCCCTTCGGTTGAGGAATGCATCGAAAGGGCGAAAGGAGGCAGCGAAGCCTCTATATCGAGAGAGCTCGGCATTCCTCCCGAGCTGCTCATTGAGGCTGAGAGAAGAGGAAAAAGCTCTCCCGAAGAAAAGTGCCGGGAAGTAATGCAGATAGTGAGCGAAGCAGGCAAGAAAGGGGGCTTTGTTGTACTGAGAGGCGGTGTTCCATTATCCTTTCACCCCTTCCAGCCAACCATAGCGGACAGCGAGGATGAGGTGGTTGCATATGAAAGATTCAATGATGCAGTCGATGACTTCTACTTCAAGATATCATCATCAATGGAAGGGAAGATGAGCGAGGAAGAAGTCAGGCTTTCAAAATTGATCCAGGAAGTGGAGAGAGAAATTGAACAGAACGAAAAGAGAGCAGTCGAGCTGTACGAACAGGCTAAAGTGCTGATGAGCAGGTTGGAAGATCTGAGGGAGCTGAGGAGATGCATTGAGGATGCGAGAGAGAAGTTCGGTTGGGAGGGGATCGCAGAGCACTGTCCGAATATAGTCAAAATAGATGCCAGCAAAGGAAAAGCAACTATCAAAATTGATGGGAAGGAAGCAGATATTCCGATCAACCGGGATCCCTACAGCTTCATACAGGAAATGTTTGAGGAGGCAAAGAAGCTGAAGAAGAAGGCGGAGAGCGCCAAGCAGCATCTCGCTGAGCTGAGGAGCAGATTGAAGGATGAGTCCGAAAAAAGACTGCAGAAATTGGAGCTGATGAAGGCCGCCTACAGGAAAAAAAGCTGGTATGAAAGGTTCAGGTGGAGCTTCACAAGGAGCGGTTTCTTAGTAATTGCTGGAAGGGAGCTGCAGCAGAACATGACCATTGTGAGGAAGTACCTGAAAGAGGAAGACATTTATCTCCACGCGGATATCCACGGAGCACCTTCAACAGTCTTGCTGAGTGAGGGCAAGACCCCCTCAGAAGAGGACATCTATGATGCAGCAGTTATAGCGGCATCCTACTCTAAAGCATGGAGCCTAGGTCTGCCTTCCGTAGATGTTTTCTGGGTAAAAGGGAATCAGGTTTCCCTCTCGCCACCCTCAGGGGAATATCTGAGCAAAGGCAGCTTCATGATTTATGGGCAGAAGAACTATGTAAAAGGTGTGAGACTGATTCTGTACATAGGTATCCAGCAGATGGAGGATGGTTCTCTGAGGCCCTTTGTAGGTTCTGAGGAATCCGCAAAAAAGAACTCCATCCCCGTGGCATACATAGTTCCTGGGGAACAGCCTCCAGAGGAGGCGTTGAAGAAGCTCATAGCAATAGGAAAGAAGAATGGAATGGATCTAGGCCCACTGTCGGAAGATATAAAGCTTATTCTGCCTGGAAAGTGCAGAGTATTTCCTCTGCCATCTTCTCATACCTGAACACTGTGCTTTCATTTGTAAACGAGAAAACCTTTCATGATTTTGATCGCAATGACTTCTCTATCATTGGCCTGGTAGATATCCGTTCACGCTCTGAATTAAAGTGAAACTTATAAACATAATTAGGATAGATATCTATAAAATCATGTGGTGTACTGGCGTGGTGCAAACCAAAGGAGTTACTGTGGATGAGTTGATGAGCTCCAACTTGATTACTGCATATCCCGATGACCCTCTCGACAAAATTGTCGATCTTATGCTGGAAAACGAAGTAGGCAGTGTGGTTATTGTTAACGAAAAGGGAGTGTTGCTGGGAATAATAACCGAAAGAGATCTGATCACGAAAGTCCTAAAAATGAAGCGCAACCCATCTCAGCTTAGGGCTAAAGACATAATGACGTCCCCTGTTGTGTATGTTGAATCTGGGACGCTCGTTGAAGAAGCCGCATCGATCATGCAGCAGAAGAGAATAGGCCACCTCCCGGTTGTAAAAGGTGGAAGGGCCATTGGGATTATCGCAGAGGGTGATATAATCTCTCTGGCACCAGAGTATCTTCAGCTCTTGCGGATAAAGAAGAAGAGATCGAAGTGAAGCATTTTTATCTCTCGTTTCGCGGTTCAAAAGTGGCAAAAAGAATTGTCTCACGAAACTAAGTTCAGCATGCTTGTATGGGATTTCAACGCAGCGGAGATCTTAATTCCCTGTAGGAAAATTCCTCGCGCTGCCATAAACCAAACTATACAGCATCTCTCATAATATGTATAACTTTTCTATAATTTATAATCAGTAATAATACTTGCACATAAAAATTCATATCTTTTTCATAAAGACTTTTATATCTACAGGAATAAAATAATATAACGGTAAGGTGATTCTCATAGGAGAGGTTATTAATAGAACCAATGTTATAAAGCCTACCGTTTCTTCTTTCGCTAAGAAGAATATCCCATTCCTGCTCAGAGAAGAAAAAGCCCTGAGAGCCAGGGAATTAATGAGGGAGTCTTTTCTCAGGGTGCTCCCCGTAGTCGAAAGCAGCTCCTTCAGAAAAGTTATTGGGGTTGTCCACAGAATAGATCTCCTCAATATATCATCCACGAGATCTAACTTGACTGTTAATGACGTAATGAGCAGAGATTTCTTGTCGTTTGATGAAAACGATGATGTCATCGAAGCTCTCGAAGCCATGCTCAATAACGGAGAGTGGTATTCTATCGTAGAAAAGAAGAACGGTGAGCTGGAGGGAATTTTTGGGCTGGAAAGCGGAATAGCCTATCTATCCAGCAGCAGGAAAGAAGCACTCTCTGCGCCTATCGACGGAATATACATACGCGATCCCCTTGCCGTATATGAGGACGACGAAATCTCCAAGGTATGGTATTTGATGCTGAAGCACAAATATGCCGGCTTTCCGGTAATCAGTAGGAAGAACCTTCTGGTAGGCGTAATTACTCAGCATGACCTTCTGAGGAAAGGCTACTCCCGCCCAGTCCTCGAGTCTTCATCTCCAAGGAGAATCGAAGTCAAGGATGTGATGACAACTCCACCTATTGCAGTAGAACCGAACAGCAGTATAGGTGAAATAGTAGAAATTATGCTGAAAAAGGACATTGGAAGAGTGTATGTTGCGGAAAGCAGAAAGCTCACAGGCGTCATCGACAGAGAAGACGTGGTTAGATTTCTTCTGAAAAAACATTGAGGGGGTAGACGACTTGTCCTTTTATCCTAGGTTCGATAAGCACAGATGGCTTAGGAGCGATGGGAAGCCCGAATTTTCATCTAAGTTGTACAGGATCGAAGGGGATCTGGAGAGGCTTGCTAAGAGGCCTGCTCTCACTATATCGCACTCTTCCCCGGTAAAGGAAGCTCTGGAGAGGATGAACACTCACAAAGTGAGGAGCCTCGTTGTAACCTCGGGAGACAAGTATCATGGCCTCCTTCTCGCCGAAAACATTCTGGAATATCTCGGCGGCGGAGATTCATACAACATCGTCATAAACAGATATGAAGGGAACTTCTTCAAGTGCCTGGAGGAGCCTGTGAAGAGCCTCATTTCACCGAGTGCCCCCTCGGCTTTGATCAACTCGAATCTAAGCGAAGTGGTGGAAATCATGGTGAGAGAGAGGGCTTCTATTGTTCCGATCCTCAACAAGGACGGGACAGTATACGGTGTCGTATCTGAGCACGACATCGTCGAGCTTTTGATGGAGAAGCGAACTGGTGTCGCCGCAGAAGAGATTTCTTCACAGATCATATCGGTAAACACGTTTGATCCGATACTTGAAGCAATGAGGAAAATGGTTTCTCTAGGAGTCAGGCAGATATTCGTGAGGAATGAAGCTGAGCAGATTGTGGGAACCATAAATGTCAAAAGGCTTATAGCATACTTCGGAAGCAGCGAAGTCTACAGATGGGTGAAGAAAGGGTATGTAACTGAAGCGAATTCAGCCTCAGTTGGCACCCTCGCTTCCTACAATCTCGTGAGGATACCAGCCTCGATGGACGTTGGAGAGGCGGCAAGGATAATGTTCGATTCTGGTTCAAGTTCAGCGCTAGTTCTTCAGGATTCTGAGGAAGTCGGGATGATAAGTGAGCACGACATTTTTTATGCTTTAGCCCTTCCTCTCAAATAGGAGCGAGGTGGTTTGGAATGCCTCCAAAAGTAATGGACTACATGTCATCACCTGTGATAGTGATTTCACCAAATGACATGCTCTCTTATGCCAGAAACCTGATGCTGAAGAATGGGATCAGCAGTCTAGTTGTTGTGGAGAAGGAAGCACCTGTGGGAGTCCTGACATCAACAGATTTTCTGAAGACTATGAGCAGGGGAGAGCTTGCGAGGAGGCCGTGGAACGAGATAGTTGTGAGAGAAGTGATGAGCGAGAATCCATTAACGATCAAGATGACGTACTCCATTATAGATGCGGCAAGGATAATGGTAAAAAATCAGATCAGCACCCTTCCGGTTCTCGACGGTGAGGGAAAGCTTGCAGGAATAATAAAGAGAACCGATTTGACTAGAGCGTATGCAGAGAATTTCCAGAACAAATTCCGCGTAGCTGAGCTCATGGATCCCTCCCCTCCAACTGTCTCACCATTCCAGCCATTAACAGCTGTGCTGGAAAAGATAGGCGAAAAGCCTTACTACAAGGTCTTGGTGGTTGATGGGGAGCGCCTTCTCGGCGTTATCGCTAAGAGAGACCTCATATTCATCGATGCTTCAATATTCGCAGTAAACGAGAAGTATATAAAGAGGGATACTCCCCTCGAAAAGGGCAGGACTGGAGGGGTTCGATACTATCTCATCCCCCTTGCCTCTGATATAATGAGGACCAATGTCATCACGACAAACGAGGAAGCTGATGCAGCTGAGGCGGCGAGGATAATGAGCGAGAGGGGGATCGGCTGCCTGCCCGTGATAGCAGAAGATAACAGCATCAAAGGCATAATAACGAAGCATGAAATAACTGCCGCGCTATCCAGAATGTGAGGGAGATGAAAATGGAGAGACTATCAAACATGCTTTCGATGGATCTTGCCGAGCGGGATTTTCCAGTAGCAGATAAGGACGATACACTTACCCACGCCTTCAGGCTAATGGAGAAGCACTCGGTTGACAGAGTTCTCGTTACTGATGACAAAGCGCTAGTTGGTATAATGACGAAGAGAGATGTGCTTGGGAAGCTGATGGTCGAGAGGACCAGGCTCACCAGCGCTTCGAAGCTGCACATATCGAGTTTCATGAGCCAGCCGGTGATAGTTGCGCCTCTCAGCTCTACGCTCAAGGAAAGCGTAAGCCTGATGGTATCGAAGAGAATAGGTTCTGTCCCTTTGACGGAGAACGAAGAACCGAAAGCTCTCCTCCACAAGATCGACCTGGCAAAGGCTTTCACGGAGAATGACGATCTCGCAGTGAATGATCTGATGCAGCCGCTTCCAAAAGCAGCTCACCTCGGAGAGAGGATACTCACCCTTAGAGAAGAGTTCCTCCGCGGCAACTTAGTGCTGGTGCCTGTGCTTGATACCAGCGGAAGGCTGCTGGGGATGGTTACTGCCAGCGAACTGGCAGATGCTTTGCTGATCTATCATGAGAGGGTGGGGGAATCAAGCAGGAAGAAGGTCAGGAGAGAGATCTTCGTGGAGGACATAATGTACAGGCCCCCCCTCACAGTGGAACCTGAGGATCCGATATCAGTCCCGTCGAAGCTCATGCTGGACAGCAGGAAGCCGGGCGTAATTGTTGCGAGGAAAGAAGAGGTTGTCGGGATCCTGACCGCCGAAAGTTTAGTGAACTATCTATATACCGTTTTTTCCAAATGAAGTTGCTCAATGTGCGGTAGAGTTCTTCAAAAAAGCAATGAGCCTGCAGATTCATGGAGAGCAGAGGAAGATCCAGGCCGAAATTCGGAGTCGATGCGATGCTGGGCAAGCTGGCAAGGTATCTCAGAATTTTAGGCTATGACACCCTTTACTGGAAAGAAGCAGATGATAGCGAAATTCTCGAAAGGCTCAAAGAGGAGGAAAGGATACTGATAACCAGAGACAGGCGTCTCTGCGAGGATGCCATAGATGAAGGTTTGAGCGTGGTCTGCTTTCCGGTGAACCTTCCTTTGAAGAACCTCCTCTCATGCTTGAGAAGCGCTGGCCTCATATCTCTTTCGTTTGATCCGGAAAAGTCCAGATGCCCCCTCTGCAATGGAGAGTTGATCAGGACAACTAAACCTCCAATCTCCTACGGTACCAAAAAAAGAGAGTACTTCCTCTGCAAGAACTGTGGAATGATTTATTGGGTCGGAAAGCACTTATATTATATTAGAAAGGTATTAGGTGAAGCAGATGCTGAGAACTGTTGAACCCGAAGAGCTGACGCTTGAAGATGGGGAGTATCTTGTAAAAAAAGCGAGAGAGAGCGTGGAAACCTATTTCAGAGGGGAGAAGCCAGACCTCAAGGATTCTCCTGAAAAGCTGAGAAGGCCCGGAATTCCATTCGTGACCATATACATGCTGGGTGCAGGTGGAAAGCAGCTCAGAGGATGCATAGGCTATGTTGCCCCAGTAATGCCCCTGATTGAAGCTACAGTAGAGGTTGCGAGAGAGGCTGCCTTCAATGACCCCAGGTTCCCCCCACTATCTCTTAGAGAATACCCGGCAACTATCTTCGAAGTCACAGTTCTTTCTGAGCTGAAGCCCATTCCAGCGTCTCCGAATGAAAGGCCTAAATTCGTCAAGATTGGAAAAATGGGACTGATGGTAAAGAAGGGTCCGTTTTCGGGACTCCTCCTGCCGCAGGTGGCAGTCGAGGAAGGGTGGAACGAAGTTGAGTTCCTCGAAAATACCTGCATGAAGGCGGGACTCCATCCCGATTGCTGGAAAAGAGAGGATACTCAGTTCTTCTACTTTTATGGAAGAATATTCGAGGAGGAAGAGAGCTTCGGGAGGGTTGTCAAGAGGAAATTCGATAGAGGCCCTGCCGAGCTATGAAAGCAGCAAACCTCATATTGACTGGGCTCTCCAGCAGTAGTGGAGCACAGTTGGAACATCCATACCGTTTAATCGATTTAGAATTTAGCTTCAGCTTAACTCTGATATATCATTAAGCAAGTTTCAAGCTTGCCGGTTCTCATCATCAGCATGTTTTAATATATAATGAAATCAGAATTAATAATATTTCTTGAGGAACCCGAAATGGATTTCGAAATACTTGCGAGGACATTTGATGAGCTCGAAAAGATAAGCTCGAGAATAGCTCTGACAAATGCACTCGTAGATCTCTTCAGGCAGACTCCGAAGGAGGAAATAAGGAGGGTCGTCTACCTTCTCCAGGGGAGGCTGTGGCCTGACTGGAAAGGTCTCCCAGAGCTGGGTGTGGCCGAGAAGCTGCTCATTAAAGCGATCAGCCTATCGACCAATGTCAGAGAGGAGGAAGTAGAGAGGCTGTTTAAGGAGACAGGTGATCTTGGTAAGGTGGCCGAGCAGCTCAAAAAGAGCAGGGGGCAGCAGCCAGCTGGGTTGCTTCAGTTTCTGGGCGGGGGCGAAAAGAATAGGCTGAGCGTCGCTAGAGTTTACGAAGCCCTTGTAAAGATCGCAATGGCAGAAGGGGAGGGGAGCAGGGAGACAAAGCTGAGGATCCTCTCTGGGCTCATAAAGGAGGCCGGTCCACTAGAAGCAAAGTTCATTGTGAGGTTCGTCGAGGGGAGGCTGAGAATAAACATTGGAGATGCGACCATTATGGACGCCCTCGCCATTGCTTATGGAGGTTCGAAGAATGAGAGGCAGATAATAGAGAGGGCTTACAACTTGAGGGCTGACCTGGGGGAAATCGCTGAGCAACTAGTCAGCGGAGGGATCGAACACCTGAAGAACATAACCCCCAAGTTCGGGATTCCTATAAGACCCATGCTGGCTGAAAGGCACAGGGATCCGAAGGAGATGCTCGAGAAGGTCGGGGGAAGGGCATTCGTGGAGTATAAGTACGACGGCGAGAGAGCTCAGATACACTATAGCAAGAAGCAGATCATGATATTTTCCCGCAGGCTGGAGAACATTACCCACCAGTATCCCGACGTCGTGGAGGCAATAGGGAACTGCATTGATGCAGAGGAAGCAATAGTTGAGGGGGAAATAGTCCCCTTCGATCCTGAAACAGGAGAGATGAGGCCGTTTCAAATCCTCATGACGAGGAAGAGGAAGCACGACATCCACAAGGCAATGAAGGAGGTTCCTGTCAAGGTTTTTCTCTTTGACATAATGTACCTCAACGGAGAGGACCTCACCAACCGCCCCTTGCCGGCCAGAAGAGAGGCACTAGAGAAAATTGTGAAGCCAAGCGATGTCGTGGAAATCGCGAAGTATGTGGTGGTGGAAACCCCAGAAGCACTGGAGAAGTTCTTCCTAGAAGCTATAAGCAACGGAGCAGAAGGGGTGATGGTGAAGTCAATAAGCGATAAGAGCATCTACCAGGCCGGAAGCAGGGGTTGGCTGTGGATAAAGTACAAGAGAGACTACAAGAGCGAAATGACCGATTCAGTGGACCTCGTCGTCGTAGGAGCATTCTACGGGAAGGGGAAGAGGGCTGGAAAGCTCAGCACACTTCTCCTGGCTGGATACGACGAGGAAGAGGACGTCTTCAGAACAGTCTGCAAAGTAGGTACAGGGTTCACTGACGAAGAGCTCGATAGGATGACTAGGATGCTCAGAGAAATAGCCATCGACCACAGAGATCCCAGAGTGGTGAGCGAAGTTGAACCAGATGTATGGGTCAAGCCTGTGAAGGTGGCCGAAGTCATTGGGGCTGAATTAACCCTAAGCCCCCTCCATACCTGCGCCATGGATTCCATCACTCCGGGAACTGGAATAAGCATAAGATTTCCAAGATTCATTAAATGGAGGGATGACAAAGGCCCTGAGGATGCTACTACCTGCAAGGAGCTGGTCGAGATGTACAGAATGCAGCTGAAGAAGATGGAAGAGGAAGCTCCAGAATCGCAGGAGGCATGAGCGAACAGCAGCTCCATGCAGAATGAGACCGGTTGAAAAATTGCCAGCTCTTTCTTTCTATGAAGCAGGCGAAAAGCGGGTAACTTCACTCCTCGAACGCTTCCTTTCCCCCGCTTTTTCTCTCCTCTCTGAAAATATCCACCAGAATCAGCTTGAGCGCCTCAGATATCCCGCTTTCGATAACAGGAGTCATGTACTTCGACTCCACGGCAATTTCTCTCAGAACTTCCCTATCATCGAAGAAAGAGATCTTGGCATTTTCATCTATCATGTTGACTTGCTTTCTGATCTCGGAGATAAGCTCTGGTGTTTTCTTGGCTTCAAACAAAAGCCTGGCCTTTATCCCGGTGGAAGTGCGCGTTATGATTGCAATCGTCTCCTTTCCTGCTCTGACTTCCATCAGGCTTTCTTCTACACCTTTCCCCTCATCCGGAGAAGCTTTTCCAAGCGTCCCCTCTACGTAGGCCAGCAAGAACTCCAGATACTCAACTTCCTTCTTCCTCCTTTTTATCTCATCTTCGAGGAACTTCTTCAACTCAATGAGCTTGTCCCTGTTCATGGAGCTATCAACACTTTATTTTTGACAGAGGCAATTATAAAAAAACTATTGGCTTATGAGGAGCATCGAAGGTCTCAGGAAGAGGTCTTTAACTATATAAAACGCGAGCTCAATACAACGTAGGATAAGAAGTCTCAAAGGCGTTCGTCAAATTGAGAGAGAAGCAAGGCTTGCTGATTTCCGCGGCTTTTCTGATAGCCGTCTTCATTTCGGGATCAATAGCTTCGGCAGCGGAAGGTCAGGAGGTTCTGAGCATCTACGCTCCAGCGGTGACGAACTCAGGAGGAGCAGTCATCGAAATAAGAGTTGGAATAGCTCCGGGAGGTACAGGAAAGCTCTCAATCAGCGGCGCTCAAAGCATTGGAAACGATACGCTTTTCTCCTCTATTCTCGCATTTTACATATCGTTCCTCCTGTCTGACAGGGATCCCTTCGAGTACAACGCATCTATCTCCTTCAATTCCGATCTCTCCGGCATAGAGGGCCCAAGCGCAAGTCTGGGGATCGCTGAAGCTTTCTACATCCTGTCCAGCGGCAGGACGCCGCCCCCCAGCATCAATGATACGGTGATAACAGGCGCTGTGGGTATCGACGGCTTGTCAATCATGATAGGAGGAGTTCAGGAAAAGCTTTCTGCTGCGTGCGGGGCAGGAGCTAAGAGCTTTGCCCTCCCAGTTTCAAACTACCTATACGATAGCTCCAACCTGAGCGGATGCAGCAACATGTCTCTCCTCCCATCAGCTGGCATCCTCTCTCTGAACTCGCAGCTCTATGGCTACGGCTCGTCTCTTTTCAATTTTTCGGCATCCTACTTCTACCCGAGAGAAGTTTCGGACGAGATGGGGAATGCAGCTCTTCACTACTTGAACGAGACCCTTTCGGCTGACAGCTCCCTCAGCAACTCCTCAGCAGTTGATGCTGTCATTTCATCGCTTCAGACTGGCAGGAACTATACTGCTGCCAGCCTAGCCCTTTCCCTCTACGTTTCATCAGTTGAAAAATCATTGATGAAAAACATCACATCCAGAAGCTTGCTGGATTCCTATTTATCTGAGCTGAGTTCGGCTCTGAATGACACTAGAAAAACGCTGAGAAGCACCGAAGCATTTATTCTCTTGGAGCCCTCGATACCAGTTCCAGCGCTTGAAGCTCTCTCTACCGCGGAGTCCCGTCTTTGGGAAGCTGAAAACTACATCAGAGAGAGCTCCTCCTCGAATGACCTGTCGAGCTCCATTCACTACGCAGCGAGCGCCCAGGGAAGAATAGCTGCGGCTGAAACTTGGATGCACCTTGCAGCTCTGAATTGGTCAGGCTACCCCTCACTATCGGTGAGCCAGGCGAAGAATTCGCTGAGCAAATACGCAACCTTTCTTCAAGCAGCATCTTCATATCTCGGATCCATTGTTGCGGAGAGTGGAAGCCAGAGCCTTTCCTCTTACTACGGCGATCTGCTGAGCAACCTCAACTATGCTGTTTCGCTCGAAAAAGACGACGAGCTCTTTCTCAAATACGCTCTCTTTTCAGAGCTGACATATCAGCTTTCCTCAGCTCTCACATCGATGAATTTCCAAGAGCCGAGCTCCTTACCGCAGTATATATCTGAAGCATCGAAGGTCTTCGCAGTAATCTACTCCAACATACTCAGAAACGGCCTCATATCTGCGATTCCGCCTGCTTACATGGAGTATTCTGCTTACAAAGGCCTCGACGATGAGACAAGACTGATGATGGTCGAAACAGCGATTTCTTGGTCCCTTCCGCTCCTGTTCATTTCGCTGAGCACTCAGGCGACTGGAGAAAGATACCAGCTTTCAGTCCAGATCGCAACTGGAAGCATACTGGCATCTTTGATAGTAATATGGGCAATTGTAGGGATGCTGGCTTCACTTATCTCTGTTGCTCTCTACAGAGCGACAAGGAGGTCTTGGTAGCACCAGCTCTGCTAACCCACGCCTCCCTTCTCTGAGGAAGATCTGAGGAAGCTGAGAACCTTTTTTATATCCAGAATGATCTCCTGCTTAAGGCCCGGCTTTCTCAAGGCTGCTGCCGGATGGTAGGTCACAAACGATGGAAATGCTTCTCCCCGTATCACAGTTGTACCAGGCTTCCCCCTGTTTTCCTCAACTTTTTTGATTTTAGGAATTCTCCGATAGGGAAGGCTTTCATTGTAAAGGTACGTGGCTGCTGTGGAGCCGAGCAGAACTATGACCTTTGGACGGACGATAAGCATCTCTCTCTGAAGATAATCAGAGCAGGAGAAGACTTCCTCTCTTCTCGGCCTCCTGTTCTTCGGAGGACGGCACTTCACTAAGTTCGTTATATAAACTTTCTCCCTCTCGGTTCCCGCTTCTTTCAGAGCCTCATCCAGCAGCTTTCCTCCCCTTCCAACGAAGGGGATTCCCTCGAGATCCTCTTCTCTTCCTGGGGCCTCTCCTATGAAAACCATGTCGCTCCTGTGATTTCCCCAGCCTGGAACAGCCTTATTTCTCGTTGCGTGAAGGGGGCATTTTCTGCACTTTATTATTTCTTCTTTCAGCGCTTCAAGCCCCTTCTCGGCCACGATCCTCATCACCGGAGAATTCCTTCCAGACAAAATGCTCACTCAAAGTGTAGTTGAAAATGAATCCGAGAAATATACCTATCAAGTTCGAAAGGAGCGCTTCAATTCCGAAAACTTTGGTTAAAAAGATCAGTGTAGCGTAGTTCACCAAAACTCCAACAGCCGTTGAGAGATGATACTTGAGAATTCTCACAGGCAGGCTCTCTTCTCTCCTGCCCTTAAACGTGAAAATGGAGTTGAGGAAGAAGTTGCTTAGGATGCTGCTCTCTATCCCGAGAGCTGCCGACGCCTCCAGAGGGATTCCAGTTCTGTAATATAGAAGCCAAAGCATCCCTTCATTCACGAAGATCCCCGATACTCCGACTGCCATGAACTTCAATACCCTGAATTCATTGAGAGCGAGGATGTGCCATATGAAGTTCAGAACTTCCCTGCTGCTGAGCTTGCTTTTCCCCCACTGCCTCTTTTCAAATATGTAGCTTACTTCAACTATCCTCTCAGGAGGAACTCTTCCCTTAACGATCAGCTCGAGCAGGATTTTGAATCCTCTCGGATTGAGCCTTTCCCGCGCTTGAAGGAAAACGCTTCTCTTCAGGGCGAAGAATCCTGACATTGGGTCGCTTATTTTCCTGGTTTGTGGGAGGAGCATTTTCGAGATGAGGGAAGCAGTTCTCGAGACAACCCTTCTGAAGAGAGAGAGCCCTCTGTACCCCTCTCCCTTTCTCACTCCAATGGAGACATCAGCCTTTCCCTCGATTATTGGATGAATAAGCCTGCCTATCGCCTCTGGAGGGTGCTGGAGATCAGCATCCATCACAACCAGAACGTCTCCAGAAGAGCTTTCAAGCCCCCTCACTACAGCTGTGGACAGCCCTCTCTCTCCCGTCCTCACAATGACTTTTACCCTGTCCTGAATATCGAGCTCCTGCGCAGCCTTGAGCGCTGCTTCCGCCGTCTTGTCTGGGGAATCATCATCAACTATTATTATTTCGAAGTCGATGCCTTCGAGAGCTTTCTTTATTCTCGAGATGAGCGGGAGCATGTTTCCGCTCTCATTATATGTGGGAACTACAATGCTTACCTTCGGTTTTTCCGTCATCTTATCTCTCAGCTCCTTCGCTGATCAATTCCTCCATGGCACCAAGAGGAGGGAATTCGAGGAGATCTTTGTTTTCAATGTCCAGAACAATCGGGACCCCCATTTTTATGTTTCCGTGCTTCCTTATCAAAGGTGAAAGATAGCTTTCAGGGTTGAGAGATATGGGGTTCCCAGACTGATAGTAGCCCGCGGCTGGTAGCACGAGGATCTCCTTCTTCTTGCTCCCCTTAACGGGGACCCTGAGGAAGCATGGAAGCTTCAGAAAAGAACCGATCTCATCTCTCAGCGTGAGAGAAGGGTGCTCGTGCCCTATTATTATCAAGTCATGCTTGAGGGCTTCAGAAGATTCTCTGTGGCCGTGAAGAATGAAAACGCTCTTCCCTAATTTCATGTTCGGAAGCAGCTTGACGTCCATCTTATCCGTGATTATGGAAACATAGTTGTCGTGGTTCCCCCTTATCAACACGACCTCATCAAAAAGATCCTTAGCTCTTCCGAAGAACTTTATGATCTCCTCCCTTTCCTGGATGGTCAGCTTGCTGAAGCTGTTCTTGATATCCCCGTTTATGATGAGCCTTCTCACCCCCATGCCGCTCAGCGATTCTATCAGGAGGAGGGCCATCCTCAGTTGCTTCTTTGGCAGGTAAATGCCGCTCTGCGCAACCTCTTCCTCATAGCCCAAGTGGAGGTCAGCAATTATTGCTGTCCTCAGCTCTCTGTGGAACGCAACGGGAAATCCTGGAAGCAGAGAAACTTCGCCTACCTCTATCATTTTTCTATACCAGCCTTTTCATTTGTCGAGTTTGATTGTAATTTTCTTTTTGCGCAACGTTCAAACGCTAGTTTTTCTTTCGCTAGTTTTTCTTTAAGAACCGTCATCAGAATATAAACCTCCGGTCTTCATATCAACAATTCATCATAGTGCTTGCTGCTGCTAGCATTTTTCTCCCGATATTTTAAGATACTGGTTTTTCTGAACATATGTACTTAGGAGGATGGATGTACTCTTCGATAAGTTTATTTGCTGCGGAAAGAAAGGACTACGTGATGATGACGTGGGCAGCCCTTGACCTGATTGGGATGATGCTCCTAGTCTCACTCTGAATTTTGAAATTGACTCAAAGCCGAGTCATGCTGGGACTGCCATGAGTATGCCATCCCTGTTCTGTATAACCTCCGAAACCACAACGTCTCCTGCCTCAAAATCCATTTTCCTGCTGACCAGCGTGAAGACTCTGTCTTTCTTCTTTGACAGAGCGAGGTACTCGTTCCTTAGCAGGCCTTCCCCTACAACTGTTAGCTTAAGCACCTCATGCTTCTTATAGGGGATTGGAATTCTCGGAGCTCTTTCTAGGCCATAATCTTCTGGAGACAAAATCAACTTGATTCCATACTTCTCCTCGAGGCGCTCAAGAAAGCTTCTGAATTCGGACCAGCTGACTTCTCTCACTCCTTCCGGCTTCCTCCCGTACTTGTGGGCTACAAATTTCTGGATCCCTAACGGAGGAATTTTCCCTCCGAGCCCCATCTTGATAACCAATTCAATTATGTCTTCAATATCTTCATCATTTACTCCGGGAAGCCATACGGGTGCAATATGAACATCCATTCCCTTCTCCTTCCAAGCATAACTTATAAGATCAATAACCCTCCTCACCGAATAGGCAGAATTTCCCGCCAGAATCTTCCCCTTCTCCTCATTCGTGGTATCAATGCTCACATTCAATCTCTCCACTCCAGCTTCCCTGAGCTGATCTATAAGCTTCTCGCTTGCGGGGAAAAGCCTTGTCTCCACAGCTATGCTTTTGACTCCTCTAACTCTCCTCACAGCTGCCACGAATTTGGGGAGATCAATGTTTGTGATGGGATCCCCTATTCCATCGAAGAGGACATGGACTTCCCCCTTAAATCCAACAGCATACTCTACCCACTCCGCCAGCCACTGAGGATCTGAGAGGATGAAATCGCTCTTTCTCTTCGAATGCGGACCTGCTGCCACGCTGCAGAATCATGCATGAAAGAGGGCACAGCGAAGTTACTCTCACCTGAAGGTTGTTGTAGCCTCTGTCTATTATACCGAATGCTATATGTCCAACGAGCGGAAATGGACGAGAGATTCGGTACACTCTTCCTATCCTCGATATCCCAATGCTACTGCTCAGGGTAACCATCGAATTTTCCGAACCTCCACGAAGAGGGATTAGAGACTCCAACAACATACATGAACAATGTCCTCCTTATTCCTCTGCTATCCATGAACCTCCTGAGCAGAACAGGCTCCCAGCCTTTTATAGGAAAGTCCAGAGTAATTACCCTGGAGCCCGCCCTGAGCTCTTCGTCCAGCTTTCGGGAGATCTCCTCAATAAACGATGGAAACATATAGATGTATATCACATCGAATTCGTTATAATCCACCTTTCTAGCATCTCTGCAAATAACCCTGAACCTATCGGAGACGCCGTTATAAACAGCATTTGCCTCCGAAAGCGCGCACAAATCCTCTCTTATTTCTATGCATGCGGCCATGCTCTTTGCATATTTTGCAGCAATCACCGCAGCTCTTCCATCTCCGCAGCCAATATCAGCGAACTTAGTTCCCTCACCGACTTCCCCAATGCTGATGGCATGCAGAACAGCTTCCATTGGCGATGGGATCCAAGGAGCGTCAGCGCTTCCCGACTTAGGCCAAAGCGGGATCCGCTCGTCCATTCGTCATCCCTTAAGTTAAGTTTATATATAGTGCTGAAAGGTAATAATAAATCGAACCTACAAACATAGGCATAAGGTGTAATGCATGGAAAAGGGAAAAATATTACCTCTATTCACAGTTGCTCTACTATTGTTGGGAGTACTCGCATCATCATCGATTGGAATGGCACAGACAGCGAACTCAATAAAGCTGCTCGAGTTCAGCTCTTCAGGAGGCCTGTTCATGAGCCCTTGGAATCCTGTAGATGGATTCCAGGATATATACAGCCAAAACCTCTGGCAACATGTTAGAGAATGGGGATTGTATTCAGCACCAGACACGGGAATGCCGGTTGAGACAACTGCAACATATCAATATATAGGCAACTATACCGTTGAAGGAACTACTGCTGTTCCGCACATTGTGATACCAGCAAGCGCTCTCGTATTCGATCCATTCATGCTTAAATGGGTTCCCATGAGCGTCGCCGCTGCTAACCAGACATACGCTTCATACATAAACGAACAGGGAGTGGAGAATCTAGTAGGATTCCTCCAGAGCGTTGGAAACTACCTGCAGGGGAACGGAAAAGCTCAGGTAGAAATAATATTCAACTTCGATCAGGTTCCATGGCATACCCGCATAAACTTCAGCGTGGCTGATGTTCTAGCCTGGCTGGCCTTCATGTGGAGGTGGACTACCGATACAAGCGTCTTGACAAATCAAACTGATCAATATTATGATGCAGATTTCGCCGGAGCTGTAGGTTCTATGGTGGGGATGATCGAGGGAGTCCAGATAATCAACGACACTGCCATCGCAATATACACCAACTACGTTGATGTAGATCCGTCGCTTATAGCTTCCACGATAATACCATATCCACCAGTTCCATATGAGCTCTTGGCTTCTATGGAACTTGCTGTCATAAACAGCACGAATCTATGGTGGGAGGACACCACTACTCCCGAAGGAGGAACACTTACTGGAATTGATATGCTGGTTAATGCTCCTGAAATAAAAGCAGCTGCTCAAGCCCTCACTCCTTCCAAGCTCTATTACTTCAATGGCCTCAGCACATACGGCTACAACTATGGTAACGACCTCTCAACAAGGACTTCTGCTCTCATCAATTGGATCAACACTCACGGCGTTGCTGCCGTCAGCAATGGTCCATTCTACGTGGATTCATACAATGCACAGTCGAACACTCTGGTCCTGAAAAGCAGAACTTTCCTGGGCCTACCGAAAATAAAGTATCATTACAAGAACCTAGTGGTTCCGGGGCTCGATGAAATACTGGTTGAGTCTGTCACCACAGAAGATGCTGGTATCCAGGCAGTGAGGAGCGGGACGGCTGACGTATTCTTCTATGCCGAGCCAATAAGCAAGATTGGAACTGTCCCCTCTACAGTGACCCTTATTCCAACAACAACAACATATAACGATATCAGTGTTAATCCTGTCAGCAATATCTACGACCCGACTAAGCCTGGGCAGATTAAGCTCAAAGACAGAACCCTCAACGGGACGGTAATACCTGGGCTTGTGCTATATAACCCCAGAACAGTGCTGGATACAGATCTCTCAATATACGGCCACCCAGACTGGGTTCCCTTCAACCTGCTGAACTTGACAGTCATGAAGGATCCGCACTTCCAGTTCAACCCAATGGGGATCGACGGCGTAAGATTTGCATTGAACCTGCTGATCAACAGGAACTCACTAGTACAGAACATCTATCAGGGAAGCGCAGCTCCAATGCTCAGTGCTATCGTTCCGTTCGCGCCTGCTTACAAGCTGTTAAACATAAGCAAAGTGGAGCAGAAGGTGGGCATATATCCCAGCGGAGATATTAATGCTGCTGTCGCTCTGTACAACCAGTCAATAGCAGCTGTGAACGAAACGCTCAACGCATACGGCCTATCACTGAATTATATTCCAGACTCCAGCGGAACTCCATGGCTGACGTTGATCCTGCCAGACGGGACTCAGAAGACAGTCACCATTTACTTCGAAATCAGAGTAGATGATCCGTTTAGACTAGCCATAGGAGAACAGGTAACAACGTGGATACAGCAGTACTTCCACATAAAAGTACAAGAAGATAAGATACAAAGAACTGTTACTAAAAAAATATTCTATACCGATATGGCCACATTTGCATTCGGAGATCATCCTTGGAGTTTATATACTGAAGGATGGCAGACCACAGTCGATGAGCCAGCTGTTTGGGCGAGATACGATGTCGCGCAGATGTATGCTCCATTCGCAAGCTACGGACTCAACCCAACTCCAAATAAACCTGATCAGTGGTATCTCTTCAATGAAACAATTTACCAGCTCGGCCAGAAGCTGGCGTTCGGAATTTACACTCCACAGCAGATCAGCGACCTCTACAATGACATCATTACTCTGGATGCGATGGGAATGCAGCAGTCTCTTAGGATATTCCTGAACGTTGCCCTCTCATATTATATGGTGAACGGCGCTAAGGTTGTCGTACCGCTTTACGGATCCCAGACAGGACTGGGAAGCATGTGGGGACTGAACACAGCATATGTTGTTGGAGCCACTACAACAACCACTTCTCCAACTACAACGACAAAAACAACTGCTCCAGCAACCACGACTACAACCACTCCTCCAGCTACAACGACAACTACCGGCGCAACAACTGCACCGACAACAACCACTTCTCCAACTACAACGACAAAAACAACTGCTCCAGCAACCACGACTACAACCACTCCTCCAGCTACAACGACAACTACCGGCGCAACAACTGCACCGACAACAACCACTGCAGCAGGAGGTATGTCCACAGGGGCTATAGTGGGAATTGCTGTTGTGATAATCATCATTATAGCAGGGCTAGCTTGGTGGCTCATGAGAAGGAAATAAAAATATATTAATTTTTTTGAAAACAATAAAAATTTTTATCACCATTATTCTCAAATTTGATTATTTAACAAAAAGCTTTATATATATCCGCCAAGATTTTCTTATGAAATAGCTAGCATTGGTTGAAGAAAATGTCAAGCCTCGGGAGGACAATTGGGGTTCAGATTGCAAGCAACATAGCAGCTCTCATTATAATTGTAGCAATCATTTCAGCGCTTTTGGTATACTACAGTCAAATTATACTGCAAGGCGTTGTTACAGAGATGGTTCAAGAATATGCGCGACAGTTAGCCAGAAACCCCACGATCTCACTAGAGCAGAAGCAACAGCTTATTAACATGTATCAGCAGAGCTTGATGGTGAGATTCGGGCTGGTCGGAAACCCCATCTCCAAAGTTTATCACATGATGATAAACGTTCTCACGCTGAACCTCGGAAACGCTAGGCATATCTATATGGGGGACTCAGCCTCGATTAGCTCTCAGATTCTATTTGCATTGAAGAACACTCTCATCCTCTTCTTCACAGCAACAGTTATATCGACGTTGCTTGGTCTGGGTCTAGGGCTGTATGCTGCTAGAAGGCCTCATGGAATCGTTGACAACCTGGTCTCATTCTTTGCTATACTATCTTCAAGCCTGCCGATGTGGTGGGTGGGAATGATAATGCTCTTGGTATTTGCCTTCTGGAATCACTGGTTCCCAACCCAGAGCCTCCCGGTTTACTTTGCAGTGCAGCAACTGTCTCAAGCATACCATGCCGGTAGTATCTCAACTCTGACTTACGTCCTCGAATACATCAAAGCGTGGCTCTACTACATGACTCTGCCCCTTTTAACAGTGATCTTAGTAAGCGTAGGAGGATGGGCATACATAGTCAGGAATATCGTCATTGGAAAAATGGCAGAAGATTTTGTCATGACTGCCAGAGCAAAAGGCCTCTCAGAAAGGAGAGTTCTGTTTGGCCATGTCTTGAGGGCGGCAAGCCCACCAATTGTTACAACTGCCGTGCTCAACATAATTGTAAGCCTGGGGGGTGCGATAATAACCGAAACGGTGTTCGGATGGCCTGGAATGGGGTTGCTGTTCTGGATAGCCATAACCAATAGTGAACCCATGCTGATAGCGGGAAACGTGTACATCACAGTTCTACTCTTCATTTTGGCTGTGATAGTGCTGAACATACTCTATGTATTCCTCGATCCAAGGATAAAGACTTCAGGAGGGCAGCAGGTATTCTGAGGTGGAATGAATGGCAGGCAGGTCTACGCAAAGCGGGATAAGAAGATTCTTCGGGGACTTGAGGAGGACGAAAGTCGGCATAGTAGGCTTCACTCTCTTGTTAATTTTTTTGGGCTTGACTATTCTCTTTCCATATATAGGAAACATGAAGGACATAAACAATTGGAACAATCTTCAGTACTGGCAGGACAATCCGAAGGCTGTCCCCCCCTGCTGGGCTGCTGGAAACGTCTTCAAAACTCAAGAAATCAAAGGAGGAGAATCGACACAAAACTTCCACTTTGCGAGAGGAACAGCGGACAACTTCACATATGAGAGCTTTTCATTCATCTATGAAGTTCAGAGTGCTCCTCCTAAAGAGATCATCCTGCGCTTCATTGGGAACTACTCATCTCCCACATACGTCTACATGGTTTTGAACAGGCCTGACAATACCTCACTTGTGCTGACAGGCCCTCTCTTCAGCGAGGAGACCTCGGTGATGGACATATTCGGGGTTCCCCCGAGCAAATATTCAGGTGAGCTCAGGATCCCGCTGTCAACCTATACGAACAACATGATGACAGTGAACAACTACATAGGGCCATGGCTTCAGGAAAACAACGTTACAGTGCAGCTTCAAGATCTCTACAGACTCCCCAGCGTTGCCTTCAATGTCATGCATGAAGTGCTAACTCCAGATCTCTTGAAGACAACCAATGCTACATATCTCCCAGGCAGATACAACCTAACTGTTACTTTTTACAGCGAGGACAGCAATATGAGCTTTGAGCTAGAAGAATTCATAGCCCTCGGAGGTTGCTATGGAGTCTTCGGAACCGATGCTGCTGGAAGAGATTTGTGGATGGGTCTTCTATATGGAATAAGGTGGGCTCTCATAATAGGGTTCAGCGTCAGCGTCATTTCTGTCCTATTCGGCGGAATCTACGGGGTCATTGGCGGCTACTTTGGAGGAAAAACGGATGAGATATTGCTCAGGACAGCTCAGGTGTTCTACTCGATACCAGTCCTTCCAATACTGATACTATTGGCCATAATATTCCAACCATCCATATGGAATGTGATAAGCATGCTGATAATCTTCGGCTGGCCATCCACAGCTATAGTTACTAGGAGCATGGCTCTTCAAATTAAAGAGGAGACATATGTCGAGGCTGCCAAGGCCTTGGGTGCCGGCTCATCGAGAATTCTCTTCCGATACATCCTGCCGCAGGTTCTTCCATATCTATTCGCAAGCATGGCCCTCAGCGTCCCCGGAGCAATACTAACGGAGGCGAGCCTCAGCTTTTTGGGGGCTGGGAGACCCCAGCATAGTGACATGGGGAAGGATATTGAATGATGCCGAGAAGGGCAGCGCGACAATCAATGGGTATTGGTGGTGGGTATTGCCCCCAGGTCTAATGATCACATTGGTTGGGATGACTTTCATATTCATCGGGCAGGCGCTCGATCTAATACTCAACCCCAAGCTCAGGAGGTGAAGCTGATGACAACAGTCCTCGAAGTATCCAATTTGAGCACTAGCTATATGACATTCCGGGGAGTAGTTAAAGCCGTGGAAAAGGTCAATCTGAAGCTGGAGAAGGAAGAGGTACTGGGTATAGCAGGAGAGAGCGGCTGCGGAAAATCCACACTCGCATGGAGCCTGATGGGGCTCGTCCCCCCACCAGGGAAGATCGTTGAAGGCTCAGTGATTATAGATGGCATCGATATACTGAAGCTTCCAGAAGAGGAGAGGAGGAAAAAGATCCTCTGGGAAAAAATAAGTATGGTTTTTCAGGGGGCAATAAATTCGCTCAACCCAGTCTACACAATCGGCTATCAGCTGGCTGAGCCGCTGATATACCATAGAAACTACACCAAGAAAGAGGCTCTCGAGAGGGTAAGAGAGCTGCTGAAGATGGTAGGCCTGAACCCAGAGCTAGAGAAGAGATATCCTCACGAGCTCAGCGGAGGAATGAAGCAGAGGGCAGTCATCGCCATGGCCCTTGCGTTGGAGCCTACAGTCGTTATAGCAGATGAGCCCACCACTGCGCTCGATGTGGTCATCCAGTCTCAAATTCTCAATCTGATGAAAAAGCTCAAGCAGGAGAAGAAGCTGAGCTTTATACTGATCACGCACGATATGAGCGTAATTGCGGAAATGGCCGACAAGGTTGCCATAATGTATGCCGGAAGAATAGTCGAATATGGCCCCTCAGACATCATATTCAACAGGCCTTATCACCCCTACACAAGGTTGCTTATAAAGAGCATACCCAGACTAAGAGGACCGATAGAGAAGCTCCACTACATTCCAGGAGAGCCGCCAAACCTGATATCTGCGCCTCCAGGGTGCAGGTTCAACCCAAGGTGCCCCGAAGCAGAAGATATCTGCAGAGAAAAGGAGCCAGACCTGATCGAAGTGGAGAAGGGGCACTTCGTGAGGTGTTGGTTGTATGCTAAAAATCATAAATCGAGCGGTGGTGCCTAATGTCTCGCCACGACCCTGAGCTGGATGAAATATTCCAGGCCAACAGAGATCTCCTTCTCATGGTCAACAGCTTGAAGGTCTGGTTTCCGCTGAAGAGGGGAATAGGAGAGATACTGAGGAGGAAGCCTCAAAGATACGTAAAAGCAGTAGACTCTGTGTCATTCTTTGTGCGCGAAGGGGAGACCTTCTGCTTGGCAGGAGAGAGCGGCTGCGGAAAGACTACAACAGGTAAAGCACTGCTCAGGCTGGTTCCAATTACGAGCGGAAACGCTCTATTCAGGTCGAGACCGGAAACGATCGAAGATTTGAAGAAAAATGGCATCGATGTCGATGGTAAGGACTATGTAGATATATTTGCAATCCCTCCTAAAAAAGTGAAGCCTGTCAGGAAAGATATACAAATAATCTACCAAGATCCCTATGGAAGCTTGAATCCGAGATACAGAATAGGAGACATTCTCAAGGAACCCATGATTATTCACAAGGTTGAGCTGAGCGAAGAGGAAAAAATGGAGAGGGTTTATAAAGTTCTGGAGACGGTGAAGCTCAAGCCTCCAGAGGACTTCGTAGACAGATTTCCGCACCAGCTTTCAGGAGGCCAGAGGCAGAGAATAGCAATAGCCAAAGCGCTCATAATGAATCCTAAACTCATAGTCGCTGACGAGCCTGTTTCGATGCTTGATGTCTCGATAAGAGCAGAGATGCTTGAGCTGTTCCTGAATATAAAGAAAGAGAGGAATCTGAGCTACATATTCATAACTCACGATCTTGCTGTGTCCAGATACATCTGCGACAGAATAGCCATAATGTATTTGGGAAGAATTGTCGAGATGGGTGATACGAGGAGAATAATAGAAGATCCTCTGCATCCCTATACAAAGGCACTCGTAGCAGCGATACCTGAACCTGATCCTTCGAACAGATTAAGGTTGAGAAACGTCCCTATAAAGGGAGAAGTGCCGAGCGCGGCAAACATCCCTCCAGGCTGCCGCTTCCATCCAAGGTGTGTTGCCTTCGATGAGAACCTCGATAAGCTTAAAGATAAATGCCCTGTAATGGATCCTCCCTATTTCATCTCTGAAGATGGCAGATATGTGAACTGCTGGTTGTACGAAAAGTGGAAGAAAATAGAAAGAACAAAGGACTTTTTCACCTGAACTTCTTCTTAAAATAAGCCTGCTGGGGTTCATTCTAAAGCTTTTTCAAAACGTCCTTCCCCTTCTTCATTACTCGATTAAACTACTGAAAGCCGTAAAAATTGAAAGAACTGCTTTTGGCTTCTTACTGACCAGATAAAAAATGATATAGCAGTTAATCCGTTGTCTATGTGCTTTCGAACCAAGCTGGAAAAGCGAAACTACGGCAGAAAAAGCTCCTTTTTGCTTATCAGCAGGTTCATCATGTCTTCGAGTTTCTTGAGGGAGGGTTCATGAATTCTGATTTTCCCATCTTTATTAGTCCTTGACGCTGGTACGGCATACAGGCCTTCTATCTCCAAAAAACCTTCCTTCGGTAGCAGTTCCCTGTATAAATAGCTGAGGAACGAAGACTTTTTATTAGAAATGTCATGCTGGAAGCCTGTGCCAACTAAACCTCCGAAAAGCAATCTGTTCATTTCTGAGCGGAGAAACTTCCACGTGAAGCCTTTTTCAGAGGGTTCAATCAAGGCTTCGGCGGCCGTTTCTCCTTCTCTCAAAAAAGCTTCAAGAAATCTTTCGTCGAAACATTTTTTCATTTTGACTTTCATCGGCTCGAAGCTTGGTTTCCAGCTTTCCTCTACAGCCTGAACCAGGAAAATCCTCTCTTCTGGCGGAAGCTGGCATATCAAGCTGTTTTCGATTACATACTTCTTTCTCCTGCCCTTGTCAGAGACGAGAAAAGCTACTATGTTTAGACCAAAGATTTCTTCCATAAGTCATCAAGCCTTATCTTATGGACTACTAAGCACAATACCCTTCTATAAAAACTTCTTCTTACAGTGGAGCATTGTTTTTGTTACTTGAGACAATCGTTTTTAAACATTGCTATAAAAGTTCGGAGTGATATGGCGTAATCGCTCCGGTATAGATAAAAGAACAATCTAAAAAACAGGAAGGAAAGCTTTCTCAAAATCAGAACAGAACTAGAAATGAAATTGATTAATAAAAATTAAACAGTCCTAATTAAGAGGTAAGGTATGGGCTCAGCTCGCATTTCCGATGCAAAAAGTTAAAGTTAAATACGACTTATATCTAAAGCATTTAAGTCAAAAGTTAAAAGAGGAGAAGCCATGTCTGTACGTTTCCCAGAAGAGAAAGCAGGAATAGTTGGATGGGGGAGCTACTTTCCAATTTACAGGCTATCTGTTTCTGAAATTGAGAGGCAGTGGGGCTTTCCTCCAGGCACAGGAAGCGGGCTGGGAATGATTGAAAAAGCCGTTGCATCTTCCGATGAAGATGCTGTAACCATGGGATATGAGGCTTCAAGGAACGCCATCTTGAGGGCGGAAATCGATCCAAAAAAGATAGGCGCCGTCTTTTTCGGTACAGAATCGAAGCCTTATGCTGTGAAGCCAAGCGCAACAATAATTGCCGAAGCTTTTGGAATAACTCCAGCTACTATGGCAAGCGACTTGGAGTTCGCATGCAGAGCTGCCAGTGAAGGAATTATGGCCTCAATTGGTCTTGTTTCTTCCGGAATGCTGGAATATGCTCTCGTTGTTGGGAGCGACACTGCGCAGGCCAATCCGGGGGACGTACTCGAATTCACGGCAAGTAGCGGAGCAACGGCGTTCGTTATAGGGCCGAAGCAAGAGTCTGCTGCCTACTTCGAAGCCTCCTTCTCGTACATTACTGATACACCAGATTTCTGGCGGAGGGGCCTCAGCCCATACCCCTTGCATGGAGAAGCCTTCACAGGAGATCCTGCATATTTCGATCACATAATCAATGCGGTAAAAGGGCTCATGGAAAAAACAGGACTTAGGCCCAGCGACTTCGATTATGCAGTTTTTCACCAGCCGAATGGAAAGTTTCCGCTGAAAGTTGGGGAGAAGCTCGGGATTCCGAAGGAGAAGATTATACCCGGACTGCTAACTCCGTATATAGGAAACACTTACAATGGCTCAGCTATCTCAGGCCTCAGCCACCTGCTTGATACGGTGAAAGTTGGAAGCAGGATTCTGTTGGCTCCATTCGGGAGTGGGGCAGGAAGCGATGCATACAGCATTGTTGTGACCGATAAGGTCGAAAGCAGGAGGAAGCTAGCTCCCACAGCCGCACACTACATTAACAGAAAAGTGAACATCACATATTCGGAATATGCTAAGTTCAGAAGCTTGATCAGAAGAATAGGGGGTAGTTGAAGATGAGAGTCTTCGTTACAGGTTACGGGATGGTGAAGATCTCCAGATGGTTCACTGACTCTCTGGAAGATCTGGCTTTCAGATCTTTCGAAAATATGATTGCCAGACTTGATGAACAGCTTCAGTTTGATGCACTTATAGTTTCCAATTCCTTTGGATGTATGATGCAGACCCAGAACATTCTCTCTGGCGCTATAGCAGAAGATTTGGGAATTTTGGGAAAGCCAGTGCTTTCAGTTGAGAATGGTGGAGCAGGAGGAGCTTCGGCAGTGCTTCTTGCGACGTCTCTAATTAAAGCTGGCATTGCTAATGATGTACTGGTAATAGGCGTCGAGAAGATGACTGATTACACGAGCGCCTTCGTAAATCATGCTCTCTCGACACTGGTAAATTCGGAACATGAAGCGTTTCATGGAGCAACACCTGCCTCCATTTTTGCTCTCATGACTAGAAGCTATCTCAGAAAGTTCGGCTTCAGTGAAGACGCTCTAGATGAGTGGCCTGTGCTCATGCATGAAAATGCTCTCGACGTCCCCCACGCTCAGCTGCGCTTCAGAATTGCGAAAGAGCAAGTAAGAGCTTCCGAGATTGTTTCAGAGCCGCTGAGAGTGTTGCATTCTCCCCCGATCGGAGACGGAGCCGCTGCTCTACTGATTTCCGGAGAAAATTCTAAAATAGAGAAAGATAAGAGGCTGGCTGAAATAAAGGGGGTCTATTTATCCTCGCACCTGATGGAGCTCTCTCTCAGAGAAAATATCGAAGAATTTCCAGCTCTGAGACCAGTCAGAGATATGTTGGAGAAAAGCGCGTCAACTTCAGCAAAGGAGTTGGACATCATCGATGTATCAGACGATTACGTGGTGCCTGCCCCGATTATACTTGAGGAGCTAGGGATTTCAGAGAGGGGCAGAGGATTGAAAGACATACAAGAGGGAAGATTCAGGCCTGGAGATAAACCATCAGTCAATCTTACCGGGGGAACGAAGGCGAGAGGTCATCCGTATGGTGCTACTGGTGTCTATCAAATCGCGGAGCTCGTCTCTCTCCTTTCAGATGGAAAGGTGAAAAATTCACCAATCAGCGGAGAGAGGGGTCTCGCAGTCTCCATGGGGGGAGCAGGAGCGGTTTTTGGAGCTGTTCTGTTGGAAAAGGCATGAGGTGGTGGTGAAAAATGGAGAAGCTATCAATATCAAGATTTTGGAGAATAAGGAAACTGCACTATACATTTTCATACACAAAATGCAAAAAATGCGGGTATGCTTTCTATCCTCCAAAGCATTCTTGTCCGAAATGCGGTTCGAAGCATCTTGAACTCAAGATTCCGCCGAGGGAAGGAGAACTCATAACATGGACAAAGGTCTATGAGGTTCCCTTCTATTTTGACGATGAGAAGCCGATTTATCTTGGTCTTGTGAAGCTGGGCGAAGTGAAAATAATGGCACCAATTGCCGATGTGACAGATGAGAAGCAACTCAAGGAAGGGGCGAGAGTTGAGACAGTGCTCCGCAGAATCAAAGAAGATGGAGAGAGCGGATTGATTTACTACGGTCTCAAGTTCAGATTGCTGTGATTTTCTCTCAAACACAGGGGAATTCTTTTTTGAGGAAGTAGGGATTCGAAAAAATACTTCGCCCTTTTTCCCGGAAGCATTTATGAACAAATGCGAAGTAATCTAAAGAATTGAAACCTCCTTTTTAGGTCAGTCCAAAAGTGTTAGTCAATTCTTTTAAGAGGTCAATTAAATAAGCATATTAAATATGCTCTACCCCCTAATTCGTTAACTGGAGAGGAAGCAGGGTTGTTTGAAAGCATAGCAGCGCTCGTAAATCAGTATGGATTGTGGGGAGTATTCCTAGCCAGCTTCATAGGAAATGCTATACCATATTCTGCTGTTCCCTATGTAGCTTTCATATTGGCTTATTCTGCAACCTCCAGCTTAGAAAGCTACCTAGCAGTCTCCTTAGCAGGCGGCCTCGGCGCTACTTTGGGGAAAATTCTAATATTTTTGGCCTCCCGCATTGGACGAAAGACTCTTTCAGAAGAGACCAAAGAAAACGCTGAATATTTCGTATCTCTCATGAAAAGGAAGTATATGGGATTTCTCATAATCGCTCTTTTTGCTATTACGCCTCTGCCTGATGATGTGATTTATGTACCTCTAGGCATAGCGGGTTACGAGTTTCTGAGCTTCGTTCTGGGCGTCTTCATAGGAAAGTTCTTCCTTGTGCTCCTGGTTTTCATGCTGGGTAAAAGTGCTTATTCTATACTTGAGATCTCGTTCAACTCTCACTACGTATGGCTTGGATTATTTCTGCTTGTTCTTGCGACTTTTTATCTGATTTTAATGGTCTTTTACCTGGATTGGAAAAAGGTCATACTTACCTTGACTGAGAAGGGGCTGAAAGAAGCTCTGCTTCAATTCCTCAAAGAAACATATCTTATATTGACCTTCAGGCATCAGAATTTGAGAAAGAAGCTGTTCAAAAGGAATTAGCTCAAAATTCTCCCTTTTCTATCTTCTCAATTGCTAGTTTTTTAGCTGCTTGGAAGTCAAGTTCGAACTTCGAATCCAGCGGGATCTCATGAAGCAAGGGCTTTATGCTCCCGTCTTCTAGTTCAACTAGAAGCTGAGGGAGTCCTGCCATTCCAAATTCATCTGTAACTCCGTGCTCTATGGCGAAAACGTAGTCCTCGATTTTTACTTCAAGCTCTACCTCCAGCTGGTCTGCAAGCTCCTTAGACATGCTCAACCACTGCTTGTGGTATGGGTGATGCTCGGCTGTTACAAGTATGAGCTTTTTAGGCTTAACCATATTTCATTCACCTGAAACTTTTCAAGCTCTCTATAAAAAACAAGCTATATTAACATATCGATTTGAGCATAAAATAGAGCTAATAGAGCTGCTATTCGGTGCATGCTCATTTACCGCACAGAAGAAATTAAATTAGCAAGTTTGGATCAACCAAAAGTAAAAGCAAAGGGAAAACTCGATGAATAAACTAGAAGTACCGAGGGGTTTCAGGGACTTTCCACCAGAAGTCATGCGGGTCAGACTTGAGGTTATTGATAAGGTGAGAAAGGTCTTCGAGAGAGCAGGTTTTCCACCAATGGATACTCCTTCTTTGGAATATTGGGAAACTCTGGCGGGAAAATACGGTGAAGAGGCCGAAGAGAAGCTGATATGGAGATTCAAGGATCCATTCAGTGAAAAAGAATACGCGCTTCGATATGACTTGACCGTCCCTCTCGCGCGGTACATTTCTCAGCACCCTGAGATTCAGCTGCCCTTCAAAAGGCATCAAATCTCACTGGTTTGGAGGCATGAAGAACCTCAGAGAGGGAGGTATAGAGAATTTCTCCAAGCCGACATAGATACAGTAGGCTCACCGTATATTGAGGCTGACGCCGAAATAATAAATACCATTTCCATGTGCCTTGAAGAGTTAGGTTTGAGCGACTTTATCGTGAGAATCAACCACAGAGGGGTCCTCGGAGATTTCATAGAAAGGATGTATGGTGAAAAAGCTCCATACATTCTCAGGACGATCGATAAGTTGGATAAAATTGGAGAAGATGGCGTGAAGAGAGAGCTCAGGAACTTGGGGTTAACAGAAGAGCAAACAGAAAGGATATCATCCATGTTCGTGAAGTCTAAACTCGAAGATGTTGGAAATCTGCTTGCTGCCTTTGGTAATGAAAGTGCCGACAAGTACGGGGCCATCTTCGAAGAGCTGGGGAAACTACTCTACTACAAAGATAAGGCGATTTTCGATTTCAGCCTGGTCAGGGGGCTGGACTACTATACTGGTATAATCTTTGAAATCGTACTGAAAGAAGGTAGCCCGGGTTCAGTCGCTGGCGGAGGAAGATATGATAATTTGATTGGGAAGTTCAGAGGAGAAACTCTACCATCCACCGGGGGAAGCCTTGGAATAGAGAGAGTCATCGATGTCATGGTGGAGAGAGGGTTAGTCAAGCTTGAATCGTTCATACCTGGCGTTTATGTGATTGTCCTCGAGGAGGAGGCCTTCTCGAAGGGTTGGCAGTTTTTAATGGAGCTAAGAAAGAGAGGGATAACTGCGGAGATGGATTTGATGAGGCGTTCCCCCTCCAAGCAGAAGAAAAGGTTGAACCTCCTCAATTATATGTACGCGGTATATATAGGGAAGAAGGAACTTGAAACAAACAAGATAACGGTTTTTGACAGAGTTAAAGGCATCAGAACGGAGATAGAAGTAGAAAGTTCGATAGAATTCATAAAAGAGGGGCTCAGGAAGTGAAGAAGCTGTCTGAAGCAAGAAGTGGAGAGAGCGTGATAGTCGTAGGCATTGAAGGAGGAGAGGGATTGAAGATAAAGCTGTCCCGCTTAGGTATAATACCAGGCACAGAAGTCCAAGTAAAAAAGAATTCAATTGGTCCGATAATTGTAGAAGTGAGAGGAGTCAATATTGCTATAGGAAGGGGAATGGCTCAGAAAATAATCGTTGAAGATAAAGGTTTATCACATTTGACAGAAAAAGCATCACCATACAGCGATGCATCAGAGCAGGCTTGACTTTGACCTCCTCCCTGCCCTGAAGGGAGAAAGATCCCCTCGAGCTGTTTACTGGTTTGGAGGTGCATATCTTTCCATTTATCTCCGGGCCAGGTCTCCAGCTCATTACCTAGGCTTTTGTCGTTGTAAAAATGAATGCGTTCCAATACTCTTATTTTTCAAAATTTCAGATAGTTTTTCAGTGGTAAGGTTGAAAGGGTGAACAAACAGTTGGTAGACCTCAAGACGCTCTCTGCAAATCTTCCAAAGACGAAAAAGGTCTATTTAACAGACTCCTATGCTAAAGAAATTGATAGCGAAGTGTTATTTGTGAGTTGCGAGAGGAATAGGCGGTGCTATATCGTTCTGAAAGAGACTATTTTTCATCCTCAGGGCGGGGGACAGCCAAGCGATACTGGAACTGTGACAGGAGGATCATTTGATTTTCAAGTGAAGAAGGTTTTGGAGGAAAGCGGCGTAGTCTTTCACTACGGTTCTTTGACCTCAGGGAGCATCGCGGGAATTTCCGGTAAGGTGCACTTAAAGCTGGACTGGGAAAGGAGATATAGGATAATGAAATCGCATACTGCGGGACATATATTGGACTACGCTGTAAATAGATTCATGAAAGCAAATGTGGAAACTGTTTCTGCTAATCATTCGCACGAGACTTCCTATGTCAAGTACAAACTTCCGCCCTCCATCAGCCTCGATTTGGCAGAAATAGAGAAAATATCTAACGAAGTAGTGAAGTCCTGTATACCAGTGAAGGTGCTGAACATAAAGAGAGATGAAATTCAAGGCGTGCTCAGAGGAGCCCCGAACTTTGAGAGGCTCCCGTTACTCGAGGAGTACAGAGTTGTTGAGATTGTGGGAATTAACTCGATCCCCTGCTCAGGGACACATGTTTCAAATACATGTGAGATAGGTTCCATAAAGATTGCTGGCACGAGCTCAGATGAAAGCGGAATTGCTGTCTACTATGATGTTGCTTGAGAATATTTATTTTATAATATTTGCAAAAATATTAAGAAAATTCTTGAACTTTGTATCTCATTAAAAAAAGATCAACAATAAAAATAAATATTTTAATTTTATAACAATGCATAAAAGAAAATAACAAGGTTGAAGAGGGATGCTGGAGCTAATTTTTCATGGCAGAGGCGGCCAGGGAGCAGTAACTTCTTCGGAAATTTTAGCATCTGCGGCGAATAAAGAGGGCTACGAAGCTCAAGCATTCTCATTCTTTGGTGCAGAAAGGAGAGGAGCTCCAGTTTTCGCTTTCTTCAGAATGGACACTAAGAAAATACTGAAGCATGGCATGTTTTTCAAAGCAGACGGCTTAGTAGTCCTGGACAGCAGCCTTTTCTATTTCCCAGATATAAAGAAGGTTGAGCTTAGGGATAACGGCATTATTCTGGTGAACTCGGAGCCTGGAAAGGGAAAGGAGCTCTCTAAAGCTGTTAAAATGGAGGGGAAAGCTAGGCTCTTCACCGTCAACGCTACAAAGATAGCCATAGAGCACAACCTTGTACTTGCAGGCTGGCCCCTGGTGAATACTCCAATATTGGGAGCCCTGATAAAGATAATGGGAAGGCCGTCGCTTGAGTCTCTTGAAAGTGCCGTGAGAGAGAAGTTTTCCGGTCCATTAGCGAACTTGAATGTCCAAGCAGTCAAGGAGGCATTCGACAGCGTTCATGATGAAGGTGAGGTTCATGCCTCTTAGACTTGAAATCATAAGAACGCAGGATATGCTACCTCTCTCCCACCCAGATAAGGGATCTGCCGGAAAAACCGGAAGCTGGAGGATAAAGCGACCGGTTGTGGATAACAGCAAATGCACCAGGTGCTTCCTCTGCGAAATCTACTGTCCAGGAAATGTGATTGAAGTGAGAAAAGATGGAGTGCAGATCGACCTCGACTACTGCAAGGGATGCGGAGTCTGCATGAGGGTCTGCCCGCAGAAAGCGATAGAAATGGTCCCCGAGAATGTGGAGGTGGTCAAAAGATGATTGAAGTTCAGAAAAAAGCAGAAAGGAAAGTCATGACTGGCAACCATGCTGTTGCCTATGCAGCAAAACTCTCCAGGGTAAAGGTCGTATCAGCATATCCTATCACTCCCCAAACTTCAATAGTAGAAAAGCTTTCAGAGTTCATTGAGAGAGGAGAACTAGATGCTCGAATAATCAAGGTGGAATCTGAGCACAGTGCTCTGGCTGCAGTTTATGGTGCCGCGGTTGCAGGGGCCAGAACCTTCACAGCAACATCCAGCCACGGCCTCCTCTACATGCACGAGTGGATCCACTGGTTCAGCAGGTCTAGAATTCCAGCAGTGATGGCTGTTGTTACCAGAACTATTGGGCCTCCATGGAATATATGGCCAGATCACTCCGATTTTATGGACCAGAGAGACACTGGCTGGATCATGTCGTTTGGAATGGATAATCAGGAAGTGCTGGACCTCGTAATTCAAGCATTCAAAATAAGCGAGGATCCCCGAGTTTATCTCCCCGTCATGGTAGGACTCGAGGGCTTCATCCTGGGAGGCACGGCGATGCCTGTAGAGCTGCCTCCAGAAGAAGAAGTTTCATCTTTCCTGGGGGACAGAAGGCAGCCGTACTCAGTAACGGAAGACCGAATTTCCATCGGTAATCTGACCTCGCCTGAGGATACTGAAAGGATGCAGATGGATATGCAGAGGGCCATGTCTAGAGCCAAAGATGTAATAAAAGAAGTAGATGCTGAATATGGCAGGATCTTCGGGAGGAGCTATGGAGGGCTTGTGAGCTGCTACAAATGCGAGAACTCCGATTTCGCTGTTGTAACAATGGGAGCGTGGAGCGGAGATGCTATGGAAGCTGTGGACCTCCTGAGAGATGAGGGCATAAATGCTGGTCTGCTCAGAATAAGATATGTCAGGCCTTTCCCGAAAGAAGAAGTCCGCGAAATGCTCCTGAAAAACAAGCTTGTATTGGTGTTCGACCGGAGCATTAGCTTCGGCAACTTCGGGCCGTTATTCGAAGATGTGGCGGCTTCTTCAATAAATATCAAGAAAAAAGCGGAGCTGGCGAACGTAATAGCAGGCTTAGGAGGGGTGAATGTCACTACAGAGGATTTTGTGAGAGTCGTGAAGAGAAACATAGAGAAGCTAGAGGCTGGGGGAGAGATAGATCCGCTTCAGTGGTACCACATTGGTGAGGTGATGAGCTATTAGTCTTGTGAAGCCGAAAATATTGGGAAACTATAAGGATCATATCTATCCTGGAGATGCTTCATGCCCCGGTTGCCCAATACCGATAGGACTTAAATTGGTGGCGAGCGCTACAGAGGGAAAGGCGATACTGGTTGTTCCTGCATGCTGTACTTCCGTAGTTATGGGCACAGCGCCTAAAACAGCTGTTAATATGCCCGTTGTTCACGTTCCATTTGCTAGTGCTGCAGCTGTCGCAAGCGGCATCAGGGAGTCTCTGCTCATCGAAGGGAAGGATGACATACATGTAATAGCGTGGGCTGGAGACGGAGGGACTGCCGACATAGGGATGGCTTCGCTGAGCGGGGCAGCAGAGAGGAACTCAGATATAATCTACATAATGTACGATAATGAGGCTTACATGAACACAGGTATTCAGAGGAGCAGTTCTACTCCAAGGGGTGCCTGGACAACAACAACTCCGATCAAGGGCAAACTGGAGGAAAAGAAAGATGTTGCGAAGATTATGATCGCACATGAAGTTCCCTATGTGGCTACAGCCAGCATTGCATACCCACATGACTTCCACAACAAGCTTCTGAAAGCCCTGAAGATCAGAGGATTCAGATTTATTCATCTGCACTCACCCTGTCCAGTCGGGTGGAGATTCGATGATTCCCTGACAGTAGATATTGCCAAGGCAGCGGTTGAGACCGGGATGTGGATCCTCTATGAATATAGAAACGGAAAAATCGAAATATCCAATCCCAGCAAATATCTCATCGCGAACAACGCATTCAAGCCCATAGAAGAATACTTGAAGATGCAGGGCAGATTTTCCAACATAACCGATGAAGTGCTGAAAGACCTCTACGATCAGAGAAGCAAAAATATCGAATGGTTGAAAAGGTACATTTGATTTTTTTAAATGAATCAGCTTAGATTTTCACATTGGAAAACTCGCATGTTTATGATTTGTTGCTGCAGAACTCCAAAAGCTCCCAAAAAGCTCTTGAAAAAACAAGAGATCTTCATCTCTGGATGTTCTTGAAGACATTTCTGAGCAGGCCCAGATCAATTTCAGCTACTCCAACCGGATACTTTATCTGCATTTCCGTCAAAATGTGCGGATGAACCTCCCCCACCACTCCTACCGGTATGTCTTCAGCAATTATAGTAGCGGCCCTGCCTTCGATCAGGTAACCAACATTGCTCTTTCTGAACCTAACGTTGATTCCAAAGTGAGAGAGCAGCGAAAAAGCAGGTGCTTGTATTTCTTCAAAGCTCAGCTCATCTTTCATTACAGCCATAGCCAAAGATTTTCCCTGGATTAGCTTGCCATCTCTGAGGTGAGCAAAGTCCCCAATTTCAAAAATCTTGAGAGGTAGCTCAACATGCTGATTCTCTTTCAATATATACAGGAGCGAGGATGATAGGTTTGGCCTTATCCACTGCATTTCTTCCGAAACTGGGTTTCTGATTTTCAAAAGCTCGGCATTTCCTTTGAAGAGCTCCGCATGAGTGCCGAGAGCAATGAAGGAGTGGACTTCCTGAAATCCCAAACCTATCAGTGTCATCCTGAGAACTCTGCTTAGGGAAGTTATTTCGTCTACGGAACCCTCTGTCTTGTAGTTTGGGGGGACTGCCGGGAGGTTTTCATAGCCATATGACATTGCTATATCCTCTACAAGATCAATTGGATGCAATATATCGAGTCTATACTCCGGGACAACGACTTTCAAAGAACCTTCAGGCTGCAATTCCTCAACGCCGAACCGCATTTTCAGAAGATGCTTTATTACCACATCTCTGCTCAGCTCAAATCCCAGCGTTTTTGTAACCAAATCTCTGCTCATGGAGAGGGAGAATCTAGACAGAAGCGGATCGATTCTTAGCAAACTGCCGGGCTGAGAGTATATTTTAACTCTTTCAATCGAACTTCCCTTGTGCTCGTTCATCAAGCTACTTATCAGATCAAGCGTTTTAACAACTGAATTCAGGTCGGTTCCCGTTACATCGATCAATAGATCTTTCGTTGAGGGCTCGAGTCTGGTTATATCCGAATTTATGACAGGCGGAAGGCTTATGATCTCTCCACCTTCAGATAAAATGGCTGGGTGCGCGCCTCCTAAAAGTGAGAGATCACCGTAGCTTTTCCCCTGAGGCGTCTCTCTGAGCACATCTTTTATTTTCATTCTCTTCGGATTGTCTAGAGGGATCATTTCAGTGTCGAGGGGAACCATGCTGTAGATGAGGGAATGCCCCTCTATTTTTTTCAAATCATGGATGCCTATCGCGACTTTCTTTCTTCTTCTCCCAATTGTGATGTGGAGCTTCTCTTGAAACTGGATGAGCTCCTTCAACCCCTCTTCTCCAAGGGAAACATTTCTCACCACACCAACTGCTATAAAGGGTCTGCTTGGAACCTCGGAAACTTTGACGGAGAAAGCGGAGTCCCCAACTTTTGGTTGGAAGAGGCCAATTTCCACTTCGAGAAGTCCCTTTATTGCCCTTGCCAGCCCTTCAGAAGTGAACAGGTCAGGCCTGTCGCTGTTGACCTCAACCTCTATATGGGAATCATCGACAACTTTTGATTCCGATTTTAAATTAAACAATATCGCTTCCAGTCTGCTGGGCTGGATTTTTTCCCCCGTAAGCTCGCCCAACCTTTCAATGTTTATATAGACTACCGGCACGGCTTATCACCCCTCACATCAGCTTCAAGGCTTTTCTTGCGAGAGCTTCTCTGAGAAAGGTCACATCCCTTGAGTAAAGCTTCCTTATGTCATCTACATCCAGCAGGGCCATCGCCAATCTATCCAGCCCCATCCCCCAAGCACCGACAGGAACCTTTGTTCCAGTGATCTCGAGAACTTCGGGTCTGAACAATCCAGCACCGAAAACTTCAACCCATCCTAGATTCCCTATTTTGACGTATCCCTCTACGCTTGGTTCGGTGAAGGGAAAGTACGCCGGCTTGAACTTCACCTCTCTCAAACCCATCATCTCGAAAAACTCCACAATAGCCCCGAGGAGAGACGAGAAGCTCATCTCTTCCCCGCCGATGATGGCATCGAGCTGATAAAACTCCGGCAGGTGTCTTGAATCGATGAGATCCGGTCTGAAGACTTTCCCTATGGAGAAGTACTTGAAAGGTGGCTTGGGATTTGTAGCCAGGATTCTGGCGGAAACAGCTGTCATCTGCGTCCTGAGGATAGCCCTTCTAGCGTTCTCTATTTTCCAGCTACCCCCCCACCCTCTGCTTCCTGAGCTTCCACCCTTCTCATGAACTTCTCTTACTCTTCTTATGAGCACTTCATCAGCTTCCAACGACTCGAACTCATGATGCAACCAGAACGTATCGTGGATCTCTCTTGAAGGGTGATCTTGAGCTTGGAACAATACATCAAAATTCCAAAATTCGCTTTCCACTATTGGTCCGCTTGCTTCTCTGAAGCCCAGGAATTTCAGAATGTCCTTTATCTTCTCTATGAAGAGAATGTAGAAGTGAGGAGCGCCGGGGAAGACTCTTGCGGGAAGGGCTTCAACATTATACTCCCTGAAGATCATGTTTCTCCATTTACCTGAAGTGAGATCGCGAGAGGTCAGTTTAACAATGAAATCTCCGGTTTCTTCAAGCGCTTTCTTCGCTACTGGCATCTCCGCCTTGACTTTCTTTATCTTATCTATCTCTTTCTTCACCAGGCCTCTTCGAATCAGAACTTCAATCCTCTTTTCCGCTTCTTCTGATAGCGGCTCTCCCCTGTAAATAGCATCGAGCGCTCTTTTATCTTCCGAAAGCTCGTTTAATCTTTCCTTGTTTAGAAGCACCACATTATCTCTGATATCAACTATTCCTCTCTTCTTCGCTGCCCCCAAGGCTATTTGAAGCTCCTTTTTACCAATCCTCTCCTCGATGGCTGATATTGGAAGAGGACCGTGAGTCAACAGCAGAGAGACAAGTTTTTCTTCCGGCAAACCTTCCATTAGAGATTTCTTCCCTTCTTCGGTCAGCTTGTATTCGATCTTGTAGCTAACTTCTTCTCTTACCATTCCCTTTGACTTCAGGAGCTCAATCAGAGCATTAACAGTGCTCTCAGGGATGCCCGATAATTTAGACAATTCCGCTGTTTCGATCTCTCCTGGAATATTGACCAGCACTGAAAGGAGCTTCTTCTCGCTCTCGCTGAGCACTATCCTCTCCATGGGAAACAGCCTTCTCTTTTTTTTAACCGAAACTCAATATCATACTGCTGATTAAAAATATTAACTGAAGGCGATTTAGAACGAGAGAGGTGCTTCCTTTGAAGCTCGGAATTATTGGAGCTGGCTACATGGGACAGGCGCATGCGAGAGTTCTCAGCGAAATAGGACCAAAGTACGGCCACACACTCTCCTTCGTAGTCGAACCAGACGAGCAGAGAGGAAAGGCTGTTGCTTCAAAATACGGGATCAAATGGTATAGATCCTTGGATGAACTGCTGAAGAGCGAAAATGAGAAATTCATCCCGTTTATATCTTCTCCAACTTCCACACATCTTGAAATCCTCGAGAAGCTCCTGGATGCTGGACTTGATTACATGTTTATAGAAAAGCCCCTCGGGGATGATGTTAAAAGGGCTGAAGCAATTGCATCACGCTATCCGAGGAGCCTTTTGGAAAAAATCATGATTGGCCACATAGAAAGATTCAATCCAGCTTATCTTGAGCTGAAAGAGGTTCTATCTGAAGGGATCTTGGGAAGCCTGATAACGGTGAACTCCAGGAGAGTTGGCCCGTTCACAGTCAGGATCGTCGATGTAGGAGTGGTTCTCGATCTAGCCATTCACGACATCGACCTATCTCTGGATTTGGCAGGTGGCAGAGCTCCAGAAAAGATCCTGTCGTTCGTTTACTATCGATACTCTGATAAGCATGAAGATTCATGCTATATCTTATTTGACTACGGTAGCCACATACACACAATCGAAGCCAACAGAGTCACACCATATAAGGAGAGGAAGGCAATTATAACTGGGACCAACGGGGTTGCTCAGCTGGATTTCATGCAACAGACCCTTGAGATTTATACAGGAAAGTGGAAGATGGAAAGGATGATACAGAAGAAGGAACCATTGATGGTCGAAGATGAGGAATTCCTCAAAGCAGTTAGCGCTCAGACTAAAGCGCCGGTTTCATTTCTCGAAGGACTGCGCAACCTGAGGATAGCATTTGAAATTTTAGAAAAGAAAAAGAGAAATGGTTCGAATTGAAAAATCTTTAGCATCTATAGCTTCAATCCTCACATCAAAAGCTGACCTCCTTCTCATTCTGAAGGGAACCTTTGCCCTTCAGGGTGTGGAAGAGGTCAGTTAAGGAGCTCTCCAGTAAAAAATTTTTAACTTCAATGAATAAAATGATATTGCCCCGTCGGTCTCACGTCCGCAGAGATGCCAGAGGCAGATGAAAATGAAGCAGGAACGGTAAGACGGGGTAAAGCTTCTTTCAAAGAACCATTTTGAAAATACTCATCTTTTAAAAGTTGATGATTTTAGATTGACCTCCTTGATGAAATCAGCAAAGTTGAGAAAAACGTTGCGGATAATCAATTCATGTCTATCGTAATCTATCAGCCCCTCATCACCTTTCAATTCGATGCCCCCGACTTTCATGAGGAATTTTCCCATGATATAGTAAAAACTTCTGGAGTGAGCGAACTTTGCAAGTTTAAGCTGTCTGCGCAACTCCCTCGAGACTTCTTCAGTATTTTTCCTCAGCTGAATTATTGCTTCTTGGCACTCTCTTCCCCCGATCGATGCAGCGCTCTTAGCTATGGGATAGATCCCTCCCCCCGTTAGGGGCTTTTGAAGACCAAACGAATCTCCAATGAAGGTTATTGAAGCTATCCTCTGCCTTGCTGCTGGCGGGCCAAGTCCGATCCATCCGCCATATTTTTCTTCGATCCGAACGTATCTTATTCCGTGGATTCTCATTACAGCTTCAAGAGACTTTTCTGCAAATTTTGGCTTCTCAGTCCCCACTCCCACGAGGACCTTTTCATCTGAAAGAGGGAAGAGCCAGTAAAAGAAACCGGGGGCAATATTAGGTTCAAATCCGACCGTAATGCTCCCAAGGCCGTTTTTCGCTCTTATTACCATATTCAGTCCAAAAATCTTTTTGCTTCTCTTCAGCTCGCTCAAAAGCTTCCCAGAAATGCTCATGCGGACTCCTTCAGCTACCAATATATGATCGAATGTCTTGGAGCTTTCGCCTGCTTTTATTACCCTATTGCCAGATAAAACAGCTCTTTTCCCCAGGTTTATTTTTCCTCCTTTTTCCAGAACAGCTTCTGCAATGCTTCTTTCTAGGCAAGCTCTATCTAAGTGAGCTATTCTGTATTTAGGCCTGAAAAGAATGCTTCCTTTTCCTGGGAAGACGAACTCAATTTCATTGAAAAAAGCATCAGCGCATTTTTTCCCCTCGAACCCCAGCATTTTCAGAGTGCTCTCTGAAACCAGCCCGGTGCAGTGCTTAGGATATCCTATACTGCTGTGCTCTTCAAAGACTTCAGCTTCGCATCCAGAGTTCAATAGCTTTAAAGTGGTGAAGAGGCCGGCTAAACCTCCCCCAATGGTGGCTATTTTTAACGACATTTTTCATAAGGCCTTTAAGCTTCTGTATATAACTACTCTTCGGGACAGCTCATCCAATTCCTTCCAGTCATCGAAATTCAGCCTCCACCCAGAGGCCCCCACGTTCTCTGAAACTTGCTCTGCCGATTTTGCTCCAGGGATCACTATCACATTATCGTAAGAAGAAAGCAGCCAATTCAATGACACCTGACTTGGAGTCTTCGAGTATTTTGCCCCGATCTCCTTGAGCTTCTCCAGAACTGGATAGATTTCTCTGAAGTTCTGCTGCAGGAACACAGGTTCGGCAGACCTAACATCGTTGAACTTCGGCAAGTTATCGGGAGTGTACTTTCCCGTCAGCGCTCCCTTTGCCAGCGGGCTCCACGCAATAAGCGTCATGCCGTAGGCCAGGGTGTATGGAATTATTTCCTTCTCCGCTTCTCTCTCTATCAGATTATATCTCACTTGCTCGCTGACTATCTCCTCTCTGGAAAGGCATTCGTTGGCTTCATCTAGCAGTGATGGTGGAAAATTGCTGACCCCTATGTAATCGATCAGACCCATAGAAACCAGCTTTTCCAAGGCTCTCATATATTCGCATGTAGGAATGTTGTTCCAGACTGGAGGCCAGTGAACCTGCATCAAATCGATGTGATCCCTTCTGAGCCTTCTTAAGCTACCTGTTGTAGCCTTTATGACGTCATGCTCTGCCAGCAGTTCTCCCGGTATTTTAGTTGCGATGAAGACCTCGTCTCTCAGGTTCAGTTCGGTTAGGGCTCTTCCGATGAACTCCTCACTCTTCCCCCAACCATAGGCTATTGCTGTATCAATGAAGTTGACACCATTTGTCACAGCAGCTTCAATTATTTTCTTGGCCACCTCATATTCCAGAATTCCCCATGATTCACTGAACTGCCAAGCTCCTAAACCGACCTCGCTTATTTTTTCATCTGTTATACCAAGTGTACGGTAATTCAAATCCATCATCTCTGAATATGAAAGAAGCCTTCCCTTTCTTATTTTTTTCCTTCGCGACTTTCTGTGCTACGCTTTCCCTGTGTATGCGAAACCTTTTTATCAATATGATTAAAAATTAGTAATAGGTGGAGATAATGGTCTGGAGCAATAGCAAACATCCGCCCAGGGCTCTCACAATTGCGGGTAGCGATTCAGGAGGAGGCGCAGGGATACAGGCCGACCTCAAGACTTTTCTTGCTCACGGCGTGCATGGTATGAGCGCTATAACTAGCATTACAGCCCAAAATACTGCGGAAGTCCGAGGAATTTTCGACATTCCTCCGGAGATGGTTATAAGGCAGATTGAGGCAGTTGCTGAAGATATTGGAGTAGACGCTGCTAAAACCGGCATGCTCAGCAGCAAAGAAATAATTGAGGCGGTCAGTTCGACATTGAAGAAGTACGACTTTCCTCTGGTTGTCGACCCGGTAATGGTGGCAAAGAGCGGAGCCAGACTTCTCAGGGAAGATGCTGTGGAAGCTCTCAAGAAAAGCCTGCTCCCCAGAGCTGATGTTGTCACACCGAATAGAATGGAGGCAGAAGTTCTGGCTGAAATGGAAATAAGAAGCTTTGATGATGCTGAGAAAGCTGCACGGGTTATAAAGAAGGAGTTTTCTCCGAAGGCCGTTGTAATAAAAGGAGGCCATTTGGATTTTGGCAGGGCTGTGGATCTCGCTCTCATTGGTGATGAGTTCCATCAGCTTCCAGGTGAGTGGGTGGAGCAAGGATGCACTCATGGCACTGGTTGCTCTTTCAGCGCAGCCATAGCCGCCAATTTAGCTTGGGGTTACGATATACTGACATCAATAAGGACAGCGAAGGAATTCATAACATTCTCCATACTGAACGGGCTGAGAGTAGGGAGAGGGCACTGTCCAACAAATCCAGCTTCTTGGGTAGAAATCCCCGCAGAAAAATACCGCATACTTTCGGAACTGAGCGAAGCGGCGAAATTGCTCACAGAGAATAGCAATGAAGGTCTGATAGAGCTTTACCCAGAAGTTGGCATAAACCTGGTAAAAAGCCTCCCAGCCTGGTACGCCAGGACGCCTCAAGACGTAGCAGGGTTCCCGGGAAGAATTGTGCTTGCCGGGGGAAAATTGGTGGCTCCATTTCCGCCATCATTTGGTGCCTCTAAACATATGGCAAAGGCAGTCCTCACAATCATGAAATTCGATTCAAGCAAGAGGGCAGGAATGAACATATTGTACATCGACGGTTTGGAGAAGTTGGCCGAAAAATTGGGGCTGAAGACTTCCTATTTTGACAGAAAAGAGGAGCCGCCAGAAATTAAAATGATGGAAGGCGGCACGACTCCCTGGGGAATAGAATCTGCCGTCAGAAGAGCTGGTGGCATCATTCCAGATATCATAATAGATAAGGGGGAGTTTGGCAAAGAGCCTCTGGCCTTTGTATTTGGAACATCTCCAATTGAAGTTGTAAATAAAGTGATAGAAATTTCAAAGCTGATTATCAAATGAGGTAGAACATCTTTTTTCCAAGATAGAGAGATAAGTTTTTTACAATTGTCTGAAAATTAAAAAGTAGGTGCAGAGACTTGAGTTGCCTTAAAATATTCTATCATGGTCATGCAGCCTTCGAGATTAGAACAGATAAGAACTCAATAATAATCGACCCCCATGACGGATACAGCATAGGGCTTAAGCCCATCAATGCCAAAGGCGACCTGATTCTCATTACACATGAGCACTTCGATCACAATGCCAAGGAGCAGGTTAGCAAGGAGGGATCAGTTGTTATTAGCATGTTTGAAGGGGAGAGGGAGATTCTCTTAAATGGAGAGAAAATCCTTGTTAGAGGGAAAAAGCAACCGCATGATCCCGAAGGAGGTAAGAAGAGAGGCTACGTCTCCACTTACTTGATTGAAGTAGAAGGTTATAAGCTGCTGCATGTAGGGGATCTAGGTGTCAAGCCCAAAGAAGACTATTACTCTTGGCTGGGAAGCGACAGAATCGATGTCCTTTTCATACCCGTGGGTGGATATTTCACTGTAGGTCCATCTGAAGCTTGGGAAATAGGTAGGAGAATAAACCCAAGATACTTGGTTCCCATGCATTACTGGAGGAAGGGAATGAATCTCCCCATATCTCCGTTGAGCGATTTCCTGAAGTTCGCCAAAGCCGAAATACTCAGGACAGAGGAACCGTTCAGTCTGTGTGATAAGGGAAAACCGGAGGAGCCGATGAAGGTGCTTCTATTCAAAGATGCTGAAATTTGAATAACCTATAATTTTTTATTCGTTGTCTTTGATTATCCTGATCCTCGGCTTCTTCGTCATGGCTTCCTTCTCCATTTTATTCACATAGAGAATTATAGCCTTCCTAATGATATCGCTCCTGTTTGTACCCGTCTCTTGGGCCAGCAGGTCTATTCTCTCCAAAAGCTCTTCATCGATTTTAAACGTGATTATTTTTAGCGTCATCAGTTGGTCCCTTCATTTAAATCTATTATCTGTTTTTTGATTATTAGCATCTCGGTCGTGGTATTACCATCTTATACTTACAACAAAAAGACTATAAGAGTATCTATTATATATTCATATTTCAGTATTTTTCTTGAAGGGAAAAGACTAATGCCTACAGTACATCTTTCTCTGCCAGATAAGCTCTACGACGAACTGAAAGAAGCAGCTGAGATTTACGGAATTCAGGTTACCGACTTGATTAAAATCTTGATCAAAAATGGAGTTAAAATGGCGAAATCAGGTTCGATTTCATCGGGTGCCGTGGAAACCGAAAAATTCAATGAACTCAATGAAAGGCTGTCCAAGATTGAAAAAGCTATCGAGGACATGAAAAAGCACTATGAACGTCAGGGCAGAATTCATGCCTCCATGATCAAAGCGCTGGAGGAAAGAACGGTTAACTTAGAACTGTCTCTGGAAGAATTGGAGGAAAAGATAGATAGGGAGAAACAGGTAATTAATCCGCAATTAATTGACAATTGGTCTTCTTCCAAGCGAAAGTGATACCTGCGTCTATTTCCCATACACTTTTAGCTGAGTTGTTGGGCTCAAAAGCCCTAAAATTGGTTTGAGCCATCGAAAGGATAAACACATTATTTCTCTATCTCATAGTGATTTTAAACAAATTCGCGAAAAGGTCTTTTAGCAAAGCGAAAAGCAAAAAAGGTCTTTTAATTAAGAAATAATTGTACCGCAAGCCTTGTGTTGAGGCTTCCCCCCGTAGCTCAGCGGTAGAGCGGCCGGCTGTAGTGAGACGGCCCCCCATGGCCTCGCCGATACCGGCAGGTCCCGGGTTCGATGCCCGGCGGGGGGACTTTTTACTGCTTAATCGCCACTATTGGAAAGAAGGTCATTTTTGATGTCTGCTCCGAAGGATGAGACGTTTTCCAACTTCTTGCATTTGTGAGAAAAATTCAGTATCTGAATATTCAGAAATTCCCATCTTCATCTCCTCTCGGAGCATGCTTTCGATATTAGCTAATCAATATTAAGCTTTCTTCTCGAAACAATTTTTGGCTTAGCTTCAAATGAGGTGACATTTTTTGGATAAAAAAGCGATATCTGCCGAATCTCTGTGGAAGATCTACAACAACGGCAGCCAGGTTGCAGCTCTTAAGGACTTTTCAGTGGAAATAGAAAGGAATAAAATAACCACTCTTCTAGGAAGAAATGGTGCCGGAAAAACCACGTTCTTAAGAATTGCAGCAACGCAGCTCCTTCCAACTAAGGGAAAAATAGAAGTGTTGGGGTACGATGCTGTCAGCCAACCTTATGAAGTGCGGGAGAGAATAGCAGTCATACCCCAGGATGCTAAACCGCTTCTTTTTCCTTCTCCAATCGAATATGTAACTTCCGTTCTCGCTATGCGTGGATACTCGTTCAGCGAAGCTAGAAGGCTATCCAAAGAGGTTCTCGAAGAGCTGGACTTTACCGAGGAGCAGATGAATCGGGCCTCTTGGGACCTCAGCGGCGGTTACCAAAGAAGGTTGCTTCTAGCTGTAGTATTGGCAACTGATGCTGAGCTGATTCTGCTCGATGAACCAACAATCGGCCTGGATCCCATTGCTAGGAGGGACCTCTGGGGCAAAATCTCCTTGTTGAAAAAGAAGGATAAGACCATACTTTTGACAACCCATTACATGGACGAAGCAGAAAAGCTGAGCGACAAGGTAATAATCATCCATAATGGGCAGAAAATAGTTGAGGGAGAACCAAAAAAGCTCATCGAAGATTTCAAATGGAAGAGAAAGATCGAGGTCCTAGATGAATGCTGCATGGATTTAATGACCAAATACGGAGATGTCCACGGAAGCATTCCTCCCTACATCATATATTTGAACGATGACTTTGAAAAAGCAGTGAGCGAACTAAACTCGAAGGGTTGCAGAGCAGTTGCGAGCATTACTAACCTGGAAGACGTGTTCTTGAAATCGGTTGGTGAGGAAAAATGGAAGTTAATTGGAGAAGAATATTAGCGCAGATAAGGGCCGCATATGCTCTCGGATGGCTAAACGGAGTTGTGGCAGCCAGAAGAAATCCGCTGTGGTTGATAAGCAATCTCGTTCCTCCAACTTCGTTTCTGATACTCATGAGGCTCTATGCAAGACCTGACATGCTGCTGTTTGCTTTGGTTGGAGGACTGGTAATGACCATTGCTTCAAACGCCATCGGGCTGATGGGAGACACAGTATTTTACAAAAGAGAGGTGAAATTCCAGGATATGATGGTAGCAAGCCCGATGAGACCTGTTTCCTATATGTTCGGACTTATGCTGAGCGGACTGTTCTTCTCAATACCTGGAATAGGGATCTTCATAGTTCTCATGGTATATTACAAAATACTGAATCTTGGCAATCTGCTGATATACCTCTTTGCATCACTGCTTTCCCTACTATCTCTTTCTGGCCTGTCGTTCTCACTTGCGACGTTTGTTAAGGAGCCAAGGTTTGTCTGGCCTCTGTCAGGGATCCTTTCATTTGCTATATCTGTTATACCTCCGGTCTATTATCCATCAACAATTTTGCCGCACTGGGTAGCGGGCATATCAATGTTTATTCCTACGAGCACAGCGGCAGCGCTGTTCCACTACCATTCCGGCCTGATAGATTTGCTTCCTCTCCCAGAAGCGGTTCTTTGGGCAATTCTTATCATCGAGACAATTGCGTTCTTGGAGATATCGATGTACAGAAGCAGGTGGAGAGAGCCGTAAAGAAAGACCGCTGATTTCTGCACCAAATTTAATAATAATGAACTTCTTTTCCGACTTCATTCCAAACTTTTTCGAATTCTGATATGCTTGGCATGCTGCTTCCCCCTTTTTTTCCTATTTTTATTGAAGCGTAGACGGAAGCCTTGGCCAGAGATTTTGCGATGTCTTTGCTCTCAAGATAGCTTACAAGAAATGATGCAGCGAAAGCATCTCCGGCTCCAAGCGAATCTACCAGTGGAAAGTATTTCGCAACTTCAACTTCTGAAACCTTCTTCCCTCTATGAAAAGCTGCGGCCCCCCTCTTTTTCTTGAGGATTATCACCCCTGCAGAGCTTTCACTCAATCTCTCCGCCGTATCTTCCGGGTTGCCGCCACCTCCAAGCTTCTTCGCCTCTCTCTCGCTGAGGAATGCAAGGTCAACCAATTTCAATATTTCCAGTATTTGAGCTGAATCTTCTCCTGCCGTGATCCTCCCAACGTCCCACGAATAGCTTTTTGCACATCCTTCTTCCGCTAAAGCTCTGAGAGATTTCCCAGCAGCTTTGGGAGTCAATGAAGTAATGTGAATATGCTCAGCCCGCCTCAATTTCTCCAGCCTCGCTTCATCAAGGTTCAGTGGTTCAGCGACATTCAGTCTGCTTATTAAGCTGACTTCGCCGGACTTGCTTCTGATGACGATGCAATATCCTGAATGTCCATCTACTATCTTCAATCCGTCTGTGCTCAGCCCATTTCTTCTGACAAAATTGAGAAGGAAGGATCCCCTCTTATCGCGGCCAACGTTGGCAACTAGCAGCGGTTCATGGTTCAGCCTCTTTATCCCTACTGCTGTATTGAGAGCAGAGCCGCCTGGAAAGCGGTAGCTGCTTATGATCCTCGACTCATCGTCAGCAGCCGGCAATCTCTCAACAACATATTCGTAATCAACGAGCGCATGGCCTATAACTCCTATTTTCATTTCTTTGAACCTCTGACCGCTCTCATGAACTCTTCGGCTCTCCTCATTTCGACCGGGTTTCCGGCTCTGCCGTCTCTCTTCAGATAGGAGCCAACTATTATGCCATCCGCATTCTCCAGCAGGTCATTAACGTTCTGGGGAGTAGTCCCGCTTCCAACATATACGGGGACGCTAGAGAATTTCTTAATGAGAATCAGCAAATCCTTCTCTGGAGGCTCACCAGTTCTCGGACCTGTTACAATTACAGCATCAGCTCCTCCTCTCTCTACTGTATCGAGAATCACATCCTTCACGACTTCTTCGAGATCGATTTTTCTGTCGATTCCTTGATACCTCAATGCCAGGTAATACATGCTCCCGGCATGCTTCACAAGGACGTCAGCCATGACCTTTACTGCTGGATAGTTGCTTCTCAGATCCCTGAGCCTAGCAGCTTCTGGTTCTATGATTCCACTATCAGAGATTATCGTTTCACTGAGCGCATTTACTCTTATGAAGCTTGCTCCTCCTGCTACGGCTATGGAATATGCTTCGAAGCCGGAATTTCTCAGCAAATTTACTCCGACTTTCAGGCCAGTTCCTCTCACGACCTCTCTAACTGCCACAGCAAAAGTGGAAATTGTGAGAGGATCATTGACGATTTTCAGGTAAGGCGTATCCCCATAGTTTTCCAGAATTGCACCATCGAATCCTGCTTCTTCCAGAATTTTAGCTTCGTTTAACGCGAACTCGGCTATGTCATTGGGAGAATTCGGAGCCCTGGAATGAGATGAAGGGAGCCTCGGAAGATGCACTACTCCAATGAATCTCGGAAGATCGTTCATTTTTAACTCTCCTACTTCCTGCAGAAAGAACCTTTAAGTTAAAATGATTTTCCGAGAACTCGGCGGCATTAATGAGCGCCGCGGCCGGGATTTGAACCCGGGTCACGGGCTCGACAGGCCCGCATACTAGGCCAGGCTATACTACCGCGGCATCAAGCAACTTTTAACGTATGTATGGGTTATAAGCTTTATGCCAGTTGTAGAAGAAATAAGCTGGCATCTCTTCCTTCTTTCTATGAATAGATTTTTAGCTTCGCTGTTGAGCATCCGACCTCCCGCTTGTTTTCAATGATACCGCCAGTCTGGCAAGCAAGAAAACGATAATCAAGAGTGTTATAGTTAGAAGGCTCCATTTGAGTTCGTACATTGACAAGTTGAGGGCTGAAATTCCTATCAAGAAGAAAGCAGAAATTGCGAGAGCTGTACCAAAGGGAGCCCTGAAATCAGCAAGCCTGTCGCCTTTCTTCAACTTGAAAACGATATACGATGTTATATTTATTAAGTAGGGGAGATCTGTTCCCACTACAAGGCCAATTACAAAAAGCTGGAAGAAGTACTGAGGAAATGTCGATAGGAACAAAGATGGAATAACGGAAACCAATGCCGAAAATGGATAGCTCCCTCCCAGCTTCTTATCTAGAGCTGCTATCTTGGCAGGAAGCACTCCGTATTGCGAAGACGCGGAAATTGATGCGCCCAAGCTCATTATTCCAACTAATATAGTTGTGGATATCGCAAGAAAGACCGCCAATGAGAAGATAACTTTGAGATAGATGCTTCCCCCGATTATATCGAGAGCGTATGAAAAGGGTGAAAGCTGCGCCTGAGGAGAAGCGAGAAAGTTGCTGTAAGGTATCACAGCATGAATAGATAAAACCAGTAGCGTATACACTCCGGCAGTGAAAGCTATTGAAGCAGCGACAGCTTTTGGAACGGTTTTGCCGGGGTTCTCTATTTCATTGTATAGGCTCGGTATTCCAACCCAAGCTCCGTAGGCCCCGATTATTATTCCTATCGATGATAGAAACGTCTTCATATTAATGCCAACAGATGGAAATGCATTAGAGAGGCTGCCCCTCGATAAGGCTGTCGCCGAATATACCAAAGAGAATGCTAGAAGAATCAAAGTGAGGAAGAAATTGGTTCTGCTGCTTCTCTTGAAGCCGGAAATCGATATGGCATACAAAGAGATTATCAAAATTGGAGGGAGGATCGAGGAAATGCTAGAAAGCATTGGAAAAGCATATGCGAGGTACTGCGGAGCTGTAATCGCCCCAATCACTATAGCGATAGTCCATCCAACATAGAAGCCTGCGTTAGCTATGAAGGATAGAAGGTCAGAAATCAGGGTTTTTCCTAGTACCAGCCTTATGTAGAGAACGGGACCTCCATCAACTTTGTAGGCGCTGGAAAGCTCAGAATAGATCATTCCAACAGTTAGCATGAGAAGCCCGGTCAGAGGCCAAGCAATGATATCCCAGCCATCTATCATTTTCCCTGTGGTACCCGGGAAAACAAAGATAGCTAGACCGAACATGCCTCCAATTCCTATCATCAGAGCTTCGGTGAAGGTTATCTTCTTCATTCGGGCACTCCCGATCGTGCTCTGGCTTATTTTATAATAAAAAAGTATCTACTCAAAAAATAGTAAATATCACGCAGGGAAAAACGATACGCTCTATACAGGTAAAAATCTATTTAAACATACTCCTACCTGATCGTTTTTAGGTAGGATCCGATGAAATTTTACACGAAAAAGGGGGATGCGGGAAACACATTTTGCCTGAAATACTTCGACTATATACCTAAAAACCACCCATTCATAGAGTTTGTAGGAAGTTTGGATGAAACAGAATCAGCTCTCGGCCTAGCATCAGCTCTTCTTCCAAATGAGCTTGAAAAAATTAAAAATCAGCTCGATTGGATTCAAAACCTGCTGTTCAGAGTTGGCTTTACGGTTTCAGGTAAAAACTGCGTTAATGAAGGAGATCTGCATAGGCTTGAAAGCATAGCCGATGAATATTCGCACTTTGTAGGAAACATCTTTACTCTCAATGGAGGTCACCCAGCAGCTGCCGCAGTAAGCTTAGCCAGGTCTCTTGTGAGAAGAGCCGAAAGAAGGTTAATTGATTTGAAGGAAAGGAAAGAGCCTATAGGAGAAGAGAAGCTTGTTCTTTCGATCCTCAACAGGATGAGCAGCACCCTCTATGCCATTCAATTGGCCATAAACAAGTTGATGAACTATGAGACAAGAGCTGTCAGGTGCTCGAGCGAATAGCTTAGCAGGTGAAGCTACGGAATTGGAAGGAAAAAATACAACCTGCAAAGGATACTACCTTTTTATCTTCTTACTCACCGAATTGGTCAGGATCGAAGTAGGAAAATTGGGAATTATTTCCTTTGAAGGAGGGTGCTATGCCTATCTAGGTTCTTCATTTCTCAAGAAGGGGGTAGCGCAGAGAGTATCACGGCACCTCAATAGAAGCAAGAGCAGAAAAAGATGGCACATCGATTATCTCACATCTCTTCCAACCGTCAAACCGATCAAAATAATTTGGGAGTGTTGCGACGTCAGAGGTAAAGAGCCTGTGATATCTGAGTGCCTGGTTCGCCTTGGAGTGCCGGTGATCGAAAATTTCGGTTCGACTGACGTGAGGTCTAGGGGGCATCTTTTCTATCTAGGAAAGAAATGCGTGGCAGAGGTCGAGCAGAAAATTTCCTTCTGCCTCAAGACAGGTTGCAGCTAGAGTGAAGATACTGCTATAATGCCGGAGGAAAGGAGGCAGTTTTTAAAATTTAATACTGAGCTCATTCAATATATTATTTTGGTGCATAAAAATGTCATCCGTTATAAAAAAAGTGAAGACTGGCATTCCCGGGTTCGATGAGCTGCTTTACGGCGGGATCCCTGATAAAAACGTCGTGCTGATAACAGGAGGTCCTGGAACCGGAAAAACCATATTTTCCCAGCAATACCTTTACTACGGCCTTACGATTGGAGAGCCAGGCGTTCTCGTTACATTGGAGGAGCATCCAGTTCAGGTCAGAAGAGCCATGCTGTCATTCGGCTGGGATGTGAGGAAATATGAGGATGAGGGAAAGTTCGCTCTCGTTGACGCATTCACTTCAGGGATCGGAGAAGCAGCTAAGAGGGAGAGATATGTAGTAAAATCCGTAGACGATGTTGGTGAGCTCGTTGATGTGCTGCGCACGGCCATAAAAGACGTGAACGCGAAGAGAGTGATCATTGACTCAGTATCCACACTATATCTCTCAAAACCGGCGATCGCTCGAAGCACACTGCTTCTCATAAAAAGGGTTCTCGCTGGAACAGGCACTACCAGCTTGCTCGTCTCCCAGGTCAGCGTTACAGAGAGAGGATTCGGCGGGCCCGGCGTAGAGCACGCGGTTGACGGGATCGTCAGATTGGACCTCGATGAAATAGAAGGACAGCTTTACAGATCGCTTATAATATGGAAAATGAGAGGAACTGCTCACGACATGCGCAGACATCCCATGGAGATAACGGATAAGGGAATAATAGTACACCACAATAAGCTGTTTAAGGTATCGAGGAGATCGGAGGGCCAGGAAGCATCATTCGGAGAAGACAGCTTCTAGTTTTTCTTTCAGGAAAAACAAATAAGAGCGCTCGTTTTTATAAACAAGCTACACCAAAAAGCTCGAAGGTATACAGATATGATTATAGAGGAACTGACCCCATCTTCCGAATACTTATATATAAAGGGTATTGCTTCGCTGAAAAAAGCCCTCGCTTCAGCATTTCCTGATGCTCAAATCGATAGAGAGTTCTTGATTACGGAACCTCCTGAAAGCATCGACGCTGACCTTTCATACCCACTGTTCAGAGAAAAATCCAAGGAAAAAAAGTACGAGGAATTCGCTGAAGAAGTCAAGAGCATTTTAAGTAATGAATTGAAAATTGAAACAGAAGCCTCGATAGCTTCAGGCTATCTCAACATAAAGTTCAACAGACCTATGTACATAAGAGAATTCTTGAACGAATATATGAAATTTAGTTCGTCTTACGGCAGGCACGGAAAAAAATTGAAGATTCTGGTGGAGCACACAAGCGCTAATCCAGTTCACCCTCTTCACCTCGGACACGGCAGGAACAGCTGCCTCGGGGATACTCTCGCAAGGCTCTTGAGGTTCTATGGAACTGATGTTGAGACCAGATTCTATATTGACGATGTTGGAAGGCAGGTAGCGGTTTTAATCTACGGTCTCTCGAGCTTAATTGAGGATAACATGGAGAGAATCGAAGAGCTATCAAAGGGGATAAAAATCGATCACTGGATTGGAAAAGTCTATGCGATGACCAATCTGTTGATAGAGCTGAATGCCGTGAAAAAAGAGCTCAAGGCAGCCGACGATGAAAAGTACAGAGAGCTGTTGGCAAGGCAGGACGAGATTCTCAGTGAGCTGATTAGATTGAGGGAAGAAGCGCAGGAAATCTTCGATATCCTTTCAAGCAAGATACTTTCGGACGAAGATCCCGAATCAAAGATTGCTAAAATCTCCCTCGAGTATGAAAGAGGAGACAGAGCGGTTGTGGAAAAATATCGCGCTATAGTGGAGAAGGTCCTTGAAGGGTTCAAGCAGACTCTTTCGAAGATGAACATATCATTTGACAAGTGGGATTGGGAGAGCGATTTGATATGGGACGGATCTGTAGATGAAATCCTGAAAAAAGCTAGAAATTCTAGCTTATTTTCCCTGGCAAAGGGTTCAGAGGGGCTTGACTTCTCCCCTATATTGACAGATGATATAAGAAACCTTCTCAAGATTCCAAGAGAAATGGAAATCCCACCGCTGGTCCTCAAGAGGAGCGACGGGACAACTCTCTACACGACGAGGGATATAGCGTATTCAATAAAGAAGTTCAGGGAATCAAAAGCGGACTATGTAATAAACGTTGTTGGGAAAGAACAGATGCTACCGCAGGCTCAAATAAGGCTTGCCCTTTATGCGCTCGGTTATCAAGATTATGCGAGAAGGCTCATCCACTACTCTTATGAAATGGTCAACCTTCAGGGATTCAAAATGAGCGGGAGGAGGGGGAGATATGTGACGCTGGATGAACTCCTTCAGAGGGCTGAAGAAATAGCTTCACTTGAGCTGAAGAAAAGAAACAGGGAGATGAGCGAAGAGGAGGCGAAGAAGATTTCGATGATGGTTGGAAGGGGAGCTATAAGGCACTTCATGGTAAGCATTTCTGCTGATAAGCCAATGACAATCAGGCTGGAGGATATGATAAACTTCGAGAAAAACTCCGGACCATATCTGCAGTACACATATGCCCGTGCCAGCAGCCTTTTACGCAGGGCAGGAAAATTTGAGGTGAGCAGCGGAGCAAATTGTCAGGAAATCGAACTGCTCACATGGAAATTGGTCAGGAAAGCGTCTGCCTTCCCCTACATTATTTACAAATCATCGAAAGAGCTGAAGCCAGAGCTCTTGGTATCTTACTTGGGAGAGCTGTCCCAACTATTCAACAAATGGTACGATTCTGTTCCTGTGCTCGGAGACGAAGAAAAGAGCTGTCAGGACATGAAACTGAACATTGTATCTGCTGTCAGGACGGTGCTTCTCAACTCCCTCAACATACTCGGTATAGAAGCCCCAGAGAGAATATAGCTTCATGAGAGGATAATTAATAAATCCCACCATTTCGATAAGAAAGATTCAGGTGCGATAATTGGTTCTGCATTTAGCAGATAGAAGACCTGTAATAGCCGAATATAACGAAAGCCTTCTGAGCGTTCTTAGGGAAATGCTGAGGAGAAACAGATATCACGCCATACTCACTGATGAGGCAGGCAGCTTGTGGGGCGTGCTGAGCATTAGGGATGCCGCAAAGGCCATATTCATAGAAGGGGAGGAAGGAATCGAACTCATTGAGCTTGGCTCTCTCGGAAAAGTTCTTGAAAGCCCCGCGAAAATTTACTCCAGCACTCCCCCGATTTTCATAACACCGGAGTTTTCATTGAAAGAGGCAGTGAAGATTATGATGGAGAGGAACATAGGCTTTCTGCCAATTGTCGGTGCTAACGGCGAAATTCTGGGGGCAATTGAAGAGAAGAATCTGGCAAGGGCAGTTCACAGCATGACCCCTACCAGCGTCTGCGAGCTTGCTACCTGGGATGTCATATCAATCGAATCAGATGAAGAGATTATAGCAGCAGTCGGAATAATGCTTTCCTACGGGATAAAGCACATTTTGGTTACGGAGGACAGTTCAATCTACGGAGTAGCTTCCCTTTTGAAAGCTCTTTACCACATTACATCGGAAAAATCCATCAGAGAGATCCTGAGAGGAAGCCGTGGTCCAATTGAAGATAAGGTGAAAGTCATATCCGAAAATCCGTGGATTTTGGACTGCAGCTACAACGTCGGTGAAGCTGCATCGTTGTTGGCAGCTGAGAGAATGGGAGCACTTCTCATTAAAGACCAAAATGGGAAAAATGGCCTGCTGACCGACAGAGACCTGCTCAAGTTCCTGAACAGAGAACTGGAGAATGAGTAATCTCCCCCTCCATCAAACAGCAGGGAGCTTTTTTGGCTAGCACACTCCATGCAAGATAGCCAGAAAGCTGTCAATTTCTCTCGCTCTCAACAATCTTTCACTCCGAACTCCTATTCATCATCGCTGAATTCCACAATTCTATATAGAGAACTCATTTCTATCTTCATTCTTTTTACGGAAACAAAATTTCCAATCGAGGGCCGCAACGCATCCTATCTCTTTTCAGTGACGGAATTCAATAACTGACCTCCTCTCCGCCCTGAAGGGCGAAAATCCCCTTCGAGCGGTTTATCGGTTTGGAGGTAAGCAATCGTCGCTATTAGCTTTGCTTACTCATATCTCAGAGCCACTGCTGGAGGTATCTTTACTGCCATATATGCAGGAAGAAGCCCGCCCAGTATACCAACCATAACAGTTAGGAAAATTGCATTCAGAAACAGATTAGGAGTGAACAGCGGAGATGCCGAGAGGACAACAGAAGATGTGCCAGCATTTATCACCATTCCACTTCTCCCGAGATAAAGCGCCCCAGCGACACCGAGGACGCTTCCAGAGATGGCTGCGATCAAGCTCATGAGCAGAGATTCGCTGAGGACAATGATCACAACTCTGCCGTTTGTGTAGCCTATAGCCTTCATCACACCTATTTCTCTTGTCCTCTCTATAACTGAAGTAACCATGGTTGCCGTTGTTCCTGCTATGGCCACTGCTATGGCAGAGAGGGACGCTACATAGTTGACATAGCTAACGGCAGCAGTTATGCTGGTGACTATGTCTGCTATGGCGCTGAAGGATATCACAGAAACCTTATCTCCATAAGAATTTTTTACAGCATTCACGAAGTCTTTGACATATGAGGGATCAGACATCCTCACCAAAATTCCCGACCAATCCTTCAAACCGAAAATTCTCTGTCCAGAATCGAGAGGCATGAAGATCGTCTGATCTGGGCTGAAGAAGAGAGCACCTCCATATTCAGCTATTATTCCTCTGACGATGACATTTGTCGTCTTGTACTGCGGAACGCCTTTGCTTACAGATGAAAAGTATTTGATGGGGACGATATCTCCAATGCCGTAGTGAAGATTCCCGGTGCTATCATATGCTACTTTATAACCTATCAGTGCTCCCAAAATATCGCTGCTTGACGGGGCACTCCCCTCTTGGATCTTTATTCCACCGATGGACTTTATGATGAAATCGACATCTGTGCAGTATATGTAAATCTGAACATCCTTGTCCCCTCTTTTCACTACTGCTTGAAGGAGATAATACGGCTGAGCTTCGTCAACGTTCGGGAGGGATTTTATGTAGTTGAGGTCATCATTAGTTAGTGTATAGCTTGAAGAAGGTGTTATCATTACATTATTCTGCCCAAGACTGGTTACTTGATTTACTATGTATTGAGAATATCCGCCTACCACCGCTCCTATAGTAATAATGACCGCAGGCCCTATCAGTATTCCCAGAACAGTTAGGATGCTTCTTATCTTACGCTGGCCCAGTGTCTTGAAGGCCATTTTGAAAGATATTCCCATGAATGATAAAAAAGAGCTCAAAGAGCTCATTCTTCTTTCTTCTCTTTAAGCTTCTTGGCGTGCGAAGAATACATTCTGTATATCAGGACAGCAGCAAACAGAAGGAATATCCCTACCATGGCAACAGCGATCTTCACTTCTGTCAGGTTGAGTATGCTGAGCTGCTGCTGGGGCGAGGTTGTTGAAGCTGTAGCAGGTTGGGAAGAGAACACTTGAAAAGCTTCCTCTCTTTTGTTGAGTTCGTTGTAGCTGTTGTAGTAGCTGATCTCCAACGTTACGTTCACGCTTTTCTTTTCCTGAGGTACAGAGACCTGTATGCTAAATGCGCTCTGCGATCCTGGGTCCACATCTCCGATGAAATATGAGTATGAAGTGTTATCAACAAGAGCGACTATATTCACTCTGTAGGCTGTCTGGCTTCCGTAGTTTATCAACATGCCGTTTATCTTCAAAGTACCGTTGGTGAGAGATGATGCCATTTGTGTGAGAGAGAGTTCAATGAACGGCTCAACGGCTATTGCTATTTGGTTACTGAAGCTGTGCTGCTGCCCCCCAGGATCCCTGTACTGCACAGAAACCTGCAGTGGAACTACTCCGTAGTTAATTAAGGTGCTACCCCCTCCATATGACTGAATGCCAAATGGATTATATACAAACATTACAGGAATCGAAATTGCTTCTTTGGCACCTATTGCTGGAATATATATTGTCGATGGAGAGGCTATGAGGATCGAATTTGAAGCTTGAGATGAGAGAAGGGACGAGGGGGGAGACAGAGTCAAGTATACGTTGTATGCTGGAGAAGTTCCATTGTTGGCAACTTCAACAGTTAAATTGGTATACCTGTTTCTTATATCGAGTTTGCCTAATATCTTCACGTCTATATAGCTCACCGTTCCATAAACTTGGATTGGAATCGTGAAATTCACTTTTCTCATGGTTCCCCAAGCATCTGTAAACGAAAGCGATGCATTGGCGTATAGAGTTCCGGTGGAGTTAAGCATTATATTCAAGGGAAATGCGAAGTAGATGCTGCTTCCCTTTTGATAGGATGCAGCGACGCCTCCTCCTGCTTGATAAGAACTCTGAGATATCTGCTGGATGTACTCTTGAATTGTTTGAATGGGGACAACCTGAGAACTCACCTGTTGAGAAGCAGGGGTTACCCCTCCCCTCGAAAGATTCGTCGAAGAGAAGGTTATGCCATTAGGAAGTTCAAGGTAAAGGATCGGATTGTTCACAGCATCAAACTTCAAATTCCTGATGATTATAAAGTAGTTGGCTCCGTAAGATAATATGTCAGCACTCCCTTCTTTCCAGCCCCACTCTATTGCTTCCACAGCATTAGAGGGATCATTGACAGCGAGACTGAAAGGCAGAACTTCTTCTATTCTGTATCCCGGCCCCCCGCTGTTGACTACCCCTTCAACTGTGAGGAATGCGGTGTAGTTCCCAGGAGATACACTCCCAACGTTCACTTTGAACTGCATTGAAAAGGAACCGTAGGCAGGTATTGCGCTTCCGGCAAAAATAACACGGGTGGATGAATCAACAGAAAAGCCAGGCGGAAGTATAAGCGAGAAGTTGGCACCTGAGATCGAGAAAGGCATTTTGTTGACTACTGAGACGACCAATACAGCATTCTCTGTTTCTGGAAAGACCGAATAGCCGTTGTACCAGCCCCAAGAAGCTATCCCTACAGCGCTCCCGTTGGAGGCAAGAGGGTATCTTTCAATATAGACATTGTAAGGCAGAAGATCCTTCACAATGAGATAGCTCCCACCTCCCAGATCGATTCTGTACTTTACTTGGGTGACAAAAGATATCTCCTGAAGGGAGGCACTAGAAGAGTTTATTGATACATAATAGCTGAGGGTGGTTGAAGCCCCACCTGCCAGAGAACCATAGTAAACAGAGCTCGCCTGTATCGGAATTAGATATGGAGAAGTTACATTGGCTTCGATTGAGCTAATTGCATACTCTCCATCATTTACAAAAACTAAGTTCAGTTGCGCATAGAGAGAGTTGCTGTATACCGGCCCAGGCCTTACATCCCCCCAGTAGGCAGAACTGATTTTAAGCTCGCTGTATTTAGAGGGCACTGGATCTATGCTGATGTTGAAACTCAAGCTGAAAGATGCATTGTAGGAAACGCCGTCCTTCGTCGTTGCTGCAGCATTAAAATATAACAAAGCAGTATAGCTTCCAGGATCTACGCTCTCGCTTATATCTACCTGACTGAATGTTATTGTGGTTCTGCTTCCGATTGATAGTGCTCCTATCTGCTGCTGAGGACTGTCGGTCGATATTCCGTTTGGAAGAGTGATGTTGACTGTTGCCGAAGATATAGCGCTGTCTCCATCATTTTCTATTGTAACTTGAATTGATGTCCTGTATGTCCCGGGGTATCCGGCGGGGCTCCAGCTAGTAGAGACGACGGTTATCTGCGGGGTAGGGTATTCGGAAATTTGAAGCGGGATAGTGAAATAATCTGTTATGTAGGCACCATCTGAACTGATATAGCTTACTGCAATTGTTGCGTAATAGGTTCCAGGAGCAACGCTCTTATCTACGTTCAAGTAGAACTCGAAATATACAGTCTCGCCGCTAGTTACGTTTTTTGCGCTGTCTCCATACAAATCTCTGGCCCCAGATACAGTGGTGTATCCACTGGAGGGAGAAAAGCCTGCCGGTAAATCTGTAAGCTTCGCAGAAGGATTTGTGGCATTTACGTTAAATAGAAAGTCTACTCTGAGAACTGCGTTTGAAGAGCCTGGATACACGTTATAATTTTGCTGAGACTTGAAGTTGACGGATTGAAGCGAAACATCTGCCGGAGACTGGGCATCTGCATGCAGAAAAGCTGTAAGGCTCAAAGCAGCCAGCACGGCAATGAAAATCCACTTCTTCAATCTTTAACACCTCACCCTTCACTTTAAATTTCACGCGGTATTGAGTATGCATTTGCTGTAATTAATGTTGCTTTCTTCTCCTACTATTTGGCCATTCCGGATATAAATTATCTTCTTGGTACAGTTGGCAACTTCAGGGTCGTGAGTAACAATAACTATCGTCTGTCCCTGCTCGTTGAGCTTCAAAAACTGCTCTATTACAAATCTTCCCGAGTTTCTGTCTAAATTTCCGGTTGGTTCATCTGCCAAGATAATTTTCGGTGAAGTCACAAGGGCTCTTGCTATTGCAACCCTCTGCTGCTGTCCACCCGAGAGCTGATTGGGTTTCTTCGGCAGCCATGAAAGATCTCCTCCTGCCCTGAGTAAAGCTGATTCTACAAGTTTTCTTCTAATTTCTTTTCTCAAACCCCTCACAAGCAGGGGGAGTTCTATGTTCTCATACACGGTCAATCTATTGATGAGGTTGAACGATTGAAAAACGAATCCAATTTTTTTGTTTCTAATATCTGCCAACTCTCTGTCGCTGAGCTTAGAAGCTTCAATCCCCTCTATGAAGACTTTTCCTTTAGTAGGCCTGTCCAGCAGACCAAGTATGTTAAGAAGCGTAGATTTTCCTGAGCCCGATGGACCCATTATGGCAATGAGCTCCCTCTGGCTTATTTTCAATGATACCCCATTCAAAGCAGGGAACTCTATCTCTCCCTGCTTGTATATCTTGTGGACATTTTCAATCCTAATTAGCTCACCATCACGCCTTTCGCCTTTTTCTTTCCCAGACTGACTCAGAACTTCTCCAGGCATCTCACTGACCAGAGGTCTTCACCATTGATTTCGCTTTCAGCAGATCTTTGAACCAGGAGCAACATCTCTTTCAGGGAGAAGAATAACGGGCTTTCCCCCCTCTTCGCATCCAGCTGCAAGTATCATGCCCTGACTGACCAAACCCATGATTTTTTTCGGCTTTATATTTGTCAGTATGGGTAGCTTCTTTCCAATTAATTGTTCTGGAGAGTAGACCTCACCAATACCTGCGATTATCTGCCTCTCTCCGAGTTCTCCTAAGTCAACTATAAGTCTGAGTAACTTATTACTTCCGCTGACCCTTTCAGCTGATTTTATCGAACCAATCCTTATGTCAAGCTTAGCAAAGGTTTCATAATCGATCGCTTCAACCATGTTTAATCTCACCGTGAATTCGGGGGATTATTCTGTAAATGGTACATTATACCTTATAAATCTGCGGAAATCGAAAAACGATCATCGCAAGCTTACCGTTAGAGATTAAAGACTTTTGAGTGCTTCAATGAGGCCAAACCTTCTTGATAAATATTTCTCCCACTCAAAAAATTGCAATATTATCTATTCTATCTATTCTTGTAGGTCTTTCAGAGCTATTCTATCCGAAAAAATCTCGCTTCTTCCATATTTATCAATGAGCTTAACAGTGAATTTCAAATCTCCTCTAATACCTAAATTCAGCTTCTCAATATAGTTAAGGCACCTTTCATCTTCGCAAATAGGCTCAAGCCTTTCCTTTATTTTGACCAGCAACCCCTCTACTGTAGTCACGAATCCGGGCTCATACTCGCTGGAGAGGAACTGAAAGTCGAATTCTGGTATCTCTATGTCTGTGTTCTCTCCCACATATAGAAGAGTATTGAGGTCGCTTGGATGCTCTACTTTGAACTCTATCACTCTTCCCCTCTTTACCTCATATGGAGTAGTGAACGTGAACCTGTAGCCGCAGCTCTGGCATTTGCCGCTTATTAAAACTGTTTTCCCATATGGAGGAACTTCGTAAACCAAGCTTCTCAGTACGAATGCTCCCTTTTTCCCGCATATAGGACAATCCATCTTTTCTTCGTTATAGGTGTATTTCATTATATACACCGTATTACAATCTGGCTATTGAAATTCCAATAAAAAAAGTCTTTTTTCTCAATCGGCGAAATCTCTAGATTTTTCTTCTGAAACGTTAAAAAGTTTAACTTCGCAAAAAGGAAAGCGAGTGTTTTTTATTCCTCCGGTGCTACCTTTCGATGGAGGGCGACTAGCTCAATGAAAAATAGGTTGGATGATGATGGTCATGCTGGTACGAATATCGAGATAGAAATAAAAACTAAGAAGGTCGTATCGCTGAAAATCAGCGAGGAAATGTTCGAATGGATTGAAGCCGTATGGAGAGCAGGAGGTTTCTCTTCGAGAAGCGATTATTTGAGGGCTTTGGTAACTTCTGTCCTTGATGATCCGGATAAAATAAAAAATGCTAATGGAAACCTCCTTCCAATTAAAGCCACAAAAACAGTAACATTCAAGCTTGAATTGAATATACTGAATAGGCTTGATGAACTTGCGGTGAAAAAAGGATATACAACCAGAAGCGATCTCTTGAGAGAGCTAATATTCAATCTGATGCAAAATCCGCTCCGATAATTATTCGACCTTTATTTTATGCCCTTCTTCTCCCTTCTTCTCTTCCAGCTCAAATTTTATTTCCAGCACGCCGTTTTTATACTGAGCTTTTGCTGTTTCTTTTTTCACAGGCTTTGGCAGCTCTACCTCTTTGTAGTACTTCCTTTCGCCGTTGCTGGCCCTAATTATCAGTTTATTGTCCTGAACGTTAACATCTATCTTATCTTTTTCCACTCCGGGTAGCTCAGCGATTACGGTGAGAGTGTTTCCGCTTTCAAAGATATCAACAAGAGGTTCCCGCTCTTCAGAGATTTTTGGCCTCAATCCAGTTCGCTTCACATTGCCGAATTCTTCGAAGTGAGGAACACCGTCTGGACCAATGGTAAGTCTGAACCCGTATACTAGTGGAGTCCTCTTCATATCTTTAGACATTTTCTCAATATGCTCGAAATCCTGTCTGAAAAGCTCTTCAAACTCTTCTTCTATTTCTCTGAAAAACTCGTCAAAGATATCGAAAAATCTTCTGCTCTTTCTCCTAGAAGACATAATTTTCACCCCATAATTTCTTTACATCATTCCAGACTAAAATTGTTTTGTTATGTTCCTAGTTACAACTGAAAGCCTCGCTTTTCAGGGCTGGGAGAGGTGGTCAGCGTGACTAAGAATTTGTGACTCCAAACTGCACCGGTTGAAAATCGAGATATTCGTATTGCTTACGTTTGGATATTACTATCAGTTTAAATTTGGATTGTTGCTCTTTTCTCGAGGACTTTCGTGATGAATTCTCTTATAACGTTTGCGCACTTCTCGATATCCTTCATTAATCTCGATTCGATTATTTCCTTGGTGGTGTAGTAGCTGTATCTGGGCCTTCCTATATTCTTAGAACTCACTTCTCTATTCCTAACCACGAACCCTAATCCAAGCAAATTATTCAAACCCCTGCTCACTGTTGCTTTGCTCAGCCCCAGTTCTTGACTCAAATCATCGAGAGTCATCCTTTTATTCAGAAGCTTGAATAGTATTTCAAGATCTGTCTCTGAAAAGTTATAGCAGAACTTCACCAGATCATAGAGCGTTAACTCTTTTCCACTCGGCAGCTTCAGTTCAACGCTTTCTTCGCTCATTTTTATCTCCCTTTTGATTTTTTTCCATTAATAGAGTTTTTTTAATTTATATTTAAGTTTTACTACAATATCTATAATGATCGAGTTACAAAAGAAAGGAAATATATACATAAAAATTATAGTTTTCCCCCAGACAGCACCCTGGCAGCCACTATGAGCGGGTGCCAAACCGGAGAAGTGGCAGGCATATATCCCAGATCTGAGAAGTAAAGGTCCTCTATCGTCATGCCTCTTTCGATGGCTATGCTTGCTATGTCTGTATATCCAGCCACGGCAATATCATTCCCAACAATTTGAGCCCCGATTATCTTTCTGCTCAATTCATCCGCAATGAGCTTTATGTAAACATATCCGCCTCGAGGATAGTAATGAGCTGAAGTCCTAGTTTTCACTAGCTTTGAAACCGGTTTGTATCCGTACTTTTCAGCTTCATTTGAATTAATTCCAGTTCTTCCTATATAAAGGTCGAAGAATTTAGTTACAGCCGTTCCAACGATCCCTGGAAAGCTGAGGGTTCTTCCAAGAGCAGCATTTGCCCCAGCTACTTGCCCCTCCTTGTTGGCTGAAGGAGCTAGAGGAATCCACACTCTCTCCTTCTTTATCTTGTGATACTTTTCAGCAACATCTCCAGCCGCGTAAACTCCCTCAATATTGGTTTCCATATATTCGTTGGTTTCAACGGCTCCTGTGGATCCCAATTTTATTCCAGCCCTCTTCGCTAATGAGGTATCGGGCTTTACTCCTGTAGCTAATATGACCGCTTCGGCCTCAATTTCTTCGCTCTCCGTCACCACTCTCTCAACACTGCCTTTGCCCCTCAATTCGACTACCTTGCTCCTCTTCTTCAGCTCGATCCCCCTCTTCAGCATTTCATCCTCTATGATTTTAGAGACGTCCTGGTCTATGCTTCCTGGAAGTAGTTGATCCGTCATCTCTATCAGCACAACGCTTTTTCCCAACTGCTTGACTGCTTCGGAAAGCTCCAGCCCTATATAGCCTCCCCCGACAATCGCTACCCTTTTAGCTTTGCTCACCGCTTCCTTTACCTTATCTGCTTCAGCTGGATGTCTTATTGAGACCACATTTTCCAAACCGATGCCGGCTATTTTTGGAATAGCCGGAACCGCCCCTGTGGAGATTATCAGCTTATCCCACTGGATTTTTTCTGTCACACCGTCCTTTTTTTCGATGCTTACAAATCTTCCTGAAACATCTATATCGGTAACTTCGGAATTTACCAGAACTTTTATCCCTCTCTCTTTTTCAAACTCTTCGGGAGTATATGTGATGAGATCATCTTTGCTTCCCACCAGACCTTCTATGAAGTAGGGGATCCCGCACGGGCCATGGGTTATCATGTAAGTCCTTTCTATAAGAAAAACTTCTGCTTTTGGATTGAGCTTTTTTGCCCTTGAAGCTGCTGATGCACCGGCCGCCCCGCCACCGATTACCACTATTCTCACAGCGAAATCACCTGGCAACCTTTCTTAATAGCCTCGATTAAAAAACTTTTGTTTAATATTAATTTTAATATGAAATACAAATATATAATAATTTTCTATTCATATAATTCATTTTTGTCGTACAATAGATACAGAATTAAAACGAAACAAAAAATATATATATGTATTAATAGTAGGAAGATATAGGGCGAACACAAATGAGTTACGAAGCATTTGACGTGAAGGCAAAGAAGAAAGTGAAGCTAACAAACCCTGAGATAGTCACACTGAAAAATGGCAGACTGGCTGTGAGAGGAAAGAGCCCACTAACAGGCATAACCGTCTATCGCATACTGAGCAAAGCCGAAGCAGAAAAGCTCAAGAAAACGAAGAAATGATTTTTTTACTACAATAGCCATCTTTTTTTCATGACCCATGCGGCCCCTATTATCCCGGATACAATGTTGCTAGCCGCAAGAATAATCCATATAATTTCAACTGGTATATCGTATAGAAAAATTAGCAGAGCTATTAACCCTATGCGGAAGACCCAAGTCCTCAGAACAGAAAGGATCCCAAAAAAGTAGGTCTTTCCGGAGCCGTTTGCAATTCCATATGCTGAAAAAAATAACCCAAAGAATGGAAGAGAAATTGCAGAATATAGGAGCAAAGAAGATCCCAGATCAACAACGCTAGCATCTCCCGAGAATAATCTCATGAGGTATTCCCTTGAAGCTCCGACTAACAGAGCAAGCGCTGCTAGGGTCACGAACATTAGGCTGAGAGAAACAGAAGATGCTTTTTCAACTCTCTCTCTGTTCCCCTTTCCCAAATTCATTCCAACTACTATAGCTGTAGACCTTCCAAGCCCCGAAGTGTAAGTTTGAACCAAGTCTATGATTCTCATCGCTATCCCATAAGCAGCAAGGGCATAGGAGCCGTAGATTGAGACGAAAGAAACCAAAACAGTTTGTCCAAGCGAATTTGAAGCCCTGTGGACTCCAAGGGGGAAGCCGACTTTAACTGCTGTTTTTATCCATTCAAGCGAAATTTTGAAGTGCTCAAAAGATAGGGTCATTTTTTCATATCTCCAGAACATGAGGAATAAACTGTATCCTGCGGAGGTAGCTCTGGCAAGCATTGTAGCAAAAGCCGCGCCCATCACCCCCCATTTCGGAAATCCTGCTAGCCCAAATATGAAGAGGGGGTCGAGAACGACGTTCAAAATTGAAGAGATAAGCCCTATTTTCATTGAGAGGGTAGCATCCCCCAGCGACGAAGTTATCGTTGAGAATGCGATGGAAATGTAGGCAAGAGGAGTTGCTGCGAGCATGATCCTGAAGTAAATTAGGGCATAGGGAAATACATCGGGAGGTATTCCCATTATTCTCAGAATGTTAGCGCTGAAGAGCAGCGATAGAGCTGAAATCGCAAGGGAAAATAATATGGAGAAGGAGAGGAGAGCTCCCGAATTCTTCTTCGCATCCTCTTTATCACCTCTTCCCCAAGATTTCGTTATGGTCGCATAGCCAACAGAGATGACCCCGTTCCCGAAAGAAAGGAGAACATATATTGGAGGCCAGGAGACTGTTGGAGCTGCCACTTGTGCTGGGCCCAGCCAGCTCAGCCAGAGCGTGTCCGCCAGGTTGTACAGGACTTCCGAGAGATCGGAAATCATCAGTGGAACTGCGAGTATCATTAGAACTTTCGCGATGCTCCCTTCGAGAATTTCCTTCTCTTTCCCCTTTGCGGTCTTCAATTAACGTATCACCATTATTTTCTTGAAAAATGGAAATCAGTTACATCGAATATTATTGAGATAAGTATAAAAGCTTTTGTATTACATGTATTACAATGGTGATAAAGACGACCGAAGAAAATGGAGAGAAGAATGAAGAGAAGAGTGAAGAAAAAAGCGAGAAAGTATCTGTCACAATAAGGGGGATAGATAAAAATCTCTATGAAAGCATTTCGAAAAAGGCCAAGGAGCTCAATACCACAGTGGGAAGCATATTCAATGAAGCTATGAGGGAGTTCCTAGCAGTGCTGGATGAAGGGCTGGATACATTTCAGAAGATCACTGACAAAACGGTGACATCTCTCAGAGCAACGATCCCTACGGCTTCATCCAACATTATACTGAGAGATATAGGAGAGATCAAGCTGAGCTACTCCGACCTCCAGAAGGCTGACAAGCCAATAATAATAATAAACGTGAGGAAAGTTGTATTTGCAGATGACGTGACCGATGAGATTTTCAGAGAGAAGATTAAAGCTATAAAGATAGCAGACGAAGTCTACATCCCCAAAGGTGTTTCCATGATCTCTGCTGCACAGCGTTGCCAGCTTGTAAAGAGGATAGTACAGGCATAACAGGGGAAGCGTTCTTGAAAATAGATAAAAGCGCTGCAGTTTACCTCTCTGTTCTTTTTTTGTTAGTAGCTTCCTTATTAGCGATTTATGTTCTCCAAATAAGAACGGGAAGCTCAGTGACAGAAGAAGTTGTGAACTATTCGCTTGAGCTGGTCGAGAAAATTGGATATATCGGGATATTCGTCCTCATGACGCTCGAGAGCGCCCTTATCCCGATTCCTAGCGAAATCGTCATGACGTTCTCAGGATTCCTCGCATCCAGCGGAAAAATGAGCCTTACGCTCGCGGTTGCTGCAGGAACGCTGGGTAACCTTGCCGGTTCTATCATTCTTTATAAAATAGGCAGCGGTCCCGGCTTATCCTTGCTCAGTAAATATGGAAAGTACATCCTGATCAGTAGGAATGATATTGAAAGAGCGCAGAGGCTTTTTTCGAAATATGGTGCAGCGATTGTCTTTGCTGGAAGGATGCTACCAGCAGTGAGGACAGTGATCTCTCTTCCGGCTGGGATAGCGAAGATGGATGAGCTGAAATTTGTACTTTATACACTGCTCGGCTCTATTCCCTGGAATTTCATGCTGGCATACGCCGGTTATCTGTTGGGAGAGAACTGGTCAATCGTTGAAGGATATGCTAGAATAATTGACTACATCGCTGTATTGGCTATTATTTTATTAGTTTTGATTTACATTTTTTATAAGAGAAGGTCTGAAGGTGGAAGGAAACTGTGAATGTAGAGAAGGAAAACCTACAGGCGCTCATCGATGTAATGAAGAAGCAGGGATACTACTTCGCAGACCAGCATACAGTCTTAAAAACATGCAGCTGGACTAGAAATGCTCTTACGCAGAGGAGATTCTGCTATAAGTGCAAGTTCTATGGAATTGAAAGCCACAGATGCATTCAGATGTCCCCCGCTGCATTCTGGTGCTGGAATGCCTGCATCCACTGCTGGAGGCTGAGGCCGCAGGATGCTGGTGTTAATTGGAATGAAACTCGAATGCCTGAATTTAACGATGACATACCTTCCTTAGTTGACAGGATAATTGAAGGTCAGAGAAGACTGCTGAGCGGATACAAAGTCCACCAAAATGTTGACCGGAAGATGTATGAGGAGGCGATGGATCCCAAGCACGTAGCGATCAGCCTCACAGGGGAGCCCACTCTCTACAGCAAACTCGAGGACCTCATCAAGGAGTTTCACCGCAGAGGTCTGACAACCTTTCTCGTGACTAGGGGTGTCAGGCCCGACGTCATTCTGAATATGCAGGAAAAGCCGTCCCAGCTCTACATAAGCATGGAAGCTTACAGCAGAGAAATGTACGAATGGCTCAACAAACCCCTTGTTCCAAACGCGTGGGAGCTGACTATGAAGACTCTCAAAGGATTGGCGGAGTATGGCAGACCCACAGTTCTCAGGATAACTCTCATGAAGGGCATCAACATGGACGAGAAAGCGGTCGAAGGTTTCAGCAAAATCATTGATTTGATGCAGCCTACTTACATTGAACCGAAAGCATATATGTACGTTGGAGCAAGCATGCTGAGGCTGAGCAGAGATAACATGCCTTCCCATGAAGAGGTCATGGCTTTCGCAGAAAAGCTCTCCAGAGCTGCCGGTTATCCTATAAGAAGCGAAAGCAGACCGAGCAGAATAGCTCTCCTTTCAAAACTAGAAAAACCAATCAGATTCGGAAAGGGTTGTCCAAACGGATGGTCTCAGGATGAGTGAGAAAGCCGCAAGCTTGTCCAAGAATAGCCTACCGTCGATAGAGAATGCTGTCATTGACATAATGATGAAAGGAAAGGCATTAACGCTTGACGAGCTCGCGAGCGAGCTGAAAATAAACAGAGAAGCTCTCAAGAGAGCTCTCGATATTCTGGTCATAAAAGGAGTTATTGTCGAGAGAGAGCTGAAGAGAGGATGCGATCTCAATTGCAAAAGCTGTCCTCTGAGGAAAGTCTGCGCTTATAAAAGCCCTGGGATAAAGCTCGTTTATTATGAACTTAGGAAAAAAGAATGAATTTTGCATAGCACATGAGGCACGATCAATTCGAGTTGATTTGCCTGTTTTTCTCAAAAAACTGTTGTGCTTTTTGGTTTATTTGTTAGCGGATATTTTAAGCTTAGAAAAAATCGCTGCCAAAGAGGATGGATCTTCCACGCGTGTTTTTATTCTTCAATGGCGAATTTCACAGATAGCAAACATTTAAAAGTAGAAAAAAGATAAGCATATCTTTAGAACAATAATGATAAAACTATATAAGTGATGAGAAATCATTCTCTATTAAAAAGGGAGTGATAATCTTGAGGAAGTACGTCTTCGACTTCGAAGAAGGAGATCCGAACAATAAAAAGCTCTTCGGGGGAAAGGGGGCAGGACTGTCGCTCATGGCAAAAGCGGGGCTACCGGTGCCTCCAGGATTTACCATAACGACTGAGGCCTGCCGAGACTTTTATGCCCCAAGGAAGGCGGAAATAGATGAACTGGTGAGGCAGCTGGAGAAGAATCCGCCTCCATCTGTCAGGGACGAGCTTATAAGAAAGCTCTGGGGAATAATAGATACTCTCTCACTGCCGAACGGACTAATGGATGAAGTCAGAGACAGAATGAAAGCTCTGGAGAAAAAGAGGGGAAGGATCTTCGGGGATCCAAAGAACCCGCTGCTGGTCTCAGTAAGGAGCGGAGCTCCAGTCTCCATGCCTGGAATGATGGATACAGTCCTAAACCTCGGTCTGAATGACCAGACTGTAAAAGGTCTGGCTGAACAGACAAACGACGAAAGATTTGCATATGATTCCTATAGAAGGTTCCTCTCTCTCTATGGGAAGATCGTCTTAAGCATAGATGACAAGAAGTTCGATGAAGCCCTTGCTAAGATAAAGCAGAAGTATGGGGCGGCAACAGATGTAGAGCTGGGAACGCCTGCTCTCAAAGAGCTGGTTGAGGAATACAAAAAGATCATAGAAAGGGAAGCAGGAGGGTTCCCTCAAGATCCGTGGAAGCAGCTCGAAAGCGCTATAAAGGCCGTTTTCAGGTCCTGGATGAACCCCAGGGCAATCTACTACAGGATTGCGAACAAAATAACTCCAGAGATAGCTGGATGCACCGCAGTCACTGTCCAGTCAATGGTATTCGGAAACATGGGGATGGATTCGGGCACCGGCGTCGTGTTCTCGAGAAACGTGGCGACTGGAGAGAATGAAATCTATGGAGAATTCCTGCCGAACGCGCAGGGAGAGGACGTCGTAGCTGGTATAAGAACTCCAATGCACATTTCGGAGCTGAAGGAAAGATTCCCCCAGCTGTACGAAGATCTGTATAAGAATCTGAAGATGCTTGAAAGGATAAACAAGGATGTTCAGGACGTCGAGTTCACTGTTGAAAGAGGCAAGCTTTACTTCCTACAGACCAGAGATGCGAAGATGACTCCCATTGCTAGAGTGAAGACAGCTGTGGATATGGTGAAGGAGGGCATTTTGAGCGAAGAAGAAGCTGTTCTCAAAGTGAAGCCTGAAGTTGTGATGCAGCTGCTTTACCCAAGAATAGATGAATCTAAGGCTACCAAGCCAATAGCAAAAGGATTGGCTGCATCTCCTGGAGCTGTTAGCGGAGAAGTCGTTTTCCATCCGGATGATGCGGTTGAAAAAGCAAAGGCTGGAAGAAACGTAATTTTGGTGAGGGTTGAAACGAAGCCTGACGACGTTCACGGATTCTACGCAGCCGTTGGAATACTGACAAGCAGGGGCGGTATGACGAGCCACGCTGCTGTTGTTGCGAGGGGCATCGGAAAGCCAGCGGTAGTGGGAGCTGAAGCAATAAAGGTAGATTACGAGAAGAAGATTTTCGAAGTAAACGGAGTGATTGTGAAAGAGGGGGATGTAATCACAATCGACGGGAATACAGGCAACGTTTACCTTGGAGTCGTCCCGACTCTGAGGCCGTCGCTGGGAGGAGAGCTCAAGACTCTGATGGAGTGGGCTGATAAATTCAGGAGGCTGGGCGTCAGAGCAAATGCTGACGTACCCCAAGACGCGAGGATCGCAAGGGAATATGGGGCCGAAGGAATAGGGCTTCTCAGAATAGAGAGGATGTTCAGGAGGCCAGAGCGCCTTGAAGTCCTTAGGAAAGTAATACTTGCAGAAACCACGGAAGAAAGGATAGAAGCGATGGAGAAGCTAGCCAACATGATAAAGGGAGACTTCAAGGAAATATTCGAAGTAATGGATGGATTACCCGTCATAGTGAGGCTCATCGACCCGCCGCTGCATGAGTTCCTTCCAAAGCCGGAAGAAGTATTGAAGGAGCTTTATGAAGCGAAAATTTCCGGAGCTCCAAAGGAAAAGATCGCAGAGCTAGAAAAGTTGTACAAGAGAGTTTCAGTCTTGACTGAAGCGAATCCAATGATGGGACACAGAGGTGTGAGGGTAGGTATAACTTATCCAGAAGTGTATGTTGGGCTGACAAAAGCCATCCTGTCTGCCGCAGCGGAGCTGAAGCTTGAGGGGAAGAACCCAATAGTGGAAATCATGGTGCCTCAAGTGGCGATACCAGAGGAGATCAAGTTCGTGAAGGAAAAAGCAATCATCCCCGCAGCCAACGAAGTGGAGAAATCCTATGGAGTGAAGCTAAAATACAAGGTCGGCACAATGATGGAAACGGTGAGGGCATGTCTGGTTGCGGATGAGATAGCTAAGCATGCAGAGTTCTTCAGCTTCGGCACCAACGACCTCACCCAAGCTACATTCAGCTTCAGCAGAGACGATGTGGAGAACAAGTTCCTTCCGAAATATCTTGAGCTCGACATCCTGAAGGTCAATCCATTCGAAGTGATAGATAGAGCAGGGGTCGGCGAGCTGGTTAGGATCGGTACGGAGAGAGGCAGAAAGACGAGAAAGGATCTTGAAGTTGGTATCTGCGGCGAGCACGGAGGAGATCCCGACTCAATTGAGTTCTTCCACAGCGCTGGACTTGACTACGTCAGCGCCTCGCCCTACAGGATACTTGTAGCTAGGCTAGCAGCGGCACATGCGGCCCTAAAAGAGAAGATGAAGAAAGGCTAAGAGAGGTAAGTGATCCTCAGCGAGTGAACTTCCCCTTCCTTGAACCTGTATGTTTCAATTAAAATATCTCCTTTTTTAATATCATCTGCTTCTTTGAGGAGGTTACTGAGCTTCAATAAGCCCTCATCATAGCTTTCGGCTTCCACAACCACAGGATTAGCTCCCCAGACTATTGCCAGAGATCTCCCTGCTTTGAGGCGGGGGACTCCAACGAAGAAACCCTCCCTCGGTCTGTAAAGGGAAATTATCTTTCCAGTAAGCCCGCTCTTTGTGTATAGGAGGATCTTTGCGCTCAAGCTTTCACTTAGCTCCGTAAGGCCGTGAGCAAACCTGTGGAAGAGGTCTTTTCCTAAAAGCTCTCTCTGTTCGCTGTAGGTGGTCTTCGCCTCCCTGATTGTTCTCCTGAGCCATCCTACAGCAGCTTCTGGGAAGCTTCCAACAGCAGTTTCATTAGTTAGCATGAGGGCATCAGCTCCTTCAGCAACTGCGTTATAAATATCGACTATTTCGCTCCTCGTGGGTACAGGAGAGTTGAGCATAGAAGTCAAGAGCTGCGTAGCTACAACAACTGGCTTTCCAGCTTTCCTGCTCTTTCTCACAATGTCTCTCTGAATTTTCGGAAGGAGTTCAAGGGGGAAGTGTGAGCCTAAATCTCCCCTCGCAACAACAACCCCATCGCTCGCGGGGAGAATTCTATCGAGATTGGAATATCCCCCTTCGGTTTCGATTTTCGCGTAAATTTCTGGCAGCTCTTTGTAATATTTGGAAAGAAACTGTTTGAGCTCCTCGATATTATCTGGGTCTTCGACGATGCTGGCCATTATATGAGAGAAGCCTATCGAGCTTGAAAATTTTATGCTCTCTACATCGTGTTCAGTAACGTAGGGAATGTCGAGCTCTTTTCCTTGCAATGAAAAGGACTTTTTCGAAGTGATGGCACCATCCATTTCAGCGATTGCATACACTTCGCCTTCTCCGACCTCATCTATCGTGAAGACCATTGTTCCATCTGCCATAACTATTTTGTCTCCCTTTCTGGCGATTTCGAAGAAATTCTTATACGGAATGGGGATGTCTTTTCCTTCCGATTCTTTGGAAAGAATAAACCTGAGCTTTTCTCCTCTGGCGAACTTCACAGGCTCATTCTTCAAATCCCCAATCCTCGGATTAGGGCCTTGAAGATCTCCAATCAAAGCGAGCGGTTTGTTCAATTCTTTCTCCACGGAAATCACATAATCAGCATATCTGCCCCAAATTTCCGGCTTTCCGTGGCTGAAATTTATTCTGAAGCCGTCAGCGCCTGCTTCAGCTAGCGCTTTGACCCTTTCTTTTGAATCCGTAGATGGACCAAGCGTCACTATTATCTTTACCTTTTCTCTCGAGAAAGTCAGAGTCGCTCCACCTCATCACTTCTGAGCTCAGCAGTCTTTTCCTCATCATTGATGTTTATTTGAAGGAAAACAGAATAAAAACTTCACCTTTTTCTGAAAATTGCGGTGAACCAAACAAGCGAAAGCGCCAATAGAATCGAGTCAACCGCAGATAGGAAAGCGAATGCTTTTGACTTGAGTATGTAGTATAGCATCAGATTGAGAATCCCTCCAATGGAAATGGAAGTGGAAATGACACCGGCGGCCGTTGCCTGGAGTTCAAATGGCATTATCCTGCTCAGCAGTGAATAAGCGCTTGTATCAAAGAATGGGTAGATTGGAAGTATCCAAAGCAGGATCACCAGGAGAGGTGGAGACCATATCAATGCTATCGAGATGAGCAGGTATGCTGCTATGCTGAATATCAGAGTTTTTTGAGGTGTAAATCTGTCTGTTAGAACCCCAGCATAGGGCCTAGCAATTATGGATAAAAAACCAGTTATTACGGTGAAATATATTCCATACTCAAATTGGCTACTCACGGAATTATACAGCTTCAAAGAGAAGATCCCCGATAGCATGTAGTATCCGGAAGACCACAGGATCAGTCCAACCATTATTTTTCTGGTCACCGTTATAGATTCCTTCAGACTTTTCAGAGAGAATTTCTCTTCTCCATTTGTTTTCAAATCGAATTTTGATATTGAAAGCTCTGCAGATGCCATAAGCAGGATTGCTGAGAAAATGAAGGCAAAATCAACAAGGCCAGCCATTGAAAGGAGGGATGGAAAAAAACCGCCACATGTCCACCCAATCGAGAACATCATGAGGAGAGAGCTCAACTTCTTGCCTGAACCCTCAGCTTTTCTCAAGATCGCTCCATAAACAAATGGCGTATAGATCATATACATAGTTACAAAGAGAAAGACAAAGATCGGCAGAGCTTCAAATGGAATGAAGGGAAAAGCCGCGAGTGATGCTGATGCTATGAGGCCAAAGAACAGGGGCACCTTCTTCCCGAATTTGTCTGAATAGTATCCAGCTATTATTGAAAAAATGCCCGGAATCGTTTCCATCGATGTAATTAGAATCATCAGTGAGTAATCGAATTGAGCGTTTGCTCCTATTTTTGTCCTCAGTGTAACAGTATATATGCTGTAGCTCATTCCAATCATCAGTGGTACTAGAAAGAATATTTTATTTGAGGCTTTAACTCTGTAGGAAATGCCTCTAGGCTCTTCTGTAGACGGCTCTGAATCCAATATCGCATCCTCTGGATGAAAAGTAAAAAATAAATTAATAAGTTTAGCGAAACACAAAATTATAATTAATTTTTTTAAAGGCAGAAGTTTGTCTTAAGAAAAACGTTCAGAGTATGATTCTCTCTGTGCGGGAAAAGGTGAAGCCAATGAAAAAAGTTTTAGCCTGCATCGAAGCTCTCAAATCGACTGTCAGGACTGGATGGATGCAGAGAGGAGTTCCTCCTTCGATTGCCGAAGATATCGCATCGCATTCTTTTGAAGCCGCTATGATCAGCCTGCTGATTTCGGAAAAATTAAGCGAAAGGGGAGTCAAAGTCGATGCTCTGAAGACGGCTGCTCTGGCTTTGGTTCATGATTTTCCTGAGTGTCTTGTTGGAGACCTCAACTACGTCGTAAAAAAAGCGATTGGGGGGGAGGTCAAACACAAAATTGAGCTGGAAGCTCTTCAAGAAACCCTTCCTGAAGGATTGATCGTTCAGCTCTACAGGGAATACAGCGAAAAGAAATCGATAGAATCCAAAATCGCTGAACTCTCCGATAAACTAGCAACTGTAATTCAGGCAAGAAGATATGAAAAGCAGGGATATGACTTCGAGGAAATGATATCCAATTTGGAGCAGGAAATAAAAGAGATGCTGGAGGAAATGGGAGAAAAGGAGAGGTCTGTGATTGAAGAGATGCTAAGGAATGAAATCTAGTGCTTTCGGGAAAGGGGACAACTGAAGGAGATCCCTAATATATAGACGCTGAAGAACTCAAAAAGTAGGCTGTTACCAGAGCGTTTTCGGAGAAGCGTTTAGGTTCCAGCTATTAGAAAAATTATGGCGGGTACCGCAAAAGCAGTGAGCAATCCCTGGGATATAGATGGTATAATGTACTCATCACCGCACTCTCTGTAAATGAATGGAAAAAGAGTATCGCTTGCCGGGGAACCCGCTAGAGAAATTATTGCCTCGCAAGAAAATCTCTTAGAAATCGAAGGGATCGCTAACATTCCAAAAACTTCTCTTGAAAGGTTTGTTAGGAAACCAACCAAGCCTGCTAGAGCTCCGAATTGGGCCGTCAAATAAGAGCCAGCAAACGTATACCATCCTAGTCCTAAAGAAGCTGCTACAGCTATCTTTCCCATAAAAGGGAAGAACGCTATGCCGGCAAGGAAGCTTCCCAAAATAGAAGCCGTCAGAGTCGCGAAGCTCTTTTTCAGCCCGGAAAGAACCCCTCTGAATGTCACGCTGTATCCCCCCTCAATTCCTATGAGGGTTAATAGGACTGTCAAGAGAACCTGTAGGCTCCAATCCGCAATTGAGCTTTTTAGGTGAATTATCCTGCCTAAGAGAATGCCGAGGGTGAAAATCACGAGAACTTTATACTGAAATTTCATTTTCTAACTCCTCTTGAACAGATTTCCCAAGCTAGTGAGCTCATCACTGCTGAAAATATGCCTAGAATTATCGCTAGCACCCCCATCTCAAACCCCTCGAAAGTGATTGCCTGCGAGCTTTCAACTCCTATTAGAAATACCAGCGCTAGCACGATTGCTTCCACCGCTTTGGGGATTGACTTCCTGAAGCTTCTACCCTCAATGTTTCTTTTTCTTAAGACGAAACCTAAAGTAAAGCCCACAAATATAGACAGGATCGGCAGCACGACGAGCAAGTTTTCGATCAATCACATTTCACCTATAGCATCAACTTTCAAAGTCTATAAGATTAATTAGAGCGTATAAAAATAAACACAAACCTTTCAACGCCGATAATGCTGTATGTTGCATTCTGGCTAAGAGTCATCCACGGCTTGAATTTCCGAGAGGATGGGGATATTGAGTCGTGAAACTTGTGGTCCAGTGCCTTTCGTGAGAAGCGACAAGCGACATTTGTATGTAGTAACCAGAGAGATCTAGTGATGATAAAAAATTTATTAAAAAAGTGAATAAAATTATAGTGGGTATAATTATGTTCACTGTGAAAACCGGTCCCGTGAGGACCAGCGGGTTCGCTCTCAAACTCAGAAGAGCTGTAAATGCATCGTTGAGAGAGTACTACAAAGAGGGAAAAATCAAGCCAGCAGAAGTAAATAAGGCGATGACGGAGATCAATAAGGCCCTTTATGGCCTCATCGTCTCAGAATTCGGCCTGCCCAAGGAGTCCGTAGTGAACATCAGCATAGAATTTGATATTGAAGAGGGTCTATTTAAGCTGAAAGACATAAATATAGAAAGCTTTGTGAAGGATGAAATATTGAGCAAAACGCTCACAAACAAAGCTAAAACCAGGTTGCTTCAAGCAGAAAAGGTCACTGCTTAATATTTTTTTCTCGTGGAAAACCGACCTGTTTTTCGATATGGAAGAAGCCTTTTTGTTGAACCTTTAACAATACCCTTCCTTCGATAATACACGGTTCCTGCGTTAAAAAGGCTCCCACTTTTTATCAATTGTATGGGGATGGCGTTGAGCGAGTACTCCGTCGATGAAAACGAAACGCTTTTTCAGACAGCATCTTCACTCAGTGAAATCGATAACGATAGCTTTGCAGCTTCCTTCGCCTTTGCTATATCCGTAGAATCAATGGAAACGATCCTGGGAATGGAGGCCGAAGGATATGTTCCTCTGATCTTCGATGAGTGGCTTCGCAGGATAGGGAGGATTCCTTACTCGAAAGAGCTGAACCAATTCGTGTATGAGCATCTGCCCGAATTTGATTTGAACGCGCTGGTGCAGGGAATAGGAGAGGAGGGAATTGAAAGGATATTGACAAGTTCGCTTACTGGAAAAGACGATGAATCTGAATATGTTCTCGAGAGAATCGCTGCCTTCGTTTCGAAGCTCAATGAAGGGGCTAGAGATGAGCTGTATAGAGTTGTAGCAATATTGGAGAAAAAATCTCAGAGCAGGATAAAAGCCATCGCTGCAGTATTTGCCCACCTGCTGAATAAAACGATAAATGTCACTTATCCTGCCGCATCTCTGTTTTAACAGTATGATTGGCGGCAGATGCATCTGAAATGGCTGGTCGCATTCCAAAAAATGAAGAGAGACCGCTTTGGCTGAAGAGATCTTTCAAACTCATTTTGAAAATATCGCTGGGAATTGAGAGCAGTGAAACAGACTATCTGCCCCCCTCGTTGGAATCCTTTGAAGAAACAATTACCGGCACAGTAAAAACTCTTTACTCTGAACTTGTAGAAAATGACGGAAAAAGGACGTATAAATGCCTCTTGTGCCGCAGAGCAGGATTCACCAAGCGTGGGCTCTATTATCATTTCTTGAAAGTCCATCAAGAAGAGATCGAAGAAGAAATTCTGAGAGCAGTGGAGGAGAGGTTCGAGGCTTCCAGAAAAGGATGAGAGGAATTCGCCTCGAAAATTCAAGGTTGGGACTCAATCGCTAGTCAGCTTGCTTCCGTCTCTTCACTGCAGCGTCGAAGACTATCCAGTTCTTATACCACTCTTCATTCTCTTTTCTGAGCAGATCGAGAACCATCTTCATCAAATCCTTGCTTGTTATTTCTTCGACATTTTGCTCAAGAAGCTTCCCTTCGATGATTTTCTCGATCTTTCTGGCAACATCTGGAGGCGCCGTTTCTCCCTAGACGTTCATTCCAATCACTTTATATGTTTTCATGGTTGCATCTAGAGAGTTCCACCTCGCCCACAGGGACTTATCTATCCCTATGGGCTCATGGGCGGCTGTCGAGCCCAACGGCACTGGGCTCCCATCTAGAGTTGGGCCACCTAGGCTTGGAGCACTGCTCCCATCGCCTAGGTGGGCTCTACGGAGGAGATTCCATACAGCTGCGACATCTCTGTGCCACAGTTCTCCGCCTTTTGAGCACTTCCCGATTCTAGAACTGTTTCTATAAATAATCCTTGATTTATGTACTGGACAGGTTCTCGATGTGTTTCTAGGATCCACGTAGAGCACTGGTACACCGTACTCTTTTGCCTTTTCCTCTATGGCTTCCTGAACTCCTCTGAAAGATGCTTGAAATATCCTGTGCCTGAGCTGGTCATCCTTGATTTTCTTGATCATACTCTCAGCAGGTTTATCTCCTAGGTTCTCAAGAACTATAGCATTATGCTTTCTATAGGCATTTCTAACAATTATGTTCGCTATCTTCCACCTGATGTCCTCTTTCCTGTGTTTCTCTTTGAGCTTCCTCAGGATTCTCCTCTTAGTCCTAGACTTAGTTCCATATGCTTTATCATACTTCTCCTGAACCCTCTTCCTTCGGTAGTAATACCCGAGAACGATATACTTGGTGTTTGTCTCAAGCAGATATGTAATATCATTGACCAGCATCGCTACATTGTTCTCATTAACATCTACAGAGATGAATCCTTTTGGCTCATACTTTTCAACATCTTTGAAGAATGATAGGTAGATTATTATTTGCCTACTCCTTTTATCCAGCTTTATCTTGGCTTCACTAGCTATTTTCCAACCTCTATTTGCATACTTCCAGTATTGCTTGTGAGGGTCAATTTCAACTGGCACCCTTCCTCTATGAGTAGCAATTTCTATAGATGTATAGCCATTTGGCTTCCACAGGTGGTCGTCGAGCCATATCGTTATCCTCCTAACTTTCGGAAGCTCACTCTTAGCAAGACCTTCCTCCTTCAGTTTGAGGAAGCTCTCAGCCCTAGCAGCAGCATCCTGGCATGCTGTGTAAGCATAGTGAGATGGCAAATGGGGGTAGAGCTTTCTCATTTCATAATACTTCAATGCTTTGAGCCTGATGAAGCTGCTTATATCATTTCTAGTAGCATAGACTGCTAACTGCTCAACCATGTTCCTGTACATACCTTCAAGCTCAACAAAGACCCTGAACACCTTCCTAGGAAGGCTAATACTCTTGACAACAACTGTCCTCGTTACCCTAGCCACTTTTCTCAACCTCTTCTAGAAGCTTTTTAAAGCCCTCAACAAGTTTCTTCTTCTTGTGGCTCCTCATACCGTAGAGCTTACCAGCAAAAGATGTTACTATCGCTATCAAGTCTTCTACAAGTTCTTGATAAGCATCTTTGGATTCTTCTCCGAAAGCAACTTCTACATTAACACCGTACTGCTTAAAGAAGTATTCTAAGTATTCAAAGCCGAATCTTGTGAGTCTATCCTTATATGTAACGACCACAACATCTATCTGCTTGTTGACTACATAACTGAAAAGCTTCAGCAAACCTCTCCGCTCCGCGTTCAACCCGCTGGCGATATCGCTTAGAACTTCAACTACTTTGTATCCTTTAGCCGAGCAATACTGTGCTAGGTACTGTACCTGTCTCTCCAAATCGCTTCTCTGTTCGCTAGAGCTCACACGAGCATAGATGACGGCCCTAACTTCCTTACCCGTCTCTCCACTCAACAATCTCTTCACTTCACTTTCAGGAATACGGTACTTACCACCAACTGTTTGAATAGCTCTAATCCTACCTTCCTTAATCCATCTGCGAAGAGTAGGATAGCTAACACCAAGGATTCGACAAACCTCTTTAGGCCTCAGCAGATGTTCATTTGTATTGTTCATATCAGTCTCTCTGAATATATCTGAATATCAATATTTATAAACTTTTCCTCTAAACATCAAACACATTCCAGCCCTGCCTTCAGAATGCTGACTACTATCTTTTCTGGAATGAACTCCTCCTTTTCCCCATTCCTTTTTATAACTTTGATTCCCATATTCATACACTTCTAATTTATTATTATCATTCATTGAAATAAAGTTTTACTTCGAAAAATAACCCTTTTTCAGCAGCGTTCTCAGCCGAAATTCAAAATCTTGGAAAACCGTAGATTCTTATAAGCAATGATTGCTCTAAAAGAAAATGTCAGGGAGAAGTCTCATGGTGAGCAAAGAGATCGAGCAGAAAATGCTCCAAGTGGCGAAAGAAGCCATTAAAAATTCTTACTCTCCCTACTCCAAGTTCAGAGTCTCGTCTGCCGTACTAGGAGAATCTGGGAAAATATACTCTGGTGTGAACATAGAAAATGTCAGCTATGGGCTGACGATGTGCGCGGAGAGGGTGGCTGTTTTCAAAGCCATTTCAGAAGGTGAAAGAGGAATAAAGGCAGTCCTTGTCTACACCGATGGAAAGGATCTCCCATATCCGTGCGGAGCCTGCAGGCAGGTGATAGCAGAATTCGGCAGAGATGCTGAGATAATCATAGTCAATGGAGAAGGGAGAACAGAAAGAACAAGCATGAAAGAGCTTCTTCCAAAGGCGTTTTTGTCCTTCCATTCTGAGGATGAGGTCAAAAGTAAATGAGTCCTACCTGTGAAGATCACGATTTGATAATTGAAAAGGAGATGGCGATCGCCCAAGCGATTGGATACTACCACCCAAAGCACGGTTGCTTTGCCATCGAAAAATATGTAGCTACGGAAGGGGAAACACACTGGAAAAAGGCTAGCATCAAATACACAAGAATATTCAGAGATTATTCGCCAGTTGTCATAAGGGAGACGAGAAAGAGCTACTATGAACCATCCATAAAAGCGTTTTTCCCCTTCGTGAGGGGTGAAGATATCAGAACTCTTCTTAAGCCGGAGGACGGGATTCGGAGGATTCTCAGCAGCTGCAGAGACGAGCTAGAAATGAGCGTCTTAGAGCTCTACGATGAGCTGAGGGCAATAGGCATACGACCGGGGTCAATTGGGGTAGCCGGGAGCATCCTAGCAGGGATCCATAGCTTAGAAGTAAGCGATATAGATATGACCGTTAGGGGATGCAGGGAAAGCGAGGCCTTGATTGAGAGCAAAGTGCTTTCTCCCCTCAGCGGAAAAGAATTTGAAATGTGGGTGAAGAAGAATTCAGAAAGGCTGAACATGCCGCCTGAAATAGTGAAGAAGATGTACTCTCCTGCTAAGAGAGGAAAATTCAAGGGAAGGCTTGTCTCCTTAATTCCTCTCTTGAAAGTGAACGAAGCCGGAAGCTATCAAGCTATCGAAGGAGAACCGGCAGGAGAGGCTACACTCATAATTGAGCTGGATGAGCCATCCTGCCACTCTTACATATACCCAAGCCTCCACAAGTTCAAAATAGTTAAAGTTGTAGAAGGTAGCGATCTTCTGAGAGAGGGAATGCATGGTGAAGTCCTCTCCTACGAAGGCCTTTTTTCAAACGTTCTCTCCACGTCTTCCAAGGTACTGGTTAGAGGGAAAGTATATTTAGCTCTCAATGATAAAATGACAAAAATAATAGTTGGAACTAGGGAAATCAACAGCTATGTGAAGGGAATCGAGAGGTGGAAAGGTTGAAGCCTTTTTTCATTTATGTTCTCATCGCATTTCTTGCAATTGCTCCTATGGCAGCTTCGGCATCTTCCCCAATAACCTATCGATATGATTACTTAACCAGCGTTCATCTTCCTGCTCTAGCGGTTAGCTCAGAAGGAGGCGGGGTCGTGACAAACCTGACGGTGACAATAGCATACCCAGGGAGCGGTCAGATCTATTTCTCATCAGACCCCGCTACGGAGATGGATACCCAATCATCCGCTAGGATAGCTGTCCTCGTCGCTGCGAACTTTTTGGGGATAGACTACAGGAAATATGACTACTTCTTTTCCATGAAGTCTCCCAGCCTCATAATTGGAGGGCCCAGCGCCAGTGCGGTGATGACTGTTGGAGTCGTCGCAGCAATTACCAATTCAACAGTCAGAGACGATGTGGCAATGACCGGAATGATCAATCCAGACGGCACGATAGGGCCAGTTGGGGGTATACCGGATAAGCTCCAAGCAGCAGCCCAAGCCGGCTACAAAGTCTTCTTAGTTCCGGTAGGACAGCTTGTGGTCACAGAGCAGCAGGTGGTATCTCAATCTACTCCCTTTGGAACGGTATATAGAACCGTCACAAAGACCGTGAACCTCACTCAACTCGGAGAGACTCTGGGAGTTAAAGTTATTCAGGTGACAACCCTAGGTGATGCCCTCGCCTTCTTCCTGGAGAACTTAACACTGCCGCCGCCGCCTAAATACTACGGTTCATATACGCCCCAGCAGATAGAACTGTTCTCTAGATGGAGAGAAAACCTATCCGCTATTTTCAATGAGACTCGAGATGAGCTCAACTCTCTCTTAACGCTCAGTCTCCCTTCAGCGGTCAATAGAGATACAGTGAATTCATATGTTAATCAGAGCATCAGCAACTTCAATTTGTCCTCGATGCTTTGGGGAGAGGGGAAGTACTACAGCTCTCTCTCGTCGCTTTATCAAGCGGACATACTTTTGAATGCAGCTCTCATTTACATCAGGACCTCCGCAGATCCAGGGCTCATTCAAAATTACATAAACTCTATCAATCAAACGCTTAACAGCATTCGTGAAAGTGTTTTCAATATGAGCATTAACACTTTTTCTCAATTGGAAAGCTTCCTAGTCGCTATGGATAGGTTAGACAACGCTCAAAATGCATTATCTGCGGCAGCTTCAAGTGTATACAGCGTATACGATTTGAGAACGGGCAAGTGGGTCAATGTCCTGACTGATCCCCTTGATCTAGCTCTGGCCAATATGTCCACGTTCACTATTCAGAACTGGATCTCGTATAGCGAGTTACCTTCGCCTGTTTTGAGCAAGGATTTTCTCCAGAGCGTTTCGGACTACTATCTGCAATACGCAAAGTCCGTTCTTATATACTATCAATCGCTAGCATCGGAAGTTAACGTTTCAACAGACATTCAGACGCTGAACAATCTCTATAACAATGCCTTCAACTCTTACTATTCAGGAAACTACGCCGCATCACTCTATTACTCTGTTTCGATAGTCAGCAGAGCCACTCTCGATCTGCACGTTCTCTTCTACGCAGACCTCGTAAGCATGGTGAAGGCAGAGCTTGAGAATACAAACTCAACTATTGGAAAAACTGGATATGTGAGCGCCGTTGTGTTGGGATATATGGAGCAAGCTTCAAACTACCTCGACCAGTTCTCTTCAAGCGGAAAAGCGGACTTTCTCTACAACTCGCTTCTTCTATCGCTGGAAGCAGGCATATATGAGAGCCTCTTCAGCATGGGCGAGATCTATGGAGGGACTAATCTGAATCAGCAGGTCTTCACCCCCCAGGGGAGCAGTGCGACGGGGCAGCAGACGACAACATCGAATGTTTCGACAGCTCAGAGCTCCACCTCGGGCACCAGCTCCCTGCAGCTCGGAGACGGACCCCTGCTGGCGATAGTATCAATTCTGGCGATTTTCATTGCCTTGGCTTTATATTTGACTAGAAACAGGAGCAGGATGGAGCAAGATAAATCGGAGGAGAATCCACCACCTACCCAGCTATAGATTTTTTGAAGTTCTCAACAACAACGTGCCTAATTTTTACGAAGAATGCTAAAATTATCAGAGCTGGAATTATGTTGATAAGCAAGAATGAAATCCTCCATAGAGCAGAAGCTTGAGGGTTCAGTGTTATTGTCAAAGCATACTCAAAAAACCCGCTTCCGCCTGGAGTTGGAAAGACCTGCATGGCGTAGCTGGAAGCGTAAGCGACGATTCCTGTCAGCAGCTCGAGCAGTCCTGTACCGCTAGCAGAATCGATGAACAGAAAGCTCAAAGAATAGATCAGGACCGACAGAATGGTATACAGTACAGAAACCAAGCTCAAATTGAAGCTCAGGCCCGTCTTAGTGAACTCAGTGAACTCCGCATATCGGCTGAAAACTCTCTGAGAGAAATCTTTTACTCTGCCTCCCACCCTTCTCTCCAGTCTCGCTATGATCTTCTTGAAGAGAGAATCCGTAAAAACAAAGGAGCCGAAGATGAAGATCCACAGACCCAATATAAACAGCGAAGAGAGAAAGATGAGTATGCTTGAAGGCAGCCTGGTCAATGAAAAGAAGAAGGCTATAACCGCTAGAATAATCGAATCGTAGAAGGTCTCAAGAACCCCCACAGCCATCACCGCTTGGACTGGGACGGCTTCCAGCATTGCTAGAGACATAACCCTTCCAGGTTCTGAAGCGAAGCTGGCCGGAGTTATTATCCCCAGGAAGTTTCCGGTGAATCGAGATATTATGATATTTTTGAACTTCACGCGGTAGCCGAGCTTGTATAAAACATAATCAGAGCGGAGGGCCTTAGCAATTTCGCCGAGAAAGATAAATGCTGAAGCGAGGAGAACATTTTTGAAGCTCTTCTCTATCAACTCTATTAAGTCAATTCCAGCGATTTCGATGTACCCATAGTAGATGAATGCGACGGCGATCAAGCTGATCGATATCAGCAACCACGGGCTCTTTTTATTCATCCCTTGGCAGCCCCTCATCCATATGGAAATTATTTATTTTCCTGAACGGTTTTACTAATAGCGAATGGTGCTGTCTGCTTTGACACAATTAGACCAGGGGATTATTAATTCTTATTTGAAAGCGGGAAGGATTTCTGCAGAAGCGAAGAGAAGGGCGAGAGCCCTGATAAGGGAGAATATATCTCTGCTGGAGCTCGCTGAAAGGATCGAAAATGAGATAAGGAGCATGGGGGGATCCCTGGCTTTTCCAGTCAATTTGAGCATAGGTTCCACTGCTGCCCATTTTTCTCCCCTGATCGACAGCACGGAAAAACTGGAAGCGAATGGAATTTTGAAAGTTGATATTGGGGTCCACGTTGACGGCTACATTGCAGATACGGCATTCAGCGTAGACCTCAGTGGGGAAAACGAGGACCTCGTCAAGGCGGCAGAAGAAGCAGTAGAGAGGGTCAAAGAAGCCATATTCCCAGGCATAAAGGTATCGCAAATAAGCTCGATCATAGAGAAGACGATAAAAAGCTACGGAGCTGAACCTATCAGGAACCTAACAGGACACGGCCTGGATAGGTACAGGCTTCATACAGGGTTGAGCATACCAAATACACCTTCATTCACCGTGAGAGGGGTTCTTCTGCCGAATTCTGCGGTTGCAATCGAACCATTTTCTACGAGAGGTGCAGGATACGTGATAGATGGCAAATTTGTTGGAATTTTTTCTCTGAAAAGCGTTCCCACGAAGAAGCTCAGAGATCTCAAGGATGAGACCAGATCGCTCTACGAAAGGATCTTCAGGGAGAGAGGTGAGCTTCCATTTTCGGAGAGATGGTATGCGAAAGAAGTAGGATTGATAAGATTTAGGGAAATGATCCACGAAATGGTCAAAAAAGGCGTTGCTCAGCAATATCCAGTTCTGATCGAGGCTTCGAACTCTCAAGTTGCGCAGTTTGAAGAAAGCTTTCTGTTGCTTGAAAAGGAAGCGATAGCTTACACTGCAGAAAAAGGATGATTCCAAATAAGTGCTAACTAATCCAGAGAGTAGTAAGCGGCTATTTTCTGCGGAACTGAAAACTCATCCTATCCGCAAAACTGTCCTGCTGCAAAAAACATTATATTCAATTAAAGTTAAATTATTGAAAACTGAACATAATAGACTGCAGTTCGTATCGTAGAAAACAGTACCCGGTGCGGTGAACTACTATGAGTTCGGGGCAATCGCAACAACCTCATCAGCAGAGCGAAAAAGAAAAGTGGATACAGAGAATGCTGAGGTCAGCTAGGACATATCACAAGCTTTGTCCATATTTCGATAAAAAAACCAAGCAGTGCTTCATCAGACTGGGCGAGGAGTGCGATAGAGATGGAAAGTACGATACATGTCCAGTCTTTCTGGAGTTTCTAGCCTCTAAATATGACGAATATTCGAGCAGGGGACGGCCTCTTCCAACTGACTTTCTGGACATCACTCATTAGGGAATGGTGGCCTATGAGGAATGTTGTTATACTGGACTACGACATGACCCTCGTTGACTCTCTCCCGATCTTTTACAGGGTTTACAATCAGCTGCTGAAGAAGTACTTTGGAGAAGAAGTCAGCTTTGGGAAGTTCTTCGAAATGTTCTGCGAGAACTCCATTGATGACTACAAGGAATATCCGCCAGGCTTCTGGGAGGAATTCAAGGTACTTTACAAGGCTAATGGCCCTGAGGAGATAAAGCCGATGCCTGGGCTGATGGATTTTCTTGACATCTTGAGGAAAATGAAAGTGGAAAGCTACATAGTTACTGGCAGAGGAATTGACCCGGAAGAAGTGGAGACAGAGCTGGAAATGCTGGGGATCTCCGGTTTCAGCGGAAAAATAAAAACCTTGAAGAACAGTTCCGGGCAGCATCCTTTCGATAAAACCGAAGAAGTAAGGCAGCTGCTGGCTGGGAATGGAATAGCGAAATGCGTAATGTTTGGAGACTATATCGATGATATCACGGCCGCTAAGAGCAATGGTTGCATCGCAGTTGGGGTGACATATGGCTGCAAATCTGAGGACTTTTTCAAGAAGGCGGGCGCAGACTATGTTGTTAGAGACCTGAGAGAAGGAGGGGCTATCCTGGAGAAGATCTTCTCTCAAAACTTTGAGAAATAAAATATCTTCCCTTTGAAGAATAGACGATTTTCGAATTCCTCAAAGCGTTCACGATCTTCCTTATTTTTTCTTCACTGGCTATTGTTTTCAATTCGGAATGGATCTCCTTCACAGTTACGCCGTCAGCGCTCTTCTTTATGATCGAAAGGATCATCTCTGTCAGCTTATCCTCGTGAGGAGCCAGCATAACTATTACATCGTTAGATTCATAGACTACCTCCAGCTTTTTTCTATTGGCGATCTGCCCAACCTCCACTGAGAACACCTAATTATATCTATTCGTGAGAGAAAGATAAAAAGGAGAGGGCTTGCCCTCTGGTTGTGGGTGAAATGGATCCCCGCAGATTGAAGGGAAGAGATTTCATATCGGTATTTGACTTCAGCGAGGAAGAAATGAAGTACGTCATAGATACAGCGAGAGAGCTTAAAAGGCTGTACTATCTCGGCAAGAGAAGGATCGATCTTCTCCGCGATAAGGTCCTCTTCCTCTTGTTTCAGAAGCCCAGCACAAGGACTAGGCTCAGCTTCGAAATAGCTATGCGGCAGCTTGGGGGATTCTCTATTTATGCGGGATGGACAGAGCTTCAGCTTTCCAGGGGAGAAGATATAGAAGACACAGCGAGAGTGCTCTCCAGATATGGTGACGGGATAGTTGCCAGAGTGTATGAGCAGGAAACATTGGAACTACTCGCTAAGCATGCGGAAATTCCCGTGATAAGTGGATTGAGCGATCTAGAGCATCCTGTCCAAGCTCTTTCAGATCTCATGACTATGGAAGAGATTTTCGGATCTCTCCAGAACTTGACTATCGCCTTCATAGGCGATGGAAGAGACAACGTTCTCAACAGTCTCATGATAGCGTCGCTCAGGCTCGGCGCCAACTTCAGGGTAGCAGCACCAAAGGAGCTTTATCCTCTGGAGAATTATCTTAAGGCAGCAGCCTCTATTGCCGAGTCCAAGGACTTGGAATTTATAGTTACAGAAGATCCAAGGGAAGCTGCGGAAGGTGCGGATGTTATATATACAGATACATGGGTCAGCATGGGGAAGGAGAAGGAGGCTGAAAGGAGGAGGGAAATTCTGTCGCCGTACAGGGTAGATAAAGAACTCTTTTCCTTAGCCAGCGAAAGGGCGGTGTTCATGCACTGCCTTCCTGCGCACAAAGGAGAGGAAGTCACAGCCGATGTTTTCGAATCCAGCAGAAGCGCTGTCTGGCAGCAGGCTGAAAACAGGCTCCACCTCCAAAAGGGATTGCTCGCAGTTCTGCTCTGAATTGAAATAGTTTCATCAAAAAAGGAGAATATTTTTTTTAAAGGTCTATTTAATACCATCATTTTTAGAAACTATTTCAAAGTGGTGGCGTTGAAGGATCCCTTCGAAAAGCTTCCGCTGGTAGCTATAAGTGTTGTGATGATGGGATTGACCGCTCAGCTGAAATTCAACCTTGGTCCAGTACCATACACAATGCAGAACTTGGGCGTCACTTTTGCTTCCTTAATTCTCTCGCCGTCATACGCGATGCTATCAATTTTGATTTACATTTTACTGATAGCTGCAGGGCTTCCAATGGCCTCCGGTGGGAGCGGAGGAGTAGGGGTGCTCTTAGGGTATACGGCAGGCTATCTCTACGGATTCGCCATCAGCGCCCCGCTCATGTCCTTCCTTTCCCGCATTTATTTGAAGAAGAGGGGAATAACGCTCGCAGAGCTGAGAAAAAGAGACGTGATCTCTCTCCTGCTGATCTCTCTGGTTTCCTTCCTACTTACATACGCTCTAGGTTTTGCGGTTTTTCTGAAGTACGCTATCCCTGGCTCTAAGCTTTATTCCTGGAGCACAAGCGTTTCTGGACTCCTGGGCATTTCACCGAGCAGCAAATATCTCGCGATCTTCGCAGCTTCAGTTTTGATATTCATCCCGCAGGACTTGTTTATGGACCAGCTTTTGGGGATCCTCTTGGCAAAGTCAGCCTACAGATTCTTCAGAGAAAAGGGATTGAAAATTGAGTGAGCTGAAGGCTGAGAGTCTTTCAATAAGATTGAAGAACAAGCCGATACTGGAGAGCGTATCTTTCGAAGTGCGTCAAGGAGAGGCTGCTCTGCTGGCAGGGCCAACAGGAAGCGGGAAATCTACGCTTATGAAGGCAATTTCCGGCATTCTCCAGGCAGTTTACATCGGCTTCTCCATTTCCGGGAGCATTTCTGTCTATGGGCTATCCCCTCTGGCAGCTCGCAGAAAGGGATTGATCTCATATGTTCCGCAGGATCCCCGCTCTTTTTTCTTGGGGAGAACCGTTCGAGAAGAGCTGAAATACAGAGGTCTGTCGAGCAGCGATTTCAGCGATTTCTATGAGAAAATCGACATTCCCATAAATGACCTTTCTTCCGGCGAAAGGTACAGGCTCATAACAGAAATCTCCTTCAAAATCGGGTCGAAAGTTGTCCTCTTCGATGAGCCTACCGCTTTCCTAGATGAGGAGAGCTTCAGGAGGTTGATGAACAATATAAAGCAGAAAATCACCGAGAACGGTGGCATAGCTGTTGTGGCAGACCACAGAGCGAGAAGATTCGAGGGGAGAATAGACAAAACCATCATTTTATCAGGCGAAAGCTCTGCAAGCAGCAGTCCTGCTCCCTTCTCATGGATGAGGCAGCGAAGGGGAGAGCTCGAGATAGATGGGCTGCGAGTTGCGAAAGGAAGCAAGATTCTGCTGGACGGTGTCTCTCTGAAGGTAGATAGCGGAGAGATCATCTCGATCACAGGTCCAAACGGCTCAGGGAAGAGCTCACTGCTGAAAGAGGTTGCCCTGCTGACCTACAAAAAAATCAGGAAAGATGGAGGGAGCATCCGCGTTTTCTACATTCCCGAGCACCCTCTGTACCCCTTCTTCAACGATACTGTAGAAAAGGAGCTTGAGAGCTGGAAGGCTGTAAAATTCGAAAGCGCTACTTCTTGGCAGGAACTGCTGAAAGCTTTTGGGCTGTTTGAAAAGCTGGATAAGAATCCCTTTTCCTTGAGCGTTGGGGAGTCCAGAATGCTTTCCCTGCTCTCCTCGCTCTTGGCTGAGCCTGATGTGCTGATAATTGATGAACCATCCCTCGGCTTGGATGCATGCAGGAAGAAAGTTGCACTGGAAGCCCTGAAATCCTTCAAAAGCTCGGGAGGAAGCGTGCTGATGGCGACTCACGACGAGGAATTCGCTTCAATTTCTGATAAAACGGTGGAAATCTTCAGGTGGGCAGTAGCATGAGCATTCTTGAGAAGCTTGCCGGAGTCTTCATCCCTAGCAGGAGGAGGATAAATAACGCTGTATTGCTGCTGGCTTTAAGCGCTATATTTTCAGCCTCTCTCTTCCTTCTCCCCATCTATGCCATTGCGGTGGAAGTCATAACTTCGATGGCGTTCTGCATTGCTTTCGGAATCGACCTCAGCTCTTTATTTTTATTCTCGCTGATGCCTTCAGCCGTATTCCTGCTTCTCGGCTTCACAGCGCAGATCTTCCTCAATGAGATAGACATGTGGTACCTCGTCCTCAACTTTCTGAGAATAGCCGGCTTAACATCCTTCTCCCTTCTCTATATCAAGATAGCCGATATACCCTCGCTAGTAACTTTTGTGTCGAGATTTTCAAAAACGGCATCCCTGATAATGGCAGTCTCCATCAAGGAGTTCTACGAATCGGCCTGGCTGATGAGCAGTCTTTCTTTAATCCAAAAAATCAATCTTGGGGAACCGAAAAATTCGAGGAATTCGCTGAAATTATTGACCTTTCTGCTGAGGGGAGCAATGCTCAACATAGCTAACGAACTGGTGTATTCAGCAGAAGCTCTCTTTTCAACCGAAAGCTCTATCTACAAGCGACAAGATGAGGAAAGGGGAGGATCCGGAAATGCCGAGTGAAGCTGAGAGAGAACAGCTGTTCGCGCTTCTGTTAGAAAAGGGCAAGGCGAAAGGGGAGGAGATCTCAAGTGCTCTCGGCATCTCTCGCCCAACAATAAGCCGGAGGGTTAAGGAGCTCAACTCCCTCGGCTTCTTCATAGATGCCGAGGAGGAGGGCTACAGCATACCCTCAAATGAAAGGATCAGCGAAATCTCAGCTTACTTGAAGAGGCTCAGAAGCTCGTTGTCCTATAACAGCATATATCTCGAGACTTGCGAAAGCTCCCAGGATATCGCTGAAGAAATGGCGAAGAGAGGTGCTGTAGAAGGGAGCCTCGTTATATGTGGAGAAATAAGGAGCGCCAGGGGAAGGCTGGGCAGAAAGTGGCATGCTGGGAGAGGAGGGCTGTGGTTCTCCCTGGTTCTCAGGCCGCCTATTTTCAGCACAATGAATCTCATACCTCTGGCCATGGGGTATTCGGTCGCTACGGGTATAGAAGACATTTTGGGAATAACTGCTGAAGTCAAGTGGCCGAACGATGTTCTGGTGAATGAGAGGAAAGTCTGCGGGATTTTGAGCGAAGCAAAAATCGAATATGATAGACCTTCCTACGTTATCCTGGGAGTCGGGGTCAACGCTAACAATGAGCTTCCCGAAGATCTGAGGCAGATCGCCACGACTTTAAAGGAATTATATGGAAAAGAGGTTCCAATTATCCCGCTTCTCGGCAGGATCCTTCACCGCTTTTCAGCTGAGTACGAGGCCCTCAAAGAAAACAATTACAAGAAAAACGTGCTGAAGTGGAAATCTAAAATGGGCACAATTGGGAAGAGAGTCAGAGTTGTTTTCAGAGACGAGATCATAGAAGGAAAAGCCGTAGACCTCTCCTCTGACGGCTCTCTAGCAGTCCAGCTGGATACGGGGGAAAAGGTCAAGGTCTATGCCGGTGATGTCATGCATTTGAGGTCTGAATAAAAATTGCCGGAATTTCATATGTCATTAAATTTTGCCATTTATTGAACGAATTATCGAATGGAAAATTCCGATTTATTCTCGTATTACCATGCTTCAATATAGAAAATTCTAAACCATCGAGTTATAGCGGTTTGAGGGCGGTTACATTTAAATTTTCTTTTTTTATATTTATAAGCGGTGTTCAGCTATGGAGGGAGTTCAGCTACTGGGCAGAAGGAGATTTGCTGACGACGGGCACCTGGTATATGGAAGGCACATCTACGGCAATCTGAAGGATTGCAATAGGCAGCTGCTCATGGATGAGGAAAAGCTTGCCTCCATCGTTGAGGAAGCAGCTAGGATCGGAAACATGACGCTGCTAGACATGAAAACTTGGAAGATTGGTTTGGGAGTTACCGTTGCAGCAATTATACTGGAGAGCCACATAACAATACACACATGGCCAGAATATGGTTTTGCCACGGTCGATGTTTACAGTTGCGGCTCTCACACAAGGCCGAAGGAAGCATTCGACTACATAGTTGAAAAGCTGGAAGCGAAAGAGGTTGAATACGGGGAAGCAGACAGGAGTCTCGCATAGTTCATCTTTTTTTGTACTTCTTCAGTATTTGTTGAGCTTCGTGAAGCACTATGCTGGCATCATTCTGTTCAAAAAAATAATAATTCGGCACAGCACATAACTGAGAAGGTCCCTACAAGACAGCGGGGAAGAAATTGATGGCAGATAGAAAGAGCATCCCCAACGCAGTAACGGTTTTCAATACTTTCGTTTCTTCGCTGGCTCTGCTAGCCGCATTCAAAGGATCTTACGAGCTCTCTATAAGGCTGATATTCATTTGCATGTCTCTGGATGTCCTGGATGGACTGCTTGCCCGCAAGCTGAATGCCATGAGCGATGAAGGGGAGCTTCTGGACAGAGTAACCGACAGGATCTACCAGGTCTTGGCCCCCTCCCTGATATATGTTAACGCTTCTTCATGGTCGCTCGCCTCTCAAGCATATGCCGCTCTGATAATAACGATTTCATTCTGGAGGCTGGTGAGAAAAGTCCCTTCTAAAGATAAATTCGCAGGGCTCCCTCTTTTTGCGCATACACTGGTTATAATCTTCGGCTATCTTGGAGGATGCCTGCTGCCGGGCTATGCAATGATAATAATGGCCGTCCTCAGCGCTGTACCTGTTCCGTATTTCAGAAGGCTGAGGACGGGAGGTCCAAGCGAAACGAGAGGGACGCTCTGGCAGCTCAGAATTTCCGCTCCAATTTTGCTCGCGTTCATCCCCTACGCCTCGCTATCCCCCCTCTTCAGAGCCCTCCTGATTATTGTAGCTTTTTACGTTGCTTTTGGATGGGTACCGCCGCTTCTTCTCGGAAAAAGATCCGTGAAAGCCTTCTGAAACAGTTTTGCTTTTTATAGGTGTTGATAGGTGTCAAAATTTATATATTATCACTTAGGATATAAGCTTACTAGATTTCGACACCGATGAAGACGGCGAGGTGGATGAGCACTAGATGAATCCATGTTCGATGAGGGGAGTCACGAAGGAATGAATGGCTCCCGCAGTCGGGCATGGAGGATTCCATGGGTGATGAACACCTGTGTGGGTTAATCAAAGCCTACGTAGGTGCAAACCCTGAACCTCATCAGAGCGCAAATGAGAATTGCAAATCATCCCTTTCTCTGCGTTCTCAGTACTCACAAAATTTAATATCTAAATTAGGGATAATAGACAATATTTATAATTAAAAAAGTGCTCAAAGGTGGAAAAAATGGAGCAGAAATCGAGGTATGGTGCGACCGAAAGCGCTCTGACAATACTGGAAAAAATAGAGGAGAACTTGAGGGCAACCAGCTCGTGGAAGGAGCTCTCCGAGAAGCTGATACAGCTGAGCACCGATTCACTTGAAAAGAGGCCGACTTCAGCTCTCCTTGTCAATACGCTCAGGAACTTGCTCGTCTTCACCAAGGAGAAGCATGAAGAGAAAACTCCGTTTGAGGATTTCAAGAATGAATTTTTCAGTAGGATCGCGGAAGTGAGGAGGAAGACTCTTGAATCGGTAGAAAAGCTCAGCGATATCGGAGCCAGATGGCTCCCCGAGAACTCAGTTGTGCTGACTCACAGCTACAGCAACAGCGTAATAAAAACCTTGGAAAAGGCAAACAGGCTCGGCAAAATAAAGGAAGTCTACATCACGGAATCGAGGCCTGGAGGGGAGGGGATCTACGCCGCTAAGCTCATCTCTTCGCTGGGGATAAAGACGAACCTCATCGTTGACTCTGCAGTGAACTACTTCATGAGCAACATAGACTTTGTGCTTCTTGGGGCCGAGGCGATTACCGCTCACGGTGCTCTAGTGAACAAGGTCGGTTCGAGCCAGATTTCGCTTTCAGCCTACAAAAAGAGGACGAGAGTCATTGTGATGGCCGGCACATACAAGTTCAGCTTTGAGACGATGCTTGGAGACAGGATAAGAGTTCCCTATCTCGACGCCTCAGTCCTCGGAGTTCCAGATGAGATGCTCGCTTTGGGAAACATTAGGGTTAGCGTTCCTCAGATGGACGTAACTCCTCCGGAGTACATAGATGCTATAGTGACTGAGCTCGGGATAACATCTCCGCAGGGAGTGCCGATACTTCTTTGGGAGGTATATGGGGAGTGGCTAGGCAAGCAGCCTGAAATAACCGAGCTCCTCAATGACCTCAAGAACATAAAGTAGTGGAGGGAGAGAATCGTTTTGATTCCAGACGAAGTTCTGAAGATTGCCGATGACATAAGGGAAATGCGGATAAGGGGAGCAGGTGCTATTGCTGTAGCCGCGGCAGAAGCTATGAAAATTGCATCAATGAAATATCAAGGAAGAGGAGAAGAGTTCGAAGGATATATGAGAGAAGTAGCCAAGCTCCTCCTCAGGACCAGACCCACTGCTGTATCCCTTCCCAACGCTGTATTCTACATACTGAAGAGGGTGGATCTCAGCTCCTCTGGAGCCAGAGAGGAAGTAATTCGCGTTTCAGACGAGTTCATTTCAAACATGAAGAGCGCCCAGGCAAAGCTGGCGAGGTACGGCTCCAAGCTGATAAAGGATGATTACGTTGTGATGACGCACTGCCACAGCACCGCTGTAGTGAGCATGCTGGTCTATGCCTGGAGGGAAGGAAAGCGGTTCAGAGTCATAAACACCGAAACCAGGCCGAAGTTCCAGGGAAGAATAACGGCGACAGCCCTCGCTAAGGAGGGAATACCTGTGACTCATGTTCCAGACTCAAGCATGAGGGTGCACATGCAGAGCGTTGATATGGTCATCGTTGGGGCGGATACCGTAACCAGCGACGGCCACCTGATCAACAAAGTAGGAACTAGCCTCCTAGCCCTCGCTGCCAAGGAAGCGGACGTAGAGTTCTACAGTGCAAGCGAGTCGATAAAGTTCAGCCCTGCATCGTTTGCCGGAGGGCAGGTTGTGATCGAGGAGAGGGGAGGAGAAGAAGTTGTTGGAGAGGGGAGCGATATTCTGAAGCTGGAGAACCTTAGAATAAGGAACCCGGCTTTCGACTTCACGCCGCCGGAGCTCATTACAGGATTCATAACCGAATACGGCATCCTCCCCCCGAGAGCAACATCTCTCATAATAAAGCATGTATTCGGCCTCTCCAGCGGAGCAATGCAGATCAAGCTTCTAGAAGAGGAATGAAAGAGGGGATCACCCCTCTGCCGCCGCGATTTTTTCAATTCGGTTCTGACATCGATCAAAGGCTAAGCAATTCTCTGAAATACAGCTATTACAAGCTTCGCGAGCATCTCCCTATTCATTCCACTTATGGGGAGCATCTGAAGAGCTGTTGTGCAGCTGCAGAATTCATTGCGGTGAGGGAGGGGTAACAACTTAAAGAGAAAATCTGAAGAGCAGTAAAAATCATTGAAAGATTCTGCTGGGAGCTTTTTGGGATGGGAGAGCTCGGAAGAAGTGCCTTTTGTTCAAGCGGGATTTCAAAAAGGTATTCAGCCGCCTATGGAATAGAGGAAGCTGATGAAGCTCGTGAAGTCCATATTATTCAAAATGTAGACTCTGTGTGCTCCTATCATTCCAACTACGCTGCTCCAACTGCCAAAAGAGCTTATTCTTGAAAGGTAGGAGGTCACGGCGCTGTAAATACCTGTTGGTTCAGCTTGAACCAGCTCCTGGTAGTCCTGTCCGAGGAGCTGAGCTGCAGCTGGATCAATCAAGGAAGCCTTCCCGCTACCGTATAGAACGAGGAGGAAACCGTGATACCTGCTCCCATGAGGACCCGTTCCATTGATGATTACAGCATATATCTGGGGAGCAGAGCCCCAGTAGTTCACGTAAAAAGCTTCATACATCGCTGCAGCCAAGATGGCTTCATCCTTCCCGTCTCCCATCCCAAGGGAGAGGACTTCGCTGGCTGAGCGGAGATAGAAAGAGTCTTCCGAATATCTGATGGAGCTGTCGGTGCTGTTGTATTCGATTCTGAGGTACGGAGTGTCGAAGTTAAGCGTTATGTTAGATTTAATGAAGTTGTAGATTTTGTACAGGGCCACATAAGGGTTCTCCCTGCTGCTCCCGAAAAGCCCTTTCACCGCATTCACTACAACGGGAGAATTGTAGTCAACAAATGCGTAGGAATAGGGAGTGAGAGAGCCCCTCATTTCTGAATAGCTGGATATCGAAGATAAGTTGGATGAGATAGCTGAAAGAGTGCTGTTCAGCTGAGCAACAATGCTAGAAAAGTTCCCAGCCTGACAGCTGTTCAGAAGTTGCGAATAGCTCATGTTCAGCGCTTCGTAGTCAGAAATCAGCTTCGATAAACTTGACTGGAGGAGAAGTATCTGCTGCTGCGCATCGGTCAAATTCTTCTGCAGAGAAGAGCAGTAGCTCAGATTTTCCTTCAAATTGGAATTCTCTGCCTGCAGGGAGGAAATAACCTGAGTTAAGTTTGCTATAGTCTGGTTGCACTGTTCTCTGCTCGATAAATATGTGGAGTTCATTGCCAAAAGCTGGGATGTGAGCCTCTTTATCTGTTCCAGGCTGTTCGCGAATGACTGGTTCAAGGAAGTGTAGTTCTGGAAAAGCGACTGGTAGTTCTGAAGCAGCTGAGAGATTTCGTTCGCCCTGCTGCTGTTGTACTGTATAAACATGATGGCGACATCGATCAAGACAATCGTTATGATGAAGAATGCCAGGATGGACAGCATTCTCGTATTCATCATTTCCACTCTCAGTTCAATTAGAGATGGAGCTTTCACTAATTATTTTTGGTGCTTTCTCAGATATATTGCATTCTCTTTTCCAATCCATTTGGTCTAAGAGAGTTGGCTCACAAGGATTTGAGCATCGACCGTTAGTTTAGGAAGAAGTGGGACCTATATCACTTTTTATGCATGTACTGACTATTCAGCCACGTACCATGAACAGCAGAATGATTATTTATCGTGCGTTGGCAGGCTTATCCTATTGCTAAACGGTTCTACTTTCTATGGCGTCACTTGCCCTGGGAGCCCTGGTTATAATCCTTAATCCATGTTAGTAACGTTTCTCCGGCTTAATTTATCAATGAGAATTCCTTTAGCCTATATTAGGTAACTTTAAGCGGTATCCTCTAGCGGTGACACATTCTGCATAATTAGCTTTAGCTCACTCTCGATGGGGGCCTCTAGGCTACCCTTGTGTTCTATCCGCGGTTTTCTCCTACTAGTTACAGCAATATTACAGAGTTCAACAACAATGACACCTTTATCTACTTTATATCTTGGTATAGCTACTATTGAAGGAAGCCTTGTATTGATGGTGAGAAATAACAGATCAAGCCCGTACTGTGTCCCAGGTCTTCTAGACTTGAAATCTATGAAAGTCAGAGTTATTAGAATCAGAAGCGCCAATGTTAGGGTATGTTAATAGGTATATCAGGCGAGCAGGTGAAAATGTGATTAAGATTAGGGATTTAGAAGTTGCTTTTAATGGTAGAATTGTTTTATCAATACCTAACGCTGTTTTCAATGGTAACTCGGTGATTCTCGGCCCCAATGGTGCTGGTAAGACAACATTGTTGAAGACTATTGTTGGTCTTTACAAGCCATTACATGGATATATTGAAGTTGACGGTGCTGATACTCATAAAGATTCTCCTTATAGATTATTGTCTACGAATATTGAGACAGCTTATATATTGCCTGGTGCTTGCTTAAATGACCTCCTAGAGATATACGCAGCGCATTCAACTGCAGCATTCAGAACGTTAAGCAACCCCTCTCATATATAAAGCCTAAGGCTAGAGAGTTTTGGAAGCTATCCGCAGGGGAGAAGAAGTGGGTCTCCACCATCCTAGCATTACACGCTGATACAAGGATTACTTTGCTCGATGAGCCATTCGAAGACCTAGACCCATGGCTTGTTAAAAAATTTAGCGAGGAAATCCTAAAGGCCTCAAAGTATAAGCAGATCGTACTGACACTGCACAGCATCTATCTGCTCAGAGAATTCGAAAACTGGAGCCTATTCTTCATGTTTGACGGTATGCTATATGGTTCTGTAATATCGCGGGAAGTATTCGATACGGAGATCGTGCCGGGCCGAGACCCGGAAGTCTTGTTGACATTCAAGATCCATGGCGAAGAATATTCATTGGTGAAGAGCGGAGCTAGTAAAGGTATACCACTGCGCGAGATAAATGATCTGACACAACTATATAGCAGGAGTAAGCTGGGGGTGTAGATTTGAAGAGCACGTTAGCCATATACTTCAAATCAATCCTAAAATCAAATCTTACATCTACAGCAATGTATGCTGGATTGTTATTCTTCGGGGTGCTCTTCAGCATTGTAGGTGCATATGGAAGTAAAATCCCTCTACAATCATGGTTCTCGATATCATATCTAATGTACCTCTTTGCAATAATGGGCGGTTTGGCGAGAATGGTTGTAATAGGCTCTGGAGCTTACAACCACTTAATAAGACACGCTGGCGTGAACCCTGTTAAATTAACTCTAACATTAATCGCAACATACGTGATCACAGCAATCACACTCACGCCTTTATACTCAATCATATTCATAACCACATACCATACAGCTACCATACAGCTGGTGAACCAATACCGTCACTAGACCTCCCATTATTATCCACCGCGATAATATTGTCAACACTGTTCATTACAGCGTTCGGGATCATCTTCGGCTTGATTATGATCGGTAAAACGATTACAACCAAGATTGCGAACTTCATACCATCAATAACGATGATCATCTACTTCATATCACTACTTACTCCAAGAGACATGAGCATATACAACCCCATCACAGCTATAATAGTATTGTTGACAGCCTCTTGGAAAACCCCGGAAACAACATACATATTCCCAATCCCCTCAAACTATGATATAACAATCCCTATTACGACACTAGCAGCATCATCAATAGTACTAATACTAATCTCTGCGCTGCTAATGAAACATATACGAGAAGTAAATATCTACGATATAGCTATGAACCTTTAATATATAATATAAAAACCCGTCAATCAATGGGTTGAATAGAAAAACTGGAGGTTTATTTGAATTCGAAACAAACTCCCCTGTAATCTTCTTTGCGATAATCTCTACTGCTCCAGGCTATGCTCTTTTGAATGACCTTATCTGTTATTTTGACCTCACGTGTCGGCTCTAACCCATTCTTCCGCAGGGATGATAATTCTGTGGGAACCTCTATTTAGATTAGCTAGACCATATAATGTAATAGTGAACAATCGATCTTTCCTTCAAAAAATAGCGCATGCTTTCTATCGCTATTCTCAAAAAGGACATGGATCGTTCGAAGTAGCCAACACCATAATATCAACTCTTCCGAGCAACTAAGGTTACATCTTCCCCTAACTATCCACGCCAAAAGCATACTTGTTTTAAAAGTAATATTATACAGAAGAGCCACAAAAAGCTCCTAGAAAGTAATTTTTCAAAAATAACAATATCATTATATCATAATAACACTATATTAATACTAAAATTAATGCAACCGGGTTTGACGTTAATTGTCAAACCCAATTTTTAATTACATTATTTCTTAAGTAAATTATCTGTCAACCGATGCATTCTAATGTATCTAGGTGAAGGAGTTTTGCCTAGAGAAAAAAGTATTAATATGTTTACTGTCGTAGGAGCAGTAATTCTCGTATTAGGAATAGTATTGGCAGCATTGCCAACCATAGCCACAGGAGGGGGAGGAGAAGGACGGTTAGAGGCTAAAGTATATAGCATAGAAGATTTCATGACTGCCGTTTACAAAGTTTATGGGAATCCGAGGCTAGGGTACTGGGTAGCTAAGACGGTTATTAAGAACAACGGAACAGGTCCATTATATGATGTTAAGATAACTTATAAAATAGAGGGCCTAACAAGCTGGAGTGAACCAAAAGAATACAGGCAAATTCCTCCAGGAGGAGCAATAGTAGACCTGTACTATCCAATACTCCTGCAGACTCCAAACCTTCAGGCCAATACACCGGGAAATCTATATGTTAAAATAGAATACAGGACGAAATCAAACGGCGAGACGGTTACTGAAACGATAACGAAGCCACTAAACATACTTGGAAGCCATGACTTTGTTTTTTCGGGTATACCGCCTGAAGAGAATACTGGGAGCTTCCAAGATCTATTCAGCAATTATCAATTGCTAGCTGCGTGGGTCACACCGAAAGATCCGGTGGTGGAAAGATATGCTGCCATGGCGAATAAACTAACAGGCCAAGGTGCGGGTGCGGCACTGGACGATCAGCAGGCTCTTGCATTCCTCGAAGCGGTGTGGGACTTCAGCGTATATAATGGGATTACATATCAAACAGAACCCACTGCATATTGGACAGGTAAAAGTTCCCAATGGATTAAATACCCTAGAGACGTTATCCGGGATAAAAGCGGTACATGTGTAGACACTTCAATATTTTTAGCTGCCTTGGCGATGAGTCAAAACCTAAAAGCTTACATTGTTCTTATGCCGGGACACGCGATACCCATAATAGTGCTCCCAAGCGGGCAGCTCCTACCGATTGAGAGCACCACACTAGGAAGCAAGGCTACCTTCCAGGAGGCTATTCAAACAGGTGTCAGAGTAGTTAAAGAAGCCCTTCAAGGACCACACCTCATATTAGATGTTATTGAAGCGCAAGCATCCGGAATAGTACCGACGGAACTACCGGAACTGCCACCTAATGTCTTAGAACAGTGGGGATACGCTATGCCTGGTGCAGGAGGCGGGGGTGGAGGTGGTGGAGGAGGGGCTATTCCGCAACCCCAGCCTCAACCACAGCCCCAACCCCAGCCGCAACCTCAGCCACAGCCGCCAACCAATACGAAAAAAATTGTGAATCCCTATGGCGATCTTCCTTGGTCCATCAGCGTGCCCGCTAATTGGATGGCTGAAAACTACGCTTATACCGATTCCTCTGAAGTAGACATATACAGCCCAGACAATACGGTCCTAATAGCAATAATATGGAGTCAAAGCCTGACTGCGGACGTTCTAAAGTCTTACATAGAGTCAGTTTTCAATGAATACTTCAATGGATATCAGGTTACAACAGACAATCCCAACGGTGCTTTAGGAAATATTCCGGCAGAGACCGCTGTATATACACTTGGTACGGGAGACATAGCAATCGCACGCTACACCAACGTGCGGGGCTACGGTTTAGCAGTATTCTATGTTATTAAACAAGCAGCAGTCAGTCAGGACACAATAGTTGCTGTAGACAAGATCGTTCAAACATTTCAGATAGGGAGTTGAGGGGTGAACAACATGTTCAAATGTAAAAAGGCTTTAGGAATAACACTACCTATAGTGTTGTTATTCATTGTTTTTATTGGTACCGTCGTCAGTGCGCAAATACAGCCTTTCACAGTTTTCCAAATAGATGGTGTGAGCACCATAAACGTGTCAGACTCTGGTATAGCAAATGTGAGAGAGGAGATAAAGTTCAGCGCTCAAGCGTTTATAGCGTTCAGGCAAACCTATAATCCAATATCGACCTTCGTGAGAGAGCTAAAGCCGAGAGCCAGTCCTACACAAATAGAAAACCTCAACATAAACCTTGATGAAGCTAACAACAAGCTAACATTAACGTACTCTTTGCTGGGAGCAGCAGTATACAAAGGCAACGGTTTATGGGAGCTTAATATAGCAGAGCCGGGTGAGAAGCTGACTTTCACTACTAAGAACGGGAATACACTCGTCTTTACACATGTTTACGGTGCGGGAGAAGATTATAGAATCATGGAAACTCTGACCGTAAACCTGCCAGCTAAAGCGGAGAACATTAGATATGATGAGGAAGAAGGGAAAATATACTATACTCTTAATGTAAACTCTGGAACGTCTAATGTTAACATGCTGTATCCGGGCATAGCCCTAATAGTTATTGGAGGAGCAATAATAGCTATGCCCAATATGAAAAAGAGAAAAGAACACAGTAATTCAGAAGAATTGTTCAAACCAGCAACGCACTCTCCCCTGGTAACTAGCGGGATCGAACAAAGTGGATAATTGAGACCATTAACATGCACATAGTGATGCACTGGAGCGCTAACCTTTTTCATATCTATACCTGTATAAGATACTTTTTTTGTGGGCCAAATTTCAGGATATAAGGTACCTAAGAACTGGCATCTCTCTTAAACATTCTATATTCTATGATATTGTGAGAGTTTCAACTACTTGCTTCTCTTTCTCATTGCGTTATACTATTGACCAAGAATTCTGTACTGACATGCCATTGGAGTATAATAGAACTAGCAATGGTAATAGCTTATGTTATGATTAAGAGAGTTTAGAAGAACCGTTGTTATTGTCTTCATGTTTTTTGTTTTTATCTTGTATGTATACTTAAAAAAACTTAATAGATGTCTGGAGCAAATATTGGTTGGGGTCTCAGGCCTTCCCGGAGTCTGAGCTGTTGACACAGTCATCAAGACCGGAGAAGCTTGGCATCTTAATTAATTCTATAAAAAATAAGATAAATATTCAAATTCTATTATTATTGAGCATAAAACCTTCCTATACTAGAGAAATCGCCGATGTTCTCAGAGTTGACGAATCCTCTATTTCAAGGCGTCTCAAGCTCCTCGAGAGAATGGGAGTAGTGAGGGGTTACTGGAAGAGGGTCGGAGACAAAAATGTTAGAATCTATGAGTTGAGTGTAAAAGAATTTAGCATCAGGTTTGATAAAGGGGCGCTGGAAATATCATTCTCGAGGGGAGAAAAACAGAGGGATATTATCAGGCTGAGGAAGTCGGTGATACCGGAATATAAAGAGCCGTTCGGCAGAGAGGAAGAGCTGCACGCCATAAGCTCATCGAGTGTCCCAATAATACATTTATGGGGTCTGCCTGGGATTGGAAAATCAAGCCTCGTTGCCTGGTACATCAAGCGCTATAGGGAGAGAGACCCAGTTTTCTGGTACACCCCAGCTACGTCTGACACGGAGGAGTTGATCAAGCTAAAACTGGCACTCTTCGTTACAAGCATAACAGACCTCGATACCAGGACCATTATTAACAGCGATACCCAAACCATTGCTAACCTCTTAAACAAGCATTCGGCGGTTCTAGTATTCGACGACTTTCACAATATCAACGAACAAGTAAGAGAATACGTATTATCCCTAATTGAGAAAATTGGATACCCTGCAAGAGTTTTCATAATATCAAGGATAAAAGAGAGAAAACTTCCCTACTGGAAAGGAAAAGCGCTGGATATAGAGGTCAAACCACTTCCTCCAAAAGAAGCTACGGAGCTAACGAGGAAGCTCTCAGAGGACATGAGCACTGATCTATCAGAAAAAGACATCTCGCTAGTAGCAAATCTGAGCGCCGGGATACCGTTGCTCATATATGGCATAATAAATTTGTATAAGTCAGCAGGGCTTCCTCTGAATGAATGCATAAACAGGGTTGTGACATACTACTATGAATCTGAAATTGGGGGAATAATAGATGAGAGAGACAAGCTAATACTCGAGCTGTTAGTCGCTGGCTACGGAACGCTTCCCGTCGAAACAATCTGCAACATAATCTCCTTAAAAAATGCCGCTTGTTTAAGTCGCTTAAACTTCCTAGAAAGATTAGGGTTCATAGAGATACTAGATGAAGATGTTAAGGCTAGAGAAATTGTAGCTGGGCTCCCCAAAGTCGCAAGCACACCGAGGCTAAAGCATTTGGCAAGACAGGTAGCTTTAGCACTTAGCCAGCATCCCGATGTCAAGCAGAAAATGCAGGCTTTTTTATTATTGGCTGAATACTGTCATATAAAAGACGCCATCCCAATTATAGAAAAACGTCTTCTTCAAGGTTCCAGCTGGATGACTAGCAGCTTTGGCCTCTACCACAGCGCACTTGAAAAACTCCAAGAATGTAAAGATATAACTGCGCAGCAAAAATCTCTGCTAGCAGTAGAAAAAGCACTAGTAGAAATCACAACTAATCAAATAGACCTCCGTGATGGCGTTGATGTAATTTTAAAACATTTAGATAGGCTGAGAGCCGACAAACCCATATATGCTAGGGTCGCAGCTTTACTAGCAGGCATGCTCATGAAGATAGGAAGAATAGATGAAGGAAGAAGCCTATTAGACGAATCAAAATCTTTATTCCATAAGCTTCCGCTTGAAATGAAGAAGGAAATAGAACCAACTATACTTGGAAGCGACACGATACTAGCATTCTACGAAAATGATATGGAGAGAGCGCTGGATAATTCAATAAGAGAGGCTCGTCTTGAATTAGAGAAAGGCGATTTCGGCAACTATGCAGTTGCATTAGTACACATAGGTGTTATCCAGGCCTACATGGGTAAAATAGGCGATTTAAAGAGAACACTCAAGGAAATAGAGGAAGTTTCAGACTTGCTACCTGGGGATCTGCGTGATACAATCAAGGTCCAGGCCTCTCCCCTCTCCATACTTACATCCTTAATAGAAGGAGATCTCAAAGCAGCTAAGGTCGAGCTGGAAGAAGCAAAAAGAAACAGATTCTCGGACAAAATAAAGAACGACCTGTTATGGGAAGAGATCGTCTTAGACTATCTCATGGGTGATGTAGAATCAGCCAGGGAGAAGGCAAAACAGGTTATCGAAGGAAACTGCAAAGGAATTACCAATGAGGAGCTAGTTCTAATAAAAGCAATCCTTGGGAGTAAACCGAGCGCAGATGAAATCGAAAAGCTCCCAAAGCTCACAAGGTTGCTTTACCAGTCAATAGAAGAAAAAGGACCTTCCAGTAGGAATTAACTGGGTGTGGCTTCTGAGTGGCAACTGTTACGACTAAAGATGACCTGCTAGTTAACCATTACTCTAGTCGAAAAGAAATCACAGCTCGCTAAATGCTGAACTTGCCTTGATTCATAAAGATGTCAGCCCAATGAACGAAGCTTTTATGATTAATCGTAACAGTGAGTTTTTATACTAGATTTTCTTAAATTTTGAAAAATAATAAAATTATGAATTGTGGATAGATATGAATATAAGAATACTTGCGGTACTTAGCATAGTTTTTGCTGTTGGAGCCGGGTTCTTATCCTGCATAATAACAAATGATAGAGTAACTCAAGATCAGTTGCTGTCATCGAATACCGCAGCAGAGAGTGCTAAGCCCTGTTCGATGAGACTTGATGATGGTGCTGAGAATTTTGCCTTCAGCATATATAGGTTAGCTCGAGAGAGATATAATTTAAGCAATTTCGTTATATCGCCTTACAACATTTATGAGGCACTACTAATGCTTTATGAAGCTTCTAACGGGACTACGAGGGCTCAGATAGGAAAAGCACTGGGTATCGACCCAGTGTGCAGCGTTTGGGATGCTTACAGCAAGCTACGTGGCTCTGTAATTAATAGCTCTGGTCGAGCTACACTAGACTTAAGCTCGGGCATTTGGATAAAGAATGCGTTCTACGAATACATGAGGGAAGATTACATAAATAACTTAAGAAGGTACTTTTATTCTGCGGTCAAGGGCTTCTCAACACCTAATGAGCTCGTAGATGACGTAAATCACTATGTTGAGAATAAAACTAGAGGGTTGATAAGGAAGCCTATGGAGTTAGAGTACGTAAATGAACAAACCGTCGCAGTAATCTTGACAACACTTTACTTTAATGCCTCATGGGAAAAACCATTCAGACCGAAAAACATTACATTTACCTCAATTGACGGTTACGAGAAATTAGTAAAGGGTATGGAACGGAGCGGTGAATTCTACATATATGAGGACAAGGAAGTCATAGCTGCTCTCCTGCCATACAATGGTAGCAGTTTTGGACTGCTGGTGATCATGCCTCAGAACATCAATGAATTTGCGGATTATGCCAAAAACTTGAATATGAGCGTCGTTAGAGGGATAGTTAGCGGCATGCAAGAAGTAAAGACAAATCTCGTCATACCTGAGTTTGAGGTAGAGTCTAAGATAGAAAACGCTAAAGAAATACTTATGCGTCTAGGCATTAATGAGGTGTTTGATCCAGGCCTAGCTGATCTAACTAAGATGGCGCACGTAGGGAAGGGAGATCTCTACGTCGATCGCGTAATTCATGCGGCAAAAATTGACGTATCCGAGACAGGAACGGAAGCCGGTGCGGCAACCATAATAATCATTGATAAAACATCAATAGATACCGAGCGAACAGTAATTATCGATAAGCCCTTTATTTTCATGATAATAGACATGAACAACTTAATACCACTATTCATGGGGCAAATAACCACACTTTGATCTTCTCGTTTTTTTCAGCCCGTCTAGTATAAACCTACTATTTCACCCATAGGATCGCCTAATGAATACAGGTTCGAGGCTCTACAAAAAGCAGGTACTTCATTTTCTTCATTGATATGCTCATCACTTTATATAGATCTATAGAGCTTGAGACTGAATTAACTGCGTAGATGATGTTGTTAATTAATTACTAATATAGACTTTAACCATAGTTCCTTATGTTTTTCTGCGAGTAGGAAAGCCAAGAAGTAGCGGAGGAAGCTTGTTTTTCTCTCTCCATACGCGAAGTAATGCCAGAACCACTGGAGCATGTCCAGTCTTTATCACTCCTGAAGGTGATACTATGTCCTTCACAATAGCAGAATAAGTCTGCCATAGCATATAGACCTTGTATAGAGACGATTTAGATCATATATCACTAAGTTTAAATAGAAGGTATATGAAACGCGGGCCCGCGGGGATTTGAACCCCGGACCACCAGCTTAGGAGGCTGGCGCCCTATCCTGGCTGGGCTACGGGCCCCCTAATAAAATATACGATAAAAAGACCTTTATAAAAATGCTTCGCGGCTTCTCACCACTGCTAACGGCACATCAAAGCGATCTCCAGCTCTGATGGCAGAAATTGCTCGATGCATGAGCAGCTCAGAGGACCTCTATCGTTGCTTCGTGCGGTGACGGCAGTTTTTGAGACATCCTCTGGAAAAAGGAGAAGAGGTCATCCGAATCTTCGCATATAAGCTTTAGGCGGAAGCCGCTCTCAGCATCTTTCATTGCTATCTGCGCTCTGAAAACAGGCTGAGAAACGACGAAGCACTTTTCACTGCTCAGCCCAACCACGGATCCCCCAATGCTGATTTTTCTCTCGAGAGTGCTTCCCACTGCTTCTGAAACAGCGGTCATCTTCTGAGGATCGTACACCTTTATCATAATGCTGAGCTCTATCAAGAGCATAACCCTCCATAAGAGCATCAAGAACAGTTAAGGCTTTTTTGCTCAATTGCTATATACCTTTTGTTTGAGATGCGCGTTTTTCATTCGATAGACGATAAAGGTATGGGTGGCGGATGCTGTTTGAAGAGCAGGAAAACGGAGCTCCTGAAGATCCTGCTTCAGCTGATACCTCAGGGAAAGGTCACAACCTACGGCTCTCTTGCGAGAGCTCTGAGAACTTCTCCCAGAGCTGTTGGCGTAATGCTCTCCAGAAACAGAGACCTCATAGCTGTTCCGTGCCACAGAGTTGTAATGAGCAGTGGAAGAATAGGCGGTTACTCGCTCGGCACAGATTTCAAGAGGAGGCTGCTTCTTATGGAAGGAGTCAGATTTGAGAATGACAAGGTCAGCAGAGATTCGATCGTGTACATAGAAGAACTGCTCGGGGAAGAAAGCTAGAGCTTCGGGAGTCCCGTCCTTTCGATTATTTCACGAACCAGCTTCTTCAGCTCTTCATCTATTTCAGTTCCCTTCACAGCTTCATATACTGGAATTCCCTCATCGTGCGCCCTCCTTATGTGCTCGCTGAGGGGAATCCTCGCAAGCACATCGACATTGAACTCTTCGGCCAGGAGCTCAGCCAAGCTCTCCCCCAAGATCTGCACTTTTGAGCCGTCGCTGCATGTGAAATAGCTCATGTTCTCGACGACCCCCAGGACAGGTATCTCGAGCCTCCTCGAGAAGTTGATGGCCTTCTTAACTATTCCGTAAACGAGCCTCCCTGGAGTAGAAACGATCAGGGAGTACCTCTGCGGGGGGACATACTGAGCTACGGTCAGCACCTCATCCCCAGTACCCGGAGGGAGGTCGATCACCATTATATGAGGGTCGTCCCACCTGGTCATTGCGAATGTCTGCAGTATGAACTTGGTTCTCAGAGAGCCCTGCCAAATGAGCGGAGTTGATTTGTCTGTCAGCAGAGGCTCAACGCTCATTACCTGTATGCCGTCGTAGGAAAGAAGCGGAATCAGCTCTCCTGTTTCCTCATCCATGTAAATTTCTCCCTTCCTCTCGCCGAGGAAGAAGGGAACGGATGCTCCGGTCTCATCGGCATCATACAGAGCAACGCGGTACCCCATTGCTCGGAGATACTGCGCAACTGCCACGGAAACGAAGGTCTTCCCTACTCCTCCCTTCCCGCTCATAACCATTAGCTTAACTGGGATCTTCGACAGCTTATCCCTCGCCATCTCAATATATTCATCGATCTCGCTTCTCCTCTGCACTTCTTCTCTCTTTTTGGGAAGGTTATCTCTCAGCCTCAGATCCTTCTTCTGCGCTTCCATATCCAACAACACCCAGCGCTCAGGATATATAAAATCCAGCGCAATTAATAATCTTAGCCTATATAAAAAGCGCTGGAAGCGGGTGCCTCCCTCCTATGGAAAAAGCCGAAGCCGACTGCGGGAATGCTGGAAGATCTTCCTTCCTGATCGTGGGGGATATTGGGATTGTTAACATAAAGAGCGAGGAGGAAGCAGAAGAGGCGAGGAAATTTGCGGAGTGCATTGTTGCGAAGAACAGGAACTTGAAGAGCGTCTTCGCCAAGCTTTCCACTGAAGGAGAATTCAGAATTCCCAGGCTAATCCACCTGCTCGGGGAAAAGAGGACCTTAACAATAGCGAAAGAATACGGCCTCTCCTTCTTCGTCGACTTGGAGAAGGCCTACTACAACCCCCGCCTCTCAGAAGAGCACAGAAAAATAGCTGAGAAGTGCAGAGATGGAGAGCTAGTTCTAGACCTATTCTCAGGGATCGGGGGCTTTTCCATCCACATCGCCCACATGCACAGAAGCACTGTGATTGCAAACGACTGGAACAGAGAAGCGATATCCCTCCTCCTCAAGTCTCTGCTTCTGAACAGAAAGAAGCTCCTTGGAAGCATTTACGCTACGACGCTCGAAGCAGGGGAGCTCATCGATGCCTTCAAAGGCAAAATCCATTTCGACAGGATCATCATGAACAGCCCGACGAATTCCATAAACTACATTGAAAAGATCGCAGAAGTAGCGAGAAGAGGAAGCACTGTGCACCTCTACGTCCTGCAGAACAAGCAAAGCAGAGAGGCGGAAGCCGCGATCTCCTCGAAAGTTGGGCACCTCTTCAAGATCGAGGAGGCTACAGAAGTTCTGGAGCACTCTCCATCGAAGAGCATATTCAGGTACGATTTGGTGAGAATTTAGAAAGCTTTCAGCGATGAAGCATCTCGCGGAACCAGACTGAGCCCTCCCTTTTATTGATCGGATCCCGAAAGCCCCAAAATTACCATCAACAGCTCCTTCTTCTCAGCCAACTCCTCGATGAGATCCCTGTTCAGGTCAGCTGCCGATTTATCTGATCTTATGCAGAGGGTTGCGTCGTCTGTGTAGCTGCTCTTCCTCACTATGATTTTTCTGTCGCTCTTCAATCCGAGGCTGCTGTCTCCGTAGCAGTGAACAATGTCCGCAGCATTTCCTGAAACAAGAAGGATGGTAAGCCTTCCTCCGCTCCTGATGAACTCCTTGGCCCTGCTGCTCAGTCCGTCCAGAGCTTTGTCGGAAGATATCCCTATTATGCAGTCCCCCCTCTCGGTGAGGTAGTCATCTCTGGTTATCTCAAATGTTGTCCTGTGGAGAGCTCTGACCTTCTCGTGGCCTTTGGCTCTGACAATGTCGAGGAGAACGACGTCCCCCAAGGAGAAAATCACCTTTTCTTCGAGCTCCTCAATTCATGGAGGCAGAATTCCTATTAAGCTTTCTACTGCTCCAGCCTTCCTTTCAGCAGCGTTTTTCAACGAAATTTCGTTTTTCCTAGGTGTTGCCACTGGGAAGCTTAGAAAAAGGAAAAGCACCGCCTTTTATCGCAGAGAACAAAGCAATTCTTTATTCGCCTCTTTTCCCATAAAAGATTCTGGGAAACCGATTTGTCTTCATACAGCAGCAAAAAGGAGCAGCTCATCGAGAACCTCAAGAAAGAAGGCATAATAAGGAGCGAAAAGGTCGAGAAGGCGTTCAGGAAAGTCCCCAGAGAGCTGTTCGTTCCAGAGGAGTACAGGGAATATGCCTACTTTGATGAGCCTCTTCCCATAGGGTACGGCCAAACTATAAGCGCCCCACACATGGTTGCTATAATGACCGAAGAGCTCAGCCCTGAGATCGGGTGGAGGATCCTCGAAGTAGGCACGGGAAGCGGGTATCAATCAGCCATCATAGCAGAGATCGTCGCCCCGAGCGAAGAACCGAGAGAGAGGTGGGGCCACGTCTTCACAGTTGAGAGGATAAAGCCTTTGGCTGAAAAAGCGATGGAGAACCTGAAGAGGGCAGGGTATGGGGAGAGGGTCACAGTCTTGGTAGGAGATGGAAGCTTGGGATACCCTGAAGCATCGCCCTATGATGGAATAATAGTGACAGCAGCTGCTCCAAGGATACCGGAAGCGCTCATAGAGCAGCTGAAGCCCGGAGGGAGGCTCGTCATCCCCGTCGGAGACAGGTACTTCCAGAGGCTCCACGTCGTGAGCAAGAAGGCTGATAAGCTTGAAGTGAAAATAAAGGATCCCTGCGTGTTTGTCCCTCTGATAGGAAGGGAAGGGTTTGAAGACGACTATGCTACTTGAACCAGGCATCCAGCCCCTTCTGCTTAGCCTTTGAGCTCCTCACAGCTTTGAGCAGCCTCTCCAAAGCGGAGCTCACCCTCTCTTCGCTGAAGTCGTGCTCCTCCACAAGGATCCTCTTTATTTCTTCCTCGCTCGGCTCTCCCCACTCAATTCTGTAGTTTTCTGTGACTTCGGGATTTAGGAAGTACTCGAATATCTTCGCGTAGTCAACCCCCTCTGTGCTCGGCAGGCTTTTCAATGCTTCCTCGGCAGTCTGGTAGCTCTTCACTATCTTCAGCGCAGTCTTGTGCCCTATCCCTTTAATCCCTTCAGGATTGTAGTCAGTGCCGAGCATTATTCCTATCACTATCAGCTTCTTCCTATCTATTCCGAGCTCTCTGTAGAGCACCGAAGCCTCTATAACTTCTGGCTTTATTTCAACGTAGACATCCTTCTTAGGAAGCTTCCTCTTCCCCGTTATTCCCAGGTTCCTTACAAGCCTCGGAGCTCCGAAGAGTATGCTGTCGTAGTCTTGACTTCCTGCAGCCCAAGCATCTCCCCTGCTTGCTATGTAAGCCGCCTGGGCCTCCCCCTCAGCGGGGGCCTGGATCACAGGCATCCCCATGGCCTTCAGCAGCTTCTTGCTGTCCTCCACCATATCATCGCTGAGCCTGACTGCCATCTGAGCATAAATCCTCGCTTCCTCCACCCTCTCCTCCTTCACCGCCTCTCTATACTTCGCTTCAGCCTCCTCCTTCCTCCTCTTCCTCTCCATCAGCTCCTTCTCCTTCAGGCTGGGGGGCTTTCCGTCGAAGACGAATGCTGGGCGCATCCCAGCTTCCAAGAAGTTGATCGTCCTGTAGAAGAGCCCGCTCAGGTGGCTTGTGACCCTCCCCCTCCTGTCCATGAGGGGCGTCCCGTCTGGCTGCCTTATGGCGGTGAGGAACTGGTAGAGCATGTTGTATGCATCGATCGCTATAACTCTTCCCTTCAGCTCCTCCAGCTCGACTTCCTTTACAGCGCTGCTCGGGATAAGCTCTCTGAGCTCTACCCCCAACTCCCATCAGCCTTTTCCTTCACTAGCTCTACGAGAAGCGTGTCTTCCTTTATTGAAGAGACCCTGACCAGGCCGTTCAGCTCGAGCTTCATGAGGTTTTTCAGAAATTCAGGATAGCTCATGTCAGTTGCCGTGCTCACAACATCGTAGAGGTCTTTATCGACAACGGATCCCCCCTTGAGCTGAAGGAACCTGATGATCAGCTCATGAGCCGGAATGTTCCTCCAAGAAACCCTCATGCTTTCTCTTCCCTCTCTCCGCTCAGGTGTATGGGGCTGTCTCGACAGTCCTCCTCCTGAGGCTCTGGCGGGACTGCTCGAACCACTTGATGTAGAACTCCACCATCTGCTTGTTTATAGAAGGCTTCACCACCTGAAGAGCATCTTCGAAGTGCCTCATCATTATCTCCTTTGCGTTTATGTCCTCCCTCAGGGCCCTGAGCCCTGCTTCCCTCACTAATGCTTCTATATCAGCTCCAGTATATCCCTCAGTTAGTTCTGCCAGCTTGTACAGATCTACATCTTTAGCGAGCGGCATGTTCTTGGTGTGTATCTTGAAGATTTCAACTCTCTCCTCCCTAGAAGGAGGCGGTATGAATATCAGCTTCTCAAGCCTTCCAGGCCTTATGAGCGCAGGATCCACTATGTCCGGCCTGTTCGTAGCTGCAATTATTATTACATTGTCGAGGCTGACTATTCCGTCCATCTCCGTGAGCAGCTGGCTCACCACTCTCTCTGTGACGTATGTGTCGGAGGACATCCCCCTCACAGGTGTTAGGGCATCTATCTCATCGAAGAACACTATGACAGGAGAGTACTGCCTTGCCCTCCTGAATATCTCCCTTATCGCCTTCTCGCTCTCCCCGACCCACTTGCTCAGTATTTCTGGACCCCTCACAGCTATGAAGTTGGCCTCGCTCTCTGTTGCTACAGCTTTAGCTAGCATGGTCTTCCCAGTCCCCGGAGGACCGAATAGGAGGATCCCCTTCGGAGGCCTTATGCCCAGCCTCTTGAACGACTCGGGGTACTTCAGAGGCCACTCCACCGCTTCCCTTAGCTGCTGCTTCGCCTCCTCAAGCCCTCCAATATCGCTCCACCTGACGTTCGGTACTTCCACATAGATCTCCCTGAAGCCGCTTGGAACGATTTCCTTGTAGGCTTCCATGAAGTCGCTCATTTTCACAACCATGCTGTTGAGGACCTCTTCCGGTATCTTCTCGTTGCTCAGGTCTATCATCGGCATGTACCTCCTCAGGGCGTGCATGGCAGCCTCTCTAGCGAGCGCCGCCAGATCCGCTCCCGTATATCCGTGGGTTATGTCCGCGAGCTTCTCTAGGTCGACCTTCTCCTTGGGATCATTTGTCTCGAGAGGCATGTTCCGTGTGTGTATCTGAAGGATCTCCAGCCTCCCCTGCCTGTCTGGAAGCGGGATCTCGATCTCCCTGTCGAACCTTCCAGGCCTCCTCAGAGCAGGATCCACTGCATTGGGCCTGTTCGTAGCTGCGATCACTATGACGTCTCCTCTCGCCTCCAGCCCGTCCATCAGCGCCAGCAGCTGAGCTACGACTCTCCTCTCAACTTCCCCAATGACTTCGTCTCTCTTCGGGGCTATTGCATCGATCTCGTCGATGAATATTATAGTGGGGGCGTGCTTCTTGGCCTCCTCAAATATTTCCCTGAGCCTCTGCTCGCTCTCCCCGTAGAACTTGCTCATTATCTCAGGGCCATTGATCGAAATGAAGTAGGACTGAGTCTCGTTGGCTACGGCCTTGGCCAAGAGAGTTTTCCCAGTTCCCGGAGGACCGTAGAGCAGGACTCCCTTCGGAGGATCTATTCCCAGCCTCTTGAAAACCTCAGGATACTTCAGGGGAAGCTCTATGAGCTCCCTCACGCGCTGTATCACATTCTTAAGACCGCCTATGTCTTCGTAAGTGACTCTGGGCATCCTTCCGGGCTCCACAGGCTTGTCGAGGACCTTCACGTCAGTCTCAGGGGTCACGATCACCACCCCCTGGGGCTTAGTCTGAATTACAGTAAAGGGGATGGCCTGGCCGAGGACTGGTATCAAGATGGTGTCTCCCTCTACCAGAGGATAGTCAACAAGCCTTCTCTTCACATAGCTTACGAAGCTCTCCTCAATCTGTATGTTGAAGCTGCTGGGAGCCAGCTTCACGCTCTGGGCCGGCTTTGGATTAGCTTTTCTCACGATGACCTTATCTCCTATCCCTACGCCAGCGTTCTTCCTGACGAGCCCATCCATTCTTATTATGTCTGTCCCCTGATCCTCTGTGTAGTTGGGCCATGCTACAGCAGCGGTCTTCCTCTTTCCCTCTATCTCGACGATGTCTCCGGGCTCAACTCCAATTGACTTCAGCAGGTTCAGGTCTATTCTGACTTTCCCTCTCCCCACATCCTTCTGCTTAGCTTCAGCAACCTTCAGAACTAGCTCCTTCCTTTCGCTGCCTTCTGTCATAAGCGATTTTCACCTTTCCAGAACTTCTTCTGATCTGCTCAAAGATTCTATTTATTCTTTTTCGAGTGAGAAGTTAATAATGTTGCTTTTAATACGGAAAAACCTTCAGAACATCCCAACATCCAGAACCTTCAGGCCATCAACCGCAGGAATGCTTCCCTTCTTCCACAGGCCCTTTATCATGGAATCGAGCAGCTTCGCTCCAAGCTCTGCTACTTCTGGATCGTTTATGTTGTGGTCAACAATGATGAGGTCTATATTTGGCTTGGAGAGATCTAGCTTCTGGAGGAGGCCTTCGAGCAGCTTCATGTCAGCCTCCGGATCGCGCCACGGCCTCTTTGTTGGTTCGAAGGAAATCCCTCTCTCCAACAACCATCCTCTGGCAGTAAGCCCCAGGAGGATAATTCTTCGGCTTTGCCTCGGGGTCGTTGTCTACAATGCTGAAGCCTCCAGTCGGAAATACTACTGCCGTCGGTCCTCTGCTCAGATTGAGCCTCTCAGCCATCAGGATTCCAACTCTGTACAGCTCCTCTCCCGTAGCCCTGATCAGAGTCACTAGCCCCCTGCTGTGCTCATATGCGCACCTCTCCCTCATCTTTTTGGGAACCGTCTCCGGCCCCCAGAAGTTGATCATGTCAACGGCTCCCGGAAACACGACCTGCGGAATCCCTGCAGTTCCTGCAGCTGTGAGCCTCTCCTTCCCTTCAGCGCTCGCGACGAGAACGCCTCCTGCCACTTCATCGACAAGCTCATGCGTAGTCGCATCCAAGACTCCAACGGGAACCCTTGCTTCGACAAGCCTCTCCATTGTGTACCCTCCCGTCTTTCCCAAGGCGTGAAATGCAACCACATCATATCCCAGCTTCGAGAGGAGGTCCTTTGCCGCGATTATGTGCGGAGTGGTGTTCCCGAACTGAGTAGCAAACACCGTCGGCAGCCTTTGAAAAGTGTATGGTGAAGGTGAAGAAGCGGCTACGGCGGCGGCAGCAACCCTGTTGAGCACCTCTGCCTCTATAGCGTTGACCCTCTCCCCGCCGCCCAGATCTGAGATAGACCATACAGGTATGATATCGGATCCAGCTATGATCGAGCCAGCTTCTGTGATAACAGTGGTGACGGCAAATTTCGGCATGAACATGGGGAGCTCCCTCATTATCGAAACGACGAGAGAGAGCCCTGTAGAGCCTCCCAATCCAATTGCTCCATCTATCTCGCCGCGGGACAGATACTCTCTCAAGATCTTCCTGGCTCCTCTTATCATCGCTTCCTGAGCTTTTGACCTGTCCATTGAGCTGACATCATCAATGCTCACTCCCGATGCCCGGGCAACCTCCTCGTTGCTCACATCGGGCCTTCCAAGCTTAGGAGAATAGCGGCGCATGGACAGGTCTATTAGGATGGGTCTCCCGCCGTTAGCTTCGACCCTCTCCTTCAGATAGTAGCCCTCGCACTCTTTGGTATCTAGAGTTGCGAGGATTGCTATGTTTGGGATCCTTTTCGCCAACTCTTCCACTCTCAGAGCTTTGTCTTCACAGATTTGAAGGCCCTTATCTGCTCAGCAACAGCCCTCTCGGTAGGAAGCCTCTCGAACGTGGTTGCCCCGAAGAAGCCGTTCACGCCCCTCACATGCTCTGCTATGTATTTCCAGTCCTCCAGGTCGGCAACTGGGCCTCCATGAACTAGTATAATGGCTTCAGACCTGAGGCTCCTAGCCAGCTCTATCCATTTCCTCGTCTTCTCTGCTGCTTCAGCAAGGGTTATCGTCGTCTTCGCTCCTATTGTTCCTTTGGCCGTCAGCCCGAAGTGGAAGACGAGGATGTCGGCTCCCGCCTTCAGCATTGCTACGATGTCCTCCTCATCGAAAACATATGGAGCAGTGAGCATGTCCAGCTGATTTGCCAGCCTTATGGCCTCCACCTCCTTCTCGAAGCCCATTCCAGTTTCCTCCAGGTTCCTCCTGAAGAGCGAGTCCTTATCGATGAGGCCGACCGTCGGGAAGTTTTGCACTCCGGAGAACCCCATCTCCTTCAGCTGCTGGAGGAACATCTTCATTCTGCTCCCCTGATAGAGCGGGTGAGTCCCAGTCACCCCTGCGAGGACTGGAGTGGACTTCACGACGCTCAGAACTTCCGGGGCAAGTTCGAGGAGAACTTCATGGGCATCTCCATACGGCATGAGCCCCGCCAGCGAGCCGAAGCCGGCCATCCTGTATCTTCCAGAGTTGTATATTATGATCAGGTCCGCCCCTGCGATTTCCGCGACTTTCGCTATTATGCCGACCCCAGCCCCAACTCCAAGAATCGGCTCCCCGTTTGATATCTTCTGATGCATTCTTTCCAGAATATCTTTCCTTGGAATGAAGTCGACCATAGAACATCCCAAAATATTTTTATTTCTTCATTAATATAAAAAAATTATTATTATAAATTTTTATGAATAAAATTGTAATTATTAAGGCCTTCTTCTCTCTGAGCTCTTTTCAAAAGCAGCAGAGAATCATTCCGCTCTCGATCCCAAATGATCCATCTCACCCATCGGAGCTGTTAACCGGAAATGCGGGCTGAAAAAGCTTTCCTGCCCTTTCGATGAGAAGATTTTTCAGAGGCAATCGAACGCCTTCTTCACAGCTTCGCTGGCATTCTCTGCGAAGATGTAGATGACTGGCTCAATTCCGGGGCCTCCTGCATCGGCTATAGCATCGGGCTCTTCCTGAGAGCTCGCTGCAGCTTCTGCTATGCTTGAATAAAGCTCTTCGAGGCTCCTGTGGGGGCCTGTGAAGAGGATCCTGTATCCTTTCTTTCTGAAAGCTTCAATGCACCGCTCGCTGTATCTTGATACGAAGGCAGACCTCAGCTTAGGAAACCTCTTCTTAACAGCAAGGAGGACGAGGGAAGTGTGCCTGCTACCCCCTCTAACAGGCTCACCAATAACAGCGATCTTGTTTTCAGCTGCAACGATCTTTCCGGAGATCCCGAAGATCTCCTCCGGAGAAGATGCATCGGGGTCAGCAACTACTATATTTGAACCTACCTCTGGAATCAGCCTGTAGGAGCTCGTGTTGGACTGGAGAAGCTCCAGAGCCAGCCTGATCTCTTCCGCACGGGGGTCTGTTGCAGCTTGGAAAATCCTCATGCATATGTCGCAGCTTACCGGGATTTCAGGAAAGAGCTCTCTGTGGAGAAAGCACAGCCTCCCAGTCATCAGGAGGGAATTGAGGTAGGAGCTCATGAAGCTCAGGTATTCGAGCTTTTTCCCTGCGCTCAGCATCGCTGCAGAAAGCTCCGCTATCCTCTCAGCTTCTCCCCTCTTTATACCGATCTTCTCAAGCTCGCTGTAGTAGTGCTCTTTCGGCTTCGAAAGTAGCTTGTTTACCATGGGCTGGGAAATCCCCATGACCTTCGCGATCTTGTACTGGCCAAGACCCCTATCGCTCAGAAAATGAGCAGTAAGCCCCCGAAGCTCAGGAGCTACGTATTTGCTGACCAGCTCGTGCGGGAGCAATTATCATCAGCTCTGAAATATTTTCCAAACGATTATTAAAGTATTTTCCATATTATAACCTTGTTCTCGAAAGGATCATTCACACAATCAAGAAAAAGTTATAAAAGGTTCACAAGCATAGTTTTTGAGGAGAGCGGCGGTCGTCTAGCCTGGACTAGGACGTCGGCCTTCCAAGCCGGTGATCCCGGGTTCAAATCCCGGCCGCCGCACCTTTTCTTCAGCTGTTGAAGATGCTTCTTTTCTGAAAGCGTTTCATTGTCGCAAATGTCTTCACTAATGCTGTAGAATCACATTTCTTCTTATTACATGAGCCGCTTCCATAGGAAGCTTTTAAAGAAAACTGGCTGAAAGCTGAGGGCCTAAAAGGAAAATCCCTGCATGCTTATTTAACGAAGGATTTCAGAAACTGAAGGTATAAGGTGAAATTCTTGGTCAAAGGATGCGCTGAGGACGAGATAGACTTCTTGACCTCCAGGAGGAGCATAAGGAAGTTCAAGCAGGAAAAGATAGATTTCGAAGAAATCCTCAAGATACTCGATACTGCGAGGTTCGCTCCAAGCTCGAGGAACAGCCAGCCCTGGCGCTTCATTGTCATAACTGATGAGTCGCTGAAGGAGAAGCTCTCCGAAATCCACCCATATGCGCGGCCCCTCAAGAACGCTCCCCTAGGAATAGCGGTTGCATGCGATAAGTCGGCATCTCCAACTTCCTATATGCTGGACTGCGCCAATGCCGCCATATACTTGATGTTAGCTGCCCACTCCTGCGGAATAGGATCGGTCTGGATCCAGACGCTGAGAAACAGAGAAGAGATCTCTTCTCTGCTCTCGCTGCCGGAAAATCTCGTGCCCATAGCCATTCTCGCCCTCGGATACCCGGAGGATCCCCCGCCTCCGCCTAAACCGAGGCTGGAAATCGAGAAAATAACCTTCCTGAACAAGTACGGAAATGAGCTGAAAGCGGGAAAACCCTAAAGTGAGCCGAGGTTAAAGTATATTTTTCGGTCCAGGATAATCAGTGCATGGAAAAGCGAGGGAAGAACCTTGAGCATATGCACAATCGAAGAAGCAGCAGCATACGAAATTCTCGATTCGAGAGGAAATCCTACTGTTAGGGTCTGCCTCAAGGCATGCGGAAAGAAAGCTTGTGCAAGCGTCCCCTCTGGAGCCAGCACGGGAAAGCATGAGGCCTTCGAGCTGAGGGACGGAGGGAGGAGGCTCGGAGGAAAGGGTGTTACTAAGGCAGCATCGAACGTCAAGGAGATAGCTGCGCAGGTCCTGGCTGGAGAGCCCCTCACAAGCCTCAGGAGGATCGATTCTCTCCTCATCGCAGCAGACGGGACCGAGAACAAATCCAAGCTTGGAGCAAATGCTATACTTGGGGTCAGCATGGCGGCCGCGAGGCTCATCTCCGAAATAAACGGGATCCCCCTCTATGCTGTCCTAGGAGGGATAATGAGGAGGAGGCTCCCAACACCTCTTCTGAACATCATAAATGGGGGGAAGCATGCTGGGAACTCGATGAGCTTTCAGGAGTTCCTCCTTATCCCCCACGGATTTGGAAGGTTCTCCGAGGCTCTCTGGGCTTCCTCCGAAGTTTACCACTCGCTCAAGGGCCTCATAAAGGACAGGTACGGTTCAATATACACATCCGTGGGGGATGAGGGGGGCTTTGCTCCTCCAATCACAGACCCACGAGAAGCCCTGAGCCTCCTTCGCGATGCAGTTGAAGCCTCAGGCTACAGAGCTGGGGAAGACTTCGCTTTTGGTATAGATGTTGCAGCTTCAAGCTTCTACGACCAGAGGAAGAACGTTTATGCTGTCAGCGGAAAAGAGCTGACCCCCGAAGAACTGCTGGAGCTCTACCTGAACCTCATGGACTCTTTCCCCCTGAAGCTCATAGAAGACCCATTCCAGGAAGAGGACTTCGACTGGTTCAGAACCATAACTTCTGAAGCTAGGAAGAAGGGAGCCATAATCGTTGGAGACGACCTCCTCACTACCAACATAAAGAGGCTCGAGGTAGCCATAGCAAAGGGGAGCGTCTCTGCAGTGCTGATAAAGCCCAACCAGATAGGAACGGTCAGCGAGACCGTAGACTTTTCGAGGCTTGCTCAGGACAGGGGGCTCAAGAGGATAGTGAGCCACAGGAGCGGGGATACTGAGGATCCCTTCATTGCAGACCTCTCCGTAGCAGTTGAGTCCGAAGGAATAAAGACTGGAGCTCCAGCGAGGGCCGAGAGGACGAGCAAGTACAACAGGCTGCTGGAAATAGAGCTGGATCTCGGCATCGAAGCTAAATATGCAGGTAGAGATCTATTCCTGTGAACCATATGGCAGGATGATGAAGGTTAAAAGCGATGAGCCCGCAGGCAATGATATGAAATGCCAGCTGATTTTTTTCAAATCTCCTTCTCTATTAGAATTTCCCTTTCAGGGAAGAATTCCTCCAGGATGTCGAGGATCCTCTGGAGCAGGCTGTTGAATCCCGCCTTTCCTCCCATTACAGCTACACTGTGTCCCGCCATCATCATGTTCCCTATCATTGAGGCATAGATTTCCGAGAGGAGCTCCTCCTCCTTTTCGCTGCTGTAGATGTCTTCGACAAGGGTGAAGCCGTAGCCCTCCTCTGCCATCTCGAGGATCTTCTCAAGCTTGGCCTTGAGGAGGCTTCTGGGAACAACTGCTGTCTTCCTCGATCTCAGATCCTCCTTCAGGCCTCGTATGCGGGAGAGCTCCTCGCTGCTGAACTCTATTTCCAGACCGAGGAACCTCTCGATCTCCTTCAAAGCATCTTCGGGAGTCTGCGGATACCCCTCAGCGGCAGGCATCCTGCTCTCGTAGTCCGGGTAGATGAGGCTCGGGGAGACATCGAGGACCTCTAGAACTATTCCCGAGCCATCGAAAGCCTCGAGCATCTCCTCTATTAGCACGCCGCTGCCCTTCTTTATTAGGGAAACAGGTTCAATGCTCTTAGGCCTCCCTCCCCAGCTGGGATCGCTCTGCGTGTACCTGTAGCCGCAGGTTGGGCTGAGCCCCAGGCCCAGGAGCTTCACTCTGCTCACTCCCTTCCTTGTGAAGTACTCAGCATACATCCCGGCAACCGCTCGAGATGCAGACCTCATTGTGAACGTATCGTACTGCTCCTTGACGTGCCACCACCTCCTCATCCCCACGATCGCTGCCTCCAGGCAGGGGTACTGGTGGATCTCTCCCCTGTAGCTCTGCAGGGACCTGAGCAGTGGGATTATCGCTCCTTTCCAGGCCGAAATTCCTGGAGCCCTGGTGTTCATGTTGAGGATGCAGTGCCCCAGAATCAGTGCTTCACCTGCACTCCCTTCATCTTCGCTCAAGGCAGACTGAGCAGACTCGATCATGAAGAATCATCTAGATAAAAAGCGGAAAAATTAAGATATAAATTTTTCCTTAAAAAATTTTAAAAATAATTTTCCAGCTCGGATCCCGTTCACTTGTTGGTGTTTGCTGCGGGGGGAGCAGGGAGGTTCAGGGAGCCTCCTGAAGGCAGCTCTGGGAACTGCTCCTTCATCCTCTGCTCTGCGATGGCGGAAGCCTCCTCCATGACCTTCTTTGCCTCATCAGAGACATATATGTTGCTCATCTGTATTCCCGTGAACTCTCCGAGCTCAGTTACAGTGCCCTGCAGTATTTCGTCGACTTCTCCCAGCTCAAAGGCCACTTCGGGCATTATGCCCATGAGGTTTTGCTTGACTTCCTTAACAACGCCGACAACAGGACCCATAGCTGTTACCAGATCTCCAACATCCCTCACGGTCTCAAGCCTTAGGCCAATCCTCTCGAGAGCGAATATTGAGCTCAGTATGGTCTTCGCGACCTTCCTCACTTCAGCTACTTCTGAAGCATACATCGCTGCCCTGTCCATGTCCTTCTTGACCTGAGCGTCTACCACCTTTTCGAACAGCGAATTAGCCCTCTCCTGCAGCTTGTTGAGAGTGTATTCGAGCCTGTTCTTCTGTATCTTGATCTTGAACAGCGCCATAGTGATCCTGTATCTCACGGGTGGAGGTGGAGCGATCTTGTCTCTGAACTTGCTGAGTATCCCTTCGCTTTCCTGAGGACTCCACTTCTTGCCGAACTTATCAATTGCGGACATTTTTCGTTCCCTGTTATTCAGTATTAAGCTGTTAGGTTTAAAAGAGGGGGAGCAGGGTCTGAACCCTCTCTGTCTTTTCCTCTCAGCTGTTTCTCAGCGATGCTGAAGAGTCAAAAACTTCTCACACTGCTTCACAGATAAAAAAAGATGATTGCTGGAGAGCTTCTGCATGCACTCGCACATTCAGCGATCTCCTGTTCTCTTCTTCACCTTCGCTGGAGGCATGAATCCGCATTGACTGCGGTGTAGGGGATCCTCCCACTTCTTATGAACTCCACGGCCATTTCCGCAGCAGTAATGCTTGTTTCTCTGAGGGCTTCCTCCGTGAATCCTGCGAGGTGAGGAGTGAGGACAACATTTTCCATCTTGCTCAGCGGGTGCTCTTTCCCTATCGGCTCTGCTTCGAAAACGTCGAGGGCCGCCCTTATCTCTCCTGTCTCCAGCCTCTCGATCAGGCCAGCTTCATCCACCACTGCCCCCCTAGATACGTTGACGAGAACGGCCCCTTTCTTCAGCATGGAGATCTCTCTTTTCCCTATGAGCTTCCTCGTGCTCTCGGTGAGGGCTATCGAAACGATAACGACATCGGAGGTCTTCAGGAGGTCATCCAGCTCCATGTAGCTTATCTTCAGGGCATGCTCCACTTCTGGCTTCCTCCTCCGATCCCAGTAAGAAACTGAGCTCCCCAGCGATGAGAATATCCTCGCAGCTTCGCTCCCTATCCTCCCCATGCCGACAATTCCGACCTTTATCCCCTTCAAGCTCCTCCCCGTGAGATCCCTTTGAACGCCACGCACCCACTTCCCCTCCCTCACTATCCTGTCCCCCCTTACGATGCTCCTGAGGGAAGCCATGGTCAGCGCCAATGCGTGCTCAGCTACAGCTTCAGCTATGTGGTCTGGGGCATTTGCCACGCAGACGCCTCGGCGCGACGCCTCCTCCACATCCACGCTGTCGAGACCTGAACCGTGAACTATGAGAAGCTTCAGCCTCCCAGCCATCTCCAGCTCTTTCATCCCGAACTTCTGCCCTGGGAATATCACTGCTGCTTGGGCTGAAGGGAGCTCTCGAGAGAGTCACTCCTCGAGAGGAGAATCTCCCCTGAAAATTGAGTATGAAACACCGCTCCTTTCGAGAACCTCTCTGGCTCTTTCATCTATGCTGAAGGAAATGACCACATCCGCCATTTCAAGCCACCGGTGGAGAAAGGTTTGCCTCCCTCATTAAAAAATCTGCTCGTGCCGATAGAAAGGAGAAGGGGGTTGAGGAGGAAGTCCAGAGCCCCGCATCCTTGGCCGCTAGACTACCCGGCTTCGCCTACTTCTTTTTCAGAAAAAATGGACATTTAAGCTTTTCCCATTCCCCAAGGCCTCTGATTGAAAAAACACCCTCTCTGCTTCCCTCCGCATCATGGCAAAAAGCTGGGCCTTTAAGCTCCATTGCATCATCCTTCTGAGGATTTCGCTAAAGCTGAGCGCTTCGCTCCAGCTGCAGCTGTTACAAGAACTCCCGCAACCCCAAGCATAATAAGCAGCAGCTCTTCTGGCTTGAATATTTCGCCTCCTATGCCAGCAATGAAGTCCTTCAATATGTTCAGCTGGATCAAAACGGCAGCTACTGAGAAAACAACTGCTGCACCGGTCCTGTACCTCCTCAAAGCTTCACTGTCCTTTGCATGCAGTGCTTCGTCCTCGAACTCGATATTCCGCAGCCTCCTCAGCGTCAGCAGGAAAAGCACAGCAGTTCCGATGATCCCGAGCAGCCTCAAAGATGTCAGAGCATAGAAGTACAGCTCCGGAGCTGCACTGATGCCACGGAGGATAAGCTGGGCAGCATCCAGCGAGTACGTTATAAGCAGGAGGGCTGCAAAGAACAGCGAAGTCGTCGAGAAGGCCTTGAGGGCGAGGTCAACGCTCAGGTAGTAGAACTTGGAAAGCGCCTCCAGCCTCTCCCTCAGCCGCTTTGGAACAACGGCTATAGCTTTATAAGTAAGCTCATCCGAACTCTGGACTATCCTGTACTGGAAAAGCAGCGAGACCATCACTGCTACCACTGCAACTCCAATCAATCTGCTTGCAACAAATCCTCCTGCTGTGCCGAGCATTCCAATGAAAATTATTCCGTTCTCGCTCAGAGAGGACAGCACGAATGAGTTCTTCACGGCAGCTTCAAGCGGCATCCCTCCCAATATTCCTCCAAGCGAAAGCGAAATCGATCTTATAGGTATCGAGAGAGCCCCGATGAGCGCTCCAGCCAAAAACTCAAACAACCAGGAACTCGAGGAAAAGTAGCCGAGCACATCGCTTCCCACGTTCGAGAAGTAGAGGAGTATGCCGAGCTCCCAAAGGCCAGCCGTCATTCCCTCGATGTCCTCAGTTCCGAGGCTCGACCTGAAAGCCAGACCAGCTATGAAGGCTCCAAAAAACTCGGGGAGGCCTAACGCTCCGGTTGCTAAAGATGACGACATAGTTATGAGGAGGGCGAAGAGGAACTTGTTCAGGGGATCCCTCAGGAACTTCCCACCTCTTATGCTCCGGAGGACTCTCGAGAGAGCGAAGTAGACTATCACAGCCGAAGCTGAAACCTTTACCGCAGCCATCAGGACCGCAGCTGCTCCGAACTCCCCCTTCAGGGTGACGAGCAGAGAGAATATGGTGAACTGAATTATGTCTTCGATCGAGGCCTGCAGTGCAACTGCCTTGACGAGGCCCTCATCGCGGCTGCTCCTCGAGGAAAGAAGCACGGCTATCGATGCGGAGGAGCAGTTCGCCAGGAGGAGGAAGAGGATGAGCTTTTCCAGCTCCGATGAGAAAAGAAGGAAGGAGAGGAAGCTCGCGCTCACCCAGTACAGCGTGAGGGCAACAAGCTCAGTTGAAACTATCCTGCTGAAGCTCTTCCTTGCTTCAGAAACGTCAAGCAGCGTGCCGATCTCGAAGAAGAATAATATGAGCCCCACCTCCTTGAGGGGCTCAGAGTACGTTAGGTTGAGTGAAAGCCCTAGCTTCACTGTAAGAGCATAGAGAACCATCCCTCCAAATACGTAGCCTACTATTCTGCTCATCCTCACCCTCTGGAATAGGGATGCGAACGATGACGCGAAGGTCAGCAGCAGCACCATGGAGAGGAGAGGATCCATTTCAGCCCTCCAGCATCTTGCCTCTTTTCATTCTGGGCTGAGAGGCTTTTATATTGAACTGGACTGATGTAGTTATAACTTTTAATATGCCGCAATGCGAAAAACATGGATGTGGTGCTCTGGAAAATGCCCAGGCAGCAGAAGAAGGCAAACGTGTGCCCGGTCTGCGGAACTGAAGTGAGCAGCCCCGACAAAACGTGGAACCTCGTCTCCCCCATACCAGACGAAAGGGGGAGGATAACGATAACCGTCATGGGCTCGTTCACATGCCCCAACTGCGGCCACAAGTGGAAGGCAGTTATCTCCAAGCTGAAGGTGGGAGGGGGAGGGGTTGAGATAGAGTCCGGAGGGAAGAAGAAGAGCCTCGCTGCTGAAGAGGAGGAGGAAAAGAGGAAGGCCGAAATAATAGTCGACATCGACAGCGAAGACAGCTCCGAAGAAGAATAGCCTCTCTCTTCACAAGGGAAAGAAGCTTTTCGCACAGGAAGCTTTTAAGCACACCCCCTTCCTTAAAATTTAATAACAGAAATGCATGGAAGAGATCTTCGATAGGCTGTTCGATGGATCATGAAGAGGTGCCGCCGTAGCTCAGCGGGTAGGCCTAGAGGCCCAGAGCGCCAGCCTTGTAAGCTGGTGGTCGCGGGTTCGAGTCCCGCCGGCGGCTCCTTCATGCTTTCTTTCAATTCATTCTTTACCGGCACCTTTCATCGCCAACTCTATATACGGCTTCAATACGTAAAATGCCAGAGCGAGGAAGAGGATCCCGAAGGCAAATGAGAACACAGTCTCCTCAATGACCGTATTAAGCGGGGGCATCAAGGAATTATAGTTACCGTCAAAGTATTCTTTGATAAACGGCAGCGACAGGAAGAAGTATGATAACAGCATAACAGCAGTAATGAAGAATATAGCTCCTAAGACAAACCTTAGCATAAGCTTGTATGGCGGATCGTTCGGCATATTTCTATTCATCTGTTCCATCTTTCCTTTTCACCTATATAAGATTACTATGTAGTGTTTTATCATAAATTCTTAACTTCTAATTTATTATTTGATCTATACATGCTGAAGATGCTGAAGTTGTCTGCTTTCAATTCATTCTCAATTGATACATTGCTTCCAAAGTAGCTCCCAACTGCAAAATGATTCTTTCAATTCATTCTTCATTGATACACCTTCTAGGGCAGCCTTCAAAATGCTCTTTAAGTAATTATACTTTCAATTCATTCTTCATTGATACTATAGGTGCTTCATTCAGAATAACATATACCATTATCTTTCAATTCATTCTTCATTGATACGAGCTGATTAAAAAGCAACTGGAGGAGGGTTGAACATGGACTTTCAATTCATTCTTCATTGATACTAACGGAATTGCGATTTATCCTTACGAGAGCATTATTTTCTTTCAATTCATTCTTCATTGATACCTATGAGGATTATGCTAAATCAGTAGTTAGGTACTCAAGCTCTTTCAATTCATTCTTCATTGATACTTCGGCTAATTCCTTGACTTTAACCGGAATATCCGCGTCTTTCAATTCATTCTTCATTGATACTTTGTAAAAAGTGCAAAGAAGAAGAGTGATAAAGATGACCCTTTCAATTCATTCTTCATTGATACAACATATACATTGATATAGCCATTCTTATGTCTTCAAATACCCTTTCAATTCATTCTTCATTGATACTACATTTGCGTATTATGGTTCAATAACTAATACTAGCTTTCAATTCATTCTTCATTGATACATAGAAGGACTGAGCGGGGGGGCAAGCGATAACGTTATAACTTATACAGTTCCTTCTCTTTCAATTCATTCTTCATTGATACAAAATTCGCAGATTCGGTTTATGACTTCCTTACCAACTTTCAATTCATTCTTCATTGATACATGACGACTCCCAATATAAACACTGCTTTTTTGTGCGTCTCTTTCAATTCATTCTTCATTGATACTTTTATAACTGCGTATTAAGAAGGATGCACGGACTGGAATGCTTTCAATTCATTCTTCATTGATACATCGTAGTCTTTTAGCTTGTGTTTTTTTATTCGCTGGAGCCTTTCAATTCATTCTTCATTGATACTAGAAAAGAGTAATATCCTATCCGATGAGTGGTTTACTTTCAATTCATTCTTCATTGATACCTCGTAAGTAAAGAGTTTTACCGAAATTTACCTTATCTTTCAATTCATTCTTCATTGATACATGAGTAGGTGAAAAATCGCTTTCCTGAAGCCCAGAATAGGCTGCTTTCAATTCATTCTTCATTGATACCGAGGTCCTTCGGGACTTCTGTGCGGACCTTTCTCTCCTTTTATAATTCCCCACGCTTCCTTTAATACTTTTCATCTGGAGGAATGCAGACAGCCATGGTAATAACATGCGCGGCACTCCTCCGAAGAAACAATCAAATAAAACAAAAAATAATAAATTCATGGTGTGTTTGTTTGGATGCTGTTATCTTAGTCGTTTACGATATTAGGGATGATAAGTTGAGGTTGTCAGTCTCTAGCTTTCTAAAAAAGTTGGGTTTTACTAGGATTCAAAAAAGTGTTTTTGTTCGCGAATTCGATAAAGGACTGCTTTCTAGTGCTGAAGGGGGTCTGAGAAAAATTGTTAAGGGCTCGGTGAATTTTGATATTCAAATATTCGTTATTTCCCGTTCATCATTTAATGATAGAGTTGTCATAAGTTTGGGCTATAAGGTAGATGATTTTGAAGGGAAAGAATTTCTCATATAGAGGTACCACCCCTATAAGGGCAGTACTGTTTATAATTACAAGAACCACACTTCATTCTAGGTTTAGGCTCCCTTTTCCCTTTTATTATGTCTTCTATTTTTCCAAGCATCCCGTATACTTCCTCTTTTAAATTGTAGTCTATCGCAACTTCTACATAAGCTCCTTTGGGCTTCAAATAATAGATGATACCTCGCTTCACTGATGATCTCGGGCATGCCCATACTTTTTCCAAAAGGAGTGCATATGCGGCAACTTGAATCAAGTGATCCTTTTTCGGTCTTCCGCTGACTAATGGCTCTGACCATTTCACTTCTACTGGAATCAATTCATCATATTTGGTCACGAGGACATAGTCTGCTACACCCGTAAGTTTCAGCTCCTTTGAAGTCAAAGCGACACTTTTGAAAGCCTGCTTGACTTTATATTTTGGGTACAGCTGTTGGATAAACCTTTCCTTCTCAACTTCTCTGCCATATTCCATGTATTCAGTTTCAGATTCCTTAATTCCCAGAAAGTGAGTTAAATACACTATAACTTCACAGTAAGAAAAATGCTTCAGATCAGTTACTGTGATAAACCACTCGCCTTCGCTCATGAAAACACTCCCGGAGAAACAATTACGATAGGAATAATGATAATATATTCACGAGATATTCAAAAACTTTCGCCAGCTATTTTTATATCTTTTTAAAGCAATTCACTTTTCAGTGGGAAAATGTTCTTTACAATAGAAGACTTGATAGCTTTATCGAGGGAAATAAGGAGGCTTCCAAAACCCGAAATAGATGAAGAGCTCCGCGGCTGGTCGTATAGCGAGGGAGTTGTATCTTCGCAAACGAAGTTGCTTATGGGAGTTTCGGATATAACCAACAATTTCTGCCCAAATGGAAGGGATATTTATCTCAGATATGTGAAAAAGGTTCCTCCTGAGGACAACCAAATCCTGCAGAAAGGAAGACTGGTTCATGAATTGTGGACAAAATCCCTCGAGCTTGTTAAAAAGACTCTTTACGCGATCGGGGGAGATTCTGATGGCGAGAAGTTATATAGAGAAATAATGGAAGAAGAGGAGAAAATTAAAGAAAATGCTTACAGAAAATATAATCTGCTGGACAGGAGCTACATTGCCTGGTTAGCGCACAAGTTCTTGGAATCAGCCGCGAGGACCTATTCTTCTGCCTTCGATAAGCATAAAGCTCGTTCACCATATGTAACCCTAGACGGCCTCGTCTACCTCACCTCACCTCTCATAACCGAGTTTCCGATAAACGGAGAACTCGTAGGCCTGAGCAAAACTCTACGAGTAGACGCACTCGCTCCGCCGTCTATCCTAATAGAAGTAAAAACAAGGTCGCCTAGCGAAATTTTTGAGGCATCCCTTGCCGGCTATGCTCTAGCCTTTGAGAGCGAGTATGAAGTGCCTGTAGACTTTGGCGTTCTGCTCTACATAAACGTTATGGATAAAGAGAAAAAGATCTTCTCCAGAGCTAAGCTTGTACCGATTTCAGCACAACTGAGGACAAACTTTATCGAGCTCAGGGACAGAAGAGCTGAAATAATAGCATATGAGGAGGATCCAGGCATACCGAATAGCTGCCCTCCTGAGTGCCCTTACCTGAAGTACTGCTCGAGGGATGATTGAAGAATGAGCGGCAATGGAAGAATTCTCTACATAGACAGATATGGGGCAGTTCTGGGGGCTAAAGAGGGAGTTTTTGAAGTAAGAGCTAAAGAAAAGGGTGAGTGGAAGACCTTGGCCAAGGTTCCTTTCTCCGTGGTCGATGCAATCGTGATAGCTGTGGAGGGCGTCTCGATAACAGCGGCAGCCATAAAGCTTGCTGGAAGGTATGGAATAGATTTAACCTTCATCTTTTCCAACAAACCGGTAGCTAGATTGATACCTGCGACTTATGGCGGATCTATGGAGCTTTGGGCTAAGCAGATAAAGCAGTCGATCAACAAGGCTAGGAGAGCTGAGATAGCCAAGAGCATTGTTGAGGGGAAGATAAACAACCAGAAAGCTATATTGAAGACGTTCATGAAGACTTCTGCTGCTTCTGGTAAAGAGATCCCAGAAGTAAGGGAAGCTGTAAAACAGCTCGAACAGAAAATAGAAGAAGTCAAGCGCACCAACGACTGGAGGGAAGCAGGGAAAGTCGAAGCGAATGCGGCGTACATATACTGGAAGGCGGTTAAGAAGTTAGTTCCTAAGAAGCTGGGATTTGAGAGAAGGCTCAAGAAGTGGGATCTGAAGCCCCGAGAAAAGCCTGACCCCCTAAACGCCGCTCTAAATGTCGGCTACGCAGCACTAGCTAGAGAGGTGTGGAAAGCTGCTTTTGCAGCTGGGCTAAATCCATACATAGGGTTCCTCCATGCAAGGAGGCCTGGCAGGATGAGTTTAGTTTACGACCTTATGGAAGAGTTCAGGCCTGTAGTTGTTGACAGGATTGCTATAAAAAAGGCCAGGAATGAGCCTCAGGAGCTTTTTAAGCTCAACTCGGATCGGGAAGATGAGCGGAGAGAAGCGGTAAAGGCTTTGTGGAGAGACATAAATGAATGGCTTAAAACGTCGAAACCACCGCTATCGAATTTAATAATGCAGCAGTCGAGAAAATTTGCGAAGGCCATCAGGGATAAAACTATCTACATCCCATTCAAGGCTAAGTGGTAGGTAGAGGAATACAGCTTCACGAAGTGGAGAGCGGCCTTCCCAAACTCTGATTCAGCCTCCCCCCTGTTGATTGAGGCCGAATAATAGTCTGCAGCCACGAGAGCCTGCTCGTTGAGCAAGAACAGCTGCCTTATCTTTGGCTCCGCATTAAACCACACTCTACGCCACAAATTGTTGTAGAGGCCGTAATCTCCACACACATATTCCGCTATCGTCTTCAGGCTATGCCCTCTTATCTTCTCCAGAAAACTATCATTTTTGAAGAATTCTAATATTTCACGCATTTCTTCATCTTTCGAGATTTCATCTATTTCCATCTCTTTAATAAAAAGCTCAATGGTCTCTTCATTTATTATATATCGGGAAAAAGTTTCTTCATAGAGAGCTCTGCATCTGTCGAAAATCCGCATTGGATGGTGGTGGTTGATTATAGAAAATGCTATTACATCCCATTCACTCCTCGACGGCTTACTGATGCTTTTTTCAGCGACTTCACCAAGATTATAAGCGAACCATGCAGAAATGAATTCATGTCCTCGGAAACTTAATTCCCTATTTGGATTGAAAAAGTATTGGTTGAAAACAACTTTTCCTGAATCGTGTAGAACTATACTCAGCTTGAGAATCAGTGGAAAATTTTTGCTTAACTTAGAACCGTAGTTAGAAACTCTTTCCATTTTTTCAGCCACTTTCAAAGCTTCACGAATGTGATCTCTCAGGGTTTCGTATTGAGTGTCATTCGAGTAGTACGCATAAACAGGTTTCACAGAAGGCCCACCTCTTTATTGTAAACTCCATTAACTCTGAATTTCAATCCTTTCAGAGATTTGATTACCGCGTCTTGGATATCATTGGGGCATTTGGCAAATCCCTTTTCATTGCTGTTCACGCATCTACGTTTGAGGAAGCTATAATCAACAGATAGTTCGATACTGTCCTCTGCTACTACGCTGAAAAGAGCACCATCCCTTATCAAAGAGCCCTCATTTTTCAAGAGCACTTCGATGGCGGATTCCGATGCCTTGCTCTGATTGAACCAGATGCTAACGATCTCACTCAGCATTCTGTTGTCAAACTTAGGAGCTTGGCTGTAAATGCGGTTTAAAAAATCCTCATATCCTATGTGCAAGTTCAGATCTCTGTAATCGCTAAGGTATTTTACAGTTTCCTTTACCAAGCCGGCATCATATACCTTATAGCGTTCTTTACTGTCCAATTCATTTTCTTCATACCAGATGTAGGCGCACCGATGGCGATCCGGGCACTTCTCCCCCCATCTCCTGAGAAATCTGCCGAACCTCTGCGCCAAAGAGTTGGGTGGAGCTACTTCTGTAATGAGGAGATCAGCTGATATATCCAGACCCGCTTCAACGACCTGCGTAGTTATTACTACTCTGTAAGGGCTATCATCAGACCTGACTTCATTAACTCTTTTTCTTTTGTCGTCTTCGGTCAGCCTGGAGTGAATAACTATTTTCTCATTGCTCGGAAGCATTTGGTAAAACTTAACCGCATCCTCAACAGTGTTGAACACTACTAAAGCTTTGCGGTAGCTGGAGCCATTTAGGAAAGATTCGATCTTTTCAAATTTTTCTTCGGTTCTCAAGGGCTCTAAATTTATGAGGTAGTTCTTGCTAGACCGTTCGTTGTAAAATTCAGGGTCATCATCTTCTTTCATGGAGATGTGTTTCACTTTAATGCCCGGGTTGAATGGTTTGGTTGCTTCTTTAATGGATTGTATGAAGCTATCAGGCATGGTAGCAGACATAAAGATCATTTGATTTCCGACTTTGCTGCTTATCCACAGCATAGCAACCAAAAAGCTCAAGGATTTGGATGCATCGTAGAGCAGATGCACCTCATCCAGGACTATAGTCGAAAGCCAAACTGAGGCCCAGGAGAAGAGGTAGTGTCCGGAAGTCTTGTGGATAGAGTCTTGAAGGCTTCCAAAGACTTTTGACAAGTCTTCCGGAGAGATCCCGATAGCTGTTAATGACAGCGTGTCGATGGTTGACAAAGTAACGGGGTGAATTAGATACGGAGATTCTCTAATGCCCATCATTCTGATACCAACAATGTCGTTTGATTTCCCAGGAAAATACCATTCAAGGAGTTCCCTAAATTTTTCAGCTTGATCTTCGATTAAAGCCTTGAGAGGATACGATACTATCGCTTTATAACCATTTGTTAAGGAGTCTAGTGATACGGCCATCGAAAGAGCTGTTTTGCCGTAGCCAGTCGGAGCAGTAATGAATACTCTCTCATCTGGTTCTGAGCGTCCAAGCTCATCTATAGCTTTTTCTAAAAAAGGTCTATGCTTGTATTTAGAAATGTATTTCTCTCTTAGATATCTGTCGACGGTTTCGTATTCGTAAAGAATCTGGAGGCTATGGCCAAATACCACTCATTTTCACCACTTGCTTTTTTATCTGCTCCCTTGTATGCTTCCCAAAGTTCTCTGTAGTATCTAGCTAAGAAAGAGTAATCGCCAGTAGTAACGAATGCATATAGATGCTTCAATGCTAAGTAAGAATGAAGACCTTCTCCTGTATCATCATTCCTTCGCAAGAACTTCGATGCTGAAGGCGTTAAATCTTTAACACTTTTATGTAAAGATCTAATTATGTTTAAGTTCTCATAGATTTTCTGCTTGGCATATATGCTGAAAGGTATATCATTGTACACTTTATAGGCGTTTCCTTCATGCTTTATCCTTAACAATCTAAAGCTGGCTACTGAACCTAGTTCTTTACTTTTCATTTCTTCGATTATTTTTGGATTGAGCAATATAAATAGAGTTAATATTTCTTCGGACCATCCTTTCAGACTACTTATCGTTTCGGATACTTCGTCTTCTACAATCTTCTTAAAGGAAATAAAATCAGTTGGTCTTTCTAATGCTTGAGGTATCACTGATGGATCGAAAAGCAAAAAGTAGTATTCCTCTTTATTAACATCGGCTACTAAAGACGATACCAATCCTAAAAAGAAAAGATAAGTAGACGGCAGATCCGAATAGACTGTTATCTGCTCATTTATCAGTCCTAATTCTAAACTGACTATGCCCTGATACCTATCAGTCTTCATTATTTGGAATGAGTACCCGTTTTGTTTAGCCTTAGAAGGATTTTTTAGAAACTCTTCGTTGCCAATCAACTGCATTTTTGAAAATATTTTTTGAGAAATTGAAATTTCTTTAAGTCCTAACTTTTTAATACATTCTACGAAAATAAGAAAAGATCCTTTTCCCTCGTTTCCAAGGTTAGAAGCTTGTAGGTCTTTACATAGGTCTAATATTTTATTAACACTTTTCATATCATTTCCTACAAAACGAAAGGCGATTTTTCTTTTTTCTAACTTTTTTTCTAATTCTGACCAAATGCTTTTTAAGCATTCAGGTTCTGCGTCGCTTGAACAAATTGACCTTACCTTGAGCAAGCCTTCGTATAAGAACGAGGCAACTACCGATGGGCTCGATGGTATTCTTACTTCAATCTTCAAGGCCAATGACCACCTCATCACGCATTTTATAACCAGCTAACCCATTACCTAGCTTGACTTTAGCTTGGAATTTCTCAATGCCTAATGGTATTCCCAAGATATATTGAATTATATCCTTGCTTTCAGAACCCATAGTACTTGTTATGTAAAGTTTAGAAGGAGATTCGATAAGAGGTTTTCTATAGATGTTAACGAAATACTCCGCTATGTAGTTTCCTCTAACTTCTTGAACTTCTGTTCCGTTAAGTAAAGGTATAGAGTTATTTACCCCGGTTACAACTCTAAATTCATTTGCTGTTGTATTGCTTATTTTCTGAGGAGTGACTTCAACTACATCTACCACAGACACTAAACTTTCCTTTGATCCTATTCTCTTTATCTTCCACAAGTCTTCAGGCTGGATATCTATTATATCATCAGTTATCAAGGCAAATCTAAGTCTCGGCGGTGAATCATCTGTAGATACCAGAACCGTTTTGCCACGCGCTGGAGCATCAAAAGAACCATAAGGTTTCTTAATTGATGGATAGGGTACTCCACCTCTCTGGCCGATTGCTAGAATTCTATTAATATCTTGATAAGTTATTGGAATAGCGTTTAGCGACCTGTAAGTAAGGGCAATCAAGTGATTGGTAAATTCCTCCAAAATTTTCAAAAAATCTCCTTCTCCTCTCCCTTTTCTTATCGAATAGGCTTCTATTATTGCCCCCAATATAGTGGAAGGTGGAGGATACGGGAATGATGAAGATGCTTTACTCATCCCGGCTATTCTTGCTTGAAATCCCCAAACAAATTCTACATCCACTAAAAACCCGCGCATTAAATTCTCCCTTTTGCATCTTTGATAGCTTCAGTTATAGCTTCTTCAGGAGTGCTACCGCATCTTACATCACCATCTGTAAAAGCACACCCCTCATCTGAGTACCCGTATATTTTGGTCTCAAAACTGACCTTCGCTTTTTTCTGAATCCCGCGGGCCATGTAATCCTTTGTGAAGCTGCTTGGCAACGTGAAGACATCACCTGATACTGCTATTGCTACCGACTCCCAGCTGAGATCGGCAGGGTTGAATCGCGTTCTTTTAGCCCCTATTGGGAACTCTATCAGGAGCCTCTGCAATGCGTTTAAAGCTGCGATTGCTCTGTTTTTTACATTTTCATTTTTCAGTCCGTTAATCAACTGTCCATAGCTGTCTGCGTGAAAGGTATGCTTTCCGATGAACCTGGTATCCAGGTCAAATGAGAACGTGAATAGCGCAGAGGATACTTCAACATAGTATACCATCTGACCGCTTGAGCTCCCTCCTTCACTCATCGACACGAACTTGGTTCCCAAAGCATATCTGCTGTGAAGCTGAGGGTCTATGGAAGTAGCCTTAAGCACTTCCCTGACTGGAATCATGTATCCAGTGAAGAAGCTGGAGGTTCTCTTCACGTTGGGATTTCCAGCATATAGAAAACCGCCTATATCTTCAACCCCACAGTTAGCTACTATTTTTTCTTCAATTTCTTTTTCTGCATTTTCTTCAACTTCTTTTTCCGTTTCTTCTTGTTTTTGTCCGGACTTTTGCCCTTTCTTTTCGGTCTTCTTCGGGGGTTCACTCTTTGTTACCATATTGTAGACTTCAGCATTAGTGCTTTTGAGGAAAATCCCCTTCTCGCAGAGCGGACAAACATTCTCATTCAGCTTTTTGAGCTCTTCGGCCAAAACTACCTGATATGCGTGGGCAATGCTTTCACCAGATATCGCTGGAACAAAAAATGTCAAGTAATTCCCTCCCTCTTTTACCATAACAGGAACTCTCCTTTGCTTCACATAGTTCCCTACGCTTTCAACCATATTAGCAGCTTCAGCCTGGAGCCAAATCCTTCCTCTTACCGATACGTATACCATTACTGCCCACCTCCACTCTTTGTTGGTTCGTTCTGCATTTTCCTTTCAATTTTAGCTGCCTCTGATAGCGCTTGTGCTGATATCAGTGATACAACTTCCCTCAGATCAGCGATACTTTTTGCTTCTCTAATTTCATTTAACTCTTTTTCTAAATCAGTAAATGATATGTAGGAGGCTATATCTTTAGCTTTTTCAAACCCTCTATTCAGCAATGAGTAAAAGTCTCTCAATGCCTCTCTAATATAATAAAGAGCAACATCCTTCGATGAAGCTTGAGAAAGCTTATCTATATAAGTGAAGCTTTCCCGCTCTATGGTTAGAGCCGCTAGAACCTTAGATATTTCGTATATTTCCGGTCGGCTCAAAATTAAGCACCAACTATTTCTTGGGCGCTTCAATATAAAAATTTTATTTCAACGAAAACAGTCGAAAACAAAGGAGTTTTTAAATTGCTGTACAGGATTTTACTGACTTAATAGAGGATGTTTAAAAATATATGAGCTTAAGCCAATAAGCACAACTTTGTAGAGTTTTCCATTTTATCTACCAAAGCTAATTTTTATCTGTATTTGTATAAAATACGCTTAGGGTAAGGGAGACAGAATCTTGTAGAAAGGGGTTTTCAACGCGGAAACTTTTAGCTTCAAATTTGCTGAAAAAAGAGCTCGTAAATGAATGGTTATCAGCTCAAAGCTCTGCTGAGATGAGGAGCTCTTTTTCTTCGGAGGAGTGCCGCGCATGACCTCACCATGGCTGTCTGCACTCCTCCAGATGAAAAGTATTAAAGGAAGCGTGGGGAATTATAAAAGGAGAGAAAGGTCCGCACAGAAGCCCCGAAGGACCTCAGTATCAATTAAGAATGAATTGAAAGGCTCGCTCCAGCCGCCAGTCCATGATTCCGTTATTTGAACAACGTATCAATTAAGAATGAATTGAAAGATTCGCCCAATTCTGAGCAAATGTTTTAGGATCTACTTTGTATCAATTAAGAATGAATTGAAAGACTATGCAGTACACCCCGCACGAAAACGTTATCTCAGAACGAGTATCAATTAAGAATGAATTGAAAGTTCAATCCACCTCAATATTCCATATATTAATATTAAGAAGTATCAATTAAGAATGAATTGAAAGTTTCTATTTCTTTTTGAAACTCACTTTCTTTTTCACTCGTATCAATTAAGAATGAATTGAAAGGGCTTTGAATCTATCCTTAGATGCAACGGCTTTTTTGCTTGGGTATCAATTAAGAATGAATTGAAAGATGTTGAAGAAGGAATGAAGAAAGTTGGAATCAAAACGTATCAATTAAGAATGAATTGAAAGTAGGCGATATCGAAACAATCGACTTCAAGAGATTAGAGAGTATCAATTAAGAATGAATTGAAAGAAATACCGCAACCCGAAGAAGGGGAAGCAACAGTTCCGTATCAATTAAGAATGAATTGAAAGTATCATATAGCAAAATAATGGCTCTTTGCTTTTTTCACAAGTATCAATTAAGAATGAATTGAAAGAGCGTAGTGTTGATATCATTCACCGCGCGGTCTATTATCGGTATCAATTAAGAATGAATTGAAAGGATAGATAGGGGTATGGGGTACAGCGGAGATGTATACGTATCAATTAAGAATGAATTGAAAGTGATGGCCTCCTCGAGGATCCTTCTCAGCTTCAAAGTCTCAGGTATCAATTAAGAATGAATTGAAAGGAGCAGCAACATAGGTTCCGCTCACTACCGCACTCTTTGCTCCCGTATCAACGAAGAATGAATTGAAAGACCATTACATTTAAAAGTTCCTATGTTATTATCATATTGCGTATCAATGCAGAATGAATTGAAAGTTCTGAGATGCTCAGCATAAAAGAGTTTCAGAAGAAAGATGTATCAATACAGAATGAATTGAAAGATAACAGATGCTAGATTTACAGCTCTTTTAAAAAACCTAGTATCAATGAAGAATGAATTGAAAGCCTATAATCTTGGACCTGACGCATGGAATAAACTACACCATATCAATTAAGAATGAATTGTTAAGTTACTTTCGCTTCTTTTGTCCCTTTCTGCTTCTCCCTTTCCACTGAGCTCCACTTTGACAACCCCATAGCCGCCGCTTCTGTTGCCTCCTATGTTGGTAACCTCGCCGATCTTCAACAGCCAAGCTATCAGCTTTCTGGTCTCCGGCTTCGCCTGTTCTTTGAATCTAATCTTTGCCCAGCCGACGAAACCTGTAGGCGCCTCGCCGCTCATCTCCTTTATGTACGGGGTCTTTATATCTACTCCGCTCAGAAAAATTTCGCTGCTCAGCTCCTCGGGTCTAGGGAGGCTCAACCCGAGCGTTCTGTGGAGAAGGGATAATTGAGAGGCCAGCATTAAAGTCAAGTCTGGAACTATGATCTTGTACTTCATATCTCCATGCAATGGATTGAAATATGTCGGCGTTATGAACTTCAGGTCGATCTCCTCCGCATCATTGGGTTGAGAGTCCAGGAGCTGCATCGGTTCAACCAAGCTGAGGCTTATCCTCTCAATGCTGAACTCGTATCCCTTGATGCTTAACTTCATTCCATGGGCTTTTGTTACTAGCTGAGTAACCAGATTGCTAGCCAGTTTTTCATCGAATAGGGCAACGGACATAACAGCTGATGCTTGAGGGGCAAAGACAACGTTTCCATCCACAGGGTATTTTCTGAAGTTGTTAGGAAAGACTAGCTTAAAATTAGAGGTGAAAGTTAATGGCTTCAATGAATAAACTGAGCGCCTGGTACCGCCGAAGTCAATACAATCATGAAGAAGGCTTCCAAGATCTTGGTTGAATGCGGAAGCCAGCGATATGAAAGCAGATCTGCTTTCGTGGCCAACAAACCAGGGCATTGTTCCAGCAGATTGAGAAGATAGGCCGAACTCAATGATAACCCACATAGGAGCATCAACTATTTGGATCCTTCGATTGTTTACTTAAAAATAATTTTTCTTCGGAGGAGTGCCGCGCATGACCTCACCATGGCTGTCTGCACTCCTCCAGATGAAAAGTATTAAAGGAAGCGTGGGGAATTATAAAAGGAGAGAAGGGTCCGCACAGAAGCCCCGAAGGACCTCGGTATCAATGAAGAATGAATTGAAAGAAATGATGAGATTGAGCTGAAGGTGCAGAAAGCAAAGGAGTATCAATGAAGAATGAATTGAAAGGAGATATTCTACTAATAGAGCATATTCCGGATTGTTTCCATGTATCAATGAAGAATGAATTGAAAGTTAAGCGTTGTGCTGGATCCTGTTATGTTTACATTAAACGTGTATCAATGAAGAATGAATTGAAAGTTACTAATCAACTTATCACCTAATTGGTCAAATAAGTTGTGTATCAATGAAGAATGAATTGAAAGGAATACAAAGATCTTTCATCCGCTATTCCCATCGGTTCAGTATCAATGAAGAATGAATTGAAAGATTCATATAATAGCGTTGAGTATGTCAGTGGTTCGAGTGACCTGTATCAATGAAGAATGAATTGAAAGCCTAAATGCTTGCGGTTCGTAAAAGTTCGGCAATTCGGAGTATCAATGAAGAATGAATTGAAAGAGCGTAAAACACTTCTGATAAAAAGCCTTTTCCTTTTGTATCAATGAAGAATGAATTGAAAGAGCGAACTCATGTATATGTGTTCAACGTGCCTGTGTGCGCTGTATCAATGAAGAATGAATTGAAAGAACTCATGATTTTCTGGGGGTTTCTAATTGCTCCATAAGAAGGTATCAATGAAGAATGAATTGAAAGTTATTGAGGTGCGAAGAGCCCATAAAACATTAGTTTTCGTGTATCAATGAAGAATGAATTGAAAGTAAAAGCAGACACAAACGGCACCTACATCTGCAAGATCTGTATCAATGAAGAATGAATTGAAAGAACAACTTCTCTGCCCTAACCTCCCCGTTATAATAACTCAGTATCAATGAAGAATGAATTGAAAGGTGGGCAAGAAACCCGTGGTTGAACCCCAACAGCAAGCTGGTATCAATGAAGAATGAATAGAAAGTTCAGATACTCAATCAAATATGGCCTGCATTTCTCGGGGGTATCAATGAAGAATGAATTGAAAGCTGCCAAGCGGGGTGTTCTCAGTGATGTTCGATCCCAACTCGTATCAATGAAGAATGAATTGAAAGTTATAATATGCCATAGCATAAGTTGCAGGCATTGAAATACATGTATCAATGAAGAATGAATTGAAAGGCGTCTATGTAAAACAGCTCGGTTCGGCCAAACTCATCTCTGTATCAATTGAGAATGAATTGAAAGTATTCGACAAATATGTGGACTATTTCTACAAGATGAAGCTCGTATCAATTGAGAATGAATTGAAAGAAATTCTGCATATATACGCTCTCAGCTTTTCTCCACATCTGGTATCAATTGAGAATGAATTGAAAGCTTTATCTGAAAAAAGCGCCATATCAAGAAATAATATTTGTATCAATGAAGAATGAATTGAAAGGCTGAGCTTGAGGAAATGACATATTCTCACCTCTTGAAAGCTGTATCAATGAAGAATGAATTGAAAGATTTAAAAGCAACGATAACAGAAGCTGGAGCATTTGGCGCTTCAATGTGGAACCAAATTGAAGCGATTTTATGCCTTTGTCAACACTAAAATTTCATGTTTGATTTTAATCTCGTGACAAGTTGAAGCTTTATCAAGAGCTTTTTATATAGATATATAGATTACAGAAGTATTTTTATATAATTACAAACAATTTGCTTTTCCGCTTTTTTTGGCTCAATAAATTTATAAATTTTGGCTGAAGATGCTAATATAGAAGAAATCATAATAAAAAGTACCTAAATTAGGTGGGAATTAATGTCAAATATATATAAAACGTCCTTAATTAGTATATCTGGCATAATACTGCTAATTGCTTTAGCAGCGGGAGCTTATTACTTCTACGAAAGCAAGCATGCGCAATCTCCGACTGGGACTCAACCAAGCTCTTCGGCGATTAGCTCTGCAACTGCAACTTCTAGCACACCGCAGCAGCAGACAACCGCTCCAGCAACAAGTTCGACTGCTGTTTCGACAACTACTTATTCACCTACCGCAACGCAGTCACTGCCGAAAAATGTGGTAGTTACGGGAGGCGGTTCCTCCTTCATAAACCCGCAGATGCAAGCTTGGATAAAGGTTTTCGTTGACATGCACAATGATTCGAATATCGTGATAAACTACCAGTCGATTGGGAGCGGTGCCGGCGAATCAAAGCTGCTCGATGGCTCTCTGGACTTCTCGGGGACAGATGTTCCTATAAGCAATCAGTCAGTAAGCAAGCTCAAAGCAGCTAATGCATCCTTCCTCCAGATACCGATAATAGCTGGGGCTACAGCGATAGTGTACAACGTTCCTGAGTGGAATGACTCTTCCTGCGGGCCAATTAAGCTCACCGGAGAAGTTCTGGCAGACATATACATGGGGAAGATAATTTATTGGGACGACAGCAGGATAAAGGAGCTTCAGTCTGCGCAGTGCGCTTCCCAGCTTCCCCACAAGGAGATTATAGGAGTCCATAGATCGGACGGGAGCGGGACGACCGCGCTCTTCACAACCTACCTCTCGATGCTCAGCAGCGAGTGGAACTCGACCGTGGGGCATGGATACACGGTTCAGTGGCCCAGGGACAGCATGGGGTTTGGGCTAGGCGCCAAAGGAAGCGAAGGAGTCTCTGCGACGGTCAAGTCAACCCCGTACTCTCTGAGCTATGTGGAATATGGTTATGCCATAAGCCTCAACCTCAGCATGGCATTGCTCAAGAACAAATACGGCAATTTCGTACTTCCAAATACCACGACGGTTTCCTCAGCGCTGAACAGCGTAGATTTCTCCAACATACCGAAGCAGGGCGAATACTGGGGGGATTATGCAGCGAAGCTCCTCAACACTGGAGGGCAGCTGTCGTATCCGATTGTCGGTACTCCAATAATAACGCTGAGGCTGGATATTCAGCCGAGCAAGCTTCAAGTCCTTCAAGCATTCCTCATATGGGCCCTTACCGAGGGGCAGAAGGAAAAATACATAGTTCAGGGCTACCTTCCTCTGCCTTCTCAATTCGCTCAGGTCTTCGTCGACCAGCTCAAGGCTATTAATGTGAAGTAGGAGGTGGCTTCCGCTTGAAGGCCAGGAAAAGATCAGATGTTTTTTCATTCTTCAAAATTTCGAACATAGTTATAATAGCTGCCGTTGCGCTTGCAGCGGCGGTCCTCTTTTATAAGAGCGAGTCGATCTTCCAGAGGGAAGGCTTGAGCTTTCTGACTCAGAGCACCTGGAATCCTGCGGTAGAGAGGTACGGAGTGCTCTTTGCAGTTGGGGGCACTCTTCTCACAGCAGCAATTGCGGTGAGCCTCTCCTTGTTCCTCTCCATCGCCTCCTCTGTTGCAATTGTGGAGCTCATTCCCAAGAGGATGAAGAGCGCCTTTTCCGCTCTCATAGATGCTGCTGCGGCCATCCCCAGCGTCATATACGGCCTCTGGGGGCTCCTCATCCTCTCCCCCATTCTGAAGGCGTACGTAATGGATCCCTTCTACAGGGCTTTCGGGCCTGTGCTGGGAATCCCCAGGGGTTTGGGGACTTCGCTGTTCTCAGCATCGGTTGTTCTAGCGATCATGGTGCTCCCTTTTGCAACGAGCATCATAAGGGAGAGGCTTTATTCAGTCCCCCCAGCAATAAAGGAGGCCCTCATATCCCTCGGCATGACCAGATGGGAGTACATAAGGGCAGAGATCAGCTACATCAGGAGGAGCATCATTTCCGCCGTCCTCGTGGCGTACGGGAGGGCCATTGGAGAGACCGCCGCAGTTGCTTTAGTCGTTGGAAATATGGTGGCGCCGGACTTCTACAAGATCTTCAACCCAGGCTACACAATATCGAGCCTCATAGCTAACCAATACATGAACGCGGGCTCCTACGAATACATGGAGAGCGCCATCTTCGGGGCAGCCTTGATCCTGTTTGCACTGAGCGCAGTGATAAACTTGCTCATTGCGCGCTTCTTTGGTGAAAAGCTATGAACGACCTTAAGCTGAGGAAGGTGAAGTCAAACGTGATGCTGGCTTTTTTGTCTGCAGTATTCATAATATCCATACTGCCCATCCTCCACTTGATAGGAAGCATATCGGTCAATGGAATCAGGGTGATCTCTTCAAACTTTCCAGGGATATTCACAGAAACTCGTCCGATCCCAGGAACAACCGATGTGGGGGGAATAGGCCCTTACATATTCGGATCTCTGCTGCTCACTGGAATTGCATCGCTGATTGCCGTGGCTTTAGCTCTGAGCGCTGCTGTCTTCACCTCAGAGTCCATATCGAGGGGAGAGAGGAGGTTGGGGAGAGCTACGAAGCTCTTCTCCAACATGCTCATTGAATTCCCAACGATAATAATCGGGCTCACAGTCTATGAAATTGTGGTAGCTGCAGGAAAACTGACCGGTTCAAGTATTCCGGGATTCAGCGCTCTTTCTGGTATAATAGCCCTCGTCCTCGTAGCGGTCCCGTATATATTTTCGCAAATAGAGGATGCCCTCAGGAGCATTCCGGCTAACATAAGGGAAGCCGTCTACTCCGTTGGAGCTTCGAGGTTCAGGACTTCAACTGTCCTGCTGGGGTATATCAGATCCGCATTCTTCGCCTCAATAACCATTGGGGTTGCCAGGATGCTGGGGGAAACAGCTTCTCTATTATTCACTGCTTTTGGAAGCGACTACTACACATACAGCGAGCCCGGCTTCCTCTTGAAGCCTATAGGAACTCTGACCCTTGCCATATACAACTTCGCCGCTTCCCCCTATGAGAACTGGGTGAACCTGAGCTGGGCAGCGGCCTTCGTTCTCCTTCTCATGACGCTCTCCCTCTTCGCTGCATCCCGCGCCCTTGCTGGGAAGAGGTGATCTCCGTGAGCAAGCCGATTCTCAGAGTGAGGGATTTGAAGGTGAGGATCGGGGGCAGAGAGATAATAAAGGGGGTATCCTTCGATGTTCCAAATAACTCGATATTCACAATTATGGGCCCCTCCGGAAGCGGCAAGTCCACCCTGCTCAGGGCAATAAACAGGCTCCTCGATTTGTACGAGGATGTGAGCGTTGAAGGGAAGATATTCGTCGACGGCGTCGAAGTATATTCTCCCTCCACTGATGCTATAGAGGTCAGAAGATTGGTTGGCATGGTTTTCCAGATACCCAACCCCCTGCCTCATCTCTCTATTTATGATAATGTTGCTCTGGGGCCCAAGATAAACCGCTACGTCCGAAACAAGAGAGAGCTCGATGAGATAGTCAGGTGGGCTCTGGAAAAGGCCTACCTATGGGAAGAGGTCAAGGACAGGCTGCATGTTCAAGCCTCGAAGCTGTCGGGAGGTCAGCAGCAGAGGCTGTGCATAGCAAGAGCTCTAGCTATGAAGCCGAAAATTCTGCTGATGGATGAGCCTACTTCCAATCTGGATCCTGTAGCTACTTCGAAGATAGAGGAGCTGCTCAGCGGATTGAAGGAGGAAACGACCATCGTCCTCGTTACCCACAACCCCCACCAGGCGCGAAGGGTGTCCGATTACGTACTGTTCATGTACAACGGTAGGATCGTTGAGAGCGACAGGGCTGAGCGAATATTCAGGAGCCCATCGTCGGAGCTGACGGAGAGGTATATCAATGGGGCCTTCGGGTGATGAAGAGAAGAAGGCCGAGAGAGTTTTTGCTCTGGAATTGATTGCCAAAAAAATTCTGGGCCTTCATTGCTAATCGAGCAGCTTTTTGAGAGAATCTTCCCAGCTTCCCCTGGCTATGCCCTTCTCTGTAACAATAGCAGCTACAAACTCAGGAGGAGTTATGTCGAAGGCGGGGTTGTATGCTCTCGCCTTCTCCGGAGCTATCCTGAGCTTCCCGAGAACGGTTGTTACTTCATCCTCCGACCTGTTCTCTATCTTCACATCCTCAACTTTTGTTTTTCTGTCGATTGTGGATGTTGGGGCAGCGACGTAGAATGGGTAGCCGTGGATGTGGGCCATTGAAGCAACTACGTAGGTCCCGATCTTGTTAATGACGTGGCCGCTCATGAGGATTCTGTCAGCCCCAACGATTGCCTTGTTGGCTAGTCTGTTTGCGAATGCGTATCCTACCATTCCATCGGTGATGAGCCTGTAGGGGATCCCCTCCTTTTCAAGCTCCCAAGCCGTGAGCCTCGCTCCCTGCAAGAGAGGCCTCGTCTCATCAGCAACTACGGAGATCTCCTTCCCCTTCCTCCAGGCAGTCTTTATGACTCCAAGAGCAGTTCCGTAGCCTCCTGTAGCAAGAGATCCCGTGTTGCAGTGGGTAAGGATCCTGTCCCCGCTCTCGAATAGAGATTCCCCGATCTCCCCCATCTTCAGGTTCCCTTCTATGTCCTCTATGTGTATCGAGAGGGCTTCAGCCAGCAGCTCCTCCTTTATGTCATCTGCGCTGAGGTTCGAGGCCTCCTCTATTTTCTTCTTCATCCTCTCTATGGCCCAGAACAGGTTCACTGCAGTGGGCCTCGTTCTCGAGAGCCTTTCTGCAGCTTTCAAAGTATCTTTGATTACGTCTTCTGCCTTTCCCTTGGAATTGTGGGCCGCCATGGCTATGCCGAGGGCTGTAGCTATCCCAATGGCCGGGGCCCCCCTTATCTCGAGCCTGACTATGGCTTCAGCCAGCCTCTCAACGCTCGAAGTTTCCACGTACTCCTCCTTCCAAGGGATCTGGGTCACGTCGAGCCAGGAGACCTTCCCGTCCTTCCAGAAAACTGGGACTATTCCAACAGTTTCCTTGAGCTGGAAGAATTTCTTCAAGAGGTGATCCGACTTCCCCATGAAAACCGCCTCACGAAACGTACCTGCATGATGTGACTAGGATCTGCCTTATTTTCTCCAGGCTGTACCCCTCCTTAAGCTTTACTACAACGATGTTTCCATGCCCTCCAGCATCGGTTCCTATGCCCTGAGAGAGGAGCTCATCTGCTATTAACTTCGCGGCATTGTTCCTCGTCCTTATAACTAGGATCTCCCCTCCCTTGACCGAGGCGAGGAGGGCGACTGGAGACCTGAGCTTCCTGGAGAGCCTCGTTGCAAGGCTCGAAACCCCCCTCCTCCTCCACTTCTTTCTCGCATCGACGAACCTGAAGCAGCCCCACCTCTGTGCCCCTATAGAGAAGTCCTCCACAGCCCTCTCGAGCTCTTCATCCCTCTTCTTCGCCTCCTCGCTTACCCTGTTGAGTATTTCGAGGTCTCCCTTGCTCATGGGTATGGGGAGGGGATTGGACATCCACCTGACCATTTTCACCCAGAAGCTGCTGTCCCTCTCGAGCTTGAGCGCCCTCGCTATGGAAGCAACTAGCGAGACCGCGTTCATGAGCTCATCTGGAGGCCTCTTCCCCAGCTCTATGTAGCCAACAGCCTTTGCGAAGACCTCAAGCCTCTCGGGAAGGGGCTTTCCGAGCTCGTGGGCGATCTCAGCTAAGTGCATTGAAGTAGGCTTGCTGCTCCCCACCCTCAGCTTAGAGACGTGCTGCCTGAGCTCCTTCAGGCACTCGAGCGTTGAGAAGTGGTGGTCTATGTAGATGACCTCCGTGGAGGGGCACCTGCTTTTTAAGCTCCCCAGAGAGTCGAGGATGCCCTGGTTGCACGCTATGTCGAGAAATGCTATGTATGAGGGGCAGCCCGCGATCGATTTCAGGATGCTGGGAGCATCCCTCGGCCCTCCAGGAACGAGGTTGACGTTCAGCTTCTTCTTCTGGGGGAAGAGCTCTGAGCTCTGGAGGTAGAGGAGGATCGCTGCAGAGACCGCGCCGTCGGCGTCCCAGTCAGAGATTACGAGGGCATCTTCACCGCTCAGCAGCATGGCAAAACGCACTTCCCCTGCCTTCCAAGATCTGCTCAAGCAACAGCTTTTTGTTATTATCGGATAAAAGAAGCTATATATTTTTCCAGCATACCCAGGCTCAACATTTTTATATTTTTTTAACCAAATAAATGAAAGGTGGTAAGGACTTGCCTGAATACGATCTTGTAATCAGAAATGCGAAGACGAGGGAGTTTCCGAACAGGCTCGTGGATATAGCGATCTCAGAAGGGAAGATTGCCGAGATCAGAGAGAAGATTGAAGCGAAGGGGAACGAAGAGATAGATGCTGGGGGGAAACTCGTCTCTCCTCCGTTCGTTGATGCCCACCTGCACATGTGCAAGGTCTACACGTACCTCATGATAGGGGAGGAGGCCATAAGGCACTACCACGAGAGCGAGATGGGGACATCCGAGCTCGCTATTCTGCTCGCCTCCAAGATAAAGGAGAAGTACAGTGAATCGTGGATATATGAGAATGCGAAGAGGGCTGCCCTCGAAGCCATAGAGTACGGGACGCTGTACATAAGGGCGTTCGTCGATACAGATACGAAGGCGAAGCTTGAAGGGATAAAGGCCCTCCTGAGGGTGAGGGATGAGCTCAAAGACAAGATAACGATACAGGTCGTTGCGTTCCCCCAGGACGGAGTTGTGAGGGATCCGGGGGCTGAGGAGTACGTGAGGAAGGCTGTGGAGATGGGGGCAGATGTCGTGGGAGGGATCCCGTGGATCGAGATAACCTCCGAGGACGAGGATGCCCACATTGACAGGATGTTCGAGATAGCTAAGGAGCACAACAGAGATGTAGCTATGCTCACCGATGATACAGGGGATCCGGGGCTCAGGACCACGGAGAAGCTTGCGAAGAAGGCTGTTAAGGAGAACTGGAAGGGGAGAGTCACTGCAAACCACGCGAGGGCTGCCAGCATGTACACGAAGCCTTACCTAACGAAGCTTGCCCAGCTTCTCAAGATGGCCGACATGAGCTTGGTCACTGATCCACACACCGGGCCGCTGCACATACCCGTCAAGTTCTTCCTGTCCCAAGGAGTAAACGTCGCGCTTGGGCAGGACGACATAGCGGATGCATACTATCCATACGGAAACAACAACATGCTTGAAATAGCGTTCCTCAACTCCCACATCCTGTGGATGACGACGCTCCAGGACATGGACACCCTGTTCAGCATGATAACATACAATGCGGCGAAGGCCATGAGGATAAGCGACTACGGGCTGAAAGTTGGGGGGAGAGGAGACCTAGTCGTACTCAACGCTGGAAGCGTCTACGAGGCCATATGGAGACACGAGAAGCCCCTAAAGGTGATAAGGGGAGGAAAGGTCATAAAATAATCAGGAGCTTTTTTGCCCTTTCCTTCTGTCCTCGATCACTTTCGCTACAAACTGGTAGCCGCTTACGGTTACTGCAAAGAAGTTGAGGACTGAAAAAACTACATCCCTCTGGAGGAAGGCGTAGATGAAGAGCATGAGGCTTCCCAGAGAATAGAGCCCGCTCAGCGAAGCTGGAGGCTTGTTTTTTATCGAAGTGACCCAGCCGAGAGATATCAAGATTAACCCAATAATACCAATATAGCTGACAGCATCCATGAGCAGCACCCGAAGAAATGGATGCTAATGCAGAATATAAATGTTGGCCGTGATGCTTCTATGGTTAAGTGCGACAGGTGCGGGGCTAATGAAGCTGTCTACTACCAGCACCACACAGGCTTGAAGCTGTGCAGCAAATGCCTCGTGGAGGACGTAAGGAACAGGATCAGGGGGGAGATCGAGCGCTTCCAGCTGATAAAGGAAGGGGACACGGTGCTGCTGGCCCTCAGCGGGGGGAAGGACAGCTTCGTCCTCCTTGATTCTCTTTCGAGCATAGTCAGCCCAAGCAGGCTCATAGCCTTTTCCATAGTGGAGGGGATCCCGGGGTACAACAGGGAAGAGTACATAGATAGGCTGAAGCAGTACGCCCGGGAGAGGGGGGTGGAGATCGTCGTTTCCAGCCTGAAGGAAATCTTTGGCTACTCCCTCTCTGAGGTTGTAAGCATGGCGAGGGAGAGGAGCGAGACGAAGGAGCTCTCTCCATGCACTTTCTGCGGAGCAATGAGGAGGAGGGCCATAAACGTGGCTGCGAGGGAGCTTGGAGCAACAAAGACAGCAACCGCTCACAACCTTGATGATGAAGTCCAGACAATATTCATGAACATACTGAGGGGGGATCCGGAGAGGCTGATCAGGCAGCACCCCCTCGCCCCAAGGCTGAGCGACCTCCTGGTGCAGAGGATAAAGCCGATGAGGAAGATATATGAGAGAGAGGCTACAGCCTACTCCTACGTCCTCGGCTACAGGTTCCAGGAGACGGAGTGCCCCTACATAATTCACCAGCCAACGCTGAGGGCCAGGATAAGGCACTGGCTCTACATGCTCGAGAAGGAAACCCCGGGCTCAATGCTCTCTATATTGGAGACATTCGATTCGCTTATTCTGAAGAGGATGGAATCTTCGAAGTACGAGAGGCTTCCGACATGCAAGCTTTGCGGAGAGCCGACAAGCATAGGGAGAGATATATGCAAGCTGTGCGAGCTCATGGGAAAGCTGGGAATCGAGCCCTCTCCTCCAAAAAAGCTGAGGTTGGCGACGAGCCTCAGCTCGAAAGCGAAGGGCTAAAGCTGGGAGACAGCTCAATCCTTTGGTGGAGCTTATTTTCGAGGTTAGAATTCTACCTGCTCAGCTATACCAGCCAATGCATAAGGAAGATCGCCCGAAAGGAAGAGAAGAAGAAAGCCATCATTCACAGCTGGGATGATGGGTCAGAATTCGTAGAAGTAATCGGGGATCTCAGCAGTCCTCTTCCCAGCAACGATCTGATCCACTCCGTGAACAGCAGCCCCAAACTCATCGAGTGCTTCCTTGAGCTCCGCCATGTCTATGTCCTCTCCCTCTACAACGACCAGCAGCGTTTCAGTATTGACGTCGAACTCCTTCACAGTTATATTCACGGATTCGACGCCCTTCACGCGCTCAATCCTTGTAGCGAGCCCTTCGATTCCGAGGCCCCTTATCGGGATCAAAACATCGAGGACTACCCTCCTTATGCCCATGAGACCACGCACCTGCAGAATCAGCATAATTACTCTCTGCTTCTTTCTTTAAATCTCTTTTCGATGAACTTCGCCTCGCCGCCGTCGTTCCATATCAAGCGGAGGATGTAGGACTTTGAGTCTTTAGGCGTCTTCGCCCTCATCTCTCTGCTCACTTCTGCATAGGGCATGAGCTCCCCTATGAACTCCCTGTTCACGACCATGCCGGAGGCGAGGCCTATGAGGGAAACTCTCTTCATGGTTCTCCCCGTCAGGTTCTTCACCTTTGCAAGAACAACGACATCGCCGTCCTCGGCTCTCCTCACGTGGGCTTCAAGATCCATCTCGCGCTCCTCCTCCCTGCTCGCGACTATGCTCATGGAAGCTAGTATGGTGTGGCCCTTCTTCTTCCCGAGGAGGTCCTTCAGCCTCCTCAAGGCTATTCCTCTGATCTCGGGTGCGGTAAAGGCCAGCTCAACATCTTCCGCCTTTCTGATTATGTCCAGAGCTCTCGCAACCCTGTCGTTCAGGAGGACTTCGAATGAGTGAGGGGGATCCCTTGCTATGAAGACCCCGTTGAATTTCACGAGGGTGTACTTATCATCATCCAGCCTGAACTCCCTCGACTCTCCCCCTGCAAAAGGCATTCCCCCTCCAGGATAGATCACCTTCTTTTCGCCCCCGCCCTCGAAGAGCGCGAACATGGAAGTGTGGGTCACGAAAAAAGGAGAGGAGCCGTTGTTGAGAACAACGATTCTGCTCCTCGCCCTCGCGGCCTCTCTCTTCAGCAGGGGGGAGACATCTATCAGAATGGATGAGAATATGCTTCCATCAACGCTGAGGCTGAAGTTGGGGCGGAACTCCTTTGCAAGAGAAATTCCATCCATCCAGACCCTCAGCCTCACTTCGCTCGACGGCTCGTGAACGATCCCGATGTCTAGGATCCCCTTTTCGAGAGAGTCCTTCGACGGGATATCGAAGTTCGATACGGCCTTTGTGTGGTTGTACAGGCCCCCCAGAGTTCTTCCAATTGGAACAATCATGTGCTTAACTTTGCTCTTCATTGATGCATTGATCAGCTGCGGGATATCGTCTGACACCGTTCAGCACCACTGGACAGATTCTAAACATTAATCAGTAATACGCTATATAAAACTGACCTCATCCCAGAGGAATTGAAAGCTTCGAACACAGCTGCTTTCCCAGACTTTATATAGAGAGAGCTCCCAATATTTTGCAGAAGATTTTGTGATGAAGGCTGGAGGTGGTTCTTTTTGGGGAAAAAGTGGTGGGTTCTCTCCCACGGAGATGGAGATGGAGTAGCGAGCGCTGCTGTTGCTTCAGCAGTCTTGGGAGATGATGTGAAGGGAATATACTTCACCCACCCAGCGGGCCTCGCTGAGGACTTGAGGATAGTTGAAAGGGGAGACAGCGTGATAATAATGGACATAGCCCTCTCGGCTGGGATGACGGAGAAGGTGATCGAGGAGCTCAGCCGCATAGCGAGAGAAGGCGGTTCTGTTGTTTACATAGATCACCACCCGATCCCCCCTGGCTTTGATCCTCGAGAGATCCCCGGGAGCTTCGTGCACAGCGAGTGCTGCTGCGCTTCCGAGCTGACTTTCCGTTATCTTCAGAAAACTTCCAGCGGAAGCGGTCTGAAAAGCAGGGAGCTTGAGAAGATCGCTCTCTACGGGGCTATCAGCGACTACCTGGATGATACTGAATGGGCGAAGAGGGCTCTGGACAACTGGGACAAGCGCTACATATATTACGAAGCAGGCGTCCTTTCTCAGGGGCTCGAGGGCATGAGGAGGCAGCACAACCTGAAGAGGGAGATAGTCAAGGCTCTCGTTGCTGGAGAGGATCCGAGCTCTATAAGCGAGCTGGTCGTCAACAGCATATTCATGAGCAGGAACGAAAAGGCTCTCATCGAATACGTTTCAAGCCACTACAAAGTTGTTGGGGAAGTGGCTTATGTCCAAGATCCCCCCGGCAGCGTGCCGAGGGCCGCTACCTACGCGAGGGCCGCTTCCGGGAAGAAGGTCGGGGCCGCTTTCGAAATAAGGAAGGGGATGGCTTCAATGAGCTTGAGGGCTTCCGATGCTTCGCTGAGGCTGAACGAAATAGCGATGAGGCTTGCCCCTAAGTTCGGGGGGAACGCTGGGGGGCATCCCCAGGCGTGCGGTGCCAGGATCCCAGTGGAGAAGATAAATGAATTCTTCGAAGCTGTCTCGGAGGCGCTGGGGAAGTGAACTTGTGGGAGCTGGTGAAGGGAAGCGTTAATGATTCGGTGGATTCCCCGAGGAAAGCGGGGGAAAAGCTTGAAGGATACGCAGCTGCTATGAAAGATCAAAAGAATAAAAGGATCGCTGAGAGGGAGTACCGCGGCAGGGTCTTCTTCATAGGGGACATACACGGAGATCTGGAAACGCTGAGCAAGATGCTCAGCAGGATCGAGGTCTCTTCTCTGGAAAGGGAAGAGGCCTTCCTCGTGTTCCTGGGAGACTACATAGACAGGGGACCGAGGCAACTTGAATCCCTCTTCACTGCGCTCGAGGTCTGGTCCCTCTATCCTAGTAGCGTTGTGGTGCTCAGGGGAAACCACGAACCCCTGAGCAGCGTTTCTCCATATCCGCACGACTTTCCAGAAGAGCTCGTCATGAGGTTCGGCTACGAGAAGGGGAGCGAGCTGTACTGGAAGGCCAGGGAGCTGTTCGAGCTGCTTCCCATGGCTTCCATCATAAACGGAGAGATCGCAGCTGTCCACGGAGGGATCCCTACTCTGACTTACCAGAGGAGCGAGAGCGTCTTGGAGTACCTCAGCGGAAGAGATGACGAAGAGAGGATGAAGGTTTCCGTTGAGCTCCTCTGGAATGACCCGACAGATGATCCTGTTGTGAGGCTCCCTTCGCCGAGGGGAGCCGGCTACCTCTGGGGCCCAAAGGTAACGGAGTGGGCGAGGAAAAAGTTCGGGCTGAAGCAGATAGTGAGGGGGCATGAAGCCTGCGATATGGGCTACAAGTTCAACCACGGCGGAGCCGTTCTGACGCTCTTTTCTAGAACAGGACCGCCGTACTTCAACAGATCTGCTGCCTACGCGGTGCTCGACCTCTCAAGGGAAGATTGGACAGAGAGCATCCTCTCCTCGATTTTCTTCATAACCACTTCGTAGCGCTTCAAGAGGAAATTGGAAAGACCGCTGACCGCTCCCTTTTTTAAGCTCTTGCTCGGAGATGCGGAGAACCTCGCTGTGCAATGAGGCTTGTAAAAATCACGGGTTGAGCCTGAAGTAGATCCTTCTGTTGTTTTTCCCTTTATTTTCAAGCTTTATGAAGGCAATTTCCCCAACTTCCGAGGTGTTTGAAACGTGCGGCCCTCCATCAGCCTGTATATCCACTCCCTCTATCTCGACTATCCTCAGCTTCTCCACATCTGGAGGCATGGCCTTGGCGAGCTTCACTATCCCCTCGATCTTCATGGCCTCATCTCTGCTCAGATAGTAGATCTTAACCCTGTGGCCCTCCTTCAGGATCCTGTTGGCTTCGCTTATGACGGAGAGGACGAGGTCTCTGTCAGGCTTTTCCAGGTTGAGATCCACTCTAGAGACGTCTTCTGTTACCTGGTTTCCAGTCACGAGAGCCCCGGCAGTCCTGTTGAAGATGGAGATAAGCACGTGGAGGGCCGTGTGTGCTCTCATTATCCTGTATCTCCTCTCCCAATCGAGAACGACTTTGACCTTTGCTCCTTTCTCAAGGAGAGCTGGCTCCGAGAGAATGTGGTAGACCTCGCCACCCTCTTCCACAGCTTCAGCGATTCTGAACTCTCGGTCTCCGGCTATCAGCTTCCCTGTATCGGAAACGAGCCCCCCAGATCTAGGGTGAATGACTGTTCTGTCCAGAACAACTCTCCCTGGAGAGCCGTCTATGACCTCTGCTTCCGCCTCTCTGAGGTATGAATCATCTTGATACAAAAGCTTAGTCCTCATTGAGACCACTTATCAAGTCTATTCGCACCCGACTCCTTTTAAAGTTTCACGAAGAGTAGAGTTCTGATGCAGGAGATCGGAATGATGAGAGTGGTCTATTTCAGGGACCTCAGCACAGAGGCAAGCTTGGGTGAAAGGAAGCTGAGAGACGCTATTCTCGGGATCTCCAGGAAGTACAAGCTGAAGGTCGATTTCCTCTCGATTGTAATACCAGACATCGAGAGGGATTTCCGCTCAGCTATCAAGGTAAATGAGGGAAGAGCTGTGGAGCTGGAAAGCTTCAATGAATCCCTCCTCGAGGAAGTTCTGCTGAGCGAGATGGCCGGTGGCATTCACTTTGCACACCCGGCTTCAGGAAGGAGCATAGCACAGGAGATGGAGGCTTAGGGCCACTGCAGGGAAAGCTAAAGCAAGAAAAAGGATCAGTGGGTCAGAAATTCGTCAATATGCACAGCGGCATCGATTCCGCTCTTCAGCGCAATCCCTATCTTAGATGGCCCCACCACAACGTCTCCAGCTGCAAACACCCCCTTCCTGGAGGTCATCTGCTTTTCATCGACCTGTATTGTTCCGTCATCCTTCACGGCTACTCCCAGCTTTTCCAGTCCAGGAGGAGGCGTTGGCTTAGCACCGATGGCATTTATCGCAGAGAGGAAGTCTATTTTAACTTCTTCCCCGTAGGCTAGAGCTGCTTCTCTGCTTTTTCCTCCGACCATGAAAGTCTTGAGGAAGATCCCTCCCAACAGCTCACCGGTTTCGCTGCATATGAATTCCTTGGGGGAGAGGTTCTCGAGGAACTCTGCTCCACCCTTCTCCAGCCTCGAGATCTCCGCTTTTCCCATAGGGGCGACATCCTTCGTCCTCCTGTATATTATCTTCGTTCGGTGCTTGAGCTCAAAGAGCGAGACGTGGGCGGCATCAGCTGCTGTTAGGCCGCCTCCTATTATAGCTACGGGATCCCTGAGGGTGAAGTCTTGGTATCCAAACATGGGCTTGTATCCGAGCTTGACTCTGTGGTAGTCTATGAGCCACTCAACCGAGGGGAAAACGTTGGGAGATTCCTCGCACTTGATGCCGATCCTCTTGGTCTTGAGGGTTCCAGTTGAGATGAGCAGAGCCTCAGCTCCATCCAGGGCTTCTCCTGCTTCTATATCCAAGCCGACCATCTTGTTCGTGAAGAAGGAGACCCTTCCCGTTGAGATAAGCTCCCTCACACCTTCGCGGACGCCCTCTTTGCTCAGCCTGTAGTCTGGGATTCCGAAGAGCAGCAGTCCCCCAGGCTCTGGATGAGCATCATAGACAACGACTTCGTATCCGCGGCAGAGCAGATAACCTGCTGCTCCCAGCCCGGCAGGGCCTGCTCCTATTATGGAAACCCTCTTGCCATTTTTTGCTGGAATTTTCGAACTATCACATTTGAGAAACCTCAAGGAAGCTCACCAGTCGAGTCGTTCAGTGATCAGAGTTTGAATCCTTCCTTAATAAGAAATTTCTTCAGAACCTCTGGGATCTTCACATCTATTTTAGAGCACGGAGACTTAGGTATGTAGAGAGGCCTGGGGTATTTAGGGCCCTCTATGATGACACCAACTACTTCCCCCTCTCTGGAGGTGAGGAAAGTTATCCTGTAGCTGCCGACGAATTCAACCCTCTGTTCCTTTACTCCAGACTTAACTCCCATGGAATCATCAACTTTTGGTGGGAAGCTTCTATTATTTCAATAAAAATAATTTCATCCCAAATATAATAACATTATCTATTTTTGTATTGTTGAAATAATGGGAGGCAGGGCATTTTTATGTTAGCCAAAGCAGGTTCGCTTCAGAACTGCCAAGAAGAGCAAAGTACGTTGTAAAAGCTCTGGGAAACGTGGTTCAAGCTTTGAAAAGATGCGCGGTTCAAGTGATTTGATGGTGGACCGGCCGGGATTTGAACCCGGGACCTCTCGGATGCCAACCGAGCGCTCTTCCAGGCTGAGCTACCGGCCCGCGACATTATTCACTTAATACTTGAGGTTTTTAAAATTTAGTTTTGCGGGTGAAAGGATGCTGTATGAAGACATCGGCGTTGAGACCTTCGTTACATCTACGCCCGGAAGCCTTGTTAATGGGTTCATGGACAAGTGCTCCGACTTCATAGTCGTCGAGAGCTCTGTTATTCATCCCCAGGACTACGGAAATTTCCACGCTTATTATCTCATAAAAAGCGGGGTTTCTACAGAGAAAGCGAGGAGGAAGCTTTCTGGAATTGGATACAGAGGAGGCTTTTTCTACTATGGTCTGAAGGACAGCAATTCGCTCTCCGTACAGAGAATAGCCTTAAGCTCATTTGTTGGAAAGGAGCTCTGCATTGAAGGGAAAATCAAGCTCGTATACATCGGAAAAACGCCCTTCGTTCCGAAAAGGGGCGGCTTCGAAGGCAACATCTTCGCAATAAGGATTCCGAGAAGCCAAACGAGTATAGAAACGCTGGAGGAGCTGAAAAAGATCCCATTCATTCCCAACTTCTACGGCCACCAGAGGTTCGGCACGAAGAAGCCTTTGAACCATGAAATTGCTGTCGAGAAGCTGATGAAGGGGGATCTCGACCTGCGGGGCTTTGAGGGGAAGCTTCTGGCCGAATCTCTTCAGAGCTACATATTCAACAGGTGCCTGTCGAGGCTTAAACTGGAGGGAAACATAGGAAAGGCGGGAGTCCTTTTGGGAAGGGGGCACGAAAAGCTCTCTGAGAAAGATATAGCTTCAAAGGAGCACTACAAGTGCTCCCTGGAGGTTTCGAGGGAGCTTGGAGTGCTTGAGCTGATGAGCAGCAGAGATTTCCTCAAGACAAGCATGAGGTTGCTGTACATCGAAAATCCACTGCTGCGGTACTACAGCACCAATGAGAGAATCGTGGTGTTGCTCAAAATGCCCCCAGGAAGCTATGCATCGATCTTCATAAGGGAATTTTTCAAGCGAGACGAGAGCTGGATATACAAGAAGTGCCTCCCGGAGAAGTTGTGCTGAGCAGATCGCAGTGATCGGTAGGGGATCACTACTTATATTAATCTGTTATGCTAATGATAAGATTCTTGAGCTTGAAAAAAGAAGTTCGATTCTGCTGCTGAGCGACGGCGGAGGTGTCGAAAATAGTAAAGATACCCCTCGACTACATCTGCGTCAAGACAGGGATACTCTGTCCCCGATGCCAGAGGCTCGTCGAAACCGGGAAGGTGTCTCGAGAAGAGATCCCGATAATGAAGGCTCTCATCGAGCTTGAAGACGACAAGGAGTTCAAGCAGCTGAAGGAACTGCATTATGAGAGGGCAATATCCGCCAAGGATCTTGTTGTCATAATTGTCAAGAGCGGGGACGCGGATCCTCTCTTCCTGAAGAAGACAGCAAAAGCCTTGAGCGAATCTCTGGGAAAGAGGGTGCAGATAGTTGAGCAGAGCAAAGACCTCAAGAGGCTGGCTTCCGAGCTCCTCAGCCCCGTCAGGATAAACGGCGTGAACACCGTCTGGCTTCCAGACGGAAGCACCGAATACATAGTGAGGATAAGCAGGTTCGATTTGAAGTCCCTCCCCTCGAAAATAGATGTTCTTGAGGAGATCCTTTCTAAGATAATCGGAGCCCCCGCAAGGATAAGGCCAGAATGAGAGGAGCAGCTCTCCGATGATCAGTAGAGCTTCAGGCTCCCCGTTATCTTGTCTACCGCTTCATCGGGAGCCGGTCCTATTCCCACAGCAGTAGCTGTTCCAGGCTCAAGCTCAGTCAGTCCAGCATCGTTTATGAAAGAAGCCGGCAGATTCATGGCCTTAGCTTTCTCGTAGACAATCCCAAGCTCCTCTTGGCTGTTCACCCTCACCACGACCTTCTTCTGCCCCTCACTGATCCACCTTTTCAGCCACTCTTTCCACTCTCTGTTCGATGACTCAATTATGAGGAGGACGCAGGACACGCTGGCATGAGCTACCTGAACAGCCAGCTTGCCGGCGCTCATGTTGAGATCCTTCCTCGCAGCGATCACCTGCTTCAAGGCCAGCCACCTTCCCTGCTAGTTTTATTTAAAATATTTATTAACGATTGTGTCAAGACCGATATGAAGAGCAGAGGGAAGGATCATGCAGGTTAGCTATCCATCAACGAAACTTAGCGTTCATGAAACTGTGAAAACGCGTGTGTGCTCAAGCTGCAAGAGGACAATATCTCCGGATGAGAAGCCAGTAATCTTCATGTGCCCCAACTGCGGCAAGGTTGAGATAATAAGGTGCAGCAAGTGCAGGAAGCAGGGGGTCAAGTACGTCTGCCCAGTCTGCGGCTTCGTCGGGCCTTGAGGTGCATGAGGAATGGCCAGAGTCCTGGCATCTGTGAAAGTATTTCCGAGCGACAGCGAGGCTGACAGAGGAAAGATCCTCGATGAGATAAGGAAGGCGCTCCCCGAGGAATACCACATCCTGAGGGCTGCGGAAGAGCCGATAGCTTTTGGATACGTAGCGCTCAAGCTGTACATAACGTTTCCGGAGGATACTGAAGGGGGAACCGAAAAGCTCGAGCAGCTGCTGAGGTCAGTGAACGGCATCGATGACTTGGAAATAGAGAGCGTATCAAGGCTTAGCAGCTTCTGAGATCCTCAGAGAGCGAATAAAACTTATTTTAACTATTGAGCAATATTATAACACGCGGGTAGGGCCGGGGGCTCGCCCTCCCCAAACCCGAAGTGGGCGTAAGGCGGGGGCCAGTAATCCCGCAGAGTGCAGTTGAAGCGGGAGAGGATCCCCAGATAGCAGTGAGCCCCGCCCCGTGGGGTCGAGGGAAGGGGCTCGCCTGCTGGAGGGCAGGCGGGACTCCTCTCACCGGAGAAAAACGGCCAGGCCCGGAAGGGAGCAACCTATCTCCGGACCTCGACGTTCACGGGTCACCGGGGGGAGCGATTCTGGGGGGAGATCCTCTCCTGCGTAAGCTGCACCTGCGGGAAGCCGCATAACAAAGCGGTGATAGATATGAGCAAATCGAGTAAAGGTACAGTGGAATCGATAATGAGCAAGCCGCCTATAGTAGTCCACAAGGACAATACAGCTCAGGATGCCGCAAAGCTGATGTTCAACAACAGGATAGGTTCTGTTCTAGTAGTTGATGATGACGGCAAGCTGATTGGAATAGTTACCGAGAGGGACCTCGTTTACCTCGTATCTCTCGGCAAATCTCACCTGGCGAGCGAGTATCCTGTGTGGCAGCTTATGACTGAAAACCCTGTCACAGCGAAGCCCACCGACACCATCGAGGAGGCGCTCGCAAGAATGAAGGAGATCAATGTGAGGCATCTTCCAGTTGTTGACGAGGATGGGAGGCCGATTGGGGTGATTTCGATAAGAGATATAATTGATTTCATGCTGAGGCTGATTAGAATTATCCACGGCTAGCAGCACAGCTCAGCTGCAACATTTATAACTCCAAAGTAAAAACAGATTTGAATAACGCAATGCCGGGGTCGCCCAGCCTGGTAGGGCGCCGGCCTGCTAAGCCGGTGGGGGAAACCCCGCGCGGGTTCAAATCCCGCCCCCGGCGCTTCTGCTTTCTCCTAGTATTCGGCTGAACGTGAAAAAGCCTTCGATGTGAAGGAACATGCGTTGCTCGAACTCGTATCACTGACCTCCATCAAAAGCATGATTTGCATTTTGTGAGAAAAGTCACACTTGAAGGGGAGAAGCATTGGAAAAGAAGTGCTTCAAAGATATTGGATGCATATCTTCCCTCGGAATGGGAACATGGGGTATTGGGGGAGGCTTCTGGTCTCCCGACTACTCCCGCGACAGAGAAAGCATTGAGGCCCTCAGATATGGCATAGAAAACGGAATAACAGTTATTGATACGGCCGAGATGTACGGAGGAGGCCATGCAGAGGAGCTGGTTGGGCAGGCCATAAAGGGCTTCAATAGAGAAGACCTGTTCATAGTAACGAAAGTCTGGAATACAAATGCTTCATATGATAGAGTTCTCAGCTCTGCAAGGGCGAGCTCAAAGAGGCTCGGCACCTACATAGATCTCTATCTTCTCCACTGGCCGAGCAGCAGCGTCAGCATCTGCGAAACGATAAGAGCCTTTGAGCACCTCGTCGACGTGGGAACAGTTAGATTCTACGGAGTTAGCAACTTCTCTCTGGAAATGCTGGAGGAAGCCCTTAGCTGTCAGAGAAAGCATGAGCTGGCAGCGGTGGAAAACCAGCTCAGCTTGGGGAGGAAAGACGATCTCCATGGAGTTGTTGAATATGCGGAGAAGCGGAGAATGCTTTACTTAGCCTACACTCCGATCGACAAGGGAGCAGTCAGGAAGAGCAGGATCCTCGAGGAGATCGGCAGAAAATATGGAAAAACGCCCATTCAGGTCGCCCTGAACTGGCTCTTCATGATCCCTCCAGTCGTCCCAATACCGAAGAGCGCAAATAAAGAACACATAAGAGAGAACCTCGGGGCTGTAGGTTGGAGAATGGAATATGAGGACTGGAAGCTGCTCGAAAGAGCAGAAATCCTGTGAAGCATTTCCCTCGTGACGCTCTCTCTGTGCAGTGAAGCGCGTCCTCACTTCGTTCACTAAAAGAGCGGAGGGAGCACAGGACCAAAGAGGAGCTTGGCAAGCTTCAGATACCTGGGAATATATACGTTCTTCTTTTTTTTCTTTGCAATCCCATCATAAATGGCTTCAGCTACTTCTTCCGGCTTGAGCCCCTTCATCGATGCTCTCGAGCCAGCCCTGCTGTGGAAGTTAGTAAGCACAACGCCGGGATAAACGTTCATCAGGTGGATCCCCCTCTCCGCAAGCTCCCTCCTCAGGGCTTCGGAAGCATAGTGCAGGGCGAGCTTGGTAGCGCCATAGAGAGGAAGCTTCCTCATGAGAACAAAGGCTCCTCCGCTTATCACGTTGACTACAGCGGAACCCTCCCTCATAGCCTCCACGAGATTTTTCGTCAGCAGTAGCGGAGCAATGAAATTCACGGAGGTCATGCTGATCACCTCCGAGTCAGTCATCTCGAGTATGCCTCTGTATGCTCCAAAGCCAGCGTTGTTGATGAGCAGGTCCAGAGGCGCAAATCTTTCCTCTACAACTTGAACAAGATCTCTTATCGAAGAGAGATCCGAGAGGTCGCAAATGGCATATTCGAAGTTGCTGCCGCAGGTTCGCTTTATCTCTTCCAAAGCATCGCGGTTTCTGCCTACTCCCAAGATCCTCCAGCCGTCTTTTCCGCATCCCTTCAGGGAGAGAGCTCTTCCTATTCCAGAGGAAGCCCCAGTTATCAAAACGTTCATTTTTCATTCAGCCTCCAAACGGACGATTATGCTAATGTTATTATGTACAAAGCAGTTAAGAGCTATTTCATTCAAAAAGAAATATCCTCCATATATATCAAAAGTTGATAATATAGTGAGGCAATCTTAGCGTTGGAGATAGAAAATGTGCATGTTCTGTTACGGAGGCTGGATGCCTTTTGGATGGGTAGATCCCTGGCAATTTATGCTCTGGTGGGCACTGGGCTTCACCATTTTCATCATCATAGCTGCGGTTGCGGTCTTCGCAGTCGTGAGGCTGCTGAGAGAGAGTAACAGCAGAAAGATTGAGAGGGAGCTTGAAGAGCTGAAGGAGAAAGTGAGGGAGATGGAAAAGAGTCATTAGAGCACCTGAGTTAGGTGGGAGAAAAAGCATTGATGAAGGTTTTGGGAATTCCCGGGTCTTTGAGGAGCAGATCTTACAACAGGCTGCTTCTGGAAAATGCCAGTAGGGTTCTCCCCAGCGGAGTTGAAATGGAGATTTTTCCGCTGAACGAGATCCCTCTGTTCAATGAAGATGAAGAAAACAGGCCTCCTCGTTCGGTTGTAGAATTGAAAAAGGCCATAAGGGAATCGGATGCTGTAGTAATTTCGACTCCTGAATACAACTATTCTATCTCTGGAGTGCTGAAAAATGCCATAGATTGGATAAGCAGGCCTCCTCAGGAGAACCCCCTCGATGGCAAAGCCGTAGCAATAATGAGTGCCTCCACAGGCATTTTGGGAGGAGCTAGGGCTCATTACCACCTCAGGCAGATTCTGGTCTCTCTCAACGCTTGGGTGATAAACAGACCAGAAGTCATGCTTGCTCAAGCAAACAAAAAATTCGACGATAACGGAAATCTGATAGACGAAAGAGCAGTTCAGCTCCTGTCGCAGCTCATGAGCAATCTGATAGCTTTTGCGAAGCAGCTGAAGAAGTGAGCTTTTCATTAGAGAGCTGAAGCACTGAACCTCAATGTAAATTTTTACTTTAAAGCATTGAATCCTTGAATAAGCCGAGGCTGAACCCGTATTAATTTTCGCAGTTGAACCATCCTTGGACGGTGGATATATTCATTTTTGAAAAGAATGTGCGCATATGATGAAGCATTAAATATCGATGCTTATGCTTCAGTTAGACAGCGAAAATGAGAAATATAACATCCAGAGCAGAAAGAATTATCGGGCCCGTGGCCAAGCCAGGATCAAGGCACCGGCCTTCGGAGCCGGGGATCCCGGGTTCAAATCCCGGCGGGCCCGCCATTTATATACCCCATATATAAGCTTTTCTCTTTTTTCAAGGTAAAGTTTTTATACCTGACTATATGTTTCCAACTCATGGATTCTCTGGAAACTCAAGGGTGAACATCACGAGTGATAATGCAAGCGATGGTGGGAGAAGGTAGACATAAGCAGGATAGACCAGGAAACCAGGCGCTCTCTCCTACTCAAGCTCAGGGAAAAGTATCCTACAAGCGAGCTTCTAGCCAACCTTGCTATAAAGATTAGAGCAACACTAACAAAATACCTGAAGTATGGTCGGAGGATACCAGACGAAGTCGTTGCCAGGATGCTTGAGAATTTTGAAGAGGAAGAGTTCTGGAGCTTATTGAGCGGAAGAAAGAAGCTAGAAGCAATAGGCCTCATAGACAGTCAAACCGGGAAAGTCGACTATCAGGGAGTGATGGAGCTATTGAAGCTCGCAATACGGGAGCCAATATTGAAAAAAAATATTCTTAGAATTCATTTCGAAGTACATGCGCAATGAACTATCCAGCTAATGCCTGCTAAGCTGCCAGCAATAGAGATATAAAGTGGACGAACGAGTTCGAAGACTAATTGAGGAATGAGAAAAAATACAGGACGAGGACACAATAAAATACTACAAGAACCTCTTTAAAACACCTGGAAGAAAAGGAGCTAAATGAAAAGCTTGTTAGGAAGATACGCAATGCACCGTCCTGGGTGCGTGTAGTGTTTAGACATTACGTGCGTTACCTGTTCTTTTATAGGAAAATCGATGAAGACACCTTCGCATGGTTACTAACTTTCGTCCCAGGCCGCTCTTATCCGAAGGAGACCTATATACTCAGAATACAACCTAGACAACATACAGAGAACCTTCGAGAAACTATACAACCATGACATAAAGCTGTACTGGTTTTATCGTCTTGTATTAGAGAGCGGAGCACGGCCAGAGCATGTCGCCGAGATGTTAAAAAACTGGAACCCCAACGAGGTCGTGAGCATAAAAGAGCTTCGAGGGCATAGCGAGCCGAGACTAGTATGCTTCGAGGACTTCTGCCGCTATTATATGGGAATCAAGAGGAGAAACAAGCAGGCGGGATGGATATACATGAGCAGAGAAACCTACAAGTACTTCTCAGCAATAGCGCCGATAAGAATAACAAAGGATATAGGCAAGAAGTATAGGAGAAAACATGGACTGCTAAAGCCTAGTGATATGCGTAAGATAGCGGAGCAATGGATGAAAAGCGAATTCTCAAGGAAACCAGATTTACTTGAAGGCGACAGTCCAGAAACAATTATGGCGTTTGTTCAGTTTAGAACCGGGGAGCTGAAGGTTAGTCATCGTCATTATGATAACTTAAGACGTAAAGCTGACAAATTATATCCCTTTTATCATAAATATTTAGAAGAGACGCTATAGAACAACATCATGGTTAAAGCAAGCGACCAGACTAATGCTTTAGATCAGCGGTACACTCGTAACTACATCCATGTTGAATGAGGCTTCAAGGAACTGTCTTGCATAGGAAGCAACTCTAAAAATGTGTCTTCAGTCAATGCGTGTACCTTTATGCAGTTTTCATAGATTCGATAATTGTTGAATTAGTTGTGTGGAGGGCATGTAAATTAGTCCATAATTGGTCTCATGTTTTTCGATTATCGGTTCGAGCGGCAGTCCTTGCCGTATTACTGTAAGGAGCGGTTCATTGGTTTCATTAAGTTTGTCAAATAGTTCGTGAATTTTTTTGTAATATTGATAGACAAGATTGAGTTGTTCATCTTCGAATGTCTTTACCCGAATCTCTATGCGTTTAGCTTCTTCAATATGTATGACTTGCCCGTGATACATGTAAGACTTTACCAATCTACTAGCAATTTCTCTAGCGGTGGATTCTGAGTCCCGGAACATTCTCTTTTTGAGGAGGTCTTCTGCTAGATATTGTATGTGTTCTACAAGGGAGTCATAATGCCCTAACTCAACAATTGGTATCCTCTCGATTAACTCTTTGGTTACTTGTGTATCGGATATACCCACTTCTTTAAGCGTTTTTATGACTTGTTTTAGAGAGCCGGCTATTGCCTTGGCAGATATCCACCTGCCAGTTTCTCTCACGTATATCTGCGGGTCTATTGGTCCAAGTTCTGCTATAGGTGTTAAAAGTATCTCGTCAGCAGCGCATGCCAGAAGCGTCCCGGCCGATTTAGCGTATCTAGGAACTATTACGTAAAGCTTTTTATTCTCTGGTACATAGCTCTGTAGTCTGATTCCAATGTGGTATGCTGCGTCAGGGTCACCACCCATTGTATGAAGGATTACGTAAAGGTCTTCGTTCACTTTGTCCTTATGTTTCTCACGTATGTAGAATTCTAAATCATCTACTACGTCGCGCGTAATGCTGGCAAGCTCGTGGAAGATGAGATGTATTACTTTACCGTTTAGCTGTTTTTCCAAATCATTAACAATGGTATCAATTTCTTTTACTACTTCGTTTACGTTAATGCTTGTCCTCTCCACGTCTTGTTCACCTCTTGCTATAGAGGTCATAGCGCTTTTGCCACTCCTTAACTCGTTCTCTAATTATACTCTGCGTAGTGTATTCCGGGTACTTCCTGTACAAGTATGCGAGAAGGTAGGTAATTGGAAGAGTTGCATAAGCACGTACCCGGGTGTAGAGCATCAAGGCGAGAGCAGGGTTTGTCTGAAGCAGACCTCTGAAGGCTTCTTTACCCTGTTCTACTAAAGACTTACTAGCCTTGTACACCTTTACTGCGCGCTCCTGAAATTCTTTAGGCTCATATTCCTCAACACTTAGCTCTCCTCGCCTTATCAACTCTTGTACTAAGTCTTCGAGTTCTTTCGACCAGGGCCCATATTTTGATGCTATAAATTCGAAGCCCCCCAAACCAAGCTCCTTCTGTAATAAGAAGACTATCTTCTGTAGCCTAGTAGCTCCCTCGACAGCTCCACCTGCTACATAGAACAATAATGCTAGAAGTTCACTTCCTGCTGGCATAATATCTCCCCTTTATTGTATGTATTTTATTTCATGGGGTTAAAATGTTACTACGACTACACACGCTACATGAACTACGAGTTTTTTTCTCATAGGGATGATAATAAACTTATACTTTTATCTTTAAATGTCTCCTGTAGAAGCCTAATGTATGCTGGGTACTGTCAGTCTGCTTCTCTTAGAAGGTCTTCGTATCTGGCCCCTGAGGCTCGTAGATCTCCGAAAGAGCTCTTCACGAACCTAGCTGCCTCCTAGCTCATAGTTTCACCATTAGCATACAGACAGTCTTCCTCATATATTTTGGTAGCAGTAGGTTGTATTTGCATGCTTCTTAACCTGGTGCCTGTTGGTGCGCTACCTAGCAACTTCAGAGAATGCACAGAGAAGCATATCCATTTGCAAGGCCAAGTTCCTTTTCTTAGCCCCATATAGTGTGGCAGAAACTCCTGTCATTGAGGCACACTATTCCTCGTAACAATACTGGTACTAGGTGTCTCAACCCTCTTGTCCAGGTTCCACAGCTCAATCATTCTGAGTACAGAGCGAGGCTGTAGTCTATAGTTCCATCATCTCTGAGTATGCCTAGGGCCTTAACTTCTCCCATACTGATACAAACTCTTCAAATTCTTCTCCAGATAGTGGCTTGACGTACTCTTTTGACTGGAGACTTCCTCTCCAAGAGCCTACATAATGTGACCCAGCTGATATCTGCCTCTTCTTGTTGGCCATGATAATCAAAAATAACGAGCCATCATAAAAACGTTCATTTACTACTAGTTTAGACTTTATGGTTTCATTGTCGCAAGGTATTGGTGGTGTCAGCCAAAAAAAAGTCACATCAAGTGAAAGAGGCTGTTGGAGTGTCTACATACCACAATGGTATGTATTAATCTTTTATTGATTATTTAGTGCTTGCTAGCTTGAGTATTAGGCTTGGATGTCTAGTATGTATTGGAATTAGCTTCTTCGGTTTTATTGAGTCTAATATGTTTCTAAGTTCGTGTGGATAGTAGTGTCCTGAGAGTCTTACTCTGTAGAGCTGTATTCCTAGTGTGTATAGCCAGTATGCAAGTGTTTCCTCCTCGGCCTCTGACTCAGCCTCCAAGGGCTCTGGTGTAGTTATGATAGCCGTAGAACCTCTTGGCAATTTTTCTCTCCAAATACTCATCTGCCTGAGCATTTCCAGGAAACCCACGGGTTCTTGTACTAGTAGATAGCTACCAGGATGCTCTAACACGTCCTGTTTTAAACTAATGTAGTCTACTGGTGCTAGGGATGGTTTCTCTAACTCAGCTGCTACGGCCAACTCTAAGTTATCCATCCTGAACAAGGTAAGCCATTGTGGGAGAACGTCAACTAGTCTAAAAGATGATATGACGACTCTTCTACCATTGAGCGTCGCAAGTTCAGAAATTGCTGTGAACAATTCGAAGTCTAATGGGTCGATTGAGATTATTGTCAGCCCACTTTCCATGAGAACTTTGTTCAAAATGCTCTTGAACTCTTCGGGACCTATAGGCGTTTCTATATCACCTATATTGGTTCCCTCTATTAAAGCAATGTCAGTGCTTCCGGAGCCAAGAGCTTTCTCTAAATTTTGTATGGTATTAATTCTGGGGCCTAGTGGTCCGTTAACTCGTAAGTCACCACTATAGAATACCGTCTTGTCGTGCCCATTGTAGACTAATGCGTAGGAGGGGTAAGCGCTATGGCTTACCGGTATAGGGGTTACTCCAAGCTCGTCTTCTTGGTATGGTTTTAGCTCAATGACGTCTACGTGTAGCTTGTGAGGCAGTTCAGCCATCCATGTAGGGGTTGCCTTATACTATTCCTCAATCGCTTCAAGTATGCTTATTGACGGAACATAGACCCTGGTTCCGGGAGGGAGTGCTCCAAGTAATCCTAAATGGTCCAGATGAAAATGAGATATGTAGAGTGCCTCTATACCCTAGAATACATTTAATGGCGGTATAGCGCCAATGCTTCTCAGCTCGTTTATGCCGCAGGGGCTGTATCCTCCCGCGATAGTACTTCTTGAGCACCTGGAACCTAATACCATTGTCAAATACTATCTTTCTGTTTCTGTCCTTGACGACTACGCAGTTTCCACCAATCTCTCTATACCCGCCATAGAACTCAAGGGTTATCGAACCCTCACTTACAATCAGTTGCGGGTTCAAGATTGACACCTACTCTGGCTTGAACCTATACCTCCTAACGCTGACCTCATTCCACTTCATGTTATTAACAGGGTCATGGACCGCTAAGAGCCTAGGCTTCTCCGTTCCAATCCCATAGACTATATAGAGCCAATATCTCTCGCCTTTCTCCCTGGCAACCTCAAACTCTGTCTCAGTAAGCTCTATTTCGAGGTCTAAGCCAGACTTCCCCTTAACCTCTATAAACCGTATCTCGCCAGTTCGAGGATTCCTACTTAGAATATCAAAATGCTCTTTCATACTGACATCCTCTGGTATTCTTCCTGACCCTTTCTCGTATTCCATGGCTAGTCTCATTGCGATTTCTTCTACTTCCTTGACTCTAATTGGTGGAACAGTCCCGCCAGTACTAGCTTCGGAAGAGGTTGCGAAAATAATTGCTCCAAGATACTCAGACATATCGCTGTATACACTCAAGTCCCTGGGTTCCCAATCTTGATGACGTGTGCTAAATCCCAGCCTCTCAAGTTTCGATACATATTCAACTAATTCCTTTGTCGCTGATAGTGCGACTCTGTTCAGGACAGTCTTTGAGGCTCTCACCTTGAGGGCTTGTAGGAGTTCATCCGAGATATAGTAGTCCTGTGCACTAGATATAACTTGGCTTGGCGATAAAGCATTAGCAATTACATCAAGTAGTTTCCTTTCTCTGAGCAACTCGATAGAACTAGCCTTAACTCCGACTCCCACGGTTTCAGAATAAACAGGTATATTCTTAAAGAATATAATAACCTTGAATAAATGTAACTCCTTCAAATCCTCTAGTTGCGCCGAGGAGACTAGGTAAACAGGTTTGTCTATGCTACCAATATTTGAGAGAAGTGATACAGTACTACTATAAAAATCATGTATATTATTTAGCCTAAATGTGCCTGCGAATACCCTATCCCCATCAATTTTGGTACGTAGCCCTCCTAGCTCTGCTGTTACTACGAATAGTTCTCTGAGTATCCTATCTAGCTCATTTCCTCGGAAATCGCCTAGAACGTCGCTAAGTAGCTTTTCAATTCTAAATGCAACATTTCTCCTACTTAGCCCTACTCTTTCAAGGTTTTTCTTTAGAGACGCTAGAGCATTTATAATACTTTGAACATATTGCTCTAGTCCATTGCGGCCCTCACGCATGTATGTTAATAGTGCTTTGTACTCACTGTATCTTGGTGTTCCCTTCGCTACATCAATAGGGATGGTTGTAGAACCTTCCTCGGTCATCATGTCTATGACTACTTCCTCTCCAATAGATACCCTGGATTCTTGGAGGGAACGGCCCCAGGCTAGTAGCTTCTTGTATAACACGTCTAGAATATCCTTGTCACTCCTATTGGCTGGAAACAGTGTATAGCTTGTTACCTCCTTCTCTTGACCAAGCCTCCATACTCTCCCAAGGCGTTGCTCTACTTTAATAGGGCTCCAGGTGGGCTCATAGTTTATAATGATGTTTGCTACCTGTAGGTTCAATCCCTCCGATGCTATGTCCGTTGAGATAATGAGCTTTACCCGTCCAAGCTGGAGGTATCGTTTCAAGTCCTCAATACTGGGCCTTCTATACCCCCTCCAGCCTGGAATAATTATTCCGTCGGAAGTAATGAGTGCCGTCTCATCAATTATATTAGGCATGTCTTCCTCTAACTTTTCGTAGATGTAGCTAGCGGTATCCTTATACTCCGTAAACACGACAATCTTGTCTCCCTTATCTAGGTGCTCTCGTATAAGCTTGAAAACCCCTCTTAGCCGGCTATCGTTAGGTTTTTCGATGCTTTTCGCAAGACTGGAGAGCCGTTTTAATACCTCTAAGTCTTGTTCTTCTAGAAGGACACTGCATTTCTCTGCAAACTCGTTGATATGCTCGTCAGGTTCTTTCACCTTGTCCGAGTCCCCTACTTCGCCATAATCCTCAAAGCCTAGACCCAGATAAGCCTCAACCATGCTTTCAGCTTCTTCATCGAGCTTGCTTGCTTCAACTAGTGAGGGGGCCTTTCCCTCAACTACCAGAGACCTCCTATGCAACATTCTCTGTAGAGTCAGCATAGCAGCACGCGGGCTCGATGAAGCCCTCTTAGCTATGAGTGCAAGTAGCAGGGGAAGAGCTTTAGGCTCTTCTCCAACGAACTCATAGTACTTCAATAGTTTATCTCTAAGGAAACGGAATAGGAGTTCATTAAACTCGGCCTCTTCACGTGTAGCGCCTATGACTCTAGCGACAAATCTGGCTTTCTTGAATATTTCTCTATGCTCGTAAACCTCGTTTACGTCCATCTTTGTTCTACGTATTACAATCGAGTCACGAGTGAGCATGTAGAATGAATCGTTATCTAGTTCCTTCTCACCTAAAAGGTAAGGGTCAACAAGCTTTAACCTGGAAATATAGTCGATAGCGTGTCCTCTATGCGGAGTTGCTGATAGCAGAATGATGTTTCGATTCGTTTTCTTTGCCAACTCCTCTACAAGTTCATACCTCTCAGTAATTCTCTTCGCGCCTGACACAGTTTTTCCTACTCTATGGGCCTCGTCAACGACAACTACATCCCAGTCTGCACTAATTATCTTCGGCAAGTGTTCCTCCCCCTTAGCGAGGTCGATAGAAGCAATGTACCATCCTTCGGGGAAACCTTGCTGGGCGAGAATAGAGACGTTACTCCTCTCTATGACCTTTGCGTGAATCCCGAACCTCTTAAGCTCTGACCTCCATTGCTCCACAAGAATCCTAGGAACAAGTAGTAGTACCCTTCTAACTCCATCTCTTTTTTCAAGGAGTTTAACTGCGAGTATTGCCTCAATGGTCTTACCTAGTCCTATTTCATCACCAACGAGAATCCTCACGGGCTTACGGAACGCTAATCTTAAAACCAACTCTGTCTGATGGGCAAAGGGCAGTACTGGAGGGTCAGCTCTAGTATTCAGGATAAAAAAGAAGGGATGAAACTCATACCCCCTAATAATTCTGTAGAGAAGGTGTAGGGCCTGCTCTCTAGTCGATTCTGTGGAGGACCCTGAAGGCCTTTGCAACCCCGCACACCCCCCAGAAACCCCTTTTCTCGTACTCTTCGAGGATTTTGCTGTACCAGAAGATTGCCTCGAACTCACCAAGACCAGCTATCACTTCAACAACCTCTGATATTTTTGAAGATGCTCTCAGACACTGTCTACAACCAGCCAGAATAATCAGCTTTCTCAAGAGCTCCTCTGCTCTAGCCCCCTCCAAGTATATTGTCTTACCAGTTCTACTCCGGCCCACCGATCCATTCGTCCTTTCAAGGAAACCCGAAATAACTCCGCGCTCACAATGAGCAAGAAATACTTTACCGCCTGTTGAACTGTAAAAATGGATGACCTCTACAGGTTTCCTATGCTCTCCAATCCTTCTAATGGAAAAACGCAGGACTACTCGTTTCTTACTCTCATCCATGGGTTATCACCTCTCTTCGAATACATTGTAGGTCATATAGTTTTCAATGTCTCTCACCTCATCTTCAGTGAATTTTGGAGCCATAATGTACTCTCCACTACGTGGCCTTAACCTAATCCGATACCGCATGTGACTCACAGAGATTCCGTATCTCTGCGCGATAGCCGGGAAAATGCTCTTCACGTCATCGAGAGCCACGCCATTGAGCTCTAAAGTTGCTTTGGGCCTCCTATTAGCTATTTCAGCTTCTAGTTCAAGTACTGCTTCCTCGACTTCGCACTCCGAACCGAATTTTGTGTCTATTATCCTAAGTGGTTTGAAGTTAAAGGCAGAGACCTCGACTTCTACTAACGAGATCTTCGTGCCCTTAGGCGGAACACCCTTGATCGCTTTAGGACCTCTCGGCTTAACTATGATTGTTACTGAGGAAGTTTTTAGCACCCCTCCTGAGGCTCCCATAATACTCACTTCATAGCTGTATGTACCTGGCTCCTCTGGTACCTTTATTCTCCAATCTATTGTTGCTGACGGCCTCTCGCCACTGATACTGAGTGCTGTAGAGCTCAGTTCGCCGCTCGTAGCTGTCAGAGATAAATCTCCTTTGAAATTGCCAACTCTCTCTATAAGTATCGTTATTGTCACCTCTTCGCCTGGAGAAGCAGTTACTTCGTTCTTGTCTAGTTTAACGTCTAAACCCTCCTCCATGAACTCCGTGATTCTAACTAATGGACTATATTGGAGTGTCTCAAGGTCTAAGCCCTCCAAAGCCTTAGATACAGGCACTAGGTTTCCATCAATATAGAACGCGTACCATATCCTTCTTATTCCACCAGCAACCCTCTCTTCTTTGACCTCCTTCAGACCTTCGAGTTGTTCCTGGAGAGCCATTTTCCATGATAGTATCAAATCAGCTGCCTCTAAGTTATCTGGAGCTGCTCCTACCTCCACCGAAGGAGGGTTGCAGTCTTGTCTAGACCTACATTCATGCACCTTCTTGAAGAATATCTTGCCTGACCTCTTTACTCCAATTCTTAGTTTTTTTACACCATCAATTAGAGCGTCTCTAATGGTCTCTTCTTTCACCATGGGTAGTCTGGGATTAGAGTAGAAATAGTCAACGATATCTGAGACTAGTCTTCCGGATTCCCCCTCGGTTAAGTTGATACCGACCTGAGATAGCATGTATTCGAGCTGCTCAAAGTCCAGCTCGTCGTATAGTTTTGGAGGTCTAGTGCTTCTAAGAGCACGTGTAGCTGTCTCGATTATAGTATCTGCCATAGATGCTCCGTAAGCTTGAACGTGTTCCTATGACTGTTCTCATCGAAGGTTGGATACGCAACAAGGTTTAGGCCAGTAAGTATATTTATGACAAGCTTGCCCTCTACTCCTTCCATTCCCTTACAGTACTTTTCAAGCTTCTTCCTCATGACCTCACGGACTTCGCTATCCTCGTAGGTGGAGTCTAGCTCATCACCTACTATATCACACGCAATCAAGTGCTTGGCAAACCCAATCATCTGCGAAACACTATTACTATCACGTGGATATATAAGGTAGACAGTGTTAGTGTATCTTCTCGATCCACCACTCGGTGTCTCATAGATTATTTTCTCTACTTCGCTCTCCCGAACAGGTGAAAGAATAGCCGCCAATATGTAGTCTCTAGACTCATGGTCCACGAGTTTGGGCTCAGCTAAGACCAGGCTGGAGCTGGCGTTGAAGGGCGAGCTTGTCTCTCCTCCCCTTTGGCTACGCCTTTGCGAACCCAATACTACATCCTCATAAGGCTTAGTTAAGAGCTTCCATGCGTACTCTTCGACCTTTTTAAGCGCCTCATGGTCATCCACAGTTCTAGCCGTCATCTCAACCCTCCGTATAGGTGAGGCGAACTGAGTAAACCAGTAGCGTCCACCCTCGCTTAGAAGGTATACAAGGTTGCTAGAAGCCCACTCCAATGCATCTAGGTAGTCCTTGGGTTGCAGATTAAGCTCTCTCGCCATGCTAGGCTCGAAGGATGATATTATGACTTCGTGTTTATCAGGGTATAGTTGATGATGTCTTGTCGAGCCAGCATAAACGAAGGTTTTAACGAGTATCGTCTTAGCTATAGTCTTGGCTAGCTCTGGTCTATCATATCTCTTAGTTCTCTCAACCACATCCTCTTCCACTACAGTTGCATACTGTCTATAGAGTTCGTGAGAGAGCAGCGTACCCCTTATCTCTCTGTCCTCAACATCGATATGGAAGGGCATAACGAGTTCAACAGGGTTCTTCGCCTCTGCCAGCTTCCTGATAACCTTCCTAGTAATCCTGATAGAATCCCTGGTCTTCTCTAGACCCTCATGCTTATCCACAATGTCTACAAGGGTCTCAATATAGGATGGATGGAACGGGTAAGTCTTCTCGGCTAGATGAGTCTTCCTAACTGCATCCTCCCCGAAAAACTCCCTGTTCTCCTCGGCTCCATATATCTTGACGAGGCCGGAGGATACCGCCTTAGCCGCTCTATGATCTATGCTCTCGAAAATCCTCACCTTGAGTATGCTCGGGATATCTGAGGGGGCTACAGGAACTATCCTCCTCGACGCAACCCTGCTCACAGACTTATATAGGCTTGTAACCACGCTGAGCTGAGACTTGTAGCGCTCCTCAACCTCGAGCCCTTCCCCCCTCTCTTCTAGAGGCATTGAAACTATGAGGACAGAGCGCCTAGACAAGTCGACAGCCTTGGCGAGAGACTCAACGAACGCCAAAACCTGGTCAGCATAACTTCTGAGCCCGGGGTCGCCGGAGGACTTAAGCCTGACAACGTAGTCAGCGAGCTCATCAACTAGAATCAGTACGGGCTCGTCCCCGCAGTCTAGCTATCACGTCGGCTGGGGGGGGCTAGTAGTTTCTCATCGTTCTCCCTCACCTCTCCGAGGCGGCCTAGCTGGTGTGCCAGAGACCCCCAGATAGTCTGGACCCTATAGCCACCAAGAACAATTAGAGGGTTAACCGGGGTCGGGGCAAGCTCGCTAAAGTAGCCATCAATCACAACTACTCTTATACTACCTATCCCGGACAATTCATCAGCTAGCCTACGAATACGCTCCCTTGCCTCACTATCCTCAGTCTTAGCCTCCAAGAGAGCAGCCGGGTTACGGAAAGCATTATAGATAGTGAGCAATGTGTGAGTCTTACCGCCGCCAAACAGCGATAGAAGCATGACCAGCTTATTGCCGCCCTTATCCAGGAGAGCGTCGGCAACATTCTCAAGAGCCTCAGCCATATGTCTGGTGACAAGAGTTCTCCTAAAGAATTCAACCGAGTCAGTGTATATCGTCTCCTCTTTACCCAAGTGTACTCCTCCTAGGCTCGGAGCCGCCTTCTCGTCAAGCCTAGGCTCAAGCACGTCACTCCAAAGCTTAGCGTGGTTTAGGAACACCATCACCTACCACCCCGTAGCCATTTGTCAAGACCGGCCTGGCCAGGTGCAAGCACACTAACAACACGGTTCACAAGCTCACGCTCCGGGTCATTAGACGGGAGAACCTCTGCAAGAAGAAGAGCCAAGCCTAGAGCCTCCTCATACAACGCTGGATACCTGCCACGAAGCTCTTCAACCCTCCTAGTAAACTCGTTCTTAGGCAGAGTCACGGCAAAGTACTCAAGGAGATGCATCATGTCTATGGCAGTCCGGATTGCGGGATTTCTCGGATTAACACCCTTCTTCTCCAAGACAGATCTCACGGAACGAGCCAAGTCATGCTCCCCCCAAGCAGGCTCAAGTAAACGGAACTTGTCACGTTCTTGCTCCACGACCCCGAATTCCTTCAACTTCCTTACTTCATTACGAGTGCCAATAGCCAAAATAGCTATAGTACTCCTGTCTAGAGTCCTCCTAACCTGACGGGGCCTCCTCGCAATGAGCACCTTACCCAGTAGATAGAAAAGGGATGCACCTATAAGCCTCCCAGCAAGCTCTCCTCCTCCAAGAACGCGGGCAATAGCCTCGGCCGTAGCCGGGTACACGTACTTCTTCACAAGCTCATTAGTGCTCTTAACACCAACAACCCTCTCATACTTAGTGAATACCGATAACACGCAGCCTAAAACGCCCACAAACAGGTTAACGCCATCAAACCCCTTCTTTAAAAGGGTTCTCGCATACTCCGTACACTCGTCAAGAGCCTTGAAGTGGGCCTCATCAACATGTATCTGGCCGACCACATCCTTACGCCAGACAGCGACAATGCTAACATCGAGGCCAGCCTTGCCACAAGCCGTGACACGGTGCCTAGACTCAGTAACCACCGCATGAGCTGCCGATACCTGGAGACCGACACCCCTCCAACCAGCATCGAGCAAAGCCTCCCAAGCATCCGGGCTAGTATGAGCATAATACGTAACAAGAACACCATTACCAACTAGCCTGTCAGCCATATTTTGGAAGGAATTAAGAAGGAGACGCTTAAAATATCCTAACCTTCCAACATCTTCCCCAAAGTACGTAGCACGTCCGTCACTTTCACTAACCTCCTTATCAGCAAAGTACTTCCACTGAATCTCAGTCTCGGTTCCGTTCTTGAAGAAAGCCTCAGCAATGAAGCGAGGTTGTCTAACAACTAGGCCACCCACATCAACGACATCGTTCAGAGCACGCTTAAGCCACACGTAGTAGAAGTCGCTTAGCTCAGCATATGGCACATCATCACTATAAGGCGGATCCGTTACAATAACATCAAACTTCTCACCATCAAGCTTTTCCAGCTTGGTAGCATCGTCAAGCAGAACCCTAACTCTGCTAGGACTACCAGAAACATTGGAGATAAGATAAGACAAACCATTGACTTCTTTTTCTATGCATTTAATCCAAGAATTTGTTCTTATCAATCCTCTAGTAATGGCAAAAGGATTAGTATCACCCCAGTTCCATTGCATAGCAATGCCTCTCATCGATAACGCATGTGCTACTTCAACACCTATGGGATTTGATGGATGTAGTAATGTGACAACATTATTATGGTCTACAAACCTTGCTATTGCTATTGCTAGGTATGTTGTTACTGCTTCTGCGTATCTGTATGCTTCCTCCTTGCTCCAGCCCTCCTTCAGCTTCTCTTCTTCAACTTTCTTACCGACTTCGCGTATGAGCTTGACTAGCTTGACTAGGGTTAGGAGCTGGCGTGGATTGAAGAGCTTGAACCATTTGCAGGCTCCAGTAGATGTACATATCATCAATTGTCTTCTCTCGTATTCTGGTATTGGTTCTATTGGTATGTCTAGGTCTCCCCATATCCGCCTGAGTTTCTCTAGTGCTTTCCAGAGCTTCTCGTTATCCTCCTGTGTTGTCGGCTCAAATACTAGGTCGTTACTGGCTATCTTGACTTTGACTAGGAGTCTCGGCCTCGCCTTAGCTGTCTCCCTAAGTGCTTGGAGGTCTATTTGCCCTGAGAGGTATTGCTCTAACTTCTGGTTCCAATCCTTTATAGCCTCCTTGACATACCATTCCTCTTGTCCTTTCCTTATAGTGTTGTTGCAGTGGAGACAAGTGGTAATCTCTCTTCTTGGGTCAATGTTTTTCTGTGGCACTCTGTAAGTCTTGCCATCAACTACTATTGTGCCTTGGCTGGCGTTAACCTTTGCTCTTAGGGTCTTTCTTCCCAGCTCCTTGTTTAGGTCTACTATTTTGATTGCTATGCGCTCCCCAGCCTTGACCGGTTCCATCCATGCTAGCCGCTTGAATGTGCCGCTCCTTGCGCCTTCTTCCTCTTCTTCCTCTCCTTCCTCGCTCGCTTTTTTGGATACGCGTGCTAGCCACCAGTTTCCTACTAGCGATGTCCACCTACCGCAGTGTGGGCACTTTATCTCCCATGTGCCTATGTAGGCTGCTGTGTCCTCGTCGTATAGCTCCCTTATGTCTGGGTCTTCCCTGAGCTTCTCTGTTATCCGTTTGCCCCAGTGCTCCACGTCCTCGACTAGCTTCTGTCCCAGGCCCAGCTCGACAGCCCACTTCGGATATTCAAGAACCGCTTTTAGGAACACGTAAGCTGTGGGTAGTAGCTCGGCTGCAACTATCTCGCCTACTCCGAGCCTCATGGCCTCTAGGGTATGCTCCCAAAGCCCGCGAAGGGGTCCAGTAGCTCGGCTTTGTTGAATATCTCCCTCCAACTAGGTGGTATATTCGGGTTTTTCTCGTGCGCAATGCTCTCGGGAAAGCGCAGGTTATACCGGAACTCACCAGGATTAGTATCCGCAGGTAGCAGCGCTCCAGCTATAACGGCTCTAGCACCAGTTAGGGGTTTCCGAGTCCACCAGAACACCATCTCCCAATAAGGTGGACGACCACCACCTTGCTTCTCCTTAGCAGAAGCCTCATTGACCTCATCAACGGGAAAGTCTGGCGTCTCGATGAACCTCTTGTCGTTTCTACTGCTCACGGTTTCCACCTTTCACATGTTTCTGATAACAATTTTGCTGTCCTCAAAAAGCCATGCTACTTCATCTCCTTCTCGCAAGTTCAATAGCTTGCGTACTTCGCCGGGTATGGTTGTTCGATTGTACTTTCCGACCCGGGTAATCCTGAGGAGCTTCCTGCCGGCAATGGACACTCAGTAAACACCACTATATAGTTTCTTGTAGTGAATATTATAAATATCGTTATCGTTGTAGGATTATCTATAGCGTGGTGTAGGTTCTAATGGACGAGACTTTGAAAGCCAAGAAAGGCCTCATAACTAAAAAGCTAGGCCAGCTTCGGAAAAATCAGTTGTTAACGCTGGCAAGAGCCTTTGACCTAGACGTTAGTGAAGCTATGAGGAAGGCAGATATTATCGATGAAATTGTAAACAATAGGTTCAAGGAAGTCTATGAGTTCTTTGAGAACCTGGAGAAGTTGAAAAGAGGCCTCACTATGTCACAAGCACTTAAAGTTGCAACAGACGTTCTTGGGATTTCTCCTAGCGAGCTACTCAATGTAAAGAGCAAGAGAGACTTACTTGTTATCAATTATGTGAAGTTTGGGATTAATCAGGTTTCAAGCAAAGTAGACGAAATGCTAGATTATGCGAATAAATTAAAGGGTGGAAGGATAGTACGTCATATCCGAGTTGTAACTAAGAAACCTGTCAGTTTTGATGATATTATTTCTAGGCTTAAGGAGTACCAGGAGGAGTATAATAAGAATAGTTTCTTCTGGATTCTCGTAAATGCCAGAATCCAAGGAGATACCTTGAATATTGGTGCTCACGAGGAATATTCTATCAAGTATACGAAGGAATTCGACCCATACCCGTCTATTAGGAGTAAGGAGTATAAGCCTCTTAAGGACCTACGACTAATCATTAGAAAGATGAATGATACAGAATTCGATGCTATTGCCCATTATCGTGTCGATGAGTACAAGAAATTAGGTACCAATCTTCTTGAAAGAATATTTCCGGAAGCCTCCATCGAGTTTATCCACAAGAACATTGCTAGAGATGTGACCGAAAAAATAAGTGATGCCCTCTTAAGTGTTGAAAGAATTGAATCACTATTTGACAGCTTCAGAGAGATGAGGGATTATACTAAGAACGTGGTGCGAGCCTCGAATCTAAGCTATGAAGAACAAGGTGCCCTCCTAAAGGTTCTAGACAACATAGAATTAGTTGGGTTCGCAGTAAATAGGGAAGACTTTAGCTTCGTTATTGAGACAAAGGACTTCAAGTCCTTCCTGAGTAGAGTCTCGTCTCTGCTGTTAACTGATTTACTCAAACAGCTAGTAAGCTCCTATGGAAAAGAGGCCGTAACTATAGAGATGCTAGTCAATGGGAAACCTGTTACAATATCCCTAGCTAAGGGAGTAGAAGGGGCTGGTCTTAGTGAAGAGGAATACAGAGCTTTAGAGCTCTTCGCAAACACGATTAAGGAATCGTTATAGGCGGTGAAGAGCAGATGAGAAGGAGCATCAAGAGCTTGTTGCCCAAGTTTCTTAGAGTATTAGACGAACCCCGGGGCTATAGGATTGACGCCAAGCTACTTCAAAATTACTTAAACCCGGAGGAACTCAACGAGCTCGTTTCTATGAATGTTCTTGAGTCAATAGTACGGGTAAAAGAGGGCGAGGTACTTGAGTCCCAATTCAGGGTATCAAAAATAGACAGAGAACAAAGAATCGTTCAATTAATTAATGTACATAACCCGGGTCCTCCTGAGATTAGGCCCTTACATGAGTACATGGACTATAATATTAGAATAGAGCCTTTTATGATGGCGTTACTAGAGTTAATTGCTGAAAAACTTGAGCTCAAATTACATCTCGAAGAAACTAAGTGCATGGCCTTGTCGGATTATGTCAAATGTAATGTTATATTGAATAGTAGGGAGTTTGCGTTTTTCTTTCAGTTTAAGAGAGTGTATATACCAGAATTTTTGATAGAACTGGCTAGGAATGTTGAGCTTAAGAAACCCGTGGTACTGGTGCTTTCTTCTAACTCTATTGTAAATCTAATGAATTTTGTTGAGCTTGTTACAGTTGGGGCCTTAGCCTATATAGTGACGTTTGTGGACTTAGCGAGACTCATAGAGGGAGATAGGGAAGTTATTAATGATTTTGAGAAGTGGCTAGGTTACGTCTTTGATGTTTTAGAGCTTGAGGATATTGTGTTATCGCGTTTAAGAGATGAAAGGTTTAGGGAATTACGTGAGCTTCTTGTGAAAATTGATACTAATCCTAAATATCTAGTTACAATGTTATCTTTGTTTAAGGTTGCGCAGAAGGCCAAAGGTAAAGATGCTTGGAAACTTTTTGAGGACCTCGTGGGTGTAGCATTGTCTTTCCTTTATGGTGGGGAAGTATTTCAGTTAGGGTACAAGATGGGCTTTGAGAATGTCCCAGATAGCGTTTTTATTGTTAGAAGAAGTAAGCCCGAACCAGGCCGAAGCGAAATAGAACTCGTCGGTATGGTTGATGCAAAATCTGGAGAGTTTGAGTTAAGTCCCTATGATGTATCAAAATATGAGAAGTATTTTGACCTCATACGTGAGTATCCTTGGATAAGTACGTCAAGTGGTGGTCAGCTGGTCATCTTGTACTTTGTTACATTAAACAATTGTGACGAGATAAAGAGAAAGTATTATCGAAGTAGCGAGGATAAAGGCTTGAAAGGTTTCTACAATGAAATGCAAAGTCTACTGCGAAGTAACGAGTACATAGCTGTACTACCCGTAGAATCACTTCTCCTATTCATCGATAACTATATGAGCGCTATTAGAAGAATGAGGCTTCAGCGTGCATGGTCCAGTATATATGATTTTTATAGAGCTATTCTGAGACCAGACAGTAAGTACAGTGATTACATTACGGCAAGAATTGCTGATAGATTTTACTGCATAGATTCTCAAAAGCTCAGGAACCTAGTTAAATCAGAATCAGAGTTTGCAAAAGACATATTAAACGAACTACTTAAAATTGAGAAAAACTAGCTAAGTAAAGCCTTGCTGGCTTAATGGAAATATGTTTCTTCGTTGGGTTCGTAGATGTGTTCGTAGGGGGTATACTGGCTTGATTTCTCTCTTCACCACTAGTTTGTCTGCTATGTTTTCCTCGTATAGCATCTCGTTCATATTGTTGTCCCGTAGTCTTGCTCCAATGTCTCCGTCCTCGTAATGTATTATCTCAACATTGTATATCTCGTCGCCGTATCCAATGTAGCCCTGTCTTTTGAGTTCGTAGTGCAGTCTGCGGGATAGCTGGTTGCTTTCATAGTACTTCCTAACATATTTATTGGCTGTGTTCATCGCATCTAGGTGCTCCTGGCTTTGCTTGCACATTATCCCCTCTCTTAGTCCCAGGAGTTGGAAGTATTGGGAAAGTAGCTGGGAGTAGAAGTAGTGGCAGAAATCCGTTTTCTGCTCGCAGTAAACGAACATAGCATTTAGCCACATCAATAGGTGGCCCGTCCCCCTCACTCCAGCCAAGCTGTATACTAGGAAGTATGCTGCCGCCAGGGAACCATGCTTTCTAGCTATCTTCTGCGCCTTCCTGAACGCAATTCTGGCTAAGTAAGGCTCCTTAGCTGTGCTCCCCTCAATGTGCGAGGACTCCTCCTTTTTGTCCGTGTTTACACCTTTAAGTGAGGGTGTTATCCTTACCTGCGTCTCATCTATCCTACTAAATGCTACTTCCTCCCTTGTCACCAGCGGGTAGTATTTTCCGTCCTCACTCTTGCTTACTAGGCCTTTCTTGATCATGCGCCTGAGTATAACTGCTACAGTAGATTTCCTTACGGGACTACCGCGGGCTAGTTCGTACGCCTTTTTCAGCTCAGTAAAGCTGACTCCATTCGCGTAAACCTTCGTAACAAGGTACCATAGTACTCCCTGCGCTCCGAGCTCCTTGTATATCCTTCTAAGCCTAGTGTAGTATCTCGCTACGCTCTTATCCAGGTTCTTAGGTAATATCAAGAAACCAAGTGGTTCAACGCCGAGAGTCCTTCTTTCCGTCTGCTCTATTATCCAGAAGTCGAAATAGTAGAGGCCCGGAAGTGCCCCTTCATTGACTCTATCTCTATCTCTGAAACGAAGGGTGCAACGCTGCTACCCGGGCTAATTGCAATGCTAGCTATAGATTGCGGGAAACCCTTTTCATATATATCGATTCTGTGGCCTGGAGGTCCATTCACTGCGAGAGAGAACGTTATGCTCTCCCCAGGATACACTACCAGGACATTGACATTCTTTGAGCTGCTCAGTGCTTGCTTCTCTTCCTGACTAGCTTCCTCTGCTCTTTCACGCCTTTTATCTTCAAATAATAGACTCAAGGCGCTCACCATTATTAAAATAGGAGTGAAGCAATAATTATGGGAGACAAATAATCATAGTCTTATAGTGAGAAGCGTTGGACCAGAACAATATTGTTATCGCCAACAAGTTCTTGGAGATTGCCAAAGAGGACTTGAAAGCCGCCGAGGTACTATATGTGAACGAATTGATGCGTCCAAGTCTTTATCACTTAGAGCAGGCATCCGAGAAAATACTAAAGGCATACCCTTATTGGCGTACTGTTCAATCCCATGAAGTTTTTTGTCAATACTGCTGAAAAAGTAGGTACGGCAGAAAAGTTTAGAAATATACACAACAAGTTAAAAGATGCCATAAAAAAATATATAGACCCAAAGAATTTGGGTCACTACTTCAGCGAGTTTACGAATAAATTCCTCCCAGAACTATTTGAAATCTATTGTTCGAGAAGACTAGTCGACTATGTAAGCTTAACCGTGAGTGCTTGGCTCTCTAGCAAGGAAATAAGTAGAGAGCGTGTAATCGCCAAGGTCGTGAAGCAAGGAGTTCCTATGGAGATAGCAGAGAAAGCGTATGACCTGCTTATCCTCACTCTCTCACTACTAACACCTACAGCTATAGTGGGAGATGACCGGAAGGAATTGTGCGAAAAGGCAAAGTCAGAGTTCGGGGCATTCTTAGAAAAGCTGAGAAACAAGAAAAGCCCTGTCTCGAAAAAACAACTCCCTACATAGAAGATGAATCGGCCGAGAAGGCATATAACGATATAATATCAAAATATAATAGAGAACTTCTAGGTAAGAAGATTGGAGAAATACTAGGAGCTGCGAGCCTTAATGATATACTCCCAAAGAGCATCCTTGAAGAAAAAATAGAGGAATTACTAAAATTCCTCATAATAAGTAATGTTTTAATCTTTATGATGGTCCCGCTACAATTCTGTCTATCCAATTACTATAACGCCACACTATATGGCGATGGAACAGTCCCAGAAGAAGAGTTCAAAGCCATACCTATCACCATAGAGAAGCTGAACCACCTCCACGAGCTAACGAGAAGTCTAATATCACTGAGCCTACAGACCAGCCAGCAGGCCTAGATGAATCCGGGTAGACGCAAGCCGTCCGTCTATTCCCAGAATGGATGCGCCTACCCCATAATGAGTAATGGCTCATTCTCGGATAAGGTCCGGTATAACAATAAAGTTTTACTTGTTATTACTAGAATCATTAGGATTATTGTTTAGAAATTCTTTAACTAAATCCAAGACATCCTTTCCAAATCTATCGCTTAGCTTGCTAGCTGCATCGACCGCCCTCTCTAACCTCTCAACTTTTTCCGTGCTGGATGCTCCACCATGAAACAAATTATTCCTAATATCGCACACACACCATTCCTTTCCTTCAACTTCGTAATTAAAGCAGATACCATACTTTTCTCTTATTTCATCTATTACATAAGAGTTTAGGTCATCATAGCCCAGAACCCGTTTCACGAATATCTCTAGTGCTATATAAAAGTATATGAATCTATCCACAGGGTCATAGTCTACAGCGCCTTTATTCCAGAATTTTAATGCTCTTAGAAGCCACTCTTCCTTAATATTATCAAGCCCTTTAATCTTACCAAGATATCGTATTAGTTCTCTCTTAAAATCTTCAGGATTCTTACTTACCTCTGCTACAACGTGCACTTTGATAACTTCACTTAATACTATACCAATAGTGCCTGCCTCTTCATAACGTAAATTTATATCGCTAGGATTGAATTCCATGCCACAATTTGTCATAAGTATGAGACACGGCAGTACCTCTTTCTCAATACGGTCGGCCAGAATCTTTCTAGCCTCATTCTCGTCCGTTATATCGAGATTTACAGAAATTTCTCCATGAAAAACTAAGTTCTCGTCGTCAAACCTGATCTTGAATTCTTCAAGAACAATTTCACTAGTAGGTTTGACAACAGTATTGCAGATAGGCTTTATATAGAAATAAGCTATCCATTTCCTAGACACCATTATCACCATAATTTATAGTCCATCAGACCCTCTGTCAATTATTCATAAAAGTTTTTCCTCTAATACCTGTTTTGGCATAGGGTTCTCATCAGCGAAAAACTTCAAGTACAAAAAGTGGTTAAGGAGTAGATACAACGATAGTTTCCATATAGAAATCGTTAAGTTATCTACCCTCGATACCAGCAAGGTCACTCAGCGGATAAATTAAGATATCTTCCTAACTTCTAGTATTATTATTTTTAGATAGACGCATCCCCTTCGAAAATAACCGAGCGCCTTGTGTCTACCTGACGAGGTAGCTAGTGCTAAATGCTGAGGGATGTCTTCAAATCATATGCTGGATTGCCTTGCTGATGTCTGAGGTTGATAATTATTTAATGATTTCTACAGGGACACCAACATGATATATATCCTCATACCCCTCCTTAAATAATTCAAAAATAATTATTAAGAGTCTTTGAACTTCGTTAATGTTATAATGGCGGTATTTTTTGCTAGGGCAGTTCTTTTATTTAATAACTTTGATTAAGGCTTACTTCCACCTAATTAGGGGATATACAGGTAAAATTACAAAATAGGAGACAAATAGATAAGGTTGCTAAAAAGTGGGACTATCTCCCACCGAGATATGTTAGGATTTTTACACTCCGAAAAATGAGAAGGTGCTGGGAGACAATGATGTTTACTGTTTTGTTGTCGGGAAATTTTGAGATTTGAGTGTCAGTCGGCGACACTATCGACACTATATGGATTTACCCGCTGAAGCTGATTCTATTTATATCAGAATATAGAACATATAAGCAGGGTGCTGCAGGATGCCGCTAACATATATGCTTGACGAAAAATGGTGCAGGAAGATACTCAGCAATCAAGAGGAGACTAGTATTGATGACTCAGAATGGATACGCAATGCTTGCCGCGAGTGGTATACCGACCATGAAATTCCCAGCAAATAAAATCTTCAACTCTTCATAGCAGGCGCAGCGTCGATAGCGAGGAATATCATAATGGTATCCATGGAGGATAATTTGAAGGTTTAAGGGGTATTTGTCTTCCAGCTTTCTGTAGTAGATACCTTGATGGTATCTACCTCCAATTATTTGATGGTTTCTTGAGAGGATATCATAATGATATTGAAGGTAGATATCATGCCGGTTTCTGGAGTAGATATCATTAAATTATCTAGAGGGGAAGCCCTTAAGATTTCTATACCAAATAATTTGACGATATCTCCCGGGGGACAAATCCACAATATAGCACATTTTATATTCATAATTTATCTAATTTAAAAATTTATATAATAAAACAAATATAAATTTTTAATGTCTAAACAAAAGAATAAAAGTTAATATTAAAAGTATTAATGTCATAGTTGAAATTAGAATATTAATGATAGCATTACCTATGTTCTCTGTGGCTTTTTCTAGAGAGACTTGTTTTTTACTATCAATAACTTTATCTATATAATTCCTTACTTCAGGAAGCCTTATCGGCTCTAGGCTTAAGTTCCTGTAAAATAAGAATGCATCATTCAAATATGACGGAGGAAAGAGTATATATTTTAAGAATTTTATTAACAATTTATTTTTATGCGGATTTAATAATTCCTCATACATATACCTTAAATTCTCCTCTATGAACCCTGAAAATTCTAACGACAATAAGCCTAAATATCTTAGTGGGGGATACTCAGCTATTAAGTCGTATTCATTATATTTGCTCTTTCCATTATTATCTATGTGTAATTTACAGCTACGCTCATTGTAGAATTTACTACTACACACATTGCCCCCACTATCAATAGAAGGCAAAAGTGTCTCACAATGATCATAATAAATATCTTTAGGAAATCCCGCAGAAATTGAAACCATCCCTCCAGGCTGGAAGAAGTTTCGATAAAAATTAGCTGTACTAAAGTTATACTCATTGAGATAGCTTTTAGCTTTACTTTCATCTATTCCTTTGGGATGGAGGATAAGTAATCTATATATATTTATGTAATTATCTTCCCATTTTCTTATTTGCTCTTCATTTAAGTTACATACGGAAATGTAGGTATAAAATGTAACAGGATACGTAAATTCCCTGTGTTTAAACACTCCTTCTTCTCCATTCAATTTCATTAGCTCCCTTAAAGAATTAAAAGGGATATTCTCGGGTTTACTCTGGTAATTGATGTATATTTCACCATAAATTCTTGATATCTTTTCGAGGAAAGCGTCATCTTTATCATTCCAATTAAAGTTTTGTTTCTCAAAAATAAAATGGATGTGAAGCGAATAAACATTATGATAATGGTTCTTTACAAGTACATAATCTAGACGAACTTTTCCTTCTAGTTCTTGTGGACTACTTTCTACGCTATAGCCCAAATATTCTATTTTTAAATTTTTTAAGTAAAAATCATTATAAAAGAATTTATATGCTATATTATAGATGTGTTCAAATTCTTGCTTTATAGTATTTTTCTGATCCTGAAGTAATTTTTCATTTTTAAACTTACTTAATATTTTATCAATCTTATCTTTTAACTTTTTACTCTTGGTAGAAAATATTAGGACAAGTGTAATATAGATACGTGGATTTCTACAGGAAGAGTTATCCTGCTCTCTCTTTCTTTCCAGAGAGCTACTAATCAAAGAGTAAACACCAGTTTTTACTATAAAATACGCTATAAAGACTTAAAAGCACTTCGGTTTTATATATTAATAGGGAATAAACTTGAAAATCTTACTCTTAACTTCGGAGTTTCCTCCTTATACTTGGGGAGGATTAGGAAGATATAGTTATGAAGTATATCAGGAGTTGAAAGGGAGAGGTATAAGAGTTACTGTTTTGGATATACCGTCTTATTATTTTATCGTTAGAGGTGAGAAGCCGAAAGATTCTATAATCATTAAAAAGGATGGCCATAATAAAATAATCCATGTTATAAATAATAAAATTCTTAACTTTTATACTACTAAAAGTATTTCGAACATAACCGCTTATGGTCTTAATCTATATCGGAAAACCCTGAAGAAACTCATAAAAGTAATTGATAGGAACTATGACATAATTTTTGTTCAGGATTACTATAATTCTCTGATATCTGCTCTCCTCCATCTTGAGGGTTTTTCAAATAATATTATCTCAATGCATCATCTACCTCTTTATGCTGGCTTCACATACTTTGATAAACCTGTATCCGACGAAATGCATCAATTTCTAGAATCTATATTAACGCGATATTCACAGAAAATCATTGTTCCTTCACAATTTACTAAACGAGTTTTAATTCAGATTTATAATCTAGACCCAGAAGACATAGTTGTAATTCCACTAGGTGTTAGAGTACGTTCTAGGGTAGGAAGCAAATACATTATCAGAAATACAAGAAAGGGCAAAAAGAAAAATCTAAAGCTCTTATCCGTTTTGCGATTCACTGAACATAAAGGGTTAACTTATATAATTGCTCTTACGAATGAACTAAGGAGGAGAGGTCTAAACTTTACATATACTATAATAGGGGATGGACCTAGGTTAGAGAGCTTTTTTAATTTGATAAATAAATATTCTCTTACACCATATATACATCATAAAAAGTTTACTAAAGATGTATCTATATTCTATAGTCATAACGACATTTACATTTCTACATCTCTCTATGAAACTTTTGGGTTAGCACTATTAGAGGCTATGGCATATGGTTGCATCCCTATAGCTTTTAATGTTGGGGCTGTTAATGAAATAATTCAAGATGGTACTACAGGGTTTTTGGTAGATGTCGGAGACATAGATAAGATGGCAGATTATATAGAAATGTTTTCAAGAGAAAGAGATAAGCTTCTTTTAATTAAGAAGAACGCAAGACTATGGGCAAGGAAATTCTCATGGAAAAGGCATGTTGATGAACTTGTGAGAATATTTAAAGAATTATAGGTAATGTCTCATGTTAGACAGAGGGTTCATAGTAATATGGTATTACCATCTTCCATCAGTTAGCACTGATGATGAAATTAAAGACCTAGTTAGAATAAGCTTAAAGCCTTTGCTCCTTCTACATAGGAAATATTCAAAGCCATTCACATTAGCAGTCACTGGCAGTCTATTGAAACGTATAGGTAAGATAGACCATGAAATTATCAATTTGATGGAATCCCTTATTAGTAAAGAAATACTAGAGCTTGCATCAACATTCTATTATGAAATTTTTCCCCCGGTAGTCCCATACAGATTCCTAAAGACCCACTTAGAAAAAGATTTGAGTCTTAAAGGGGAATTATTTGGAGTAAAGCCAACTACTTTTTTCCCTCCTAATTTCACATGGGTATCTATTCTAAGTGAACTGCTGCCTAATCTTGGAATAAAAAATGTGGTATTAGACGAAAGTCATCTTAAATTATGTTTCAAAATTCAGACATGGAAATGGAATGTTTCTAGAACTAATGAGATGAAATCAGTTTTAATAGATACTTATCTTGATAGAAGAGAATTGCATAAAATATATACTTATAGAACCAGCAATAATAAAGAGCTTAGATTGTTTTTTAGAGACTTTGATGCAGTGAAGAACCTAAGTTATGGGAATTCAGGCCTTTTCCATAAACCATTTGAATGGGATAAGCTGGAAAAGTACATAAATAAGGTTATCTCCCAGCTAAGAGAAGGAGACTTCATAACCCTAGCAGATGATGGAGATAGGATTAATCCGATCTCCCTCTATAATTATAATAACTTCTTAAAACATTTTAACGAAAATAATTTCTCTACTCCATCTTTATTGGCTCATAGCCAAATTTCTGCCAATAAAATCAGTTACTTACCATCGTACTCTATAGCAAGTTTAAGAAACTTTTGGCTAAATGATTTAGATAGTTTTTATTATTTAAATTTATTAAACGAAATTTATAAGTTAAGCATTCACAAACCAGAATATATAGAGCCTATACAAGACGATATTATGGAGCTGCAGGACGTTTACTTTCTCTTCTGGAAAACCCTGAGTAGGAAGAAGTATTATATGGAGAAATTGTATAAAATCCTTGAATATATTATAAATCAATAAATTTATTTATAATATTCCAAACTCTATTAAACTTTATATTTGGTATATCTGGGCACCTGAGGGTTACTAGCAGATGATGTAACTACTTGTGGTACTACTACAATATGAAAACAGAGCTTCAACTAAAATTTTGATATTTTTAGTGTCCTCTTCTTTTCTTGTTGCTGGCTTAAGGGACTTACGCTAGGCTGTGGTGCTTGTATCACTTGGATTATGGCTTCTTATGTTACTTCGCCAAATGGAGTAGAGCAATTATAGAGACTTTTCGTTTGATATCTTCTTTTTAAACTAGTTTCCAGATTATCCGTGTTGATACCATGGAAGATAATCGTTCGTGAAAGATGTTTCCACTTGATGTTTTTTATTGGAAACATAGTTAATAAATCCCGAGCCTTTGGCTCCGAAGGTCTCGGGTTCAAATCCCGGCGGGCCCGCCGCAAATATCTCTTCAGTCATCATTAGGCTAAGAGTGAAATGCATCAGTAGCTAAAACTGCTAAATGCGACCAGGATCCACTCAGTCTTGATAATCATGGTGTAACTTTGATCGCCTATGGTATCGAAGTTCACCTGAACTCTAAGGGCTCCTAGGGTATAACCTTCAGCCATGGCACTCGCTTGAAGTCCTCATCGAAAGTAGCAACTGTGCTTATACCATGTTTGAGCGCAGCTACTGCTATTAACGCATCGTTGGGCAGCAGTCCATAGCTTTCTACTAGGTTTACGAGTTCCTCTATGCTAATCTCCTGCATTATCAGGTTGAAGAGCGAGAGTAGAGGTCTCACATCCTCCTCTAAAAGGTTCCTAATCCTATCATCTTGCTTAGTTATTAGCTCTTTGAGCTTATAGCTGGAGGCATCTAATGCGAGCCTTAGATAGACGTATAAAGTCTCACTGACTATCGTCCCTGTTATATATCCACTCCACTCACCGTCAATCGCTTTCTCTACTAGGGTCCTCGCATTCTCATCTCCAGCCAAGTACTTTATCAGTACGTTGGAATCATAGAGGACCTTCAATTTCTACCTCCTCTATAACCTTATCAACATCCTCAGGCCTGACCGGGGGATTCCTTCTCTTGAGAACTCCAAAGAGTTCACCTACTGGCTTCTCAATCGATACTAGCAGAACCTCTCCCTCCTCTAAATCCAAAGGTTCAAGGGGTTTGAGAACCCCATTCTCGTACTTCACTCTAATAACCTTAGACATCTCCTAGCCCCAAGCATATGCTTGGGGTTTTGAAGCAATAAGCCTTTCCCATGGGGCTGGATGTTTCCAGATTATCTCTACCGATATCTATATTGGTAATCAATTGTGGAGAGTGTTTCCAGTTTAAGGTTTACACTGGAAACGTTATTTATAAGTCTCAGGCCTTCGGAGCCGGGGATCCCGGGTTCAAATCCCGGCAGACTGCCACATTATATCAAGTTAGTTGGTAGTATGTTTAATTATAGTAAGGTTCTGTCTATGATGTAAACTGATTGTTCTGGTGGCTTAGAAGTTACGGTATAAGAGGGTGCAGCTCTATAGTGGTAGATGTGACTATTGCCATAAATGGCTTTCTCTCAAGATATTCTAAGGCTACTACAATGTTTCTAGAGAGTCTTACAAGATTGTCTTTTCTTACCGGTTCCGCTATATAGATAAGCCCATACTCTATCTTTCTCCTTAAACTCACTCCTAAGAAGTCGCTGTCTCGTGTCAGTACGATTCTTCCATTGTGGTTTGCTAGGTCTACTATTTCTTTATCGCCTATACCTCGATACTCCGTCTCTGGCATCCATACTATGTCTATTCCTATGTTCCGGAAGAGTCTTATGAGGGGCCATGGTATGTTTTCATCAGCTAGTAGCTTCGACTGCGACCACCTCGACTTTTCTCAGAGTTTCCATGGCAAAGCGTAGAGCCTCATAGACAGCCTCCAGGGGTATCTTGTAGTTTTCTGAGACCTCCTCAGCGGTCCAACCGTTAGCTAGCGCCTCAAGGATATCATCAACTGTTACACGAGTTCCTTTAATGGTTGGCCTGCCACCACGCCTTCCTGGCACCACTTCGAGCCAATTATATCCTGGTAATAGCACCATCTTCCTGGGTACCTCCATGCCTCATCTTACTTATGAGGGTATTGCAGTGCTATATTTTTTAAGGTACTACATAATAGAAAAATTCAAACTGGCTTCATTCCCACCCTGAAGAGTGAGGCTTTCAAATGTAACCGAGACATGCTCTGTCTTGGATAAGATTCCAACAACTAGATCCGACTTTGGCTTTATATCATGGAGCAGATAGACCAGAGCGTTGGAGTCGAGATATATCAAATGTGTTCGGCCTCTTCTATTGCCTCTTCTAACAGCTCTGGGTCTACACGGCCCAGGACTCCACGATATCTCTCTAGTATTCTTTTCCTCTCCTCCACATCGATTATCTTGATAAGAAGCTCTTTGTTATCCTCTATGTCAAGCGACTCTTCAGGTACTAGCACACCGCTCTTATATTTCGCTTTAATGACCTTGGACAACCCTTGCCCCCTCTCCATTTAATCTTATTAGGAAACCAGTCAATTAGGTTTTTCTCCAGTAGTGATCATGAAATAGAAACGATTGGAGACATTGTTTATAAGCCTCAGGTCTTCGAAGCTGCAGGATCCCGGATTCAAGCGATCAGGCCTACTGCATAACTCTCCTATGGTGGACTAGAATTCGTGGAGCATTGGCAGATTAGGAGTATCTCATGATCCTTCCAGCGAGAGAGTCCAAAGGCTTATTAGTATGTAGATACGTATATACGTATAGGAGTATACCATGGGAAAAAGGAAGGTAACTCTGAGCATCGAGGAGGAGGTTCTCAGGGAAGCTAAAGTCGTAGCCAGTCTCGAGGGTAAAAATCTCAGTCGCCTCGTCGAGGAATACCTGGAGAGCTTAGGAGCATCATGGTGGCTAGAAAGGTTCGCCGCCAGTCTAGGCGTAGAGAGGCTGGAGCCGACCTCCGAGGATGAGATCCCGAGTTGGCGGCCTGAGGGCTTCGATGCAGCCCAGGCCGTTAGAGAGGCTAGGAGATCCCGGGAGGAGAGAATACTCCATGACATCAGCAAATAGTGAATGCTACTACTTGGACACTAGCGTCCTCGTTAAACGCTACGTTAAGGAACCAGGTAGCGAGGTAGTTGACGGAATCTATACTAAGGCCTACAGGGGGGTGGCAGTCATAGCCACCTCTTACTGGAACATTACGGAGGCGGCAGTGGTCTTTGATAAATATGAGAGGAAAGGGGGCCTTAGTGCTAGGCGTTTGTTGGGGGCCCTAATACGTGAGTCCCGCACCCTCGCAGGACTTCTAAGGCTGAAGCTGGTGCCAATATCCCCCACCTTGATCCAGGAGACCGCTGAGCTCGTTCTGAAGCACCATATATACAGCGCAGATGCCCTTCAGATAGCCTCGGCGCACTACGCGAACTGCAGGCATCTGGTTACAGCCGACAAGGGGCTCGCTGATGCGGCAGTTGCTGAAAACCTGGAGGTTATCACCGTGGTAGGTGAGGCGCTGGGGTCGGGAGAGAAGCCCTAGACTCGAATCCCTGTCTTTATCCTTCCCGCTCGCACCCAAACGCTTTCTCTGCTATGGTTCCTGCCTTCTTATCTATAGTGAAGTACTTTATTAGTAAGTTGGAGTCATAGAGGACCTTCAACTTTAGCCTCTTCTATAACCTTCTCAACTTCCTCAAGCTTGAACCTAAATCTTCAAGAAATATAGCTGCCCACACCTAGCTATATTTGCTGCTTTAAAGATTAAAGGGTATGCAGTAGAATGATTATACCGTTGAAAAATTACTAATTATGCCTCCTAACATATTGTTGCAAATTCTACTTGAATACATGCAACAAAGCGATATAGATTTCAGCCTTCGTACTCGAAAAGTTCGGGTTTTAAGAGGTGTTCTGTAGTATCGAAATTCACTTTGCCTTTTCATGGCCTTATTATAGGTATTTGTATAGCTTTGACGTATAATAGGCTGTTATCACTATGACCACTTCACCTTCTCTCCTGAAAACGACTACTAAGACCTTATCGTCTTGCTTCTTTAATACACTTAGATTCTCTGCCCTCAATAATCTTCTCCGGATTATTTAGACAGTTTTCAGAATCCTTTAGACTTATGCCTCGTTGCTTCATACGCTCTACTGCGTGAAGAGTATAACGTATCCTCAATTACTAATCACCAATGTTTCAGGGCCCTCCATGACTAGTTTCTTCAGATCTATCTCCCTGCGGGAGAACTCTAGAACCTCTATTCCAACTATTTCTCCCTTGCTGTTAAAGTCAACTATAACGCCAGGAGCAATCTCATCGGAGTCTGCTACCTTGTCATCTTTAAATTTAATGTACAATGCGTCGGCTACCTTGTCATAGCTAATTCTAGCTTCCATAAATACCTCACCTAATATTATGAACCATATCTAGCTAAATAAGGATAACGAGAAATTCCTTAGATATAGATACTCTCATCATAATTAGAGCCGTCAATGCTGACGGCTGTATAGCTGAAATTATTACTGCTACTGACTGACCAAGCTATTTCTGGTCCTGCCCGGGAGCCTACTACTATTGTTCTCCTCTATTTGCTTTCTGGGATGAAGAGCTAGTTGGAACAAATTCAGTACCGATTGATCGGGTTGGCGGTAGTATATGCATTCCAATTAGTACATGTCCAGCTACGATCAATAGAGAAGCCGCAGAGCTCAACAATACGATAAACAATGCGCTCAAGACCGGCGCATATAAACCACGCACGCCACAAGTCAATAGATGCAAACTAGATAAATCCTCTGTGTTGTATAATCCATGATTGATTGCAAAGAGCCGCCAGCCGACTGAAATAGCTGACCCGCCTATTCCACATAAGATATTGGCGAACAAAAATATTCAGAAAGTAGTACCGATGGCATATAGCACAGCCTTGCCGACAATAGCAAGCATTCCTAATCGAAAGGCATTCAGAATATATGCTGGCGTGTCGTTCAGATGCTCTCCCCAAAACCATGAGGCGACTACTAATGCTATACCATTAGCAGCTAACAGCATTCCAATCTGAGTATTGTCTAAACCTAATCGTTTCACTTCAATCAATGGTAGAGCAGGTAGCATCATCACCATTCCGGTACCAGCTATCATGAAAGTTAAAACCATACGGCGAATAAGTTTATCATGGCGCAATATTTGCCACGGTGAAACTTTTCCATTTGTATCTAATTCAGATAAATTTGGGAAAAACAGATAAAACACTGCTGCAAATCCAGTGCTAATAGCAGACATCGTCAAAGTGACGAAGACGCCCAATGTATCCATTAACCAGCCCGCTAGTGCATTAGCTAGAGCATGTACGCCGCTAAAACCGCTTGCACTCGTCCTATGCAAGAGCCGATACGATCGGGGTGAATGACTTCAGCTAGTGCCATGTAAAGAGGATCGTTGGCACCATAGAAGAAATAATAAAGCAATACAAATAAGGCAAAGGTCAGTGGATAGCGCGCAACTCCCAGAAACAAAAGTACGATAGCTGCCCCAACCAGTGAGCCAATTGATAGTTCACGCACACCCCAGTTTCGGGCCTGTGATACCCAAAACGGTGCAAGCAGGTCCGCTACATACGGAGCACTGATAATTAAAGCTAAGACCCAAGGGGAAGCGCCCAAACGAGTAGCAAGCACAGCAAAGAAAGCCGTGCTTAATCCCGTTGCTAATCCAAGATTAGCATGAATAATCATATCAAGTATTCCTGTACGGTTGCTCATTTTTACACCTGAAAGTCTAACGGGGTACTGGTGAATCGCTCAAAGGGAATTTTCGCCCATCAGGGCGGTGAAGAGGTCAACTCCCTTACTATTCTTACTACTGCATCCTTAACTTTGTTGTATGTGTTCTCATCATATTCAAAAGCGGTGAAAGGACCTTTCTTCTTGATTCCTAAATCCAGTTCTAGATTGATATAACTATCAATCTTGATTCCTAAGGATTTAGCTATATTACTAGCACATGCTTGATGACAGCCATCGATTACCACTATATATTTATTTTTTTGCTTGAGCTACTTGCCTAGGAACTTTCGTTGCTAATGCTGGTAGTGATAATACGCCTACATCATTAAAATCTTTGACAATATCTAAGACTACTTTAGAAACCAAGGTACCATTATTCGATGCATTACTGCAACAACCTAGAATACCTATCTTCGGATAGGTCATAGATTTCCCAACTTCGCTCAAGTCCTACTTACCTATTTTTATTGTTTAATTAAACATCATCCCATATATATTCCCACTCTTTGTGGACTCCCTAGCAGTCTTAAGGTACTCCTTGCCCTCCTCAAGATCTACGCTACCTAAAAGCTTCAGCATCCCATCCTCATTTTCATACCTCACATGTATAATCTTAGACGCTTCTAAGCAACAAGTATATGTTTAGAGCGTCGGGCAATCAGCTTTTCCGTAAGCTGATGTTTTCAGATTGCCAGTATTGAGTATACTAAGGGATAACTGTTTGCGAAGCATGCTTCCAGCCTACGGTGTCTATTGGAAACATCTTTTTTTTTATACCACCAATCTTCTGAGCCGAAGATCCTGGGTTCAAATTCCGGCGGGCTGCATACCAAAACCAGAAAAGTTTTCATGTTTCCCGAATGTCGCAAAACAGGAGGATGGTGACCATGGGAAAAGACATGCGCACAGCTAGCGAGGGGCAGGCCGCAGAGGTCCCCCCGAACTTATACCAGAGAGATAGGGCCTTAAGGGGGCCTGGGAGACCTCCTTGGCGTAAGCAGGAGCGCTTTACACAGCATCCTCGATGGCGAACAGAAGCCTTCATTGAAATACTACAGGAACAGCTAGTACAGGTGCCTAGAGGGTAAGGCCTTTGGGTGGCACCTGCTGAATCAGCTGGAGAGGAAGAAGATGATCTGCGATGATAGGGAGTACCACCCGACGTCTTGGTCCAGGCAGATATTCAAACAATACGTGAGGTACCCGTACTTGGCCAGGAAGCTGGACTTCAAGATGTATATGAGGCTTCTTCTCTCAGTACCCAGAAAGCGCTGCGGGCGCAGCTCAGCTAAGAAGACGTCGAGATTGTGAGATGGTTCTGTGAATTGATGTTATATATTAAATTTTCCACCATCTTTATATCGTTGCAAGACAGTAATAAAGTTAGGGAAGAATTATGGCTGATTATGTTTCCCTGCTCATTATAGCACTAATACTGATGTTCTTCGTTGCCCCTCCTGTTTTGAGCACCACGGCTTTCGAGAACTACCCGGGGACATACCCACAGGAGATATACATTAAGGCGGTGGGCGACGATGGTTCTCCTCTCCCCAATGCCAAGGTATACCTCTACATGATGACAGAGAACGGTTGGAAGCTCGTAGGAACGAGGTATTCAAATTCTGCGGGAGTAGCTTCATTCACTCCAGGCCTGCCTGTCTATTACTTCACGATATTCAATCCCCCTTCGTCCGTCGAGTACATCTACAGATCGGTTAACCTCATGGCGGTGGTGGAGAAGGGCTCCTACGTCGGCCTCTACACTTTCGCTGTTGACCCGGGAAAGGACTCCAACACGCAGAAGATGGTTTCTGTGGTGGCGCACAGCATCCCGAAGAACAGCACATTAACTGAGCAGTTGATACGCAACTATCCTGCCCCCTCTCCAGATGCCACGATAGTTCTGAATCAGTGGTACCAGAACACCCCAGTGCTGAGGTTCTCCACCAACTACAACATATCTGCCGTGTGCTACTATCCAATGGGCTCCAAGATAAGGATACAGACAAAATGGAGAGATCCGTCAAGCCCCAGTGGTATTTGGTACGATGGTGGATATGTAGAAATAACCCTTGAGAAGGGTGTCGAAAGCCCTTGGTTCAACGGCGGCCCGCAGATTATAGAAGTTCAGTTCGGATTCAAGTACCAGGACTCGTATGTGACTGGCAGCGGTAGCTATATAGAGGTGGTAAATGCAGTTGACACCTCCAACGATCCTTATCTCTTTAAGTACTTGTTTTACAACTGGGACGGCCAGCCGGTTAGCGGAGTAGTTGATAGTATTATGGATCAAAATAGTACATTATACATTCCTGTTTCGGGAGGCAGCACATATATCTTCAGTGTGCAGATAAGCTTGAACGCCAATATAATTCCTCCTAGCTTCGGCGCAAGCATCTCGCTGGGAGTAACTAAGGTGCCTGATCCTAAAGGCACCTTGACAATAAAAACTGGCTTCTGGTACCCAGGGGCTATGGCCAAGATAGCAAGCTTAGGTGATAGTAGCTACCTAGACACGAGGGCCTTCTGGCTCAGCTCCTCTTGAACAAAATCTTTTTAAAAAAAAACTTGTTTTCAAACTTCTTCCTATGAAGATGAGTGCCTTCTGATGCATTGTTAAAACCTCAAAGAAAGCTGTAGAGAATCCCAAGGAGCCTTGGAAACGGGTTGATCCAGAGGGTAATGCAAGAGGGGATTCATTTATGCTGCACTGCTAAGTAGCAACATCATCTAAGCAGTGAATCAGTCTCAAGCTTTATGGAACCATACGCTAGCGCTCGCAGAATTCACTAAATGCTCAATCAACTAGAATGATTCAGCTATGGCAAACCACTGCTTATCGAACTCTGTGAGTACTATGTATCAATAAGAGGGCTTTCGTCAAACAGCCTACTGCTTGGAATGGAAAAACTAGCTTTGAGGATGGACTGATCAAGGCAGTTGTATAAAGTGGTGAAAATGTCGACGAAGAAAATGAAATATCATAATATTAATCTTAATGAGGCTCAAGAGGAAAAAAAAACCTCTGCTGTCTATACCAGTACGTAGCGAGTATTGGCTACATCACGAAGCTTCAGGAAGCATGCGGGAACACACCGAGCGATCTGTTTGGCTTGATATGGTAGAAAATTATGCTTTTTAATGCTACAGAAACTTCTGTGAAAATTTTTATATTTATACCGAAATTTTATTCTATAGCTTTTATTTAAGGTGTGGAGAGAGTGTTTGTTGAGGCTACAAATTTAGTTAAGAACTACGGTCAGATCAAGGTGTAGGACGGACTTAGTCTGAGAATTGATAAACCAATTGTATATTCGCTTCTGGGTCCCAATGGAGCCGGCAAAACAACTCTCCTCAGTATTCTGGCAGGAATCCAAAAGCCTAACAGCGGGAAGGTGCTGTTAAAAGGCTACGAATCCACTTCCATAGAAGCAAAGCGTGTTGCAGGTTACTGTCCGCAGGACTACTCTCTCTATGAAAGGCTCAGCGGCTGGGATAACATATTCTTCTATGCTTCTCTCTATGATGTTCCAAAGAATGAAGCTAAGAGGAGAGCAGGAGAGCTTCTCAATATGCTCAATCTTGAGAACTTTGCGTCTCAGCGGGTCTCGAAATACAGCGGCGGTATGAAGAAGAAGCTCTCGCTTATTGTTTCACTGTTGCATGATCCAGAAGTGGTTTTGCTTGATGAGCCCACCGAGGGCCTCGATCCCGATAGTAGAGTCAAGGTATGGGAGATGGTGAAAAGGATGAAAAGCGAGGGAAAAGTGGTTATAATCGCCACTCACAATATGGATGAGGCTGATAAATTCTCTGATATTGTTGGAATCATTGATAGAGGAAGGCTTCTTGCGGAGGACTCCCCGGAGAACTTGAAGAGAGTTTACGGGCCGCCGAGCGTTATTGAAATCGCTCTTCCCGAGAAACCTCCTGAAAAACTTTTCAGCTATCTCGGGAAAGTTTCAGAGGAGTTCTATGTCGATGAATACACGCTGAAGGTGCATGTTGATGATTCCGATAGAGCAGTACCAGTGCTAACAGAGCTTATATATGAAGCTGGTTCGAAGATTGAAGCTCTCAGGGTTGTCAGACCAACCCTCGAGGACGTTTTCTTCAAAATTACTGGGAGGAGGCTGAAGCAAGATGGGTTCTAGAAAGCTGTCGGCATTTATAGTGAAAGACTTGAAGATGATTATGAGCGACAGAGCATCAATATTCTGGATAATTGCCTGGCCGCTCATCTGGATTATTCTGGTTGCATATGTATTTGTGCCACCCGGGAGTGCAGCACCTATCAACATAAATGTGGGAGTTGTGAACCTGGATACCACTTCAACCGGGAATGCGAACTTTACAAGCGCAGACCTGATCAATATAATGAATACAACCACGTATAATGGCAGTAGGCTGTTCAATGTAAAGCTGTACAACGATACCGGGGCTCTTGAAGGTGATCTAAGAAAGGGCAGAATCGATGTTGGGATTGTCATTCCAGAAAACTTCAGCACAATGTTAGCTTCTGGCACGGCGGAGCTGAAGGTGTTAATTGGAGGCGGGGACCAGTATTCCAGCTCTATAAACTTTGCAGCAGTGAGCTCATTTATCAATGAGCTTGATAGGCATATAGCTTTAACCAAAGTCGATATAACTATCGGATACATTGAGCACACTTTAGGCGGTTTTCCGCTGTCTCAGCCGGTCATAGATGTTATTAGGAATTTCATGTACGGCATTGCCGTTCCAATCAACGCGAGCTACGAAGAGGTGAAGCCTGAGACATTCTCTTCGAGACCAAACATATTGGGGTGGTACACAATAGGAGCAATAGGAATGATGTTCCTCTACACTGGGTTCTCATATGGAGCAAGCGCCTTATATGAAGAAAAGGAGCGTGGTACCCTCAGAAGAATTCTCGCATCGCCAACGAGGTCGTGGGAACTCGTTGCAGGTATGGTGCTGTCGGGTCTAGCAGCAATGATTCTCTCTGCGATAATAGCTCTTTCTGTAGGGTTGCTGCTTGGAGCACATGTAGTTTTCAACCCGTTCAATCTTTTGCATTGGGTAGCAATACTGCTGCTGTTTGTCGGGGCTGTCATGAGTATAGGCATCGGTATGGTCCTCTCGATTTTCGCGAAAACCAGCAGAGGGGCTGGGGGTCTTGGAACAGTTCTAGGGCTCCTGCTGACATTCTTGGCGGGTATATGGTTTCCAGCATCATTAATGCCGAAATGGGTGCAGGTGTTGGCAAACGCATTTCCGCCGACATGGGTCTTCAACGCAGTCAGGAACATCGTTGTATTCAACTTAGGGGCCGAAGAAATAGGCGCCAGCTTGGCTGAGATACTTGCATCACTGGCTGTAATACTGCTGCTTGACATTGTTATCTATAAGTACAAGCTGAGGAAATATATTGAAGAACAATGAGATTAAAGGTATATTTTATTCCAGAATATTTTTTGAGCTGGACGACATAATTGAAAGTGCTTTTTGGGGTAAATTAGGGGGGAGATGAGGTCGTGGCAGAGAACCCTCAAGACAGGCTTGCATTGAGAGCGTTGAGGCCTATGGTTGTTGATGTTGATCCTGAAGTTGTTGATGAGCTCCTCCGCGAAGAGCAGAGCATGGAAAGAAGAAGTTATGCGAAGATGGCTTCACATGGTGGAGAGAGCAGTCCTAATGCCGACAAAGTTATATGCTAGCGCCTGAAGATAAGTCGTTTAGTCTCCTCTAGGCTTCCCTCTAATTCCTCCTCAGCATTCCAGCAAACGCCTTTCTATATAAAAAGTTTATTAGTTGTGGGGAAGCTTTATTAGGCGAATCTCTGTATCTCAGCCCATAAGATTAAACTCTGAAAGAGGAGAAACTGTAAACAACATTGCTGAAGAGATTCACACTTAATTAAAAGCTCGGTGCTCGCGATATGAGCGTGCTGATGGATTTCAGAGTGGATGCAGAAGCAGAATTTGACTTCAGCATTGTGAAGCTGAAGTTCGAGAGGGTAGCAAGAGATCTGGTCAGAGTAACGACATTCGATGCCGAGGGGAATGTTGAATCTCTTTCAGCTGGCGTGGAGGAAGGCGATCTCATAAGCTTCAGGCCTGTACCTCCGGCTGGTTTCAAAGTCAGCACAGACAAGCTGATGGTCAAGCTTCCGGAAGCTCACGTTTTTCTGCCAAAGAGATCAGCCTCGATTGTTCTTCGGTTCCCCGCTGATCTAGGGGTGTTTGCTGGGGGTTCGCAGATCCTGAGAGTTCCGCTGAGCAGAATCAAGTATGCCCTGTATGGCCCCTCCGATCTGGGCACTCTGTGCAGGTATTTCAGCTCTGATATTCTGGAATCCTCTTACCCAGGAGCTCTTGGCTTCGTGAAGCTGAACGTGGCCAATTCTTATAAGGACCCTGTGTCCGTTGGAAAAATCGTGATTCCCGCTGAGGGTTTGGGAATCTACGTAAACGAAGAGAATGAGATCGTTTTCAGCTCAGTGGACATCAGCATCATTGACCCAGGCTATGCTGAAGTTACAACCAACGTTAAGCCATCGCTAGAGCAAGCAAATTTCAAATACTCAATGAGAGGACGCGCAGTTAAATATTCTATGCATTATGGTTTGGTCTGAGGGGGATGGAGCAATGAGCGTTGATTTTATAGGGGCTTTTATAGGGGCTTTGATCTCCTGGATGAACAGCCACCTAATGACTGCCGCTAAAATATCAGTAGCTCTAATTGCAATCGCACTCTCCTACTATGTAGCTGAGCTGATATCCTCAAGAGCTGTTAGGAAGAGGCTGAAAGCTTCTCCTGAGGTTGCACATAATGTTGCGAGAGGCGTTAAGTGGTCGATAGTTGCCTTAGGGTTCTTGGTCGCCTTATCGGTGCTCGGCATCAACCTCGGCGGTCTTCTCGTTGCCGCGGGCTTCACGGGGATCGTTGTCGGTCTCGCGCTGCAGCAGACTCTCAGCCAGCTCTTTTCGGGAATATCTCTATTGCTTGAGGGAAGAATCAGGGTGGGAGATTGGGTGATGATAGGAACGAGCGGAGGTGTAGTTGAGCATGTAGGTCTCATGACCACTCAGATTAGAGCCTGGAGCGGAGAGATCATTTCTCTTCCTAACAACAACGTCTTTTCAAACAACGTTACAAACTTCTCAAAGGCTGTTGCCAGAAGAGCAGATTTTGATGTTGGCATTTCATATGCTTCCGATATTGATAAGGCAATGAGCGTTGTTCGCTCTGTCCTTGAAAAAAGCGAGCTTGTTCTGATAGACCCTCCTCCAACAATCTGGGTTGATTCACTGGCTGACGGCTTAGTGAACATCAAGGTGATGTTTTGGGTTCCGACGCAGCACTACTGGACTGTGAGGAGCGATATGATTAAGGAAATTAAAAAAGCGCTGGATAGAGCTGGAATTGAGATTCCCTTCCCGCAGAGAGTCGTCTGGCTCAGAAAAAAAAGAGCAAGCTGATGCTTAATAGTTTTTTTGTCCATGGCAATTAAAAAATGAGTTAGTATAGGCATGGATTGCTGAAAAGATTACTGCGCCGTGTAACCACCATCAACTACGACTTCCGATCCGGTCATAAATGAAGATTCGTCGGAGAGCAGGAATACGATCACGCTTGCCACTTCTTCAGGTTTGCCCAATCTCCCTAATGGGTGGAGCTTTGCCAGCTGCTCATACACGGCCTGCTTGTTTCCTGTGCTTTCTGCATACCCTGAGACCATTGGAGTTTCTATGAATCCGGGATGAACCGAGTTCACTCTTATACCGTATTTAGCATAAAGTAGCGCGTCGGTCTTAGTCATCAATCTCACTGCACCCTTAGATGCGTGGTACGGCGGGACGTCTGGAGCGCTGACTATGCCGTAAATCGATGAGAGGTTGACGATGCTGCCTTTCTTGTTCTTCATCATGTAGGGGACAGCGTATTTCGTGCACAAGAACACACCATTAACATTAACGCTCATGACCTTGTTCCACTCTTCTAGGGTTATCTCGTGCGTCGGTTTGTTCACACCCGCAATTCCGGCATTGTTTACCAAGCCGTAGATGTCTCCCAGCTCTTTTGCGATTTTGCTGAAGACTTCTCTGACTTCCTCCTCTTTCGAAACATCGAGCTTGTAGAATTTTGCCTTCCCTCCAAATGCTTTGATCTCTTCCACAGTCCTCCTCCCCTCAGCTTCATTCAAGTCGCAGACGGCAACAATGGCGCCTTCTTTCGCAGCCGCTATTGCTGTGGCCTTTCCTATCCCCATTGCTCCGCCTGTTACAACTACAACTCTTCCCTCAAGCCTACCTGCCATTTTTCTCACCATTTTTCATTATTTAATTATATTAAATTAGTTAATATTTTTTTCTTTTAATCTAAATCTTCTAACTATTTAAAAAGAAATAACTTGTTTTTTAAAAAGTTAAAAATGAAAGCTGTGCATCTTCTCTCAGCAAGTTCAATGATTGCTTTTTTCCATCTAATGATCAAATAAGCGAAGCCCTTCGAGCTGTAGAAGTTGCGAGCTGGCGCTTTTTAAGGAGCGGTATTCGAAGAATTTTTCTGAAGTGGAAGACGTATACGAGGTCGAGCGGCGTCATCTTCGTGGCAAAGCCTACAAGCTCAAATGAATTTTTCAAAAGCTCCTTCAGTGCTTCTTGCCCGCTGAGGGAGGACTGAGAGAAAATGAGGTCTCCGCCATTTCTGAGCTTTTTCACTCCAAAGCGGAGCACCGCTTTCAGGAGCTTTTCATCCCTTCCCCCGCACCAGTTGAGATCCAGGTAATCGAGAGGGTCGAGGGGCAGGTATGGAGGGTTGGAGAGGACCAAATCGTACTTTCCGTTGTGATTGAGAGGGGGGAAATGTCGAAGCAGTGGGCCTCAACGGAGAACCTCTTTGCTATGAATATCGAAAGAGCTCCGGAGCCGCACCCTATTTCAAGAGCTTTCCCCTCGGCGCCTACTTTTCCAATGTACTCCATCATGAGCTCCGTAGAGAATGTGAAAGCAGGGTTGAATATCCCCTCGGGAACGAAAAGATCAATTCCTCTCAAATTGAATCTCCTTTTCACCATTGGAACAGCTTTGTGGGATAGTCTGAGCATCCATCTGGCAAGCTCGGCCCTGAGCTTGCTCGTGCTTCCCCCTTTCATGAAAGGCTCACTTCTTTACTGAATGCTTTTCTACCAAGCTCCTTTTCAGTCTCCACCTCTAGCCTCGATGCTCTCCTCGAGCTTCTCCATTTTTTCGATCAAGCTGAAAATGTATGAAATTAGCAAAGGGACGTAGGACCAGGGCTTCTTCATAATGGCTTCATAGCCCCTGCTTTCAAAAGAATCGGCGATGCTCCTGAATGAGTTCATGAAGAAGAAGATGGATGAGTATGCGTATGCGAAAATCCTGCTCTTGAACATCGTCTCAAAATCCTCGTTAGCTGTCGTCGAAGCGAAGAGCATGAGAGAGATCATTGTTGAGAGAGTGTAGAGTGAAGAGCTGATGACTTTCTCGAGAGAGCCGCCGAAGGCTAGGCTGAGGGCATCTATGGGAATTATCGTTGCTGAGAACAGGATGATCCCGCTTGCAAGAACTCGCAAGCCCCCGGATGAAATCAACATCGCTGAAGCCAAGAAGAGGGCAGAAGCAGCTATTTCGTTTCCGTGAGGCAGCAGAAGGGAAGATATTGAAGCGAAAACGACAAGGAGCTTGAGAACAGCGAAGATCCTTCCTCCTAGCGCGGGCTTCTTTTCCCTGAGCTTAATGATTTCCTCCAGCGGATTCAATGAGGGCCCTCCTCGTGACGATGTTGTATCTTTCCATTTCATCCTCCGAAATTTCTTCTTTCCTTCCATCCTTCACAATTTCTCCTCTCCTGATAAGAACCACTCGATCTGGAGAGAGAGCATCCAGCATCACAGCATTGTTGAGAGCAACGACCACTATCTTTCCTTCCCTCCTGTACAAGTTAAGGAGCCTGAAAATAGAAAGGTAGCCATCGAGGTCCATGTCATTGAACGGCTCGTCCAACAGGACGACGGGCTGATCTGCCACGAGGACGCTGGCTAAGCTGACCCTCCTGGCTTCCCCGCCGCTCAGCTTGAACGGATTTCTGTCCAGCAGCTTCTTCACTCCCAGTATATCGAGGACCTCTTCCCTTCCAGGTAGGCCCGTATTTCTGAGGATGAACTCCACCTCCCTCCTGACGTTTTCCTCAAAGAAGCCGTGGTAGGGGTTCTGCCAGCAGTACCCAATTAGCTTCGCCCTCTCTCTTGGCTTCATCTGTAGTATGCTTCTTCCCTCGAGGAGGACGTCTCCCTTCTGAGGCTTTATGAGACCCGCTATGCTCTTGAGGAGGGTGGTTTTCCCACTACTGTTCTCTCCAACCAGAGCCGTGATCTTAGCGAAAAGATTGAGCGATATGTCCTTGAGGACTTCCTTTCCGTTAAGCTTGACGCTCAGCTTCGTTATTTCCAGCTTCATTCCTCTTCTCTTCCTCCGCACCGAACCTCTTCTCTAGCCCAAGAGCGAGGAGATACCCGCCCGCTCCGAAAGTAAGGATCTCTCCAAGAGCCACTCCTCCAAGAGCATAGATTGTCGGCACTTGGTATATTAAGCTGAGCAGGACGTAGCCTATGGTGAAGTCAACAGCTGCTATGCCGAGAGCTATTCCAGCAGCGAGAGAGATTTTTCGAGAAATTGGGAGCCTGCTGGCAACGAGAACTGCGGAAGATGCGAGGAAGTTGGCAAAGGTTCCGAGGATCATGTCGAAGATCCCATAGGGGGAGGCCAGATTGGAGAGGAGAGCCCCTACTGTGAGGCCTATTACAGCCTTCCAGCAAAACCTCTTCGAGAAAGGTAGAGTGAGGAGGACATCGCTTATCCTAGCCTGCACAGGACCGTAGGCTATTGGGGCAACCAATATAGTGAGGGCAGCGTAACCTCCAGCTATTAGTGATATCTCGAGCGCGTCTTTGAGCTTCATGAGCAACCCCTCTATTCAGCCTGCTCTCCATTCCTTTATTAATCTTTGTTGAATATTCAAAAAAAAATGCAAAGAAGCACGAAAGAATTGAAGGAAGCGAATTCTGATGATGGAGAAAGGCAGAGGAGGAGTCGTAGAGGAGAGGAAGAAGAGGATACTGGAAGGACCTCCCCTCAGAACCCTCCTCTGGCTCTCCTGGCCTACAGTGATTGCGAACTATGTGAACATGGCCTATAATCTGATAAATGCCCTCTGGCTGGGGAGGCTGGGCGTAGGGGAGTTCGATGCGCCGACGATAACATCCACAGTCATATGGATGTTCCAATCGATCGGCATGGCCTACTCCACAGCGGGGTCAACCATAATCTCGCAGTACTTCGGAGGAGGAGAGATGAGGAGATCGGTGAAGTCATCTGGTTTCACGGTGTTCTTTCTCCTCCTCCTCAGCATATTTATAACGGTTCCAGCTTACTTGGCAACGCCCGCCCTGGTCTCCCTACTGAACACGCCGCAGAGCGTTTACCCATATGCAGTCTCGTACATGAAAATAAGCATGCTCGGCACCCCCCTCGTGTTTCTCTCCTTCGCCTTAACCTCAGTGATGAACTCGTACGGAGATACGAGGACTCCGACGAAGATCAACATTGCTGGAATCGTGTTGAACATGATACTGGATCCGCTGCTCATTTTTGGCTTGTTCGGCCTTCCCAGAATGGAAGTGACTGGGGCGGCGGTTACATCCAATATAGCGAGGGCCTTTCAGGCAGCGGGTCTCTATGTGATGATATCGAGGGGAAGCCTCGGCATTTCTATACCGAAAGAGGATGTCTCATTCGATGCTTACATATTCAAGCTCGTGAACAAGGTTGGTCTACCTCTTGCAGTTCAAAACGTCGTGATAAACCTGGCCTTCTCGATAATGATGTCGATCGTCGCTTACTTCGGAGACGCTCCAGTTGCGGCCTACGGAGTAACCCTCCGGCTCCTGGATATAGTCCAGTCCTTCACTTGGGGGCTGAACAGAGGGCTTTCCATAATGGTCGCCCAGGCCCTCGGAGCTGGAATGAAGGATAGGGCGAAGAAGGTAGCAGAGATCGCCCACAAGTTCGTGTTCACTGTTCTTTTGATCGGAGCTGCTCTTATATCGATATTTAGAGCAGAGCTGATAAGGGCCTTTATAAACGATGACTCTGTCGTCTCGGTGGGCTCATCTCTCATGATAGCGTTTGCTGCTTCGCTCCCATTCCTCGGCCTTTTCTTCACAAGCAGCGCTTTAGCCACAGGATCAGGGAAGACTTTGAGCTTCACCATCCTCTCCATTGTGAGGCTGTATGTTTTCAGAATAGGGCTGAGCGTTCTCCTGGGATTCCTTCTGGGGATGGGGATGATCGGCGTTTGGATAGCCATCTCTCTGAGCAACCTCTACGCTGGAATAGGAGGGTACTTGTGGGCGAGGAAGGGGATCTGGCTTTCTAAAGCAGTCTGAAGAGCTTTCACCTTTTCTTGATCTGACCTCCTCCCAGCTCTGAAGAGCGAAGGTTCCCTTCAGGAGTTCACCTGTTCCCCGCATTGTGTTCGAGAATACATCTGCCATCTGCGTCGTAACCAAGAAAGTCAGAGATCCCTTCATCTGGATCGGTATTCTTTCCACAAGTTCGGGGGTAACCCTTATCCTTACCGAGAGGGTTAAAAATTTCATTGCCATTTCATTGTTAACCAAATACTAAGCAAGCTTATAGGCTTTCATCCTCGCTTTAAAAGGCGAGGCTTTCCTTGATGTAACCGTTAAGTATAAGACCTGCATAGATGGCCTGCCCGAGCGAAAGCCCTCCATCTCCGGGCGGCGATAAGCTTGGAACGATCAGCTTCCTCCCTCTCTCCTCGACTGCCCTCTCTATGCCCTTCAGTATTATCCGGTTCACTGCAGCCCCTCCGCTCACCACAACATATTCGCTCCTCGTGCTTTCCGCGGCGATCTTCCCAAAGGCTTCCCCAATTCTGCTGAGAAGAGTGTAAATGTATCTCCCAGCCTCATCTCTTCCAATCAGAGGGATGAGCTCCAACGCTTCTTTTAAACCGATCTTCTTCACTCCATCGATTTCCTCTAATCCAACCGCGAAATCTCCCTCTTCTCCGACCTCAGCGGCATCTTCTAGGATCATCGGTATCTCTCCGTCATAGTCAGCAAAGCATTTCATTCCTAAAGCGCAGCCAACTGCATCGAGGAATCTGCCGAGGCTAGTCGAAGATGGGATCCCCTTATTCTCTGATTCAATTATTCCAAGCAGCTGCATTCCTCTCATTTTCAAATCTTCAGGCATGTTGAAGGAAAGGAGGAGGTCCTCTGCTCCAGAGCCAAAAAGCGACCAGAGGACTCCCGCGAGCGGCCTCACAGCTTCCTTTACGGCGAGATCCCCTCCCAAGAGGGGGAAGTCTCTGAGCGAAGCTATCCTCCTGCATCCCGCTTCATCGATGGAAAGAATTTCGCCTCCCCAAATGCCCCCGTCCTCTCCGTATCCAGTACCATCTATGGCTATAGCTGCAGATCCCTTCAGCTCATCCCACGGAATCTCAGCTGCTGCTTGGAGGGAGTGAGAACAGTGGTGCTGAACTCTGATCTCTTCCTCGAAATCGAAGTGAAGGAACTTCTTGTAGTGGAAATTCTGGGGGAAGGATGGGTGCTTGTCGAGAGCAACGGCGGCCTTTTCTCCGATAAGCCCGTACCAGGAGCCGAGCTTGTTGATTTCGGAGAAGAGGGATTTCATTGAGCTGTAGGTCTCCATGTCCCCAACATGGGGAGTGAGGACAATTTTGTTCTCAAATGCTATAGCCCCGGTGTTGTTGAGGAAGCCGCCGAGAGAAATGACATTTTTTGGGAAGGTAAAGCCGACCTCGATCCATGCTGGAGCATATCCTCTGCTCCTCCTGATCATCAGCTGCTTCTCTCCTGCGAACTTGACCACGCTGTCATCGGCCCTGTTGGCTATCCTTCTGTCGTGATCGAGAATGAAGTCCACAACTCCCCCCAGCGAGTTGATGACGCAGGAAAGCTCAGTGCATGTTGGCTCCCCTGAAATGTTGGCGCTTGTCATCACCGCTACCCTGTCCTTGATCGATTCTAATAGGAGGAAATGGAGCGCCGAATATGGAAGCATGAAGCCCAAGGTCTTCAGGCCGGGAGCAACTTCAGGCGAGATCGGGCTCTCTTCCTTCTTTCTGAGGAGGACGATGGGCCTCTGCGGAGAGAGGAGGGCTTTTCTCTCGCTTTCGCTGACGAAGGCATTTTTTTCGACAGTCTCGAGGTCCAGGGCCATTAGTGCAAAAGGCTTCCTCCCCCTCCTCTTCCTCTCCCTCAGCTTACTGAGAGCTTCTGAAGATGTTGCCAGAGAGGCTAGGTGATACCCACCGATCCCCTTAACTGCGACTATGTACCCTTCATCGATGAGCTTTCCAGCATCTCCAACGGGATCTCGAGACTCAATTTTTCTTCCCATTGAGTCTAGGAGGTGCAGCTTAGGGCCGCAGATCGGGCAGCTTATGCCCTGCGCATAGAACCTCCTCTCATTGTTCACGTCAAAGTACTCTCTCTCGCATTCCGCGCACAGAGTGAACCTTCTCATGGAAGTGTTCTCTCTATCATATGGAGGCTTGAGCATGATCGTGTAGCGTGGACCGCAGTTCACGCATGAGTGGAAAGGGTATCTGTAGAACCTCGATCTCTCATCCCGCAATTCGCGGAGGCAGTCATCGCAGATCCCTATGTCCGGAGACACCATCGATCTTGCCTCGCGGGCATTTCCGCTCTCCAATATCGCAAATTCTTTCCATCCCTCTGTGGGGACTTCCCTCTCATCGATCCTCTCGATAAGAGCTCTGGGGGGGTGGTGGAGCCTGATCTTCCTTATGAGCTCATTTATCTTATCTTCGCTCCCCTCAACGTGCACAATTACTTCGCTTCCTCCCATGTTCTTGACATATCCCTTCAAATCAAGCTCAGAAGCCAGCCTGTAGATGAAAGGCCTGAATCCAACGCCCTGTACTATCCCAGTTATGGTGATCCTCTTAGCTTTCTTTTTTTCCAAGAGACATCGCCCAGATCCTGCATGTTCCCTCAATGCTGACCATGCACGGTCCATAGGGTCTTTCGGGCGTGCACCCCCTCATGAAGTGAGGGCAGTCCGTTGGAAGCGCCATCCCGAGGGTTATTTCGGCGCATCTGCAGCCGGGAAGGGTGTCGTTTTGGTTCTCCTCATCCTTCAGTCCAAATTCATGGAAAGCGTCGAACTGCTTCCACTTTTCTCCCAGAAAGAGCCCGCTGTTCGGGATCCTTCCAAAGCCCCTCCACGCAGCATCTCTAACCTCGAACCACTTCTCAATAGCCATTTGAGCCTTCGGATTGCCTTCATACCTCACAACTCTGCTGTATGTGTTGATCAGCCTTGCCCTCTTTTCCCTCAGCATCCTCAGCAGCTCTATAATCGAGATCAGAACGTCCAGAGGCTCGAATCCCGAGACAACCGTTGGAATGCCGTATTCATTTGGCAGGAATTCCCAGGCCCTTGCCCCAATGACAGCAGAAACATGCCCGGGGGCAATTATCCCGTTTATATTTCCCTTTCCGTGCTTTTCGAGGGTGAATCTCATAACGGGAGGAGTGAGCCTGTGAGCACTCAAGATTTTTATTTTCCTCCTCCTCTCTAGTAGCGAAACGGTCGCCGGCACAGTCGTTTCGAATCCAATAGCAAGAAATACCGCTTCTTTATCTTCGGCCCTAAGAACATCAAGGGGGGAATAGACTACCCTGACCTTCCCTCCTCTCTCCCTCGCTTCCATCAAGCTTCTCGGAAAATCTTTTTTCGTCCACTTTATGCCGGGAAGCTTATAGGAATCGCCGAACGTGATGACTTCGATCCCTTCCATCGACAGCTGAATTGCCTGGTCAACGATCGAGGCGGGAGTTATGCAGACCGGGCACCCTGGCCCAGGTATTAGCTCTATGCCACGAGGAAGAATAGATCTTATTCCAGCAGTTACAATCGTGTGCTCATGGGTGCCGCAGAAGGTCATTATCTTGGCACCTTTTATTCCTTCTGCAGCCTTCTTGACATGTTCTTTAATGTCCAGCATTTCAGCATCAACACCAAAAAGCGGTTCATCACTCCAATGAGAGAATAAGCTCAAAGCATTTAATTTAGATTATGAAGGAGGCTAAAGATTTCAGAGGAAGTTAAATAATCTTTAAAATCCATATTTTCCATCCATGAATTGTCAAGGGGCCGTCGTCTAGCTTGGCTAGGATGCCAGCCTGGGGAGCTTCCCCGTAGCCCGGAACGCTGGTGGTCCCGGGTTCAAATCCCGGCGGCCCCACCTAAAGAATTGAGAGGGTGGTGCATACGTCCGAAGTAAAGAGCAAGAAAAGGCCAATTGAAGTGATTAAACTATCAGATAGAGAGATACCGGTAAATGAGGATCTGCTGAAGATTCTCAGGAAATACGTGCTGACTCAGATGACGCTCGAGGAGCTGGCAAGAGAGCTCGGCCTGGAAAGCTGGGAAAAGGCCTATGAATTTGTGAAAGCAGTCCCAGCGTGGCTGATGTGGACTCCATTCACAATGTGGGAGATAACCGAGTAATCTCCCATTAATTCATTTATTCAGGGTGAAGCAGAGTCTGGATGCAGTCTCTGAGCTTCTGAGGAAGCTGGAGAGGCCAAGGAAGGAAGGCTTCATAGTTTTCCATGTAGCTGAAAAGCACGGCAGAAATCCCTTTCTCCTTCTTGTGAGCATAATTCTCTCCCAGAACACGAGCGACCTCAATGCCCTGAAGGCTCTGAAGAATTTGGAGGAGAGCGGACTAACCACTCCGGAAAGGGTCGCAGCTGCTGGAGAGGAAGCAGTCTTCGAAGCTGTCCGAATATCTGGTCTTGGAAAAATCAAGGCAGAGAGGATACTCTCCCTTTCGAAGTTTTTGCTTGAAAGAAAGAGCTTTTTCGAGGATATTTGCAGGAATCGAGAGGGAGCCAGGGACGAGCTTTTAAAGCTGCGTGGAATAGGGCAAAAGACGGCAGATGTCTTCCTCCTCGTTTACTGCGGCCATGAAGCCTTCCCAGTCGACAGGCACATCCTGAGAGTTACAGAGAGGATAGCAGGTAGAAAGATGAGCTATGAGGAAGCGTCCTCTTTCTGGAAGGGGAGGCTTCTCCCAGAAGAATACGAAGAATCTCATGTGAAGCTAATCGAAATAGGAAGAAAATACTGCAGGCCCAGAAACCTCCTCTGCAGAAGCTGTCCTCTTAGGGAAGGTTGTTCTACCGGGAGAAAAGCGACAGTGGACTGAACATCGGTTCTTAACCAATTGGAAGGAAGAGGATGAAGGGCTGTGAGCGAAAGTTTGCTGAGGAAGAGCGTCAGAGGGATCCTCGCAACAACGAGGGTAAACAGGGAGAGAATTGCGGAGCAAGAGCTTGGAAGCCTGATGATCTCGAGGAACATAAAGTTTGAGCCGAACCCGGTCTTTTTCGAAGGGGGGCTACTATTCTTGACGGAAGAGCCTCTCAAGATCTATAGAATAGCAATTTCCACCGTCCTTTCGGGGCCTCTCAGAATATACCCCCTCCTTACATTCGAAGAAGCTGTGAAACTTTCAGAAGATGTGAGGGTTGAAGATATATCGTGCCTCGTGAGAGGAAATAAGCTGATATGCCAAGAGCTACTTTCTTCTGCTTCAAGATTGCTCGAAAAGGCATCAAGTTCTGGGAAAGGATACAGGGCAGTTCTGAGTATTCAGGGAGTAGGTGATAAGTTCGGCTTCTCCATCTTGCCCAGGGGATGCGAAAGATATGGAGATATTTTGGAGTCTCATTCATTGAGGAAAAGTTGCACCGAGTATTCTCTCTATTTGGAAAAGATGATAACAGAGAGCTAGAATCGAATGGCGGCGGGGCCCCCGCCTTTTGAAGTAGCGGGGGGTGGATTCGAACCACCGACCTCGGGGTTTCTCCGAGGGTCGGGCCCCTTATGAGCTTCGCGGGTTCGGGGCTACCGCCCATCATTTCCTTGCTCCTTGAGGATAAAAAGGTTTACTGTGCAGAAAATGGCAGAGAAGATTTTAGATGAACTTTCTTGAGATCCAAACTCTATTCTTCGGATCCGCCCAGAACTCTCTCTACCCACCCATTTCCATACGCTTCAACAGCATCTCTATTCTCTTCCAGGAACTTTCTAAGAGCCTTTCTCGTTAGGCTGTCTGCCCTGGAATTTTCCTTCCTCGGGATCCACTCTATCTTGTAGCTTCTGAACTTTTTCAGAAGATCGACAGCCCTAGCATGAAGTGGTATGAGCCTTTCAGCTTTAACCTTGTATTTTCCGTTCAGCTGATTCACCACGAGCTGAGAATCCCCCCTCACCGTTATCTCTTCGTCTTGGAGGCCGCTGCCAATAATCCACTCAAGGCCCTTTATCAGGGCAACATATTCAGCGACGTTGTTGGAAACGTCGTCGCCTCTGTAACCGGCTCCAATGAAGCCGCACTCTTCATGTATAACATTCCCATTTCGAGTTACAATGAAACCATATGTTGCTATGCCGCCAGGATTGACTGGCTCGCAGAGTCCATCGAAATAGAGGAAGAGCATGGAAGCGATCCCTCAAAGCTTGTATGCTGAGATGTTCCGCTGCTTCAGTACGGGAAGCTTTTCCCTCGCTGCTTCAACTTCGGCAGTATCTATCTGAACTTCTCTGTATTTTTCTCCCGCTCCTAGATCATGGATGACCTCTCCCATAGGCCCGAAAACAGCGCTCCTCCCGGGGAAGTCCTTTCCGTATTGATTCACCACAACCAAAAAGAGCGTGTTTTCGTGGGCTCTGGCTCTTCCAAGGAAGCTTAGCATTTCCTCCTTCATGTCTCCTCTGTACCATCCAGAAGGAACGAGTATCAGCTCAGCGCCAGCCAGAGCATATGTCCTGAAGAGCTCTGGAAACCTCAGGTCGTAGCAGATAGCTACTGCAATTCTTACACCATTAATTTCCACAACTGGAGAGGGATCTTTGCCCTGAATCAGGAAATCGGACTCTCTGTACCCAAGGGCATCGAACAGATGCGTTTTCTTATATCGGAGCAGAATCTTTCCTTCATTTGAGAGCAAGACTGCTTCGTTGTATGATTTTGGTGTTTCAGCCCTGGAAAATACAGTCACGAGGATGTTGGTGTTTCTCGAAATGGCGATCTCTTTGACCCTTTCAATGAATTCTCCGTTCTCATCCTCCGAGCTTTCATATATCTTTTCAGCATTATCTCCGGTCGGATTATACATGAAGTATTCAGGTGTGACAATGACGTCGGCAGAAGAGTTTTTGGTCATTTCTTCGAGTTTCTTCAGGTTTTTTTCTTTGTCCCTTGTGCTCTCAATCTGCAGGATTCCCACAGTAATTCTTCTTCCCAAGAAAAGATCACCTTGAGACGAGGCGCTTCACATGGCAATTTATTGTTCGCTCAATTAATAAACGCAACAGATGGCAACTTCCGCTTTGATCATATTAGAGCTTCAACTGCTGTCGAATTCTAATCGTTTGTAAAAACTTCAATATGGACATTGAAAGGGCCTTCAGAACGCTTCCGACTTGAGGTCTTCCATAGCGCTCCTCTTACTTCTCGGTTGAACCACGTAAATAGATGTGTACAGGGTAGCCAGATATGCTATTGATGATGATATGAATGATGGCACTGCCATAGCAAAACCACCAATTTCTGCAGAGTATGCTACCGCAGCAATAGGAGTTTTGCTTGTAGCAGACAACATTGCTGATATTGCCACTAGGGCTGCTACAGAAGCGCTGATTCCAGTTAAATGAGAATAATATGCTCCCAAAAGCGCTCCAACTACAACCTGCGGTACAAACAGACCTCCGCTTCCTCCAAAATTGAGCGTCAGCGAAACAAAAATTATTTTCATAGCTGCCAGAAGAATCGGAGATGCGCTGAGGTCAGAGCTCCCGGATAATATTTTCACTATTGCTCCTTTTCCTTCGCCGAATGCTTCTGGAATATAATTGTAGCTATATCCTAAGATGACGCCAACGATGGCAGATAATATTAAAAAAACATATCTATATTTCTGTCCAACCTTTCTGCTGAAAACTTCATTAGATATTCGGAGAAGCCTCATGAATCCTATGAAAAACAGCGAAAAGGGGACTACTAGCAGAGGTATTATAAAAGAGTAAGCGATGTAAGTCATTGAAATGGAGGAAGCATTCCATAATTTTGGAATCCATGGGATATGAAAAAGATAAGCGGAAGCCAGATACGATGTCAAGGAAGAAACGAGCGCAGCAGGAAAGCTCCTCCATTCTATTCCTCTCCTATATAAAACTTCGCATGAATATATGGCGGAAGTCAGAGGAGTTCCCAGGATAGCTGTTAAACCTCTGGAAGAACCCGCTATGAGCAGATCTTTCCTCTTTACATTAAAACTGCTTAGATAGCTTCCGAAGAAGCTGCCAACACCGCCCCCCAAGAGGAAAGACGGAGCTTCCATGCCGGCACTTCCGCCGCTTCCTATGGTAATTGCGCTGGCCACCGCCCTTGATACAGCATCTCTGAGCTTGAGAAGACCTCCTGACTTAAAATATGAATAAATGACGAGCTCTGTTCCGCCTATACGCTTTTTGATATGAGAGAACCTCATCTCAATAAAGAAAGATGATAGTAGAGCTGCTGGAATGATGGCTAAGATCAACCACGGATTTTCCTGGATAGCTATTGTTTTCAAGTGGCTTATCAGGTCGTATAGTAGGAGGAAAAGATAAACTGATAGAGACGATGCGAAGCCAATGGCAACGTAAGCAATATAGGGCAAAGCTGCCTTCAATCTGTTCATGAAGCTTCCCACTATGCGAAATTCTCTAGGCCTCTGGTCTTTAGGGAGCCTCCAGGGGTTATATAGCTTGAATGGTTTTAATTTTCCTTTTTTCTGAATTTTCAACTGTAGAGGTTGTTATACAGGGAAATGCTTATTATTCCCCAGAACAATATATGAAGCACCATAACATAAAGGAAGGTATGAATTTTGAGTGAAGAAAACGAATCAGAACGAAACGTAACAAAAAAAGTTATGGAACTCAAACAGGGTGAAAGTTCCATAACGGTTAAGGGAAGGGTTCTTGAAGCAAACGAACCCAAAACAATAGAAACTAAAAAGGGAACCAGAACAATAAGCGAGGCAGTTCTGGGAGACGAAACGGGAAGAGTAAAGGTAACTCTGTGGGGAGATAAGGCTGGTACTGTCGAAGAAGGACAGGCTGTAAAGATAAGCGGTGCCTGGACCACAGGTTACAGAGGAAAGGTGCAGCTGAACGTCGGCTCCAGCTCCGAAGTTACTCAGATAGATGACAGCGAGGTTCCAAGTGCTGAAGAAGTCCCTGAATCGGAACCGGCAGCTCCCATGGAAGAGAGAAGGAGCTTCGATAGAAGAGGAGGAAGAAGGGACTACAGACAGGGCGGCTTCAGAAGAAGAGAATGGTGAATTTTCGGATGAGCTTTGCCGAGATCAAAGGGAAGAGGTACATAAGAAAAGGTGAAGATGCAGGCACAGACAACGAAAATTTCTTCGTAACCGATGAATCTAATGTAACTTATGAGCTCTCTGCGGCAGTTTACTACATATGGAAGTTGGCAGATGGTACGAAAACGGTAGAAGAAATTGTAAAGCAGGCAAGCATGGAGCTTAATATGCCCGAAGAAGAGCTTCAAGAACCTATTGCTATGATCATGCTTAAGTTGCTGGAAAGTAATCTAGTAGCTGAAAATCTCAAATAAAAATATAAAAACCCTTGCCTCCTTATTTTTTCACGGCGGGGTAAAATAGCGGGGTAGGGCAGCCAGGTAGCCCGCGGGAGGTGCGTGGGCTACCGCCCTATTTTTTTAAGGCCTTTAAAAAACAAAAAAAGGGGGTTTTATTAAATTTAAAAAATTATTTTTAAAAAGGATCTTTATAGTAATTTTTCTACTCTTATGGCTCCTACAGGGCAGGAACCAGCCGCCTGCAGGGCGCATTCATACAGTTCTTCAGGTAATTCTCCCTCTGATAGGGATTCGGTAAGATTTGTTGAATATTTATCTACAACTCTGTTCTTACCATTGTCGCTACCCAATACAAATACTTGGGGGCAGACCGTTGGAGCGACCCCGCATGCAATGCATGTATCTCTGTCAACTGCAACTTTAACTTTTGCCATTCTTGCCACCATTTTTTTTAAATCAAGAAGTTATATATATACTTGGTGAAAAATTTCAACAGATAGTTTTCCACAAGGAATGCGAAAAGTGCTGACAAATTCCTTTTACGTTATCTATGTTTAGCTTTACCCTCTGAATATCAACTACCTTCTTTCTCATCTTCCAAATGAGATCCCTCGGAGCCTTTGAGAATTGCGGGGTTCGAAGCAGACGATTATGTCAATGAATCCTATTCGCTTCAAGTATCAATGAGATAAAAACGATGGGCGGGAGACTCCGCACATAGAGATTATCGCAGGAAAAAGCATAAGAAAGCCAATGTTCCTTGAAGGGGCTTCAACCTTATATTTAAATGGCCAGGTAAAGTAGAGTTTGAGAATAATCAAGATAAGAATATCATCCCCATTTCACTGCTGAATAATATACTTCAGAGTTTCTTGTTCAACAGCTCTTGAATAGTAATGAGAGACTTCAAGTCCCCCGCTGTGGAGAGAACAACGCCGCTTGCGCTGTCTTCCAGTTCTTTGAGGATTGCGATAAGTTCGGATGTTTCAAAAGCTGGTTGTCCCATTTTTTCAAGAATATCCTTGTTCTTTTGCGTTTTCAATATAATGTATGGATAAAGCTCTGCTCCGATTTCTTCCGCTTTTTGGGCGATTCCTCTGAACTTTTCAATGGTTTCGTTAGATAGTCTCAATACCAGAAATTTTCTGAAACCGAACTCCAACCTTTTCAATATGAAATCGTATTCGTACCTGAGGCTCAGTATTGCTCCTGCTTTCCTGTGAAGGTCGTATCTACTTGCTAATACGAAAGCATCTTCTGCAGAAAAGCGGTTTCCTCTCTCCCTATCTTCTTTTTCCCCATATGTAAGGAAGACTGCGTCAATGTCTGCCAGGTCGGCGGCAGAGAGGAGGGAAAGGAAGAGAGTCTGAGATGCATCTGCTAACCTTATGTGTGAAAAAACGACAAGTTGCGGACACGACCTTTTGACGAGAGAGCCAATAACGATTGAATTGATTGAGAGCTTGCCTAGGGGAGATTCCGGAATATCAATACCTGAAAAAGCGCTTCTTTCTGAGCACAGAAGCTCCTCTACCTGTTTAATCCTCTTTTTCCCTTTACCTAGCTCAAACGATATTTCCGCAAGTATTCTCAACTCCAAGCCATCACCTGCTGTTTTCTGATCCCTCATAGTTCGGCTCTGTCTTCTCCACTCTTTCAATACTTGGAGCTCCTCTCTCAGATTGCATATATAGGACTTTTTGATTCTCTTCATTAATGAACAGCACTATATTAGCTCAAGAGAAATGCTTTAAATATTTCGTCACGCCTGCTGGCGTGAAACGCGGGAATGAGCTCGTAACTAAAAGGCTGCAGTTCTGTTTTAGAAAAACTTATACGAAAATTGTGCAATGCTTAAAAACTGCTTCATTTAAGGATATTAAAAACACTAAGAAAAGCCTGGTGAGGTTTCTGAGAATGAATTTGCGATTGAAATTTTCCGGTTCTTTTCCCAGAAGTGAAGCTGTAGCGAGGCTCTATTCTCTAAAAAAATCAAATGAAATAGAAGAATCGATTTTCGAAGAGAAGATACTGCAGCATGAGCTGTCTCTTCTGTCAGAGCTCGAAAAGTTGAATTTTGACTTTGCTACAGATGGTATGCTCTGGGCTGACGATATAATCAATCCTGTAGTTTCAATGGCGAATGTGGAGATCGACGGGCTTGTCAGGTTCTTCGATAACAATTTCTTCGTCAGGGTCCCTGTAGTGAAAATCCCTTTGAGGCTGGATAGGGAGGATGTGCTAAAATGGTATACGGAAATTTTGAAGAGAGGATTCAGGAAGGAAAAGCCTAAGCTGGTAGCCTCCCTCCCCGGTCCAGTAACTCTGGCCTCTTTTTCTAAAAACATGTACTATTCTTCAGTAGAAGCTTTGGTAGCCCAATGGGGAGAGAAGTTCCTCGTCCCCATCATAGAAAAGCTGAGAAAAGAGGGATTCTCAGCATTTGAAATACAGGAGCCCTCGCTTGTTGATGTCAGAGTCAAAAGCGATGTTAAAAATGCTGGAGCTGAAAGTCTTTCGAGCATTTCCGAAAGATTTTCATCTGAAACTTTTTTCATCCTCACTTATTTCAACAGCAGTCCCCAGAACGCTCCTCATCTCTCAAAAATTGTAAAAAACAATTCCATTGTTGGAATTGACATGCATGCGGCAGCTGCCTGGAGAACAGCTGAGAAGTTGGCAGGAGCAGGTGCGAAGTTTGTGTATCTGGGCGTTCTGAACTCGAGGAATCCAATTCCAGAAAGGCGGTCAACAATAGAAAGGTGGATAGGGAAAGCTGAGAGCCTGGGCTTTGAAAGCCTGATCCTTGGAAACAATGCACCGATGGACTTCATTCCCCCCAGATGGGCTTTGAACAAGCTGAGGAAGCTTTCGAGAATAATAAAAGAAAAAAGGTGAGCATTATGAAAGAGGTCGAACTTCCTGTACTCCCCATATCGGTTATCGGCTCATACCCAAAGCCCAAATGGCTCAGAGAGATGATCAAGGCTAGAAAGCAGGGAAGGATCGATGACGCGCATCTCGATGAGGCATATAGAGACGCTGTTTCTGCTGTTGTGAAGGAGCAGGAGCTGATGGGAGTCGATATACCGTCCGATGGGGAGATGAGAAGAGAGGAAATGGTGGAGTATTTCGCCGAGAAAATAGAGGGATTCAAATTCTTTGGCAACGTTAGGGTTTGGGGGAACAACTACTTCAGAAAGCCCGGGATCGTCGGCCCCCTGAAATGGAGGGGACCTATGACAGTCGATGAGTACAAGTTCCTGAGAGAAGTATCTACATCCCCGGCAGTTAAGGTCCCAATCACGGGACCCTACACCATAGCAGACTGGTCATACATAATCTACTATAAAAATAAAGAGGACGCCACCTTTGAGCTCGCCAAGATAATCAACAGGGAGCTTAAAGCCCTTGAGGAGGCCGGCGCCACTTTTGTTCAGATAGATGAGCCGGCTCTTACAACTCATCCCGAGGAAGTCGAGTGGGCAGTTGAAGCTATCAATGAGGCAGTTACTGGAGTCAATATGAAGATAGGGCTCCACGTGTGCTATTCAGACTACAGTATATTGAAGCCCTACTATGACAGGCTCAAAGTCTCTCAATTCGCTCTGGAATTCGCCAACAGGGGGTTCAGCGACCTCGAAGTGGTGAAGGGCCTCAACGTGGAGCTGGGCTTCGGCGTAGTGGATGTCCACAGCAGAACAGTCGAGACGCCGGAAGCTGTAGAAGCAACCATAAACAAAATAATGGAAATAATAAAGCCGGAGTGCCTCTACATAAATCCTGACTGCGGGCTGAAGCTCCTTCCGAGAAGAATAGCAAGAGAGAAGCTGAGAGCCATAAAAATCGGCACAGAGAGGGTGAGAATGCGCTTGAAGGAGAAGGGGCTGGAAAAAACTCTGCTCAGAGCTAAAGTTGATTGCTCTCTCTGAGCTTCAATTCAGAGAAAATTTTTTGTGAGCTCAGCCAGTCTCGCTGTGCCTTCCTTGAACTTGATTTTTCCTTTATAGAACTCCCCTTTGTTCACCGGAATCCATCCTGATGAATCCTCCTCGTCATAGTAGAAATCAACAGCAGTTGAAGAAGATATCATTAAGACATTTCTTTCGTTCTTCAGATAAAGCCTGTAGTAGTTGGCATGCTCATCGTTAGTAAAGTAGCTTCCAAACACCACATCAATGCTGTCTTCTGTCATCATCAGAGCAATGATGTTCAGAGCTGATATAACGTATTCTTTGTACTTTCTAAACACGTTTAAATCAAGGCTATCTTTGACCTCTTGAGAAATCCGGTATCCTAACACAAAAGTGTCGCTGTGCTTCTTTGCTACTTCTTCCGGGATCTTTCCATCAAGCTCGCTGACCAACCAATTTTTATCAACGCTGCCGTTGTGAGCAAGAATTAGTCTGCTTCCATTCTCGGTTATGTACTCGAACGGCTGGACGTTGAATATGTTCACCTTCGTCTCAGGAGATGCCGCTCTAGCGTGGATGAGGTCTATGACGAATGGATTGAAGTATTCTGTATCTACTGAAATATCGGGCTGAATTGTAGGCTTCATTACATAGATCGGATGAATGTGCTTAGCAATCGAGTAGGAAATCCCGCCCCCTTGAAGATAGATCATAGCTCTGCCCCATCCATGCTTATGGGAAGCTCCCTTCGGCCCGAATATTCTTTCTGCATAGGGGTCATAATATGCGGATGAAACGAGAGCGCTAACAAGCTTTTCATATTTGCTGATGGAATGGGTGGAAGGGGTTCCTATTAAAGCCAGCATCCTGCACACGTCATATTACCTCCGTTTCCAAGGTTGGGAACGCATGGGAATTGAAAACCCTAACATGCGAATTTTAAAGCTTGTTTGATTGAACTATGCTATCATTTTCACCACATTTGTTTTTAAGTTTATTTTATTTATTGAAAATTGGTGAGCTTCGATATGGATCTCAGCATCGAACTGATAATCTCGATAGCGGTGCAGCTCTACGCGGTTATGAATCCCCTAGTAGCGATACCAAAGTTCCTCGAGGTTGTGGAGTCCTCTGAAGGAAAATTTATGAAAATTGTTAACAGAGTCTTCCTCACGATTCTCCTCCTCAACATAGTTTTCATTCTTGGCGGAAACTACATATTGAACATATTTGGGATAAGCCTCTCCAGCCTGAAAATCGCGGGAGGAATAATACTCCTGTCGGTTGCTATAGATACGCTGATAACTGGCCATAAACCGGAAAAAGTGGAAACAGGAGATGTGATAGTAGTCCCAATTGCCACCCCACTGATAGTTGGACCTGGAACAATGACAACTCTGATACTGCTCAGCGGACTGAGGGGTGTGGTGATTACAACAGCCTCATCGCTCCTGGCATGCACACTTGTCTACCTCACTCTCCTCACTTCTACCTTCATATCTAGGCTTCTGGGCCCAACTTTCATAAACGGCTTGGGAAAATTCATGTCACTCATAATAGCGTCTTTTGCTGTTGAGATGCTGCTCGGGGGGCTCCAGGGATACTTTCCGAATCTCTTTTTAAAATGACGTAGCCTGCGTTTGCTCTCAGAAGATCATTTTTTATACAAACATGAAGCTTTGGATGCTAAGAAGAACATATAAGAGCCCAGCGTTTCCATTAATGCATGGAAGGTGGCTGAGTGTTGAAGAGGAAGCTAACTCTCGCTGAAGGTGCTGGAGGTTCAGAGACTGAGAAAGCTGTCAGGCAACTCATGGCCGAGGCAATACGCCTGTCTCAGAAATGGAGAGAGAAGGGGATGCTGGGTCTAGACATAATGGACGACTCAGCTTTTGTGAAGCTGTCAGAGGAGCTGTACTTAACATTTACGATTGATTCTTTCACGGTGAATCCCCTTTTCTTCGAGGGAGGGAGCATAGGAAAGCTCGCTGCTGACGGGACGATCAATGATCTAGTCGTTTCTGGGGCAAAGCCAATTGCTTTATTCGATGCCATTGTAGCGGAAGAGGGGATCGAGTTCGATGTTGTTGAGAGAGCAGTCAGCGATATGATAGAGGAGGCGAAGCTGGCAGACGTTGCTATTCTAGGGGGAGATTTCAAAGTGATGCCCAGAGGAGAAATATCCAAGATGGTTATAACCACAGCCGGCTTTGGGCTTTCAAAGCACCCAATTACTGATGACAAGATTGTTCCGGGGGATAAAATACTGGTGACTGGAAGCATTGGCGAGCATGGGGCGGTGATCGCAGCTCATCAGTATGGGTTGGAGCTGCGCGGGAATGCGAAAAGCGATGTCAACATGCTTATACAGCTTCTTCCTGCTATTGATAAGTATGCGGATCAGATTCACGCGGCAAGAGACCCGACGAGGGGAGGAATAGCGATGGTGCTCAATGACTGGGCAATGGATAACAACGTTAAGATCACCATAGATGAGGAGAAAATTCCCGTCGAGGGCTGGGTCAAAGGAATTTCAGATGCTTTAGGGCTCGATCCCCTCAGCTTAGCCAGCGAAGGAAGAGCTGTAATTGCTGTCTCTGGAGAGGTGGCAGATGATTTTCTTGAATTCCTGAAGAAGGGAGGATTCCCTGATGCTGAAATTATCGGAGAAGTTGCCGCGGGGAGAGGAGAGGTCCTCCTGAAAACTGCTGTTGGTGGGTTAAGGGTCGTACCGCCACCCTCGGGAGTTATCGTACCTAGGATATGCTGAGAGGTGTGTCCTGCTGTGTGCCTAGGTGTGATTGGAAAAGTTGTGGAAAAGGATGATGAAAAGAGGATTGCGAAAGTTGATGTCGGGGGGGCAATTATTTCTGCTGATTCCTCTTTCGAAGATGTCGAGGTGGGAGATTACGTAGTTGTGCATGCCGGCGTCATAATCTCTAAATCTACAGAAGAAGAGTACAAACTGAGAGAAGAGATGTTTGAAGCGCTGAAACTGAAGAACTAGGCGGATTCTTTTTCTAGGCTCTCGTAGAACGAGACGACTTCCTCAGTGAACCTCTCTTTCTTGTATAGATAGGCCGGATGCCCCGATGATTCATAGACTCTGATTTCTGCTCTGGGAAGCTGCGATGCAAAAGATTTGATGGCCTCAAGGTCTATTATTGTATCTTTCTCCCCAACGATTATCAGCACAGGAGCTTGTATGTTCTTAGCTTTTTCCTTCACTCTTTCCTCTTCCGTTCCGACTGGACCGATGAGGATCAATCCGCTTACTGGGTTGTTCTCAGAATACAGTATTGCTATATAGCCTCCCATGCTGGCTCCAACGAGAACTGGAGGCCTTCCGTATTTTACTTTAGAACTCATTATTTCTTCGAGGAGAGACAAGTTCATAAGAGCGTCAGATGTCCTCTTGTTGCACTGACTCTTTACACCGTAGGGCATATCTAAAGCGATAAACGGTATTTCCTTTTCTTCGAGCTTTTGCAGTAGCCCGATCTCTTTCCATACATAGCTGCTGAAGCTGTAGCCATGGAGGAGAACTATTGGTATTCTGTCTTCAGAAGGGCTGTAAACGATTGATAGACAGCAAGTACTGCCTATGCAGACCTTTTCTTCATTCAAAGGCCATCATCTTTCTACTTGATATTCGCTTTATAAATAAAATCTTTGTTCTGCTATATTCATTTTTAGCTAAAAAAAGGTTTCTATTAGAAAAGAATCAGGCCTGAGGCTGAGCTTTTTCCCACCACCTAGGCCCTTCCATTATTCTAGCTATCAATGTGGAAACAGCTACGTCGCCTTCCGCATTGATCATTGTTCTGAGCATGTCCATCAATGGGTCTATCGGTGCTATAAGCGCTATACCTTCAAGCGGCATTCCTGCTGCACCAACAGTCATTGCAAGCATCAGCAGCCCTCCGCTTGGTACAGCAGCAGTAGCCACCGCAGCCAATGCTCCAACGAGCACTATGGTTGGATAGAGTGAAGGTGCTATGGTTAAGCCGAAAGCTTGCGCGATGAAAACTGTAGATAGAACTTGATACATAGCTGTTCCATCCATATGACACGTTGCTCCCGTTGGGAGAACCAGCTGAGCTACATAATCCGGCACGTTCAATCTCTTTGCAGCCCTGAAGTTAACTGGGAGGGTTACGGCGCTGCTCCTTGTGGAAAATGCTACAATTGCTGGTTCAATAATGGCGTACCAGTATTTGAGCGGATTCATCCCAGAGGCCCAGACAACTATAGTATAACCAACGAAGAAGTAAAAGAGGCTTATTGCGTAGTCGACCGCGAGAAGCCTGCCGTAAGCTTCGAGAATTCCCGTGCCGTATGTTCCAATCACCTAAGCGGCATACCCGAACACACCGATGGGTGCATACCACATAATTATACCTGTGAGCTTCAACATTACATCAGATAGCTTCAGAAGCGCGTCCGATATAGGTCTTCCTTTGTCTCCCATCAAGCTAACAGCCAACCCGAACAGTATTGAAAAGACTATCGCTTGAAGAAGTCCACTGACAGTTAATATATTTCCGAAATCAGTTGGCACCAAATTTAGCAAGATGTCAGTTACAGTCGGTGGTGTAGGGGGGGTGTAGCCGGCTGGAGGCTTCAGACCAACACCTGCTCCGGGTTTGAAATACAGCGCTGCTCCAAGCATCAATGAAGCAGCTATTATAGACAGCAAGATGAAGAAGAAGAAAGTACCGATTACCAGCTTTCCGAGCTTTCTCAGATCAGCGATCTGCGCTACAGCTGCTGAAATTGTCACAATGACCAACGGCGTCACTATCATTCTCATCAGTCTGATGAAGAAATCCCCCAGAGGCTTCAGGACGCCTGCAGATTTTCCGAATCCAAACCCAACACCCATACCGATTAGAAAGCCGGCAGCTATCGCAAATATCAGAATATATTTTTTCCACTGCACCATAATATGACTACTGTTTTTGTTTTAACAAGTGATGTGATATAAAAACTTTATTAATTTTTAATTTTTTGCTCTCTAATATAAAAAAACGATTATTCTTTAATAATTTAATGCAAATTGCAGTTCATAATAGACATCATTTTTGTTTTTTAAAAAACAAGAGCGTTTTGCCTCTTGTTTCAGCGTTTAAAATGTTATAACAATTTTACGTATATACAAAATATGAGTAAAATTTATTAATAATATCATAACAAAAAGATAGTCAGGTGTTCTAATGGGCGTTGGAGGTCTGCTGACTCTCTCGGCTATGGGCATATACTTTCACGCTATATATATAAGCATAACACTGGGCTTGCCTTTAACAATAATTTTCCTATTGCTGAAGTACAATAAAACCAGAAGTGAAACCTACTTCAGGGCCGCTAAAATCTCTACAATAATATTAATGATGAATTTCGGTTTGGGTGCTATAACGGGTACTCTAGTTGAATTTGGTTTGGTTCAGATTTGGCCTGGTACCATTCTTGCCATTGCCACTTCAGCGCTGATGCCTCTGGCTCTAGAGCTAATTGCTTTCGTGATGGAAGTTGCCCTCCTAGTTCTCTTTTACGTAACGCTTGGAAAATTTTCCGCGAAAAAGAGCGTAGTTATTATTACTGCTTACTGGTTATTCGCTGTCCTCTCGGGAGTTCTGATAACTTCGGTAAATTCTTGGATGGTCTCTCCGTGGGGTACAGGAAATTTGGCTGAGCAACTATATCCATTCATGCCAACATATGGACCTACTGAAATGAACCTGCCGGTTCTCTTCGCAATAAAGGTTCTATTGATTTCGACAGGTCTGCCTCTTCAATCGATAATTCAGGATCCGAGTGTAGCCCAGAAGATTGGGCTGGTCATAAACGATCCCTATGTGGCATTGAAGAATCCCTACAACCTTTCGAGCGATATACATAATATAACAGCAGCCATAATTATCGGGATGTCTATAGCAACACTAGCATGGTCTTTCAGATTCTACAAGACTGGAGACAGAAAGTATATCGAGATAATATCTGCCTTCTTTGTGCCATTCCTAGTTCTCATGGTACTTCAGCCAACTCTCTTCGGCCACCTCATGGGTACTTCAGTTGTGGAGTACAACCCAACAAAATTCTCGATGATGGAAGGAGCTATGCAGAATGTCTCTGATCCATTGATGGGTCTGCTTGCCTATGGAAATCCGAATCAGCAGATACCTGGTCTGGAATATTACATCAACTCATGCTACAGTTTGGGAAATCTAACTCTAAACGATATAGCAGCCTCGCTGAACCTCACAGCAGACAAAATATATTCTATAGCTGAAACTCTTGGATTAAATGTCAGCGACCAAGCTATAAAGGATACCCTGAGCATCAATGCTTCAGAAGTGTGCATAAAGGACCTTAACGCAGACAAAAGCCTGGTTCAAACGATTCACACTTTGTACTACACAAAAATAACAGGAGGAGCTATTGCTCTCCTAGCAACGCTTGCTATGGCAGGGCTTCTATACAGCATTCCTCTCATAACACCAATTTCAAAAATGATTGAGGAGAAAATATTCAGAAATAACAGGAGGCTGAGCATTTTCGCTCTCTCCCTCTTGATATCCATTGGTGCTGCTACTGCAGCTGTGCTGGGATGGTATGTGAGGGAAGTTGGAAGGAAGCCTTGGACAGTCTATGGAATTCTATATTCCTCAGATGTTTCAACTTCAGTTAGCTATGCTTACTCTTCCTCTTTTCTCCTCTTAGCATTTTCCGTGATACTCGCCGTCAATCTTTTGGGCCTATTCGCTATGGCTTTTGTTGCTTTAAAAGGTGAAAAAGTTTCGGAGCAGTTTTCTAAAATGATGGAGAGAATCAGGGGTGAGAATGATGGGCGGTGAGCTTATAGGCTTCACCCTCCTCGGGCTTGCTGTAGTTCTTCACATAGGATTTGTATCAGTAACGCTCGGCGTGGGATTGTTCACGGCCATTTATAGATACCTTTCCTATGCCAGGAAGGATGACAGCTTAGAATTGCTGACAAGAAAGAGCTTCAGGTTAATGATAGTGACCGAGCTGTTCTCTGCGGTCCTCGGAACAGTCATAACTGTTTTCTTAGCGGGCTTCTTTCCCTCGCTTACAGCTTTGGCAACTAACGTGCTCTTTACTCCAATTGCAATATCGATAATCAGCATAATGATCAGAGTCCCATCGATAGCAGTCTTCTGGTATACATGGGGAAAAATTTCCCCAAAGATCCACAGCGCAATAGGGTTCATAATGGCCATATCCGGTTTCGGCATACCTTTCGGCTTCAGAACAATATTTGCCGAAATAACTTCCCCAACAGCACTTTCCGCTTTTATGATGGGCCAATCCCCATCACCTTTCCTCGCCTATACAAGCACCGTCTTTTGGGACTTGTATGCACACACATTCATCGCTTCTATTTCCGTGGGAGGATTTGTGCTGGTTTCCATATTCGCGCTGGAAAAAGATGCGTGGGCAGCGAGAAAAGCCCTCCCATTTGGCCTGATTTTCCTGGTAATGCAGCCTGTTGTCGGCTTCTTCTATCTATCGGCCCTTTATGCCCACGCCGGATATGTTTTTAAGGAAGTAGTTGTAGGAAGCTTTTCTCCCATATTCTTCGTCAAGCTAGGGCTGGCCTCGCTGCTTTTCATTGCCGGTATCTTTCTCTACTACAAGCTGAATCAAAATGAAATCCCAGGCTATTCGAAAATGCTGGGAATTATAGCTATAATCACAGCTATGCTTGGCGAATTCATAAACGACGGTTCTCGCTATCCATATATGGTCGTCACTGGTGATACAGGAATGAAAGTGAGCGATTTCTTCAACTACATGATTTCAATCTCTTCGATCTCTCCTGCCATATGGGTAATACTGGCATTCATATTGATTTCTGTAGCAGTATTCAGCTTGGCAGCTTACTACGCTCTGATCAAGAAGTTCGTGCTTTGACAGTGGCAGGCTTTCAAGCAGAAAGTGCGGGGGGTGGGATTTGAACCCACGCAGGACTACTCCATCGGAGCCTCAGTCCGACCCCTTTGGCCATGCTCGGGCACCCCCGCTCAAACAAAATATCCTATCTCATGGTTTTATATTACTTACTATCTGAAAATTTTCGTTTTAGACGTTAAAATACTTCAGCTCTACTAAATGGACTTGAAGCCAGCAACAGTAGAGCACTGAAGAATTACGGGAAGCTTCAGATATCTCCTGAAGGAAGTACTCTCTTCGTGCCTCTCTCTACCCTTGCGGAAAACTCGTCCTTTAGTTTACATGAAAAGGTATGATGTTTTATCTTGAAATTCAGAGAATCTGTGTCAATTATCTTCGAGTAAAATGAGCCAAGAGCGCGAAAAGACTTTAAAAGAATTATTTTAGAATATTTGAGAATATTTCAGTATATATGTAAGAAATATTTTGATATTTTCAAGCAGAAGTCTTTCAGGTGGATATAAATGGCTCTGTTCATAGATCTCTTACTGCTCAACTATTTGCTATGGCTGGAAGTTTGATATTGATAGCATATGCGTTGCTGAAATTGATGAGATTTCACTCGGTTCAGGGCGAGATACTGGCAGAGCTGAAGCCCCTCTACCCTCCACTGCTTCTGCCCGGAATATATATAGCGGTAGCAGGAGTTTTTGGCAATCTGCTCTGGCCTCTTCCTGGGAGCTACAACATCCTTTTCTACGATCTATATACACTTCTTGGAATAGGGCTTATAGCCATCGCAATCTGCATTAGAAACGGAACCAAGCTCGAGTATGTTGGATTTTTAGCATTGGTTTTGGGCCTAGTGACAATATACTATGGAACACTGGAGTACGTGAATAATATGACAAAGGAACCACTTGCCCTATTTCTGCTGTTCGGCGGAGCGGGACTCTCATCAGTTCTCTTCTATTTTGTCACATACCAGTTAGACAGGAGCAACGTGAACAAAGGGTTGCTGGCATTGGAAGCTGTGCTGCTGATCCTAACAGGATTGCTGGCTGCCTACATATCTGCTAACTCTGTTCCCTCGCACCTACAGATGTTTGCTAAGTGGACTCCAATTCTCTGAACCCAGATTTTTTTCTCTCTATGTATACATCCGCCTGGTAAGTATCATAAATGTCTCTTTTTATTTTATCAAGAATTTCTTCCTCAGCCGGGCTCTTTCCAGCATCTTCTATTGTTACGTGACCCTCCATTCTGCTTTCATCTATGTATCTCATCTTGATTTCTTCGACTTTAAACCCTTCATCTTCAAACTTCTTCTTAATCGAATTGAGAATTGATTCCGGCGGAGCAACATCGCTTATTCTGACGGTTATCTTTTTGAACGACTCGTACAGCTCATAAAATATGTAAACTGTGAGCGCGACTGAGCCGAAGTAGTCCACGAGGTAGCTGAATATAGCTCCAACCAAAGATGAAATGACCACGGTGATCCCCTCGATTACCTCGCTGAGGGTGAATGCAGCGTAGTACTTCAATGTTTCTTCTTTCGATCTGGAGGAGAGGATAATTGAAGCGAGATAGAACATGAGCCCAATGCCAGCCATGACAGGTGCTCCTATAGAAACCTCATACGGCTTGGGGGATATGACCTCAATTAAGGCTATTCCTGCAACGAAAGAATAGGTCATTAGAGTGAAGATCGATCCTCCAAACTTCAATCTGTAGTGGCCGAAGTGGTGATCCTTGTCGGGCGGCTCGTAGCTCTTCTGCAGATAGGTGAAAGTCAAAACGAGAGATAAGAAGTTCGCAATAGAAGTCAGAGCGTCTACGAAAACGGATTTTGAGCTGTACGCGACCCCGCCAATTATTTTGAAGAGACCGCCGAGGAAAGAAAAAAGGAAGATCAGCAGTATTCTGGTTTCCCATTTCATCACTGGTTTTTCCTCCTAGACTCGCACGGCATCATAGCTGAAAATTAACTGAAATTAATACGTTTAAAATCATTTCTGCCAATCGAAGGCGGGCTTAAATTGAAAAATATCTTCTCAAACTAGCGAGCGCTCTGAGCATCCTCAACCTGTTCTTATCTGCTAAAACTGGAACAAGCGCTATGCCGGTTATGAACCCCCCGACGTGAGCCCAGAATGCTATCCCAACATATGGGCCCAAGAGGGAAAAGAATGCCAGGATCAACTGATAAATGAACCAAAATCCTATGAAGGCTATCGCAGGGATCTTGAATAAAACGGGAACAATGAACCAAAGACCTACAGCTCTGACTGTTCCTGCAGGGTACAATATCAAATATGCTCCGAGAACTCCGCTGATTGCCCCGCTTGCCCCTACTGCAGGAACAAGCCAAGGATTGGTGAGCGAACCGTAGGCCGCTTGAGGCGAGAGGGAAACGGAAATCCATACACTGAACACGTGAAAGATGGCTGCGCCTATGCCAGAGAGAAAGTAAAAAACGAGGTACCTCACCTTTCCCAGCGCTGCTTCTACATTGTCTCCAAAAATGTACAGGTAGAGCATGTTCCCAAGTATGTGAGCAAAATCGGCATGTATGAACATTGCTGTAAATATGCTCCAGAGGTTTTCCCCCTTCAGGAGAAAGTAAGGCTTGAATCCGTATGCATTCACTATGTCATCGATGCTGGTAGCCCCAGGTAGAAACAAGCCGGGCTTGAAGTATGTAGCCAGGAAAATCGCGACATTTATGAGTATCAAGAGCTCGTTTACGACCGGCCTCTCCACCTCAATGTTTTCATCGCCCGCTGGAATCAACGAAGCCCACCGTTTTCCAGACTTACCTCTATGACTACTCTGTCGCCGTCTTTCAAGCCGAGCTCACCCCTCAGATATATTGGAGAAATTATTTCAATCACATCCTTTGGATGGCTCGTCCTGTCCGGAATGATTATTCCTGCCTTTTCATATCCATTGATTCTCGCTCTGAAAACTGTAGCGCCTCCATAGTACCTCTCTTCGTTTTTGTATCCTTCGATCCTCAGCCCACTGTCCTTTGTCAATGCTAATCTCTTCATCAGAGAATCTCCTTCTAGCTGCACATTCAGAGTTCCGGGATAGGGGACGAAGTTGAGGAGCTCTGCGATCTTGTCTCTGTAGTAGGGAAGCTTCATATAGTACCTACCTTCCCCCAAGCCGCTCACTACTCTCCCCTCGAGAACTATTACTCCTCTCTCCTCCGAGAGCAGCCTCTGAATTGAACCAAAAAGCTCTTCAGCCGCTCTCATGCCATTCTCAGTCATTTCAATGAACTCTCCCCTCCCTTTCACAGTTCTCACGATGTACCCCTTTTCCTCAAGCGTTTTGAGAAGCCTTGATACAGTTTGCTGGCTGACCCCGAGCTGCTTTGAAACCGCTGATTGAACTATCCTCGCTCTCCTTTTACCGTTCAAAACGAGCAAAATGAATAAGAGCTTCTTAGCGTCCTGATACAACACGCTTCATCACCATCTTGCTGATTTTGTCCGCAAAATTCAGGGGAGCAGGAAGACCGGGATCCTTTCTCAGCTTGCTCACCACACTGGAGGCTTCTTCCAAACTTATTCCACCACCAACGCTCACGTACAGCTTTCGAGATCCTTCAGGTTCACTCAGTATTTTCCCGACTATCCTTCCCTTCAACCAGATATTCCCCCTTTCATCAAGGTAATCCGCCTTCAAAGGCCTCTTTGCAACACCAACTGTTGGCTTTTTCAGAGCGAGGTATAGGTGCGAAGCGGAGCCAGCAAGCCTGGGGTGGAACCTCCCGTGGCCGTCAACGAGAACTAAGTCTACAGAATCGATCTCTATTCTTGAAAGGGCAGCCATGAAGGCAGGCATCTCTCTGAAGCCAAGAAATCCGGGAACATAAGGTATTTTCGTCTTCACGATGGCTGAAGAAGCTCTTTCGATTTCGCCCTTCAGAGCATTGTATATAACAGCAGCTGAGATGGTGAATCCCCCGCGGTAGGAAGCATCCAGCCCCAAAATTCTGACGTATTCCTTCCCCGTCCCCTCTTCTGCTATCAGCTCAGACATTTTTTCTTGATCTTTAGCGGCAACCTCGTAGCTGAAGTGCATCAGGTGAGGCACCCAAGAGACAGCGTCAGCAGAGATTACAGCTTGCTCTTTCCTTCATAGCTTTTCTCTACCGAGATCACTACGTAGTCTATGTCTCCACCTGACAGGGCGTCCCTTCTTATCCCCTGCTTCACGGCTTTCACTGCAAGTTCGACTGCCTCGCTCTCTCCCAGATCCGGCCTGTAGAGCTCTTCTATGACGCCTATTGCAATGCTTCCTCCAGAACCGACGGCTACGAAATCATCCTCCAGCACAGAACCAACGGGATCCAGCACTGCTAGAACAGGAGCGCCGTCTTCAATTCCTCCCACGATGAACTCGGCCATCGCGGGAAATATCTTGAGAGAATAGAGAATATTGGAAAGGAGCTTCGCTGCGCTCCTCACCTTCATCCTGTTCTTCGTTTCGTTTTCGTAGTACCTCATCTCTTCCCTGAGAAGCCTTATTATGTTCTGGAGATCGCCGACCATTCCCGCTGCTCCTATGCCCATTCTCTCATTTATCAGGAAGACCTTCCTGGCATTGGAGCTCTGAATGTAGCTCCCGTAAGTCATTCTCCTCTCCCCTGCTATGACGACCCCCTTCTGAAATTTTATTCCAACTACTGTTGCTCCCTGGTAAAGCTGTTCTCCCATATCATTCCCCTTTGGAAAAATGTACATGCATCCCTAATTAATCCATCATAATAACTTTTCTCATTGAAAAATGCTTCTCAGAAAAGAAAGGTAATTTGAAACATATAAATATGATTGAAGCCTGAATTATTTCTGTGATTGAGCATGAAGAGTAAAGCCAGAGTCTTGGTTATGGGATATGGAGTGATAGGGAAGCGAGTTGCAGATGCTGTCAGGTTGCAGGATGATATGGAGCTTGTTGGGATAGGAGATGTCTCATCAGACTGGAGAATCAAGCTTGCTGTGAAAAAGGGCTACAAAGTATACGCTGCAGTTCCTGAGGCAGTCCAGAAGATGAAGGCTGCTGGGATAGAGGTGGAAGGCACTGTGGAAGAGCTGATCCGCCTCGGAGGTGTCGATGTTGTTGTCGATGCTACTCCAAAGGATATTGGCACCAAAAACAAGGAGAACCTATACAAGAAGCATGGACTGAAGGCGATATTCCAGGGTGGAGAAAAGGCGAGCATCGCTGAAGTCAGCTTTGTTGCTCAGAGGAACTATGAAAAAGCCCTAGGCAAGCAGTTCATAAGAGTTGTGAGCTGCAATACTACGGCTATATCAAGGGTGGTAGGCGGGCTTCACGAGAAGCTTGGAATAAAAAAGGCCAGGGTCACCATAATAAGGAGGGCTGTGGATGTGTGGGAGAGCCATGAAAGTGGAATTATGAACACTGTGGTGCCTGAGACCAAGGTTCCGAGCCATCAAGGAGAGGATGCAAAGACAGTTGTAGAGGGGCTCAACATATACACAATAGCAGTAAAGGGAAGCCACAACCTCTTCCACCTCCACACGGGCATGATCGAGTTCAAAGATGCCGTGAAGCTTGAAGACGTGGTGAGCGCTTTGAACGAGGAGCCTAGGGTATCATTTGTCAGGATAAGCGATGGAGTTGCTGGATTGAACAGCGTTTTTGAGCTGGCGAGGGACTTGAACAGGAGCAGGGGGGATCTCTATGAGGTGCCTGTATGGGAAGATCTGATGAAAGTCGAGGAAAACGAGCTCTATTTGATGTGGGCAACGGGGAATGAAAGCATTGTCATACCGGAAAACATCGATGCTGTGAGAGCTGCACTTGAGCTTGAAAGCGAAGGAAGGAGGAGCATTGAAAAGACAGATAAATCGCTGGGGATCGTAAAAAAGCTCTACTGAGAGATGCACCGGGAGAAGAAGGAGGCATAAATTAACGCGCTCAGAGGATCAGTGTTGAATCTGAGCAGCTTGGCTACTTTTTTCTCCTTCTGCATTCTGAATACGAGCTCCCTCAGGCTGGCCTCCTCCACAGAAGTATACAGCACAATTGATGGGTTCAAATTTTCCACTAGGGATAGTGCAACATCGTTTTCAAAATATCTGGAGCTCTTCCCCGAATCGATCAGCCTGTAGAAGAAGAGGAGCGCTGCGGAAGTGAGGAACGGAGTGAACACGACATCTATCTTATCGTTCTGCCTCAGAAATTCGCCAATGTCCTGACACCTTTCTAGAATCAGCTGGGAATAGACATCCTTGATTGAGTTGAGCTCGCTTTCCAGCCTGGAGATCCTCATATCATCCCTCTTTTCAACTTTCTTTGCAACTCCAATCCCTGCAAAAGCTGAGGCGATGATTTCAGACAAGATCGGGTTAGGTGATCCGGAAACTGAAGCAAAAGCATCTTCCCCAGCTCTGCTCCTGAGAACTGGGTCATCTGGAATAGGAGTAACTATCAGGAAATCAGAGTTCATTATTTCTAAGCCGCTTATCAGGCTGACAGCCAGGTTTCTCTCCCTTGCCGAACCCATATAGAATACTGCTTTGATCTTCTCATCCATATATGGAAGCGTTCCGTAGAGAAAGTCTGTTGCCGACACCATTTTCGGTATCTTTCCCCAGCTGAGGCCCTGAAGGAATGCCTTCAGAACAGCCGCTCCAGCGTGTCCCCTCCCACCGTAAAGGATAACAGGGTCATCGCTTCCTATGAAGGATTCTATCTTTTCCCCAGCGCTCCTCGCTGCTTTGATTATCTCTTCCACTTCTTCATCCAAAAGCTCCCTGCTCAGAGAAGAGCTGCCTCCAGGCTCCTGCAGCAACTGCAGTCCTCCTCTCTAATGTTCGTCGTTATCTTTGGTATCAGCGTATAAATTATTTTCTTGGCCTTCTCAACGTTTTCGCTCATGACCCTTGAGACTTCTTCCGCTGTTACAGGCCTCTCTGCCCAAACATCGTAATCTGTAACCATTGCCAGTGTAGCATAGCACATCTCAAGCTCGCATGCCAGGTTAACTTCAGGGACAAGAGTCATCCCTATGATGTCCGCTCTGAAGACCTCCCTGTAAATCCTGCTCTCCGCCGTTGTGCTGAAGCGCGGCCCTTCGATGCATACGTAGGTTCCTCCTCCATGGATCTTAATATTGAGCTCTTCTCCTGCTCTGATGATTTCTCTTCTGAGATATTCGCAGAACGGCTTCGCCATGCTGACGTGAGCAACTCTAGGACCATCGAAATATGTGTATTCTCTCTTCTTAGTCATGTCTATGAACTGATCTGGCACAACCAGGTCTCCCGGCCTGTAGTCTTCTCTGAGGCTCCCCACGGCGCTCACTGAAATGACGAGCATTACCCCCAAGGCCTTGAGGGCAAGCATGTTTGCCCTGTAATTGATCTTGTGCGGAGGAATTCTGTGGCCTCTCCCGTGCCTCGGAAGGAAGGCGACTCTCTTGCCTCCGAGCTCACCAACAATTACGGCATCGCTGGGTGAACCGAAGGGGGTATTTATCCAGACCTCCTTGGTATTGCTCAAGAAGGAGGCATCGTAGAGGCCGCTCCCACCTATTATTCCAATATCAGCCTTCAGAGGCTCCTTCATTGACACTTTTCTCATCCAATCTTCCAAGTCCAGCACCCCACCTAAAATTGAAGTCGAAGGAAGATTAAATCTTATCCTTCCATCTCTGCTGGAATTCATACATTTATACATTTTGAAGAGCCAAACTAGCTTCGAGATTTTTGCTGACGATCTTTCTTTTTTCATTCTCAAACCGTTGCCATTGACCAAAAAACGCCCGAATAAAATAAAAGTTGAGCATGCATGTATTGTTCTTGGTGAGGAAACTGCCGAAGATTCCTGTTAAGCTCGTGACTTGGGAAGATGTAGTGAAGTGGAGCAGAGATCTCAGTGAAAAAATAAAGGCTGATGGATACGCTCCAGATGTGATAGTTGCTATAGCAAGGGGGGGAGTGGTAACCGCGAGGCTCCTCTGCGATTATTTGGGGGTGATCGATCTCCTTTCGATAAAAGTCGAGCATTGGGTCGAGACGGCTGCGCATGTTGAAAATGCCACGGTGAAATACTCTTTCAACACAGACCTGTCAAAGAAGAAGGTATTGCTGGTCGATGACATCTGCGATACGGGGAAAAGCATTGAGGTTGCTCGAGAGCACATAGAGAGGGCTTCTAAGCCCGCAGAAATAAGGACAGCCACGATGCAGTACATAAGCCCCATCTCGAAATTCAAACCAGATTACTTCGCTGAAGAGGTTAAGGACTGGTACTGGTACATGTATCCTTGGAATTATTATGAGGATTCAATTAATTTGGTCAAAAAAATACTCCAGTCCGACTCTAACAGGAAGTGGAAGTTGGAAGAAATCGAGGAGGAGTTCAGAGAATCCTACGAAATTCGGCCTCCTGTACCGATTGATGAAATTGTAAAAGAAGGAGTGAGGAGAGGCATCTTCTATTTCACAAACGGAGAGATCAGGATCAGGGCTCCATATTTGATGAGATAAACCAGAAACGAGCGAGAGCTGGAGGTACAATCAACGCTAGGCTGTGATGACCGACCTATTGCTGAATAATGAGGAGCCGTGTGAGGTCTGAGCCTTACAGAGTTCCGTAGATGTTTTGGTAAGCAGGTAGAAGTGAAAAGTTAAATAGCTCAATAATTGCTAATTATAATTGCAGTGTTCGGAAAATAAAAAACAGATCTGACAGGTAGTGCTCAAAATGTCAGACTTCGAATTGACGAGGCTTTTCCTTAGACTTGGACTGTCTCTATCGGCTGCCGTAGTGCTGGAGGTTCTCTTGAGATCAAAGACGCCGCTCTCCTTCAGAGAAATTGTGGAGAGAACGGGCTACGCCAAGGGACATGTTTCATTCGTGCTGAAGCAGCTGGAGCTGAAGAATCTCGTTGAGCGGGTCTACGAAGGCAGAAAAATGAAATTCAAACTGAGGGAAAACGCCGTTTCAAGCTTAATTCTGGAGCAGCTCACTGAGATAAAAAGACACCTTGAGCCGATAGCTTCCGACAGCTCCATATGCAACAGAGATCGAAAGCTGCCCAAGATCCTGGAGGGGCTGAGCAAAATTTCCTCTGGTGACCTCAATGCTCAGTAGCAGCTCCGATAAAGGCAGGGGATTCTCAGTCGCTGTTCTGATGAGAGGGGGAAGAGCAGTTCCTCTTCAAATTGTCAATGAACTCCTCACCGAAGCGAGGAGGAGGGGATTTAGGTTGGAAGTTACACTGTTCTCCAACGGGGAACCTCAAGATGCTGTAGCATCGCTGCTTCCGCTGATAACAAGCAACCACTCAGTTACGCTGGTCCTGAACGCAAAGAAAATTAATGAGAGCACGATCCGAAACCTGCTGGACAACTCCTTCGATAAAATTTACGTTGAAAGAGATTTTGCGAAAGAGCTCAATCTGAAGCTGGGGGGATTAGGTGAAAAAACCGAAGAATTTTCAAGCGAGGTGAGAGAACCCAATGACTGATGTTGTTATAACGACAGACAGAACGATGATGTCCAATCATCATGGAAAGGAGTTCCTTGGCTTCGTGGCAACTGGGCCAGCAGTAGGCCTGCCTGAAAAGCTGTGGCTCTGGATATCATCTCCAAAACCAAAAATTCTCGATGGGGGGGAGCCTCTCGAAGCCCCGTATGGGCTCAGAAAGGTTGAAGCTGCACTGGCTAGAAAAGGAATTGAAGCGAGGATAATCGATCCAGATTACCTCCACTTGTACGAGGATGAAGCTAAAGTCCTCATGATAGGGCACCACGACTACTTCGCATTTGGACCTCCGAGCAATGAGTGGTGGCTGATAACTGGAAGGGAGCCTATAAACAGAATAAGCTTCAAGAGGCTCATGGAGAGCGAACCTGTCAGAAAAATGAAGAAAAACGGAGCAAGAATAATTGCGGGTGGTCCAGCAGCGTGGCAGTGGCTCTATGAGAGGGATCTGTGGAAGAAGTGGGGGGTTGACACGGTTGTAGACGGAGAAGCTGAGCGTGTAATAGGTGATCTCGTGAAGAAAGCCCTGAATGGGGAGGAGCTTCCAAGCTATGTTTATGTTGGAATAAAGGATGTCCCATCAATTGATGAGATTCCTGAAATACTCAAGCCAAGCGTGAACGGATTAGTTGAGATAATGAGGGGGTGTCCGAGAGGTTGCAAATTCTGCAGTGTCACCCTCAGACCCCTCAGATTCATGCCTCTGGAAAAGATCGAGAGAGAGATCCTTGTAAATGTGAGATGGGGTCTGAGGTCTGGGCTTCTGCACAGCGAAGATGTACTCCTCTACGGTGGAGATGGGATCAGGCCGAGGGAAGAGCCAATCATCAAGCTGCATGAGACTGCTTTGAGGCATGTAGACAATATTGGGTGGAGCCACGCAAGCATGGCTGCTATAAGGTATGCGCAGGAAAAATACAGGCTCATCACCAAAGTTATGGAGATGGTCAAGACAAAGCAGGACTTCTTGGGGGTTGAGGTCGGCCTGGAGACTGGGGGGATAGAGCTCGCTAAGAAGATCATGCCTGCGAAGTCTGCTCCATATCCGGTGGAAAAGTGGCAGGAAACAGTCGAGGAGGCGATGAGGATCATGCATGAAAACGACATAATCCCCGCCGTAACGCTGATAGTGGGAATGCCAGAGGAGACGGAGCAGGATTTGATCGAGACCTTAGAGCTGCTGGACAGGCTGAAGGGATACAGAAGCTTAATAGTCCCCATGATGTTCGTTCCAATGGGCGCACTGAAAAACAAAGACTTCTACAGAAGAGAGATGCTGACGGATCTGCACATTCAGGTCCTCTACAAGACCTACAGCCACTCAATTTACTGGGCTAAGGAAATCGTGAGGAAATCCTACCTAAGGTCGCCCGCATATCTTCCCCTGAGGGGGCTCCTCGAGTTCTTCATGTGGTATGTTCAGAGAAAGGTTGACAGCATAGCAAGGAAGCTTCCAGCTCTCTCTCCTGGAGCTTCCCTCAGCCTAAGCAACTGATTTTTTCTAAGCAACTTTCAGAAGCCCGCTGAGAAAAGCTGTCTTGTGGGGAACTCTCGTTGAAACGTTAGCAAGGACCTCCTCAGCCGCTCTCGGACCGTCTCCCTCGAACACCTCGTATTCGTTCAAGGCATCCTTCAGAAGGGGCAGATCGATTCCAACGATGGCTGAGTAGGCTTCCAGGAATCTGCCTCTAATTTTAACATAGTCGTAGAGGGATTCTCTGTAGATACGAGCTATCTCTTCGCGACCCTCTTCCCCAAGCACATTGGAGATTGCGAGGGAGCAGCAGAGCTCGTTTTCCATGACCTTCCCGACATCAACGGCTTTGTAACCCATTTCTTCGAACTTCTTGTAGACCGGGTGCCATGTGACTATATAGCCCCTTTTTTCTCTCGGTTTCTGGAAGAGCTCATCCGGCGAGCTGTAGTAGCGCGTTTCGCTTGCTTCGATTGCCCTCTTCCTCAAGAGAGCTCCTCTTATGTAGTCCATGGTGCTCAGCTTGCTTGAATAAACGGTCTCGCCCTCACCAACTTGCACAACCCGGTAACCTCTCCCCATTCCTAGAGGCAGGATCTTGTAGCTCTCATATACTGGGTAGAGGAGGAGCTGCCCCACGAAGGGGGAGATCGAGAGGTCTATTTTCCCATGCACTAGATCATCAACCGCTTCGACGCTGTTTCTGTAGACCGCCACCTCGACATTATACGAAGCTTCTCTCATCTTTTTCAGGAAGTGCCCGAGAAACAGGTATTCGCTGGAAAAAACTATCCCCAGCTTCAAATTCTTCTTCAATATCTTTTCTTCCCTTTCCCTTATTCCTGATAAAACTTCAACAATGTTGCTCCTTCCTATCCGCCTTCTCCTTATAAGACCTTCCCTCTCGAGCTCTGCGAGGATCTCGCTTATTCGGGATTTCGAAGCATCTATGCTTCTGTGTATGTGGGATTGCGGGATGGAGCTGCCCTGGAAGGCGCTCAGAAGCTCGACAACTCTTCTCCTTAATTCGCTCCTGCTCATAATAAAAAATTAAAATGCCCTCTGTAATAAATTTGTCCGAACATATGTTCGGAGATGGCAGCTCTTGAAGGAGAGGACCTTCATCTTCCTCAGTACCATCATAATACTGCTCTACTACCTCGTCCCATACTTTGTTCTGAAAAATGTGAGCAACTCTTCAGCTCCCTTCTTCTGGCTTTCTTTCTCCATTCTATGGATAATTGCCTCGCTCATCTACCTTTGGAAGAGGTGAGCTGTGAAATGAACCTTTTTATTCTGTATTTCGCAGCTTATGCCTTGATCGGCACTGCTATAGCTTTTTTCTCCAGAAGAATGGGAGTGAAGAGCACAAGAGAATACTACACTGCTGGAGGGAGGATGGGGGCTCTTCTTTCAGGAGCTGCATATGCTGCTACGACTTACAGCGCCTTCATGATGATCGGCCTGGTCGGAATGTCATACTCAACAGGATCTGGAGCCCTCGGCTTCGAGCTGCTTTATCTTCTCTCCACAGTTGCCATACTCGCTACACTGGGCTTCGAGATCTGGAAGAAGTCTAAGGAAAAGACGTGGATATCTCCATCGCAGATGATAGGAGATCTATATTCCTCGAGGTTCCTCTCGAAGATCGTGTCCTTGGTTTTCCTCTTTGCCATGGTTCCCTACATTTCTGCGCAGATAATGGGCCTGGGTGTGATATTTCAGATGGGTGGAATGAGCTACGCAGCTGCTGTCATATCTTCAGGCATTATAGTTGCTTCATGGATAGTTATTGCGGGGATGTGGAGCCTAGCAACGACAGATCTCTACAATGCTCTGCTGATGCTCGGAGGGGGGATTATATTCTTCTCTTCAGTAGCGGGAATGGCTCTATCTTTCGGCGGATTTGCGGAAATCAGCAGAGAGCTCAGCAGAAGCGGCTACCTCGGCATAACAGGCTTCTGGTCTTTCCCAACATTTCTGTCCTACACAATCCCCTGGATGTTCTTCGCAATAACGAATCCTCAAGTAGTCTCCAGGCTCTTCATACAGAAAGATGAGCGGGCCTATAAGCTGGGAGCTTCATTTTTCGCTTCATTCGGCCTTTTCTACACGCTTCTTTCGGTTTCCATTGGCCTTCTTGCGAGATTCTTAGCTTTGGAAGGAGCCCTGCCGGGAAATTTGATGAGAGATTATTTGACTCCAACGCTCCTGACCTTGATGAGCCCCTCGATTTCCGGGATAATTGCCATTTCAATAATTGCCGCTGCAGTTTCAACGGCAAATGGAATAATCATCTCGGTCTCCAGCTCGATATTCACCGAATTTCTGCACGGGAAGAAAAAGCTGGCATACTCAGCTGCCCTCGATTTGGCTCTGACATTCATCGCTTCAGCTGCAACATATCTAAAGCCATCTTACATAGTTGAGTTGTCTGTGATAACGTCTCTATTCCTCCTACCCTTAGCCCCAATAACGATCGTAGGTCTGAAGGCAGAAAGGTACATTGGGCGGGCTTCAAGGCTATCGGCTGCGGCAACGCTGATTATTGGAGATGTGCTAGCATTTCTCGCTCTCAAAGCAGTTGGAGCGTCAGCTGTGTTCACATCTCGATTTCTGGAACTTCCAATCTCAGCCCTTGTTTTGTTGATCTCCTCAGCAGCTGTAGCAATTGGGCTGCTTTTCGATGCTATTACAAAGAAGCGAGGAGTTCAGAATGGCTGAGTCTTCAGACCATTGAGCTCGGGATGCCGTCTGGAGCCACCCATCGCACAGGCTTCAGCCCCCTCGATCTCATCAGCCTCTCGACGTGGGGGTAGAGGATAACATATTCTACATCCAGGCACTCTGGGAGCCTCTCGTCTATTTTACTAAGCCTCTCCAGAAGGTCCTTCTCTCCGCCCTCCGGTGTGAAGCCGAGCATGGCTGCCGGGTAAACCTCTCTGCATGGAATGAACCCTGCCTGTACTAGGCTTTCAAGCGCCTGTATCTGCTTGAAGAAGTACTTCCCATCAGCCAACGTTATCGAGCTGAACTCTTCTGGAGATGCTCCTTTTATCGAAACCCTCACAATCAAATTCTGGAAGCTGGAGAGATCTCTTGCATACTGGTCATCTATCAGGATGCCGTTTGTTTCCAGAATGAAGTTAAACCTCTCCTCGATCCCCTTCAGCACATCCAGGAGGTGGGGCTTCGATATCGTGGGCTCCCCGCCTGATATCCTGACGCTCTCGTAGTTGTTCTTTTCCGCTATGCTCATGAGCCTTTCAGAGACTTCATCCGGGGAATAGAAACTCCCGGTTTCGTAGCTGAATGAGCTCCTCCAGGACCAGCACATGCCGCAGCGAAGGTTGCACCCCACGACGTCCCCCGTAGCGATTCCTCCGTACCACCTTCCTCCCCGGAATCGCCAGTACTTTCTGTATACTTTACCCTCTACTATCTTCGTGGTTCTCCTTTCAGCGATTCTGCTTAGCTCTAAAGGGTCGTAGACGGCTCTCCTTTCGTTCAAGTCGACCATCGTTCTCAAAGCCTATTTCTTTGATAAAAAATCCAGCACTTATAGCTTCGTTTTTAAAGCAGGAGCGAATGCTTATAAGTGTTGCGTTTGCTGGTTAACGTCGAGGCAGGTTTCATAGATCCTCAAACACGCAACAGGTCTGCAGAGCTGAGCGCTGAAAACATATCCTGTCCTTAAAAAAAGCACTGCTGTTCACATGTTGCCAGACAGGGATGCTGGGGGTTCCGCACAGCTCTTCATATAAGCTGTGAAGAGAAAGGTCAAAAATATTCTAACATTTTTGAAAGGAACATAACAAAGTTTTCAGCAACATATTAAAGTGGATGGCTGTGAAAAATATGTGCGGCAGAAGCGATGAAAAATGCCGAGGTGGATGAGAGGATACCGCAGGTGCAGAGGAAGGCCCCCAATTGAGATAAGGGGCAGCTTAGATTTGAGCAACATAATGTATGTCCCAATAAAGGGAGAGCTTTCTTCAGCTCAAATGGAAACTGTTGAGCTGTACAACTATGAGATAGAGGCGCTCAAACTCATACATCTCGATGGACTCTCGACAGACGAAGCAGCAATCAGAATGGGGGTTTCGAAAGCGACATTCTGGAGGGTTCTCGAAACTGCCAGAGCCAAGATCGCCGAGGCTCTGTACGAGGGCAAAGCAATAAAGGTCATCTCAGCCTCTAAACCTTCTGAAGAAATGTGAAAGTCTGGTTCTACTTATGAAGCTCGTAGATGTATCCCTATATAGATTCCTGTGGATTGACTAGTGAAGCTGTCAACGCTGCTACGTAGGCTTCTCTGGGGTAACTTCATTATCATCCCTCTCTACGTGTCTTATCATAATAAAAGAAATCTGGGGCTGATTACTGCTTCTTCAAGCTTCCATTTATCTCCCAAAACATATCTACAATCGCATCTACGATCTACCTTCAAAGTCGATAGTCAGGAAGATATCGGTATTAGCGTAGAGTGACATGGTGCCTCCCGGTTGCGGTTCAAAACTCAAGTGGTTATCTTTGACTTGATTGTGCTAGAGTAGCCTACGTAGTAGTTAATATGGTAAAAAGAATCATTTAAAGTCGTTCCATTGGGAGAATAACATTAACGATGGATACGCAACCGCCAACAATATTTGCCAGCCCATATTTAGTGTTAGCATCACATCACAACGGCACCAGCTTTGGAACCAGAATAAGGTTTAAACTTGAAGTTCTCGGTCAAGAGGGTAATGTCCATCAGATGTACAGGAGCTAAAGGCCACGAAGTAGAGGGGCAATGCGCGTCTTGTGACTTAACTCAAGCAGGAGACTAAGCATAGGGAAATATGCAATGTGACATTTCGCGCAATTTCCTTCGGGAAAATGCCGACATAAATGGCGAAAAAATATATATTTATTAATTAATAAAATTTAATGATAGAAAATGAAAAAGATAGGAATAGTGATATTTGGCCTACTGTTTCTATCTTCTCTTAATCTTTATCCATTTCACCCAACCGAAATTGTTAATGGATATAGCTCTTCTTCGAGAAATGAAATGTTTAAGTTCGTTAATGTAATAGTCGAAGTTAGAGATGCCTATGGTCGCTCTGTTTCTGGGGCTTGGATTAAGGCGTTTTCTGAAGATTGGGGAATAACTTATCCCGATTTTGAGGGATGGGGAATTACAAACTCACTGGGCATCTATAATTTTAGATTGCCAAAAGGTAATTGGACTTTCATAGCTTCTACAGGCCAAGGATACTCTAATGAAGGAATATTTATAGCAATTACCAAAAGTATTGACAGCGATGCTTATCTAGTTCTAAAACCTGAAGAAAAGTTAAATATCATATTTATTGATGAAAATAGTGCCTATATTCAGCCGGATGAAATATTCGTATTCTTAACAAGGTTAATCCCAGCATTACCACCATCATTGGTTAGTCAGCACCCCCAAGCCATATTTTCATTATATGTCGGGGGAAATCTAAGTGGTGGCCTAACTATTTTAGGAATAAAACGCTCAACCACGTCAATCAATTATCTCTTAGTGGGTAACACTTCACTCGACACACCAACTGTCGTAATCTCAGCCGAAAATAGTTCTGAAATAACGTTTGAGGCCTATAATCCAGATAAGAGCTCTTCTACTTACTGGGATGTAGAATTCAGACTCCCAGAACTTTACCTTGGAAATTGGGTTTACTGTTTCCAAATTTACGGTAGAACAGCCATAAAAATCTCTCCAACGAAAATAGTATTAAATCCGAGATTTATTCCGCCGAATTGGTATTATTACTTTGAGCATATTTACTTAGAACCTAAAGAAAACAGTAAATACTTATACCGTCTTGGAGGACAGTTTTCATTCCACTTCTGGGTTATAAAAGAAGATACGCAACTCTGGTTTGACATACGGGATGAGTTCGGAAACGTTTTAGCATTCTATTCTAACCCAAACTCTTCGCGTTATATTAAACTTAGAATCTACGAAGATAATGCGGTAGTCTATGATAAGAACATCGGTCCAGAGATACCGGGAACACTATTTTATGGTGTTGGGAGATCTTTTCAAGATAATGCTACTTATAACCTGGAGATAGATACTGGACCTATTCTCGGTTTAATCAAAGAAACAGGTTTTTTATATAGTGAAGAACGTGTAGTTCACTACATGAACTTTACAGTTAATGATTTTATTTTTGATGTACCTGAAGAGTATTTCTGGATTATAGCTAATCAATCTAGAATTAATGGCTTTGTAAATACAGTTTTAAAGCTTTATAATTCGATTGGCAACTTTGTTGGGGAGGATCTAGAAGCAAAGCCATTTACAGTTAAAGTTAATTTTGAATGGTGTGGCGTAGCAGGCTATAGAATTATTGGTTTTGGTGTAGGTGTAGCAAGATGGCCTTCACTAGTTTCTTCTTATGCATCCGTAATCTCTCATGAGCTAGGTCACATGTTCTCTTTTACGAGCAGTAAGCCTTACGGTGTTGAATGTCCTTGGTTCTGTGAACCATTAGCAACCTACCTAGGAATAGAGGGGATAGCTAATATCTATGGTGACAATGTTAGGCTGTGGTACTGGGGTTCACATCCCTTCTTCTTTGATTATATTGAAGGGAAAGCAAACATCACTTCATATCTCGATCAAATTGAAACCATGCAATTCGTCTTCTTCTATATACATAGGATGTATGGTCCTACTGTCCACAAGGAGTTCTTCAAAGAATGGGTTCAGGCGAGTTCTATCCTGAGTAAATATGGTTATTCTAACTTGGAAAGTGTTGTGATCTTATACTCTACGCTCGTAAATGAAGACTTGACATGGCTGTTCAATTTAGCAGGCTTTAGCATAAGCAGTGAGAGGGTGCTTGAAGGAATGAAAATTATTGCTCCCTTTATACTTGATAAGACTCCCCCAACAACGATCGCTGAATATGATGGTTTATGGCATAATTCTGATTTTACAATAAAGTTATTAGCAGTAGATAATGAAAGTGGCGTAGCAGAAACTTATTATCGAGTTAATGCGGGACCTGTTAAGCGCGTTAGTGTTGATGGTTATCCTTTGATTGAGGTTGAGGGTACCAACAATACTTTGGAGTATTGGAGTGTTGATTATGCTGGTAATGAAGAAGAGCATCATATTTTGACTGGTATAAAGTTGGATAAAACTGCCCCTTCAACTTCAATAAATTTTAGTGGGATGGCTGGCGAAAACGGCTGGTTTATTTCAGACGTTACTGTGACGTTTAGGTCTAACGATTCGCTTTCAGGTGTTGACTCTACATTATTCAGTTTTGATGGGGTTGAATGGAGGAAGTATACTGGCGCTTTTACCATAAGCCTTGAGGGTGAAATAAGGCTATACTTCAAGTCTGTTGACGTGGCCGGAAACAGCGAAGCCACAAAGATGGAAACTATTAAAATTGATAAGACTCCCCCGGTTCTCAAAGCTGGAAGAAGCAGAGGTGCAACTGCCGGAGTGCTAGTAACCTTCGATGCAAGCACGTCAACTGACAATATCGGTATAGTCAGCTATGAATGGGATTTCGGAGATGGAGCAAAAGCTTATGGAAAAATCGTAACCCACATTTATACCAACCCCGGAATTTATACTGTAACTCTAATCGTTAAAGACTCTGCCGGAAACACCGCTACCCAAGCAATATCAGTAACCGTCACATATCAACACCATTACCTGCATAAACCACTCTACCAACCATTATAAGATGGCTAAAAAGTGTAGTAGCAACAGTAATACTACTAATCATAATAGCAGTCATAGCAATCCACAAAAGAAAAACGAGCAAAAACCCCAACAAAAACCAAAAGGGGGTATAAAAATACGAGGCTACGTTCTCTACCTAATTGTCAATATCATTCATTTGAGTCCTTAGAGTACACATGTTGAGATACAAGATTTCAACGTTGCACTACATTTACATGAAAAACGTGGAGTTCTAAAAGAATATCTACAGAAGCAGGCTTCATGATGATAAGGTGCAGCAGAGGATGGGGGCTCTCCAGAGATTTTTTGTGTTTCTCATCCCGCCTGTTATCATTTCAAAGGTTTTCCTCGCAGTAGTCCTAGGATTCAGGATTGAAGTAATAACGGGGTTTTCGGCACAGGAGGAGGCTTAATGCTCTTTGTTCTGATAGTTATACCCGGTGAACTACTCCACAGGGCCATCGGGAAGCCGACGCTTATAATGGCCATCGGAGCGCTTATGATCTTGCTGAAAAGGGGCTTAGCCTTCTCAAAATATCTGCTCAGCGCCTCAGTTCTAATTCCGTGAACATGCACTGCACTCCAAGGCGATGAAAAAGATTACCATTTATGTGTGCGTGCCATTATTCTAACATATGGGCTGCGAGAAAGGTCCAAAAACAGCTGACACGAAGGACCCCGGGGGTCAACTCAGACTCATTGCTAGATTTTCTCTCTAACAAAAGCCCAGTAAGGCTGCCTCCTTTTTCAAAGGTGTATCAACAGATGGACCACATAATACACTATCAAAGACACTCCCATCCAATTCACCTGCTTTTCTTGTTTCGCACATTCAGACATCCCAATTACATCGATAATAGAGCTGCTCCTTTCTCTTTGGAATCAGACTTTTATGAACATCGAAGTAGAGAAATTCTGAGAGAGGCGCAACAGCAAAGAGCTCTAAAGAGCTATATGCACTTGACCTATCCAGCAGGTGAAAAAATCCTTTGGAGCACTACCTTTTAACCGCAATATTTCAACGGAAATGCCTTTCGCTCTATATCATTGTAAAACAAATCCTCACATATAAGGGAAAGGAGATTCACGTCTCTATCTAATCAACTAATGTTAAAGCCATTTTCTTCAAATTGATTTTATGTCCATAAAGATATATAATATTCAATGTATTTTCCTCTGGAATGCTGAGCTTCGAAGAACAGTCGAGTATCTATGCCTTTTGCTTCTTTCGACCCACATGAATCGGTTTTCAGCCTTTCTTCTAAGCTACAGAATTCAATTTCAAAGCTGTTTTATGAAGGGAGAGCGCAGAGAACTTCACCGCAGCTTTTTGTGGAATACGTCAATTTCGCGGAAGCTTCTGAAAACGACAAAATACATAGGTGAAGGGAAATGCAAAGAAGCAGAGGAAAAGGATCTTTAAGCCGTTATTTCTTGCGTCCTCCCCCTTAAATAATCTTCTCGGCAGTAAGTGAATAGCGGAGGTGCTTGAGATCTCGGGTTTCAAACGGCTCGGACGCGATCCTCCTCACGACAAGCGGGAGGAAAGTGAGAAGAGGTTAAATCAACCAATGGTGTTTTTAATCTCCAGTTAATCACACTCGATTCTGAGCTCATTTTCAGGAGAAAAAGGCTCGGATGTTTCCATGGGTAGTCTACTGGGATACTTCTCTCACAGCGGGGCATCAGGTGGAAGCTTAATCAAATACTCGCTCACATCGCTTCCCTTCGAAATGCACCTGATCTCCTCTACAGCGTCGCTTTCAGGCTCTCTGCCTAGAACAGAGCGGAGGAATCCTCTGTACACGCCGAGCTGATACCTTCCGCACTCGCTGATGCCCTTTTCTCTCAGAATCTCTTCCTCGATGTTTCTATCTAGCTGAATCCTTATGATGCCTCCCTTGCTATCGCGGAGGGCTTCAATGTGCTTCTGGTGAACGATTCCCCTCTGAGAACCAATTGCATGCAGTATCTCCAGGCACCTTCTCAAGCCTTCCGCTAAGCAGACATCCCTCAGCTTTTCCTCCTATTATCCTCCAGTTCCCCTTATCCTTTGCTCAGCAAGCTAACTGAGGAATAAGGCCGTCAGATAAGGTGGTAGATGAACGTCACTGCTATTAAGCTGATTACCGTCATGGCGAAGGAAGAGGATGCAACAAACTCTGGATTCCAGCCGTACTTCATGGCCATCACTGTGTTGAAGCTGGCTGGAGGCATGAATGAGAGTATTATTATTTCGTTCCTGTAGAGAGGAGGGATGCTGAAGAGGGAAAGGAGGAGTATGTTCACAGCAGGGTTCAGGGCGAATTTGAAAGCGAAGCTGATGAGAAACGCCATCAGGTTCTTCTTTATCGGCTCCGTGTTCATCTGGAGGGCCAGGCCCGTTGCAAATATTGAGATGTAAGAGAGGGCTGAAGGGGCCCAGAAAAGAAGCGATGATACGTAGCTTGAGATTTGGCCGAAGGCGTAGTGAAACGAGGAACCCAGTATCATTCCAATGATCACGGGATTCTTCACGAGAGCTTCTGCCGTGAACCTCCCTCTCCCCATGATGTCTGGAAGGAGAACAGCAAATATGAACGCTATGAAGCCGAAGTAGAGGGACATGGTGGCATCGCCGAAGAGAGAGTAGAGCACCGGGAAGCCGACGAAAAGGTTGTTCTGAATGGTGCTGTTGAGGATCACTCCTCTCTCTATGTTTTTATCAGCGATGCAGTGAGATGAGCGAACGGCTGACCAGACAATCGCTATAAGCAGAACCGATGAGATGAGGGGGATCACTAGATCCCTCGAGACTCCACTCTTCGAGAAGTTTTCTATGAAGGTCAGGGGGACAAGGATCCAGTAGAGGAAGTCTATAAGCCCCTTGGAGAAGGGCTGAAACCACGACTTATCGTAGAATGACCTCCTGAACAGCGAGCCAATGATCATCAGGCCGAATAGCAGAGCGATCGCTTCTGCAGCTTCCAAATGAAGTTCACCGTCTCATTGCTGAACAGTATTGAAGATCGTGTAGAGATCGCTGGTTATAATATTTTGAGCGAAAGCTTCCAGCCAGTTTCTTGCTACCATGTAGGCATGCCGGTTGGAAAGCTCCTTATGTTTAAAGCGTTCATGGAAGAGAAGCTAGAGCTTTATTTTCGGAGGAAGCTTCAAGACAAAGGTAGATATTTTATCTCCCTTGGATATGCACCTGACCTCTTCTACTGAGCCCTCTTCCAGCTTTTCCTCGAGAACCTCTGAGAGGAAACCCTTGTAGACCCCTTTCTGGTGGGCTCCGCACTCTCTTATACCGCTTTCGAGAAGGATCTCTTCCTCAATGAGCCTGTCGAAATCAACTTTTATGAAAATCCCCTCTCTGTCCTGGAATGCCTCGAGGGATCTCTGATGGAGGAACCCCTTAGCCTCTCCTTGAGAGTGAAGCACCTCGAGGCAGGTTTTTGATCCCAGCTCCCTGCACTCGTTCTTCATCTTTGCTCCAAGAGTTTTTCCGTACATCTCTCCAATTTTTTCAATGATAAGTGCTCCCATAGAGGGACCGTACTCCTTCCTTGGTACTACGAAGAGCCCCACAAGGTTTTCATAGCTGAAGACAGCGAGCCTCCTCCCATCTGAGTCTGCCAGAGAATAGATGCTGTGATCTATGAAGTAGCCGCTCTTGATAGGAAAGGTGTAGTAATATTCATCGGCCATCCCCTCTCTCACCATGGATTCCATGACTCTTTTGAGAGCTTTCTCGAACTCTGCCTGAGATGAACCGAATTCTATAACCGCTATCCAGAGAAACGACGGGATCTCTTCTGCAGCCTTCTCCTGAATGTTCAGGAATTTGATGACTGCGCCAAGGGGATTGAGAGCCTCGGCGAGCCTGAGCATCACCTTTTCCTTTGGAGATGATGATCGGAAGACCAGCTTTACAGTGCTCTCCGGCTTGGAAGCGCAGATGAACACTGGAACCAGCTTCTCTATAGGCAGAGGATTATCCTTATTCATGGAGGACCCGCCACATCTTTAAGAAAAAAGTATATATTTAATTTTCTGGTTAGAAAAAATGAAGTAATAGTTATACGGCGGTATTACCACTTTTTTTCTCACTTCTTGGCTCTTATCTCCTCGAGGAGCTCTCTCGCCCTCTTGAAAGATATGTTCCCTTCCTTCTCCATGATCTCTCCTATCCTTTCAGCTTCCTCATAGGTCGCTCCGGCCATCACGGCAAGGCTCTTGGCATGGAGCTTCATGTGGCCCTTCTGTATCCCCTCAGACACAAGGGCCCTCAGCGCTGCGAAGTTCTGCGCAAGCCCAACAGCCCCCATGACTTCGGCCAGCTCGCTGCTCTTCGAGACCCCTAATATCTTCAGGGAGAGCTTTGCCATCGGGTGAACTCTGATCGTTCCTCCAACTGATCCAACAGCGAGAGGCATCTCGAGCGTTCCCACAAGATCTCCCTCAGGGGTGAGCTCCCACCTGGAGAGGGGGAGGTACCTCCCGGTTCTGGAAGCATAAGCGTGAGCTCCCGCCTCTATGGCTCTGTGGTCCTGCCCAGTTGCTAGCGCCACAGCTATGATGCCGTTCATGATCCCCTTGTTGTGGGTGGCTGCCCTGTATGGATCTGCGAAAGCAATCGCTGATGCCCACTCGATCTTCTCCGCTACTTCCCTCCCCCCTATATCCCCAGCCTTCACGATGGCTCTCGACCTCACGAGCCTCCTGTCAGCAAGGTTGCTGAGAATTCTCAGAACAGATCTGCCTCCCGTCATCTCTTCGAGAAGGGGGGCGACCTTCTCGCACATCGTGTTCACAGCATTGGCCCCCATGGCATCCATGACGTTCACGAGCAGGTGGACTGTGAGGACCTTCCCCTTCTCCGTCTGGAGGACCCTCACCTCAAGGTCCTTTGCCCCTCCTCCAAGGGAGGTGAGGACGGGATCGAAGGAGTTGGCATAATCGATTATCTCCTTCTTCATCTCGAGTATCGCTTGCGCTCTGTACTCTGGGTTGCTCACTCCGATGAGGTGGATCTGCCCGATCATGACAGGATCCGTAGAGATGGAGATTATCCCCTTCCCCTCCCTCATCAGTCTCGCCGCGTTCGAGGCGGCAGCAACCACGCTGGGCTCCTCAATGACCATTGGGATGAGATAGTCTCTCCCGTTTATTCTGAAGTTGGGGGCAATTGCGTAGGGATAGGACATGGCGCTGACGACGTTCTCTATCATCGTCTCGGCAACCCTGCCTTCCATAGCTCCCCATCTGTTCAGGAGCTCGATATCCTCCGCGCTGAGGCCTGAGAACTCCTCGATTATCTTGAGCCTCTCCTCCCTGCTGAGCCTGTGAAATCCCTGTATCCTGGATGATTTACCGGTCGGTGCACTCATGCAAAATCACATCTCTCTGAGCTCAAGAGTTGCAGCTCTGCGAAAAAAAGATTTAGCTTCTTCTTGAATATAAATAGATGCCTCAGAACTTAAGCTTACCCTCTTCCTTCATTCTCTGCACGAAGTCCTGAAGGACGTCCTTCAGCGTCGGCCTCCCAACTTCCTGAAGCTCGTAGGTCACCCTCACATAGGGCTTGTTTATCCTCAGGATCCTCCCCAAGTTAACCGGAGTGGCGATTATAACGAGGTCGGCATCTGAAGCATTTATCGTCTGCTCGAGCTCCTCGATCTGCTCTTTGCCGTATCCCATGGCTGGGAGGATGTTCTTCAGGTGGGGGTATATCTCGAAGGTCCTCTTTATGCTCCCGACAGCGAAAGGCCTCGGATCCACGATCTCGGCTGCTCCGAACTTCCTCGCTGCCACGTATCCTGCACCGAAGCTCATTCCGCCGTGCGTAAGAGTAGGGCCGTCCTCTATTATCAGAACCCTCTTCCCCCTTATCTTCTCATATCCGTCGACAAATATTGGGGAGGCAGCCTCTATAACAACTGCTTTGGGGTTGTACTTCCTGATGCTCTCCCTGACGGCCTCGATCCCCTCGAGGCCCGCGCTGTCGATCTTGTTTATGATTATTACATCAGCGCTCCTGAAGCACGTTTCCCCTGGGTGGTAGCTGAGCTCGTGCCCTGCTCTGAGTGGGTCGGCAACCGTTATCCAGAGATCCGGCTTTATGAAGGGGAAGTCGTTGTTGCCTCCATCCCACAGAATCACGTCGCTCTCCGTTTCGGCCTTTCTCAGAATCTTTTCGTAGTCTACCCCCGCATAGACGATGTTTCCATTGGCGATGTGGGGCTCGTACTCTTCCCTCTCCTCTATCGTCAGCCCGGAGCTGTCGAGCTCTTTGAAGCTCGAGAACCGCTGCACTGCTTCCCTGAGGAGGTCCCCGTAAGGCATGGGGTGCCTTATCACAGCTACTTTCAATCCCATTTCCTTGAGTATGGAAGCGACTTTCCTCGAGGTCTGGCTCTTGCCGCTTCCCGTCCTAACAGCTGTGACCGCCACAACAGGCTTCGATGAGCGGATCATGACGCTCTTTGGACCGAGCAGCCAGAAGTCGGCGCCGTGCTTGTGGGATATTGAGGCAAGGTGCATTACGTGGTCGTGGGAGACATCTGAATATGCGAAAACGACGATGTCGACTCCGTAAGACTCGAGTATTTCCTCGAGCCTCGATTCAGAGTATATTGGTATTCCATTTGGATAGAGGCTACCCGCCAGCTCTGGAGGGTAGACCCTGTTCTCTATCCCTGGAATCTGAGTTGAGGTGAATGCAACCACCCTGTACTGGGGGTTGTCCCTGAAGAACACGTTGAAGTTGTGAAAGTCCCTTCCAGCTGCTCCGAGAATCACAACTTTCTTAACCTTCTCCATACCTATCACCTTTTGATTTGGTGCTATCTATTTCAGTGCAACTATAATTTTTAATATTAATTGTTTATTAATAATATTTGGTGCTTCAAGTGTCGAGCAGGAGGAGCGAAGAGATAATAAAGAGGAGCCTTGAGGTTTTAGATGTCCTCACGCAGGACGTGGAGAACCTTCCTCTCGTCCCCGAGAGGGGAGAAGGGGTTTACATATATGATGTCGATGGGAGGAAGTACCTGGACTTTTCAAGCGGGTTTGCTGTAGTGAGCTTGGGACACGCCAACCAGAAGATCGCTGAAGCTGTCTCAAGGCAGGCTGCCAAGCTCATGCACTTCCCCTTGGCAGACTTCTATCACGAGCTTGGGGCGAAGGTGGCAGAAAAGCTCACCTCCACCTGCCCCGGCGGAGGGAAGAAGAAGGTGGTGTTCTCCAACAGCGGAGCGGAAGCGAATGAAGCAGCAATAAAGCTGGCGAAGTCCGCGACGAGGAGAGGGAGGATCCTCGCCTTCTACGGGGCGTTTCACGGGAGAACTATGGGGGCTCTATCCCTGACTGCGAGCAAAAGCGTGCAGCAGCTCGGCTTCTTCCCAACGATGCCTGGAGTTGTTCATGCTCCGTTCCCCAATCCGTTCAGGAATGTCTGGAGGATCAATGGGTATGAGAACCCGGATGAGCTGGTCAGCAGGGCCATTTCGTTCATCGAGGACGTGATATTCAAGGCATTCCCTCCTGAGGAATTTGCGGCCGTTTTCATTGAACCGATCCAGGGGGAGGGGGGGTATGTGGTTCCTCCGAAAGGCTTCTTCCAGGAGCTCTTCAAGCTGGCAAGGAGGCACGGGATACTGATCATGGACGATGAGGTTCAGATGGGCCTCGGCAGAACGGGAAAGATGTGGGCAATAGAGAACTTCAACGCCATTCCGGATTCCATCCAGTTCGGAAAAGCCATTGCCAACGGAATTCCTCTGGGTGGAGTTGTGCACAGAGAAGACATAGCTTTCAGGGTACCCGGACAGCACTCCTCGACCTTCGGAGGAAATCTTCTTGCCCTGAGCGCCGCGGAAGTAGTTCTCGAAGAAACGCCGAAGCTCCTGCCTAATGTTGAGAGGGCAGGAATGCATCTCGGCAGGAGGCTGAGCGAGCTCATGGATGAGTTCGAAGCAATAGGAGATGCTAGAGGTATAGGGTTGGCGAGGGCGGTGGAAATTGTGAAGCAGGGGAGGGGGAATGAGCCAGATCCAAAAAAGAGGAACAGCATAGTGAGAGAGGCCTTCCGGAGGGGGCTGATCGTTATAGGGTGCGGGGAATCTGCGATAAGAATAGTTCCTCCTCTGAACATCGATATGGAGGCTCTCGATGAAGGGATCGAGATTTTGAGGGAAGCCTTGAAGTCTTCTGTTTAAATATCGATTTTTTGATATATATTCAAAGCAGTTATAGCTCTTCATTGTTTTGGATGCAGAGAGGGGAGCTTTGGGTGCAGCTGAGCAGGACTGAAAGGCTGAAGAGGATGCTTGTCATAGGACCGGCGACCGTTGTGGCGGTTGCTTATATAGATCCGGGGAACTTCGGGGCAAATATAGAGGCTGGCTCGAAGTACGGCCTCTCTCTCCTGTGGGTTGTCTGGCTATCTGGAGCAATGGCCGTCATGTTTCAGTACATTTCTGGAAAGATAGGTTTGGTTGCCCAGAGGGGCCTCGTCGATCTTACAATGGAGAGGCTGAGCAGGAATGAGAAGAAGCTCTACTTTCTCGGTCTGCTCATAGCCATTCTCGCTACGGACATGGCAGAGTTCATAGGGATGGCTGTGGGGATCCACCTGATCTTCGGGATCCCCCTGACGGCCTCTGCCCTACTCTCCGTTTTCGATGTTCTCATTCTCTTCTTCCTGACGGAAGACATGGGGAAAATGGAGCTGCTCATAGCAGGGCTCGTGGGTGTAGTAGGGCTGAGCTACTTGATCGAGCTTGCGATAGTTCACGCGAGCCCAGAAGAGATCCTCCTCCATTCATTCATTCCCAGCCTGGGCAGCAGGATGATGATCCTCACCGCAACCAGCATAATAGGCGCCACAGTCATGCCCCACGCAGTAATACTTCACTCATACCTCTCATCGGAAAAATCGCTCAGGGCTCCTCCCTCTCAAAGGAAGGCGGAGCTGAAGCACCACCTGAAGGAAACTGCTGTGAATTTGGGCGGCGCGAGCATTGTGAATGCAGCGATACAGATAATGAGCTACTATGCTTACTACAAGAATGGACTCACCAACATTGTGAGCCTTGACAACGCCTTCTATACCCTCATCCCGCTCTTCGGCTCAGTTTCCTCAATTATATTCGCTGTAGCTCTTCTGGCATCAGGCCTGAGCTCATCTATGGTCAGCGTGCTAGCGGGTGTGAAGATATTCGAGAGCTACATTGGGAGATCTGCGAAGCAGTGGAAGGTCAGGCTTACGCTGAGGCTGATCAATATGATACCGTTCATCATAGCATTGCTTCTTGGGGTCAGCACTATGGAGCTGCTGGTCTACACCCAGGCTGTGCTCTCCTTCTCCCTCCCCCTGGTGCTCTTTCCGCTAACTTACTTCGCGAGAAAGAGGGAACTTATGGGGGAAGAAAGAATAGGCTTTGGGCTGTTCATACTCTCCATGCTTTCATCGATCTTCATCCTTCTGATCAACATCGCCATTCCCCTCATTGGATGATGCTGCTTGAGAGGATGAGTGCAGGTATGCCAAGTATAGGGCTGCCGCTCTCAGCTTCATGTAGGAGCTTATCGCCCTCTCCTCCGCTTCGCTCAGCTTTGTGTAGCCCTCCCTCCTTATCTTCTGGACTATCTCCAGCACGCTTTCCAGAGATGCTTCCCCCTCCTGGGGGTAAAGCGATCTCGCCAGGTGGAGGTAGGGCTCTATGCTCGGAGGCGATATCCTCTTCTCGATCAGCCTCATAACTTCGACCCCCATCTTTTCTACAGCCTCCGGGAGCCTCTTGAGGCCCATGGAGAGGAGCGTTCTCGACAAATCTTCCGATGGCACTAAGAGCTTGAATTCCTCGTAGCTCAGCATGCTCTCGAGCTCGATTTCGAACCTCCTCAGCGCTTCATCGGGCCTGAGGCCTGGAGCTATCGGAGAAATGCTGGCGTAGGCTTCAGCCGATTCGCCGTCGAAGAATGACATGGCAATGAGGTAGAGGAAGGGTTTCTCGTCCCTTTCCACAGGCTCAACGAGTGCGTCGAGAGCAATGAGCTTCAAGCTCCTCGAGGGCTTTGGTATCCTGGCCATCTCTCCCGAGATCATGACCTCCATCGTTTTCCCCTGGTTCAGGTAGTCGAGCAGCTTCAGCGAGTACTCCTTCACGGCATCCCAGTTGAAGCCGAGCTCTATGAAGTCCGCATAAGCGAGCTCATCAACCTCGTTCAGGAGGATGAGATCGAGATCGTCTGGAGTATAGCTCTGTATTTTTTCCCTGAGAGAGAGCCAGTCGAAGCTCTCGATGAACCCAGCGGATGCTGTCTCGTGGATATCGAACATCTTCTTCCCCCCAACGGAAGCCAAGCCGTACTCGATCAGGCTCAGAGATATGCTCTCCATCCTCCTCAGAGCGATTATTATGAGGGCGAGCCCCAAGCGAATGAGCCTCTCCTCCAGCCTCTCATCGACTTCATACACGTAGCCGTAGGTGTAGTCCATGTACTTCCCGTGGACTTCCACGGGGACCTCAATGACCTTCTTGTTCCTCGAGACGAGGACTCTGTTCCCTGCGGAGAAGACCTTCGGCCTCGAGGATGACGCTATCCAGAGGACTCTGTCGGGGATCTTGACCAGGAGCCCAAAGCCGCTTCGTGGAGGGTAAACGGTTACAACGACTCTCGAGCTCAGCAGGCCGTGGGACAAGTCCTTCATGAACGATGGCTCCTCCCCCCACCTCTGCTTTGTATCAATGTACTCTTCCAATGCCCTTCCAAAGGCCTCATCTTCAAAGAACCTGACATCCCTGATCCTCTTCTCTATTATGGCAGTAACTCCCCTGCCTTTTTCCACGATTCTGTGGGAGTAGACGATGGCATCGTTGGAGTAGTCGAAGCATCCTCTCTGGAACATCTCAACGAGATCGCAGAATCCAACGGGCTCGAGAGGCCTCTGCCCCCTCTCCTCCTCGAGAACCCTCTTTATCCCGTAGGGAGGTGCGAATTCGTAGAAGTTCATTCTGTCCCAAACATACTTCAGCCTTGCTCTGTTCACTCCCTCCTTCACGATGATTTTGGCCTTCTTAAGGGCTTCAACTTCAAGCTCAGTCAGCTCATTGACTTTGTACCAAGTCGACATGAGCTTGACAAGGCCTGTGAAGAGCTTCTGGTACAGGTTTCGTGGGTTAACAATGGTCTTCTCTATGGGAAGGGAGAGCCACTTCTCCAGCGCATCGAATCCTCTCGAGAGGAGCTCCCTGTCCCATGTGCCGAACGGGATTATGATTGTTTCGGTGAACGGGATCCCCGGCCTCCTCCCCTTCCTTCCCTCCCTCTGCTTGAACTCCCTCACGCTGTCCGGAAGGCCGACGTGGACGATCCTGACAACCTTCCCTATGTCTATCCCCTGAGAAAGGGTCCTGGGGGAAACGATGACCTTCATCTCGCCCCTTCTCGCTTTCTCCTCTATTTCCTTCCTCTTGTCCTTTGGGACGAGGTGGTGGTGGGTAGAAACTGAGGAGGCTTCCTCTCCGAGCCTCATGCGAAGAGCCCTCCCTATCTCTTCAGCCCTGCTTATGCTCCTTGTGAAGACTATGGTTAGCCCATCATCGCTCCTGTACCGCTCGAGGATCTCCGCTATATCCAGGCTGATCGAGGGAACCGGCACCCCGAGGCCCTCAATGAAGGCAACGATTTTGTAGGGGTTTTCCCTGAACTTCTCGAAGCTCTCCAGTGCCTCCTGGATCTCCCTCTCCCAAGATATGCCTTCTTCCCTAAGCTTCTGCTCTATTTCTCCCCTCCTCTTGAGTATCTCCTCCCAAACGGCCTTCAGGTTCTTTCCGAGAACTATGTGTATCCTGTTCTCTACATGGAATGCCTCACCCCTAACAATCCTGTACCCCCTCCCTGTCATCGCCTTGAGGAAATCGCCGAGCTCTTCTGGATTGGAAAGCGTAGCCGTGAGGACGGCAACTTGAGGGGGCTCCTCCGAAGTCTCGGAGAGGACCTGGATCATTCCGAGGAGGAGGCTTATGCTCCTCGGGTCATAGAAGTCGAACTCATCGAGAACAATGAGGGAGGCTCTCCTGAAGAAGGGCTCGAGAATGCTCCTGTCTCTCTCTACAACGTACTTCTTCAGCTCGGACATGAGGTAGGATGGATTGGTGAGGAGGATTCTGCTCCCAGCTATCCTCTTCCTCAGACCCTTTCTCCCTTCGGCTCTCCTAACCTCCTCTCTCGTGGGAGAATCGAGCCTGAGAACCTCCACTCCGAAGGCCACTCCGTAGGAGGAGATCCTCTTGATCTGGTCCTCTGCCAGAGCAAGCGTCGGGTACACCGCAATAGCCTTGAAAGAACCGCTCTGAGCTGCCATCCTCAGGGCTGGAAGGGCCCAAGCTTCTGTTTTTCCCGAACCAGTGCCTGAGATCATGATGAGATTCATTCCAGATGAGAGGGCATCCATTGCCTCCAGCTGATGAACGTATGGAGATGAAGAGGCAAGCCTCTCCGTTATTTCGTCTGCATGCCGGGAGAGCTCAGGAAAGAGCTGAGAGAATGTTGAGGCTATTCTGGTCGGCTCAATGGGAGGCTCGATCTTTGTTATGACTGTGTAGCCGTCGGCCTCGAGGGAGCTCTTAGAATCCAGTACTTTTCTCACTTCCATCGAACAAGCAACCTCTTTTGATAATTAAGAGTTCAGCATTAAATAAAATGAGAAGATGCAGTTGAAAAGATTTTGCGATATATAGAACCTGTCTCGCAGGAGATCCAAATCTATCTAAGCGAGAGAACTATTTATTGAGGGGGAAGAAAGTAAAAACACATAGAGAGAAAGTCCAATCGTGTGGAGAGGAAGCATGAGAATTTGATGCCGGGGGAGCTGCATCCAGAGACCATCTCTTATATCTTCAGAGCAGATCCTAGCAGAGGAGCTCGTTGAGACGATTCATCGCTCCGAGGAGATGAGGAGGATAATCAAGGAAATCACAGGAAACACGCAGATCTCCAAGATTGAGCTGGAGAACCTGATTTCGATAAGGTTTCATTCAGACCATAACGCTTCCAGTGAGCATCATTTTTAAACTCCGGGAAAGAGATTGAGAGGTGTTCAAGAAGAGATCCAGATGAAATTTCAGTGGAGATGATGCAGAGGATGTCCTGGAGGCTCAGGCTCGAAAGGAAGCTCTCTTTTGCCAACTTCAGCGCAAGCAGGGAAGATTCACCTGTCAGCATTATCGGGGCACCCCTCGACATGTCGAATTCGCATGCGCCCGGGACCATGTATGCTCCGGAGCAAATAAGGAGAGTTGCGGAGAGCCTCGAATGGTACTCATTCATTTCGGAGAAGGATCTCACTGAGATCGGTTTCTACGATGAGGGGGATCTCGTTCTCTATCCGGGAGACCTTCCCAGAAGCATTGAGCTGATTTCTGAAGCTCTGTCTTCGCTTAGCAGTGAAGGAAGGTTTCCGCTCATGCTTGGAGGAGAGCACACTGCTACTCTTGGAGCAGCGGAGATGCTCAGGAGCAGCTGCCTCATAATCGTTTTCGATGCCCACCTCGATCTCAGAGAAGATTATCTGGGCTCTTCTCTCAATCACGCCACCGTGATGCGGAGGCTGTGGGAGAAGATTCCTTCAGCTGATTTCGTCTTCATTGGGACGAGGGCTGCTACCCCGGAAGAGCTCCAATTCGCCAGAAAGGAATCAATGGAAATATTCACCAGCAGGGCCATCTGGAAGTTCGGAGCTGCAGAAGCCGCGAGAAAGATCAGAAAGATGACTGAAGAGGCTGAATGCACCTACATCACCTTCGATATGGATGCTATTGACCCTGGGTTCGCTCCGGGCGTCGGGACCCCTGAGCCTCTCGGCCTGGATCCCCACACTGCGGTGGAAATGCTCCACTCCTTCATAGGAAGGAGAACGGTGGGGATGGACATTGTTGAGGTAAATCCGCTGAGAGACTGCGGAGAAGCGACGACCTCTCTGGCAGCGAGAATAGCCATCGAGTCTGTAATAAAGTATGGATTGAGCAGGAGAGAAGGCTAGATCGCTTTTATCCTCTTGACATAAGGCTTTCTCATTTTGTAGACTATTTTGCTTCCGCAGTAGACGCATTTTATGCTGTGGAGGAGCTCAAAATCCTGAGGTCTGAGCTCTCTCCCGCACCTTGCGCAGATGTAAATCACTTCACCGCCAGCCTGCTGCTCTTCCAAAACAAACCACCGTTTACAAAAGAGAATGCTGGGATTATTAAGCTATTGCTCTAAAAAAGTTGGTGTAAAGTTAAGTGTTTTTGACTGCTTCGGGAGTGGATTCCTTGCGAGCTCCCTGAGCTAGCTGATCCATCGTGCTCGATAGCCAAATGGCGAGAGGTCTGTAAATTGCATGACTGAACTTGGTGAAAGGAGCTGTTATTAGCAAGTCGAATACCGCTACTAAGTGGACCAGCAGAAATATATATGTGAGGAAAGGATACCCCATGAACCTGAACATTGTTACTAAGAACCCAGTTATTCCTGCGAGGAAGAGCAGCCAGAGGAATACCCAGTCTGTGTGATGAGAATATTTCGCATATGCCTCTTTCTTGCTGAACCTCCCAACAATGAAGTAAAGTGAACCGTAGAGCAGAAGAGCGCCGAAAACCACTCCTATTCCCAGAGGGACTACCGGAGGTATATTAATGCCGTAGAAATCCCTCAGGAAGTCGGTTATGGTAGCTATGGACAGCCCCACGAATCCCCAGAAGAGGCTCATGTGTCCGATATATCTGAGCTTATTCTCGCATTTTGTATATTTCAGCTGTAAAGCGACTTCATCTATAAGCGTCATCACTGAGCTCTTCACCCAAAGCCCAAAATTGCCTTTTGCTCCTACGATGTAACTTTTAGAAATGTTTTTGTACATTATGTAAAGGTTTGCCAACCCCAATGCGATTACAATTACACCTAAGATCAGCCCAGCATCATGGATAAACCCCTTTCCTATGAAGCAGTACGGAAAGCTCTGTCTCATCTCGTCGACGCTGACATTTGGATTCATGAACATCAGTAGACCTACCAGAGCAATTAATGAGAGAATCGTCCATGACAGCGCAGCAGTTACCTTGTTATAGAATAGCCCTGCTATCCTGCCCACCGAGTACTTGATTGTAGCATATCTCCTTAGGGCCATCATAAGCCCAGCGGGATCCGCCTGTCTGGGGCATGACTTCGTGCATTCACCGCAGTAATAGCACAGCCACAACTCAGGCGCTGATACGATCTTGTTCTCCATCCCCAATATCGAGTACCTGATTAACTTTCGCGGAAACTCGTGCCCCTGCGTGGACAGAGGACATATTGCTGTGCAAACGCCACAGTTATAACAAGCGGTTATGTCGAATGCTCCTAATTTTTTCACTCTTTCAATGAATTTTGGGTCCACTCTCGCCAATTCTTATCACTTCTTGATTCTATATTTATAGTAACCCTCATCGGTCCTGCTTTCAGGCTCCAGGATGCCATACCTCACGAATGTCAGGACATACCAAGCAGTGAGGCTTTTCTCCATTCCTATCTCCTCAGAAATCTCTGGAATGGTTTTAGAACCGTCTCTAAGTGCATTCAAGATCTTCGTCCTTACCCTGCTTATCTCCTTCACAAGCTCATTCAGTTCCTTCGAGGGCTCTGCTCCAGTTTTCTTTCGGTACTCCAAAACAGTGCTCCTTTTAGCTCCTCCGCTCACCTATCACCACCTCCCTTCCTGCTGCCTCTATCATCGCCCTTATCTGGTTGTTAGTCAATCCATTGAGATGTATGGCTTCGGTAGGACAGACCGCAACACATGCGCCGCACCCCATGCATTTCGCTTTGTTCACCCATGCTCTCTCACCAATATCTCCATAGTTCTTCACCTCTATTGCTTCATATGGACACACCTCGATGCATCTCTTGCTCAAATTACATGCATTTGGATCTACCTCTGCTTTGAACGGCTCCAGCTCAATTATCTCTTTCAACGTTATAGCAGCTACCTTTGATGCAGCTGCGTTCGCGGAGGTTAAAGTCTCATATAGATCCCTGGGCGCCTGACAGGTACCTGCAATAAATATGCCTCCTATTGCTGTTTCCACAGGCCTCAATTTAGGATGAACTTCCACGTAGAACCTGTCTCTTCCTCTGGATATCCTCAACAGCTTATCAAGCTCAGGACTCTTCCTTGGAACCATGCCTGTCACTAGAACGACTAGATCGACTGGCACTTCCAGATGCTCCCCTTCTGTAAGAATATCTTTCACTTTGATCAGCAGCTTTCCCCCCTCTTCTCTCACTTCGGGAGGTTCATCTTCGCTGTATTTTATGAAGATGCCCCCTCTACGGCTGACATCCTCATACATCCTCTCATATCTTCCGTAGGTTCTGACATCCCTTACTATGTGATATGTACGTATACCCTGATCCATTAGAAGAGAGGATATGTACATGGCAGCATTGCAGCAGTATCTAGAACAGTATTCGTTAACCTCTTCCTCGGACGTCCTCTTCTGCCTGCTTCCCACGCAGTAGATGAATGCTACATCCTTTATATCCCTCCCATTCAGCTTCAGTTTCCCACCATTGAGGTTCATCAGCCTGTGAAGCTGAGGGAGGGTTATCACACCCTGTTTACCATAGCCGAACTCTCCCTCTTTTGGCTCGTATGGGTCAAATCCCGTAGCAACTACAACGGCTCCAACCTTGAGCTTTACTGTTTCGGACTTTTGATCTAGATCTACCGCATCTCCCAGCAGTTCCTTCACTGCTTTCAGATCGCTGCAATGCTCTTTATCTAATACAGGTATGGGCGGAAAAGCTCCCTCATATGGGTAGTATATCGCTTTCCTCCTGACAAGACCATAGTTGAATTCATCCGGTACCTCATCAGGCAGCTTTTCAATCTTCTCCTTGATCTCATCATAGGGCACTTTTATATACCTAGGCTTTATCTCAATCTCAACCTCGAAGTTTCCTATATAGCCAGTGAATGACTTTATTTCAGCGTTGGTATATATGGCAACATTATCCCTCTTCACGAGCTCGCTCGCTAATTCTTTTACTATTTCAGTACCATTCTTCCCGTTCGGATATACTTTGTAGAGCTGAGAAACCCTTCCCCCAAGAAATGGATACTTCTCCACCAAGTAAACGCTCAGTCCTAATCTGGAGAGGTCCAGAGCAGCTCTTAATCCAGCAACTCCACCTCCGATTACCAGGACTGCATGCATTGTCTTCTGCTTTATTGGTTCCAGAGGTTTGGCTTCCCTGACGTATGCTATTGCTGCTCTTACATGTCTTATGGCCTTCTCGGTGGCCCCTTCTCTTGTGTCGGTATGAGCCCATGATACCTGCTCCCTTATGTTTGCATGGTAGTAGAGGTAGGGGTTGAGTCCAGCTCTCCTCACCACTTCCCTAAAGGTGAGCTCGTGTAGCTTAGGGGAGCAGGATGCCACCACCACCCTGTTCAGCTTATGTTCCCTGATATCAGCTATCATCTCGTTTTGAGATGAATCTGAACATGCAAACATAACATCTTTAGCTACTACAACTCCAGGCTCCTCTTTTATAGCTTCTACGACTTTCTTCACATCAACATAATCGGATATGTTGCCCCCGCAATGGCAGACATATACCCCTATTCTGAGCTCCTCGCTCATTCTGTCCGCCTCGCCTGTTTCTTCCGCACCTCAGAGAGATATGCGGCGCATTGGATGGCAGCGGCTCCACCTTCGAGGACAGAATCGGGTATGTCTTTGGGCCCCAGTATGGTGCCAGCCGCAAAAACTCCTTTTATGTTTGTTTTAACTGGATTCTCACTGATGGGCCTTATCCAGCCTATATCATCTAATTCAAGCTTCTGATCTTTGAACGCATCCGCCGTATCATTATTCGGCAGTAAACCCACCGAGAGGACAACTAAATCGTGCTCTGCCTTGCTAAGTCTTCCACTTTCTATGTCCTCATACCAAACTATGAGGTCGCCGTTCTCCTTCTGTTCTATCTTGGCGACCCTCCCTTTGACGAACTTTACTCCCATGTCCTTGGCCTGCTGGTAGAATTCCTCAAATGATTTCCCGAATGCTCTTATGTCCATGCAGTATATGGTGATATCGGCAAGCGGCAGGGCCCCCATTAAGAGCTGAGCCTGCTTTATTGAGTACATGCAACATATCTGAGAGCAGTTAGGGTTGTTCACTATCCTATCCCTAGAGCCAACGCAGAGGACATATCCTATGTTGCTGGGCTCCTTTCCATCTGATGGGCGGAGAATCGTGTGATAAGGCCTTGTAGGCGCCAACAACCTGTCCATTTGCATCGCAGTGATTACATTAGGATATTCCCCGAAGTGATAGCTTTCCTTTAGCCTAGCATCAAAAAGATGGAAGCCAGTAGCTATTATTATGGCTCCAACCTTGAGATGATGTATTTTTGGCGCCTGTGTGAAGTCTATCGCTGGAGGCTCTGTTGGACAGACCCTCTCGCACTGACCGCAGTATATGCAGTGATCCAAATCAACTACTGCTACCCTTGGAACAGCGGTATCGAAGGGTATGTATACTGCCTTCCTGCCAACTAGCCCCCAATCGTACTCACGGGGCAATATCACAGGGCATGCTAGTTCGCATCGACCGCAGCCAGTGCACCTGGAAGAATCAACGAATCTCGGCTTCTCAACTATTTTTACCCTGAAATCTCCCTCTCCCTTCTTTTCTATTTCCTCCACTTCAGAGTAGACTAGCAATTTAACCATGGGATGATGGGATACTTGCGCCATCCTGGGAGTGGCTATGCAACTTGCGCAGTCCATTGTGGGAAAGGTTTTGCTCAGCTTGTACATGAAGCCGCCTATTGATGGCTCTCTTTCGACCAGGACTACCTTGAACCCCATGTTTCCGAGATCTAGCGCAGCTTGAATTCCAGCTATTCCCCCTCCTATGACCAGAACGTCGTACTCCTCTTCTGGCAAGTTTTCTATATCTTTATAATACTTCTTCTCGTACCAAGGTTTGACGGACATTTTCATATCTCCCCGATCTTCACCTTGCCGAGTTCCTTGATCCTGCCGTAGAAAGCCTCAATCGACCTGACAAACGGCTCGGCGCAGACTGAGCATATTCCAGCTATTGCAAGCCTCTCGGGTTTTATTCCATTCTGCTTTAGGAGGCTCTGAGCTTCTGTCATCCTTCGAGACGTTATATCAACACAGGCAGTTGAGAGGTAGGGGCAATCTGGACCATCTGCTGCTATGAATACACCATCGAATCCATGAGTCAGCGCATATAGGACAAATTGCGGCCTGACCATTGAGGAGCAAGGAAGCCTCAGTATCACAGTCCTGACCGGATAGTGAAGGTGCATTAAGCCAGCGAAATCTATGCCTGGATCAGATATGGTATTCGTAGAAAAAATCAGAATGAGTGGAGCGTTTGAATCTTCCATTTAAGGTCACAGTTCTACTTTCTCCTTCTGACAAAAATTCTATAGTATCCCGATTCTTCCATATATCCAAGAAACTCATGTCCCATCTTTTCAGCCCAAGCTTTAACATTCCCCACAGTTGCAGCATCTGAGGAAAGAACTTCCATTACCCCCCCTACCGGAACCTGACCTATGTTTCTCTTGGCTTCGAGAAGAGGGCCAGGACATGAAGTACCTCTCGCATCCACCACTTTATCAGGCTTCAAATTCTTCAGATCGGTTGTCATTTTCAATTCCTCCTTTCAGATGAAAAATGATAGTTTAGCATCGCGCACTTTTTCTATGAACTCGCCTGCCTCCATGATTTCGTCTACCATCTCTAGGTCGTCTTTTGATACCCCCCATGCCTTAGCTGCTGTGCTGCAGGCATATATGTGGATGTTTCCGGTTTCCTTGCCCTGCTTAAGTATATCATACCACATCGGAAAGTTCAATTCCTTAATCCTCTTTAAAACGGCATCCTTTAACTCCCCAAATTCGGAGAAGTTCATGTTCTTCTTAATAACATCCTTTTTGAAAGCGTGAACTCCCCAGAGCTGCAGGAATATATCAACTTCCCAGTCCATAGCAGCTGCGCTGCTTGCCAAAATGGACATCCCAAGCAACCTATCCACGCTTCCACTAAATACGACGATAGCCATTTTATCTGCCACAGTGCCACACCGATATTATTTTTAGGTAAAATTTGCTTAAAAACTTAACTTTCTCAAGTTAAGTTTTTTATAATTATAAAGAGGTTTATGATTTTCCCTAGCATAACTAAACATAATCCCGAAGATAAGCGAAAATTTTATTCTTTTCAGTGCTTTATGCATTGTTGAAGTGATAGCTTTGGGATTGAAAATAGAAGATCTGGAAAAGCTCGTTCTCGTTTCCGACCCTAAAATGAATCCCGCTTCCAGAAAAGTAGCATTCGTTGTGACGAGGATTTCCTCAAAGGATGACAGGTACTATTCATCGATCTGGCTCTACAACATGAACGATGAGTCCCTCATCCAACTCACAGAAGGCCCCTCTGACTACTATCCAACGTGGAGCCCGAGCGGCAGATACCTGGCCTTTGTTAGGAGGGCAGAAGAGCAGGGCAAAATCTCTTTTGAGCTCAGGGTAGCAGACTTGAAATCCTGCAGCCCCTCAAGGGTTCTGCTGAAGATCGAAGGAGGGATAAGCAGCATAAGCTGGAGCCCAGACGAGAAAGAAATCATATTTATAAGCAGCAAGGGAGAGCCAGAGAAGGACGTGAAGCACATAGAAAGCATACCGATCTGGTTCAACGGGGCCGGCTTCGTTTACAACAGAACTTCGAGGATATACTTAGCGGACTTCACCTCGGGGAACTTCGAGGAAATCCCCATAGGTGAGGGAGAAGACGTTTCATATGCTAGGTGGTCTCCCGCTGGCAGAACGATAGCATATGTCTCCTCCTCAGACAGGCTTAAGCCCTACATAACAGATATCCACATATACGATCTAGAATGCGGGAAAGAGGAAAAGCTGACTGAAAGCGATATGTCTATCGAGGACTTCGCGTGGAACTCATCGGGAACAAAGATAGTCTTCAGGGGGAGCGATCTCTCGAGGGGGCTGGCGGGCCATCTGAGGCTGTGGATCCTAGATGTAAGGACGAAGGAAATGGTAGAGCTGGACCTCCCCGACAGAGACGTTTCCAATGCCATGAACTCTGATGCGAGAGGGCCTAGCGGGGGGCAGAAAGTTCAGTGGGTGGGAGACTACATCTACTTCCCCCTCATGATGGGCTACAAAGCTTCGCTGTACAGGTGGAGCGAGAAGACCGGGGCTGTTCCTGTAGTAGATGGAGAGTTCACAGTTGAAGACTTTTCGGTGATGGGCGATGTTGTGGCAGCGACTATTATGAGCTCGGTTTCTCCCCCAGAGCTCTACATGCTGAGAGGGGAGAGCCTGAGGAAGATAACTGCTTTCAATGACTCACTGCTGAAAAAGGCAAATCTCGCCAGGCCAGAGAGGTTCGCTGTGAGGGCCAGCGATGGCGCGGAAATCGATGCTTTCGTGCTAAGACCTGCGGAATTCAGCGAGGGAAAGAAGTACCCAGCGGTCCTCTACATTCATGGAGGGCCAGCCACAGCGTATGGGGAATCCTTCATCCATGAGTTCCACGTCCTGTCGGATGCAGGGTTCGCTGTGATATTCTCCAACCCGAGAGGTAGCACGGGATACAGCGAAAGCTTCAGAGATATAAGGGGGAAGTACGGGACTAGAGACTACCAGGATATTATGGAGGTCCTGGATGCGGCGCTGCAGAAATTCCAGTTCATCGATGCTGAAAGAATAGGAGTTGCAGGAGGAAGCTATGGAGGCTTCATGACAAACTGGATAATAACGCACACAGACAGGTTCAGAGCCGCTGTGACGCAGAGATCTATAAGCAACTGGATAAGCTTCTATGGGACTACGGACATAGGATTCTACTTTGCGGAAGACCAGGTCATAGGGAGGCTGGGGAAGAGGCTTTGGGAGGAGGGATCGTTCGAAAAACTGTGGGATTCTTCTCCCCTCAAGTATATCGGAAACGCGAAGACTCCGACGCTTATCCTTCATTCGGATGAGGACTACAGGTGCTGGCTGGACCAGGCGATACAGCTTTTCACTGCGCTGAAGCTGAAGGGAGTGCCGACGAGGCTGGTGATATTCCCGGGAGAGAATCATGATCTGTCCAGGAGCGGTAAGCCGAAGCACAGGATGGAGAGGCTCAAAGAAATAGTGGGATGGTTCAACAAGTACCTGAAGACTCCCTGATGCTACCTCCCGCTGGCTATCCCCTTTACCAGATTTTCATGCCTCATTTCATCCTCTCTTATCAGCCTGAAGATCTCAAAAGAGCTCCCCCTTTCCTCGAAGATCTTCGCTATGGAGAGCGACATCGCTTCCTCGTAAACGCTTTTCTCGTGAGAGATGAGCTCTTCGAATATGTTCATAAGATCGCTTTCTTCGATTTTTTCCATGCCCTCGATCCGCCGCTTGAGCCTTTCTGTAGACTCGAGCGAGTTCTGGAAGACCTCTCCAAGTATTTCGGAGCACTTCTCTGAAGTCGCTTCATCCTTTCTTCCTCCCAGCCTCTCATAGAGGAGGTGGTGCTTGTATGTATCCATAGCAATGAAGAGGATAATTCCTTTCCTCGGGTCGCTATTATTCATCCTCTTTTGTAGCTCATCGTACATTTCGTATGTTCGGAGCTCCAAAAGGCTCAGGCAGGAAAGAGATAGCTCATAGTCTTCCAACGGAACCACTTCCTAAGCTTTTCGAATTTTATGTATTAAATAAATTTAAATATTTTTTGTTCCTTTTTGATATATATTTTATTTACTTGTTTGGTTGCTTCGAAAATTGCTTTGATGGCAACGCAGGGAGTTTCAGCTTTATTACTTTTTTTCTCCCCTCTTTTTCTGGTGGTGCGATTTTGCTCAGATTTGTAGCTTCAGCGGACATAGGAGCAACGAGGACGAGGATAGGAATTTTCGAGTACTTCAGGATGGCTCCGCTGAGGAGGTATGAGCTACTTACGGCTCCCCTTCTGGAGAAGGGAGAGCTCATAAACGAGATCGTTCGGATAATAGAACAATTCTCGAGAGAAAATGAGAAAGCTAAATTGATCTCAGTGGGAATAGGTTCGATCGGCCCCCTCGACTTGAGGCGTGGATCAGTTATTAACTCTCCGAACGTAGGAAGAGCCAGCTTCGAAGTAAAGAGGCCTCTGGAGGAATCCCTGTCAGCTCCTGTCCACATCGTGAATGACTGCGCCGCAGCTGTCTACGGTGAGTTCATGGCCGGCCATGGCGTTGGAAAGAGGAACATAGTCTACGTGACTCTTAGTACCGGAATAGGTGCAGGAACAGTTGTTGATGGGAGGCTAATTTTTGGAAAAGATGGGAACGCCCACGAGGTTGGACACCTAGTTATTTCCTATGATTCAGACATAGAGTGCGGATGCGGAGGTCGAGGTCACTGGGAGGGTTTAGCTTCTGGAAAAAACCTGTGGAAAATTGTGAATAAGATCAGGTCGAGAACGGCAGAGCATACGAATCTGAAAAGCGAGGTCATTTCTCCAGAAGAGCTCTTTTCCAATTGGAGAAAGGGAGATGCCTTCGCTTCCCGTGTTGTAGAGGAGCTCGCGAAGATCAATGCTGCCGGTATAGCATCAGTCATAAACGCATATGACCCTGAGCTTCTCATCATTGGAGGGTCAATAGCGCTCAAGAACAAGCCATTTATCGATATGGTTTTGAATAGAGTTTCCGAATACACAATAAACAGGCTCCCAGATTTTGCTCTGCCATACTACGGAGATGACTCTGTTTTGGTGGGGGCAGCCTGGATAGCTAGGAAGCCTCCGCTGGAGCTGCTTCAGCTCGAAGACAGCGTTTGAAGGAATGGGAGTTGGAGAATTTCAATTCCGGTGTCTGATCGTGACAGAGAAGGAAGCTTTGAAAGCGGGGCATGTTTTTTAAAAAAAGCATGCAACGATCTCGGTACCATAGCCTGACCTCCTCCTGCTCTGAAGGGGAAAGGTTCCCTTCATGGGGGTCACAGGTTCCCAGCATCTGTTCAGGTCCACATCTGGCTTTCAGTTATAAGAAACATGTTTTTTGAGACGATGCATAAAATTCTTGAAGTCCTTGAAGAACTCCTCCATTCAGTCCTGCGCTTGGAATTCAGTTCCTCAAAGCCTGTGCTCTCTCTTTTTGAACTTTCTTTGAAGCTAGATGAACTCCTATCATAAAAACTATGTAGAAGGGGATCGCCAGCATGAACATGGTTATTCCTGAGGGATCCGGGGTGATGAGTGCTGCTATGAATAGAATAGCTATGAAGACCAGCCTGCTGTTGTATCCCTTCAGCTTCTCAGCATCTATGACACCGTAGACTATGAGGTAGTAAATGATTAGGGGGATTTCGAACACCGCTCCAGTAGCGAGCGTTATTCCAACGATGAATGAGAGGAGGCTGGAGTAGGTCATGCTTATCATGAAGTTCTCCGTTGGCGCCGGCGCTGCCTGGAGCATGAGCATTATCTTCATCGTTATTGGAGAGAGGCCGAAGTAGCCTAGAGAAGCACCCAGTATGAACAAACCAACGCCAGCCGTCGCGACACCCTTCATCCTTTCCCTCTCAGAAGGATAGAGTGCAGGCTTTACGTATTCGTAGATTTCGTAGGCGATGAAGGGAGAGGATATGATTGCTGCAAAGAGGAGAGAGGTGTAAAGAATCACATTGAAGCCTTCAAATGCTGATGTGTAGATTACAGTAACGTTGAAAGTGTGGCCGTACCAAGTGATGTTCTGAGGGAGGACATAGGAGACCAGATCCTTCGAGAGCTCAGCTACGAGGGGGACGTAGGAGTGGGAAAGGTCAACAGGGATGAACGTTATAACTATCCAGACGGATATGAAAAAAATGAGAATCTTCTTGATTCTTTCCGAGAGCTCTTCGAGGTGCTTTTCCAGCGGCAGCTCCTCAGTTGGAGCTTCTTTGCCCATCCGATTCAGCCCTTTGGAAAAAATTGCTTACTTCCCTATTCTCTCCTGAATTTTCTTGAGGATTTCCGAGTCGCTCAGACCGCCGACATCGATTCCCAGCTTCTTCGCTATGTCGAGAAGAACCTGCTTGTCATCGCTCGATATGCTCTGCTTTGCAGCAATTGAAGCTACGGCCTTCTTGTCCTCTTCGGTTGCTCCTGAAGCTGCTTTCCTGAATTCTCTCAGAGCCTCGCCTATGGACCTAGCGAGCTGGGGAAGCTTAGATGGGCCGAGCAGCAGTAAGGCAATGACGAGTATTGCTATGATTTCGGGAGTTCCCAGTGAGCCGGGCATCCTTTCCATCTCCGATATTATTTTTTTATAACAACCTAAATAAATTTATCTTTTAAAATTTAGCAAAATTATGTCAGAAATGCGGTTCCAGCTTATTGAAAAATTTATATGAAACCACCTCATTAGAAGGATAAATTGAGAAAATATTCAAGATGAACAGCCATGGGAAGGAGTGTTTTTGAAAAAATTCTGAGAGAGCACCTCGTTGAAGGCAAGCCGGAGCCAGGAGAGGAAGTTTCAATAAAGATAGACCAGACTCTCACTCAAGATGCTACAGGGACAATGGCTTTTTTGGAGTTCGAGGCCATTGGGATACCAAGAATAAAGACAGAGCTGAGCGTAAGCTATGTCGATCACAACATGCTCCAAATAGACTACTTGAACCCTGATGACCACCTATACCTCCAGACAGCAGCTGCCAAGTTCGGTGCATACTTCTCGAGGCCAGGAAACGGGATATGCCACCAGGTACATTTGGAGAGGTTCGCCGCCCCAGGAAAAACGCTGCTCGGTGCGGACAGCCACACCCCAACTGCTGGAGGAGTTGGTTCTCTAGCTATTGGTGCCGGCGGGATGGAAATAGCAGCGGCGATGGCTGGGGCTCCCTACACGTTCAAATTCCCGAAGCTCGTGAGGGTGGAGCTCAAGGGAAGGCTGAGGGAGTGGGTTTCCGCGAAAGATGTAGCTCTAGAGATGCTGAGGAGGCTAACGGTGAAGGGCGGAGTGGGCAAGGCCTTCGAGTTCGTGGGGGAGGGGATAAAGGGCCTCACCGTTCCGGAGAGAGCTACAATAACGAACATGATGGTGGAGAGCGGAGCAACGACCAGCATCTTTCCAAGCGATGAAGTGACGAAGAAATGGCTCGAGGCTCAGGGAAGGGTGGAACAGTGGAGGGAAATCCTTCCAGATAGTGATGCTTATTACGATGAATCCATGGAAATAGACCTCTCGGAAATAGAGCCTCTAGCAGCAATGCCGAACTCCCCAGACAACGTCAAGCCTGTCTCCGAAGTTGAAGGAATAGAAGTCGCTCAGGTTGCCATAGGCTCCTGCACAAACTCATCGCTGAGGGACTTGAAAGTTGTGGCCAACGCGCTGAAGGGAAGAAAGATATCACAATCAACATCCCTCCTCATAAACCCGGGATCGAGGCAGGTAGTTCTCAACCTGATAGCAAGCGGTGAATATAAATATCTCATTGAAGCTGGTGCGAGGATTCTGGAGAACGCGTGCGGTCCCTGCATAGGCATGGGTGGAGCTCCCCCCTCCGGATCTTTCAGCGTGAGGACGTACAACAGAAACTTCAAGGGGAGGAGCGGTACAGAAGATGCAGGTGTGATTTTGACGAGCCCTGAAACTGCAGTGGCGACTGCCCTTTCCGGAAAGCTGACAGATCCGAGAAGCCTCGGAAAGATGCCAGAGATCTCCCTTCCGAATAAGTTCATAATAGACGACAGCATGATAATCCCCCCGCCCCCGCCGCAGGAAGCTGAGAAGGTAGTAATAAGGAGGGGACCAAACATAAAGCCGCTCCCCTCTTTCGATCCCCTACCGAGCAGCTTCGAAGGAGAGGTGCTCATAAAGCTCTCGGACAACGTCACAACAGACGACATCCTGCCAGCTGGAGCTAATGTCCTTCCGCTCAGGAGCAACATCGAGAGGATCTCGAAGTTCATATTCCACAGGATAGACCCAACATTCCACGACAGGGCAAAGGAGAAGGGCGGAGGCGTGATACTCGGAGGCGAGAACTATGGTCAAGGGTCGAGCAGAGAGCACGCCGCCATCGTTCCGAGATATCTGGGGATAAGGGCTGTGATAGCGAAATCTTTCGCGAGGATCCACAGGTCCAACCTGATAAACTTCGGGGTTCTCCCATTGATGCTCAAGAGCAGCTCCGACTACGATCTGCTGGAGAAGGGGGACAGGATGAGGATCAGCTTCGGGAGGCTGGAGGAGAAGGAGCTCAGCGCCGCGGTGCTCAATAAGGGGATCGCCATATCTCTGAGGCATGACCTCTCCGAGAGGGAGAGGGAGATAGTTTTGGCGGGAGGGCTCCTCCCGTGGATAAGGTTGCGTTTTTCTTGAAACTTTCAGGAAGGCTTTGATTTGAAGGGTGATGGAAATGGTTCAGAGGGAAGAAATTGAGAAAGTGAAGGAATATTTTGGAAAGCTCGTGGAAGAGCAGCTCGAGAGGGCAGAGAGGATAAAGGCTTCCTCGGTGCCAATAGACTTCTCAAAGGTCAGGCCGATAATTATAGGAGTTGCAGGAGGAGACGGGATAGGCCCGATAATTGTCAGCGAAGCGGAGAGGATACTCAAGCACCTGCTTAAGGAGGAGATCGAGAAGGGAGAAGTCGTCTTCAAGGAGATCGAAGGGCTCACCATCGAGAACAGGGTCAGGGTCATGAAGGCTGTTCCAGACGATGTACTCGAGCAAATAAAGAAGACCCACGTGCTGCTGAAGGGCCCGACGCACACGCCTTCTGCTGGAGACCCCTGGCCCAACATTGAAAGCGCCAACGTAGCCCTAAGGAGGGAGCTGGACCTCTTCGCCAATGTAAGGCCGGTGAAGAACCCCCTCCTCGGCATAGACTGGACTTTCTTCAGGGAAAACACAGAAGGGGAGTACATTTTGGGAAGCAGCGGGATTGATATCGGAGATGTCTCGATAGACTTCAAGGTCATAACTGAGGCGGGCAGCGAGAGGATAATAAGGATGGCCTTCGACTACGCAAAGAAGACCGGGCTGAACAGGGTCTCCGTCGTGACGAAGGCCAATGTTGTGAAGAAGACGGACGGGAGGTTCTACAGAGTTGCGGAGAGGGTAGCTAAAGAGTACCCGGAAGTGAAGTGGGATCACTGGTTCGTAGACATATTCTCAGCTAAGCTTCTGGATCCCGAGAGGAGGAGCGACTTCAAGGTGATCGTTTCTCCCAACCTCTACGGAGACATACTCACGGATGAGGCAGCCCAGCTGCAGGGAGGAGTGGGAACTGCGGGAAGCGCGAACATCGGGGCGAGATATGCCATGTTCGAGGCGATCCACGGAACTGCCCCCCGAATGGTGAAGGAGGGGAGGGCGATCTATGCCGATCCAGAGAGCATACTGAGGGCATCTGTCCTTATGCTCAGGCACATAGGCTTCAACGAAAAGGCCGATGTGCTGGAGAAGGCTCTCGATATATGCAGCATATACGAGAGGAAGATTGTCGTAACAGGAAGGCCCGGAGGAGCTACAACGAGGCAGTACGGGGACTACGTGCTGAGCTGGATCGAGAACCCTGCTCTCAGCGAAGAGTGGGAGAGGATGAAGGAGGAGTTCTTGAAAAAAGCGAAGCAGGGTGTGATGTGAAGTGCCTCTGAGATCCAAGGGGAAAATGTTCAGGGAAGCTCTCGAAAAGCCTGGCCTGCTGTTCAGGCCCTGCGCTTATGATGCTCTCTCTGCTGTGCTTATAGAGAAAGCCGGCTTCGAGGTAATCGGGACAACGGGATATGGAATAGCTGCCAGCCTGATAGGGCAGCCAGATATAGGATTGGTGAGCTATGGAGAGATGCTTGAGAGGGTCAGGAGCATAATAGCGGCAGTGAGCAGGCCCGTCGATGTTGATGCTGACACAGGATACGGGAATGCCCTCAACGTCTACTGGGCTGTCTACAACTTTGCCCTAGTTGGTGCGGGAGGTGTGAGGATAGAGGATCAGGTGTGGCCCAAGCGCTGCGGGCACATGGCTGGGAAGCAGATAATACCGAAGGATGAAATGGTTCAGAAGATAAGGGCTGCTATAAGGGCGAAAAACGAGGTGGACCCGGAGATGGTCATAGGAGCTAGGACAGATGCGAGGAGCGTTGCAGGATTCGAAGCCGTTGTAGAGAGGGGGAAAGCTTATGCGGAGGCGGGGGCGGACTACGTATATGTTGAGGCCCCTCAATCTATAGAAGAGCTCAAGAATCTGGTGAAGAGCATTCCCGCTCCAATAGCTCTCAACATTATACCTGGAGGGAGGACCCCACCTTTCACAGTCGAGCAGCTGGAGGAAGCGGGGGTGAAGTACTTGTCCATTCCAATGATAGCTCTCTACCCTGCTGCTAAGGCGATCTCTGAGGCTCTGAAGACTTTCAGGGAGACCAAAGACCTGATGAAGCTCGCTTCAATGGGGGTGAGCTGGAGCGAGTTCAACGAGATAGTGGGGATGAGCAGGTGGAGGAGCATGGAGCTGGAGTTCTCGACGAAGGAGGACCTCATTGCCAGGTACGGAACGGATGATCTGGAAGAGATAAAGAGAAAAGAGCTGGGAGAAACCGAGGAGAAGTGGAAGGGATTAAAGAAGTAGCTTCACAAGTCCAAGGGGGAACGAAAGCAGGAAGGCAATGTATCCTATGAAGACTGCCGTTGCCAGGGGGATCCCGTAGCTTGCTATCAGAAACTCTCCATCAATCGAATATTTTTCCGGATCCAGAGGATCCAGCTCCATGTTCGCGTGGAGCCTCTTCATTCCCGGAGCCAGAAGGGGAAAGTAGAATTTCTTTTTTCTGAACTCATCTCTGCTCATGACTTCTCCGAAAATGAAGTAGTAAGCCTTCGAGAGGATCCCCAAACCTCTCGTGAGGACTCTGAATTCATCGATCCTCTTCAGGTTCACCGCCATATTCCTCAGAATGATGAAGAGGGGGAGGAAGAACGAAAAAGCTACAGCAATGAAGCCAGGGAAAATGGGGATTCCGAGGAAGTAAACCGGGAAAGGATTGAGCAGGAAAATGTAGGAGACTAGGAAGGCATCTCCCCTCCCCATGAGGCCGAAAATTGAAAGAATGTAAATTAAGAGGAAGGAGAAGAGCCCGACTGCGGCATTTACAAGGACTGGGAGCTGGTAGGTCTCGAAGAAGAAAGCGTTTATGGCTATTATCACTGGTGCGAATAAATAGAAGGCCTTGGAGCTTATCTCCCTGCTCCTCCAGTCCTCATAGGAAAGGTAGGCATAGTAAACGAGAGTTGCTGCTGCGGAAAGTAAAACAAGGGAGGGCATAGTGCATCAGCCTAAGCTCTGTAAACGGCAATGCTGAGCCTCTTGTCATCGCATGAAACGCCTGCTATAGCCCTGACATCCGAGCCTTCGAGCTCAAATTCCTTCGAGAATCCTCCTATGCCGTCGTCGACCTTCCATCCTTTTCCCATTAGCTCGTGAACTGTTGCTCTGTCGCTTATGTTGCACTTGCTCCTCACCTCCTCAATCTCCTTCATGAGCTGGGGGGAAAGGAACTGCTGCGCTGCCTTCCTGGCAACTTTTTCGTTTATAGGATGGAAGTAAGTGACCTCGATTTCCTCATTATTGAGCTCAAATATCATCTTCTTGATGAAGAACCTGCTGATGTCTTCCATATCTTCCTCCTCAGAGATAGTAGTATGCGAAAGCCCAGTATTTATCTTCTATCTGTATGAAGAAGACGAGGACCTCGGTGTACTGTCCAGATGCATTGACCTGGAGAAGAATGGCTGGAGAAGAGGAGAAGTCGAGCCTGTAGAGGCTTACGGTCCTCCCACCCAACCAGAGATCTAGGGAGTAGTAGGAGCTGTCGGAGCTGTATATAGGCTGGATCATTACGCTCGAGGATGAAACTTGAGATGCGGGAGGAGTAATCCATTGAGTTGAATCGCTGAGGTTGGCAAAGCCGCTCGCTACATAGGGAATAAGGATCTGGTCCTGAGAGCTGAATATGAAGGAGCTGCCCCTTATTCCCAGGAGAGCAGCATAGATTGTTGAATTGGCTGAGTAGGAGACTTGAAAGACGTATTGGGGAGGCTGGGAGAAGACTCTGAGCACCGTTATTTTCGTTGAGCTCTCCGCTATCATGTTCTGGATTGTCTGGGAGGATTTCAGCTGCGTTGCTGAGGACTGAGCATAGCCCCAGAGAGCGAAAGCCATTCCGAGCACGGCAGCCACAAGTATAACTGTTGAGATGAGCTCGCTAGACCCCCTCATATTTATCCTCTCGCGTAGAGCTGGAACCCTATGAACTCCAAGCCTGTGGTTACCTCGTCGTTGTTCGTTCCGTCCAAGTCAAAAGAGTAGGGATCCCAGAATGAGACGGCTACTTCGTAGAGGTGAGGGGTGTTTGGAATTGGCAGGGCGACGTTCACTGAAAATGAGGAGGTGCTTGGGGGAAATGTGGACTCCAGAGATGCTAAGTCTTGGTAGGTGAAGTTCCTGGAGCTGACTATCGCGTAGCTGTTGTTCACGTCTACAACTGCTAATGAAATTAAAGCTCTGTCTGTGGCTCTCACTGTCTGGAGCTCATAGGTGTCGTAAACGCTGTCGTGGAAAAACAGAGATGCCACGACGTTGACGCCAAGATATTGGGTTCCATTGAAAGCAACTTGCGAGAGGATAAGCTGCAGGGGCTTAGTTGTGTAGTCTACGGCAACCCAATTTCCATATGAGTCAGCAACTGTATAAGATTTTTGATTTCCCCCTCCGGTTGGCTTGTATGAGAACACGAGGTCTTCTGTTGTGAATATAAGCTCCGGGTATCTGTTTCCGTCGGTATCAGCTATAAGCAGATATGGATCGTAGGTGCTTGGCTTTCCTGTGAGAGATGTATTTATTCCATAGAATTTCAAAGAGCTCACCGTTCCGTTCAATATGATGCTGATAGGAGGGGTTGCAACTTGGAGATCTTGGTTTTGTTTAGTTATATCAATGTTGCCATAGTAATATTTGCCGATGGCCTGGGTTCCGTTTTTCCAAATGTAATTGAAGTTTCCAGAAGAGATATTGTAGATGTAGTACTTCACAGCAATTTGAGAGGCGTTCAGGCCCTCGATCTTTATCCTCCAGGTGGACCCATTGGCTTTCCCATTAAACCAATCAGCGATGAAAGATGAGGAAGGATCCGAAGAGCTCCAGTCGCTTTTATTCGGGTTATTGCTATATATGTAAGTTATGTTAAAAGAGCAGGAATCCCCAGTCACATTGAAGAAGCCCCCAGAAGCCATCGCCCCTGCCAGCAGAATATTGAAGACGGGGAAGTTGTTATTGCTGTTAGGATCGTTCTCCCACTCCGGCTGATAGCCTATATAGGCGTTCCCTGTAAGATCCAAGCTTATATGAACCATAACATTTGTACAGCTCTTGTATAGCATTAAGGGATACGCTTGAGACAGATCACTATCAGACTTGATCCTGAGAACGCCGCCCGTCAGATTAGCGATTGTTGATGGGGTAGGAACGTTTATGAGACTCATATCAAATTTGATTTTTCCGCTTTCCATTTCCTTTTCGAGGTCAGAAGTGAAAAAGGTTACAGGGTTGAGGAGATAGCTTACCCCTCCGGGGAGATTGCTGTTGTAATTGTAGTTGGTATTGCTAGAAACCCCAGAAGTTTGAACATAAGCTATTGCTCCGTCAACTGTTGTTACTGCTACTGGAAGGTACTGATAGAGGGGGAATTTTAGCGAGAGGGAGGAGCCAGGAGGCAAGGATAGGTAGAAAGGAGTGAACTGGGCGTTTCCGATGAGAGATGGGGAGAACTGGGAGAGGAAGCTGAGGGATGAGGAGTTCATTGGGACGAAAATCAGGCTCCCAGTAGAGTTCAATATCAAATAGGAGATCTTCTCAGTTGAAGTCCCACTGTTTTCAATGATGAGAGTGCCATCAGAGAAAAGTGTTAGGGAGAGGGCCTTGTTGAGCCTGGTTACAGCGTTCCCAGCCATCTGATTTACGTTTATGGCGTATTTAGTCGATGAGCTCAGATAGGTCTGGAGGAGGGGAAATATGAGGGTTACCAGTATTATTATGAATATTATGCCCGCTATTATATTTGCGCTTCCTCTCAATGCTGTTTCCTCAAAAACTTATCATTTTATAAATAGTTAAAAAAAGTTTATTTATTTTTTCACTAGCTTATGCTTTTGCTATCACGATGTGACTATTGGGGTCAGCTCTATGAAGTAGCTTCCTCCTGCATCAGTATATACTGTGATTTTGTAGGCTTTACTTGGAGTGATTGTTATTCCTGAAACACTATTTTTAGTGATGTTCACCCACACATCCTGGCCAGCCTTTACGATAAAAGGAATGGTTGTTGTAGTTGTTGTAGTGTTATATACATAACCAAGTTGACTAGATTGACCTGTTTGTACATTCGTTGAGTCAATTTTTATTGATACTATCTTTGAATCAATGGAGCCAGCGTTCTTTATATGCAGTGTTAGGTTGTCAAGCTGGTAATTACTATCACTTTGCTTTACGTACAAGGCGCTGTCAGGCATCAGCTGAAGCTGCTCTCTTGAACCAGCTCCTCCTATGAGCCCTGACAACCACAGCGCTACTCCTACGGCAAGGGCTATCGTTACTGCTACCAGTATTACCGTTGCAATAATTGGGGAGATTGCCTTCATTTTCATGTTTCCACCTTCAACTTCTTTTCTAAACTATGCTCTAGGTATATAAAAAAATGGAACATTTTCTACAAAACATTATTATTGACAGCTCCTCATATATAAAGTTAATTATAAGAAGTGCGTTTGTTTTTTGAAAGAAAAGTAATACTGCTATCCAGTCATGCTGAAGAGAGGCCCGAGCAGAACATCAACAGTTACCACAGCTACAGCTATGCTGACGGCTGTGAGAATGGCGGAGTGCTTGAAGCCCCCTGCCACACTGGTTGTGACCGCCTTTCCGACCAAAAGCCCAGCGAGCCACGAATTCAGGATCAAGCTGAGGAGGAGCTGAAATGTCAGCGTAGCCAGGTATATTGGGTTGACTGCAAGGCTTCCTCCTGCTGGACCTCCAGGAGACATCGGCTGCATAATGTTGATCGAGCTCACCATGAGGTAGATTATCATAACCGTTGAAACGATGTTCAATATAGATCCGAGGTACGGGAGAAATGTATCGGTTCTCAGAGCAGCTTTAAGCTGGTTCTCGAAATCCGCGAGCCTCCTGCCGTACGATGCTATTGTATCCAGCAGCTGGGGGGTGCCTCCGCCGTACTCTATGATGTCCACGAGCATCCTCATTATCGTCCTCATGAACCAGTTCTTGTACCCTAGGATTGCCAGCCTCACGGCCTTCTTTATATTCAGCCCTACCTGGAGGGAGGCTGAGAGCTTCTTCAGTATTGGGTTGAAGCTTCCGTAGTCCCTTGTGCTCAGGTAGATGATGCTCTTCTCGGGGTTCAGGCCTGCTTTCCTTATCTCTGAGAGGTCTGTCAGAAAGCTCCCCAAATATTTCACCACCCCCCTCTCCCTCCTATCTATCCTCCTCCACTCTATCATGGGGAATGCTGAAGCTATTATGAATGCTGCCCCGATGGCCAGAATCGCCACGGTCATGTTCACTCGATCGGGCATTATGAATGCCTTGTAGCCGCCAAGAGCCATCATTATTGAGAAGACGAGGACTCCCGCTGGGACTGAGACGAAGAGCGTGAGGTAGGGCTCGGTGTAAGTGACGTGGTACTTCGGAAGAGTCCCTCCTATGATGAATATCATGAAGACTGTTATCATGGGCATGAGGATGAAGTTGAAGAGGACTATCATGGCAGTTGCGTTTGTCGCTGAGCCAATGAACCTGGCGAGGCCTGCGCCTTGAATGGCTATGACTATGTTTATCGTGAGCCCAACGAGAACATAGATTATCAGGTAGGTGCTCAGGGACAGGCTTACCCTCTCCACGAGCTTGTCCATGTCCCTCTCCTTTTCCTTGAAGTAGGCTTCAGTCTTCAGCTGGAGGTAGTGAGAGACGTCTCCTCCTCCCCTTATGGTTGAAGTGTACCCCATCATGAACTCTCTGAACTCCTTGCTCGGATGGTTTCTTGCAACAGTCTCAATTGCACTCAGTGCATCGAGCCCTAGGACCTTCATGTTCCTCCTTATGAGCTGGGCCTCCCTCCTTATGGCATGGAAGAGGTTCGACTCGGCAATAGTTTCTATGACTCTCTCTGGGCTTATCCCCGAGACCACCATCGATGTTATGTAGGAAGCGAAGAGGGGGAGCTCCGACTCAACTTCATGCGCTCTGGAGGAGATTGCTGAGGAGAGGAGAGCTATCCTCAGCAGGAAGTAGAAGGCTGGGATGAAGAAAATGAGAACGGGGATAACTACCCCCATGGCCCCGAGGAGGGAGTAGAGAGCCTTGTATTCCGCGAGCAGAACCAGAGCTGCAATTATTGAGGGAACTGCCAGGAGGAAGGTGTCCATCAGAAGCCTCGAAGCATAGACAACTGGGTGTGTGAATATCATGGCCTTTGTTAGCTTGTCCTCAAGCTCGTAGGCCTTCGCCAGACTCTTCCCATACTTGCCAAAGTACGCTAGCGCGATCCTCTCGTAAACGAGGGAAAGGGAAAATCTTTTATTCTTCTCTCTTTTGCTGCTCAACCTCTCCTCCCTTCCTGCCCCTCCCTCCTGTTCCTCAGCTTCTCGTCCACTTCGCGCATGAGCTCATCAGGCTTCTGGTAGTACATCCTTATCACTTTGGCTATATCGAGGTAGAACCTTTTGCCCTCGATCCTCAAGTACTCGAGAACTTTTTTCCTGTTCTCAAGCTCGCTGACTATCCAGCTCCAGTCCTTGCCCCTCATCTCTGCAACCTTCTTGAGCATTGTGCTCCTGGATATATCAGCTGTGTGGATGTCCTTCGAGGGATCCCACCTGAATATCTCTTGGTACTCTCCGTAGTCCAATATTTCCCAGAGGTTGGTCACCCTCCTCACGATCTGGAAGCTACCATCGGGAGATATCATCATCTGCCTCCTGGTTACTAGGGCGAAGTTGAGGAACTGAATGAACGACTTTGGAGTATTCATAGGCTCGCTCGTCAGCCTGTTTATGGCTTGAACTACGTTTTCCGCGTGGAGGGTGGTAAGGCCTCCGTGGCCGGTGGCAACTGCCTGCATCAGAGCATAGGCTTCCTCTCCCCTGACCTCTCCAACTATTATGTAGTCTGGCCTGTACCTCAGGCTGACCTTAATCAGGTCAAATAGGCTTATCTCCCCGATCTTCTCCGTCCCTATCCCGTAGCTCTGCCTTGTAACGAGCTGGACCCAGTTCTCGAGGGGGAGCCTGAGCTCGGGGGTGTCCTCGATGGTAACTACCTTCATTGAGGGCCTTATGAGAGAGGCGATTGCGTTCAGGGCCGTTGTTTTTCCAGAACCGGTTACTCCGAGGACGAGCCCCGTCATCTTGTGTTCAAGCATGATCCACAGATAGGCTCCCATCTCCTCGGAGAGATTGTTCCACCCAATCATGTCTACGAGCGTTATCGGATCCTCCCTGAACTTCCTTATGGTGAATGTTGAGCCCTTTGTGGTAACCTCCTTCTTGAATGTTCCGGCGAGCCTGTGCCCCCCAGGAAGAATGGCGTCGACTATCGGGAATGCTACGCTTATGTGGGCCCCAGCCATGTGAGAGAGCCTGACAAGGAAGCTGTCCAGAGCGTCTTCGTCATCGATCCTCAAGTTTGTTGGGAGGCTCTCGTAGTTCCTGTGCCAGACGTAGATGGGTTTTCCCACACCATCACAGGAAATGTCCTCGATGTACGGGTCTCTCATTAGGGGATCGATGTAGCCGTACCCGATCACGTCCCTCTCTATGTAGTACAACATTTTAGCCCATGAAACTCCTGGGGTTCTGCCCATCCTGATGGCGTATCTCCTGAGGATCTCCCTAGCCCTCTCTCTGAAGTACTGCATTATGTCCACGCCGCTGGGAGGAGGTTGAAGCTCGTGGATCATTATGTTGAACAAAATACCGTAGACTTTCCTCTCGAGAGGTGAGAGAGAGACCTCATCAACCGCATACAGGTAAGTGCCGTCCTCCCTGTTGAACAGAATCCTCGCATAAGCCCACGGAGGGTTTAGTGGGTATCTCTCCACTTCTCTGTAGTTGGGGCCTACCTCGGCGAAGACTGCTCCACCAGCTCTCTGCATGTGGTACAGAGTCGTTCCTTCTTCGAACAGCTTCTCGAAGGAGAGGGGCTGCTCTCTCCTGCCCTCGGCTTTGGCCCTTTCTTTTTCATCTCTTCTGAGCCTAAGGGAGAGCAGTTCAGAACACCTCCTCTTCCAGCTCTCTCTGCGCCAGCAGATCAAGCCTCTTCTTGACGTACCTCCTCATGTAGAGTATGATGACAACTGCTACAGCGATTATGAGGACGTATACTCCGTAGACCTTGAAGTATCCCAATATGGTGTAGCTCATCCTGAATTCGAGCGTCTGGGGAGAGGGGGATGAGATGTTCCAGACTTGAACCTGAGTAACGTAGTCCGGAGCTGATACTGTTATCTTGTAAAGACCGAGGGGGATGTTGGCGGTAATCTCTCCGGTGATATCTGTAATGAAGGTGTATGAATTGACGTTGTCTATTCCATCGATGCTTATGTATGCATTCGAGAGAGGAGTCCCTCCGGGCTGGATCACCTTAACCGTGAGAGTACCGACTATTCTCCTCACTCCAATTGAAATGGATAAATTGCTGTAAAGATCAACCGCTTTCTGGGAAGAGACATATATCCCTCCCTGTACATATACGGTATAATTACCGGCTGGTAGGACGAAGGAAACTGTACCGTTCGGGCCCAAAGTTGAAGAGTAGGAGGCTACTTTCACGGTTGCTCCGGTAGCTGGGATGTTAGTATCGAGATCCATGACTGTGATCGCAAGTGTGTAGTTCCTTCTCTGAACGAGCACGGGGTTGACGAGCTGCGTTGAAACGAAAGCAGAAGTCTCCAGCGGATAATACATTTGGGAGCTCCTGCTGTCCGAGGGAGTGACGAGTGTAGTCATGTCTCCAACATCATCCATCGAAATGTAGGCAATGGTGCCGTAATCGGTTACGCCTGTATGCGTTCTGTTCATCGTGTCTATTACAGTGACTTCGAATGTGCCTGACGCTGGGCTCTTCGTGAGCGCATCGATGACCTGAACGCCGAATAGGTAGCTCTGCCTCTGGAGAGTTACTGATATGCTGGTATTTTCGGGAACCGAAATTGGCAACTTAATCGCAGGATATATTGAGGAGAACTGCGGGTTCAAGGTGAGCGTGTAGCTCCCGTAAGTGGCATTCAAGTGCAGCATGCCTGAAGAGGGATCCCACGTGCCTGAAGCTAAGCTGACGCCCTGCTTGGAGAAGGAGTAGGAGAAGGTTCCCTTCGGAGGCCCACCGCTCAGAGCATCTGTAAGGCTAACCGTCAAGTTGAACTGATGCAGGGGGAGGGAAACGTTGAAGACCCCGCTTCCGGCTATTGCAATGGGAACAGTTACTGGATCGTATATGTTCTGAGATGGATATACGCTCAAGGTGTAGTTTCCTGGAAGCACGTTCCTCATTATTATTGGAGAAGAGCCGTTTCCAGCTGCAGAGTAAGTTATCCTCCCGCTCATCACGGCCCTTAGCTCCCCAGGGATGCTCCCGTCTTCTCCAAATATGCTGAAACTCACTGTCCCCAGCGTTCTCGTTGTCAAGTCCAGTGTCTCAAAGCTGAATATCTCCTTGAGCCCGTCGATGACAAGAGCATGGCTAGGGAAGAAGAACAGCATTGTGTCATCTGTTCCCGGAAGAGCAAGCGGGGCTCCCACATAGTATCCCAAGCTGTTCTCGCTCCTCAGTATCGGCCAGAGAGTGAGGTTTCCGTCCGAGTAGATGAGAGCGCTGAGGTAGGAGCCATCATATGCTATGATGGAGAGGGGAGATGAAGATTCAACTCTGATTACGGAGGGAGAAGAGGTCAGCTTGTAGCTGTGAAAGACCTTATATCCATTCGGTCCCAGCTTGAAGGAAATCAGGGTTCCGTCGGAGAACCCAACAGCGACGAAGCTTCCAGAGATGTCGGCATCGAAAGATGATACGGCTGACATGTAGTAAGTGTCTTTTCCTGTCAGCTGGAGAGACTGGGTCAGCCTCTCCATTACTAGCTGCCCCCCTGAAGATATGAGAAGCAGGTATCTGAATCCGAGAGAGCCGTCTTCTGCTTTAATTCCGAAGACTTTGTCGGCCGAGAACGGAAAAGAACCGGTGAGCTTCAGTCCCCCCGGAATTGGAACAGCGGAGTACAAGACGTAGTTGTTGGCGATGTAGGTCAAAAGAGATGAGCTGAACGGGAGGAGGGTATGCTATTGAATTAAGCTTGTTCATCAGGTCTCCAACAGTTGACTGGAGGTAATAGAAGAACCCAGCCTTCTGTGAAGAGATGTATATCGATACTGGCGACGATGCGTTTTCGCCGGGCGGAACGCCGAATTCGATGTACCCCTCGTCATCTGTAGTACCTGAAAGGGTGAAGCCCGTGTCTGTGAAATTCAATATCACCCTCACTCCGGATACAGCTGTCTCATTGGTCTGAGGAATTAGCTGGAAGTATATCTTTCCTATCGGGGAGTAGGAAGGTGAGCAGAGAAGCAGAAGGGTTCCTCCATCTTTCCACAAGTCAAGAACTTGGTACTGCTGAACGGTCTCAGTTGAAGAAGAAACCGAAAAAGTCCTATATGATGTCCAGGAATCGCTTGCAATATCGTATTCTGACATGGTACCATCGGAAAAGAGAGCAAAGACGTACCTCCCGGAGAGAATCTGAATGCGGAAGACTGATCCGAATCCTGCTTCGAACCTTCTCGCTGAATAGTTGGAAGACTCATCGATTAGTATGATTTCTCCTCTTTCGGTACCTACAGCAAGGATAGAACCGTCTTCATCGACACTTGTAATCATTCCGTTAGTCGAATACCTGAATATTATTGAATTCGTGAAGTAGTTGTATATTTCCATTGAGTTGGGAGACGGCTGGTAAAGCACTGCTTGACCTCCGCTGATGATGAATGGGTTTTGAAAAGATGCCTCCATAGTGTAAATGAAGGGCTTCTCAATTGTTTTCTCGAGGTCAACTAAGCTGATGCTTTCCACAGACTGAGAAGAAGCTTCTACCGATGAGAAGTACAGTGATAAGAGAACTATGAAAGTGAAAGAAAGGATGGTTGCGGAATGTTTCAAATTCAAGTCAGGATACCTACTTGGACGTTCTTATGAGTATGTATTTTGGGATGTCGTTCTCAAGGATTAGGGTTGCCGAGAGTTGAAGCTCTGGGCTCGATGGTATCTTAGCGAGGGCATTTTTCAAGTTCCTGTAGGCGCTGAGCTTCTTGTTGAGATTCTCCGAAAGGGCTTCATATATGTTCACCAAGGCCTCCGCTGGGGGATCGACCATTAGGATGACCTCCCCTCCGAGGTTGATCCCCTCGTATGGCTTCTCTTGAGTCTTAATGTTCAGAACATCGAAGAACTTCTTCTTGACCTCGAGAGTGCTATGTAGCATGTCAACCCTTCTGAGAACTTCTCCGAGCTCTGCGCTTATCTCCGCTATCCTCTTGTCTGTAAACTGCTTGAGCTTCTCAAGGTTTTCGAATTCAAGCATTGTAGATTGAGCGCTCATGCTCAGAAAACACCCCGATCATTAACAAGATTTTCTATCTTCTAATATAAATAGATTACAGATCACTTCACTCGACTGGAGCCTGAGAGGCCTTTCTGAAGATGTACAGTGCAACAGACACGCATAAGGCTGCGACTATCGAAGTATATATCATCCCGTAGATTGAGAGTATACTTGCTGTGAACGAACCCAGAATAGCTCCGATTCCCGTCATAGCATTCATCTTGCTCACAGATTCCCCCTTCCTTTCAGGAGGAACGTGCATCATCATTATGAGGGGAAGAGATGCGGAGATCCCAGCCCAAGTTGCTCCTATCGAGACGTAGAGGATCGGGAACACGATTTTGTAGGGGAATATTACTGTAGCTAATGGGAGGAGGAAGAGGATGGGCCTGAAGGAAACTGAAGCGAGGAGGATCCTCCAGCTCTGCTCCCAGCCTCCGACCGCTTTCCTGGTAAAGTCATATAGGAGGAGGGTTGTCAAGTTGCTCAGCAAGTATAGTGCATATATCTCCTTGTCGCTGTAACCGAAGATTCTGAGATAAGCGGGCATGGGGGTGAAGAAGATGTTGATAGCAGTGAACAGAACGACTGTTCCGATGAGCGTCAGCGTCGTGGCCCTTCCAATCCTAACTTTCAGCATTTTTCTCATTTCCCTTCCGATCTCCCCAAATGATATGATCCTTTCCCAGTGCACGACCATTGAGGGGAGAGACCTCATCTTTCCAACGAGGTGGGAAAGCATTGGAGCGAGGGCGACCTTTTCCGGCATTTTCGCTCTGAATTTCTGCGGGAGGAAGAAGGATGCTGGGGCCGCTGCTAGAATAATTGCCCCGTTCAGAATGAGGATCTCCCGCGGAGGGAGGAAGCCGAGAAACGATGCAGATAGGTAACCGAATATCGTGCCCAGGCTCACGAGGATGTTATACCTCGTAACAGCGATGCTGTCATTTATGAGGTAGTTCACAATAGCAGAGGTGAGAGTGGGTGAGCCCAGAGCTGCCCCCATTCCGAAGAAGGCGTTCATCGACAAAACTGCATAGGGATTGGAGAGAAGGGCCATGAGAAGAGACGAGGATCCAATGAGAGCGAAGGATATCAAGATGAGTTCGATCGTTGAAAACCTCTTGTAGGCGATCTTCCCATAGTAGTAGCTTGTTAGCAAGTAGAATATGTTGTAGATGAATGTGGTGAGGGATAGGAGAGATGGAGAGCCCGTTAGAGAGTAGATCCTCAGTCCTGAGGTAAGGTTGATGACAGCTGTGGTGAAGCTGAAGGCGAAGATGCTCGAGTAAAGGATCCGCGATGATTTATCCAAATCGATCCCACCGTAGCTTCAGGCACGCTTCTTTTCCTTCATTCTGAATCTTTAAGTTCAGTTCTGAGAATGCTTTAATTTTTCAAAAGCAAATAAATCTTCAAAGAATTTATGCTTTGCCTCGAAGCTTCAATAAAGATACCTAGTTATTGTGAGACTTGCTCATCAAATCAGCATGTAGTAGATAACTGTGAACGCAATTACTGCAATCGCTGCTGGGAGCATGTATTTGTAGCTGCTTCCAACACCCCTGTTGAAGTAGTTAGCTGTGTATATCAGGCAGAGATGGGTGGGGGATATAGTGTAGGAAATGAAGCTACTCGTGTATATCAGAGATGCCTCGTATATTGATATCTGGTGGAACGAGGATATTAAAGGAGCTACAGTAACGATCCCCGTTACCGTAGAGGATGTGAGGCCGGAGAGAATACCTGGTACGACTGTCTCAAGAAAGATCAGCGGGATGCTGCTACTTCTGATCGCACTTCCTATAGCAATGGACGCCCCGGTATCGGTGATCGAGTGCTGCAGGAGCATTATTGAAAACGAAGAAGCTGTCAGAGATGCTACCATCCTGCTCTTCAGAGATCCCTTTATGATCCCGATATTCGGCTTCAAAATGATTAGGAGGGAAGCTATGCCTAGCAATATTCCAATCGGTATTCCGAAGCTTCCCATGACTTGGTTCAAGAGGAGAGATGCCACGATCGAAATGAGGAGAGGGGAGCCGCTCTTCCAGAGGCTCATCTCATAGCTAAATTTTCTTTCAGAGAGCTTCTGGCCTCCCCTCATGAAATACGCCCCAGCTAAAAGCATCACCCCAGCAATGGGAAGCTGAAGGACGGCGAGAGATATGGGATCATATCCCATAGTTGCTGAAGCTACAATGAGAGACTGTCCCATAGGGTAGAAGAGGAACAGCACGTGCCTGAACCAGACGTTCAGGAAAATCATGAGGTCAGGGGACATCTGGAGCTCCTTTCCTATGACATCTACTATGGGGGCAGACATGAGGGCTCCTCCAGCTATGGGGAGGAGGCCGAGTACCGCTGGAACTATGATTATGACTCCCTTGGGGGTTCTGATCTTTGAGGCAATACCTCTGCTGAACTCAGAAATCGCTCCCGTCCTCCTGTAGAGTTCTGCAAGCAGAGATATTGTCAGCGACGTTGCCAGGAGAAATATCGTTCTCGAATCCTTGAGCGTAGAAGCTATGACATATGGAGATGAAAGCCTTGAAAAGTAGAGCAGAATTACGGATGCTCCGGCGAGGAGAGCAATGTTTATGTCAGCCTTGAAGTAGACCAGCGTTATGATTAGAGCGAAAGATATGAAGATCACAGCAAGCTCAAGCATGTTTTATCACTTAGTTTAGCGCAACGAAATGGCTTTTTTTCTTTTACGATTAATATTCGTTTGTGAGCATAGAAAAAAGTTAAGGAATTAGTGCAGTTAGAAGCAGAGTGCAAAGGAAAAGCGTTCAAAAAAGCGACGAGAATTTCTTCCCTATTTATTAAATGCTGCTAACCTCAAAAAAGAAAAGAGCAATTTTTTACAAGTTCGTCCGATAGCCTGCTGAAAAATTCCTCAGTTTCAGGGGAACTAGGTATCAAATGGATCTTACAGAGGCTAGCTTCTCTCTTTGAAGCTTCTTGTGATAAAACAGAAGCCCAGAAATTCTGCGACTGCCTCTGATATTCCAGCACAGGGCATTTGGGGCAGACGTCGTTTTCGAGAACTTTATTGAGAATGAACCCTTTCACTTCAATTCCATTCTGCTTCAGCTCATCGAAGAGAGATAATGAGGTTTTGGTGGAAAATGAATCTGGATTTGATACGATGAAAGCCCTATGCTGCTCAGAAGAGAGGAAAGACAGTATAGATTCCGACATCCCTTTCCAGCTTTCTATGAGCTTCAGGGGATCTCCTCCGTTTTTTCTCCTTATGCTCTCCAGCGTCCCTCTGATTCTGAGGTACAGCCGAGCAGCCTCTCCCATGTGAGAATAGAGCTCCTTTTCAAGCTCGAGAAGCACCAAGCTGCCTCCAGCTGCTATGGTATCCCACACGATAGCATCATATCTTCCGCTCTTCCAAGCATCCCAGATGTAGTATAGCATGAACTCCTCGGAAATCCCCGGAGCGCGAGCAACATACTCTATTATGCTTCTGTCAACAGGAAGAAATGAAGACGCTACTTCGTAGACCTCTTCCCCGAATCTCTCTTTCCAAAGCTTCCTAACATCTTCTTCTGTTAGAACCTTCAGGGATAAGTGGAAGTGCCTTTCACTCTCATGTTGGAAAGCATTTATGCTGTCCAGAGCGAACTTAGACGCGGGATCCGTTGATATGTACAGAACTTCTCTTTGGGTCTCCTCTTGAAGCAGTTTAGCAACAGCAAACGAAATAGTCGTCTTCCCAACCCCTCCCTTCCCCCAGAAGCTCAATACCTCTGTCACTGCTCCACACCAGCTCTCTCTGGATAAAAATTGAGTAAAATCTTTATTTTCCCCTTGAGAAAATGAGTCATGGAAAATGAGCGGGGGTGCCCGAGCATGGCCAAAGGGGTCGGATTCAGGCTCCGATGGAGCAGTCCTGCGTGGGTTCAAATCCCACCCCCCGCACCTTCTTGAAAGCTTTTCGTCGAACACTTTATAAAGAAGCAGAAGCTCTTGAACATATCATCGAAGGATTTCTTCGTTTTTGGCGTACGGCGAGACGATAGACAGAGGAGATTGAGTTGGCAAACTTAAGAAAATGGGAGACAATTGCATTGATGATAATTGCATGGATGAGCATTTCCTCTGCTTCTGTTCTCGTCCTGCTATCGAATGCAAATGCTTACGCCGCTGCGTTCTGGAGGCTCCTCTTTTCGTTTCTCATGCTTCTTCCGTTGGGTCTCCTTAATCATGGGAGCTCTCCACTGCGATTTTCCCCTGCTTCATTCACAGCAGGAGTGCTCCTCGGACTCCACTTTCTTCTGTGGATGCAGTCCCTCTTCATGATTTCTGTGTCACTGAGCACTACCATAGTTGTGACATATCCAGCAGTCATATCCGTTCTCGAGAGAGTCTTTTTGAAGGAGGAGCTGAGTGCCCAGCAGCTTGCTGGAATAATTTTGGGTACGGCTGGAGTGGCAGTTTTGGTGAGGCCATCTCTCCAAAACGAAAGCTTCGTGGGCATAGCACTAGCTGGAGCTGCATCCCTGCTGGCAGCCGGCTACTTCATGCTAGGAAGAATTTCGAGGAGAGGCGGAGAGGATCTTTTTTCGTATGTGCTCCCTGCCTACTTAATGGTGCTGAAATGTATTGATTATTAGAGGAAAAGTTTATAATTGTTGATATTCAGATATATTCGTAGAGATTAATATGAGCGATACAAGCGAGCATCTGCTGAGGCCTAAAGAGGTTTGTAGAATCCTCGGCGTTAGCTATCCTACTCTTCGCAGATGGATTAAGGAGGGTAGGATTAGAGCTATTCAAACAGTTGGTGGTAAGTACCGTATTCCTGAAAGTGAAGTGAAGAGGTTGTTGAGCGGAGTAACGGGTAAGGAAGTTAGAGCCATCATATATGCTCGTGTGAGCTCTAGCAAACAGAAGGGCGATTTGGAGAGGCAGGTACAGTACCTCACGCAGTACTGCACGGCTAAAGGATACAGAGTAGTTGACGTTCTAAGCGATATTGCAAGCGGGTTGAACACGGAGCGGAGAGGTTTGCTGAAGCTGTTCGACTATGTAGCCAACAGGCAAGTGGATGTTGTAGTCGTTGCATATAAGGATAGGCTCACGAGGTTCGGCTTCGAGTACCTAGAGTACTTCTTCAAGCAATATGGCGTAAGGATAGAGGTCATCTTCGGAGAAGAACCTAAGGATGCTTATCAAGAACTAGTTGAAGACTTGACAGCAATAGTGACAAGCTTTGTTGATAAGCTCTATGGAATGAGGAGTCACAGGAAGAAGAAGCTTACCGAAAGCTTCAGGAAGCTCCTAGAAGAGGTTGAGAAGAGTGAATAGAATAACGAGGACAGTTATTGTTAGAAGCATCCCGCTCCAGAGGAAAACGTTGAGAGTATTTGTTGAGCTTGAGGGTATGTACAGAAACATGGTTGAACAACTAGCAATCTATGCTACTAGGAATGATATAAGCAGCTTCATCAGGCTCAAGGCATTGAAGTACCGTGAGATGAGGAAGCTCTACCCTCATTTGCCATCTCACTACGCTTACACAGCATGCCAGGATGCTGCTGCTAGGGCTAAGAGCTTCCTTAAACTGAAGGAGGAGGGCCGTGCAAGAAGAGAACTACCAGAGGTTAGGAGGATAACGATATGGTTAGACGACCACCTGTGTAAGCCAAATGGCTATACATCTATAGAAATTGCTACTCATAAGGGATGGATACCCGTAGAAGTTGAGCCTCACAAGCAGTACTGGAAGTATGTAAATAGAGGGTGGAAAATAGCTGGTGAAGCAAAGGTAAAGCTGGATAAAAGGAGCAGACAGCTAATAGTATACTGGACCTTCTTCAAAGACATCGAGGAGTATGAGCCAAAAGGCTTCATCTCCGTAGATGTCAATGAGAACAATGTATCGATGCTGGCTGATGGTGTTGCATATCTGCTTGAGACAAACACCAAGGATGTTGTCTTAGGCTACCACTACCGAAGGAAGAGGGTTCAGGAGAAGTATGATAAAGCATATGGAACTAATTCGAGGACTAGGAGGAAGGTTCTGAGGAAGCTCAACGAGAAGCATAGGAAAGAGGACATCAGGTGGAAGATTGCGAACATAATTGTTAGAAATGCATTTAGAAAGCGGTGTGCTATTATACTTGAGAACCTAGGAGATAAACCTGCTGAAGGAATGATTAAGAAAATCAAAGACGAGCAGCTCAGGCACAGGATATTTCAATCATCCTTCAGAGGAGTTCAGGAAGCCGTAGAGGAGAAAGCAAAGGAATACGGCGTTCCAGTGCTCTACGTGGATCCAAGAAATACATCGAGAACCTGTCCAATACATAACTCAAGGATTATTTATAGAAACGGTTCTAGAATCGGGAAGTGCTCAAAAGGCGGAGAGCTGTGGCACAGAGATGTCGCAGCTGTATGGAATCTCCTCCGTAGAGCCCACCTAGGCGATGGGAGCAGTGCTCCAAGCCTAGGTGGTGCCCCAACTCTAGATGGGAGCCCCGTTCCGTTGGGCTCGACGGCCGCCCATGACCCTATAGGGATAAATAAATCTCTGTGGACGAGGTGGAACTCCCTAGATGTGAACATGAAAACATGTGAAATGATCGGAATGAACATCTAGGGAGAAACGGCTACCATCCTCAGCTACTTCACCCTGCACCAGGGCATCACCGGAGAAGCAATTGCTGGAATGATGATAACTCTAGCGGGAATGTTGTTGGTAATAGCAGGAAGGAAGGAATCTCGGAATTAAAAAGCACTCATCAGCTCATAACTCTGGAGAGAGCCTCGTCAAGCTGCTGCTTGCTGACAACTCCCTCGTTCCTCTCCTGCTTAGCTATCTCGCCTCCAGCGACTCTGAAAAAGATCGTTGTGGGAGATGCCCTCACTTCATTCAGGGTAAATGTGAGAGAGGCGGCCTTCGAAGAGCACTCCCTCGCAAACCAGTCGCACAGGATTATGAAGAACATGGCTTTTCCGCTGTTTTCCTTCACGAATGGGAACCATTCCCTGTCAAATCTCCTGCATGCGGGGCACTTCGTGTTGTCGAAGTATAAGACATAGATGCCGTCTCCCATCTCTCCCGGGTGGAGAGGAAGGCCTTCGCTTCTCAGGAGCTTCCAGCTGCCATCTCTGAACATATATATTCCATTGGGCGATGCTGGACCAACCTCATAAGCCCCTGGCTGCGAAGATTCCGAAGAAACCCTAGACAGGATCTCGCTGATGAGTCTGTCTAGCAAGTTCTTAAGTTCGTCCTCTGAGCTCAACCCTGCCTCTCTCCTCCCATCATATATCTTATGATCGTAGCATAGTCCTTCCTCCCAAGCCCAGACCTGACAGCTGAGATGTAAGCTTCATATGCTCCAGCAACAGTGGGAGTGAAGCTGCCTCCTTTTCTTCCGGAAAATATGGCGTAAGAGAGGTCTTTAGCAACTAGCTCGAGGTAGAACTGCGGCGGGAAGCTGGGATCGAGGCCCCTCTGAAGGTAGTTCGAGAAAATCGTTGAGAGGACTGTCTGCGAAGCTACTTTTCTCACCGTCTCAACATCGATCCCCCAGGAAGATGCTAGGGAGAGCATTTCACCGATAATTTCAACAACCGTGAAGGTTCCCGAGTTGAATACGAGCTTCAGAGCTGACGCCTTTGGGACCTCACCCACATAGAAAACTTCCTTGGCCACCTTTCTGGTTGCCTTCGAAACCAGCTCTGCTTCTTCCTTCTCTCCCCCTAGAAGCGAGACAAGCGCCCCGCTCAGCGCCGCCTGAGGCCCTCCCAATACTGGGGCCTCCACATACTTAATCCCATACTTCTTAAGAGCCCTCTCGAGCCTCATGCTCATAAACGGAGTTATCGTAGAGACATTGGCAAGGATGGTGCCGCTAGGGAGCTCTTTCAGCTTTTCCTCGTTCTTCAAAATAACCTCTTCTACAGCTTCATCGTCGCTGAGAACAAAGAAGGTCACTTCAGAGCTTTTCTCTACGTCCCACGGAGAAGGGAGGGGCTTCACCCCTTCAACCTTCGTAACCTTTTCCCGAGTCCTGTTCCACCCATATACCTCGAAGCCCTCTTTTACAAGCTTCTGGGCGATCGCACTCCCAAGATTACCAAAGCCTACGATTCCAATCTTCATTCTAAACACCTCAAGCCTTAACTGGTTGAAAAATAAAATAGACGAAACAGATAATACTTTTTACGTCTGAACACTTTCTGCACAAATAGAAAGCCGAAAGTTGGCAATTACAGCTTGAGATGGTTGGTACAGCAAAAAACGAGAGTGATGCGAATTTGCCTGAAAGGGATATAGAAGAGGAGAGGAGGAGAGCACTGGAGAGGGAAGGGGGAGACTTTTCCGGTGGATTTATTCTTGGTTTAGTGTATTCTGCCTTTCTCTTCTTCATGAAGTTAATAGCAGGAAGCTTTCTAACAGAAGGATTGTTTGAGGTGATAGGAATTGCGGCTATAGCGATCCTCAGCTGGCTCTCTCGAGTTTTCTACGCCTCCGTGGTCTTCATAGCATCCTACATATCGGCTGGAGTGATAGCATCTCTGGTATTTTACTACTACGAGAGCTCTACTGTGCTTCTGTATTCCTTCCTTCTCGGCTCACTTCTAGGATATCTGATATCAATCCTCGAAGTGAGCATCTTCCCTAAAGGAAACCATGATGAACTGCTCTACAAAAATATGGAAAAAACGAACGCGGGGGGTAACCCTGCTGGAAGAACTAAGAAATTACAAGTAGATGAAGGCGCTTGAGACTTGGAAAAGGTCTCCTTAAATTAGCCCCTTTTCCTTCAGTCTGGCCAATACTCTTTGGTGAAGAGACATGAGAAGCTTTTTTCTGTCCTCCATCAGCACAATGTCTTGATATCCTATGGCAATTATGTGGTGGGAGAACGGGCTCGGCAGGTCACTAGGGCCTGTGAACTTGATCTTGATCTTGCCTTCTTCAATCCATTTGAGAACTTTCTTCGCGGAGTTCACGTCCATGTGATCCTCCATTACTTCCCTGAATGTCTCCTTTATTACTATGTTCTCGCGATCCTCTCTCAGAGCATCCAGTATTGCCTGCGCGCTGAGCTGCATTCTGTGAGGCGACCTCTCCCACCCCTTGTAGTTTCTCAGTATCATGAAGGCTCTCTGCGCGCAGTGCCTGAACCTCCTTTTGAAGAGCTCGGTATTGTACAAGGCCTTTTTCAGAACTTCCTCGATATTCTTGCGGTTCAAGCTTTTGATGAGCTGCATAACATCGATTTCAGGTCTTCCAGGAACGGCAAGCACGAATGCGTTGTCGCTGACCGTTATCCTGACCGGAATCCTGAAGTTTTCAGATAGGATGTAAGCGTAGGCTCTCGAGAGGGCATCGTTCGTCCTCCTCCCGAAGAGAGAGTGGAATATGAGGTTCCTCCCTCTTTCATCATCGTAGATCTCAACATGAATCAGCTCATCGCTTGCTACAATCCCGCCTGTGAAAAGATACTGCTCTTCTATGTAAGCAGCAATTTCTTCAGCCGCAGCCTCATCGAGAAGCATCTCCTCAGCTATCTTCCGCGACGCTGCTTTCAAATCTATTCCACTCTTCTCGAGCAGCTCAACGACTATACTCCTGAACTTTCCAACAAGCAGGGCAGAATCGAAAGCGAGAGGAAGCATTTCGCTGTACCACGAGGGAACGGTCGGCCTCAGCCCCTCGGCGCTCTCAACATATACTCTGTTGCCGCTGAGCTTCAGGAACCTGTACGTCCTCCCTCCTAGAACGAACACGTCCCCTGGCGAGAGTATCTGAACAAACCCTTCATCGAGATCTCCTATATAGAACCTCCCCTTCAAGTAAACTCTGAATTTCGCCTCATCTGGTATTGTTCCCTGATTCAGGTAGTATATCATCCTCGCCCCCCTCTTCCTGCCGAAGGTTCCCTCTTCGGGATCGTACCAGATCTTCCTGTAAACGTTGGTCTCCTCCAGGGCTTTGTTTTCCCCTCCAAGATATCTGAGCACGCTCTCGAATTCCTCCTCGGTTAAATCGTGGTAGGGGTAAGCTCTCTTTACGAGCTTGAATGCCTCATCCTTGCTCCACTTTCTTTCCAAGCTCATCGCCACAATCTGCTGAGCAAGAACATCGAGGGGCTTCATGGGAACAGAAGCCCTATCGATCTTCCTTTTCCTTGCTGCTTCTGCGAGAACCGAGCACTCCACTAAGTCATCTCTATCCACAACTATGATCCTGCCTTTGCTTACCTCAGAAAGCCTGTGTCCTGCTCTTCCAACCCTCTGGAGCAGCCTACTGACGCTCTTTGGGCTGCTTAGCAGGAGGACCAAGTCAATGTACCCGATGTCTATGCCCATTTCAAGCGAAGTCGATGACACTACTACCTTCAGATCCCCCCTCTTCAGCCTCTCTTCAACGTCCAGCCTTATGTCTCTGCTCAGGCTGCTGTGGTGGGCTTCAATATCATCCATGCTTATCATCGAGTTAGAGCTCAGCAGGCTCTTCAGCTTGTAAACGACTCTTTCTGTAGCGCTCCGCGTGTTCGTGAAAATCAGCGTGGATCTATGCTTCATCACAAGATCAGCTATAGTTCTGTAGATGGCTTCATTCAGCTCTTCGCTTGTAGAATATGTCAGATTTCTGACTGGAAGTATCACCTTTATATCAAAGGGCTTCTTGAACCTGGCATCTATTATCTTCACTTTCCTGGGCTTCCCGCTTTCATCATACCCCCCAAGGAAGAGCGCTATCCTTCTGAGAGGTGCTATTGTTGCGCTCAGGCCTATTCTCTGAAGAGGCCTTCCCGCGAGCCACTCCAGCCTCTCCAGCATTAGGGAGAGGCTCGTCCCCCTCTTGGAAGAGGCCATCTCGTGTATCTCGTCTACAATGACCCACTTAACATCTTTCAGCTTCTCCCTGAACCGGGGGGAAACCAGTATCAGCGAAAGGGATTCTGGAGTCGTGATTATGAAGTGCGGGGGGTGCTTCACCATTGCCTGCCTCTCTTTTTCAGGCGTATCGCTCGTCCTCACAGAAGCTTTGAGCTCAGGGAGATCCATACCGTACTTCTCCAATGCTGTTTTTCTTATCCCCTCTATGGGCTCCTTGAGGTTTCTCTTTATGTCGTTGTTCAGAGCTCTCAATGGAGAAACGTAAATGGCATAGATTTTCTCTTCAAGCTTTCCTTCAGAGGCCATTTTGAAGAGCTCGTCTATTATGCCCAAGAACGCAGCCAGCGTCTTCCCTGTTCCGGTTGGGCTCGATATCAGAACATTTTCCCCTCTCTTTATCAGAGGAATTGCTCGTATCTGAGGCTCAGTCAGACCTCCGAATGCCTGCAATATCCAGTCTCTAGTGTATGGCTGAAGCAGCGAAAGCGCTTTTTCCTCCCTTCGAGACGGCATAGAAGCAGCTCCTCCTTGGTTAAAAATAGACTGGTGAAATCCGCCTAATGTTCTTTTTGTTCTTATTGAAATACGTATTTCCTTCTATTTGGAGGAAAGGTTTCTCCTTTCAATGATTTAGCGAAATCATGAAAGCCTCGCAATAACATGAGGGAATACCCATCTAAAACAAGACTTAAATTAGAATTATAAATGTAGCCTTTTTTCGCCGATTCCGGCCTTCAAACAGTATTATCTTCTCTATCGGGAAATGGTGAGCTAACCAGCCATTACTTTCTTAACAAGATTTTCCCCGATCCGATCTTGGCTGAGATCAATGAACATTTACGCTCTCGAGGCCAGATCCAAGCTCATATCGGAATTGAAGAAGCTGAACGCTGACGAGAAACTCATCAAGAGAGGTCTTTCAATGATAGATGCTATATACAGAGAGATACCAACCGCTGACTCAGATGCCGTCGTCCTCTCCCTCATGAGGTACCTCTGCGATAGTGCTGAAAAGAGAGAGCGCTTCGCATATAGAGCTGGAATCAGAGAGTGGGAAGAATCTGAACTTTTGCTCCAAGTTATATCCAAGATTGCCAATATATGTCCGAAGAATTAATGCGTGGGAGTTGTCTCGAAACTTATTTTCCATAATCCTTTAAATTCTACTGAGCTTCCCTTTTCATAGGAAGGGAGAGCAGAGTTTGAGGAAGCTGAGAATAATTAGAGCGGACGAAGCATACAGGTTTGAATGCATTCGATGCGATATGTGCTGCGGGACTGGCCCCAATGTTTCAATCACAATTTTCGATGCTGTCAGGATCGCTAAAAGGATCGATGTCTCAATTGATGACTTTATCAGAACATATGTGAGGGTAATACTGGCCGACATGATCCCCGTCATGAGCCTGGCTGGAGACATGAAGGGAAGGTGCGTCTTTCTAGGATTCGATGCTGATGGAAAAACTTACTGCAAAATTTATGACTCGAGGCCGATGAAGTGCAGAATCTATCCGCTGAAAGTGATCAGGCTCGACGGCAGCGAGATTGCCCTAGACGAGGAGTGTCCGGGAGTCGGTAGAGGGGAAGAGGTTAAGCCTCCTGCCGATGAACTAAAGAAGTACATAGAAGAGCTGAGGGAGCACTATAGAATCATCACGGAGCTCGTAGTTGAAAAAGGAGAAGAGCCCCTGAAAGCTCTGAGGGAAGCTCTTCTCTATGCAGAGAAGAAGCTGGAAGGAGAAGGCTGAGGTCTCGGCATGTGAAGGAACACTGCATTGCGAGCTAAAAAGGCTCATCTTCAATAAAGTTTTTATAATTGACAATTGTATTAAATTTCCCCTTGTCGTGGTGAGAGTATATTGAAGGTCAGATTGCTCGACATCCAGTTCGTCAGCAACGCGGCAATCATAAATCCAGAAGATGCGAAGGCTTTCGGAATAGATGTAGAATCCAGGCTGATGGTAAAGCAGAATGGTACCCCTCTCATGGCCTTCACTCCAATGATATCGTCCGAACTCGTTAACAAAGGAGAGCTGGGGATCCCAAGGGAGATCGCTAAGATATTCAAGCTAAGCGATGGAGATGATGTGGCTGTAGAGGGCGTTAGCCCTTCAGAGAGCATTTCCATACTTCAGAAGAAGCTGAACAGGGGAAAGCTTAACGAAGCAGAGATCAAAAAGATCGTTTCAGATATGGTGTCAGGCGTCTTGGAGGACTCTGCCATAGCAGAATTCGTGACCCTGCAGTCCACTATAGGCATGGATGACGATGAGACCTATGAGCTCATCAGGTCAATGGTCGAAACAGGAACTAAGATAACCTTCCCATACCCTGTTTATGATGAGCACAGCATTGGAGGGGTTCCTGGAAACAGCAAGGTGGCTATGCTCGCTGTCCCTACAGCTGTGTCTCTCGGGCTCAAGGTTCCAAAGACGAGCAGCAGGGCTATAACCTCTCCAAGCGGGACTGCTGACAGCATGGAGGCCCTGGCAAACGTCTCCCTCACGGCAGAGGAGATAAAGAAGGCTGTTGAGAGGGCGGGTGGCACGATCGCCTGGACGGGTTATCTGAATCTCGCTCCAGCAGACGACATAATGGTGAGGGTTGAAAGGAGGCTGCTCCTGGATCCTCCCTCTCAGGTAGTGGCAAGCATACTCTCGAAGAAAGTTGCTCTCAGTATATCGGGCCTGGTTGTGGACCTCCCAGTGGGGAGGGGAGCTAAGCTGGCAACCGAGACTGAAGCCGAGCAGCTGGCATCGATCTTCGTGAGGCAGGGTGGGAAGTTCAATATGAAAGTTAAAGCTCTGATAACCTTTGGGGGAGAGCCGATAGGATATACGATAGGGCCAAATCTCGAAGCCATGGAAGCTCTCTCTGCTCTCATTAAGAGGGAGGCCTCTCCAAGTCTCTTGGACAAGGCCATGCACATCGCGGGAGCTCTCTACGAGCTTGCTGGCAAAGCCAACGTGGGGGAAGGGGAAGCTTTTGCAAGGGAAGCTTTCCTGAGCGGAAAATCATACGAAGCTTTCAAAAAGATGATCGAGTGGCAGGGAGGAGATCCTAACAGGAAGCCTGAAGACATACCGCTGGGAGAGTACAGGGAAACGATCTACTCCAATAAGAGCGGAGCTGTTACTTTCATAGATAACAAGGCATTCAGCACCATTGCCAGGCTGGCAGGAGCTCCATTCGATAAAGCTGCTGGAGTCAAGCTCTATGTGAAAATCGGGAACAGAGTTAAGCCGGGAGACCCCATGTACACGATATACTCATCATCTTCCAGGAGGCTCTCCGACGCCCTGGCATTTGCAAACAGCGTCAAGGAAATTGAAATCGGGACCATGCTGCTGAAGGTTTTTCCGTGAAAGTATAAATCTTGCACAATCGATATGAAGGAATAGCAATGATGTTCAACGGGGAAGTGAAATGATAGCAATTGAGGTAGATGACAAGGGATTTCTGAAAATAACCAACAACGGAAGCAACCCAATAACCATATGGAAGATCGAGTTCACATACTATATCTTCACGCAACCTTTGAGGAAGGAGGAGCAGAGAGAAGGGAGGAGATACATCAGCGAGTCCATCGACAAAAAGTTCGAGCTGAACCCAGGAGAAACGTTGAGGTACTACATCAAGCTACCTCGGGAAGTCATAAAAGAAGTAATTGTTTATTATGAAGAACAGGGCTCATTTAAGAAAAGCTACATGAAGTTCGCCTGAGCTGAGGTGAGAATCATGTCCTCTACCGGAAAGGCGGACTCCCCAACTGTAGAAAACCGAATGTACCACATAATGGTAGCTCCGGGGGAAGTCTCCAAATACGTTCTGCTTCCGGGCGATCCTGCCAGAGCAGATCTCATAGCTAAGACTTGGGATGAGAGCAGGCTGATAGCAAGGCACAGAGAGTTCACGACCTACACGGGAAAGTACAGAGGGGTCCCCATTTCAGTAACCTCTACTGGGATTGGGGCTCCCAGCACAGCTATAGCGGTTGAGGAACTACTCCGCGTTGGTGCAGATACCTTCATTAGGGTTGGGACAACTGGAGCCATACAGCCATACATAGAGACAGGAGATCTCATAATAACATCTGCTTCTGTCCGCCTTGAGGGAACGAGCAAGCAGTATGTGATCCCGGAATACCCAGCATCATCTAGCCCCGAAGTTGTTATGGCTTTGATAGAGGCAGCCGAATCTCTGGGAGAGAGGTACTGGGTTGGGATAACAGCATCGACAGACAGCTTTTATCTCGGACAGAGCAGGCCTGGATACAGAGACTATTTCCCGTCTTTCGCCAGAAACATTCTTCCTGACCTGAGCATGGCCAATGTTCTGAACTTTGAGATGGAGTCCTCCGTGATCCTAACCCTTTCAAATATCTATGGGGCAAGGGCGGGGGCGGTCTGCGCAGCTATAGCCCAGAGATCGAAGAACGAATTTGCTCCAGGAAGGGGGATTGAGAGGGCAATCTCAGTTGCCAATGAAGCTGTGAAGATCCTCAATGAATGGGATGAGAGGAAGAAGAAGGCAGGAAAGAAGTTCTTCTTTCCATCGCTCTTGAGGTGAAAAGACCATTATCCGAAAGAACATTGTTCACGCCGCAGTTGGAAACATAAACATAGACTTGACTATATATTTGGAAAAGCTTCCGAGCCCCGATGAAGCTGTGAAAGCGAAGGACTTCTCCATGGGAAAGGGGGGAGGGGCATTAAACTACTCAGTTGCTGTATCTAGGTATGGGCACGCAGCCAGGCTGATAGGAGTTACAAGCAGAATCTTTCCTGAATTGGGATTCCTGGAAGAGCTGAAGGAGGAAGGAGTTGATATAAGCGGCATCAGAATTCTGGACGAAGGAACCCCCGGCTTTTCCACTATACTGAACGTTGAAGGAGAACAGAGGAGGCTTATAACTTACAGGGGCGTAAATGCAAAGCTGAATGAGGCATTAGTTCTCGATGGGTTAAAGAGCGAGCCGCTTCCAAAGATAGCGCATTTCTCAAGCGTGAACCCATCCCTACTGGAAGGTGTCTTAAACTCAATAGGCAAATTGAGAGACGAGATCTTGATTTCCTATGACCCTGGCACAGAGACCAGAGGGAACGAGGAAAAAATTTTGAAGGTTGCTGAAAGGGTGGACGTGATTTTCCTCAATGAAAGTGAAGCGGAAAGGATATTCGGAAAAAATGCGGAAGAAAGCATTAGGATAGCTTCTCATCAAAATGAAAAAAAGATCTTCATCCTGAAGAAGGGAGCAAGAGGCGGAACTGCATATATTAATGGGAGAGCCTATTGTGCCGCCGCTCCATCGATAGTACCTGTTGACACGACGGGGGCAGGAGATGCCTTCGACGCAGCGTTCAATTCATGCTATGCAGAAGGAGGGGAAGTGCAGAGGTGCATAGAAGTAGCAGTTGCCGCAGGAAGTCTTAAGTCGCTCAGGAGAGGATCCTCATCATCTCCCTATTTCCAGGAGATAGAGGACTTTCTGAAGAAATCTTTAAGGAAATAGAGCTCCATTTGTTTTTAATAGATTCCCTGACAGGAGTGCTTTTTCAAACCTTCCAGATAGAGCCGAAAGAACAAAGCTTTTTTCAGGCAGAAGGTGCGGGGGGTGGGATTTGAACCCACGCAGGACTGCTCCATCGGAGCCTAAGTCCGACCCCTTTGGCCATGCTCGGGCACCCCCGCTCGCTAAATGAGTTTGGGGAAAGAGGAAATAAATGTTACTTTGAGGAGGCTACAGCTTATAATGAATAATGTGAGAAGGGTTGCTATGACTTTTCTCCATATGTGAGGAGCAGACGCTTCATTTTTTGAAATTGAACCATCTGTGCAGAAAGAGCAGTTGCGTACTTTTCAACGATATCCTTTCTGAAATCTTCAGGTAACTTAAGTTCCTTGATCGCTTTTTCGAATTGCCTCTGGTATTTGTATTTTATCACTCTAAATCTCAGACAGAATGCAGCGATTGAAAACAATATCCTCAAATACAGAGCAAAAGCGCATACCAGAACAATGAACTTAAAAACTTTCATCTCACCATTCCATCCTTCAGTGATAAGTACTGTTAAGTATTTTTTTATCTCAAGCTATCAAACCTGCTAAGTGGATCGCTAGCGGGTTTTCGCAGTTTAATCCGGTTATTTCTTTTTTTTTAAGGAACCCGATACAACGAGCTAAGGATGAGATTCAGAGCCACGCTCTTCTCTTCTGCTTCTCACAACCATTTCAATGACTTCGCCGATGTTCGACATGCTTGGAATAGATTTCAACCTTTCATCAAGGAACCTTTCAGTCCACTTCTTCGCCGTTTCCGCATCAAGACCGGAATCAATTAATGATCTGTAGAAAGATGCGACTTCTTTTCCTATCTTATCGCCGCTGAATCCCTCTGTAAGCACCCCTATGAAGCTTTCCAATGGTTCTCTCAGATTTTTCAGGAAATCCGAGACCAACGCAAGGAGCTCTCTTACCTCTTCAATTTTATACTTCCCTTTCTCTTCGTTTTCCACATTTCCACCTAACTAAAGATTTAATGGGTTCTCAAAAATAATACTTTTCCCATTGACAAACGAAGAGCTACCTGCTGTCTTTACAACTGAAGGCCTCGCCTCTTTGGAAAAGCTAGAAAATATTAATTCTTATCTAAGAATCAAAATACAAATTATTGAGGCACTTAAAAATGGAGAGGAAATGCAGTGGCGTTGGGATTTTCGTCAACCCTGAGAGCGCTGAAGCAACCAATTCGATCCACAAAATAAGAAATGAGGCAGAAAGGCTTGGAGAGGAGGTCTTCCTCATCGCTGAAAGCTTGAACGAAAAGCTAAGGATGGGCGGAATTGAAATTCGCTCAGTAGCGGATCAGCAGCCCTGCTGGACAGTTGTAGTTGGGGGAGACGGGACCCTCCTAAAAGCTTTGAGATATAGAAAGATAAGAGATTCTCTCCTTATAACAATCGGTGCAGGTAGGAGATGTTATTACTTCGATCTCACTACAGAGAAGCTCGACGGTGTTCTGAAGAAGATAAAGATGGGCATGTATGCGGAACAGCACCTGTGGATGATGAACGCAGCAGGGGAGGGTTTCAATGAAGACTTTCTGAACGAGCTTGTTCTCACTGGAGGCTCCGCAAAGGTCATGGAGCTCGACGTTTCAGTAGATGGAGAAAAAGTCTACAGGATTGCGGGGGACGGAGTTATAGTGGCAACAGCATCTGGGTCAACAGCCTACAGCCTCAGTGCAGGCGGACCCATAGTCGATCCATTTCTCGCTTCCGCAGTGATCACGCCGCTTAATCCCATGACTCTTCACGCTAGAACGTTGGTAGTCGATCCCCATTCCTCCATAATTCTCGAAATCGTCAGGAGAACTGGAAAGGAGAGAGTTGTTGTTGATGGCCAGGTAGAGCTCTATCCTCCAGATGTAATCCGCGTGAGTCTGCTTGAAAGACCACTGAGATTCGCCCGAATGAGGCGGCTGAGGTTCTATGAGAGAGTCATCCGAGGAAGCTGTGGTCATAATATTTGATACTGCTGCCTTCTTAGCGGGGCTTCACCTGCTGATGAGAGAGAGAATCGTGACTGTCGAAGAAGTTATAGCAGAGGTTAAGGACTACTACAGCAGCGAAAGGCTGATCTATGGAATTGAAGCAGACAGGATTGAGGTGCGAGAAGCGGGAGCGATAACGGTCGACAGAGAAATCCCGGAAGCTCTAAGAAGAAAGCTGAGCGAAACAGACCTGAAGCTCATTCAGCTGGCCAGCAACGAAAAGAGAACTGGCAGGAAGCCTATCGTGTTTACGGATGACTACTCTGTCCAGAAGTCGCTAGAAATATTAGGCATAGAGTTCAGGCCTGTAAGACACAGAGGAATAAAGGAAATGCGGAAATGATGATCCTGATAGAAAAAAGCTTCTCTCTTCAAGAACCCGTTATCTGGTAGATGATTACAGCTACAAATATTTTGTCCGTACCAGAGTTGTATATTGGATCGACAACTATTCTGAAGGGAGCGAGTCTGCTGAAGGGCATGTCATCTACTACAGCTCCAGACACGAAGTCCATGAACGTTATGTTCCCGGTGATCCCGAGCGGAGTTCCCCTCAGAATAGCTGTATCGTTCAGGTGGTACATAGCATCAACCATCATTCTGTAAATGAGCGTTCTCTGAACCAGCGGATCCGTCCAGTTAGGTCCCACCACTGGGTAGTTTGTTCCCTGATAGGGAACGCTCTCAACAGCAAAGTATGGAGAATAAGATGTCAAGTTCAGCCTTCCGCCTATTCTGAGCATCCAAATCGATTTCGGTATGTCTGCAAGACCAACAGTTCCAGTGTATATGGAAGAGTAGGGGCCCACAGCCCAGCTACCATCAGATATTTGGCGCGCCCAGAAGACATCAAAGACGACAACGTATGAGCTGTTTGCAGGTGCTTTGAAGTCGTTAAGAGCAATATCAACTGCTTCGCTCTCGTTGGTGGATGTGAGCAACTTTGCAAGGAGAGCTATCTGCGTTCCGTTCAGGGTAGCTCCGTCGGCAACCGTTGCCCTTCCTGTCATAACTGGAATCCAGTAGCCGTAGTCCCACCAAGGCATGAAAACGCTATTCTGAAGAGTTTCGTTCCTGATGACATCAAGCGCATAAATCCATGCCTTGTTCTGCATGGCCAGCCCAATGCCTCCCGAGAGAATGAGGGGCGGGGATCTAGCCTGCGCAAAGGTCACGGAGAAGTGGAATGTCCCTATTATTACGAGAATCACTATCACAGAGCTCCACACAATGATCCCCATATCGTCTCTCTGTCTAGCGATCTTTTTGGACTTCTTCTCCTTGATCTTCTTCGATGCGCTCTCTTCCATCAAGCCCAGGCTCTTTACCAGCAAAGAGGAAACTGGAGCTACCCCCATTCCACCTGTGACCGAGAGGATCGTTGCTACGAACATCAGGAGATATGATGCCCTCAGCCCCATATATGTGACCAACGGAACAAGAAGAACGAACAAGAGATTTATCGGCTCTTTCTTCATTCTGAAGAGGCCGTAGAAGAAGTATACCCAAGACAGCAGCAGGCCCAACCCTGTGAGAGTTACCAAAGCGGTGAAGCTAAGCGACTGGTGCTCAGATACTGAGGCAACCAAAGCGTCGTTTGTTTGAATTCCTAGGAAGTAGTAAGCTCTGCCAGATATGTTGAGGAAGTTGAAGTACATTGCTATGAGGCCGAGGGCTCCTATTGCGATGATTGTTCCTCCGAAAACGGTCCTCCAGCCAATTCTCCTACTTCCGGCTTTAGTTATGGATGGGAACAACTTCATCTCTGCGAAGCCAAGGAGGTAGAGTGCATATCCGCCTATCAGAAATAGCCCCGCTCCCTTGAGCAAAGCTACAGGCGAGACCGTGGGGGAAGCGGACTGAACGGCTAGGGATATTGCTATGAAGAGGAGGAGGAAGAGAGACTCTCTCCTTTCGGGATCTTTTACTATCGGATAGAGCCCTATGAAAGCTCCTATGACGAGATCAACTATCTGATAGCCTCCCCAGCTCCAGGCTACTGAAGAGAGGATCACTGCCGCCAAAATCATGTAGACCGTCTTCAGCTTTGGCTTATTAGCTTTGATCATCTTAACAAAGAAAAATATGCCCAAGAGCACAATGGGCTGCGCCATCCCCAGCTTCACGAAGAATCCCGCATTGGTCCTGTCTAGCGTGCCAGGAATCACAGCAGCTATGAATGCGGAGAAAATTCCTGCCAGCTCTCCACCTATTTCTCTGGCTATAAGATAAGAGAAGATGACTATGAGGGCTCCTGCTATTGGCGGCTGTAGCACTGCCCACTGAAGAATCGAGAATCCAAAGAGCTTCGCGAGTGGGTAAGTTAGAGCTGCCAGCATCATGTTCAGCGGATAGTCCGTGTGAGCTACATCTCTCCCCCATGGATACCAAAATATGTGAGTGGCATTGTTGGAGGCCGTCAGGCTGTACCAAGAAAGGATGCCGTGCTGTACCATGTAGTTCGTGCCCCAATACATGAAGTATGGGTCGGCCTCGTCGAGATAGTAGCCGTACAGGAATACCCTCTGTATCCTCACGTAGAAAGCAATTGCTGCTATTCCAACCGCTACAATGAGCGCGAGCAATTTTCTTCTCTGATAGATTTTTTCCAAAATAGAGGCATTCGAGGCTTCTCCGCTATCTGTTCTGCCTGAAGACATGCTGCTCTCCTGATCTTCGTTGTTCCTTATCAATGAAAAACACACATGGTTATATTGTTTTTCAAGTGCAATTACAGCTCAGCTTTGTATACCGAGAAAGAAAGCCTTCATACTTTAGCTGCTTTTCGAAAAACGCAAGCATTTTATTTGCCACAGAAGAACTCTTCAGAATGAGCTCAGAAAAGGGATGAAGAAAATGTTCATAATCCGCGTAGATGCTGAAAACCCCGATCCATCAGAGATGGAAAAAGTGGGAAAATTGCTGGCACTGGGAAGAGTAGCAATATATCCAACAGACACTGTCTATGGAATCGGATGCGATGTCTTCAATGAGAGGTCTGTTCTGAAAATCTTTGAGTTGAAGAAGAGAGAGATGAAGCCGTTTCCTATACTGCTCTCAGAGCCTGAGGTAGCTGCGGAGATAGCTGCAATCAGTGAATTGGCAAAGAAGCTCATGGAGCGTTTCTGGCCCGGAGGGCTAACTTTGAAGGTTTATCCCAAGAAGAAAATCCCGAAGTACTTCCTCGATGAAGAGGGAAAAATAGCAATAAGAGTTCCAGATCATCCGGTCCCCAGGATGCTGGCAAAATATATAGGAGGAATGATCGTCGGAACAAGCGCAAACATATCAGGCATGAAGCCTCCAACCACGGCCCAAGAAGCGCTTGAATACATTAAAGATGTTGATGTTGTTGTAGATGCCGGTCCAGCAAAGGCAGGAAAGCCTTCGACCATAGTGGATGCTTCAGGCGAAAAAATTGTGCTGGTCAGGGAGGGGGCTGTTCCATTTTCGGAGATAGAGAAGGTGCTGCTGGATTGACATCTTTTAAAGGAGGTTCGTTCTTCGAAGAATTGATCACGCCAGTCGCGGAAGCTTATGGAATTTCTGTCGAGAACCTTATGCTGCAGCTCTCCGCCCCCATGAGGAAGTACTACCTGCGGGTCAACAAAATGAAGGTCGACGTTTCCAACTTGATCCAATTGCTCAGAGGTGAGGGGGTAACTGCAAAAAGAAGTGGGCTCACTGAAGAAGCAATATACATCGAAATCATGGAAGGAGATAAAGTTGAGTTGAGAGATAAAGCTGTTGTGGCTGAAAGAGAGGCAGCAGAAAGAGTCATGCTTGGAGCGGATTTGTACATGCCTGGGCTGAAGAGAATAATGAATGCGAGGAAGGGAGACTGGGTTTCGGTTTTGAGCGAGGACGGAACTCCTGTTGCCGAAGGGATCTTGGAAATTGAGCCGAAAGATATAAGCAGAAGGGCCAGGGGAGTCACAGTGAAAGTGGAAAGATCTCTCTACAGGCTTCCAAAAATCAGAGAGCTGGAGGCCTACAAGGAAGGACTGATCACAGATCAGTCATATCCATCAATGCTGGTTTCAAGGATGCTCAGCTTTTTTGCATCGGAAGCGTTCACATATGTAGATATGACTGCTTCACCAGGAGGCAAAATAGGCCACCTCTATGAGCTCACGGAAGGTAAAGGGAGATACTTTGCATTCGATCATACAGATAAAAAAGTGGAAAGGCTGAAGAGAGAGATTTCGAGGATAGGAGCGCAACGGGTTTTCATCGTAAAGGCAGATTCGAGGTATCTTTCGAAAGATTATCCGCAATTGAAGTCCAACTTCACACTGGTCGATCCCCCATGCTCGGGGCTGGGTAACAGGCCGAGAATTTTCTCCAAGGGCATTACGAAGGAGGAATTGAAAAATCTGGTATCTCTGCAGAGGCAGCTTCTAGCAGAGGCCGCCAGGATCACCCTTCCTGGAGGATACATATCATACTCAACTTGCACGATAACTTATGAGGAAAATGAAGGACAGGTTGAATGGGCATTGAAAAACCTGCCGCTTGAAGTCGCATATCCCAACTTTCCATACCCCCAGTCCAAGCTGAGCGATCATTCAGTCGCGAGATTTGTTCCAGGCATCCACGATACCATAGGCTTCTTCGCAGCGATTTTCAGGAGAATATAGCTGCTTGTCTCTCCCCAAACTGCTCAGAGAAGAGGCCTCGCTTCTATATCAAATACCACCTGCACCTTTCTCGGACCTACAGATCTCACTTTTCTGACATTCTTGAGATGAGCAGCCCACCCAAATCTCATTATCATTGATTCTATTTCCCTGAATTTCTCTCCAATAGCAACGTTAGGATCGTCCTCGAAGGAAACAAATTCATACATGTGGAGAAAACCTCCCCTCTTCGCGAGAGCTTTCAAAGCAGCCTGATAGAATGTTTCATCTATTCCTGGGAGTGGGAGGAGGATTCTGTCCGATCTCTCTCTCAGGTAGAGCTCAGCTATGTTCCTGGCGTCTCCGTGGAAAACTCTAACTCTTCCCTCAAGTCCGTTCAGGATTATGCTCTCCTTCTGAAGCTCAACGGCTTCCCTATTTATGTCAATAGAGTTCACTAAACCAACCTTGGAATGCTTCGCGATCACCAAGGAGAAACCCCCAATTCCTGAAAAGAAGTTGGTCACAATTTCACCCTCTCCGACCAGCTTTGCAACCCTCATGTGCTCATAGCTGAGCCTAGGAGATATGTAGGCTTTAGCTATGTCGACCAAGAAGGAAACGCCGTGCTCCCTGTAAATGGTCCTCGTCCTCTCCTCTCCTGCAAGGTGGATCAGCCTTCTGATCCTCTCTTCACCATATATCGGAGTTGCGGAAAGCCAAACGCTCTTTATATATGGGAATTTTTCGATTAGCTTTTTCGAAATCCTTTCCAATAATTCTGGATTGGTTGGCTTTATCCATACTGGGAATCGAAGTATGGCAATATCTCCGACAATTTCCAAGCTTCCCTCAATGCTCTCTTCAGCGCCGACCTCTCTAGCAATTTCCTTCAATACTTTTCTCCTCATTTTCGATCACACAGCTCAAGCAAGGACCTCTGCAACCATCGATTTTGTTAGACTGAGCTTGGCTTTAAATAGCAGCGGTGCTCTTCATGTCAGATCTTTCACTGCTCCGCAATCAATCATGTTCTATGCGTTTCAAAAAAGTTATTAGTTTGGGGCCTAAAAATGTTTCCAAGAAAGAAACAACGAAAAGCATTGCTGTCGAGGTGCTGAAAATTGCTGAGCAGAGATTCTGTCATTTGTCCAAAATGCCATACCGCAATGGAATTCTCGATGGAAGCAGAAACCTTCGGAGGAGGCATAAAGAGGGTGACGACGTTCTACAGATGCCCTGTGTGCAGCTACAGGATCCATGACTTGACTGTAGAGATAAACAGGTACAACGGCTCAGCGAAAATCAAGCTGAGCAGAAACCCCTAATTTTTTTGAAAGCCGCATCTAGCGGCAGAGTTTTTCCAATGTTAGTTCAATCTCTCCTCTAGAGTGATTTTTATTGAGTAACAGCTGTTTTGAAGTGGATTTGCTGAAAAAATACTGCCAAATTAATAACTACTGCAATGCTACATAGGTAAAGCTGGGGCTGACATTTGATTGAAAGCATTCATTTCTACAACTGTGAAGGAATAGCTGGAGAATCCAGAGGAAAAACTGTTCTAGTAAAGGCAAATGAGTTAACTCTACGTGAGCAGGGACTTAGCTACAGAGAGCACGACAGGAGCGAGTTAACGATTGACTGCAGAGGGGGGTTTCTAATACAGGCATTCTTCAATCCATTCTTCATTTTACCCCATGTCAGCACAGAAAAGGGTAGCACAATATTTCTAAAGATGATGCAGGTTGGGTGGGGAGGCGGAATATACAAAGATCCAGGTTTTGATTCACCACAATTTCTTTTCCCCTATTTCTACCCGGCGACTGCCCTCAGAAAAGGCGGGGATTTAAGAAAAGAGGAAGGCTCTGAGCTTAAATGGCTGAAGGGATCTCCAGCCATTCTGTACCTAGAAGAGCTGCATCTTCTCGAAGACGATTATCTGGAATCATTAAAAGAGCTTATGACGAAGAAAGATTTTCTTCTCTTTGTGAAGGCTCAAGCGGATGCTGACGAAGTATTCAAGAGTCTGGACCTTTACAAAAAAACACCCATCGGGAGGCTTCTTGAGCACGATCTTCTGACGGAGAAAACTGTAATAATCGGAGGGGACTGGCTCACAGGAAGCGATGTAGAAGCTATCGCTTCCAACTATTCCTGGATAGTTCACCTCCCCGCGGAGATGCCTGAGCTTGGAAGGGGAAGCAGCTTTCCTATATTGAAGTTTCTGAGTAGAGATTATGGGAAGGTTCTTATTGGAACAGGATCCAGATTATTCGACCCCCCTCTCTTTCTGGCTACCTTCTCACGCCTCCTCTACAGGTTCACTTCGTGGTCGACATCCATTGATTCAAGCAACATTCTAAAAATGCTCTGGTCTGGGTGGAAGCTTGTTGATGAAAAATTGTCCTGCATAGATGAGGGTTGCAGGCCAATGCTCTATTTATACAGAAAAGATTGCTTCATGGAAGGTGATGTCATTGAGGAGCTGGCTGGAGCTGGGTTCTGCTTCACCCCTCTGATGCTTTGCAGTTCAGATAAAGGATGCTTTTCATTTCAAAAAGAGCTAAATATGTTGCATAACAACATATTATCAGCATCCAATGATGAAGCTTTCAAGGGATGAAATGAGAATGATGAAACGAACCCGCGCCTGAGGGTGGTAGAATGACTTGTCCTTTCTTTAGGGATGGAAGGTGCAGAAGCCCGGTTTTGGGTTCTCTTTCAACGGAGGAACTCTATGAGAGAGGAAAGTGCGATGGAGAAGGCTACAAGAGCTGTCCATACTACAGAGATGCCATTAAAATGGCCGACAGCGGGATAAGCCTCGACAAAAGGCCAGATCCTCTTCTGAATATTGTTGATAGATTCCCAAAGGAATCTTGCTCTCTCATGAAAGTTATAAAAGCGGAACGTGGCTATGCGGCATACTGCAGTGCTTTAGATAGATACTTGACTCGCTTTGAAATTCATCTATGCGAGCAGGACTATCAGAGATGCCCGTTCAGAAAGATCGCTCTCACAGCTTAGTTTTCCCACTTTTCAAACAATTCAGCAGAGGACTTAATGGAAGAATGATTTGCAGAACGAGAGAAGGGTTTCAGCTGATCATGTTATCAAGTTTATGCCTGCATTCCTCTGTCGGTTAAAAGCTTCCACCAGTTTTCTTTCTGATAGCGTTTATGCTCATTATGATGTCGCTTATTGCCACACCAATCGCCTTCTTTATGTATGGTATGCAGGACTTATCTTCTATTTGGAATCTGAGCGACTCGAGCTCTCTCTGTGCTGATATAAGGGAAATTGGAACTGCCCCTTTCATCCCGTCTTCTAAAGCCTTCCTAGCAATTGTCATTCTTACAATGGTCGCATCTAAAACATCTTTGGTTGGAACCCATATGTTTGTCTCGACAGTGCCCCCTCTGCTCTTCATTTCCGCCGTCTCCCTGGCCCTTTTGAAAATATCAAGGTAATAATCGAATTTAGCTTCGAGAGCTATAATTTCGTATTTCAGCTCGAAGGCCAGGTTCAATTCTGCTAACCTCACTGATCCAGTAGAAGGCTTGTACATTTAAAAAAAGAGAGGCGAGCGAACGTGTTTCTCAAGGCTTGATTGTTATTGACAAAAGCGATGGAGAAAGAGACAGAGCTTTACTCTCAGAATCAATATCGAGAATGCTCGTTGCTAGCTTGAAGGAATGGTGTGAAGCTTACCTGACTGCATAATTATTAACTCAAGCATGTCTGTATCTACCTCTTTCTCCAGTCGTCATGAGGAGTTCTCCTTCTCTGGCGATTGCTAGAGCACCATCCACTGTCAATCCAGCCTTCAAATAGAGATCGCTGATGCTTTTCAAGACTTCGTTCTCTCCGCTCACCATGATGGTTACTAATTGCACATTCTTCCAAGAGTGGTCTCTCTGAATTGAAAATCTGTCCTCCCCATCGGTTATTAGAAGAATTATCGAGCGCTTCCTTCCTCTTTCTTTCGAGATGTCTTCTAAAGCGACGCTGATTGCTTTTCTAATGTCAGTTCCTCCGTTTGAAGGAATTGTGAGGACTGCCTGTATCATATCATTTAAATTTTCCATGGGGGATCCATAAGGATAGGGCTCCGAATCGAAAAGCCTCATGAATGCTTTCATTCCCTTTGAGCCTGCTAGCCTGAGGAGGAAAAGAGCGACGCTGCGCGACCACACAAGCTTGTGACCGGACATCGATCCGCTCTTGTCGAGCAGGAGGTAGAAAACAGCCTTTTTGCTCTCTTCCTTCTCAATGGTCAGCAGGCCCTCGCTTGAATATTTCGCCAAGAAGATTTGTCGAGGGACGGCGAATTCTTTTGGTATGGCCTTCTCCAATTTTTTAGTTCTTCCATATCCTCTCACTTCTTCTCCGTGAATTTCGAAGATCTTTTCGGAGTGGATGGTCTTCGAAGCGGCTTCCTTCATAACTCTGAACATATTCAAAATCTCCCTGGCTTCTTTCACTTCTATGACGGCTTCCGTTAAATCCAGTAGTCTCTTGATGCTTCCCCTTTCCCTACTGGCTCCGCCGCTGAAGCCAATGTCCTTCAACTGTTTAGCAAGCGATGCATATTCGGAGGCCTTCGATAGAGCTTCCATGATGACCTGCTCGGAAGCATTTTCGGCCTCATTGGGCGTTTGAGCCAACGATTCGGCTGTAGGCTCATTCTCGCGATTCCTTTCCTCATAAATGTCTGTTGCGGTCCTTCTATCGCCTCCCTCTCCTTCGTTGCTTTTTTCTTCAGAGGACCCCTTTCCCTTTCCTCCACCTTCCACTTCCCCGCTCTTCCCCTTACTTTGAGTCGCTGAAGTCGTGAGGCTCTTCATTAGGTTCCTCAAGAAGGCGACGGAAAAGATGAGCGAGGTCTCTTCATCCAGCTCAGTGGAAATTCTGGTTCTCAGGAATTCCTCGGAATCGATATATCTGAGCAGTATCAGTCTGGCGCTCTCTAGAAATTCGTCTTCGCTCCGGTCCGACAGAATAGGGTGGGAGGAGTAGTGAAGAAAGAACACATCAGTCGACAAAATCTTGGCTTTTTCATTCCTAGCGGCCTCTTTAGACAAGTCCTCGGGAAGGAGAGAGAGAATTATTCTGCTTATAACGTTGTAGATGCTATCCCTATTGGTTATGTTCACTAGCAGATTGGTCGCTTTATCCATTTCCCTTTGATTCCCTCTTCAGCTCAGATAGAACAATCTTCGCTTTCTCGATCTTTTCTTGAAGGCTCTCTCTGTAGTTCTCCAGCCTTTCACTGTCTCCAGCTCTTTCCAGAAAGCTCTCTGATTTAGAGAGAACATCGCTGAGAGCTCTGATGTTTGAATCTGTTGGTACTGCCCTGGCCCTTTCCGTCACATTTTTCAATTCCGTTTCCAAGGTCTTGAGCTGTCTAACCTTATAGCTGGATGAGGAGAGGCCGGTCTTAACGAGCACTTCCTCTACCTTCTTCAAGTCATCTTCTGTTGACGGAGCAGTAAATCTGACTGCTTCGCCCAGCGATTCCAAACTTATCTCGTTCTCATGATAGATGTAAGAGATTGCCGAAGCTACGATGAGAGCTTTAACCTTTCTCCTATCACTCAATTCGACGGCAGAACTTTTCAATTCAGCAAGAACTTCCAGGTACTTATTGATGAGCTTTTCATTCTTCAGCGATTCCCTTGTTCTTTCCTTGACCTTTTGCTGAATAATTCTCACTTCATCAGCACTCAATATTGGAGCAAGATTTTCACCGTATCCCGTCTCGAGCTCAATGCCCTTCTCCAGAAGCTGTTTCCACAAATCGAAACCTACGGGACCGAAGAAATCCCTTATAGTGAACCTGTCGTAGAGAGCAGCATCTTCGCTTTCCAGACTGACTTCGTTGGATGCGGTGTATATAGTAAGTATTGGGGCTTTCTGGTATTCACTCCCATTGTAGATCCTCTTGTAAAGAATTATGTCAAGCAAAAAGTTTCTTATGGCGCTGGATGCTCTGAAAATTTCATCGAGAAAGACTATTTCCGAATCAGGAAGCCTTCCCTTTGTCACTCTGACATATTTCCCCTTTCTAAGCAATGCTACGTCTACTGGTCCGATCAGCTCATCAGGCTCAGTGTACTTCGTTAAAAGATAGTAGAAGTATCTCGAATTGAGCATCCTTGAGAGGGTTTCTATTAGCTTTGTTTTCGCTGTGCCTGGCGGAGAAATGAAAATCGCCGGTTCTCCGGAGAAAAGGGAAGCGAGAGCTGCTTCCACTTCCCTCTCTCTGTCGACAAACAGATTGTTCAACTTGTTTCTGAGAAAGGAAATTTTTGTGTTCAGCTCAGCTGCTTCCATTGCTTTCTACCTTTTAATCTTTCAATCGTTCTGTAGGAAGATTTTTCCCGCTAATTTTCATTCATTAACTGAGATTAATGTGTTTTGAGCTCATATGCAAGAGATGTCCCGAACGTTACAGCTATACCGAGCGTCATTGTCCTATTTATTCAAAAATTTTTGCGAAAAAGGTTAATTTATATTTTTACTTGTCTGCCAAAAGAAAGAGCAGATTGAGAAATATTCTTAAACGATAAAAATCTGAGGGAGACATTGGTTGCGTTTGTAGTTTGTCTAAAGGTTTGCTCCTGTTAACGTAGAGTATAATCACTTAGAAATATTTTGGAAATAGAAAACTTATAAATAATTTTTCATCCTCACACTGAAAAGTGAGGTTCGGTTGTAGAGAAGGTAGATGACGAGGATGCCACGAGTCAAAGCTGACCTCCACATCCATTCATGCTACAGCGACGGAGAATCCTCTCCAGAGGAAATACTCATCGAGGCGGCTGAGAAAGGCTTGGGAGCAGTCTCTGTAACCGATCACAATACATTCAAAGGTTCGCTTGAGGCTCTGAGAATAGCCAAAGAGAAAAATATTGATATCATAGTTATCCCCGGAGCAGAAATTAGAACTGATCTCGGGGACTTCTTAGTTTACTGCAAAGATCCCGTGCAAGTCCAGCCTAATATGTCCGCAGAGGCCTTGCTCGATATAGCAGAAGGAAGCGGATGCATAGCAGTACCAGCACATCCATTCGACACAGTTAGAGCGGGAATAGGAATTGCTGGGCTGAAAAAAATACTGAGGAGGATTGCAGCGATTGAATGCTTCAATGCCTTCTCGAGCTCTCTTTCCAACAGGAAAGCTCATGACTTCGCTACAATGAACGGCTTGGGCTGCTTTGCCAACAGTGATGCACACACAATTAAGGCTATTGGACAATTCTACACGATTTTCGAAATAGATCCAACTGGTCCGCTTGATTCTCTGAGAAATTCGATAGCAGCAAAAAAACTGGAACCAGTAGTGCGAAAGATTGACCTAGCGATTTATATCGAGAAGTTGAGATGGAGCTTAGAGAGGAGGATTTCAAAACGAAGGTCGAAGTGCTTGTAAATCCGAAGAAAAAAATCAAGGTAAGCTCTGACTGCGACGGATGTGGGAGCTGTGTTTCTGTATGTCCAACCGAAGCAATCAAGATTGTAAATGGAAAGCTGAACATAGAGGGAAGGAAGTGCGTTGCGTGCTATGCATGTGCAATACTGTGCCCTAAAGGAGCTATTGAAATTTCGTGGTTCGATGGTAAGAGCCTCAAGTTGGATTTAGAGCAGAGATGATTCCCCAAGGATATTGGACAGCTGAATATTCCTCAAAAAATTATTTGATGGAAAGTTTGTCATATTAGTTTGGTGTCAGTAGCTTGATAGAGAAAGAACTGCTGTCAATTGGGTTCATTCTCGTTTTCGTAGGGTTTGTCGTGTTAATCATAGGCGGCATTTTGATGGCCCTCAGAAGCGGCGGAGAAGTCGAGGGAGGGGGTGTGATTTTCATAGGACCCATTCCAATAGTATGGGGGTCTTCAAAGGAAATAACAAAAAGCCTTTTAATTGTTACGGCGATCATCAGTAGTTTGTTGTTAATTGCTTACATCCTGCAATACACAAAGCACTAGGAAGTGTAGTGAGTTGGAGGCAAGCGCTTCGAAGAAGAAGTTCACAGTCAGGAACGCTACATATGAAGACCTACCTCAAATTATCAGGATCAATATGGAAGCTCTGCCTGAAAATTATCCAGAATACTTCTTTATCTTTCATCTGGATAACTGGGGGAAAGCATTCTTCGTTGCTGAAGTTGAGGGCAAAGTCGTCGGCTATATCATGAACAGAATAGAGACTGGTCTGGGGTTCACAAGAAAGCTAATAGTCAAGAAAGGACATGTGGTTTCAATAGCAGTGCTGGAAGGGTTCAGGAGAATGGGTATTGGGGAAGAGCTGATGAAGAAGGGTATGGAAAGCATGAAAAACGACTACGGCGCCAAGGAAGTCTACCTGGAAGTCAGAGTCTCCAATGAGCCCGCAATAAGGTTATATGAGAAGCTCGGTTTCAAGAAAATTAAAGTCATAGAAGGATACTACAGTGACGGAGAAAACGCTTACGTGATGGCCGCCCCACTCTGAGCAGAACTGAAAACTTTTTCGTGACACAACAGCAGTTCTGTCTAAAGATTCATGCTCTTTCTTTTCGCAAAAGATATAAACATGCGCCGGGGGGAGGGCTCGAACCTCCGGCCACCGGGTTAACAGCCCGGCGCTCTACCCGCTGAGCTACCCCGGCTCTGTTTTCGATGAAAGATAGGCGAAAACCATATTTTAAGATTTACTCTGATCTCTCTTACAGCCTAGAGAGTGAATACGGAGGATGGAGGCATTGAAAATAGGCGTTATTTCAGACACACATGATAACTTGGCACATGCAATGAGGTGGGCAGAATTTTTCAAAAAGGAGAACGTCGATGCAGTTATCCACCTCGGAGATAACAATTCGCCCTTCATCTTCAAAAACATATTTGATAAATTCCAGGGAAGAGGATTTGCAGTACTTGGAAACAACGATGGGGACAGGCTGCTGATAAGCAAATTGGCTGGCCTCTTCAATATAAAAATTTCTGAATACATTGCTGTCCACGAGATCGAGGGCATGAAGTTTGTTCTGATGCATGGCTTCGGCTCGCCGGAGCAAACTAGGATGATAGTTGAGTCTCTCGCAAAATCTATGAACTTCTCCGCTGTTCTTTACGGCCATACACATGAGCCAAAGGTCGAAAACCAGTACGGAACCCTCATTCTCAATCCAGGAGAGGCTGGAGGAATTCTGACCGGAAGAGCTACAGCTGCGATTCTATACACCAAACCGCTTTCAGCCAAGATAATAGAAATCGGAGAAATATCTCAATAAAAACTAATCCGTTTAATCGGAAGAAAATTTTCTTTAAAAAACCTAAGTTGCTTTCGATTGGTATAGATGTTAGAATGACATTGTTTCTTCTTCCAGACTGCTCAGCCTCAGAGTCTTGTGCTTGACGACCCTCTTTGGTTTCAGCTTGCTCACAACATACTCGAAAGCAACATCTGGTTTTGTGTGCTCTCCGCAGGTGTAGATGTCCAGCGTCGCGTAGTTGTATTCGTTCCAAGTGTGGAGTGCGAGGTGGCTCTCTGTAACGAGTATTATCACGCTTACTCCTCCTTTCTTCCCTGGAAATGACCAGCTCTTCACTTCCACAAGCGTTGCATTGGCGATTTTGGCCGCTTCTATCATAGTTTTTCGAAGAAATTCTTCGTCGGTCAACAGCTTCTCGTCCATCCCGTAGAGGTTTCCATATACGTGCTTACCAACAATTATATCTTTTTTATTCCTTTCTTGATTCTCTTCTACCTGTTCCATCTCCTTGACCCTTCTATTCATGCCTAACTACATTAAAAGGATTTTTAAGGTTATTCCCAACCTATTTTGCTTTTTCTGAGCAATTTATATTATAGATAGAGTAATACCCTTCGAACTCACTGAGCTTAATGATATTACCGGAGAGGGATAGGCGGCACTTCATCAGAGGAGCATCGAGCACCATAGTTTCTGCTTCGCCGCCTTCGAAAGCGGGATTGAAGCCGTATTTTCTCGACAATTTGATGATTTCTTCGGTGGCTTTTTCATCTATTTCTCTGCCTAAAAGCCTAAGAGGGAGCCCGTATGCTGAAATTTTGATTATAGCATATCGGAATCCAAGCCTGGGAAGGCTTCTCATGTAGCTTATCTGGTCTCGGCGCCAAAGCGGAGTGTAAGCTTTCATTCCCAGCTTTCTCAAAATCTTCGAGAAACGAATGTATTGGAAGTCTGAATCGATAGCGCCTATGGAAACTGCTTCTGCATTGAAGTCTCTCTTGACAGCTTTCAACAATAACTCCAGATCGTAGATCTCGTCCCCACTACCTTCTTGCAAGTAAAGCGGTACTTCATAAGCTTTTTCATAAATTCTCAAATGTTCTATGGCCGGTGTGTGATAAAGCATGGAATCTTTGTCGACAGGCTTTACAGCCGCAAGGCATTCTATGCTGTGTCCAGATATGACAGCCATATGGAGGGCGAATGTGGAGTCCTTGCCACCGGTGAAAAGCGCGCACATTCTCAATGCTGTCCACTTAGGGCTTCGTTCTGTCTCTAAGCCTTGGAAAAGGTGTGGCATCTCTTATATGCTCCAGCCCAGCAATCCACATGGCAACCCTTTCAATGCCCAATCCATATCCGCTGTGCGGCACAGAACCGTACTTTCTTAGATCCAGGTACCAATAGTAATCGCGCGGGTCATAACCTTGCTCCTTTATTCTGTTCAGGAGAACCTCGTAGTTGTCCTCCCTCTGGCTTCCTCCAATGATTTCGCCGTAGCCTTCTGGAGCAAGGAAATCGAATCCCTTCACAACCTTTTCATCTTCTTCGCTGACCTTCATGTAGAACGGCTTTACACTCTTTGGGAAGTGTGTTACGAAGAACGGCGTTTCGAATGATCTAGTGAGAACTGCCTCCTCATCTGCTCCATAGTCATCTCCCCAGTTTATTTGAACTCCTTTCTTCTTCAGAATGTCAATGGCTTCAGTGTACGTTATTCTTGGGAATGGAGCCTTAACTCTCTTCAATGGCTCTACGTTTCTCCCCAAGATTTCCAGCTCCTTTGCTCTTTCGTCCAAGACGTTTTGGACAACGTACTCAATCGACTTCTCTGTCACATCCATAAGCTCCTCCATGCTCATCCATGCCGCCTCTACTTCGAAGTGGTAGTATTCAGAAAGGTGCCTCCTCGTTCTCGACCTTTCAGCTCTGAAGCTTGGAGTTATTGAAAACACTTTTTCCAGGCTATATATTAATACTTCCAAGTAAAACTGCGCGCTCTGACTGAGATAGACGGGCTCTCCGAAATAATCAACCTTGAAGAGAGTTGCTCCACCCTCTACAGCAGAGGATGTGAGGATGGGAGGAGTTGTCTCGTACCATCCGTCATTTAAGTAGAATTCCCTCAAAAGCTTCATAATCGAGTGCTTTATCTTCATTACAGCTGTTAGATGGGTGCTCCTCAGCCAGAGATGTCTGTTATCCAGCAGGAACTCAACCCCTTCTCCTCCTTTGATGGGAAAGTCTTCGCTGAATGAAACTACCCTCCCGCCCATTACCTCTACTTCTTTTCCTCCCGGAGCCCTGCTGTCTTCCTTCACTATCCCTTCAATCTCTATGCTGCTTTCCCTCTTCGCTTCTTCAAAGCTGCTGAAAACGTTCCTCTCAACTTTCTCCTCCTCGACAACGCACTGAATGTAGCCGGTAGAATCTCTGAGCCAAATGAAGATCTTTTTTCCGACGTGGAACTTCCTGTGAATCCATCCTCTTAGCCTGACTTTGTCTCCGCTGTTCATCGAAAATGCCTGTTCCACTTTTGCGAAACCATCCAAAAGCCTTCACCTTCGCTACAGCTTGAACTTTGATTGAAACCCATTTATTTCTTTTATATCCCTGCCACGTTCACTTTCTTCAATCCAAAGCTTTTATAATTCAGCACAGGCTTCAAAGACAAAGCTATTTCCCTTGCCTGCATTTATGTGTGAAAGACTTTTTTCCACGAGGTTTTGGGCAAGGAAAGGAAGGATCTAAACTGAAAAAGAAAAGTCATCGATCTCTCTCTCAAAGCAGAGCCTATCAAGGAAGAAATACATCCAAAAGGAATTTATGAAGCCAAGAGTAGCTAGAGATGTTGAAGCTATCCACACCCATCCTGGGCCCTTCCCTGAAATTTTTCCCAATTTAACAGAGGCTCCAGTTCCAATTGTGAGGAAAGAGAATATGCTCAGAAGGAGCGCTTCCTTAAACCTTGTCCCCATTCTTCCATTGCTGTAGGAGGAGAAGCTTTCGATGCGGAGTGTAAAAACAGAAAGAGCTATAGATGTGAGGACATATGCAGCTAGATAAAGGGGGATTGCGTATTGTAGAATATAATTATGGGAAAGATAGCTGAACATAGCAAAAACGAACAAGCTGGAATTCAAAAGCGGCAGGAATATGCTGAGAAGCTTCCAGGACCGAGAGCACCAAATCATTCTTCGTCCTCCAGAACCACGGTTAGATAGTTAAACTGCCGGTCATATGCCAGCTCTTCGATGCGGATCTCCTCTATGAAGCCGCTCTCAACTGCATAGTTCTCCATCTCTCCATAGGGTATTTTCTGATCGAAGGTCGTGTCAGAAGGAAAGGCGAAGACCACTGAGAATCTGTTCAGAGAAGGCAGAGGAAAAGCCCCTTGCAGACAAGCAACGAATGGGTTTACTATTAGTCTTTTCCATATGGTCTCCCTCAGAGCGAAAGTTGCTCTAGAGAAGCTCAGGGTGTTCAGAACTATTGTGTCCCACTCAGTTCCCTTGAGGTTTTCAGGAGATATGAGGGATATTCCGTTTAATCCCTTCAATTTAGCCTGCAATCCGAAGAAGGTGGCATCACTGAAAATTCTTGCCAGGAGATAGCTCTGGAGACCATCGCCTCCGACAACTAGGGTCCTCCCTTCTGAGCTGGTTATTATTGTATATAGTACATCGTAAATGAAGAGCATCTCAGGAAATCTGAGGCTGCTTGGAGGCTTCCTCAAGCGATCGGCTGGATAGGGAAATATTTCGCTTCCTAGGCCTTCAACTCCTATAGGGGGGAGGGTGGAGCAGTCCTTGGGGTAAATTGATGCCTCTTCTGGAATACTCTGCGAATGCTTTTCTAGAACTCTTCCATAGCCAAGAGTTCCAATAAACTTTCTATCTAAGACTCCACTGAGAATCCAGGAATCCAAAGGGGTTAAGAGCACTCTCCTCATTTTTATCGGAACTTCTCCTTTGCTGAGATCTAAGGGAGGTATGGGATCCTTCTCCACCACTATGCCTTCATGACCTGCTCTCATTCTCCTTATCATTCTCATGTTTCAATTCTCCCTCATGCCTCGCTTCTCCAAGCGATAGTATTCTTTCGATTTTTTCCCTTGGAACTTTGAACACCCTCCTAGCGATCGTAGCGATGTACCTGTCATCGGGGGCCAGCTTTCCGCTACCCAGCTTAAGGACCATCGCCTGCTTCATAGCTTCTTTTTCAAGCCTGTTCCTGACCTCCCCGGTCGTTATCATCTCTGCCAATTTAAAGCCTATGTAGAATTTCTTGAAGTTCCTAACGTCCTTGGCATTTTCTGGAAATATCCTCTCAATTTCAGACATGAGCCTGAGAAGCTCATCTTCTGAAGAGAAACCAAATACGACCTTCGTGAACTCGACCCTCAATATTCTCGCCACATCGTTGCTGGTAAGCACATCTGTCCCAAGCTTCTCCAGCGCCCTGGACTTCTTCGTGGCATCATCATCGTTGGAAAGGATTTCTCTAGCAAATTCCTCGTACTTTATTTCGCGATCGAAGAGGCTGCTGAAAAGCTCTGGATAGTCTTCGTCTATGCCCATTCCGTATTTCCCTATCACGTAAAGGGTCGCCATCTCCTTATCATAGAGATCCTCGGGTTGAGCGATACCTCTGAATGGGGATATTCTGAGCTCCTCGTACTTTCTCTTCAGCAGGTCAACAACTTCTCCTCTATCTGAAAGACCTCTCTCTGCTATCTCGCTCAGGACATCTATAGCTACAGACACTTTCTTTCGGTACACGCCTTTCTGTACTGCCAACCGAAACACTCTCCCGATCCGAGTTTTGAAAATACGAAAGGATATTTCTTTTCTTGCTGTCTAGTTTGTCTTGTTTCAATTTTCTATTATTTTAATCCTACTGTTTAGCAATTGTCTGCCTTCGCTTTATCTGACCAGTTTTTTGATAGGTGAAGCTTCACTCGCTAAGCTTTAGCATCGAGGCTTATATATTGAATTTCGACAAAGAATCGATGGAAGCTCGTCGAAGCAAAGGATAGAATAAGGTCGCAAGGGCAACCATCACTCAAGCAAACTGTGCTCATGAAGTTAAGTTTTTTACTTATTCTTAGATCAGATCTAATCAAGGTCGAGCCGATTGAAGATTGAGAGTAAAATTAATTCAATGCTCCTCAGTTATGAAACTAGGCTAAGCGCATTTCTAGAAGATTACGGGGATCGCGGGAGGGCAGTATTAGAAGCTGCGCTCAGGAGGGCAGAGGAGCTCTCAGCACATGGCAATAATTCTCTCGGAGACTTTGACTACAAGGGAGTGAAAGAAATTCTCGAGAAAATGGGAGAAAGCGCAAATCCCAGCACTTTGCTTGGAGTAATGGAAAGGAAATATGGTCTGATTGAAACATCATACAAATCAAGCAAGCAACACTGGTGGAGGTTCTATGATTTTTCCGCAATTGCTAAGGCTCTGAGGGGAGTAGAAGAAGGTGATGAGGATAAGAAGATCGTTCTGGCCATGTATGCTTCTCTTGAACCGAAAAAACTTTTGGGAAATCTGAAGAAGATTTCCTCTAAGCCTAGGCTCGACCATGCCGATAAAGTGCTCTTCAGAAAAATTGCCTTTGAAGAATTGAATAAAGTTGGAGAAGTTTTGAAGAAAATGATGGAGAGGGAAAGTGAATTCAAAGAAGAGATCGGGATCTTGAAAGAGATCATTAGGATGGCCGAGGAAATATCCATTAAATTAATAAGGGAGCAGTAGGAAGAAAAAACGATAAATAAAAATGCAGGATAGTCTGATATGAGAAAAAACGGTCATAATAAAATGAGCCTTATTCTTTTCAAGGCAGAGCTAATGAGGCATGCCTTCACCTTCGAAGTCCGTGGTGATCTTCTTAATGACAAAATACAGAGACCATAAGGAAGTATATACAAGAGACTACTCCAGATGGAGCGTTTATCCCAAAATCCCGAAGCCAGACGAGTTTGGACCTCAGAACAAAATATATCCTGGAGCTGTATTGACGCTGGAAATAAGTGATATCGACGAGAAGGGACGCGGCGTTGGAGTTTTGAACAAAGTGAAAATCCACGTGAACGGGGGATGCACTGTAGGAGAAAAAGTCAAAGTCAAAATAGTGGAGAAAAGAGGTGAAGAGGCGCTCGCAGATCTCATAGAAGTACTGAGGTGAAGATGTTGGGCGCTTCGCCCTCGCTCAGGTTCGAAATTGTCCAGCTTAAAATCCCCGAATCATCCAATGTCATTGTGGGAAGGAGCCACTTCATCAAAAGCGTGGAGGACATATATGAGGCTCTGGTAACAAGCTCAACTTCAATAAGATTCGGGCTAGCTTTCAATGAAGCAAGCGGTAAAAGGCTGATAAGATATGATGGCAACGACGAAGAGCTGGAGAAAGCTGCCATTGAGAGCGCTAGAGCTATTGGAGCAGGACACATCTTCGTTGTATATTTGAGAAATGCTTGGCCGATAAACGTTCTGAACGCGCTGAAGAACGTGCATGAAGTAGTTACAATATATGTGGCAACGTCCAATCCTGTTCAGATAATAGTAGCAGAGACGGATCAGGGAAGAACAGTTATAGGAGCAGTTGACGGATTTACACCGATCGGCGTCGAAAGCGAAGAAGATAAAGAAGAGAGAATAGAGTTTCTGAAAAAGATAGGATACAAAAGATGACGATCTTTTTCAAAGTTTTCTAGCAGTTCCGGGAAGAATCCTGAGCTATGGTTGTTTCAATAATAAGTTTTTATTAAAAGTCAAAATCAAAAAAATGTTCTTATTAAATGAAAAGGTTTTTGCTCGACTCACTTCATGTGCTCCTCTATGAATTCTTTGATCAGTTCGGTTCCCTTTTCGATGTTCTCTCTTTTCGTAGCATAGCTGAACCTTACGAATTCATCTCCGTATTTTTCAGAGAAGCTTCTGCCTGGAAGGATTAGCACTCCTTTCTTCCGCAACAGTGACAAAACGAATTCTTCAATGGATAAGCCGGTCATCTTCAAAGCTTCTGCTATTCTCGGGAAAACGTAGAATGCACCCTCGGGAACATACGTTTCTACACCAGGTATGCTGCTGAGCTTTCTGTAGAGGAGATCCCTTCTCTCTCTGAACTCTCTGACCATCTCATAAGTTCTGGAAAAGTCGCTCTTGAGAGCGGTTATTCCGGCCCACTGCACGAAGTTCGGAGCACAGGAGTAGACATTGACTGCGAGGGTGTCCAGCAGGGAGATCAAATCGCTCCTTCCCGCAATATATCCAAGTCTCCAACCTGTCATGCTGAATGTCTTGCTGAACGACTGTATCAATATAGCGTGCTCCTGCCACCCTTCAAGCTGCGTTACACTGAAGAAGTTTCCGTCGTAGATGAAATAATCATAGACTTCATCGGAAATGAGGGCTAGGTTGTGGTCTGCCGCCAGCTCGTATAGTGCTTTCACCACGCTCTTTCCGAACACGTTTCCAGTGGGATTGTCTGGATTGTTGATCACGATTGCGCTCGTCTTAGGGCTGATCTTTTCTTTAACGTCTTCTATTTCCAGCTCAAATCCTCTATCCTTTCCGAGCCACCTCATAGTAACATAAACCGGCTTTGCCCCAAGAAACTTTGCCGTCTGCCCATAAGCATAGTAGGAAGGCTCTATTACTATAACTTCCGAACCTCTAGGAACAACACCGGACATTGCCAGGAATATCGCCGTCTTTCCCCCAGTTGTGACCAGTATGCTCTTCGAGCTCACATTGGCACCGTATTTCTTGTTCAAATACTCCGAAATAGCCTCTCTCAGCTCTGGAATTCCTGCGGATTCCGTGTAACCCGTCTTCCCTTCATCAATAGCTTTCTTTGCTGCCTCCTTGATATGGGGGAAAGTGTCGAAGTCGGGCTGACCTATCCCGAAGCTTATTATCTCCTTCCCAGTTTCTCTCGAGACCTCTCTCGCCTTAGCGAGGTAGTAAAAGGCCTGCTCCCCTTCCAGCTGATTCAGTTGTTCGTTGATTTTCATATAGAGATACACCAAGGATAAATAGTATTTTTAATAATTTAAAAATTTTTAATTCCTTTATATACGCTGTTGTTCATTTAATTAATTTTTTTCACTCCAAATTTGTATTAATTAGGTTGCGCCCTAAATTGCCTGCACTTCCAACTTTCATAGAAGACAATTCGAACTATAAACTAAATAATACAGTTCTGCAGAAGAAAAGAGAGGGGATAGATTTGGCAAGGAAGAGAAGAACTAGAACGAGCACTGCTGAAGAGAGCGCAGCAGCTGAGTCGAAGCTTGAAGTTATGGCTACAGTGACGGTCTACCAGCCATATCTCTTAGACTTGGGAGAGATTGCCCTCTATGGATACGTTCCATTTGAAGAGAACTTCTCAAGTGAAAAGATCGAGTCCTACTCTGTCCTGGATTCGATAAAACAAGGTACGAGGCTGCTGGAAAAGTGGAAGACTTCCATGAAGTCCAAGCTAAGGGAAGGTTTGATAATAGTAGATCTTGCAGGGAGGGGCTTTACCATTCATCTCGGCTCTTATTTGGAGGAGAGCTCATTTCCTCAGCTCCTCTTCCAGAGACCTGCCAGACTGAATGGTGTGGGAAAGTTAGCCAGGAACGGTGAGAAATGGCATATAGAGTGGTTGAGAAAGACAATTTCCAAGGAATTTTACATTTACGAAGGAGAAGTGAGGTTTTCTGGAGATCCCTTTGATGTGATTTTGGAAACCGATCAAGGGATGAGAGTGGTGTTTGTTGAGGAGCAGGCCGTGGCAGATGGAAATAGAGCCGGAAAGACCGGATGAAATAAGAGCTATGTGCATTTCGATAAAGGCTGCAGAAGACCTCATTGCTGAGGGGGCGAAAAGAGTTTGGCTCGATTTGGAAAGCAGGAAAATCATCCTAGCAGATGTGCTAGACAGCGAGGTGATAAAAGAATTCGTCGAGAAATACGGAAATGAGGTTGAGATCTCCACAGGTGAGTCATCGCTTGCTCGAGCTATTCCCATCAGTTCTGCTTACCTCCAGTTTCCCCACATATTCTCAGAAGCATCGAGGAATGTTTTGGGGGCAATAATAGAGAGAACAATGAAAATAGGAAGAGAACACGCCGCATTTTTTACGGATAGCGGAACGGCTATAGCGATAGAGGGAGAGGAGAGGAGGGTCCTCTTCCCCATATCTTCTCTCTGCGCCGCAGTCCACACGCATCCGGTGGACAGAAGATACCACCCCATGGCTTCATGCTTTCCTTCCAAGGCCGATATGAGGAATGTCGTCAGCTTTTATCTGGACGGCGGTCTCCTTTTCGGAATAGGCTGCTCCAGCTACATCCTTTACTTTCAGAGGACGAAGATCATAACTAATGATGTGCTGGAAGACCTGGCTGAACTCCCAAATAAAGTAGAGAAAATTGCTAAACGTGCAGCGAAAGAGAGTATTGATGTATTTGGGGAGCTCACCAGAGCAACGGAAGGGCTTCCACTGAAGATTTTGACATATCACTTAGCTTGAACTACGATGCACTTATCGAGAGCAACATGGAAAATGAATAGCAATGAAGAGATTGATCCATTAGTTGTTTAGTTTCCCTAAAGAATCACAGATGAAAATTGCTGTGAGTGGGCCGGTATCTCCCCCGTTTAGAAAAGTCATTCTAAGCCTAAAATGCTCTTTATAATGCTGAGAAGAACGTTAGAACTCTTCTCTTCTATTGCGCTGTAAATTGGAACGGAGGGATATAGGTCTTCTGGGATCACTGTCTCCTTCTCCATAACATCCTGCATATACTCGGATTCCATTTTAGCTATAATCTCCTCTACTGCATGAGGATTTACTAAGCCGAGCTCCTTCTTCAGCTCAAGCAGGCCTCTCCCTGAGATGTATGTTGCTTTAGCAATCTCGTCTGAACTCATCCATTTTGTCTCATAGTTCAGCATGTCTCTCCAATCTCTCGAGCCTGCAATCAGCTTCACATGGTCTTCGAGATTCTTGGCTTTCAGCCTGTATCCAAGCTTCTCATTGAAGTCGAAAGCCAAGCTTCCAGGGTCTATGAAGGGGGCAAGAGGCGCGACAAAGAAGTCGAGCTTTTCAATGCAACCCTTATCTAATTTTCTCGAAAGGCTAGCCAAGTATTTGGGAAGAGATGCGGCATCTTCCAGCCTCTGCTTTGGAAGCCCCACGAGAAAGTAAAGATCGATTCTCCTTACATCAGAACGAATGGATTGCCTGATGAAGTTCTCCAGCGCCTCATTTCCATAGGGCCTGCCGTAGTATTTTCTTATGCTCTCTATGTGCGATTCAGGACTTATCTGGAAGAAAACTTCCGCATCAAGTGAAGCTAAATCATTTACGAGAGATTGAGGAGGGGGAGTGAAGAATTCAAAGAATATCGAGTTCAAATTTATGCGCTCACTCTTCAACGCATAGAGGAGTTTTTCCATATTCTTCATTCCGATGAGCTGGATGTCCCCCACCAAAAATATCGGTATCTTCATGTAGTCTGTTATGCTCTTTATCTCCTCAACGACCGATTTCGGAGACTTCGGAGCTACTGCTCTCCTTTTGAAGTACTTCGAATATGCATAAGCTGAACCGCCGCAACCCAAACAATTATATTTGCAACCTTTGAACAGAAATATCGCTCCGATCGGATGCTCTATGAAGTCGGCAAAGGGGATCCACCAAACAGGCTCAGAAGTGCGAGCTAAACTGCCGAAAAGAGCATGGTAGTCTATTGAAAACTCATCTAGGTTGTAAGGGACATAGGCGATATCGTTTACAATGATCCTCCTACCGTCTCTGTAAGCTAAGTTCGGAATCTCTCTCATCTTTTTGGCGCTCATCTTGCTCTCGAGCACCTTTTCAATAATTGGCTCAGTCGTATCGCCGAGAACTGCGAGATCTATCCAATCGTACTTGGAGAGGATTTCCTCATGAAATATGGTTGTGGAGAGGCCTCCGAGCATTATCGGGAGATCTGGCCTTTCCTCCTTTATGCTTTTCGCCAAATCTATTGCTCCGCTCGCATGCACCATCCAGTGCAGGTCTATGCCGACCAATTCAGCTTCTATTCTCCTGATATAGCTCTTCAGATCGAAGTAGGGATCCATTATCATCCTTGCAGCTAAATTGAATATCTCCACCTTGTAGCCTCTTTTCGCTAGGTAATTGGCCATTGAGAGGAATCCGTAGGGGTACATATCGAACAGCGGGGTAGACGGTACCACATCGGCTATGGGGCCGTACTTCCTCCTCTCCTCCCTGAAGCGGAGATAGCTTGGGGGATGTATCAGCAAAAGGTCAGCCATTTTTCTTTTCCTCGGCAGACAGCTCATCTATTAGTTCATTTATTCTGATATTATTTCTTTTCTTTAAAATTAAATCAACAAACTTCAATATCTTTTCATTGCCTGAGTACTCCGCCAGCGATTTAATTTTCTCATAAAGCAACTCTTCTGAAAGGTTCCTCGACGGATCCCCATACGGTATTTCCTCGTACTCTTCCAGGGTCTCTCCACTCTTAAGCTTAATTCTCACAGTCACTGGATGCTTGCTTGGAAAGCTCAGCGTGTAATCCTCTCGAACGGATATCCTGACCTTCCTCTCCAGCTCCCTAACTTGAGGATCAGAGAGAGATTCGCGAATTTCCTTCAGACCGATCCACTTCTTGACAAGTGAAGCGGCTGCAAGAAACGACAGGCTGAACATGGCTTCCTCAATGCTTGTTGGAAATCTCACATCGGCAACCTGTGCGGCTTCTTCGAAAACCTCTATCTGAATGCTCTCTATTTGCGAGGGATCGACCTTCTGGCTGAGCTTTATAGCTGCCTGAATTGTTGTGTGGCTGTTCCTGCACGTCGGGAATACCTTGTAGCCTACTCTGAAAATGGCCGGCGAGACACTTTCGTCCTCTGGAAATTCCTCGCACTGCTTGGTCAGCAGCTGGCACATTTTATGTTCCACATCTTCGAGGTTTTTATTCAATCCTGAAAAGGTTGAGTTCAGGAGATAGGAAAAATACCCAACGATGCTGGCGTGAGAAGGACTGAGAGGCTTTATTGAGACCAACTTGTTCAAAAGGGGCATGAACCCACCAGCGTAGGTTGCTGCTATAACCACAGAGTTCAGAATCTGCTCCTCGCTTCCACCATCTATCCATGAGAGCGATGCGCCCACGGCCATCCCAGCAATAGTGGAAGAATTGTGCCATATCTTGTAGTGAGATTTTCCGAGCCATCTTCCCAACTGCTCAGCAAACTGGTACCCAAAAATTATACCGCGCAGAACGTCTTCAATTGACATGTCGCTCTTCTGAGCTACGAGAGTGAGGGATGGAACGAGCGATGCGCCCGGATGCAGTATGCCGAGCGGAAGCCAGTCATCTAGCTCGAGAGAGTGCGCCGCGAAGGAGTTTATGAAAAGAGCATTGATTGCACTGGTTCTCATAATGCTGTCTCCGAAAACCGCAAAAGGACCCTCCTCATTTCCTTGAAGAAAGATCGCTCTGAGCCTCTTCACTCTGGAGTCTATGGTGTGCGAAGCCATTGCGATTGACATCGTGTCTGCGAACGATTTTAGAGCGGCCTTGTATTCGGCCTCAGCCGATTTTTCAGCAACGCTGGAAGCATTCTCTAAAAAAGATTGGAGCCTAGCCTTCAAGCTGCACACCACAGAACCGCTTATCCTCATTTGGAGAAAAGAAGTTAATATTAATCGAGGATAATACTTTCGGACAACTACTTATTTAAGGTGCTTGATCTAACTAAACCCTTAGCGGGAAGGGGAAATGACTTACTATGAAAGGATAATAGAGAGCGAGCTGAAGTCGCCCTCTGTTTTCAGGGAAAAGCACAAGCTGTATCCGGAGTACACGCCTGAACGCCTTCCCCATAGAGAAATGCAGCTCAGAGAACTCGCGCAGAGGTTCAGGAGCTTTCTCTCCTCCCCAGGAAAAGAGATGCTGAGGGTGGTGCTGGCTGGCTCGTATGGAACTGGGAAAACTGTAACTGCTAAGGTCTTCGGTTCAACCGTAACGTCTCTCGCAAGGAAGAAGGGCATAAATCTCAAATATGTGCACATCAACTGCTTCAAAGCAAGAACACTGCCGCAAGTAGTCCACTCGATTTCATCCGGATTGGGCATCTCTCTTCCCCAGAGGGGGCTCAGCGTTCAGGAGCTCCTCAGGGGGCTTCTGGACGATATGGAGAGGAAGAACCTATATGCTCTGATAGCTCTCGACGAATTCGATTATTTCATGGTCTCCAACTCAACGACTAACTCCCTTTATACACTCGTAAGGCTCTATGACGACTACTCTGTAGAAAAGAAGAGGATCAGCTACATGTTTATAGTGAGGGATCCGAGCGTCTTGGAGCTGGGTGGGGAGGCTTCGAGCTCGTTTTTCGTGCGCGACATAATAACTTTTCCCCCATATAGATCCGCCGAGCTCTACGATATATTGCGCGACAGAGCCCAAGAGGCCCTTTACCCTGGAGTAGTCACGGATGAAGGCCTGAATTACATTTCTGATTTGGAGGGATACGATAGGGGTGGAACCGGCAGCGCGAGAACCGCTCTGGAGATCTTGGTGAGAGCTGGAGAGATAGCCGACGCAGAAAAGCGGGGAAGCATCACGATAGACGATATAAGGAGGGCACAAGTGATTGTGAGGCCCGAGTCCGCCATCCTTCAAGACCAGCTGGAGTCCCTGGAAACGCATGAGCTTCTGATATTCCTCTCCGTGGTCAAGGCTCTGAAAAAGAGCGAGAGCAGCTTCGTTAGGATGGGTGAGGTAGAAGAAATCTACAGGAGAGTATGTGAAAACTACAGGGAAAAGGCCAGGAAGCATACTCAGCTCTACACGTATGTAATGAAGATGAAGAACATGGGAATTATTTCGGCAAAGAGCAGCGGAAAGGGATACAGGGGGAAGAGCACTCTGCTCGGGATAAACGGCGGATCGCTGGATGAGCTCGAAAAGAGGGCGGAGGAGCTGCTGGCGAGGAGGGGGAAATGAAGCTTGAGCTCTCTGATAGGCAACAGAGGGAAGTACAAAGTTCTCAAGACAATATATGATTACGGAGAAGTAAACATTTCGAGGATTGCCAGGGAAACTGGACTGAATTATGAATATGTGAAAAGATACCTCTCAGAGCTGAAGAGCATGGGAATAATAAACGAGAGAACTTTCGGCAGGGCGAAGCTTTACTCGATAAACTATACCAGCTCGAAGGCTCTGCTCATCAGAGACCTTCTTAGAGAGCTGGAGAAGATGGAGCTGTAGGGATGCTGAGCTCTATCTCAGAGAAAGATTTTCCCGGAAAACTAAATAACATCGAGTGATGGAGCAGTACTCCTATCATCAGCTGGGTAGGCTGGGAGAATCAGTTGGGAAGCTCAAGGAAAAAGATCACAATACTCGACGGCTACACAGACGAGCCGGCCGGGCTTGGAGTCCCCCCGTACATTGATGTCTATCCCAGATACATAGCTGGTGCCGTATGGAGCGCAGAGCCTGATGCGCAGATAGTTTATTATACGATAGACCAGGCGAGAGGGGACTTTTCAAGATTCTTTAAGGAGGCTTCCTCTTCCGATTTAGTCATAGTCATTGCGGGGGTCGTTGTTCCTGGAAAATACATAGGCGGAACCCCTATAACGCCTGAGGAAGTCGAGCAGATCGGCCGAGTGCTCAACAACACCTTCACCGTTCTGGCAGGTCCTGCGGCAAGATTTGGAATGGGGGAAGAAGGGGGGAAGCCTGCTGTACCTCCCTCGAGGTTCAAGACCTTCTACAGAGCTGTGGTCAGCGGCGACCCGGAGATCTATGTGTGGGAGCTACTCAATTTTGGCGAAGAAAGGGCTGCAGAGTGGGTGAAGAGGAGAGACTACAGTCTGACGAGCAGATTTGCTCTGGTGGGAGCGAAAATTGTGAAGCAGCACCCCAACTACGGCTATAACCTGACTGCTGAGATAGAAACCTACAGAGGCTGCAGCAGGTGGATAGTAGGGGGATGCTCTTTCTGCATTGAGCCTCTCTACGGAAAACCAGTTGCAAGAGACCCAAACGATGTCATCGCAGAGATTTCAACCCTATATGAATTGGGCGTGAGGAGCTTCAGAATTGGGAGGCAACCAGACATACTTGTTTACGGTTCGGAGGAGCTCGGAAGGAAGGAGATCCCAAGACCTAATCCTGAATTTCTCGAAAGCTTCTTCAAGAAAGTGAGGGAAAGCGCAGGAAGCTCAAATATACATGTCGATAATGCGAATCCTGCTGTCATAGCAGAATATCCTGAGGAATCGAAGAAAGCCTTGCTAGGAATAATAAAGCATCATTCTCCTGGAGATGTCCTAGCATTTGGACTGGAGAGCGCGGATAATTACGTGGCGAAATTGAACAACCTGAACGTCGATTTCGAAGGAGCTGTCAAGGCTGTAGAGATAGTGAATATGGTTGGAAGAGAGAGAGGATCCAATGGACTCCCGCACATGCTTCCTGGGATAAATTTTATATTGGGTCTTCCAGGCGAATCTGCCAAGACATACGAGAAAAATCTGGAGTTCCTCGACATTCTTCTGGAAAAGAAGCTTATGGTCAGGAGAATCAACATAAGAAAAGTTCTTGTTCTCCCGAACACCAGGCTCAGCTTCCTCTGGAAGGAAAAAATGCTCGAGAAAAACCAGGATAGGGCAAGGAGATTCGTGTGGATGGTCAGGCACAAATACGACCCCGCGTTCCTCAGAATGGTTGCTCCTCCTGGAACGGTTCTCACCGATCTCTACGTGGAGAGAGAAGGGGGAGGGGATTACACTTATGCCAGGCAGCTGGGCTCTTACCCTCTGATGGTAGAAGTGAGGGGAAGGCTCAAACCTCCATGCATAATAGATGCGAGGGTCGAGGGGTACAAGGGGAGGAGCGTGAAGGGAGTAGCCATATCCCCCTGCCGGAGAAAGCCGTCATTCTCCTGAAGGTCTAACGGCTCTCTGATGAAGCTTCCCTCAAAACATAGCGCATGATCTCTCTGGCCAGGGCATCGCCTATTCCTTCGATGCTCTTAAGCTTAGATTCTCCGGCTTTGGCAAGATCTTCTAAGCTCTTGTAGCCGTGGGCGTAAAGCCTCCTGGCTCTGACCCTTCCGATGTTCGGTATTTTTGCCAGCTCAACCAGCTCTTTCTTGACTCCCTTTTCGACCCTGATGACCATCTCCTCAAGCAAGCTCCTGTAGGGCCGCGTTTCAGGAACTACTTCAGCCAGCCTGCTCAATGCATATGCGATCCAGCTCGCAGACTCTATGAAAGAGTATATGTCTCCAGGTCCTATGTCGTATCTGTCGCATATCTCCTGCTCCGGCACTTCGTTTATCCAGTCCAGCAAGAAGGATGCGGTTTTTATCTCTGACAGAGCCTCTTCATATTCTACATCCCTGTCTTGAAGGCCAAGCAGAATTTCTGGGAGGAACTGCATCATGAGCTCATCGAGCGATTCCATTTCTTTTCTCTTGATCCTCAATTTAGGCATGTCTGGAGAGGCCGCAATCAAGTGGAGGATGGAGAATTCCGAGGGACGCTTTCCTTTTTTGAAGGCCCTTATGGAATACATGGCAGTGAGGGGATCTATATAGAGCTCTGATACATATCTTCCAAGCTCAGTTGGGATGTATGCGCTGTCTGACATTATCACGAAGCCTCCATCCACTAGCATTTTCAGCGATTCCCTGGCGAGATCAACAAGCTTTTTCCTTTCAATCTGCCTCGAGAGAAGAAGCCTCTTCAGATATTTCTCTATATCCTCGCCTCTAGCTCCATTGTATGTTGCGATGTACGACAGGAGGTATGTTCTGAACTTGAGGGGGGATCCCATCTTTGAACTTATCTTCTCCGGCTTCCCGTTTATGTATAATTCGAAGAGATCTTCCACCTCGTACTTCTCCCTAGCAATGAGAATGGCTTCACCGTATTCATCAAAATCCGGCCTGCCAGCCCTTCCTGCGAACTGCTTGTATTCGAGGACCTTTATCGATTCGTTCCCTCCTCCTGCAACATACCTCTCAGAGCTTTCAATAACGACCCTTCTTGCTGGGAGGTTAACCCCCGCTGCAAGTGTTGGTGTCGCTACTATAACCTTCAATGCTCTCTCTCTGAAGGCCCTCTCTATTTCCCTTCTCTGCTCAACAGTGAGGCCAGCATGGTGGAAGGAAACACCAAACAGTACGAGGCGAGAAAGTTCCTGGTTGAGTGTTGAAACTTCACTCAGGTTTTTCATCTTCTCCGAAAGCTGCTCAGCGTTTGCATCTGTCGGCAGCTTCAGCCTCTCGGCCAAGGTCTTGGCCAGAGAAACCGCTCTTCTCCTGCTGTTGACAAAGACTAAAACCTGCCCCCCATCCTCAATAGCATCGTAGACAAGATCGAGTATGGGAGCTGAAAATTTAGATTTGACCTTCTTAGTTTCCCCATCTTTATATATAATGGTTCCCCTATAGAAAACCCCTTCTTTCAGGGGGACTGGCCTCCAATCGCTCTTTACAAGCTCCGCCTCCATCCATTCAGCGATTTCTTCCGGATTTCCAATGGTAGCAGAGAGGGCAAAGAACTGCGCTTGGGGAATGAGAAGCTTGAGGTTTGCTATAAGGCTCTCAAGGACAGGCCCTCTCTTTTCATCGTCCAAATAGTGAATCTCATCCACTATGATCAAACCGACTTCATCCAGCCACTTGGGCCTGTGCCTGACAAGACTGTCCATCTTTTCGTAGGTCGTGCAGATTATATCGTATCGCTCTAGTCTTGGCTCATCGGAATCGTAGTTTCCGACGGTTAGTATTGTGTTTAAATTGAAGTCACCGTAATAACTCTTGAAGTCCCTGTACTTCTCGTCGGCGAGGGCTTTCAGAGGGCTCAAGTACACAACCTTTCCTCTCCCCTTGAGCACCGTGTCTACGCCGAGCAGCTCCGCCAAGAGAGTTTTGCCCGAAGCTGTCTGAGTCACCATCAGTATGTTCTTCCCGCCGAAGAGACCTTTCCTGACCGCTTCTTCCTGAGGAGGAAAGAGCTCCTTGAGACCCCTGATCTCAACTTTCTTCTTCAAGAGCTTATGGATTGGCAGATCTGAAAAAAGCATTCGAAGTCACCGATGGACGAAAAAGCTACACTTTCGTATAGCAGTTCATCTTTTTCTCAGTCAGTATCCCTTCCTTGTGCATCCTCCTTATCAATTCTTCTAGCTCCTTTTCTGATATGCCCTCATGCTTCACTCTTTCATATATTTCCTTTATATTGGCGCACTCTGCTCCCGTCTCGTTCATGATCTCCGTCACTGTATCCTCTATCAGCATGAGCTTCTCTTTCTTGCTCTTGGGGACTCCTACCATAAGAGCGTCTATATCTATTACTCCAGTATCGCTCTGATAGCCTACTTGGTTGAGAAATACCTTCATCAGCCTTATTGCCTCATAAGCGTCTTCTTCTGTAACTTCGCTTTTCAGCGACATCTTCGCGTGGGCCTCAGCCAGCCTTATGAGAGCTTCAAGCTGCCTGGGAGTTATGGAAACAACGCCTGGTTGAGCTTCACTGCCCATCCTCCTCATTTCGACGAAGAAGTTCATGAGAGCTCTGTTGGCTTCTTCTGTTAAAACAGGCTTGACATGCCTTCTCGCATAGCTTATGTATTTCTTCAGAATGTCAATAGGTATCTCAGGCTGGATCATATCTGCCTCTCTGTGAACTTGGAGCATGTGCTTTGCCAGCATTGAGTCGTAAGCTACAGACGGCTTATCCTTGAGGATGAATATAAGGTCAAATCTGCTCAAGATAGTGACAGGCAGGTTTATGTTGTCTGTCACTGTCCTCTCGGGAACGTATCTTCCGTACTTTGGATTCCCAGCTGCGATAACGGCAGCTCTAGCATTCAGCCTCGCAACAATTCCTGCCTTAGCTACACTAACTGTATTGTGGAGAACCACTCCACCGCTCAGAAACCTGCGTGTGGGCTCTATGGTGAGGTCGTAGACCCACTCCTCTCCTCCGTTTTCCACCTCTTCGACGCTTTCTACTGCGTGCCAAGAGATGGAGTTGAGCTTCTCGATCTGATCGAGCACATTCGCCTTTTCGCTGCCAGCAGGCATGTTTTCCCTGCATGAAGCTACAAGCAGGGATATCTCCTCTCTAATCGGAGTGAATGGGGCAGGACATCTTATCGATGTGAAGAGCTTCTTAAATATCTTAAATAGAATTTCATCGGGAAATGGTGCCGTGTCGCTTATCCCTGGAGAACCAGGAACGAACGCCCCCTTTCTGATGGCATCGGCTCTCATCACATCTATCCCGGAGCTGGTCAAAACGAAAACCGGGTGCTCAGGCGTTACGGTGATCTCATATCCATTCGAATACCTTATCCTGTAGAACTTTGATGGAGCTCTGTGCTTGCTTATTAGGGCAGGCTTGACAGCAAAAACTTCTCTGAAGTCGGTAGTCTTGAGGAGAATATCATCTGGGATTTTCAGAAGATAAACAGTATCACCTACAGTTTGGGTGGGGAGCTGCTTCATGAGCGACTCGACGAATTCTCCGATCCTTATGAACTGACCATCCGCTAGCTCTAAGCGTGATTCTCCATGGAAGCTCTGCTGCTCCATAGCTTCGTGAATCGCCACTCTGTCCTCTTCCCTCATTTTGTCGATCTCGTCTATGAGGGCTACTCCCCCATCGGCGAGGACCATAGCACCTGCTTCAAGATAGAAATCGCCCGTCCTCTTGTCCCTTATCACAGCTGCCGTGAGCCCTGCGGCTGAAGATCCCTTGCCAGTAGTGTAGACTGCCCTGGGAGCAAGCCTGCTTACATACTGCAGAAGCTGGCTCTTTGCTGTACCTGGATCACCAACCAGGAGGATGTGGATGTCCCCCCTTATCCTCATCTTGTCCCTTGTTTCTTTCGGAACTCCTCCGAAAAGGGCTAGCGCTATTGCCTCCTTTTCGTCCCAGTGATCATAAATTGCGGGAGCTATGCTCGCTATTATCTTCTTCCTGATCCAGGGATCTCTGGAAAGCTCAAGTATCTTCTCCTCGTCTTCCCTTGTTATATCGACTTCCTCCAGAGTTTTCTGGCTCACCAATATGTTGTTTGCTTCTAGCTCCAAGTCATAGAGCGTCCTGTTTTTCTCCTTTGGAGGAACCACCCTCAGAATTCCCACTACTGTGATTCTGTCTCCTGGCCTTGCCAAATCGACGAGGTCTCTTGATAAAGTGACTTCTATGCTCCTGGGAATCTGCCCTGGGGGTATCTCTTCTGGCCTCTCCTGAACAACCACTCGCTGCCAGTCCGCATAAATGCTCTTCTCAGGAATAAGTTTGAAAGTCCCTCCAAGCCCGCATATAGGGCATGTCTGCGGATACTCGATAACATCTCCCAGCTCTTCATGGTCCTCGGGTGGCCATAGGAACTCCGCGCCGCACTCTTTCAATTCGCCTTTATCTACCTCGCCTTTTTTCCGAGAAATTGCGACGTGTTTCATCATAGCTCTAATGAGCTTCTGCTTCACAGGAGAAACTCTGACCAGGATACCCTCAAGTGATATCAGTGTGTTTACATGCTCGCTTCTTATGCTTCTTATGGGGATGTTCTCTGGGAGGTTGGCTAATCTAACGAAGAAGCTCCTCTTCTCTTCCGCATACCGCGGGTCGATATCCCCGATTACACTCCTCAGAGCTTGATTGAACTCATTTAGAGCTTTATCGGGGCTCTTGAGGATGTAGTAAGCTAGAGAGTCATCCATATAATGCAGATCGCTCCAGTCGACCTGAAGGGAGACCATACCGTTGTATATCATCTGCTTTATTCTCGAAACATATTTTCTCTCTTCGCCCTCCCTCGAAAAGGTGAGGAGGAATTCTCTGAACTTTTCCACATTGTCCTCCAGCTGAGTTTCACTCTCGTACTGTTGCTCTGTCATAATCCCAGCGCCTCTTTCCAGCTCTTAAAATCTCTGTAGAATTTTTCTACTAATATCATCTCTTCTGGGGTGACCTTTGTCTGGAGAGTCTGGACATCTATATCGTAGTTCAGTATAGATTCAAGCACCAGGTAAAGCCTCCTGGTAACTATCTTGCTGATCAGTTCCGTTACTCTCTTCTTTTCCTGAATGTAGCTGGGATCAGGGTTTTTCTTCAGGAGGGCTTCCAGGTGACGAAGGTGCTCAGAGCAGACCCAGTAGAAGTTGCTTGGCAACTGCTCTAGCTCTTTCGCCGTCCTCATCTTCCTGGTCTTATATTCTATTTTACTCAGCTCATCTACGGAGAACTCGTTCCACTTCCTCTGGACTATCCCCTTATCCTCAAGAGCATTGGCATACCAGCGCGGGAGCTCTATTTCCTCTCCCTTCTTAACGTTCACAGTAGCTCCGCTAGGAAGCTTGAGAGTTTCGCTCTCTGAGACCACCACAACCTTCACAGGAGTTCTTTCGAATGCCTCCTTCAGCAATGCCATCTCTTCCAGCATATGAGTGCACCGAGAGAGAATGGACGATCGAGTCCTCAAACTCCATAACTATTTAAGAATGAAGATATTATTACCTTTATTGTCTGAAAGGCATTACTCAAGGTGATAGCATTTGTCAAGCGAGGAAGAACACCTGCTTTGGGCAGAGAAGTACAGGCCGAGGTCTCTTGATGAAATCGTCAACCAGAGAGACGTTGTCGTGAGGCTGAAGAAGTTCGTGCAGGAAAGGAACGTCCCGCACATGCTCTTCACGGGACCTCCCGGAACAGGAAAGACAACAGCCGCCCTCGCCTTCGCAAACGATCTCTACGGCAGCAACTATCAGCAGTATGTGCTAGAAATGAATGCCTCCGATGAGAGAGGTATAGAGGATATAAGAACAAAGGTGAAGGAATTCGCGAGAGCGAGAGTTGTGGGGGAGGTTCCCTTCAAGCTGATAATTCTGGATGAAGCAGACAACATGACGGCTGATGCCCAGCAGGCCCTCAGGAGAATGATGGAAAACTTTACCGCAACTAGCAGATTCATTCTCATTGCCAACTACGCTAGCAAGATAATAGAGCCTATTCAGTCAAGAACAGCCCTCTTCCGGTTCACGCCGCTGAGCAAGGAGGACGTTATTCAGAGGCTCAAGTGGATTGCCAGCAAGGAAGGTGTGAAATTTGAAGAAGATGCGCTCGAAACCATCTACGAGATCAGCGAGGGAGATATGAGAAAGGCGATAAATCTCCTGCAGTCCTCCAGCGCGGTGGGGAAAGTCACCACTGAAGTTGTTTACAAGATCGTCGGTTTGGCTCAGCCTAAAGAGATAAGGGAAATGATCTCCACGGCTCTGGAAGGAAAGTTCGAGGCAGCAAGAGAAAAGCTCAGAAAGCTGATGATAAACTACGGACTTAGCGGCGTAGATATAGTGAAGCAGATCCACAGAGAGATTTTCAGCAACGGGCTTCAGCTCTCTGAAGAGATGAGGCTTCTGATAGCTGACTACAGCGGTGAGATTCTTTTCAGAATGACCGAAGGAGCTGACGATGAGATCCAGCTGAACAGCTTCCTTGCCTGGCTTGTCCTTCTCGGAAGGCGCGTTCCGCAGGAATGATTGAGATGCAGGCGAGAGCCTACATACCCTGGATCATAAAATATAGGCCAAAAAGGCTGTCGGACTACGTCAACCAAGATGAAGCCAAAACCATCCTTCTCTCTTGGCTGAAGGCTTGGGAGAAGGGATCACCGGCTAAGAGGAGCGCGACCCTGTACGGACCTCCTGGGGTTGGGAAAACGTCTTTGATTGAAGCAGTTGCGGGGGAATTGAACTATGAAATCGTAGAAACAAACGCCAGCGATTTCAGGAGGAAGGATGATGTTGAGAGGAGAATAAAGCCCGCCGCGACAAAAATGACGCTCTCCGGAAAGAAGAGAATAGTTCTAATAGACGAAGTCGATGGTTTGTCCGGCACAGCTGACAAAGGAGGGGTAGAAGCTCTTCTCGAACTCATTTCAGTTGCCCGCCATCCGATAGTTATGACTGCTAATAACCCATTCCACCCCGATCTGAAGCCTCTGCGGGACTCCTCTGTAATGATCGAGCTGAAGAAGCTGAATCAGAGGGATGTCCTGAGAGTCTTGAAAGGGATCTGCGAGAAGGAAAACATACAGTGCGAAGATGATGGTCTAAAAATCATTCACACGAAGAATGAGGGGGATTTGAGAGCGGCGATCAATGACCTCCAGGCTATAGCTGAAGCTTACGGGAAAGTGACAGCAGAGCTAGCCAACCAGCTTGTCTACTACAGGGACAGGGAGATAAACCCCTTTGATACTCTCAGAGCGATCTTCACATCGAGATACTCATGGCAGAGCAAGCTGGCAGTATCCCACTCGCAGGCGGATCCGGATACTCTCATAGAGTGGCTGTCCGAGAACATACCAATACAGCTCAGCGATCCTCAGGATGCTTTTATGGCCTTTCAAGCTCTTTCTAGAGCAGATGTGTATAGAGGAATGATAGTAAAAACGCAGAACTATGATTTCCTGGCATATGTTATTGATATGATAGGTCCAGGCGTCTCGCTTTCAAGAAAGAGGACAAAATTCAAGTGGTTGAAATATGAATACCCGAAGAAAATCAAAATGATGTCAGAGACGAAGAAGTCGAGGGAGCTTCTCAACAGTGCCGCGCGGAAAATAGCGAAGAGGATGCACTGTTCAACAAGCACTGCCAAAAGCGAGTTCATACCATTCCTCAGAGCAGTCTACAGAGCAGACAAGCTCACTGCGGAAAAGCTGATGAAGGGGCTCAAGCTCGAGGAAGACGAAATAGGAGTGATTTTGGGAACAATGAAAGAGGAGAAGCCGGAAGAGCAGGTCACGGGTCCCAAGATTGAAGAATATAGTTCAGAAGCCTCTGCTGGGACACAGAAGAAAAGGTCAAAGGCAAAGAAGAAATGACTCTTACTGAAACCTCCTTCAAGCTCTTCAATTCCCTATGATGGTATGGAGTGCCAATCCTCAGAAGTATAAGTTTTTCAGCTTCAGCTTCTCCGCCTGGCCACATTTCCAAATTCTGCTCAGGAGAGAGCTCTTCCTTATATCTGCGAAGAAAAGAAACCACTCTCCTGACGAAGTGATAGGGGAAGGATTCTCCTTTTATTTTTAGCAGAATATACCCGTCGAGCTCGACCATGCTTGAACTGAGGATCCTTCTCTCGAAGTAGTTTTTATTGAACCTTTCGAGCTTGAAGTTTCTATAAAAAGGAGCTAGCGATCTCAGGGAACTGATCCAGCTGAGCGCCCTTCTTAGCCCATCGAAGCTCGAAAGATACCTCCATCTTTCATCAATGTATAAATACTCCCTCCACAGCGCCCAAAATCTTGCCCTGAACTGAGGCGGCAAATCTCCTCTCCATCCCCACACATACACCCCTCTGCATCTATCATTGATGGCTTCTGCTGCTTTCTCAGGAGTGCATCTTTCAGGTAAAGAAAGAGAAATGATCTGCCCAATAGCATTTACACCGCTGTCAGTCCTCCCCCCGTGGCTGTAAGTCCTCTTGGAGAAATCATCAAAGCATGAGCTTTCTTTGAGGGCTGAAAAAACACAGCCCTCGATGGTCTCATAGTTTGGCTGTTTTTGGAAGCCGTGATATCCTCTGCCAATGTAAGCAACAGTCAACGATGAAATCTCTCTCATCGCTTTACCCGCTTTTCTACAAGCTCAATCGCATCCAGCAGCTTTTCCAAGTGCTTCCTCTCCACGTGCGGCATCACAACAACTCTTATGCCTCTGCACTTAGTGCCTCTGTATACGAACAGCTTCATTTTGGTGAGCTCGTTTATCAAAGCAGAACTCTCGATGAAACCCTGCGTGCTCAAGCAGCCTATTGGAACTTCTGGTTCATTGACCTTCCTTCCCAGCCCCCTCCTTTCTGCCTCGTTCAGAAACCAGACCGCGTCGCTATATGCTCTCCTTGAAACAGAAATTATACCTTCCTTTCCATAGTATTCCATTGTTGCGAGAGCAGCAGGAGAAGAAAACCCAGGCCTTGTTCCCAAGATGCCAGCCTGCTTTCCAGCATTTATGTATTCCACCTCGAAGAAAAGCTTGTCGTAGAGATCTTCCGGCACAAAGAGCATCCCAGAAGGGATGGGGGCGCCCAAAAATTTGTGAAAATCGACGCTGAATGTGAACGGCACATCTTCTTTTTGAAGATGCTGCATTATATCTCTATACTTCCTCTCATTCAAGAATGGGAAATTGAATCCCCCGAACGCGGCGTCAATATGAATGGGTAAATCGCCCTTTATGAGCGAAAGGTCTCTGGGATCGTCTACCCCTCCCAACTCTGTTGTGCCCATGGTGAGCACAACCGCAGATTTGCCTTCCTTTCTCTCTCCAATCGGATCATCTGAAATGGGGTGGCCGGAGGGATCTGTTGCGATCCTCGTCTCGCTCAGCTTCAGCAGCTTCAATGCTTTCGATATGCTGTAGTGCGCAGTGTCTAGAAAGATTACATTTTCTATCTGCAGTGCCTCCCTGAAGGCGTAGAGGGCGAGAATGTTCGACTCTGTGCCACCGCTTGTCATTATTCCCTTCATTTTGGAAGGAAGGCCTAAGAGATCTCTGGTCGCTTTTTCAAGCTTTTCAGTAATGATTTCGAGGCTCCTGAAGAGAGAGGGATCCCCCAAGTTCTTCGAAATGAAGTGAACTACAGCTTTCAGTGCTTCTGGAGGAGGAGGCGTAGTCATAGAACCTAATACCTCTCCTCCCTCATGCTTTGGATCTTCCGCAGAGCTACCATATATCAGCTCAAAAATGTCTTCAAGCAAACTCAACACTTCCAAGAGCATAGTCTGAACTTTCAAAAATGAATTATCTAGAGGGTTTTTATTGATAAGTGCGGAAATAGGAGCTGCATAACTCCAAGGCCAAGCAGCAGTAGCAAAATGGAGATCGTTACATAAGCAATCCTCATCTCGAACCTCTTTCCTTCACCTCTTCCGCTGAACATCACGGATATTAGCCTTCCGTAGTAGTAGCTGGAGATTCCGCTGTTGATGATTGCTATGACTACCAACGGAAGGCTGTAAGAGACAGCTGATTCAAAGAGGTAGAGCTTTCCCCAGAATCCTATCAGAGGAGGAAGGCCGAGCAGGCTGAGCAGGAAAGTCATCATGGAGATTGTGCTCACAGAGTCCGCTGAGAGTATGCCTCTCAATCTTTCATCCCCAGCTGCCGTTCCGAGCTCTCCCGAGAAGAGGTAAGATGCAGACTTGGCAAGCCCATATGCCACTGCCTGAACCGCTATTCCACCGGATGCCAAGTACACGAGGTTCTGATCTCCCGTTGATGCGCCGTAAAGCATTCCAACGATACCAACGAGGATGTAGCCGATCTGCGCAATGCTGCTGTAAGCCAATATTCGGGGGAGCACCCTTGTAGTGAGGGCTGCAATGTTTCCAAAAGTCATTGTGAGGATGCTCATTATTGCTATGAAGTCTATCATCTGCCTGCTTGGACCAATGAAGAAAGTGTAGTACATCATTCTGGAAAAGCCCAGAATGGCTCCTATTTTTGCCACACCCGTTATCAGCGCAATTGAACTTCCTTCAGCGTATGTATATACATCTGGCATCCACCACTGAAATGGAAAAATCCCCAATTTGAATCCAACTCCAGCTAGCAGGAAAGCAGAAGCTAGGAGGAACAGCTTCCCGCTACCGTACCAATTGGCTGAGTATATGTTATCACCGGCCAAATAGGATCCGGAGCCTAGCCACATAACTATGAAAACTGTTGAGAGTGCTCCCATCAGAGCGTACTTAAGAGCGGCATCTGATGCTTCCTTTGATTTTGCAGCAGCAACAGCAGCATAGGAAGAAATGCTGAGCAACAGCCACGATGAGATAAAGAGAGATATTGATGAAGTTGATGCAAGAAGGAAGCTGCCGAGCAGCGATAAGAAGCTTGCCATAACGAATATCGCTGCTTTATCCCTGTTTTCATTTTCCACGAAGACTGACTGAAGGACCAGCTGCAGAATGAAGGAAGCAAGGAAAAGAGGCACGGCCGAAAAGCCGTCGAAAACTATAATCCCGTTCAGTGCTGAGGAAAATTCTCCTGATATGGCGAAGTAAGATATGAAGCCCATTATGACAATTTCAACCATCCCGAGAATCGATGCCGCTGCTCTGATGTTCTTCATTCCTGCATTCAAGAAAAAGGCCATTGCAGCTATAAGAGCAGATGCGAAGACCGGAAAAGCTATCGCAGTCAAAGCAACCATATCGTTTATTCCAAGCATATCCAACACCTCATAGGACCAAGAGGAGGAATATTATTATCATGATGCCTGCCACGAACATCAGCATATATGAAAAAAGATCTCCGCTCATGGGCTTTCTGAAGTATTTACTAAGCGATGAAGTTAGCCTGGGGATTCCGTAGTTTATCGCCAAATCGAGACCCCTTTCAACGAACCTGTAGACCCCTTCGCCCAGCTTAAGAAAAACTATTCCAGTGTTGTAGAAAAACACATTTATGAACCACCTGTCTCTCAGGAAGCCGTCTAATCCAGGCATGCTTGAGATGACCTTCTTAGAATCTATTGTCCTAAACAGATAAGCCAGCAGAGAAAGAACTATTCCCGTCAGAACCAGTGATATTGAGGAGACGACTGCGAGAGTTTCCTCACTGCTGTAACCCTGGATCGGCTGCAGGAATGACTGCGTGAGGAACTCCGCCATTTTTTCGCCAAATACAGGCCACAGGAGCCCCAATATTATCGATAGCAAGCCGAGGATGCCATATGTGGATAGAACATACAGCGGAGGCTCGTGAACCTCTTCTTCCTTTCCGGGATACCTGTGGCTGTACAGGAGGTATCTGGTAGAGTAGAAAGCTGTAAATAGAACGGTTATGAGGAGGAGAGAGCTCGGTAATATCATTCCGGTTGATAGGTAGCTCTGAACCAGCGAGTCCTTTGTCCAGAAGCCGATGAATGGAGGGAGGCCCGCTAGCGACAGCACCAGAAGCCAGTTAAGTGAAGTTGTTGCTCTCATTCTGTGGATGTCAGGCCATTCATCGATGAACCTGCTCTCTCCTGCATGGATGTAGATGCCAGCTCCCAAAAACAGCCCTGCCTTGAACACTGCATGCGCAATCAGATGCGCCACGACAAACGCTAAAACGAGAGAAGGGACTGAAGAGAACATTGAAGCCCCTATTCCCGCGAACATGTAGCCGAGCTGGCTTCCAGTAGAATAAGCCAGTATCAGCTTAGCTTCTCTTGCGACAAGGGCCATAGATGCCAGTGAGAATGCGGTGATTGCTCCCACTATCATCAAGCCTAAATAGAAGAGCTGAACTTGTGTCATGACGCTTTGTCCCAGAGTGGGATCGATTTCGAGGAGGCTTCTGGCACCATAGGCGAAGATTGGGGTAATCCTGACCATATAGTAAACTCCTGCCTTGACCATTGTGGCTGCATGTATGAGGGCGCTAACAGGGGTAGGGCCCGTCATAGCAGTGACGAGCCACTCGTGGAACGGAAACTGAGCGCTCTTCGCTAGAGCACCGATTGAGAGAAGGAACATCACGGGCATCAGCGCTCCGGATTTAGCAAGCTCTGCCAGAAACTGCGCTTTAGCCGCGAAGAGGTCGCTGATGTTGAAGGTACCCGTATAGATGTAAACTGCGAATATTCCAATCAGCATCAGTATGTCCGGGATTCTTGTGAAGAGGAGGGCTCTGAGCCCGCTCATGCTCGGGTAAGAGAACATGGGGGTGTTGGCAACGTATCTGCCCTCTTCTCCGATCATCTTGTCCTTCTCATCGTGCCTCCAGTGACCTATCAGAGCATAGCTCGCAAGGCCCGTTCCCTCCCATCCCAGGAAGAGGATCAGCAGGTTGTCAGCTGATACTACAAGCAGCATGCTGCCCACGAAAAAGGTGAAGTATGTGAAATACCTCCCGTAACCTTCATCGCCCTCCATATAGTAGAGGCTGTATACTGCGATGATGAGGGATAGGAACGATACAAGGCTGATCATAATTCCGGTGTAGGAGTCCGCGAAGAAGGAAAGAGAAAGGCCTATACTGTTGTAGCTTCCGAAACTGACGATCCCGCCTATCGATCCTTCTAAAATGAGGTAAAGGATGTAGAATGACGATGCAGCTGAAATGAAGAGAGATGCTACGCTCAGATAACCCGGGAGCCTCTTCCTCGAGGAGAAGGCGAGAATTATCGCTGAAAATATGAAGGGTTGGAAGATGGAGAGCGCATAGAGGACGGTTGCGTTCATCTTCACGCACCTCCTGCAACAGCACCCATTGAGCTCATGTACTGAACCAGGATATTAGCGAGGCTGGGACCGAAGACGAATAGAATAACTGAAGCCGCTGCGAGAGCAACTAGGGAGCCTGCTATGAAAGCATTTTCCTTCTTTCTTTCCTCTATCTTCGGAGGCCCCTGGAAGACGTTCTTGTAAGTGTAAAAAGCATAGGAAATCGAGAGGGAGAAGCCTATGAAGAGCAGAGCGATTATGGCGATCCCCTCTGCCCCGCTAAACAGGAAGGCTTCCACTACCCCTCTTACTATGAAGAGCTCGCTCCAGAATCCTATCGTGGGAGGCATGCCTGTGATGGTGAAGAATCCTACAAGGGCAGAGTTACCCGTTATTGGAAGCGCCTTGAGAAGGCCCCCCATTTTCCTTATATCCCTGAGCTCATTCTCGTGGTAGATTATGGAGCCCGCGGAGCCGAAGAGCGTAGCCTTTCCGAAAGCGTGTGCTATGTAGTGAAGGAGGAGGCCTATGTAACCGTAGACGTTCCCGGCAGCGACGGCAGTTATGAGGTATCCCATCTGCGAAATGCTGCTGTACGCAAGGAACCTCTTGAAGTCCTTCTCGAAGAGTGCGTTGAGTCCTCCATATACTATTGTCAAGACCCCCCAGAATGCTAAGGTTACTCTCAATGCCTCAAATTGTGCTGGAAAGAGGGGGATGATGAATCTGAAGATTACATATGGGCCGATACCTATGAGGAGGGGGGAGAGGAGGGCGCTTATTGGAGTTGGCGCTTCTGCATGGGCATAAGGCAACCAGAGGTGAAAGCCGAAAGCAGCTGCTTTCACCAGCATGCCTACAAGCATCAAGATGAATATGGCTCTAGCTATGTTGCTTCCAATGGCCGCAGTGGAAACAATGCTACCCGCATCAATGAAGATGTTAAAGCTGCCGAGAATATACCCGAAGGCCAGGGAACCGACCAGAAATAGAACTGCTCCGATGTGGGTCCAAACTAGATACATTATTGCTATTTTTCTTCTATCGCCATACCCATAGTTATTTATCAGTATGAAGCTGGATATCAGGCCGACTTCTAAAAACAGATAGAACTCTATGAAGTTTGTCGATATAACTGAAGCGAACATTGAAACTGCGAAAATGTAGTAGAGGATGTAAAATAGCCGCATTTCCCTCAGGAGGTCTTCCTTTTCTTCCTCGATCCTCCTCTCCATGTATGGGTATGCATACACGGAAATCAGCAGGGAGACGAGCAGAACGGTGATCGCTATGGGGCCAGAGATATAGTCGATTTTGAAATTGAATTCTCCGAGGTAGCTTGCTTTCAGAAATTCTTTATCCAGCGCTCCGCTCCCTCCGGAGAGAATTAGTTCAAGTGAAGCAACTATGGCTAAAACAGCCAGAAGAGATGAAACGATCAGAGGCAGATGCCTGGCCTTTTTGGCAAAGCTTCCTGCCCCGATCACCACCAATATCGATACAGAGAGAGTTATCAGTATGAGATGGAAGAACTGGACCGGCTCAGTCATCACCTGCTCTCCTCCGGTATTTCACCTTTGACCTCCAAATCTCCATGCGTCCTGTAGTAAAGTATGACAATCGATACTGCTACGAGGAGCTCAGCGGAAGCGATTAAAATTGCTAGCAGGGAAAAGAGAGCTGAAGCATAGGGATAGACTGTGCCTATCAGGACCAGATAGAGGAGTGAGCCGTTGAACATGACCTCTATGCCTAGTAGCATTTTCACGAGGGATCTTGAAGAAAGCAGTATCCCTACTCCGAGTCCGAGCAAAAGAGAAGCGGCTATCTTGTAGATTTCAATGAATGGAATGCTCATCCTTTCTTTCCCCTCCTCTTGGCGAAGTATATGGCGAAGATCGAAGTGAAAGCGAGGGCTGTAACTATGATCGAGAGCTGAAGAGTGAACTCCCCCGCCAAAAATCGGGAGAGAGTTGAAGCCGTTATAGTTGTTGGACCGACTTCATATCCTAACTCTTCTGTGACAATTGTAATTAGGTAGTAGAACAGCGCAGAGGCAATGAGGCCTGCAGGGAGTGATATGTAGAGAGGAGTGCTTTTCACTTTCAAGTTGCCCATCATGGAGAGAGAAATTATGAAGAACATGACAGATGCTCCTACATAAACTATTAGCTGGGCGGCAGCTATGACCTGATATCCTAGAACTGAGATCAGCCCGGCTACGGAAACTCCAACTCCTGCGAGCATGAAGGATCCATAGACCAGAGATCTCTCCCTCAAAATGAGAAGAGCCAGTATTACAGCGCTTGTCGCTGCTCCGGCCACTGCAAGGTAGATGCTCCAAACCATCGCATTACCTAACAGGCTCATATACCAACCCCCTCTTCTCGTCTACTCTGACTCTCAGTATCCTCACTCTTCCAGACAAGGTCTGGGTATCTGGATCAACTGTGAACTTCTCCCCTATGTACAGCATGCTTTCCCCGTTTTCAAAGACCGCATCATGCGTTCTGGCATGCTTGAGAGCGTTCTCGGGACATATGTCCACGCAGTATCCGCAGAAAACGCACCTTTCGTAGTTGATGGCCGGCCTCAGCTTCTTCTCTCCAGCTTGGAACATCTTCATAGCAGATGCGGGACATATCCTAGCGCAGAGGGAGCATCCTATGCATTTGTTGTCATCCAGAACAATGAAGCCCCTGTATCCTGGGTCTGGGAGCTCCTTGACAACGGGATATCTGTAAGTTATCCGCAGCGGCCTCACAAGGAGCTTCGCTCCAATTACTAAAGCTCTTATGTGGTTTCTTGCCTTGCTCAGCAGAGAAAGATTTCTCGAAGAGACCGTCTTTTCAATATACTTTCCTCCCATTCAGATCACCTGCCTCAGCAGAGGTACCGCGCTTCCCCACACAAGCCCAGCAAAAGCGACGAAGAACCAGAACTTCCATGCTCCTCCAAGGGCCTGGTCTATCCTCAGCCTTCCATATATTGCTCTTGTGAAAACCATTGTGAGAGAGACGAGTATCGTTTTCAGAATAACGACCGTGCCTGGTATAATCACGTAAGAAATGAAGGTGTGACCCTGGATCGTGAAGAACGGCTGCCAACCCCCCAAGAAGAGCAGCGTGAATATCAAGTTGTAAACAAACATTCTCGTATAGGAAATCCCCATGCTGAGACCGTAGAGGAGACCGCTGTATTCAGTATACGCTCCCATGACTATTTCTGCTTCGGCTTCGGCTATCTCGAAGGGGAATCTCCCGGTCGCCATCAGGACGGCAACGTAGAACGATAGAGCAGATATCGGATTAATCAGTATGCCCCAGATTTTCTGCTGAAAAGCTACTGCATCCGTGAAGCTCGAAGTGCCGTACATAACGATGGAGCCTATCGAAGAGAGGATGATTATAAGCTCATAAGCGGCTATGAGGAAGCTCTCCCTGGCCCCACCAATCAGGGAGAATTTGTTGTTGCTCGACCAAGCCGCCAGTATGTTAAGAATAGGAGCCAAGGTAGTTAGGGCAAGAGCCACAAATATCGAATTGTTCATTGGGGATGGGAAGTATACAGGAGATATCGGGATTGCTGCAATTGGCGAGAGGGAGATCACGAATCCTGCTATCGGCGCTATCAGGTAAGGCAGTGTATCAACAGTTCTGGGAATTATGATCTCCTGAAACATGTACCTCGTGAGATCGGCCATGAGCTGAATGGCTCCTCCCAGCTTGGGTGCTATCTCGAGAGGACCGTATCTCATCTGGATCCTCCCTGCTATTTTCCTCTCCGCCCAGATGAGGAGGAGGAGCGAAATGAGTATTGTGACAAGCCCGGGGGCTAACAGCAGGTAAAAAACGGGCGGCCAGAGTAGGAGGTTCTTAAAGAACTCTATCAAGGTTTCCAGCATCATCTATCTGCCTCCGGAGGGAAGTAATCGATGCTTCCATATATTGCTGGGAGATCCGCAAGCCTCTCGCCCACGGGAAGGTACTTAAGCAGAATTGAATTCCTGAAAGAGGGGGTAACAACTCTGACTCTGTATGGCTTTGCCTCACCGTTGCTCTCAAGGTAGAAGAATACCTCCCCCCTTCCCTCTTCAACTCTCCCGTAGCTTTTGCCCGCTGGGGGCCTCAAGTTTGCAAAGAGAGATGGAAGCTTCACCCTCTTTTCAGAATCCCACACATCCTTCATTTTCTTGGTAAAAAGCTTCAAGTACTTCTCGTTCAATACAGGTCCTTCAGGTATGTTTTTCATGAGCTGCCTCAGGATTGAGATGCTCTGCCTAATTTCATCCATTCTCTGAAAAGCCCTTGCCAGAGCATCCCCTTCCTTGTAAACGGGGACTTCGAAGTCCACATAGGGATAAGCACCGTACGGTTCTTCAACTCTCACATCGTAATCTACGCCGCTTGCCCTGAGGTTTGGGCCGGTCACTCCGAGCTCTATAGCCCTCTCCTTACTGAGGATACCCACGTTCTCCAGCCTGCTCCTTATGACGGGATTGTTCACAAACATGGTTTCGTAGTCCTTCAACCTCCTTTCGATGTAGTTCAGCCCCTTCTCCAGCTCCTCGAAGAAAGCGCTGGAGATATCTCTCCTCACTCCTCCAGGTATGTGGTAGGTGTGGGTCAGCCTCGAGCCAGTTATCCTTTCTGCCAGCTGAACCATTATCTCTCTGTCTCCGAAGAACCACATGTAGCCTGTTGAGGAACCGATCATTATGGCGAAAATTCCCATCCCATAGAGGTGGCTGGATATCCTGTTTATCTCGCTCAAGATCGTCCTAAGATAAAGCGCCCTGGGGGGAGGCTCGATGTTCAAGAGCCTCTCTAGAGCGATGATATAAGCCTGCGTAACGTTCCCTGCATCAAGGATCGCCAATCGCTCGAAGAGAACAGTATTTTTTATCCATTCTTTCGTCTCACTTAATTTTTCCATTGTTCTGTGCACATAGCCTATGTCGGGATCGCTCTCCATTATTATGTCTCCGTCGAGCTTCACGATTATCCTCATGTGGCCACTGCTCGGATGCTGAGGTCCGAAGAACAGAACCATAGTTCTGTCATCGATTCTTTCCCCAGTCAATCCGCCAACGCTAATTTGTTGTCCCACTTTTGGTATCACCTTTGACCTTCAGCGTTATATCCTCTTCGGGAACTTTGAAGTCCTTCAATAATGGGTATACTCCCGAGAATTCTTCGGGATCCAGAAGTATGTTTCTCAGATCTGGATGCCCTTCGAAAATTATCCCGAACATCTCATATGCCTCTCTTTCCTGAAATTCAACCGAAGGCCACACCTCCATTAGCGAAGGAACTTTCGGCTCGCTCCTGTTGAGCTTCACCCTGATCTCAAGAACTTTTGGCAGCAGATCTTTCCTTGTGAAGCTTGAAACATGCACAACCAAGTGGAGCTCATTGCTTTTAGGGTAATCAACCGCGCTCAGGGATATCACATGGTCATAGCCCTTCTCTTTGAGCTCCCTCGCAGTTTTTATGAGATCTACTGGGGATTCTAATATTATACTGTTCGAAGAATTGGATTCGAGCTTTTCATCTTTACTGGCTGCGGACGCCTCAGGCACGTCATTCACCCCCCTTCCTCCAAAATCTGCTTAGTAGCTAACCTCATCGAGGTTATTCTTCTTTGAAGCGCGCTGATAGAATTCGTTACTGCCTCCGGCCTTGGAGGGCACCCAGGTATGAAAATCTCGATCGGAAGAACATCTCTTGGTCTTACTATGTTGTAGCTATTGAAGAATATTCCTCCATCTATTGCGCATGCCCCCATTGCTACCACAAACTTTGGCGATGGCATTTGCTCATATACAACTTTCAGAGCTTTCGCCATCTTTTTCGTGATAGTTCCTTCTATGACAATAGCGTTTGTATTCCTCACATGGGTGAAGGGGAGCGAGCCCAGCCTCTCAGTGTCTAGCCTCGGGCCGTAGCTTGCCGCGAACTCGCAGCCGCAGCACGAAGTGGTGAAGTGCACAGGCCACAGGCTGAACTTTGTAGCCCATTCTATTAATGGAGAGAAGGGCTTCAGCAGTCCCCTGGCAATCTTCTTCATGCTCTTTTCAGCTATTTCTCCAATAGCCATGGTCTACTCCCACATCCACTCGTCTTTTCTCTCCGAGACTCTAATAGCTGCGAGAAGAATTGGTATTGAAAGGATTAGAGTAAACAGAACGAAGTAGAAGACATTCCCAGCATAGAAAGAAGAGGCGGGAGAGAGGAAAAGCAACAACAGAACAATGGGCTCGAATGAGGCGAAAATTATGAAGAAGCCCAGATACTGCATTCCATACCTCACTCGGGCCTCATATTTTGGGACGTTGCCAGCTTCATACCTCGAAACTTTAATCTCGCTTCCCTCTTTTTTCAGCGCAAAGTAGAATATAATGATGACAGAAAGGAGCAATATGAGCAGCAGAAATGGTACGATGCCGAATGAATATATCGAAGTAACGTCCACGGCCAGCACCATCTAGGTCTGTTTTTTGAAAAAATCGGCATATATAAGTATTTTTTGAGATAAATCGTTTCGATAAAAAAGAAAAAAGTTGGAAAAAGAATTAACGCTACGGGGACAGGAAGTCCGATATCTTTGGAGGCTCTGGAGGTAGTCCCTTTCTCTCTCTGATCTTCCTGACCAGTTCAGGAAGGAGGGAATCAGGAACCGGAGCCCATCTGCTGAACTCGAGTCCCCAGAACGCCCTTCCTACGGTCGCGCTTCTGAGTTCACTCGCCAGATCGAATGATTCAGCTACAGGTATTTCCGCTATCAATCTTGTCATGTCTCCAGCCTCGGTAACGGTCAGGATCTTCCCTCTCTTCTTGGTAAGAATTGCTGTGACATTTCCGAGATAGTTCATGGGCATTCTTATATCGAGTTTTTGTATAGGTTCCAATATAGTTGGTTTTGCGGACAGCATGCCCGCAAATATAGCGTTTCGCACGGCCGGATATATCTGGGCCGGTCCTCTATGAGCTGGGTCTTCGTGGATCACTGCATCATGGAGAACAACCTTGATTCCTCTCACAGGTTCTGCCGCGAGGGGTCCTTCCTTCATTGCTAGCCTGAATCCCTGGAGTATTGTATCTTTTACTTCTCTGAGATACTGAAGTCCTGTGGTCTTGTCCACGAATATGTTGATGTTCTCATCAACGAGCCATATTCTTCTTGCTTCATCGTAGTCCCAAGACGCTTTATCTCTCAATATCTTAGCTCTTTCTCTGAAGTCTTGGTCATTTGTCACCTGACCTTCCTGTATGAGCTTAATAGTTTCTTCATTGAGAGGCTCAACGCTTATGTAGAACTTGTTGTGCTTGTTGGGGCTCTTCCCTTCAAATACATCACTGTTCGCTCTCACGCTTTCTCTATATACGATAACAGGCGGCGAGGTTGTTACTTCTACTCCGTAATTGTCTTTCAGAAAAGTGAGCGCTATCTCGAGGTGGAGTGGACCCATCCCCGAGAGGAGATATTCTCCGGTCTCCTCATTGATTTTCACGACCAGGTTGGGATCCTCTATGCTCAGCCTGTGAAGGCTTTCAACTAGCCTAGGGAGGTCCTTTGTATTCTTGGGCTCGACAGCTACAGTTACAACTGGCTCGCTAACATAGTGCAGTCTTTCAAATGGGGCCATCTGGTCTTTGTAGGCTATATCAACAACAGTTTCTCCAGCCCTCGCCTTATCCAGCCCAAGCACTGCGAGGATATTCCCTGCAGTTATCACATCTGCGACCTCCCTCGTTGGGCCCATATACAGGCTCACTTGGAGAATTCTCTGCGGAACCTTTGAGTTGACCAGCCACACTTCCTTTCCGCTTTCCATTTTTCCAGAGAACAGTCTTCCCGTTGCCACCAATCCGGCATGAGGATCGACTCTCATATCATTTATAAGCATGACAGCTGGGCCATTGACATCTGCTTCCATCATTGCCTTTCCTATTGGAGAATTTATATCTCCCTTCCATATCTTTGGAATTCTATATTTCTGAGCCTCCCTAGGATTGGGGATGAACTTTATGGCCATATCGAGCAGAGCTTCAGCGATGGGGACTCTTTTAGAGAGCTCTTCAACAGCGTCCTTCCCCCTGTTGTAGGCATCAATTACATCGGAAAGCTTCAGGCCAGTTTTCAGCGATACTGGAATGGTGAATCCCCACTTCTCCTTGGCCGAACCAAATGCTACCTGGCCTTTGGCTGGATCTAAGAGCCACTTGTCTCGGAACTCCGGCTCGGCTTGACTGGCAATCAGCTTATTCACTTCCTTTATTATTTCAACAAATCTCTGCTGGATTTGATTTGGCGAGTATTTGAGCTCCTTAATGAGTCTGTCCACTTTGTTGATGAACAGGAGAGGCCTCACTCTTTCCTCGAGTGCCTGCCTCAGGACGGTTTCAGTTTGCGTCATTATACCCTCTACAGCATCAACTACTACTATCGCCCCATCCAGTACCCTCAAGCTCCTAGTCACTTTACCGGTGAAATCTACATGCCCTGGAGTATCGATCAGGTTTATGACATATGGCTTTCCTTCCAGTTCGTGGTAGAGGCTCACGTTGGCTGCTTTGACTGTTATTCCCCTCTTCTGCTCGACCTCAAGATAATCTGTTGCTAGAGCTTCCCCAGCAACTTTCTGAGAAATGATGCCTGCGGCAGCTAAAAGTGTGTCAGATGTCGTGGTTTTTCCGTGGTCTACATGGGCTATTATTCCGATGTTTCTTACCTGCTCCAGATTACCCATCAACTTTAAGATTTCAGGCACCATTTTGTACTTTACCATTCCGAAATCACCTATCCGGACGACGGAGCGCTTGCAGGTCTCCCGCTTTTCTAACCAACGTTTAATCGTTTATTTTAAAAAGATTATAAACACTTTTTTTGAAGGAAGATTGCGATGCTCTTTTTCTGTTGTTGAGTAATAAATCTCAAACGTTAGCTAATCTAAACTATGATAAAGGCATGTGAAAAGACGGTGAATAATGGTCGAATTGAAGGATTCATTCCATTGAAGATACGATGGAGTCGCGCAATTCTGTCAGCAATTTCTGAGCTTCCCTTTTACCTAGCCTCTCCTTCTTTACAAATATTAGCATGTCCTCGTGACCACCTCCCTTCACTCCGAGGACTCTTTCGGCAGATCCCGCAATTTTCTTTTTTATGTTTTCTTCTAAATCTTCCCTGAACTTCACAACCATCCTCAGCTCTTCTTCTTTGGGAGAAATGACCAATGCAACATCGCTACCTCCCTTCAGCAAAAAATCGGCCACATCGCTTTCAAAGCTACCGATGAAGGTGAATGCCAGTATATGTTCTCCCAATACTTCAACGGTCATTCTCTGCATGGCTTTCAATCTGGCGATTCGGAGGGACCTGTCTTCTTTCAGCCCATACAGACATCTTTTCACGTCTTTGTAGCTGACCTTTCTCGCCAAAATACCCATAGCCTCGAATGTCTTGTAATCAGCTCTTGAGAATTTTCCCGTATCTGCGAGTATACCCAAAATGAGCATTTTCGAAAGCTCTTCATCGATCAGGTGGTGGGAGAGCGTGCTGGCTACTATCTCGCTCAGCGATGCTGCGCCTGGTTCCCAGTAGTAGTTGAAAACTGCAGCTTTTAGGTCGTTGCTGTAGTGGTGATCTATCAGAAAAATTTTTTCATTGCTACTGAGAAAAGGCGAAACCCATTCCGGCAATTGAGAAGAAGATGCGGTATCAACTATCAGAGCATAAGAATCTCTCAGAAGCTCGGGCTCGATATCAACCACATATTTCCCTTCTAAGTTTATTCCGCACTTTTTCAGTGCGTCCTCCGCGCTCTTGCTTATACCTTCTGGGAAGACCAAAACGATGTCAGATTTATGAGGAAAAACTTCTTCCGATATGAAGCTCTTTAAACCGAAAGAAGACGCTACAGCGTCTAGATCGGCTTGCTTATGCGTCATTATCACGATTGGCTTCTTTTCCGATAGAAATTCCGCTATCTCTCTCCTCAGCAGCAAGTTCACTTGCCAGCTCCTCCACAGCCTTTTTTGCTTCATTGACCAATTGAGCGATTTTTTCCTCGGCCTTGAAGCTGCTACCCCGACTGTACATATCAACTTCTACTTCCGCGCTCAATTTTCCCTCATTTTCCTTCAGCTCCAGTACCAAAGTCAGCATTAAATCCTCTCTCCCCTTCTTGCCCCTGCTTTCCAACACCTTTCCATATTTTTCGAGAATTATTTCAGCCTTGTCCAACGCCTTTTTGCTCAATTCTCCTTCCATCCAGCTTCAGGAGCCTGAAGCGCCGGCCCCCTTTCCAGTCGTTGTAGAGACCTTCTGATAGTATTTAGTCAGCAGGCCTTTCAGCTTATCTTGAAGGGAAGCTATCTGCTTCTTGAGCTCCTCCTCTTCCTTCTTGTACTTTTCAACGATCAGCTCATCTGTGCTTTTCCTCTCTTCAAGCTCTTTCAAGAGCTTTTCCCTATCCTCTTCGAATAATATGTTCCCTATGTTTCTGTAGACCTTCGTCTCAGGCGAAAGACCTTTCAATGCATCCAGGATTCTGCTGAGCTCCTTTACTTCATTTTCGAGAAGAATCCTCTGATTGGTGATAACTGTATATCTGTCCTGCAATTCGTCAAGCTGCTGGGCGACCTGCTCTATCTCAGGCGGAACCTTTTCAGCCATGCATCAAATACCTCCTGAATATGTTCGTCTCAAAACTTCCGACTAGGACCTAATATATCTTAGTTTTGTTGAGGAAAAGCTATCAATTTAAATTAAAAAGTTTGTAGAGGACTGTCCAGCCTGCTTTGTTTCTATCTTGAAGCCGCTTTCAGCGAATCCTCAGAGGCCTTTACAAGGTACACGTAAGAATTCAGCAGTGCTCTGAATCCGCCATCGCTCTCGCTTTCGATTGCGATCTCCAACACTTTCCCCTCTGCATCCTTTGTTATGTGCACTTTTCCTCTCTTTTCATCCGTTTGGGAAGACTCCTCTGGCTTGAGAGATAAGTACAGGCTTTCGATTTTTTTGCTGTCACCAGACAAAATCTTCAGTTTGAGTTCATACTTGAGAGCTTTCAGCTTCCTCACCAAGCTCTATTTGTTTTCCCGGAGATGAAATCTTTTTGTACCTTATTACGGGACCTACAAGTTGATTTCCTGGGTTCAGCCTAAACTTTATCATATTGTAAACAGTGTTTATATTGATGGAGATGTACTTTCCATCTTCAGGAGGCTTCATTCCTGAATTGAAAAGCTGATGAAGCGCGAAGAACGCAATCTTGCTCTCTTCGTTTACCTCCTTGGGGGGCTCTATGAGAATTTCTTTCACGTCTTCCGAGTTGACTCCCTGATGTCCGAGCTCTCTCGAGAGGGAAACTCCCTTCAATATGATTGTATACGTGTGAAGAACTTTCCCAGTAAGGGTTGCATCGCTCAAATCGTAAAGCCTTATAATTGAAGGGTTGCCCTTCATTTCTCCAACAACAACGAGAGTGCTCGATCCTTCCGAAACAGCCTCCTCAACTATATCATAAAAAGTCATTTTGCCCCTGTTCAGTCTCACAAGCCAACTTGCCAGAGAGCAAAGATCCTTGACGAAGCTTCTAGTCCTGGGAGAAGGTTCGCGAGATGTCGTTATAACAACTTTCCTTTTCAAACTTACCTACCACATTATTAGATTAAAAATTCTCGGTTAAATGAGGACGGGCTCATCTGGGAATTACTTTCGGAAACAGCTTGTTCATTCCGCTTCTAGGTACGTAAGATCCGCCAGCCCATACCATCCCGCATTTCTCGCACTTCCATATTCCCGTGCTTATTCTCTTAACCCTTCCCGACATGCCGCAGAATGGGCAGACATGCTCGGCATATCTTTTTTCCATTATTTCTCGATACTGCTTTCTCAGCGTAGATCCGTATCTAGCTCCGAACTTCCCTGCTATGCCAACAATCTTTGTCTTCCCCATATCCTCCACCATTCAATATGAATGCTACTGCATCCCTTTTTGAATAATAAACTGGGTTTATTAAGCTGATCCTTCCGAAGACCTCTCAGCAACGCCTTTCCCAGCTTCCTCGGCAACTTCAGCGCTCTTCTCCTCAACAGATTTCAGAGCAGAGTTGACTTCTTCCAAGTATTTCTGCGCTATTTTCCATGCCAGCTCGACCATAGCATCGATATCCTTCTCGTCCAGTGAACCAGTTCCGATCTTCTGCATTCCAGCAATCATTCCGTCCTCAGTGAAGGATACAGAGAGTCTAGCATCGCTGACGTATTCTTCTTCTTCAGTGGGATCTGCTATGTAATAGTTGCCAATTTTGGCTACTGTTGCTGTGATTATTTTCTTGTTTATTTTCAACGAGCCTCTGTATCCATTCCCTTTCGAAATTGTCCCTCCTTCTCCAATTTCATAGTTGGGCACTTTTGTCCTCATCAAAGCAACAAGTGTAGCTATTGCTGAGGCATCTATCAGGTTGCCAGAATGATTGAGCACGTAGATGTCATTCCAAACTACAAGAACTTTCTGTCCCGGAATTAAAGCGAGCTCTTTCAGTTCAATCGCCTTAGTTTCCCTGAATGATCTGTCTATGATCCTAGCAAGCTCGTAGGCGTTTTCATCTGGAGGACCGGGCTCGAAGAGGGGGGAGGCAAGCGGTACAAATTCTGCGTTTATCATCAAAACACCTTCATCAGGGTTGTCAGAATATGGAAGACCAGGCTCTATTTTTATTCCGACCAGCACTACAGTGTCACCCAAATTCACCAACGCTGAACCATCGCTCTTCTTCACGTAGTCAGGCGCAATGGTTATCTTCCTAATATCCTCCAGGCCTCTTCCATCAGCTCTCTTTCCCACTTCCAGGAGAGAGAGTATCGTATCTCTCTGTATCTTAGAAACCAATGGATATTCGCTCGGAGTTACGCTCATTAAGCTTCAGCCTCCTTTTCCTCTTCTGTCAATTTGTAATATTTCTCTCTGAGAGTTTGCTTTTGAATTAGGTATATTTCCTTAATAGCCTTCGTTGCCATGCTGAGGGCCTCTTTGAATTCTTCTCTAGTCAAGCTACCATTCAGCTGCAATAGAACTATTTTTCCCAAATTGGGCATCATTCCCACAGGCATATCAGCTTCACCGCTGCTGTCTTCCGCTTCATTTATGTCGAGCACCAGCTTCCCTTCCACCTTCCCCACAGCTATGCCAGCTATCAGATCCCTCATGGGGATCCCTGCATCTGCTAGAGCCAGGCTTGCCGCTGTTAGACTGGTCGTCCTAGTTCCCCCATCTGCTTGGAGAACCTCTATGAAGACGTCGATTGTTGTCCTTGGATACAGTTCCGTAAAAACGGATGCTTCAAGAGATTCTCTTATTACTTTCGAAAGCTCAACTTCTCTTCTTGTAGGTGCTGGCGATTTTCTCTCTGTAGTGCTGAAAGGCGCCATATGGTATCTCACCCTCAGTATTGCTCTATCAGGAAGCGTCAGGTGTCGTGGGAGTGCTTCCCTTGGCCCATACACCGCAGCTAAGACGGTTGTCTTGCCGTAGGAGACCAGAGCTGAGCCCTGGGCGTTTTTCAGAACTCCCACACTCATTGAAATTGGCCTCATCTGGTCAGGCCTTCTCCCGTCTATTCTTATTCCATTTTCATCAATTAATTTTACATTGCTTTTAACCATTTATTCCACCTCTCTTTTCCTTCTCTTTCCGAATCAGTTCAACTAGTTCGAGAGTTGAAATTGAGAGATCGCTCGCTTCGATCTTTTTCAAAGCTAGCACCGCCAGATCCTCATTTATGGAATCCTTACCAACGATCCAGACCCTTGCGTTGTTCCCTATGAAGATGTTCGTCTCGGTTTCTTTTGCTACAGCCTCAACCAAGCTCCTCCTCTTGTAAAGGAGCGCATTAGCTATCCTTGATGATAATTCTATAACCTTTCCATCAGTGATCTTTCCGAGCCCTTTCCCCCTCATGCTGAGGACGGGATCTCTCAGCCTATCGAAGGACAGAACTTTCAACACAACGTGATCCCCTATGCTCAGAAATTTCCTAAGCGTATCAACAGTCGCTTGCGTTTGCCTCAACAAGGTCTCTCCTACGGGAAGCTGACCTTCATAAGGACTGTTTATATCAACGCTCCAGTAAGTGGGTCCAACATCGGTTATGAGACCCACGACTAAGTCGTTCGGTTTGGGAATATAAGCGTGCTCTATGGGGATCAGAGTGATTTTGTCTTCTTTGACCTCCACTATACCTACAATGCTGGAGTAGTACTTGTTCCCCTCTCTATATATGTAAACGCTGTTGGCTTCGATTTTCCCTTCGGCTAGCAGGTCTCCTGGAAGGACTATATCCCTCTGCTGTACGTATAAAACTGGCTTCAATGTTTCACTCAACTTTCAACACCTTGACGATAACATCTCCCTTTGTAATCTTATTTAGCTTATCGATTACATCCTCCTGCATCCCAGCAGGTATCTCGAGCTCTATGGTTACGCTACCATCGTCTTTCCAGTTGACTTTATGGGTTATGCCGAGGCTTTTTGCCTCATTATAAGCCCTGCTGGAATGCTGAGCAGGTATTGTAACTTCCAGAAGCGCTTTTGCTATCTTTATGGGTATCAGCCTCGATATCGACTTTACGACCGCGAGAGCCTGCTCTTCTACGGATTTGTATAAGTCTATTCCCACTCTTGCCTCCTCCATTGCCTTCTCTATTCTCTGAGGTGGTATTGGAAGTTTCGTCTTTGGATCAACCGCGTTCCTGGAAATGTAATTGACTATCAGCTTCCTCTTAGATTCCAGCATTTTTCTCCTCTGCTCCGTAGTCAGCTGAAGATCTCCTTCCTTTAGAATTTTCTCGGCAATGGCCTTTAGGTCCTCTGTACCAAATACAGACCTGACATCTTCTGGAGAAGCTTTCAGCCCCTTTCTAACATCCTTGTAGACAAAATCGCTCTTGACCACTTCTTCAATGCTCGGCTTTCCTGTTTCTTTGTATTGAAATGCTAGATTCGGATCTACAAGTATTTCGAAATGCTTTCCCTTCGAATCGTACTTAGCGATAATATAATCTTTCGATGACATTCTCCGATCACTTCTGTACCGAATCCTTTTAATCGTATCGTAACCTATTATCTTTGCTTGTGGTTCCGGGGTAGTATTTTTTTCTGTTCCCCTTCTTGCACTTTACTGAGATAAAAATTCTGCTCGAAGGAAATATTATAAACTGTTGAGATTGTAGATTATGCAGGCATCTGAAGAGGATGATTAAGCGATGTCTGCTGCGAAACAAGCTGGGAAACTGATAGATTTGGGAGATGGATTTACTTTCGAAATCACTGAAGAGAGGGACAACTTCCTCTTAGGTAGAAGCGAGATTCAAGGATATGTGCACCACGTAGGTAAAGGAACTCCCCCGATCCCATCGTTGAGGGAAAAAATCTCGAAGAAATTTGGAGTCGACATTAGGCAAGTATATGTGAGATCCCTGAAAACTGAGTACGGCTTGTCCAGGAGCAGAGCGCTGATCCACATTTACAAAAGTTCAAAAGCTGCTGAAGAGTACGAGCCGAAATACATCATTGAAAGGAACAAAACTCTTCAAGAAGAAATAGAAGAGGCTGAAAAGAAAGAAAAAGAGAAGAAGGGATGAAGCATGGCCGAGATTCACAAGCTCTACGAGTTCGATTATAAGACCGGGAAGATAAAGCTGAAGAACAAAAAGTGCCCCCGATGTGGAAGCATTATGGCTTTTCATAAGGAACCTGTATCCCGGTGGTACTGCGGAGCATGTGGCTACACAGAATTCTTGACGGCAGAAAAGTGAGAGTACTGGGAATAGAATCAACCGCTCATACTCTCGGCGTTGGGATAGCTCAAAGCTTCCCTCCTTATATACTGGCAAACGAGAGGAGCAAGTATGAGCCCGTAACAGGGGGGATCCACCCGAGAGAAGCATCGAGAAACCATGCTGAAACCATAGGCGAGGTCTTGGCTAGAGCTCTCAATAAAGCGAATTTAACAATAAATGACATCGATGCAATAGCTGTAGCTCTCGGCCCAGGAATGGGCCCCTGCCTGAGAGTTGGGGCAACAGCAGCAAGGGCTCTCGCTTCTTACTACGGGAAGAAACTGGTTCCTGTGAACCACGGAATAGCTCACATAGAGATTGGGAACCTGTTGTCCGGGTTCGAAGATCCTCTGGTAATTTATGTTTCTGGGGGAAATACGGGGATCATAGCTTTCAAACATGGAAGGTACAGGGTCTTCGGGGAGACGCAGGACATAGCTTTGGGAAACCTGAGGGATGTCTTTTCAAGGGAGGCCGGCCTTGCTCCTCCCTACATAGTCAACGGGTGGCACGTAATAGACATATGCGCTCAGAAATCCGAAAGAAAAGAAGTAATTGACCTCCCCTACATAGTTAAAGGTCAGGATGTTTCTTATGCAGGCCTCCTGACTTCGGCTCTGAAAAAGCTGAAGGAAGGATATAAAGTGGAAGACGTTTGCTATTCCGTCGTTGAAATCAGCTTTTCCATGATCACTGAGGTAGCTGAGAGAGGCCTTGCGCATACCAGAAAGAGGGAGGTGCTCCTCACAGGAGGGGTTTCAGCCAGCCAGATCCTAGATGAAAAAGCGAAGAAGATGGCTGAAAGCCACGGTGCTAAGTACTTCAACGTCCCCCCTTCATATGCTGGGGATAATGGGGCAATGATCGCATGGACAGGTGTTTTAGCATATCTTAGCGGTGTCACGATCGAGCCGAAGGAAGCCCATATAGATCAGAGATGGAGAATAGAGGAGGTTGAAATTCCGTGGAGGAGCTGAGGAGATCGCTGATTCCGCTTTCCTGGGGAGCGGAGTCAAACTTGTACATCGGAAGCTATCTCGGAATAAAAGCTGTGGTAAAGGAGAGGATAAAGAAACCATACATGAACCCCAGGCTCGCTGAGAAGCTGATCAGGAGCAGGACGATCACTGAGGCTAGAATTCTGTGGGAAGCAAACGCGGTTGGTGTGAGGGCTCCGATGCCTCTCAAAATAGATCCGGATAACGGCATCATAATCATGAGCTTCGTTGAGGGGGATCTCCTCAGGGACCTGATATATGAAAGAGGGTTCGACTCCACGATTGAGAGGATCGTCGAAGAGCTGGGAGGCATGGTGGCAAAGCTCCACAACGCACACATAGTTCACGGAGACCTCACCACTTCCAATGTCATTTTTCAAAGAGAGAGCGGAAATGTAGTTCTGATCGATTTTGGATTGAGCTTTCATTCTAAGCGCTCGGAAGATAAAGCCATGGATCTGAGAGTCTTCGAGAGGGCTGTCGAGAGCACGCATCCTGAGCATAAGGAAAACGTTCTGCTCTCGTTCTTCAATGCTTATTTCCGTGAAGTGAGGGAAACCGAGCTCATCAGATCTAGCCTGGAAGAAATAAGGCTGCGAGGAAGGTACATAAAGGAGAGGCAGGGCGGATAATGAGGCTTTTTGTTCTGACGCATAACAGATCTAAGCTTCAGGAGATAAGGGAGATTTTGCATGAGTATGGCGTGGAGGTGCAGCGGCTCGAGGGAGAAAAGGAAGAGATCCAGTCAGATGATGTGGTCGAGATAGCGCTGCACGCAGCTAGGAAGGCATGCGCGCAGGCAAACATTCCTGTAGCGGTGGATGATACAGCTCTTTACATTGAAGCTCTTAATGGATTCCCCGGGACATATGCGGAATACGTTTACAGGACTATAGGATTGAAGGGTATATTGAAGCTTCTGGAGGGAGAGAAAAGCAGGAGAGCTTTGTTCATCACGGCAGTAGCTTACTGCGACGGGATAAGAGAAAAAGTCTTCACGGGGATCCTTGAAGGGAAGATATCTGAATCGCCGAGAGGAGAGCAGGGATTCGGGTTCGATCCGATCTTCATACCGGAGGGGGATAGCAGAACACTTGCTGAGATGGGACCAAAAGAAAAGAACAGGATCAGCCACAGAGCCAAGGCCTTCAGAGAGCTCGCCGAGTGGATTGCAAAAGCTAATTTTTGAAAAGTTTGCAATGAATTATAGAGATGATGAGGGAAACCTCAAGTACTGACCAGAAGGAATGATGTGGGTCTTGAGTGCTGATGTACCCTTGATGAGAAGGGTACTCCATGAGAATCGTTATCTGCTTAAATACTCTTACGGATACGTTATAGAAAGGGGCGCGATGCAGGCTAGTGCTACCGCAGACTACAATGTTGATGCTAGAAAGTATGGAGAGGCTTTGAGGAGGCTTGAGAAGGCCAAGGGGGGAACTGAGCAATCCCGTGCATAGAGAGCTTCTAGAGCTATTCATATACAACGTGATAGCTGAGAATCACTCCCCATACGATGTATACACGAAGATCAGTAGGATCACCAAGTTCCTTAAGTGGCTAGAAATCAGGGGAAGGATATCAGGAGCTCCACAGGCTTCGACATAACCAAGTTCCTAGTAGCCGAGGTCAACCCGAGTAACAGGCATAGGATAGCAGCAGATCTCAAGGGGTTCGTCAGGCTCCTGAAGGAGAATATCGATGAAAAATCTGAAGAGTAATACAAGAGCTTCAAGGTTAAGAAGCCCAAAGAATATCCCTTATCACCTCTGATCCTCCTATACCAGTAGTTAACAGCCTTGAAGACGCTTTGTGGAGTTATATCTTTATCGTCTTGGATCCCGACAAGGTCGAAGTTTCCCCGCCTCACCCTCTCATATATGTTGTTCAGGTTCTGGGCCTTCGTAGTAGGGCCCGTTTGGGGTTGAACACTTCTTCAACTAGACCCGGATACTAGGCTTCAAAACTCCCAGCAATTCTCCATGTACCCGGGTAGTTCGGGTAAGTCCAAACAAAGATTTTCACGAGCCTCAGATTATACTTATCAGTGGCCTCAACAAGGAGCCTTAGGGTCCTTCTTCTATGTTCGTATGTAGAAGTCTATTTTATGTCCCATATCCATACAAGGAGGATCACTTTCCATCCTCATTTAGAAGGGCTATTAGACAGCTAAGGGATGGAGCTATGGAACACTACGATCTTTGGAAAAATACTATGGAAATACTATGAAACTTATAATTGGAGGCTCTAAAATTTATAACGATCTACTTTATGTTCACGGATTTAGTCTAGGTGCCTTATCTTCTATTTAGTGGATCGCGATCTACCTATATCCATCATTCTATTATCTTAAGCGTGCTTTCTGATATAGAAAGGTAATCTATCTTATTAATTCTATTAATTAATGAATTAATGGAATAAGATATGTGATCGAAGCACCAATACTATATGAAAAAAGAATTATCGAACAAAAGTATTTCTTTTTAAAGAGAATGCTAAAAGAATTTGCTATGTCAATATATACTCCAATTCTAGGAGGTACTACTTCTAGTAGCTATATGATTCACAGGTTTTTAATAAGAAGAAACCTGCAATGGATAAAAACGAAACATAAACAGTCATAGATAAATTCCATATAAAGTATATAGTACTGCTAGCATCCCCGCATCTTCTTGTTAGTATTTTCGCCGATGCAGGAAGACTACTACCATTATAAACCTGTAAGATTAAGCACGAAATAACTGGATTCGCCTCAGGTTGCAGAACCGTATGATATATCATTTTAGGATTTACTTATTAGTCAAATTATGCACTAAAAGCTGAGCGAATATTAATACTATGCGAAGGACCAAAAGTCTTGATTAATATTCTCCTTGCTTTTAGTGCTGTTAAATATGTTGATGGAGTGTATCCGTCAACCTATAGGCTTCGAGGCGTTGCAAGTATATTGGTGACCCTTGGCTCCTGAGGCCTATGGTTGCCTGTGGGGAGGGGCTGGGAAACCGTTGTAAACCGCCTACGAGAAGACTGTAGATAGGGAGCCCTTTCAGCCGCTAAGAGTACTTTAAGCACCCTGTTCTCAGATTATGTTTGCAGTTCTCTATGCATAGTTACACAATCTTTATCTTCATAGAATATCCTAGCATTTTTGCAGCATCACTTATGTACTTAAAGTCTTGATCTCTTGTAATCAGTTCTTCATCTCTATTTATGAGTATTGCGGCTATCAGTAGATCTGAGAAAGCCTGTGGTTTACCTATTTTGAGGAGCTCTAATTGAAGCCTGTGTGCTAGGATGAAGTCTTGTCTTATGGGGAATATTGTTCCTCCATAGAAGTGTTTGTAATAGATGATCCCAGGATATTCAACCAATGTAACGACTGTTATATCTTCCTTAATGGGTTCTCTTGATTTGACTTTATCGATGGTTACGCTCGTATCGAGTATTGTCATCTCAGTGGTTGCCCATGCCCGTTAGCTTGGTTATTTCAGCTACTTTAGTTCTATCGGCTTTTCTGGACACGGGCTTCTCCCTTAACCACCTCATCTTTGTCGGTGGTTCATCGGGAGCTACATCGACGGACACCACAGAGTCCGCCTTACGGGGGATTAGGTGTAGCCTTCCGCCCCTGATGGCTACTCCGCCGTCATTGGAGCGAAGAAAGAGGTTAAGACAGGCAACATACTGAGCATTAAAAGTAAAACCACATCTTCTACATTTAAATGTTTCTTTGCTAACTCGGTTCCGCTTACTTGTGTAACCACATACTGGGCAAGTGATAGATGTTTTCTTAGCATCTACTTCAACTGCATTTAATCCTCGCTTATAGAACTTATAGTCGATGTACGATATGAACTTACGATACGGGAATGAGGATAATCTATAGTTTAACTGTTTATTCTTTTTCTTACCGTTTTGTCTTAAGTCTTTGAGATTCTCTCTTACCAAGTCAGCGTTATACTCTTTGGCGATTTCTGCTATTAGCGCAGTCATCTTTTTCAACCTATCTTCAATGCGTTTCCTCTCACGATAGCCATATTTGGCTAGGAGTTTCCTCTGCAGATACGGATTTTCGACTTTATCCTGTATACTCTTCCTTATCCTCCTATAGTTTGTGCGTATCTTTCTACTATCGTGTTTTATAGAGAATAATACGGCTCTATTCCTGTCATAATCCACTAGTAAGCAGTCAACACTATCCTCATTAATATCCATGAATAGTTTATTCTTATGCTCCTCTACCTCAACATTTCTATGTAGTACTAATAGCAAATAGATGCTACTTCCATCAATAAGTAGTTTAGAGTTACCTAGTTTAGCACCATCAAATTCTCTCTTAGCGTATTCATACTCCATAATTAAGAATTCCATGTAGATATTGTTGCCTTTAGATATCTTCAACACTAATAATCCTTGTTTCTTCTCTAGCTTGTAGATATCTACATGAAGTTCAACAATTCTATTCTTCTCTATCTTTGGCAGTGTTGGTGGCAGGATATCTTTTCTCTTTTTAGAAATCTTTTTCCATTTATTCAAAAGCTTTCTATAGCTACGATACATCGCTAAAGCTCTCTTATATGCTTCCTCAACGAACTTGTTGTGTAGATAAGGGTACTTCTCCCTAAGCATTCTATAGCATACTTCATGAGCGTTCTTCTTGCTACGCACATCATTCCTAATTATTATGTCTAGTGCCTCCCTTGTCATATTTGTATAATCGTCTAGGAGCGAGAATAGCTGGTTTCTATCGTTCTTAGTTAGCGGTATGAGTTTAAGCTTAATTGTTTTCTTGATTGTTTTATTCGTCTCTTATCACCTCTCCTACGACCTTTTTTATCTTCTTGAACTTCTGTGAGCGTTTACCGTAGATTCTACCAGCAAAGCTAATCACTATGGCAACGAAGTCCTCGATGAGTTCGTCCATATATCCTTTCTCTGTTTCTTCCACTATCTCTACTTTAACGCCATGTGATTCGAAGTATCTCTCGAGATAGTCGAAACCGAACCTTGTAAGCCTATCCCTAAACTCAACAACTACCACATCGATTTGATGCTTCTCAGCAATGCTAAAGAGCTTCTGTAAGCCACTTCTATCCTCCTTCAACCCACTAGCGACATCCGTTATTATATCAATAACCTTATACCCCTTAGCAGAGCAATAGTTCCTCAATCTCTCTACTTGTCGATCAAGGTTTCCGTCTTGCTTTTGTTTATAAGAGCTTACACGGGCATAGATAGCAGCTCTCGTTTCACTTGGTTTTACGCCTGATAGTATTCTTCTTACTTCGCTCTCCGGTATCATCCAGAACTTACCGATACGAATAGCATGTATCTTACCCTCATTAATCCACTTCTTAATACCGCTAACGCTAAGATTGAGAAGCTCGGCGACCTCTCTAGTACGATAAAGCTTTTCAGGCATTAATAGTGCCCCTAGTAATTATAGTAGCTGAACTAGCTTAAAAATTTTTACTTACGAAACAGTCTCTCCTTTTCCTTGAGCTCCAGCTGTTCCGCATCGTATGTTTCAATATCCTCTGCGAGATCTTCAGGTTTAACACCGAGTTCCCTTCTAAGCTCATCAATGCTAACTCTACCTTCTAGCCTAGCGACAAGCTCTTCAACTATCCTACTGAACTCTTCTTCGGAAAGCCATGGAGGTAGTTTCACAGTAATAACCCTGGACACTGTTCAACCCCTACTATAGAATAATGTTCTTACCAAGCTTAAAGTTTTTCGGGCTTTGTTGCTTTTTACGAAGAGTATTAGGCTTACAAGATGTGGTAGTGTTGGTTTTATTAATGCTGGGAATCCGACAACTGCTGGTGAAAGTAATGCTATTAGTTTTCTACAGCTTGATAGCTCGGCAATATACTGCCAGTTTCTTCTATAGGTATTTTACTGGAGATCCATAATCCGAAGAAGGAGAATGCTAATACCTTGCTGAATCCAGCTGTGGCTCTTCTCAGATCATAATCATCGGCCTTTTCTCGTCCTAAAGGGCGAGGGTTCCCCTTTAGAGGGTCATCGGCTTGGAGGTAAGGATCTATTGAAGGACTCAGTATAGTCATGGACGACCAGCTCTGGGAAACATTTTTATCCCCACCGGGATATAACTACTACTAGGTTGACAGGGTTGTTTCATAGGTATCACGGCATGACGGATTCTTCTCATAACAGAATCCCACAGGTCTTGATTGCTGAGCTGTTATATTGGGGGCATGAGGCCGATCTGTATATAGAGGAGGAAGAAAGCTACCGCGAATGTGAGAGCTGAAATCGGTACCCCTATCTTTATCCACTTCAACATCCTTATCTCTCCGACTTTTTCTCCCCTCTTCCTGGCTTTTTCCATGTAGCCTGCCATAACTATATTTGCTGTTGACCCTATGACTGTCGCGTTGCCCCAGTATGTTCCCGATATCAGCGATATCCACCAGATTGGAAAGGTCTGGATGGCTCCAGCGAGGGAGTTGACTATTGGGATGGCGATGGAAACTGCCAGTACATTGTCCATAACCGAAGTAATTCCTCCAACCACTGCGCTTATCAGAAGCATTACATAGACGAGATTGCCCCTCGTTAGCGCCTCAATCTTCTCAGCTATTAAGCTTGAGATCCCTGTATACTGAAGGGTTCCTACACTGGCAAAGAGTAGCAGGAAATAGACGAGCGTCCACCAGTCAACTCTCCTCTCGACTATATCCACAGCCTTTTCATGTTCAATGAATAGAGCTATGCCTGCTCCAAGCAAAGCAACTCCAAGGAGGAGAGAGTTCGTCGGCAGGTTGAATGCGCTCTCGATGTGGTGGTGGAGGACTAGCCCGATTATTACTCCCAAGAAAAGAGCGAGAGGGGTATTCAGCTCTTTGCTGTACTTCGCGGCCTTCTCTATTTCTCTCAATTCTTTCTCTTCGTGCTTCTTTGAAAAAGCTTTCTCCTTTTCTCTTCTCAAGTAAATTTCACCGATAATTACGATGAGCATCACGCTGACCAGAGCTATCGGGAAAGACCATCTTATGAAATCGAAGAATGTGAAGCCCGCCCTGAATGCTACCAGGACACCAATGGGATTGCCTACCACAGTGGCGCTGCTTCCTATATTGGTTGCGAATACTTCGAAGATGGCGACCGGAAGGGGATCTATGTCATAATAGCGGCAGATCCTCATCGTCAAGGCTAAGGTTATCAGGATGCTCGTCACCTCGTCGACCAAAGCAGCTAAAATGAATGAAGACAGTATTATCGAAGCCATTACGAGCGAAGGCCTGTCTATGAAGATGTATATTAATCTTGCAGTCATCCAGTCGAAGAATTTCCTCTCCTCCAAGAAGCCAATAACGATCATCATTGATATCAGGAAAATTATCACGTCAATGTTCGAGTATAATATGATGTGCTGAATGTCTATTACATCTGTAAACAGCAAGAGGGATACTCCCGCAAAGGCGAAGGCTACTCGGAACTCCCAGAAAGCGAAAGACCCTCCGATGAATATCGAGAGGGCTGTAAGGCTGATGACTTGCTTGGTGTTGAGCCCAGACAATGCGGAAAGCAACGATACCATAACAACGGAAGCAATCAGCCCAGCCGCCCTCGCCCTAGCTGAAAGCATTGAGCTCCTCTCTCGGTTTCTCTCCAATGATTTTTTTAAAGCTATAAAGATCATATAAAAAGTTTTTTGATTTAAAAAAATGAGTGGGCCCGCGGGGATTCGAACCCCGGACCTCCCGGTTATCAGCCGGGCGCTCCAACCAGGCTGAGCTACGGGCCCGACACTGTCCTGATATTGATTGAATTTAAAGTTTTAAAGTTTTTTGAATGTTTGGAAGCATGGCTTGCTGCTGAAAGTCCAGCTAATGACTCAAAATTTCATGAATTTTTTGGTACCGAATTATCTGATTTATCATCTAAGCACTGATGAGAAATGACGGTTGGTTCTGAGCGAAGACGGGAGATTTCTGAATGTTGCAGTTTCTGCGTCAATAAAGAAAGATGAGTCTTCAAGCAGAACTTATTAAATTGAGAAAGAAATTCGTTATTCAGAGCAGCAGGTGAAAACATCCATGATTGCGCTAATCTTTTTTAGTTTCTTTTTGTCTTCATGCAGATGAGGTGAGTTTAAAATGAGCGCGCAAGAAAACGAAGAGAAGATAAAGACAGCAATAATGATGCTGACCAGAATAGTGAACGATGCAAGTGTGCCGAGGAATATCAGGAGGGTTGCTACGGAAGCGATCAATCAGCTGAATGTGAAAAATCTCAGCGCTGGAGTGAGAGCTGCTAATGCCATTCATGTTTTAGATGAAATAAGCCAAGATCCCAACATGCCTGTCCACACGAGGATCGCTATTTGGAACATAGTCAGCTTACTTGAAAATGTGAGAGATTAAAAATGATCCAACCATAGAATTTTAGCTTTTCTGAGACTTCAGCTTCTTGATTTCCTCGATGAGCTTTGGTACTACTTCGTATAGATCTCCAACTATCATGTAGTCGCTGTATTCCCCTATAGGGGCCGAGGGGTCGATGTTTATCGATACAACAATGCCGCTGTCCTTCATTCCCACAACGTGCTGCGGACTGCCAGAAATTCCGATAGCTATGTAGAGCTTTGGCTTCACAATGTTTCCGCTGAATCCAACTTGATGATCTCTGGAGATCCAGTCATCATCCACTAGAGGCCTTGAAGCTCCAACTGTAGCTCCGATCAGAGATGCTAGCTCCTTTATCATTTCCAGGTCTTCCTTTTTCTTTAATCCCCTTCCAGCTGCCACAATTATCTCCGATTCAGAGATGTTCACCTTCTCTCTCTCGAGCTTCCTGAGCACTCTGTAGCCTCCGCTTCCGAAGTCCTCTACATCTACATCTATGATCTCTCCTCTTCTTGTGGGATCTCTCTCCGAGGGTTTGAAAGTCCTGTACCTCACTGTGCTCATGACTGGCCTCGTCTTAGTCAGTATATGAGCGAAGATGTTCCCCGAGAATGCTGGTCTCACCTGAACCAAGTTACCCTTCTCATCGATGAACAGATCGGTGCAATCTGCCGTGAGTCCTGTTCTAAAATAAGCGGATACTCTTGGAGCAATCGTTCTCCCCGTATTAGTTGCTCCGAAAATCACAGCCTCAGGCTTTGCTCTCTGTACTATCTTGATGAGGGCATTCCTATGGGCTATCACATCGAAGTCCTTCAATCTCTCGTGGTCGGCGACATAAACTTCGTCTGATCCCCTGTAGATTAACTCTTCTGCCAATCCCCTGACCCCATGGCCCAACAGAGCAGAAGCTACCTTCGTTCCCTTCTTCTCTGCCAGCTCTCTCGCTTTTCCCAGAAGCTCGAAGGTTACGGGGTGGATGACGCTGTCATGTACCTCGGCGTACACCATTATACCGTTCTTATATTCATCGCTCATTGTCAATCACCTAGATTGCCCCCTCCTTTTTAAGGAGCTCTATTATCTTTTGGATCCCTTCCTCTGGCTTGAGAACCTGCTTGTTCCTAGTTTTTGGCTTAGGAACGATTATCTTCCCAACCCATGTAGGTGAGCCGCTGAAGCCGAATTGCTTCACATCAGCTACATCGGAAAGAAGATCAGCGCTCCAAACTTCTATGTTTGCTTTTCGCGCTCTGAGCTTATCTTTGAGCAGAGGAACTCTGGGCTTTGCCACTTCCTTTGTAACCTGTATTAGAGCTGGAGTGGAAAGCTCAACCTCGTAAGGAGATTCTTGCTCGGTAACAACCCTTATGAAGCCGTCTCCTATTTCCGTTACTTTGCTCACATAGCTTGCATGGGGAATACCGAGAAATTCTGCTACCTCCGGTGGAACCTGCGCCGTGTCGCCATCAACGCTCTTCTCTCCCGCAACTATAAGATCATACTCGCCCAGCTTCTTGATCCCGCTGGCAAGGGCATATGCTGTAGCAAGAGTATCTGCACCGGCGAACTTTCTGTCAGAAAGGAGAATAGCTCTATCGCATCCTCTGGCCAGGGCATCCCTGAGGGCTTCCTGTGCATGAAGGGGGGCCATGCTCATCACAGTTACGTGACCACCCGTCTTCTCTTTTATCTGGACTGCCACTTCAATTGCATGGAGATCGAATGGGTTGATCGTGAGCTCAGATGACTCCCTCACTATTGTTCCTTTTTCTGTATCGAACTTTACCTTCTCCATATCTGGTACCGGCTTCATCAGCACAACTATCTTTAAGGGACGCAAAGCACCCTACCTCATACAGCTTTACTGATGATAAAGATAAATATAGCAACTTAAAAAAACTTTTTGATTTTTCTATTTACTGCTTGATATTATATTTCTAGCTATAACGAGCCTCTGAATTTCAGAGGTTCCTTCTCCAATCGTCATTATCTTCGCGTCTCTGTGAAGCCTTTCAACGGGAAAGTCTCTAGTATAGCCCGCACCACCGAGTATCTGTATAGCTTTGTCAGTTATGTCAAGGGCCGCTTCGCTGGCATATAGCTTAGCTACTGATGCGTGAAGGGTTATTTTTTGGCCTCTGTCGGCAAGCCAAGCAACAAAATATGTCAGTCCCTCTGAAGCTCTTATTTTCACGTACATGTCTGCCAGCATGAACTGAATTGCTTGAAAGTTCGCTATTGGCTGTCCGAACTGATTTCTCTCTTTCGCATACCTCAAAGCTACCTCATAAGCTGCTTTCGAAATTCCTAGGGATTGAGCTGCGACTGCCACCCTTCCTATATCCAAGGCCTCCATAGCTATTTTGAAGCCTTCATTTTCCCTGCCGAGCAGGTTCTCCTTGGGCACTTCTACTCCATCAAGGAACATCTGAGTGGTGGGAGATCCTCTCACCCCCATCTTTGACTCCAGCTTTCCTATCTTCAAACCAGGAGCATCCTTCTCAATTACGAATGCGCTGATCCCCTTTGCTCCTTTGGAAGGGTCTGTCTTTGCGAAGACTATTATCACGTCTGCTATTTTTCCGTTTGTTATGAAGTGCTTTTCTCCTCTCAAAATGTATCTTCCATTCCTGAGCTCTGCTGAAGTTCTCAGCGCTGCTGCGTCTGAGCCGGCATATGGTTCCGAAAGGGCAAAAGCTCCAATGTGTGTCTTAGCTAACTTTGGAAGGTATTTCCCTTTCTGTTCCTCGCTCCCTGCCAGCAATATACTGTCTGCTGCGAGGACATGCGCATCAAATGAAAGTGCTGTAGACGGACATGCCCTTGCGATTTCCTCCAATGCGAGGACGTAGCTTCTCATATCTAATCCTTGTCCTTCGTATTGCGAGGGGATTCTTATCCCCAGAATACCGAGCTCTCCCAGCCTCTTCAGGTTTCTTTCGATGATAGTGTAGTCCTCTTTTTCGTCTGCCTCAGCGGCAGTCTGCGCAAATTCTTCAGAAACCTTTCTAGCAACATCAACAACGTCTCTGTGATATTCTTCAAAGTATGGATAATTCTCCAAAGTACTTCGCCTCAAATGATTTTCTTTTCTCTGAATCTCGCAATTTCTTCATCGCTGTAATCCAGCAACTTCCTGAGTATCGCCTCAGTGTCCTGACCAAGCGCAGGAGACCCCCTCCACACCTTCCCTGGGGTCCTGCTAAATTTAGGGACGACATTTGTGTATTTCAATATTTGATTCGCGTTGAAATCGAATGCATCAACGAAGACCTCTCTCGATTTCCAATGTGGGTCACTCGCAGCATCCTTTGGAGTCATAACCCTTGAGCATGGAACTGAATATTTGTTGAAAAGCTCTTCAAGCTCTTCAACCGTGCGCGTTTCTACATATTTCGTCAGCAATTCATCTAGCTTTCTTCCCTTCGGAGAATTTACAGCTTGAGATGTGGAAGCGCATTCTTCCCATGGGAAGTCAGAAGGATTCAATCCAACAGCCTCGTGCATCGCTTGGAGGAATCTATTGTATACTGCTGGGCCGAAGGCACCTATTGCAATCCATCCGTTCTTGGCTTTGAATATACCGTATGGTTGAAATCCTTGAGCTTTATTGCCTTCTCTCTCCCTCTCTATTCCAGCATTTAAATAAGCTGTGAAGTACGACTCCAATATTCTCGCAACAGCTTCGTATTGAGCCACATCGACTATTTGTCCCTCTCCAGTTTTCATTGCATGAGCGTATGCTGCCAAGGCCCCTATAGTGCCTACAAGCGCCGTAACGTAATCACACGCCCACAGAGAGAGTCTAGTAGGAGGACCCTCTCTGAATCCTATCACGTTCGGCCACCCGCTGTAAGCTTGCCCGATCAGGTCGTACGATGCCCTCTTGCAGATTTTCGGGTCACCGCCTAATTCTGGGTGTCCATAGCCACTAACATGGACTATTACGATTTTTGGGTTAACCTTCATTACTAATTCGTCTGTGATTCCGTACCTTTCTTCGAGCCAGACTAGATTTTCTATCCAGATGTCAGACTGCTTTATGAGGCCGAGAAAAATTTCTCTTGATTCGGGGTTCTTGTTTATCCGGAGGTCCATCGTCATGCTCAATCTATTCCTAGCATCATTCGAAAAAGGAAGGCTTATCCTCTTTCCATCTTTAATTAAAAATGGGCCCAGAGTCCTATAGGTGTCCCCGGATCCAGGGGGTTCTATGTGGATAACCTCAGCACCAAGATCTCCTAACATTGTAGCAATAAAGGGGCCTGCTACTATGCTACCTGTTAGAAGGACTCTAGTTCCCTTCAGTGGACCGAACTCTGGAGCAAGAAGAGGCGCTTTCTTTTTCTCCATTTTGATTACTTTAGAAGGAATTTCTTCGGAACACATTATTATTACCTTTGTTATATTTTTTTCCAAAAATAAATTTATACGCTTTTCTCTATAATTTCTTAAGAAATATTTCTAAAGAAAATATCGTGGGAAAATTAAGTTATCAGTAGAATTAAGTTTTGAGTAAATATTTTTTTATAAATATGCTATAGAAATCTTAATGTAACTGTATGCCTGCAGTGTGCAAAAGATGATATTTAAAATTCTAGTTGATTGAAAAAGCATAATTTTTAATTCTTCAAAATCAAAGCAGATTGTGAGGAGGGATTACTTTGAGCGTTGGGAAGTTCGATGTTGCAATCGTCGGAGGGGGCCCTGCCGGTCTTTCAGCAGCTTATTTCCTCGCAAAGAAGGGATTTTCTGTTATTTTGTTAGAAAAGGGAAAAACTCTCGGAAGCAAAAACGTCTATGGGGGGAAGGTCTACTCAAAAATTTTCCGAGATCTTTTTCCCGGATTTGAAAAGGAAGCTCCAGTTCATAGGTGGGTTAAGAAAGAGATGTTCTCGTTTCTCGCAGGAGAGAATTCACTAACGCTTTCCTATCAGTCACGAGATTCTCCAGCCTTCACCGCCAATTTGACGGAGCTGTGCGGCTGGCTGGGGAAGAAGGCGGAAGAAGCTGGAGCGAACGTCTTCACGGAGACGAAGGTTTCTTCACTGCATGCAGAGGGAGATAAGATAAGCGGTGTATATGTGGGGGAGGAGAGAGTGGACGCGGATGCTGTTGTCATTGCAGAAGGAGCAAACAGGCTTCTGTCCGAGAAAAGCGGGCTAGCTCCAGAACCTCCCCTGTCTTCGGTCGCCTTGGGGTATAAAGAAACCATCAAGATTGGAGAGAAGGAGATCCAAGAGAGATTTGGCTTAGAAGAGAAGGAAGGAGCTTCATGGATGTTTCTCGGTGACTTCACGGGAGGAATTCCAGATGGTGGATTCCTTTACACATTCAAGGACTATGTGAGCTTAGGAGTTGTGATCAGCTTGGAAGAAGCCGTGGGCAATGTCAATGAGCATATAGTGAACTTCCTGGAAAATCTGAGGAATCACCCAATCCTGAGAAGCATCTTGAAGGGAGGGGAAACTATAGAGTATTCAGCCCATCTGACAATAGTAGAGCCGAGTTCATACATGCCAGGAAAATTCTCTGGCAAGGGATACGCTATAATAGGAGATGCCGCTGGCCTGCTCGGCAACATGGGATACACGTTTAGAGGCGTCGACTTCGCAGCATATTCAGGATACCTGTTCGCTGAATCTTTCGAGAAAATGAGAAATGGCGAATGGGAGAGCTATGAGGAGGCACTTAAGGCCTCTTGGGTTTTCAATGAAGTTAAAAGATTCTCCAGGGTTCATGAAATAATGAAGCAGAAGAGGGTTCTAACCGTTTACCCACCTCTTCTGAACGAACTAATGAGGAGCATTTTCCACATTGAAGAGAGAACCCCCAAGATAGGTGATGCGGCTTTGGATGCCATCAAAAAGCAGAAGGTCAGCCCCATAGCGCTTCTAAGCGATCTTATCAAGGTATCGAGGGAGATGTGATATGGCATTGGAAACCAGGAAAGTTAGGACAATTGATGAAATAATGAAAAACAATAAATGGATTGTAGATGAAAAGCCGCATATAGTAGTGGACTACGAAAAGTGCTCCAACTGCGACAAGAAGGTCTGCGTATACTTGTGCCCTGCTGGATGCTATACGTTGTCCAGTGATGGAAAATTCAGCTTCAATTATGAGGGGTGCCTCGAATGCGGGACGTGCCGCCTTGTCTGCCCCCACGATGCGGTCAGCTGGAGCTACCCTGAAGGGGGGAAGGGAATAGAGTACAGATACGGTTAATGGGGAACTTTTTTGGCAAGCTACGCAAAAAAACGCTTCAGGGTTCTGAGGTACCCCTTCCTTATAGATGATGTCCTGGGATACCTAGGAGAAAGGGGATATCTGCCTGCCTCAATTGATCTGGCAGAAGCTGTCTCAATGGTAGGAGCAGGGAGGAGGACAAAAGAGATCGTCGAAGATTCAGTTAAATACGGACACTACAGGCTGGAGGATGATGAAAGTCGGTTGCCAATGGAGGCTGTAGCATTTCACGTTGCCCTCATCATAGCGGGCAGGATAGGCGGAAAATGGCTCGTAAACAGGCTATCTGTTTCTGTCGCCAAATCCGTCAGCAATGAGCTCCCCTCGTTTGACGATGAAGATTTACTGTCTTTTTCTAGGCTCCTTGGAATAAAGGATTCAATGCACCACGGCAACAGCTTTGTTTCTCTTAAGGTCCGGAAAAAAGATAGCACCTTAATTGAGCAGAGATACTCATATTCGATAAGCATGTATGAATATCTTGAGGCAACCAATAGGCTGTCTGGAGACCCTTCTTGGAAGCTCACAAATCAGCTTCTTCTCAATGGAAGGGTTTTCATGGAGAGAAAGCGCTTCGAGAGAATCATTGAAGAAATCGTGGCGAAGAAGGTTTCCTCTCTCTACGAGAATTATTCGGAACTTATGAAAGTTACTTCTCTGCCAAGCCCTCTCAATGAAATTGAAATGAGCTTAAAAGAAACACTGAAAGGCGTTCTGGCCAGAAAGGAAGCCAGCTCCTCTTACGAATACGGCGGCAAGGGTCCGATTTCAGTGGAAGCTTTCCCTCCATGCATCAAGAGAATTTACGAGAGGGCGATGAGTGGAGAAAACCTGAGCCATGCAGAAAGGTTTGCCCTTGCCACCTTTCTTATAGCTATAGGAGCAGAAGAGGAGTATCTGCTGGAAATCTTCAAACGATCACCAGATTACAACGAGAGAATAGCCAAGTACCAAATAGAGCATCTCATGGGAAAGAAGGGCAGCGGTACAAAATACAAAACGTACAGCTGCTCCAAAATGAAATCTTTTTCTCTGTGCATAGCAGATTGCGGAACCAAGACCCCAGTCCAAAAGTACTATTTGGATTTAAAAAGGCAGAGGAGTGAAAAATGAAGATAAAGGCTGTTTTGTTCGATTTCGATGGAACTGTGATTGACACCATGGAAAAATACGCCAATGCAGCAGCCTCTATTTTGAGCAAAGAGGCAAAGATCGATGCTGAGATGGTTAAAAAGCTCTATTTGAGCACCGCAGGAATGGATTTTCCATCACAGCTCCTCAGAATGAACATAGATAGCAACCTTATTGAGAAAATTTATCATAAGTTCATCGAAGAAAAGAAGAAAATATTAGAAGGAGAAAAGATATCACCGTATGCACTCAAGCTCGTGAGAGAGCTCAAAAAGAAAGGAAAAATCGTTGCCGTTTCTACAAACAATGAATGCAGTCTGGTAGAAAAAATTGCTGGAATAGAAGAGTTCGACCAAGTCCTATGTTTCGATGGAAGGGATTTCAGAAAAGGCGAAAAGCATCTCAATGCTCTGCTCAGCAAGTATGGATTGAAAAAAGATGAAGTCATCTTCGTTGGAGACAGCGATTACGACATAATCACATACGGAAAACTTGGAATTAGGTGCTTGAAAACGAAGGGGATTTTCGACGAGGAGGAGGAAGAAAAAATTTTGGAGGAATTGAGCGGTGAAGACTGCTGATGGATGCAGGCTGCAAAGAGCTGTCTCCGAGATTGTAGCGATACTTTTAGTCAGCTTGATCGTTATATCCGTTGGAGGGGTTCTCCTTTTAAAGCTAAGGGATTTCCAAGCAATTTGGAGCGAAGCTATCAGTGGACTCCAGAACAGGGCAAGCCAGTTATCCAGTGAGCCGGCTTTCTCAATTGTTTATTCATATATTGATATCTCGAAGGGATATGTAAACGTGATGATCTTCATAAACATTGCCCCAGGCTCTTTGATTATTTCTTCCATTTACTTGAATTCGGTTAGAATAAACGAGAACTTTGCCAACATCACCGTGGATGGTAAAAATGCGACCCTATCCAGTAATGGAGAGCTCATCCTGAACGGTGGAGACGCCCATGTCGTGGAAGTCATAGTACCCGCCTCCGTCCTACAAGGGCTCTCATCTTCCAATTCCACATATGCAATTGTGAAGATTGTGAGCAAAAGCGGAATCAGCGAAACCGCATCTGCTACAGTATTAACCAAAAATCAACCTTGAAGAGAGAAAGCGTTTGAATTCTAACACGGAAAGAAGCTCCTGCGTACCAAACGAATGACTTAGATCTCATGGTTTTTCCAATTATCCTTTTTTGAAAATCCGAAAGTAGTTTAAGCATGTTTAGATTGAATGATGGGGCCATTTCATGGGATGAGCTCCCTCTTCACTTCAATTCGAGACAGCACTTTTTTAGAGATGCATTAAGTTCTTTCATCAATTCTTCATCCACTCTTCTGAGTAGACTCCTCGTAATCTTAGCGTTCACTTTCTTTCCATGCGGCCTTAGACCTCCTTTTTGGCCCTCCGGTATATGCATTAGCTCATGAATTGCTACCTCAGTGAGATCAGCTTCGCTCAACTTCAAAGATTTCTCGCAAATAAATTCGACCGTGTACAAAGGTGGAATGGCATGACCAACCTGTATCGCTGAGGGAAGGCCGTAGATCCTCGCATAAGCTCTAGCTTTTGCTCCCTTGCTCACTATCACTGCAATTTTAGCTTTCATTTCTATACCAATAGCTTCAGATAATCTGTACATTAAGGGTTCTGCTCCATTGCACTTCAAATAAGCGATCTTCCCCACTCGCCCCTCCCCGATTTTCATAGTCAACATATTCTAATTTCTATGTTTTGCATTTGAAAGTTTCCCATCGGATAAGCAAAAATTATACTAGCAAACCAGTTTCCATAAAATGCAGAGGGCTTTCATAGATGGGGGCTGATTAGATCTATGAACAGCCCTCCCACTTTGATAAGCCCTTTTATTTCTTCCTTCTTGAAGTCTCCCAAGCCAAACTTAACAAGCCAATCTTTGGGGACGCTACGCATAATCATCTCCCGCATCTTCGATGGGACCGCTTTCATTATCTTGAACACCTTCGCTTGGAGTCTGTTGGCATAGTAAAGCTCAGAGGAAATCAGATTTTCCTTGTAACTTTCGTTAGCCTGCAGAGAATCAAAGAGTATTTTTGAGGTGAGCATTGATGGTCTTATTCCCTCTCCAGTTAGAGGGAAAACTGCTCCCAAGGCTTCTCCAGCTATGTAAATGCTGTCAAAGAACTGCGCCTTTTCAGCTTCGAGGCCAGATGCTATTATCTGGGCTCCCCTTATTCTCTTCTCAAAATCCTGGAAGAAAATCTTATCCAAAAGTTTCCTCTCTTTGATGAAGGTAGCGAGCTTTCTTTTGAGTACCGGAAATGATTCCAAACCACCTAATCCAACGTTCGCCACGCCATCCCCCCACGGGAATATCCAATAGTAACCAAGCATATCTGTATCAAAGTGTATTTCAATTATATCATCTTGAACGACACCCTCATCTACCTTCAAGAGGGTTTCTACGGCATTTATACGCTCATTGCTTGAATTGCTCCAATAAACTCCACTGGATATAACAACATTTTCTCCTGGAAGCTTCTGCTTCAGGATTTCCGGCCTGTCCTCTAACCTTTTTCTCACGATTTCAGCTCCTTCCAAAAAATAGGAAATCAATCTTTCTTTATCGATAATCCATCCCCACACGCCCTCACCCCCTTCAAGAAGGATCCTCCCGTTCAGATATGCCCTGTACTTCCTTATGACATTCACCTTGTAGTCTTCTGGGATCTTGACGAATTTTTCAATTTGCTTCGGAACGCCCATCGCACAGGGCTTCATTGCGAATCTTGGAAGGGATTCATAGACGGTCACATTATATCCAGAATCTGTGAGGAGAAAGGCCAGAAAAGAACCTGCAGCGCCCCCACCTACTATCGTGAAGCGATCCCCGTCCAACTCATTCCCCCCTCCTCCAGTATTTTGTTGGCAATGAATATGGGGAGCTTCTCCATTACCTCTGACAGCTTTTTATCGGGAATTGAGAACGCCATTTCTCTCGCTTTATTGTAGAAATGAATGAGCCTTTCCCCGACTTTTTCAGCAACAGTGCTCCAATCAACATCTATTTGGGGAATATCCAACCAGGCGAGCAACTGCCTCCCAAATAGTGGGAGCTCGCTTTTGTTCGCCAGATAGGATTTTACGTCCACGACATCATCGCTCAACTGATAAATGTATCCTAGATACAGACCGTATTCCTCGAAAGTATTCATGAGTTCTCTCCTTCCTGAGGCTAGTGCCGAAAGTTGAAGGGTCAGCTGGAACAGGCTTGAAGTTTTTAGGGAAACGACTTCGAGGTATCCTCTCCTCGATGGAAAGACATCGGAAATTTCCCCTCTCGTGACTTTGAGCCAGGCATTGACAACGAGCTTGACGGCATCGTATCCTAGGTACTCCACGGTCTTTATGGCAATGGGGATAAGAAGATTGCTCACGAGGACTGTTTTGGAAAGTCCTTTTGCAATCCAAGCTGAAGGCCTGCCTCTCCTGTACAGATCACCATCGATAATGTCATCTATCGCTAAACTGCAAGAATGCACCAGCTCCAGGGATGCTGCTGCAGGCAGTCCGAACTCGAAGTCTCCTTTCAAAAGCTTCAAGAAATAGAGCATTAGAAGGCCTCTCAGCCTCTTCCCACCTTCTGAAATGTACTTGGAAACCTCAATTGCTTCAGCATCTACATCCCTTTCCAGCAGATGCGTCAAATAACTGTCGATGACTTTCTTCTCATTAGCAAAGAAATCCTCGATTTCTCTGAAAATATCTTCTTCCATCTTTCTCACTCGTTCATCTCTCAATCAAGGGAAGTCTGCAGCTTCTATTATAAAGGTTTTTAAAGGTCTTGTAGTATTCTTAATGCTCTTCTTGCTTTTAGTTCTATTAAATATGCTGATGGAGTATACCTAATAAACTTATAACTTATAAGCTCTGAAGCATTATAGATATTGTGATGACCCCTGGTTTCCGAGACCCACGGCTGTCCGTGGGGAGGGGGCTAGGGGAAACCGTGATGAACCGCCTACGGAGACCTAAAAGGCCGTAGACGGGAAACGGTTAAGGATAACAAGCTTTTTTATGTTTCCTTCTTATATTGATAATCACGCAACCCAATTCTTCTCTGTGCCGCACTTTTGAGGAAAATTTCAATTACACTCAGTGAGAGAGCTCGCAATCACAGGCATAAGAGCACATGCCTCATACGGTTTGCTTATCATCATCGACCTCCTTATTTCATTTTTAAATTTAAACTAAAAAACATTCAGCCGTTCTGGCTTATATTGGTGTTTCTTGAGGCTTCCTTGTATTGCCTTGCCCCTTGTATCGATGCTCAGAATTCAGTTAGATTCAGAAAATCACAGCCAAAAGCCTCGCCTATTTAGGATAGGGATGAAAAGCTTCTGCAGTTTTTAGCTTTGAACATATTCTCAGTGATGATGATAGAAGCGTGCGGGAGGAAAGCCTCAAGCATTCGAGCATGAGGAGTAACATTGGTTATTATGTGTTGCTTTAGGCCTCCGGAGGCCAATGATTAAGATATAGCCCCAAGACCCTGAAAGGAGATAGGGGTAATGAGCTAATGACCCGGAGATAGGGGAAAGAGACGAGCATCCAAACCATTGTATCATTTTGAAGGAAAGCCTTTACTCTTCAGGGCAGAGAGAAGGTCAGCAATAATCAAATCACAACATTTCAAATAGGTGAAAGGGTAATTGATGATAGAATCAGTAGCAGAGAAAAGATCTGAATGAAAAAGTTAATGGTCTTGCCCAGATTGCCTTTGAACTTCCATGTTACAACTTCATTGATAATTTTTCCCCCATCTGTTATGAAAATTGGCGCAGCATTTATTATCGCTAAGCTGAAATTTATCATATACATGTAGAAGAGAATATTGACCAAAGGATAATATAGAGCATCAGGCAACGGAGATGCCTTCCTTGCCTGCTCCAGAGTGACCCCTATTCGAGAATAGTTTTCTGGCTTGTACACGATCTTCCAGTAGGTAGTATTGGTCTTCGGATCGTAGAGAGTTATATTGAAAGATACAGATGTGTTTGAATACTTTGTGATAATTGGTGAAAGATCGCTTGGAGTAACTATTGGGGTTCCATTCACGCTTACTATAACAGCTCCTGGGGTCAGTCCAGCCTGCTGAGCTGGATATCCCGCATCTACTGAAGCAATCATGGCTCCAGGAATAGCGGCTGAAACATAGCTCAAAATAATGAGAAAAACGAATGCTGCTACGAAATTGGAAGCAGGGCCTGCTGATAATACTTGAATCTTCTTCAATCTGTTGGAAGCATTGAACTTCTCTTCATCGGGCTCTACAAATGCTGCCGGTATGAATAATGAGAGTATGAACCCAACGGATTTTACAGGAATGCCTAGGGCTTTCGAAGCGACGGCGTGAGATAACTCGTGAATTGCTGCCGAAACTCCGAGAGAAAATAATACGTAGATAATCGTTACACCAGTTATCGTGATGCCGGGAATTATTGGGACAAGCCCCTCGCTCGTCTGTCCAGTCACGAACCTGCTTTCCACAACTCCTATTATTGTGTAGTAGAAAAGGAATAGAGATGCAAAAGTTAAAGCGACTCCGGAAAAGAGAAGAGCTTTGACCCACCTTCTTTCATACAGCGAATCCAATCTCTGAAAAGCGGCCTCTCTCCTGTAAATTATCATTAGGGGATTTACCTGGAGCCCCTTAACTCTCTTCTTCAACATATAGGAAAGAAAAAGTACAACTACCCAGTAGACTGCCAATGCAACAGCGGTTTGAAAAGCATCGGCCATAGGGTACCAGCAATAATTATTTTTGCCTAACCGTTTATAACTTCAATTATCTTCCTCAGGAAATCTTCCTCGTATGGAAGCCCTACGAAAGTCATTTCTCCATTGATAGCGATCGCTGGAACACTCATCACATTGTACTTATCCGCTATATCAGGATTTTCGTATGCTTCTACAGTATCCGCTAAGATGCTCTTTGAACCCTGCTTAAACGATTCAAATGCGAACATGTTCGCGAGAAGAGCAGCATAGGGGCAGTACGGGCAGCTTGGAGTTATGATAACCTCGATGTAAACGGGTTTGTTTATCCTGCTGATTTCCTTCTTGGTTTTCTCTTCTAAGCCTGATTCTCCTTCGCTCAGCCGAATTATGGTCTCAACCAAGCTCCTTATCTCCTCGCCGGAGGGGATGCCTGTGTACCTTATCTTTCCCTCAATAAATGCAACCGTTGGAACTCTTTCGATGCCATATTTCTTGAACGCGTCGAGGTCTTTATCCTTATCGAAAACTTCATAGCTGAAGAGCTTTCTCCCATTAGATGAAGGCGATGCTTTGACGAAGTTGTCCATCAGCTTCAGTGTTTCCCTGCAGTAGTAGCAGTTGCCCTTTATGAATACCAAGGCTTTGACTTCTGACTTCATGTCATTTAGCGCTTCCTTCAGAGCCTCCATAGTCTCTTCATCGAGATCTCCCCCAGGTACCATTGGATTCTCAATATCGAGTTCAGTAGTCTCGTTTGAAGCCATTCTGGCAACACCTTTTTTTGCCCTTTCAGAATGTCCTTTGAAGGATTTTAAGCTTTAAGTATATTCACAAACAAGCCTCCAAGTCATCCCTTTTCCATGAAAGCCCAGCTTACATGAGAAAACTACTGAACATATATACAAAAGAAGTTTAATGCAAATTCTAAAATTTTCAGATGAGGCTAGAACTTATGTATACCTGCGATAACAAGAAAATTTCGTTGATACATGCTTCGATCAGGTCGTGTCTTACAGAAATATTGATGGAAAGAGGTTTATCGGCGAAGAAAACAGGCAGGCTACTCGGAATATCCCCTGCCGCTGTAAGTTATTACAGAAAGGGAGAAAGAGGCAATTACCTGAGGAAATACTTGATGGAAAATTCGAGATACAGATCTATGTTGAATGAGATAGCAGACTTGATTATCGATGATGACGGGAGCGGGGCTCTCGCTCCAGTTATAGAGGAGAAAATATGCAGGCTCTGCAGAGAGCTGAGGTCTAACCCAGAGCTGGCCCTTCCTTCTTCGTGAGCAAAAGATAAACAACTGTAGGCAATGAGGATTTTTCTCACCTGAACTGTTCTATATTCGGCTCTGGCGAAAGCGCCTGAGAATATTTCTTCTCAGTAGTAAATGAGAGGGTATAAGCACCAACCTATCCTTTCTGAAGAGCTACTAAAAACCTATCCTTTGGGAGCTCATAGGTTTGGATGCGCATCATTTTCTGCCCAATTCACTGGCCTAGAATCGGCTCATCGTCCTTTTGTTAAGAGAATCTTCGAATGAAAAAATTAGATATTTGTTTCTATTTCGTCGAACTCTGACATAACCTGTTGAATGCTTCCAAAGAGTTCCTCCAATCCGAGCTCATTCAGGCTGGATACAAGAATGAAGCTTATGCCAATATCTGCTAAGAAGTTGGCAAAGCTTTCAACCATTTCCCTCACTGATGCCTTTCTTATTTCCGCCACTCTCTCCACTATTATACTGGGATCTTCCTGAATTGCGTAGAGCTCATCTAGCTGCTCCTTGTCTAGCAGATCGGCCTTCGTTATTATGTTAATTTGCGGAAATCTGTGCCTGATGCTCACACTGTGGGAAAGGAGGAGCATAGATATTAAACTGTCAATTCTTGTAGCAAAAACTGCATCTATTAGAAAAAGTACTGCTGTCCTGTTCTTTGGAGATATTCTCTCTATCAAGAGGTTTCCAGTTGGTCTGTAGGCGAACAGTTCCATCTGGCCTGGGGTGTCAACTATGTTGTATTCGCTCTCTACCTTCTCAATTTCCCCGGCGACCTCGTTGATCTTCGAGAAGAGGAGATCCATGCTTGCAAGGAGGGCACCGTTTGGGCCGAGGCCCCTGCTCAGCGCTATCTCGCGGGCATTGACATAGTCCCTCACATCGAAATCTGGAGTATATGGTAGGCTTTCCACAGCTGGATCTAAATTGATCCTTGTGACTCCTATATTGTTGTATTCCAGCCAATCAGCCAGAGTTTGAGTCAGCGTCGTTTTTCCTGAACCAGCTGGCCCAACAACGATAATATACTTGCTCTTTCCAGACGTCTCACATCACCACATTCAACTTGTATCCACAATATGGACATCTTCCCTCTTTATCCAGCAGATTTCTAACAACAAAGAAGCCTTCCCTTTCAATGACCAATCTCCCGCAGTTTGGACAGTACGTATTCTCCAGCGGATGCCCGGGGACGTTTCCAATGTATACGTGCCTCAGCCCTTCACTTTTTGCGAGCTGAGCAAGCTCCTCGAGAGAGGATACGTTTGTAGGAGGCAGATAGTTCAACTTGTAATGCGGGTAGAACCTCAAGAGATGGAATGGGGTTTCCTCTCCCAAGTTATCGGCTATCCACCGGGACAGCTGCCTGAGATCTTCTGAACTGTCTCCGATTCGAGGAACAATAAGGTTTGTAACTTCCACGAATATCTTCTTCTCCTTTAATATCGAGAGAAATGAATAAATGGGGCTGGGATCGGGGACGCTCATATATTTTTTGTAAAAATTGGGATTTCCGCTTGCTTTGAAGTCTACAGTAGCAGCATCGAGATAGGGGTGAAATTCTCTTATGGCCTCCTCGCTCATGTAGCCATTGGTAACCATTGTCGTGAAAAGCCCCTCCTTCTTAGCAAGCTTAGCAACGTCATACATATACTCATAGAAGATAGTGGGCTCATTATATGTGAAGGAGATGCCGTCAGCTCCGTAAGCTTTCGCAATACTGATTATCTCCTCAGGTTCCTTGTATTCTCCATATAGCCCCTTCTCCAATCTAGACTGACTTATTTCCCAGTTCTGACAGAAAGAGCAGAAAAAGTTGCACCCGACCGTGGAAATTGAAAGAACGCTCGATCCAGGCTTGTAATGCATGAGGGGTTTCTTCTCGATTGGATCTAGAGCAATGGCTGAGAGCAGCCCGTACACGTATGTATAGAGCACCCCGTTGATGTTTTTCCTAACTCCGCAGACCCCGAACTTGCCAGGCGCTATTACGCAGTACCTACTGCATAGAGTGCACTTCACGTATCCATCCTTATCATGAGGTCTCCAGTGGAGGGCTATTCTCACGTTATTTCTATTCATAGTTTATTTGAACCCCTGGAGGAATTATATCAACTCCTTTCAATAGGAGATTGGCATTTATCCATTTATTTGTGGGCTCTCTGTAGAGCACCCTTATACCGCACTTAGGGCATCGAGAAAAAATATGGGCCATGCCCTTCAGAGGAAGCATCCCGTTCCTTATGATTACCAAAGAACTGCAGTTCGGGCATCTCGTTTCACTTATCTCAGCAGACCCGGTTGAGAGATCGTGAACGTAAAGGTTTACTCTGGGCTCTTGACTGAAAGCCCTGCCAGATGATATGGGCTTCTGTATGAATATATGAACTGGGATCCTTGCATCAATCGCTTCGCTGAGCTGTAACGCTTCCACATATTCTGAACTACTGCCTACTCCAATTTGAAGCTCAACGTTGTCCAGCGCTGAAATGACTCTGAAGAGCTCGTCCTTTGAAAGCTCTCCACTGATTATTTGACTCATGTTCATATATGCAGACATATAGTTCACCTTAGGGATGAGATCTGAGGCCTTCATGAGAAGAGAGGCTGGAAGAGATGCTCCAGAGTCTACCTCGATTCCTTTCAGCATCCCAATGAATTCTCTTATCTCCTCAACGCTTCCTCCACATTCTACGAGAATGACCAGAGATGGCCTATATATTTCAATTAATTTTTCCAATTGCTGCCGGGTCAGCTCTGTCTCTCTCCCCTTCCAAAATGAAAGCCATGGAGAGCACTCAGACCTGAGGTACCCCCTTGAGTAGATCGCGAGAACCTTTCGAAGAACCGAATAGTGATATAGGTATATTCTTTCGTTCAGAGTGAGATAGATCCCTCCCGCTATCGTTGCTTCCTCCCTCCTCTGTCCTGTTTTCTCTCAATTAGCACTTTTTCCCCCTTCACTATTCTAACAATTCTGTGGATGGGGATCACCGTCTCATTTCTCAGAATTATCTGATCAAAGCCTGTAATTCCGATTATGTCGCTCCCTTTTATCGCTCTAAACCCTTTTTCATTTATCCTATCGATTATATGCAACTCATATTGATCTTTATCGCTTGATGAGCGTATTTCCTTCACAACATCCAGCAGAGTTCTTTTCTTGGTCATGGAACAACTGCTTCCTGCTCATTTAAAGGAAAATGTTGCCATCTGCCCCCCGTCTCTTGGAGAGCAGGTTCTTCGTGTAGAGGAGGTTGAGCAGGGATTCCGCAAGCTCTGGAGAGAGAATGTTTGATAGATCCTCCGCCTCCACACAACCCTTCAGTTCCAGTAAAGCGCTTACTTTTTCGGAGATTATCTTCGATATGCTCCCTCTGAGCAACGGGAAGAATGTATTCACATATCCCTCTACAACTGATGCGTTGAGATGCCTTGGGCGGCATGTAGAATAAATTCTGTCGTTCTTTATAATGCGAGAAAAATAGCGGATCCTCTGAGGGAGAGAGTCCAGCCTGATAATTACCGCTGTCTTTTTCTGAGGAGAAGGGAGAGAAGCTGTTGCCTCTATTTCTTCTGCAGTTGTCGCGAACAGATCCCTCAACCTGTAGTTCTGGGATGTCTTTGCGAGGCTCCTCAGCTCTTCAGCTTCTCCAATCGCCTTCTGCTCATCTTCTTTCCAATTTCTGAAACCTGCGTATTCCTTCAGTGACGCTGAAAGGATGTAGGCCAGTGACTTCAAGTACTTCAGCATGTAGGCCGAAGACAAGTAATCTATGTTATAAGCTATTGCCTCTTTGTTTCTCTCAAGCTCACCTTCTGCAAATTTAATCCACTCGAAAGCCCCACCAAGATTGTCGCGTTGCGATCTTCTGTGAAGCGTTCTCAATGGGCATATTTTGTTCCTCGAAAATGGACACCTTGAACTGCCTCTGTAGGCGTAGCACTCTACCTTTTCGCCCTTAGTGCGACAGAGGGGGTCAAACTTCGGAACTGCATCAACTGCGTACAGCATCTTCTTATAAGCTTTTATGATGCTGTAAGCGTAAGCAGCTCCAAATGGGACAAATTGAGCGACCGATTTATATGGTATAAAAAGGCCTTTTTGCCCTGCAGATAGCGAGTCCTCTGTATTTGGTATTACAACTACGTCATCCTTTATCTTTATTCCGAGATATGCCCCGGCTCTCCACGATATTAAGTCTATCTGCTTCCCAAGCATTTTCAGGTTGTTACTAAGCAGTTCTCCAAAATCTATCTTTTCTTCGGACAGCAGATAGGTTTTTGATGAAGAAGAAACTCTACCGACAGCTGAACCTCTCAAGCTCGAGGTAAGAAGGAGAAACTTCTCCGGACTGGTCCTCACAATTTTCTCATTTGGATTCCTTGACAGAGGAAAGCCTTTCGAGCACTTTCCAAGCTCTAAGCATTCGGATATTTCACTCAGATACGCTGAAATAGATGTCTCTGGAAAAAGGTGCTCTATGATGTCATCACATATCCTCAAATAGCCGATTTCGAAGCACTTACCGTCCCTTATGCCTTCTGTCAAAACTCTCAGTCCTGCTCTCTCTCAACCCAGTTATTCGAGAGTATTATCATCCCCTGGGATCTTAAAATTTTTCTAACACTTTTTCGACATAACTGTAAGGTGCTCTCCTTGAAACAATTGCTTTCGGAAAAGAAGCTCAGAAAAGGGCTGATGAGGGTGAAAATAGAGCTGGATGAGGAAAACAGAATAAGCAGTATTACCATAACCGGGGACTTCTTCCTTTTGCCAGAAGAAGCCTTGTGGTCCATCGAAGAGGGATTGAAGGGGGCAGAATTCGCTCCACATGAGATCAGGAGGAGAATCAGGGAGCTTTTTGAGAAGTCGGGTGCCATGATAATAGGTTCAAACCCTGATGAGGTAGCGGAAGTGATACTGGAGGCTAGAGAACCGTGAAGCGAGAGCTGAGAGTTGTATTTACTGAGACACCGGAGAATCCACGCTTGAACCTATCCTATGAAGAGGCCTTTTACATAAGCAGGTGCAACGGAGAAAGTGACGATGTTCTTCGAATATGGAGGAATGAAAAAGCTGTCGTGATTGGAGTCTTTCAGAGAGCTGATGAAGAGGTGGATCTGGAATATGCAAAAGAGAATGGGATACATATCGTCAGGAGGTTCACGGGAGGAGGGGCTGTCTATCACGATCTGGGTAACATTAACTTCGCCATTTCGACCAGAATTGAAGACCATGCAATAAGGGGAATCGACTACTTATATGAGCACCTCATAAATGGAGCAATCATTGTTTTGAAGAAGTTAGGCTTTTCTCCAGTAAAGGAAAATGTAAACGACATAATTGTGGACGGAAGAAAGGTGATTGGGGTTGCAGGCAGCCTAAAAAAGGATTGTGCTTTCTTGCATGGCGCCATGCTCTTTTCAACGGATTTGAGCGTTCTCTCGAGAGTTCTGAAAGTTCCACTCAAAAAACTGCAGGACAAAAAGATAGAGTCTGTGAAATACAGAGTGTCAACCCTCTCCCTTCTGAAGCCTGGGATCAGAGTGAGGGATGTGGTATCATCTCTAATAGAGGGATTTTCCGAAGTAATTGATGCGAAGAGCTACTATTTTGATTTCGCAAATGAGAAGGAGATAGAGCTGGCGAGGAAGCTATATGCAGAGAAGTACTCCTCAGACGCTTGGAACATGGAAAGAAGAAGACCTTAATATCCTGGTTTCTAAGAAAATGGATGCGGCGCTGAAAGGTGTTCGAAAATGGCCCACTGGATTTTCGATATCGCTGATATGATCGAGGAGAAGGCCAAAGCAGAGGGAAAAAGCGAGGTTGTTCTCAACGGAGGACTCTCGGTCTCCGGGCTGCAGCATATAGGCAGGCTCCGTGGAGAAGTGCTGATAGGAGAGGCTGTCAGAAAAATCCTCGAAAAGAGAGGCTTCAGAGTGAGGCAGCTCATTGTTCTCTACACTCAGGATGCCTGGAAAGGAAAGGAGAAGCAACTGGAGCAGTTCAAGAACGGCGAAGGCAAAAAATACATAGGCCATCCCCTCATTAAGGTGCCAGACCCATTTGGCTGTCATGCGAACTGGGTAGAGCACTACTGGGAAGATTTTGGTGGGGTCCTCGACAAGTTCACGGATAGTAAGATCGAAGTAGTCACAACTACAGAGCTTTATAGAAAAGAGCTGAAGGAGGTTATGAAGGAATTCATTGGGAAGAAAGAAGAAACGAGGAGAGTAGTGAACAAATACAGGGGAAGAAATCCATACCCAGAGGACTGGATCCCTGTTGAACCAATTTGCGGGAATTGCGGAAGGATAGATACGACGAAAACCTTGAGGGTTGATGGCGAGAATGTTGAGTACTCGTGCAAGCATTGTGGCTATCACGGAACGACCGAACTTGATAATGGGAAGCTTAACTGGAGGCTGGAATGGGCCGGTGTTTGGAAGGCTCTGAAGATCGATTTTGAGCCATTCGGTAAGGATCACGCGACTCCTGGGGGAAGCAGAGACAGCTGCGTCGAGCTCGCAAAGACTATTCTCGAGATACAGCCGCCGATTGGCCTCCCCTACGAGTGGGTTGCTATAAGAATTGGCGGGAAAGAGATGGACATGGGGTCGAGCGACTTTATTGGGATCACTCCAAGGGAATGGCTTGAAATTGCCCACGCTGAAGTGCTGAGGTACATTTACTACTCTGTTCATCCAAAGAAAAGGGTGGTGATAGATCTTGCAGAGATTCCCCAGTACTATGAGCAATTCTTCCGCGGAGAGAGGGCATACTATTCAAAAGTGGAGGGGAAGACCCTCAGCGCTGAAGAGGAGGATGCTGCAACGGTGTATGAGCTTTCTCTCCTGAAGGAGCCGGAGCAGAAGCTACCCTTCCAGCTCCCATACTACACTGCTGCTCTTCTCGTTCAAACACTTCCAGAGGATGATGTCCTCAACGCAGCCCTGAGAAGGCTGAGAGCTTCCAAAATAATTGGAGAGGAGCTCACAGACTTCGAGAAGAAGAGAATAGAAGAGATGCTAGTAAAATCAAGAGCCTGGGTCCGGAAGTATGCTCCAGAGCAGGTTAAGTTCAACCTGGAAAGCAGGCTGAAGGCAGAGGACATAGCGGGCTTGAAGTTCAGGGATAAGCTCATTGAGCTGGGGAATCGCTTGAGCGCTCTTGACGTGTGGTCTGAGGAAGAAATAAAGAGGCTAATGATAGAGCATACGGCGGAGATGACTCCAGAAGAAAGGAAAGAATTTTATAGAGAATTCTACTTAGCGGTTGTAGGGAAAGAAAGCGGCCCGAGAGCTGCTCCTCTCTTAGCCGCTCTGGGAAGAGAGATTGCCATGGCGAAGCTCGTGAAAGCACTCGAGGCGGGAAGAAGCTGAATCCAGATAATGCGGCACCTTTAGCTCAGCAAATAAAGGAAGCTTCCATTTTTAAATTTGGTTTCTGAAGATCATAGGGCGGAGTTTTGCTGTGCTTCGCCGCAGCTCAATCCAGTGCTCATTTCGAGCAGAAGCTTCATTATCTCGGCCTTCTCGACCTTTATCGCAAGAGCAGCTGCCAGGGGAAGCGCTGGAGTGAAAGGATAAGAAGCATACCTGTGCTCGGCTGCTCTTCTGAGCTTCTTTCTCAGCGCTCTAATCATTTGAATCTCAGCGCTTTCGCCCTTTCCAGGAGATCCTCCATAAGCCGATATGATATTAGTATAGAGCGTCTGCACGTTGCCGCTCTGGAGAGCTTCCAATATTTCCCTGCCGCTGAGCCTGCATCCCCTCATCCTTGAAATGAGGGATGATGTGTTCTTGCTCCCCTCAATCCTGTAAGCATTTACGGAGGTTATTAAGAACAGGTAGTCCAAATAGCCGCAGACAACATCTAGTACTTCTCTTTTTCTGCTCTGACTCAGCTCGGATGCTTTTGAGCTTAAAAGCTCTTTCAAGTTCGATAGAAAGCTGAGCTGAAGGACTGCTACTCCGCCCCCCTCTTCCATGGATTTTACGGACTTTTCTGCTATCTCTCTAACTTCACCATCGAAGACCTTAGAGAGGATCGCTTTCAACTGTGGAGGGGAGCTGCCGAGAACGAGCGTTCCCTGAGCAATAGAGCTCTTAAATGATTCGTCCTTCAGCCATGATATGGCTGAGAGAGCTCTGTTTACATCTCCCGTCGACTCGAAAATTTTCACTGCAATAATGATTGAGGACAATTTGTCCCAGGAGTCCAAGATCTCTATGAAAGAACCAGCTTCTTCTGGAGAGAGAGAAGCTATTTTATCTATCCTTTCCTGGGCTGCCCTCTCGACTTGATATGCTAGTTCGATTAAGTCTCTGGGAGCGCCTTCGATTTCGTAGCCATGTTCTTTCAGAATTTGCGCCACCTTTGCAGGAGAACCTGCTTCACACATCTCTCTGAGAACCTGCTGATTGAGGAACTTCGGCCTCTGAGAGTACAGCTTGGGGAGAAGATAGGAATATGTTTTCAAGTGTAGCCACCCATGAAGGCTTCCAGAACCTTTTCAACAGCCTTTTCCATGTTGGCCCTTCCCCTTTCTTCAACTTCTTTCAGCCTGGTTCTCTCTCTTTCTTCATATTCATTTCTCAAGCTTTCCTCAGCTTTCGCCTTCTCGCTTTCCAGCTCAGATCTGGCCTTTTCTATGATGCTCTTTGAAATGCTTTCCAGCTCACTCAGCGCTTCTTCAGAAATGGCTATGAGCTCTTCGCCCTTTTTCTTATATTCTGTCAGAAGCAACTCAACCTTTTCTTCGAACTCCACAAAGGCCTTCACGGTGCCCGATGCCCTCTTCATCTTTGAAACAACCACCACTGTTTATTGAAGAGCTGAATGGATTATTGGCCTCACATATCTATAAAAGTTTCTTCGGAAAGAAACTTCAACGGATCTCAGATTTCTTCAGAAAAACCATTATGTATCCGCTGAATGACTTCTGATAGAACTTCGGCCTCAGGGCCTCTCCCTCCCTCTCATAATCTCTCTCAAGCAATTCATATACCTTGTGAGGATGGTATCTTCTCTTCACTTCCTGATCGCTCAAAGTCTTTATCACCTGGTTAGCGCTTGGAACAAAGGCTACTACCCTGGCAGAAGGTGCGAGGGAGCTGTGAATGGCCTTCATTGCTTCCCACGGTTCGGGAAGATCCAGGAAAAAAGCGTGAAAGCCTTTCTGCTCGATTCCCTCTTTCACATCTTTTATTATTATTCTGTCCCGCACATTGAATCCCAAGAGACTCAAGTTTTTCACAGCGATCTCTGCCATGTCCTCCCTCATTTCATAACCCCAGTAGTTCTTCTCGCTTCCTATTGCGCGCAGAATGTGAGCTGTCAGAAACCCTGATCCAACCCCCGATTCGCCAACAGCTGAGCCGAATCCTATCCCTGACTCCATTATCATCATGGATGCTTCCTTCTCGTAGATGACCTGGCTTTTTCTTGAGAATATAGCATAAACAACTTCCGTGAAAGTGGGTTTCTGAACGAAAATTCTGAAACCTGTGGATGTTTCTACTTCGGAGCCCCAGGCTTTTTTCAAGATGTCCTCATGCTTGACTATACCGTATTTTGTGTGAATAGCTCCTCCTCGCTTCAGTGTAACTACCCTCTCTTCACCGCTGGGAAATATCAACAGCGCTCTATCTCCTTCTTCTGGGAATTCCGTACCCACAGACATCCACCCATTTGCAGGGCAATAGATCAAAGTTTTCTCAGGTGATGTGCACTCCAACAGGAGATGATGAATCCCTCCCAAAATATGCCTTTAGAAGCTCTCTGCTGGCATCTTTCAAATGCATCATGGCGTCGATCTCTCTCTCAGACAGCTGCTTGGAAATCTCCTCCCACTCCCTCCCCTGCAGTGCCTTCAATAGCAGGATCGTTTCTTCTTTCTCTTTCAGCTTGATCAATCTCCCCATATCGCTTTCAAAATAGAAAACCGCTATGTCCCACATAATGTCGCTCACAGCCTCATATGTCATCGGCCCGTATACGTATATCCAGAACCTGTCTATGTCTACTGGACTCAGCCTAGGGATCTCTGCCTCTAAACGCTTTATGCTGCGGAGAATCTCTAGGGAAACATCTGCCTCAAGATCCCTGTAGACGTCTCTCAGCCCTTTGACCAGTTTTCTTCTGAGATATTCTTCCCCTTCGCTCACAATTCTCTTCGCTATCTCAGTGAGACCTTTCATAACGATAATTGTGTATTCTCCGCTGACCGGATTCCTATCGGGGCTCATGTGGATTGGCTTGAAGCCGTTCTTGAGCCAGAATGCTAAGAGCTTGCTGTTAACTCCGAATCCGCTGCCGATCCAGTCGACTTTCGATTTCATCTCTTCCTCCAGCTTCTCGAGGGCAAACGAGCCGATCCCCCTTCCTTGGACCTCAGGATGAGTTGCGATTCTGACTATCCTCACTCCTCTCAATTTTCCCATTTCCCAGACTCTTATGTGCTTCAAAACCCTGTCAGGAATTATGTTCCCGGGTATCTTGTTCCCCCGGAGCAGCGTTTCCGTCAGGCCTTCTTCGAGCCCCCCCTCAACAGCTATCTGGAGCGAGCACACAATTTTCTTATTTGTTTTTGTTCTCACCGCTCTTATCATGTGGTGAGGCGCATCGGCAAGCATGGCCAAGTCGTCTGGCTGGTTCCTGTAGTGAGCCAAAACATAGATTCCAAACAGGCTCCTGAGCACCGGCTCCATCTCTTCAGTGAAGAGCTCTTCTGGTTTTAGCTCTATGTACTCGAGCTCCCCCTTTTCTATATCTTCCAAGTCTCTTTCACTGAGCTCTTCCGGCTCGGCATCGAGCAATAGAGCTCTGTAAAGCCACTTTTCTATTGGGTCGTCCTCCCCATATCTTATAGGGGTCTTCATTTCTTGCGAAATGAGCTCTATGTTTTTGGAGCTCTTTATTTCTCCAAGAAATCTGACCGAGAAGCCTCTTCCACCGCCCTCATATCCGTGGAGCGTTGCAGAGAATGCGATTCTATCGTGGGACCTGAGGATTTTCATGAGCAGGGGAACGTGGATGCCTGAAGCTTCGTCTACCGCTACAATGTCGCCTTTCACTTTTGGGACGGCTGCCGGCGGCCAGTATTCTATAGAGAAAAATGGGCCCTGAAGCTCGATGACGTTTCCTCCCTTGATAACGGCATTCACCTTGTATTCGAGAACTTCGGCAGCCTTTTTGGCTAGAGCGAACAGAGACTGAACATTCTGCGGTTCTGGAGAGGTAACGATTATCCTCACTTTATGTTTGACTGATTTGAGAGATTCCGCAATCCCAACCAATCCAATGCCAAGAGCGCATGACTTTCCCCTTCCTCTGTCCGCGGTTATCAGAACAACCTTCTTCCACCCTTTTTTGGGCCTATCGATCAGGGACTCAAGAGCCTGAGCGGCCTTCACCTGGTCTTCAGTTAAAGCTAAACTATACAGCTTTCTGGGGAACCGCATGCTATCGGGGAGAAGCTTTTCAATTTCCTCCTTTCTGCTTGGCTTCTCGATTTTAACGTTCGCAACTTTGATTAGTTTGTCCTCCTGAACATTGTAGATATATGATCCTTCTGCTTTCATGAGTGTATTCATGAACCACCTTATGAAAACATGCCTCGGTTCAGAGTAGCCGGGAACAAGGAGCCTCTGCTTAAATATCGTCAGCTTGTTAGGCCAGTCCTGGAAATCAGGAGTTATGAGAATGACGAGCCCTCCTCCCCTGACAGTTTCTACAAGTCTGCCAACATCGTTTGGCCGAAGGTCATCGGAAAGATCGAGCACCAGCACATCGTAGGTGGTTCCAAGATACTTCTCGCTCTTCTCAAATACGTCGATCTCCCTCTCTTCGCCCGCCTTACGCATCTTGAGGAACAGCCTGAAAACTTCCTTCCTGATCCTCGAATCGTCTGCTTCATCGTGGTATATGTACAGAACTTTGGGTCTTTTTTCGGTTATTTTTTTGTACTCCAGAGAATATTGATGAGCGATGTACCCAGCATAGAAGCCCTGCTTTCCTGGGTCCCCGCCTGAAAGCACTATCAGTCTCCTGTGCCTGCTCTCTATGTACTTCTTGGTGTTCCTTCTTATCCTTCTGGCAAACTTCTTGAGCACTGGAGAAAGCTTCTCGAGCTCTTCAGAAATCCTCTTCTTTGAAAAAAGCTCTATTTCCTTCCTTCCAAGCAAACTGAGTGAGCCCCCGAGTCACATTGCCAGCCTTTTCAGCTGTTTAGCCAGCCTGGAGTACTTCTCAATATCCTCTTTTGAAAGAGAGGGCTGCACCTGCTCCATAGCTTTCAGGAAGTGCCTCATCTCGACAGGGCGCGCCTCAAGCTTCTCCCTGAGGGCAACCATCACAGCTTCCCTGACCAGTGCTTCAAGGTCAGCTCCAGTATATCCCTCAGTCATCTCAGCCAGCTTGGCAAGATCAACGTCCTGAGCAAGGGGGACCTTCCTTGTATGTATCTTCAATATGCTCAATCTGGACTCCTTGTCCGGTGGAGGAATGTAAATCAGCCTATCGAACCTTCCCGGCCTCAGCAGAGCTGGATCGAGTATGTCCGGCCTGTTGGTGGCAGCGATCACTACTACGTTCGACAGAGGCTCTATTCCATCCATTTCTGTGAGCAGTTGGTTGACTATTCTGTCTGTTACACCGCTTGAATCATATCTGAAGCCCCTTGCTGAAGCGATCGAATCTATCTCATCGAAGAACACTATTGTTGGGGCGACCTGCCTTGCCCTCCTGAATATCTCCCTTATAGCCTTCTCGCTCTCCCCGACCCACTTGCTCAGTATTTCCGGACCCCTCACAGCTATGAAGTTGGCCTCGCTCTCTGTAGCAGCAGCCTTAGCCAGCAGCGTCTTCCCAGTACCCGGAGGACCGAAGAGTAATATACCCCTCGGGGGCCTAACTCCCATCTTCTCATATATATCTGGGTACTTCAGAGGCCACTCCACAGCCTCCCTGAGCTGCTGCTTCGCCTCCTCAAGCCCTCCAATATCGCTCCACCTGACGTTAGGGACCTCTACATAGATCTCCCTTATAAGAGAGGGCGGCACATCCTTCATTGCGTTCATGAAGTCGTTCCAGGTCACTTTGAGCTCTTTCAGCACCTCGGGCTTTATCGGCTTGTCTATATCGATCTTCTTCTCTTCGATGAATCTCCTCACAGCGTTCATAGCTGCTTCCTTCACGAGAGCAGCAATATCCGCACCTGTGAAGCCGTGGGTCATTGCTGCAATTTTATCCAGATCCACATCCTCCGCGAGGGGAACGTTTCTGGTGTGGACCAATAGGATTTCCTTTCTCGCCTTAACATCCGGAGGGGCTATTTCGATCTCTCTGTCGAACCTTCCAGGCCTCCTCAGAGCAGGATCTACAGCATTGGGCCTGTTTGTGGCACCGATGACCACAACCTTTCCTCTCTCCTTCAAGCCGTCCATCAGAGTCAGAAGCTGGGCCACTACTCTTCTCTCGACCTCACCTGTGACTTCCTCCCTCTTCGGAGCAATGCTGTCAATTTCATCGATGAAAATGATGGAGGGCGCATTTTCCTGAGCTTGCTGGAATATCTCCCTCAGCCTCTGCTCGCTCTCCCCGTAGAACTTGCTCATTATCTCGGGGCCATTGATAGAAATGAAGTATGCCCCGATTTCGTTTGCGAGGGCCTTCGCGAGCAGAGTTTTTCCTGTACCAGGGGGCCCGTAGAGCAAAACGCCCTTTGGAGGCTCTATTCCAAGATGTTTGAACAGCTCTGGCTGCCTCATTGGAAGCTCCACGATCTCTCTCAGCTTTCTCTTGGCTTCCTCAAGGTCCCCAATGTCTTCCCAGGTCACCTTCGGAACTTCTCCGGCCTCTATAGCTCCCTTTTCCGGCTCCTCTTTCACCACAATCTGAGTTGATGGAGTTACATAGACATTCGCTGTTGGCTGCGTCGATACCACAACCATCGTTATCTCTTCACCAAGCGGATAAAGAGCAATTTGAAGCTTTTCCCCTCTTCTAAGAGGCTTCCCTTCTAGCTTTTCCTTCAATTGCGAAGCTATGCTTTCTTCTAACTCTTCTTTCAGATGTGGGGCAATACTTTCATATATTTCGGGAATCAGCCTCACGTTTTCGGCTGGAGCGAGAACTATCTTGGTTGCTGGGGAAGCTTCGGCTTTCCTTACCACTACAGATTCCCCAACGCTGACTCCAATTGACTTCCTCATGATTCCGTCTATTCTTATTATGTCCGTATCCTCATCCTCTGGATAAGCTGGCCAGACCTGCGCGAGAACGCTGCCCTTCCTCCCTTCGATCTCTATGAAGTCCCCGGTCTCGAGGCCGAGCTTCTTCATCACATTCGTGCTTATTCTTGCTCTCTTCCTCCCAACATCTCTGGACCTCGCCTCAGCAACTACCAACTTGATCTCTTTCTCCATAACCATCTCCTCTAGTAAGATGAAAAACTGTTTTCAGCTTTTCTCATAACAAAATACATCATAAGCATATAATTAGTTACCTCCATCTCTTTATTTATTTTCTCCTTTTCCGCTCTCCTCTTCCAGAGGTTCCACTATCAGAACGGGGCCTTCCTTTGCAATAACAACAACGCCATCTCCAGGCTTTATTTCTCCTCTCCTGCTCCTCGCTCTCCAATATTCTCCCTGCAGCTTTATGTAACCCTCTTTCTCAGGGGAAATAGGATCTATAGCTGTGCCTCTCAATCCTTCCAGCCTCCACTCGAAGGGCTTCTTGCGCCTCACCTTCAGTATTTTGTAGACAATGAAAGCTGTGAAAGCTCCGAAAGCTACTCCTATTCCGTAGGCTGCATAGAGAAAGCTTGTAGCGTACTCTTGACTGAAGGAATAGCCCGCTCCTGTAGGCATCAGAGCTATCCCGAGGACCAGCATTATTATTCCAGTGGCTCCAACTACGCCGAAGCCGGGCAAAACGGCGTGCTCAACGAACAGGAGTATGACACCGAGCAGTATCAAAAGAACAGAGGTGGCGCTTATGCTGTACCCGCTACCTAAAAATCCCAGGAGCATCATCAGCATGCCTATGGGAGTAACGGCGAGGTGGCCTGATATTATGCTGAAGAGGAGAATCATTATTCCCAGAGACAGGAGGAGGGTTGATATCGTTGGATCCGAAAGGGCGTGCACAATGTAGTGCCTGAGCGACATGCTGAAGTACTCGATGCTGGCCCCATATGTATTGAGAGTATAGTTGATTCCAGCGGAAGGTATGTAGACTGCGGTTCCGTTCATCTGTTGCAGTAGAGAATCGAGAGAGGATGCTACGTAATCTATGACGTGGTTTTCAAGCGCAGCATTAGCACCCAAATTCAGGTTTTCGGTGACGAAGAGGTGGATCGCTGTCATGTTTCTCCCCTTATTTCCAGCATGCTCATCCAGAAAAGTCAATATCGGGTTGATTATTTTGGATTCGTTTGTTGGAGTATACTCTCCCGTTGTTGGATTGTACTCTATAGGCTGCATTGATCCTATAATCGTTCCCGGCTGCATTGCTGCTATGTGACAGGAAACAAGTATCATGGTCCCAGCGCTTTCAGCCCATCGGTTTACTACGTAGCCAACAACAGGGACAGTAGAAGAATCTATCATAGTGACTATATTCATTGCAGAATCCAGGAGCCCTCCAGGAGTGTTCAGCTCAATGACGAGAACAGCATTCTGGGATTCGGAGTAAGATATAGCGCTCGAAACGTAGTCTTCCATAGCAGTATCTATTACCCCGGTTATTTGGATGACTACCACCTTCTGCCCTATTGAATGAGTGCTAAGGGGCTGCGCAACTGCTGGAATGCTGAAAAGCTGGAGAGAGAACGAAAGAAGGGTTGCTGCAAAAAATGCTAAAATCGCGAACCTTTTCACTGCTCTTGGGGAACTGGGCATGAGCTCGTGACCTTCACTCTTCCTTCTTCACTTGAAGGCTTTTAGAGAGACCCACAACTGTCCCCAAGCTTTCCGTCCTCGATTCTGGAGTCACAATGATGAGGTTCTTCTCTCTCGCAATCTCTATGAGAGTCTGTAGCTCCCTCAGTCTTATAGCCATGGGATGGCTCTCATAGAATGTAGCCGCTTCTGACATGATGCTTGCGCTCTGCCTCTCTCCTTCCGCCTCAATTATCCTCGCTCTTCTGAACCTTTCAGCCTCTGCCTGCTTGGCCAGGGCTCTAAGCATGGTTTCTGGAAGCTTTACCTCCTTCAGGGTGACTGCTGTGACCTTTATTCCCCATGGGTCGGTGAGCTCGTCCAGAATTGTCTGTATCCTCTTGTTGAGCTCGTCCCTCTTCGATAGGAGATCGTCCAGCTCTACCTGTCCGATGATGTCTCTGAGGGTGGTCTGCGCCAGCATAAGCACAGCATAGGAATAATTCTCCACGGTTACTATGGCCTTGACCGGATCGATGACTTTATAGTAAACAACGGCATCAACTCCAACTGTGACATTATCCCTCGTCACACTCTTCTGCTCCGGTACATCTACGGCAACTATTCTAAGATCAACCTTCAGCAGTCTGTCTACAAACGGGATTATTAGAAACAGCCCGGGTCCCTTTGCTCCCATCAGCCTTCCCAGCCTGAATATCACCGCCCTCTCATATTCTCTGACAACTTTAACTGACATGGAAAGGAGTATGAGAACGAATATGAGAACTAGCACAATGGCGGAAAGGTTGGAAATGAGAGTGCTATACGCATCCATATGCTTCTACCATTATTGTATATGATTTCTCTCATATATAATGGTTCACCATCTTCTATCCATCGCTTTATAGCTTAGATCCTGTTAAAGAGAGAGGCATGAAAAGATAAATGCCGCAAATGATTATATGAAAATGGAGGTTCTGATTTTGGAAGGAAACGAGAGCGAAAGAATGAAGAACGAAATAATAAACCTGATAGATGAGAACAGCAGCAACTGGATAAAGGCTGCATTTTTCTCCGATGAGATGATAGAAGTTATTATGGAGGCTCTCTACTCCAAATGGGAGCAGAGTGGCGAGGCCGGCAGGCCCATCGATTATGCAACTGCGGACCAGCTGAAAATTATGCTTAAAAAAGCCAGGCAGTATGCTTCGATGAAACCTGAAGAAGCGATGAGATTAGTGCTAAAAAGAATGGAAGAGTAGTTGTTTTAAGGTTGGAAAATGCTTCTTATTTTTTCAGCCACCTTTTCTGGAGATATCACATAGACGAACTTTATGTCGTCGACCAGCTTCTTGGGAATGGACTTCTCCAGATCTGCGTTGTCGGTTATCAGTACTCCCTTCTTTTCACTATCCACAAGCATCAACGCGAAGTTGAGGAATTCTATATTGCTCTCGAACCCCTTCTTTCCAACAATGATCTTCACCAGATAGCTTTCGCCTTTAACCTCCATTATAGCATCAGGCTGGTACTGCATGCCGCTTCTTCCCAAGACTGCTTTGCCAAAAGAAACGAGGAATCCTGCTTTGTTCAGCTCTTCAAGGTACCTGCTCTTCTGCTGCTCTCCCAGTCCTCCAATTGCTACAGAAAAGTTCAAGAGATTGTTCAACGTTTGGAGCGCTGAATATGCCATCATACCTGCTGAAGTTAGTTTGACGAGCTTCTGCTTTCCAATCGTAACTTCCGTTATCAGCCCTCCCCTTTCGAGAATGTTCAAATATTTCTGGAGCATTTTTGAATTCAAGTTTGTTCTATACATGAGGTGCGTTTTCTTTATTCCCTGCTCTCCTCCGGAAACAATTACGCTCATCATTTCATATATGATCTCGGTATCTGTTCTGTACTTCCTTTCATCTTTTGCTATATCTGAAATAGCGCATCAACCCCCTTTTTCCTTATTTTCTTTTTCATATATATCATTAGGTCATTATATATGTTTCTTTTTGCTGAATGTTCTTTGACCATTCCGAGGAAATACCCGTAAAAAGCAGAAGAAAAAGCAATGGGAATTTTCACAGCTCTAAAAATTTGAGCTGTTTCAGAACGTAGCTCCTTATATCTTCAAGGCTTTTCTGCTGAGCGATGATCCTCCCTCCTTCCATCTGCTTCACCAGCATAGGAGAGGGAGAGCTGCCATCTTTGCATGAAGGTGGAGGAGAATTCCAGGGGACCATGTAGCGTTCCACTGGTGAGCAGACATAGAGTTGCTTAGCACCCGGAAGCTTTCCTCTCTTGCTCCTCGGAACCCAGGAGCCGTTCTCCTCAACCTCAACTATATCCATGCTTATATCAATGCTCGGAGGGAAAGCTATAGAGGTTCCAACACCGAATCCGTCGGCCACATCTCTCAGCTTCAAAATATCCTCTTCATCGAGACCTCCGCTGATGATTATCTTCACATGTTTGAATCCCTCCAGGTCGAGGGCCCACCTGACTTCTTCTGCTATTTTTTTCATGTCTCCCCTTCTTGATCCAGGAGTATCTAGCCTCACTCCCTGCAGTTTTTTGCCCAGCGTCCTTGCCGCCAGAACTGCTTCAGCTCTCTCATCCCAAAAAGTATCCACGAGCATTATTCGAGGGACAGAGGGATCCATGTGCTTGTCGAAGCTTATCCACGCCTTCGATTGATCGTTGAAAACTATTATCAGGCTGTGAGGCATTGTTCCAGTTGGCTCCAGATTGTTGTACTTTCGGGACAGAACTCCGCTCACGGCATCGACGCCGCCCATGTAGGCTGCCCTATCTGCCATCGGCGCAAGGGCCGGATGAATGCTCCTCAAGCCGAAGAAGAGCAGGGTTTTATCCCCAGCTGCAACCCTCATCCTAGCTGCCCTCGATGTTATGGAAGAGTAGTGTCTGAGGATTCCCAAAACAATGGATTCCATTTCGGCAAAATTATAGTACCTCCCTTCTATCATCATGAGGGGTTCTCGCTCGAAGAAGACTGTTCCCTCCGGCAACGAGTAGATATCTACATTCCTGCCTTCCATTACGTAGAGGGCTTCCTCCAGGCCGCTGAAAACCGCCCACTTATAGCCGGGAGGAAGGCCGTAAACGTGAAACTCTGCTCTCACTCTCAGATCTTTCATGTTCTCTTTCTCGAGGATGGTTTTAACTCTTGTAAAGTAAACGTCGGTTGCTTCCCCGCTTTTGATTTCGCTTTCCTTTGCAATATAAAGTGGCAAGTTGAACACCTTTTGCTTATCTTGAACAGAGAATTAGCCTCACCAAAATAAAAAACATTCCTTTATACAATTATTTTTGAGAGAACGCAAAAATCAAAGCTTAATGAAAACTGCTAGATTCTTTTTCTTTCAATGCTATTCGTTCATTGCTTCAGTACTTTTTCTTGAGAAAGAACCACGGCCCATGAATTCTCTCAGACTTGCATCTGGGGCATCTGGAAGGCCTCTTTACCTTATCCCTCTCCCGAAATTCATAGCCGCAAGATGAGCACCTTGCAGGGATCATCTCTATGATTTCGGAGCCTCCGCTCCTTCTTTTAACGCTCTTCATCAAAAACTCGAGGTCTATCTCAATTGATTTTACTTCATCTCTTCTCAGTCCCAGCATCGATGCAATATCCTCAGCTGTGACAGGCTCTCTCAGCTGGCTGAGAAGGTCGTATATTTTTTCTCTCCTGGTCATGAAGTCTTTGCTCAAGGATCACAGCTCTTCTGGAGCTATGAATAATATCTTATCGAGCGAGTCTCTCGGTCCGTGAATTCTTCATCCCGCTTTGGGGTCAGCTCGCTGATTTCCGATCATCCTCGCTTTGACCCGTTCTGAAGTTATACCTCCTCACGGGGAGGTTGAGGAAGCTCGCAGCTTTCTTCACAGCCCAAGCATAGTTGCTGTCTCCTTCGCATCTCCTAATTTTCAGTTTATTATACTTTGTTCGGAGGAGGATCCTTCCGCTGCCGTCGAGAACTTCCAGATATCCTTTAACTCTCCCTCTCAGGTTTCTCACCAGGCTCACTTTCACTATCACTTCATCTTCTTTGTTTTTTTTCGGCACTACAACATAAGCTTCACCGCTTCTGTAGAGCGTTTCTGCTCTTCTCTTTTCTTCCCCTTCGATTTCCCTGACTTCGCTCCTGCTGATGTAAAATGCGTTTTCGTAGTAGGCATGCTTTCCGCTTTTGCTTCTTGACCTCTCCTTTCTGAGCATCAGCTCCATGCGGCTCCCCTAACTGATTACCAAAACTCCATCCTTCAGCTTCGCTTCACTAAATTTTTCTACTACAATGGAAACTCTGTAGGAATAAATCGATGTGGTGATGCTGATCTCTCCCTTAATCTTCAGCTGCCTGACTTCCTCTTCCTTGCTTCCGAAGACTTTTCTATTTATCAGCTTCCCTCCGTCCTCTGAATACTCTGAAACTTCCACAGTCAATGAATTTCCGTCACATGAAATATCGAGAATTGCTGTGGACATAGCCGCATATCCCCTTCATATGAGCTTTATCTCTTTTAATACCATCGGCAACAAGTAATAACCCTTTTCGATTATCCCGTAGCTACCTCTCCTGCACTCGATCTCATTGAAAGAACTTATCCTATCGCTGATGACATTGGGATAGTAAACAAGAAACGGGACAGGAGCGTCACTGTGGGCCTTGAGCTGGCAGGGAGTAGCGTGATCCGATGTTATTAACATTGCGATATCATCTGATTCGACTCTTTCCAAAACTCTTCCCAAATAGTATTCGTCAATGTCTTCTATTATGCTCGCTTTGAGCTCCAAGTTTCCATCGTGGCCCGGCTCATCGGGTCCTTTGAGGTGGACATATACTACATCGGAGCGTTCCAGCGCTTCAAGAGTTTTCTCTGCCCTGAACTCATATTCCCTCTTTCTGTCCTTTCCTTCGGGAGGGGGAAGCTCCACTACATCCATGCCGCTGGCCCTGGAGATCCCTATTTCAACAGGCATTTCTACCAAAGATGTAAATCTCAGGTTTCCGAAACGCGAAGAAATCTTCGGCAGATCAGGCCTCTTTCCTCCAGCATCTCTCAGCAGAACCGCATTAGCTGGTGGGAGTCCGCGCTCCTTCCTCTTCAAATTGACCGGATGAGGGTCGAGGATTTCAACTGCTCTCCTCGTGAATTCATTAACTAGCTCACATGTCCTCCTGTCTTCCTCTCTATCTGTCAGGGGGGTGCAGGGAGCAATCTTGCTTTCAAAGCTCTTGAGGGATATGGAGATTTTCCCTTTCCTCAAATATCCTGGATCTGTATTCCCCACTTCGTCTCCTAGCATTTGAGCATCGCTTCCAATGACTACCACGACTCTGTGCCCGACAGTGTGCTTTACCCTGACATAGCCGTTTTTCAGTCTCATACCATCGAGTGTAGCAGCGAGCTCCTTCCCTTCTTCAGCGCTGAGTATTCTTCCAGCCCTCCTGTCTATTATGGCATAGCTGTTTGGATCGACTGTAGCAAAGTTCCCTCTGAACGCGACTTCCTTTCCCTCTGTTATCGACAAACCTACTCCCAAAGCCTCTATGGGTCCTCTTCCCGGATAGTATTTTTCCGGGTCATACCCGAGAAGGGACAAAACTGCGGCATCGCTCTCAGGAGGTATACCTTTCCCAATCGTGTACATCAACCCGCACTTGCTCTTTTTTGCAATCCTGTCTAAATTTGGCTTCTCGGCCACCATGTAAGCTGTTTTCCCGAGAGAGGGATCCCCCGCTGCCCCATCGAGAACCAGGTAGATCAATTTCATCGTTCATTACCTTTGCTTTCAATTGCCAGTATGCTTTGTTATTACCTTTCATCGAAATATAAATATTCGATTTGTTTGCGCAAAATCTTTAGTCGTCATAATTGTGCTAGATAATTTTTGGAAAATATTTTTCATAGACATATTGAGGATTATCTCTCAGAATCTTCACAGCATCGGGAAGATGAGACATCAACTCTTCTGGAGTTATGCCGTCTTCTCCCATTTCACTAGCTGCAATATCTCCAGCCAATCCGTGGACAAGGACACCCATTCTGGTTGAGCTCCCGAGATCTCTGAGACCTATCCCGTACATGGCTGCAATTGTTCCAGTCAGGACATCCCCCATTCCCGCTTTTGCCATTCCCGGATTTCCAGTCAAATTTACGAAGATCTGCCCGTCGGGATAGCATATCAGAGAGTGGGCCCCTTTCAGAACTACATAGCTGTTCAGTTCAGCGCAGGTCTTCCTCAGGATTTCCACCGGATCCTCGGCGATCTCATTGATGCTCTTCTTCACGAGCCTTGAGAACTCTCCCATGTGGGGTGTGAGAACTGTAGCTGCTTTCCTCCTCTTCAATATCTCGAGATCCTGCGAGACCGCGGTTATCCCGTCTCCATCTACTATGACTGGTTTTTTGAGTTCCTCAATTAGTCTTCTGATGAGCTCCTGCGTCTCGCTGTTCAATGACATCCCAGGCCCCACAGCGACGATGTCTATATCCTGCTCTTCCACAAGAGAAAGAATTTTGTCTAAATTCGAGAGCGAAATCGTCCCCTCATCGGTTTCCTCGAGAGGAATGTAGACTATCTCTCTTCCGATGGAAGCTGTTGAGGGGATAATTGACTTTGGGGCCGCTAATCTTGAATATCCTCCTCCCGACTTCAAAAAGGAGAAGGCAGTATAGAAGGGAGCGCCGAAGTAGAATCTGGCTCCGGAAACGGCAAGAAACTTACCGAAATTGCCCTTGTGCCCCCATTTTATTCTCTCTGGCAACGGGAGCGGATAGTTGAGCTCGGTTTTTATCTCATCGGAGGTGAGAAGTGAGGGAGGATATGAAAGCTTGGAAACGAACAGCTTTCCTCCGTAGTAATAGCCTGGGTAAAGGATGTTGCCGTATTTTGGCAGACCGAACGTCACCGTGTAGTCCGATCTCACAGCAACTCCTCTGACCTTTCCATTTTTCCCGCTTACGCCAGAAGGTATGTCAACGCTCACCGTCAGTTTTCCCATCTCATTCACAATCTCGATCGCCCTTCTCCTTATTCCAGTAACTTCTCCGGTGAGACCTGTACCTATCAGTCCAACTATGAAAACGTCGCAGTCAGAGGCTTCTCTCTTCAGCGATTCGATTCTGTCCTCATCATCATACACTTCTACGTGAGCGTCCATCCTTCTCAATAGCTCATAGTTCCGGGAAGCTGGCTCAGAGAATTTGCTGGGTTCACCAACTACATAGATCTTTGTCTCTGCCCCCGCAGCAATCAGCCTCCTGGCGGCAACAAGAGCATCCCCTCCGTTGTTTCCGGTTCCTGCAAAAACGCAGAATTTCTTGCTGTTCAAGCCTATTTCGCTAACGATTAAATGGAAAATGGCTGCACCGGCATTTTCCATCAGTATCTCGGGAGGTATCCCGAAAGACCTCGATGCTCGCTCATCTATTCTTCTCATCTCCTCTGGGCTGCAAACCTTCAATGAAAACGTCTTTTCATTGATCATTTTGTTTCAATCCTCAGATCGAGGCCCATCTTCTGAACAGCCCTCTTTATTCTCTTGAGCCTCTTGGTAAGCAGCCTCGCCTCTTCAGGGGGGATCCTCAGAACAACGACCCCATTGTTTATCTCAACTTCGGCATTGGGGGCAAGCGTTTCAAGCTGCCTGAGAAGTCTTTGATTTTCGGTTTTCTTTCCTCTCTTTATCGGGACAACGACCGTCTGCTCTCCAAATGTGTATATCTCATACTCGAGGTCCCCGGTCAAGAAGTCCCTGACCTCAACGACAGGCCTCGAGAGATCAGCCTCTTTAAGTCCGGTGGGGAGCTTCACCGTGATCGCTACTTCGTAGACCTTCGATATTTCTCCCTTATCAATGAAAATGACTGTGTCAATTATGCTTGGGATGACACCGAGCTCTACCCTGCCAATGAATCTCTGTATCGCGTCGATTGGAGATGTAGCATGCATGACTCCTACCATCCCAATCCCAGCCAGCCTGAGATCCACGTAGAGCTTGAAGTCATCATCTCCCCTCAACTCATCGAAGAATGTGTAGTCCGGCCTGCTGAGGAGCATTATATCGTGGAGCTCGTCCTTTTCGGCGAAGTTCTTGCTGTACTGGACAATTTGGGGAGACAGCCTCATATCGCGGGGGGATTCTATTGTGTTGACTACCTTTCCTTCGGCCAAATAGAATTCTGCCAAAGCCTGCGCAAACGTTGTTTTTCCCATTCCAGGGGCTCCCGCTATGAGGATCCCTTCTGCCTTCTTCCTGAATCTCTCCAGTAGCTTCTCTGGAAGCTTGTAATCTTCCAGCTTGAGCTTAATAATCGGCCTGACGGCAGTTATCATCCACTTGCTGCTGAAAGGAGGCCTCGCTATGACAATCCTGTACGAACCCAGCTGAACGATCGTGCTTCCTTTTCTGTCTATTTCGACGAAGCTGTCCTCTCTCAATTTTGCCGCTTCAATTATTTCGTCAAATATGCTCTGCATCTCGTTTCTTGTCAAGATTTTATTGCCGATCTTTTCATATGTCCAGCTCCCAGGCTTTCCTTTCTTGGCCATTGGATAGTTGTCCTCAATGAGATGGACGCTCATTGTGCTCTCATCGAAAAAGCCTTCAATCTTGAGAGGGGCCGCCCCCTTTTCAGTATAAAACAGCACCTTGATTCCCACGGATTCAGCTAGGTCTGCCGATATTCTATCGCCCGTTACGAGAATCCCTTCTCTCTGAAGGGCTAATTCCCTAGCTAAGCTCGACAGAAGAGATGGGTCGTCTAAGGGGAAAAGTCTTTGTGGCTGGGCGACCTCTATGCTGATCGTCCTCTTCTCAGCAAAATCCTTCAGCTTCTTCAGCTCCACCAGTCCAGCAATCCCGACAGCTTTTCCTTCGTTGGCCTCCTTTTCTATCACCGTCAAGATAGGGGAGGGTATGAGTATAACTGACTCTTTCTCAACATAGCCCATTTGAATCATCTTGCTAACTATACCTTGTACCAGAGCTGGGTAGTCAGCTATGTAATATCGCATTGGAGCTCCTTGAGGAGTGAAAAGATTGAATGACATTTCTTCTCATGCACCTTTCAAAATCAATGGGCGAGATTCTTTCCCTGTTTGACTGTCATTTAAAAATTTTTACATAGAAGCCTTAATAATTTTCTTGCTCCAATGAGCTGTTTCCCCCGAGGCGCTGATCCTAATCATTTCACACGTATTCATGACAGCGTCTATAGAGTCCCGCCTCACCCAGAGGCTCGCCTAGCTCATCCCATAGGTTCATGGGTGTCTGTCGAACACAACAGAAAAGGACTCCCCTCTGGGATACCCTCAGCGGACACTTGAGCAAATACTGCGCATCGGTGCTACATACTGCTAGACTCATCAGAACATCGACACATACAATCTTCACTGCAAACAAAAAACATGCCATGTCCCATTAACGGCAACAAAAATATAACCTAAACTGAAAAGAAAATCTAGCGCAAGAATATCGAGTTTTGAGGTCCTCGGGCTTGAATTGGGAGACCAGTGGGGGCGAAAGTTTCACTTACCTCAGGATCACCCTGGACCCTGGAGACGAGGTCGCAGTGGAGCCTGGAAGCTTTCTCCTTGGAAGGGGAAACTATGAGATTGAGACGAAGAGCGGGGGCATCATCAAGGGGATCTCGAGAGCGATCTTTGGTGGTGAATCCTTCTTCCTTAACCATTTAAGAGCTATAGGGAGAAGCGAGATCTTCATAGCTCCATCGTTGCCAGGAGATATCAGGTACTTACCATTACAAGGCAACGGCAACATCGTCATAAAGGATTCTTCATTCTTAGCTTACCATGGAAACGTGGATCTCGATGTAGTATGGAGAGGTGTAACGGGAGCTGTAGCGGGAAGCGGGTTCATCTGGCTGAAAGCATCAGGCACGGGTGGAGTTTGGGTATCCTCATTTGGCGCCATCGAAGAAATTGCCCTTGATGGGACTGAAAGCGTCCTGATAGACAACGACCACATAGTTGCATTCGACAGCGAGTTGCATTGGAAGATAAGAAAATTTGGAGGGATCAAGTCTTTCCTCTTCGGAGGAGAGGGGTTCCTGATTGAATTCACAGGAAGAGGCAGAGTCCTGATACAGTCCAGAAATCTCAGAGCTCTAGCATCAGCAATGATTCCTTTTATGGGAAAGAGGAGCTAAGAGCATGAAAAAGCTATCTGCCTATCTTGAAATAATCAGAGTCCCAAACTCAATTATGATGGGTGTAGCTGTTCTCGTAGGAATCCTCATAAGCGATCCCGGTTACTTGCTTCATGGAGAGTCACTGCTGAGAGTTGCTTTCGGATTCTTAACTGGATTCTTCCTCACAGCATCGTCTATGGTTCTCAACGACTATGTTGACAGAGAAATAGATGCCATTAATGAACCTGAGAGGCCTATCCCCAGCGGAAAAATCCATCCCAATGAGGCATTTATCTACGGAATAGCATTAGGTATTCTGGGACTCTTCTTCTCTGTGCGGACCGGGATCTACACCTTCATATTGGCCTCGCTGACCTTTCTCATTGCCATACTTTACAACTTCAGATTGAAGAAGTTCGGCTTGCTGGGGAACATGTGCGTTGCTTACACGGTCTCTGTACCTCTGCTCTACGGATCTCTCCTATCGAACAGCTTAAGCGAAAAGATTCTCCTCTATTCGGCTATGATCTTCCTCTCAATAGTAGGCCGAGAGATAACGAAGGGAATAAGCGATATAGAAGGCGATTCAAGAAAAGGCGTGAAAACGCTCGCTGTCAGGTATGGGGAGAAGAACGCTTCTTACGCGGCTCTCTCTTTCTTTGTTGCAGCAGTTCTTCTGTCATTCATCCCTCCGATGACTGGCATGGCAAACTTGTGGTATACAGCTCTTGTTTCAATAACAGATGCTCTGCTGGTTTTGCTATCGCTGCAGTTGGTCAGAGAACCCACTAGACGCAATGCAAAGAAAGTCAAGAACAGGGTTCTAGTTGCTATGGCAATAGGTTTAGCCGCCTTTGCGCTTAGCTCTTTATAACTTTTTTCATCCCTATATACTAATCAATAAAGAACTTTACTGTTCGCTTAAAATTCTCTGCCATTACTATATTAGTGAATACATTAAATGGATGTCTAGAAAGCTGGGGGTTAGACCGGGGGTCATGTATAGAGAGGATGAATACAACAAGAGCGTGAGGAGAATCGCATACCAAATACATACATAATTTATTATGGAAGCTTCGCGAATGCTATGAGAGCGCACTTCGAGCTCAAGCAATACAACCTCATAGAGTACGATGAAGACATATACGTCGTAGAAATAATACGCTACATTGAGGGAGATTTAGGGGTTAGGATATGGGATGAAAATAGGGAAAAAACCAATTACAGAAGAGAACATTAAAGATAAGCCTGTAAAGCATGTAGAAGTGAAATCAGCGTTCCCGTACGGACACGAGGACTCGAAAAACGAGGAAACATGTTTCAATAGGCCGGTAGGGCTCTACTAGATTCAATACTTCATAAGTATTCTCAATGTATTTTCCTTCTCTAATGGTGGAAAAACCTTTGCTGTTACTCTTAGTTTTTATCTTGTTTGACTCATGGTAGCGATGATTCTTAATAGCTCCTTCTCCATGGAGTCTACATCGTTCTCGCTGGTGAATCGCTTAAGTCCCCTCAAGAAGTCGTCGTCATGGCTGGGGTTCCAATTAATAGTGGATTAACTTTTGCATCAATACGTACTTGAGCTGGTCTTCGTTAACCATATCTATAAAGTACTTGTTTATCCTTATAATTCTTTTCTTTAACTATATTGAAGCTTGAAGCTACTTTACGCTTCATAGAGTATAGCACGATTTTGAAGTCGGCGTCAATACCGAGAATCTTCTTGACATCGCTATGAACGTTGTTGACCTCTCTCTCCACGTCTTCCCTTGTTTCCTGTAATCTCCCACACTGGTATTTCTGGATAGTTGTTAGATATACCCCATATGATATTATTCCTCCTGAATACTCGCTCTCCTTGATTACCTTTATCCTCTCATGGAGCTCTTCAATACTCTCAATCTTCTTAAACAGAATTCCAAACTTAGGCTCCTCAATACTTGAAAGCACTCTCTCATGCTACTCCTCTAGGTCGCTTCTATCAACTATGATGAAGACTACAGGACTCTTATCACAGTATTCGTCGAGGAAGTAGTTAGCTATAAAGAACATAGTATATGTATCACCACTACCAAGCCAGTGCAGTATCAAACAGAACTCTACTCGAAGGGCTCTAAGAGCCTCATCAAGATGCTTGTAAATCAAATTCTCACCTGTATGGTTACCAGAACTACGAATTTATATGGGTAGAGTGAGGACTGAAAACTACAATGCTCTCTCTTGGTGTACAGTAATCTAGCGAAGCAATTTTTCACAGCTAACACTACATCGACAGAATAGGAAAAATATTGGTTTGAATTTTATCTTCTTCTCAGTAGAAGTATTACAGCTATAGCCGCTACAATGACTATTGATACAACTATGAGCGCTAGGGATAGTAAGCTTGTTTCATTTTCTGGTATTGTAGTTAACGATATAGTAGTCGTAGTGGTTGCGGTGGTTGTTGTTACTGGAGAAGTAGTGGTGGTAGATGAGGGAGTAGTTGGCGACGTAGTAGTTGTAGTTGGAGGCGCAGTGCTAGTCGTTGTAGTTATTGATGATGTTGTTTGTTTTTCTCCTAGTTGGTAGATGAATAGTGCTAGATTGCCGGTTTGGTTACGGATGTTGTCTATTGTTTGTGTGAAGATGTAGAGATAGTTTTCTCCAACTACTGTTTTTATTGAGGTGATGTTTTGTAATGCATATGTTTGGAGAATTGTTAAGTTATTTGCGTATCTATATACTGCTATTCCCTCGCTTGTTACACACATTATGTGGATCGTGTTGTTGAATATGAACGGCTGGGCATCGATAGCTGTCTCCGGTAAGGTGATTGTTAAGCTATATGTGTCATTGTATATCATTAGCGTCTTGTTAACAAATAGTATGTAGTTTAGGTTGTTCTCTCTCAAAAACCCTACTGATCTAGCTTCACTCAGCTCTCTCATAGATGTAAGCGTGAACTCGAGAATTGTTCCATTAATGGCTGTTACATATACTTCATCGCCATATATGGAGTCGATAGACAGTAGTCCGGGATAAGGTTTACTATACAGTAGTTGACCGTCTAAACTATATTTCCATAGCTCGGTGGTAGTGTAGTTGAAGCTGGGGGAGTATATCATGTAGATATACTTACCATCCGAGATATAGGAGAAAACCACACCATCCACCGTTATATTGACTGGTTTATACCATTTACCGCTGGAATCATCCCATATACACATTTGCAACAGTATCTCTAGATTCTGTAGATCATTCGAAACATGAGCACCTGTGGGAACCATTGCATATAGCATAGCTAATGAACCATTATATAGCTCAAAGAGATAGGGTGATGAAACGCCTAAAGCATTAAGCTCCGGGTTCGGGAGGTCGGTTAGATTCCTATCTACTAGCTTATAACCCTTTATCCAACTTGATCCATTGGGTAGTGTATATGTATAGTATATGTAGAGGGCATTACCGTGGTATGTAGCGGAATAATCCCCACCTATACTAAAGTTTTCAACAATATAGCCGGACCACGAACCATTAACCCAGTCAATCAATTCACCTATATCCTTCAACCTACTTGTTATCTCTAGCAACGACTCTATATCATATCCTGTTAAATTCCCCCATGAATAGATTTGTCCAGGACCCAATAATGTGAGTGTGCCTTGATATTTTCCAGAAACATAGTACATTACTATAAAAGCATCAACTTCACCAACAATCCCCCCACCCCTCATTAATTCATTAGATGGCTGAGGAAACACACCAGCCCCGAGAATACCGGCTACTCCTACATATAATCCAAGACGAGAACCAACTTCAAACTTACCACCGACTTGACCGCTGATAATGATCGGCCCATTTATATCTCCATGTACATCTGCGACTTTTACTGGCAGTAGGTTGAATAAATACTCGGATTCATTATTTGTCGGTGTAAAGATCATTGTTAGATTGCCGGAGATACTGGGTGAAATAGTTACAGTTACCCCCACACTCCCAATTGGCGTTTCGATACCCCATGGAGTTGGGAGGGTTTTTGAACCGGATATTGATAAACCGGTAATGAGCTTTAGGAAATCTAGGTCTATTGAACTATTATCCCAGTCAATAACCCAGGAGCCAGATACACTAGCATAGCCCTTGGCGTTAATCTTAACAGATACTATTTCTGCTTCATACTCTTTGGATAGAGTGCCGGAGATACTCATACTGCCATTAGATGATAATATAAAGCATGCTTCAAGCTCTATGGTTCCGAAATCCCATGATCCACCAATATAATTACTCTGTATATTTATTTCGAAGGGTTTCCACTTAATATTAGCATCTATAACGAATTCGTAGTGTTTATCCCAATAACCCTGGCCACCTAATACATTGAAGTCCTTAGAATACTTGATACTGAGCGCTTCAGTATCAACATTACCTAGATCAATAATGCTTCTAATAAAAGGCGGTGGATCTATCACATAAAACCTATACTCACCAGTAATAATTGAGCCATTAGAGAGTGATGCATTTACTGTTAAGATATGAGTCCCCCGCTCCAGAACCCCTGTATTAAATATGGACTCCCACATACTGAGACTCTCATTATATGAAAAACTTAACACGTAATGCCCATCTATAATCCCAGAAACACTTAACACGCCACTACCATTTATTTCAACGAAGAAATTATTGTTCAGATCAAATCCTCTGTAGAATAAAGAACCGTACTCTGAATAAATACCAATATATATAGTAGAGTTACTTACAATATGAGTTACATTTACTGGGTTCACCAACGGGTAACGATCATACTGATAACTACGGTATCCTTCATCGTATATTGGGTATGGTGTGTCGCATATTCCATCGCTGCCGGTTTTGTTTTGGTATGAGCCACTATATTGATCGTTGCAAGCATGGTCGCTCCAGTAATTGCCACCTGTAGGATAGCCGAGATCCCAGGTATTATTAGATTTATAGGAGTGAACCTGAATATGATTATCAATAAAATTATTACCAACAATAACATTATTATTACTTGAATATTTGAGCTCAATGCCTTCATAACTGTTTGTTATATTATTGTATTTGATAACATTATTCGATGAACTAATGACAGTAATGCCATAAATAATGTTGCTTTTTATATTATTGTATTCAATAACATTATTATTACTTGAACCATAGAGAGAAATGCCTTCATAGTTGCTTTTTATATTATTGTATTCAATAACATTATTATTACTTGAATACTCGAGAAAAACGCCTTCATAACTGTTTGTTATATTATTGTATTTTATTACGCTATTGCTTGTGTTCCATAGCTCTATGCCTACAGTAGTATTTGATAGGTCAAAGTTAGTAACGGTTATATTATAGCAGTTTACAAGTATTACCTGGCCGGCGTTAGAAACGACGAGATCAGACCTATTCTCAAGATATATGAGTGGCCTACCATTAACAGTATTATTTAAGACAATATTATTATAGGAATCAAGAATTCTTAACCCATCACCAATAAAATTATTACTAACAATAACATTATTCGATGAACTAATGACAGTAATGCCTTCATAGTTGCTTTTTATATTATTGTATTCAATAACATTATTGCTTGAACCATAGAGAAAAATACCATAATCGTTGTTTGTTATATTATTGTATTCAATAACATTATTATTACTTGAATACTCGAGAGAAATGCCATAATGGTTGTTTGTTATATTATTGTATTTTATTACGCTATTGCTTGAACCATAGAGAGAAATGCCATAATTAATGTTGTTTGCTATATAGTTGTCTGTTATTTTTCCATTTGTTGCGTTTTCTAAGTGTATTCCATTCAATCTTGCTCCGTATATTTTGCAGTTTCTTATTATGAAGTGTGCTGTTGTATCCTTAATATATATTCCATTTTCGTAACCTGTCGCATTTATCTCCCAGCCCTCGATAATGTATGGATCATCGGCCGTGCCAGAACCGCTGACAACACCGTTTTCCCATGTGAAATCCGTATTGCCGATAATAGTAATTGGATTGTGCGGTATTAAATTGCTGGTCCCACTGAGCGATGTAACAGCTAAATATAAAGTCGTAGATGGTGCTTGCTCCAAAGCTATTGAATATGTGGTGTTCCCTCCTGCTGGTGCTCTACTCGTCTCCGTGTTTATAGTAGCTGCAAGTAGTGTTATAGTGTTCATTAACAATATCATTGTTACCGCTAACAATGACAATTTTATTAGTACTCTATGCATAGAGCACCCATGATAACCTGTTGCCGGGATTCTATATATGTTTTTTCGGCAACTCTATTCCTGATTGTTTCCAGCGTTTCTGCTTTAGTTTTATATTTCTCCTTGCTATATCTTTTTTTCAGAATTGTACTTTGGTTCGCACCTTTCGCATGAGTAGGCTTTTCGCTTTACTTATTGCCTTGCTTACTGCTATCTCTATCGTTGCATATGGTTTCTATTCCTTTAGAGTTTTTGGTAAAAGCAGCATTACTGCTTCAACACATACGGTTGCAACTGAAAGCCTCGCTTTTTAAGACGGAGATGAAAGCTTATGAATTTCTCTGAGTATATCTATATAAAAGCACAGAATTGAGTGAGCATGCCGAGCGATGAGGGATTCCTAACCCTCTCGGTAAGGATGAGGGTTAGCCACCAACCCGAAGCAGTTGAATTGCTAAAGAAGTATAGGAATGCCCTCAATTATGCTATTAGGTGAGTTGTCGAGAGCTCTGTGAAGAGTGAGAAAGGGTATAAAGCAGATAGAAAATCTCTGACCTTATTGGCTACAGCGCAGATGACATATGAAACCCGAATAGATGCGGGGGGAACAGGTGACCTTCTGAAGTGCAAGGGTTCCCTTTAGAGTGGGAAGGAGGTCAGCCTTCGAGCATAACAGCTGAGTTCATTGGAGGTTCGTTTTCCCGGATGAATAAATTCACTGGTAAGTCAAGTTCACTTTCCGATTCATCGAATTCAAGTACTGCCTGAATGATTTCCTCTTTCGCAGGTAGCTTTCCGCATGAGAGGAGGCGACCATTCACATATAGACATGGAAGCGACTCAAACGAGTAGGTTGGTTCAATGTATGTGTTTATTATGTTGACATAGGTGCTCTCGATTTCAACATTGATGAGAAACTTCGTCATTAGCTCTTTTTTTATTTCCAGAACTTCTCTGAGGGCTTCAGAGCTCATTTCGCTCCAGTCCAGAACAGCGAATATCTTCGGGGTGTAGATCTCATCGTCATTTAAGGCATTACCTCTTATGCGAGCTCCCAGAACCTCCAATTTTTACGGTCACCTTTTAATCCAGGCGGACTGTCTGAATGTAACATTAGGAGATGTGAGGTTAAAAGGAAAAGGACTGCTTCATTCTACATTCAAGAGATAATGTTGCTAGCTTTTGATAGAAGTTCTAAAAATCTTCTAGGGAAGAGCGTCTCAGCCTCTCGGCAATATCGATGACTTCTCGAGAAATTCTATTGAATTTTCTGCCTGTGCATGAGAGCAGAGGCAAATATCTTGCAGTACTTCAGGATATTCGTTTACTGACAACTTATGCTTAATTGACAGAATCTTGGCCGATTTGAAGACTTTTGAATTCCTTTAAAACAGACAAGGACCACAATATACCGCCTTGAAGTGAGCACCTTGACCTAGCTAGGGAAAGCTGTGAAGCAGTTGATGCCATGACATACTTAGAGAAGACTATGATAAGCAATGTATCAATATTCGAGTTACTTTACATCTCACTAGACCTGCTAAGGCTAGCTCTATATGCCTAAATTGCCCATACTATAAGCCAAGGAGCCTTGAGTCACTTAAAAACCTAGTTAAGCAGTTCCAGAGATCGAACCCGCATGAGCCTGGTGCTAAGAAAATTTAGCTTGTGGTAGCCTAGCCTGAGCCCAGGCCTAGTTAAACAGATTGATGAGGGCTCAAAAGAGTATTTGCCTACAATATAAGGAAGCATTGATACCAGTGAATAACTTGGTCCTCTCGGCTGATGTCTCCATTTATGGCTAACTCATGCACTTGCATAAGTGAGACTTATAGGCCCTCACATGACATACCTTATCTGGTGGTGCCATGTCCGTCAAGATCACTGTTAGGATTCCCAGGGAGCTTAAGGAAAGGATGAATAGCTTAGCGGTGTCAACTGGAGCTATGTCGTCCGGAGAGCCCTAGAGGAGAAAGTTCATGAAGAGGAGGTTAAATGGGCTCTGAGAGTTATGGATGAAGTCTTCCGTAAAGCAAAGCCCGGGAAGCTCCTAGCGAGGTAATCAGAGACTTCAGGGATCGTAGATGAAGCCCGGTCTCTTCTTTAATGCGAGCGCTGTTGCTAAATGGTTTGTCGAGGAGGATGAGTCCACATGTTGAGGATTCCCTAAAGATGGGTATCCCTGACACTAATCCCTGGAGTTCGAATCTCGGCATCTGCCCAGTCTCATTCCTCGTCTTATCCGCCTTCCTCTGTTTAAAAGCATTCTGATAGCTACAACTATTAGAGGGGCCGTAGAATCCTAAACCTGTGAAATAAAAATGAAAAATAATCTGGGTTTAATGCGTCTGTTATACGGGTAGTATGTAGACTCTGAAGCGGTATATACCTTGTGGATAATAGACCCTTCCTACAATCTCCAACTTACTAATTACATCACCGTATACCCATGACAAGGTATTATCGTAGGCTCCAACTAGTAGGAGAAGCCATGGCGAAAGTTTCACTTTGGCAAATGTATAGCCTGTGAGGATAGCCATAAGCTCTGCGTTCGTCGCTAAGACCTTCTCTTCTGCTACAAGGTTCTGATCATATGGGAACAGCACTATCCCATTTAGCGATTTATAGACATCCCAACTATCAGCTATTTGGGCGGCCTGAAGGAGCGCAACAACTAAGTTGTAAGCATTTTCTACCGTTGGATCATGATACCCTGACTTACCTGTTGATAGAACTGGCAGGCCAATTAAAACAGGTATTCTGCTGCCACTTATTATCTTAACAATCGAGTCCACTGACTTACTTATGTACTCTGCTCCCGATGAAGAGCCTGTATCATACATCATGATATTCACTGCATCAGCATAATTGCTGTACATTTCGAGAGAGGCAATATCATTGGCTATTGAGGGGCTAACAGCATACATTATGAGGAATCTCTTAATAGAGTAATTATTTGCAAGCAGTTCGTTCCTTACTTGATAAATCAAAGCTATATCATTGTAGTCCATCGTGCTCTTTGGGTATGGCTCTATATCGAATAGAACACCATCAAAACCCATATCCATCAGCATTTTTAGCGTACTTTCGATAGCACTTCTATCGATTTTTATATCTCCCCCACTTACATAAAGGTTCAAGTTGAGCCATGCTATCACATAGATAGTTGTACTAGGTTCATTTTCCCTGATGTTGTTTAACCAGTTAAAGAAGCTAGCCACGTTTTCTTTACTTATTGAAGTATCTATATTCCCGTAAACGTCTATGCTACCAATGTTTACTATTAAGAACCAACTTCTTTGACTACTATATGGATCTATTGATGCAAGTGTATTAACAGCACTCAAGAGTATGTTGATATCATTAAATGTTCGCGGGGGCAGGTAGATCCCGTAACACGGATTTAGACTAGGTCCCGCATAGTTTAACCAGGTGCTGTGATAGATGACATTATACATGATGCGTTTATCTAGAACATTACCGTTGAAATAGACCGTTACTCCTACCGAGTAGAGCCCTGGCGAAGCATTACCTGGCATTTGTATTGCAAAGCTGTAGTCATAGATCTGAGTCCCCTGATTAATTGTAATGGAGTAGTTGTTTTTGTACACATAAGTAGTATCATCGAATACTGATACCTCTACTGTTAGGTTAACACTACTAGAAGCATAGACGACCAACGATACATTTACAGAAGAGCTGTTGGTTGAAGCCAGCGCCCCCGTCATGGGGTTTGTTACTGCTAGATCAATGATTGAGGCATTTAGCGCGTAGACGTCGACTATCTTACTCCACACATACTGATCGGTCAGAACATCCTTGTTGTTTATGTAGGTGTAGACCAAGACGTAGATGTAGTAGCTCCCACTGCTGCTCAACGTCACGGGAATACTGAAAGTATACGTTGAACCGCTGGAGATGGACGCATACGAAGTGTTGTAGTCGAAGTCCCATGGAGAGGCTTCATCTCTGTCAATAATGACGCGGAGCTTAACACTATTAGAAGCAGCAGCATTATTCCTAACAGCTATATTCACCGTGAAAGACTGGCCAGGCACCACACTACTCGCAGTAGATGAGAGCGAAGTAATGAATGGATTGACCCTGTAGAAGTCCACAGCCATATTACTATTCAGATTGATGCTCATCGAGCCCCAGAACTCCGAGTAGCCGAAGCCTACGCTAGGTCTATTATACACCTCAGCATTGTACAATCCGCCAGTCAAATTGCTGAAGCTTACAGAGACGTAACCCGACCCGCCAACATAGCTCACACTCCTCTCAGTAACATAGACGTAGTTAGAGTCGTAGAGAGCAACACCAATAGTTCCACCAGATGCAGGCAGAGAATAGCCCTGAGCATTGTGAACATTGACAGTGAGACTATAAGTTGTTAGCGCATAAGTTGAAATTACATTCATTCCAATAACCAATATGATCGCTGAGGCAATTATTAGTGTTATTAAAGCAAATTTCTCAAGGTTGTTAATTATTTTGAGGGTCAATAATCTCACCCCTTCTATAATTATCTTTATTATGGATTATTTTTAAATTTTTATTCTCAAAATCTTTCAGTTTGAAAATCGAGCAACATCTTCTTATTGAAAACTTAAAAATTTGTAGAACTTTTCCTAATATAGTTTTAGTAATGATGATACAATACTATTTATCTATACAAAGGTGTTTTAGAGCGGATTGAGAAACAGAAGATCTTCTCATATTTCTCGAAGAAATCATGAAAATGAACTACCCAGTATATCAGCAGCCGTATTTGAAATAATTGTGCGATGTCAGTTATTTTAGGGATTCTCTGGTACATGGTAAGAAGCGTGATGAGCTGTGGGTAAGGGAGGTGACTGAGGCTACTGGGTGGGATGTGGATGATATAATCGAAGAATTTAGGAGCTTAGATGCTGATCCATCGGAGCGCGTTGAACATTATAGGTCGATCTTCGAGAACTATTATAGGGAGGCCTTAGCACATAGAGAGGAGGGGATACAAGGCAAGCTGAGGAGATGATGTGGGGAGCCGTAACAGCCCTAGTGAAGCTCTACGCAACCGCTAAAGGCGTATTCATCTTCCACTGGGGTTTCGGAAAGCTCTACAACTTTGTTGAGAGCAATGCAGAGACGAGGATCCGGGATGTTCTCGCGGACAAGATTCACATGGTATAGTCTACATAAGGCCTTCCATCTTTGTCTGATATATGAGTTTGGCCTGATCTTTCTTTGCTTTGAAGATGAAAATTTATCAGTTTGTCTTGCTAGAAGATATCAGGCTTTTTAATCTTTTATACTCTTCTAGGAAGATTTTTCCTTTCTCGGTTATGTAGACTTTGCTATTTATAGTGACGTGACCTTCTCTTTCCAGCTGTTTCAGATATTTCACCATGATCTTGTAATCTAGAAGGGCCCTGTTTGCTAGATGAGTCATCTTGATTCCTTCGTCAGGGATGGATGACAGAATGTCAGAGATGATTTCCAGGTAGTTTCTCTTCTGTCTAACGGGAATAAGGGCGCTTTCTTCAAAATTAACTTTTTTCTCATCCATACTAATCACACCACATTCAACCCAAACTGTAAAGCTCTTACTTCGAAAAGCTATTTTGTATCCTAGACATATAAAATCTGCTAAACTTACCGGTTTTTTTCACAATATGTAAAAATTTTATATTTATCTGTTTATAATAGCACCTTTTCGTCTTTATTGTTCTAGAGAGCGCGTGCAGTCCGGGGTGCTTTCCGTCCTTAACGATTAGATGATAAAAAAGCGAAATTTCAGACCAAACATTATTGAAGGATTAAACAGAGCCAAATTCCATGAGAGATGGAAATTTCTCGGCTTCTTCCCTCGTTATCTTTATACCACCGCTGTCAGTTTTCGTAGCCGAAGCAATGGGAACGAACCTCCATCCCTGCTTCCGGTCGAAGTAGACTGCTATATATCCCGCAGCATTCGTGCCAGCCCTCTTCACCCACTCTTCCACTTTTTGTACTTGGTACTGATCAATGTAGACCACGTCTGTGCTCTTCCGCGATTTAACTTCAATAACAAATATCTTGTTGTCCCTCACCGCTATGATGTCTGGCTGATATGTAGCTCTTGCCTTCGCTCCGCTAGCAGGAGCTCTGATAGTCGCGAAACCGAGCTCCCAGAGCTTCCTGACAAGATCCCTCTCTTTCTGGAAGCCCCTAATTCTGTTTTTCTTCTGATAACTGCTCATTTTTTCCCACTTATGCTCTTTTAATATATATCTATTAAACATTAGATTGTTCTTGCTCCCTTTTGAGCATTTCTTCGACAATGTCATAACCATAAATGGCCTTGAGCTGTTCTCTGCCTTCCTTAGTTATCATGCTGGCGGACCAGGGAGTAGACAGATCGAGCTCTACTTTCACGCTCTTGGCTTCGGGAACCCGCTTGGCAATCTCATCTTCAACGGCTGAAGCTATTTCGGTTATAAGAGGGCAGAACGGCGTCGTTAGGCCGAGCCTTACGTAAACTTCACCATCTTCGCTCACTTTCAGCTCATAAACCAACCCCAAATCGTAAACATTTATTGGTATTTCCGGATCATACACCTGACGGAGCGCTTCAATTACTTTTTTCTTCAGTTCCTCCGAATTCATGGCAAAACTCCTTCGCTATATTCAATGGAAAAAGTAATATGCTTTATATCTATATTCGTTATCTTCCAAAAATCAGCTTGAAAGCTCTTGGAGAAGCTGAGAGAGCTTCTCCCTTGCACTCTTGATCTTCTCTTCCAGCTTCCTTATTTTCTCTTCGGACTGCGCCAGCTGCTCCTTCACCTTATTCAGCTCTTCTTGTTGAGCAACGCTGATTGTTACTGGAAGCTCTAGAATGCCTCCTTTTGCTTTTATTGTTTCGTAAGTTTCTCTGACGAGCTTTCCTGCTTCAGTTTTCCCCTGCAGATGGTTCCTGATTGTCGATTCGCTTCTCCCAAGCTCCTCAGCTATTTTTTCCACAGTGTAGTTACCGTTTCCTTCTAGATGTTCATTCCAATCATTATATGTTTTCATGTTCGCATCTAGGGAGTTCCACCTTGCCCACAGGGATTTTACATTCCCCCTGGGTTCATGGGCGGCCGTCGAGCCCAACGGCACTGGGCTCCCATCTAGAGTTAGTCCGCCCAGGCTTAGAGCATTGCTCCCATCGCGTGAGCGGATCCTACATTGAAATAATTAAACATGTCAATACTTATAAATCTTTCTTCCAACCATCAAACACGCTACAGCCCCTCTCTCTTGCTAAAGCCCCAGCTGCTACTATCAGAGAATCCAGCCAAGTCAGCCTATCTTCTGAACTCCTTATCTTCTCTAGAACGTCTTCTCTGAAAAGGGTTATCTGCAGTTTCTATCATAAAGGTTTTTTAAGGTCTTTGTAGGTTATTTTATTCTGGAGATTAATTGATGGAACGCTATTACAGTACTCGTGAGGTTTGTGAGATATTGGGGATCGCTAACCGTACTATTCGCAGGTGGATTAATGAAGGCAGAATTAGAGCTGTTAATGTTAATGGTAGGTGGAGGATACCTGAAAGCGAGGTAAAGCGTGTTCTCGGCCAACCAGTTGAGGAAGCACCTGTCCCTAAGATAAACCGTGTAGTAATCTATGTGCGTGTCAGCGGGGCAAACCAGAGGAAGGAGTTGGAGAACCAGGTAGAGGCACTAAAGAGTTTTGTGGAACGAAATAACTGGAAGCTAATAGGTGTGGTAAGAGATGTCGCTAGCGGTCTCAAAGAGGATAGGAAGGGATTATGGAAGCTCGTGGAAATGGCTAAGAAACATGAATTCGACGTACTGCTAGTAGCATACAAGGACAGGCTGACTAGGTTCGGATTCATTTACCTTGAAGAACTGTTCAAAGCCTATGGAGTCAGAGTTATTGTAGCATTCCAAGAAGAGCCGAGAGACTTCTACCAAGAGCTTGTGGAAGACATGATAGAAATTGTGACTTCCTTCGCATCCAGAATCTACGGCAAGGGAAGCCATAAGTATAGGAATGTGGTGGAAGCGGTTGAGCGAGCAGTTAAAGACCCTTAAAAGAACAGCACTGATTACATCGCCACCTCTCACGAAGAACAAGATTGACAGTCTCAGCTATATTTATCGAGTATATGGAGAAATACTGATTGAAGCAGTAGATTATATGTGGAGAAACAATGTAACTTCGTGGATGAAGGCCAAGAAGAAGCTTTACAATATGTTTAGAACTAAATACCCGGGTATCCCATCTCACTACATTCATGAAGCCATACGAGACGCATCTCAGAGGATTAAGAGCTTCGAGAGGCTTGAGGAAAAGGGATTAGCTAAGACAGAAAAGCCTGTCGTTAAGAAGTGGAGCGTTGGCTGCGACAATCAGTTGTGGAAGCTTACGCTTAGTGATGCGGAGATTGCTACGCATAAAGGATGGATTAATGTTCCACTACAGTTCCATAAGTTGTTCTGGAAATACTATAATAGGGGCTGGAGGATGGCGAGTAATGCTAGGTGGAAGCTTGTTGGAAACAGGCTCCTCCTCTATGTGGCCTTTGAAAAGGGTGCAGAGTTATTGAATAATGCTTCGGGAAGGCTTTACGGCATTGATGTTAACGAGAACAATGTGACGATATATAGCTACCCAGACAATAAGGCAGTAACCATTGTGACAAACTTCTCTAGAGTTGTCCTTGGGTACGCATATAGAAGAGCCGCGGTACAGGAGAGTTGGGGTGAAAAATATGGTGCTACCTATAACAGGAGGCTCAGAGCTTCCCTGAGGAAACTTAGGGAAAGACATGTTAAAACTGACTTAAAGCGGAAACTAGTTAAAACTGTTGTAGAGACCGTTAAAGATGGCGTAGTCGTTCTCGAGGACTTACCTGAGAATTTCCAAGATAAGGTCATCGAGAAGAACGGTGTTAAGGGTTTAGATGCACACAGGTTGAAGCAGTCCAGCATGCGTGGAGTGCAGAAGCTGATAATCGAGAAGCTGTCGGAATGCGGCATTTCATACATCCTTGTCGACCCAGCCTACACTTCCTCGACATGCCCGATATGCGGCTCCAAACTCGCTCCTATGACGGGCAATGCCCAGAGGAACGGTTGGAAGCCGAGAATATTGAAGTGCCCGAACTGCGGATTCACACATGATAGAGATGTCATTGGAGCAATAAACATAGCTGGGAAATACCTCCTAGATGTGAGCCGCATGCCGTTGGGCTCGAAGGGTGCCCATGACCTCCATGTGGAGTGGTCTGTGACCACCGTGAAGCATGGAGAAGAGGCACAACCTGCTCTAGTGAGAACTGCAATGACCTAGAGCGGGAAACGGCTAGTTCCAGCTTTCTTATGTCTTCTTTTCCTAAAGGTTTGAGAGGAACGCTTTCGCTCAAAACCTACCACCTCTTTTTCAGAGCCTTCTAACGTCTTCATTTCCAAAGCAAAAAACCTTAAAATAACGTTCTTGTTATTTTTATTGAAAACATTACTTATAAATTTTCCCATTTTTTAATAGAGAAAATGCTACCAGAAAAAGCTCAGCTCTTCGCTCCATCCCTACGCATAGAGGTCAGCATGATGTAGAGCGATAGAAATGGTGCGAGAATGAGGAAGGAGGCTCCCAATATAAAGAGAACCAGCCCTGCATCCTCTCTAACTCCTATGATGTAGGACAAAAAAATCAATGAAAAGCCTATAGCGAAAAATGGAACTTGATAGACGAAGAACCTCCTATATAGGGCTCTGCTCTGTTTCCTGCTCAACTGCTCCACCAATTCTTCCTATTGTTTCGACTAATTCTTTCCTGATAGCCGAAAGCTTGAAATCTAGGTCCGAAATGTCTCTGGATGATACAAGCACTTGGATGATGATGATGGGCTCTCTCTCGCTTCCCCTTGGATGGGACTTTATGTATGCATAGGGAAACTGCTTAGCAATCCTGTTCAAGTAGGGCGCGAGAGAAGATTCCATTACGCCCTTCACTACTAACGTCTCTTCCTTAGTGAAGATTCCGCTCCATCTTCTAAGAACAGGCTCCACCTCTTTTTCGAAGATAGCTTCCATCTCTTTGGGTACGCCAGGAAGCGAAATTATGTAGGTCCTCCTCGTCCTCAGGATCATTCCTGGAGCAGCACCTACAGGGTTAGGAAGAGGCTCCGCTCCTTCTGGCATTCTAGCCATCTTAATTCTGTCCTCGGTCAGCTCTTTTTCCAGCTTTTCGTAATATTTTCTGACCATCACGAGGGCTTTTTCGTTCAAAACTAATGGGATGGAAAGGGCTTTCGATATCATGGAGAGAGTCGAATCGTCGTAAGTCGGTCCGAGGCCGCCCGTAGTGACTATTATCCCGATCCCCTTATCGATGCCTCTGATGAGCTCTTCAGCGAATTCAGCATACTCATCCGGGACCACAATTATCTTCTTGACAGAGTATCCGATGAAAGTGAGCTTCCTCGCCAGCCAGGCTGAATTCGTGTTCTGCGTGAAGCCCGTAAGCAACTCGGTTCCCAGATTTATAATCCAGACTTCAAGGGATCCAGGCGGCTCCATAGCAGATCTCCACAGGATTTAAGCTCTTAGCAAGAGGAGGTCCTTGAAGCCTTCAGCTTCCTTCAGCGTGTATCCATATTTCCTGACGGTGAAGCTCCTCCGCAGCTCGGCAACATCCTTCGAGACTTTTTCTGGATCCTCTCTTTCTATGACCACTCTCTTCATCAGGTTGGCTATCTCAATCATTTCGCTTTTTCCAATGCCGTATCTCGTCATCTCCTGGACTCCTAGCCTGATGCCGCTCGGATTCTGAACCGCTTCAGGAGGATCGTTCGGCAGCAAATTCTTGTTCGTTATTATGTTCGCCTTTTCCAGCGCTTCAGCGCATTTTGCTCCTCCTCCCTGCTTTGAAACATCGATCACGACTTGATGGCTCTGAGTATAGCCCAGGTGCTCGCCTAAAACTCTGAAGCCTTCTTGAGCGAGGGCTTCAGCTAGGGCTTTAGCGTTGCTGACTACCGAAGAAGCATAGGCTTCTCCGAACTCCATCATTTCGAGTTGGGTGACCAGAGTCGCTGGTATTCTGTGAAGGTGGTGGTTGCTCAGGAAGTACGGGAAAATGGTTTTGGAGACGGCTTTGTACAAAGGCTCATCGCTGAAGGCTATGATCCCCCCCTGAGGACCTGGGTAGGTTTTGTGCGTGCTTGCAGTCATGGCATCAGCTCCTTCCTTGAGCGGGTTCCTCCACTTGCCTCCCACTATCAGTCCAAAGACGTGTGCTGCGTCATAGACTACTTTTATCCCCTTTTCCTTTGATGCTGAGGCTATCTCTTTAACAGGATGGGGGAATAGATACATGCTTCCTCCCAGAACAACAAACTTGAAGTTGTCCTCCCTTATCATCTTGACAGCCTTATCCACGTCAACGTTCATATTTTCTTCATCGTATGGCATGTAGACCTGGGTCATTCCTAAAGCCCCAAGCGTGCCAAACTTTGTGTGGCTCACGTGACTCCCTGCCTGAACTGGGGCAATGAGAGCTCTATCTCCTGGCTCTCCCAAGACTTTGAACGCAGAAGCATTGGCTATTGTTCCGCTTATAGGCCTGGTTTCAATATAGGGGGTCCCAAGAGATTTCCCTAGTAGCTCAGACAGCATGATTTCCAGTTCGTCGATGTACTTCGTTCCCTGATAGTATCTTTTCTTGGGCTTGCCTTCCGCGTATCTGCTCATGAAATCGCTGAGATAAACTGCCTCAGCCAGCTCGCTCATAACGTTTTCGCTAGCGATGAGATTTATCGATTGTTTCCTTCTCCATTGATTCTGGAGAGAGACCAACGAGAGAACTTCTTTCAATATTTCTTTTGGACTGGACAAGTTTCTTCACCAGCTCAACGTTCAATGTTATAGTCTTCCAGGAATAATAATATTGCTACTCTAATACATCATCACTGCAATGATTTAAAAGGTTGAAAATGAGACTAGATAGCTTTAAAATTTGGAAGGTGAAATAAAAAAATAGGTCTTGTAAAACTCTTAATCTCTACTACCAATTCCATGTCGAATCTTCCGATTGGCACGGGTGAAAAATGATGGGAGAGCTTCATTCTAAGAACGAAATTATAGAGATGATACTGTCAGGAGGTCTTCTTGAGGACTTTCTGAACTTCCTGAAAGCGAGAAACATAAATATCGATGAGAAAAAGCTGTACGACCTAGACGAAAGCATTCTCATGGAATACGCCGAGAATAAAAGGCTCCTGAAGGCTGGGGATGATCCACTCCCTGAACAGGGATCCGATTACGAAAGGCTCGAGCCAAGCTCTGCTAGGCCAAGAACTCCTCCTAAGAAAGGCTGAAGCTTTCCGCATAATGAAGTTTTTTAACTTATCAGTTGATCCCTTCTTATAGCATGCTTTCCGTATCTGGAGAAGGGTGTCTATGGATAGGCTTGTCGTTTTAGTGACAGGCATGCCGGGTTCTGGGAAGTCAATTGTAGCTGAATACCTGAAAAAGAAAGGATTCCAAGTTTTCAGCTTAGGAGATGTTGTAAGAGAAATGGTGGAGCAGAGGGGGCTCGAGAAGACCCAGTCAAATCTTTTGAAGATCGCTGAAGAGATCAGGAGGGTGCGCGGGAAGGCTGGTGTAGCGGAACTGCTTTTGGAAAAGATGGATAATGTGGAATTTCCCGTGGTCATAGATGGGATTAGAAGTCTGGAAGAAATAAGAGTCTTTGCGAGATTTTCCAAGTGCATTCATGTCGTGTCAATATACTCGCCCCCATGGCTGAGATTCCAGAGAATAAAGGAGAGGGGGAGGCCTGGGGATCCCAGTGATTTCAAAGAATTCTTGGAGAGAGATCTGAAAGAGTTGGGCTTTGGCCTGGGCGACGTTATAGCTTTATCTGATACGCTGATAATTAACGAAGGGACTAGAGAGGAGCTGGAGCGATTGATTGAGAAAAACCTGGAGAGGATAAAAAGTTGCACGAAAGAGTCCGCCTGGAAATACCTGTGAGGCCAACTGAAAACGAGCAGCTTCTGCTCAGAATGATAGATTTTGTGATGATCCCAGCTGAAGTAAAAATCGAAGGGGAGTGGCTCGGCAAGAAAATAGTGGCCTCTTCACCGTGCTTGTCTTCTCTCCTGAAGCTGAGAGATCTCCTCAGGAGGGAGAGAATCTTAGATTCCGCCCGAAAATTTTTGCTCCGCGGAAAATATGAAGACACGCTCACTTTCATGCTGCACAAGCAGGCGCTTTCTGTTGGAAGGGCTTCGTTTGTCAGTAGAGAAGATGAATCTCCGCTCGGTCCAGTAATCTTCACTGTAAGGCATCCCAGGATAGAGCTGGTTATCGAATGGCTGGCTCCGCAAACGAGAGAAGGTAAGCCGATTAGGGAAATTGGAATCCCAGAGCCAGACTGTGAAGAACGGTAAGCTAGCTGCTTTTGTTTTTTTGGGGAGTATACGGTTAAATTGGGAAATGCGAACTCGAATGGCTGTTGAAATTGGAGCCGGGGGCGGGATTTGAACCCGCGATGGAACGGGTTTCAACTGATAGGCTTTACCAAGTTCATCTGCAGCCCGCCGCCTTAGACCGCTCGGCCACCCCGGCTCTCTCTGAATAGAACTTTGTACTCCGCACCTTATAAAAAGTGATTATCCTTTCTTCATTCCAAGCTTCTTCTTCTTAGGCCTCAGATCTTTGCTTCCACACCTTCTGCACTTGGTTGCACCTATCGGATTTAAAGCACCGCATTTTCTGCAAACTAATTTATCCAGCACCCTTTTGCTCATAATGCTTACTAGCACCGGATCCTTAACTGGCACGGCACATCCTCTCCGTGATTTTCAACTATGGAGTATCGGCCGGATAGGTTTATTTAATTTTCTTCACTAACAGTATCCTTCATAACAAGCATCGAAACAATAGTTAATGTAATATATCGTTTCGATGGAAGAATGTATTGAGGGTTATCGATGATGAGGGTTGGTATTTCTGACCGGGTGATGTATGACACCAATTCTGAGATAGATTCTCCAATTTTAGTCAAACGTTGGTGGCAAATATGAATGAACTTAAAAGCATCATAGGTATAAGGGTCTCCAAGATCTCAGATCTTGCTAAACTGGCAATTTCGAGTGCTACCCCCATGTCTCCTCCGAGAACTCTCTTCCGCTTCAAAGGAAAGAACAAGGCGCTCATTGCATTGGTTCTTTCATTCCCAAATTACTATGAATACAGGGGGCTTCCGCTTACCTTCTACTATGAGTGCAGAGAGGATGATAGCAACTGCAGAAATTCCTCATATATTTCTTACAGGGTGGTGGAGAGCGGAGAGCAAGTTCAGTTTTCAGAGAAAAACCTTCCGGGCTGGATAATGATACCAATAATTGACATTGAGGGAGTAAAGTTCCTGGAAGGGTTGCTGACTGATGAAGGATGAGGAGAGGCTCAAGCCGATCGATTTTATATCCGCTGAAGTCAGATCTCTGAGCAAGCTGCTCAAGCTTATGGGGCTTGGCAAGCGAGAAGTAGACGTCTACCTATATCTGCTGTCTAAGGGGCCATCTACAGCGAAAGATATAGCAAGAGACCTCAACCTCCCCTACTCAAAGTCATATGAAGCTCTTACTAAGCTGACCAGGTTGGGGTGGGTCATAAAGTCGGAGGAAAGGCCCTACAGATTTTATCCAATGAACATCAGAGAAGTATGGAATGAAATGAAGAAAAATATTGAAAGCAAAATGCTGGAAGTTGAGGAAAAGCTTATTCCTATCGTTGAAAAAGTAGCAACAAATTCATCGCCATTATTCAGAATACTACTGATCGATGAGGATGAGGTGCAAAAATTCCTCTCGAGAATGCTGCAAGGCAGGGGGAGAGAGATCTCTCTCGCGATCGCGCATAGAGAGCTCCTGAACGAAGAGATAGTTGAAACTCTGTCCGCCTTTTGGGAAGGCAGGGCCAGAGTCATTTTAACGAAAGAATTGGCAGAAGATGCGCATAAAATTATGTCGAAGAAGAACATCAAGTTCAGAGTGATCAAAGAGATGTTTGGAAGCGGTGCAATTGGACATGGAATTCTTCTGATATACAAAAATGAGGACAGATTGAACGGATTGTGGTCGGATCACGCCTACTTCGTCGATCTCGGAAAAGTATATTTTGAATACCTCTGGAGCCAGGCGAATGAGGTTCAAGCTTAGTTCTGGTCCGCGGAGAGACTCATGCCCCCTGTTCCGCTTCTCCACTGCCAGAAGATCGGGGGAGGTATGTGACAGCAAACCTCTCCTTAATGGCAAAGTCCTCTAGGGCCTTGACTAACACTTGAGACCTGTTCTTGTACTTGCCTGATGCAACCAGTTCATCTATCATCGACAGGATTTCGTCAGATAGCTTCAGAGTCACCGTCCTCTTCAATTTTCTTCCCTCATAACTTTATTTATTTCCTGTCTACTTATTTAAAAGGTGAGACCATATATGGAGAATCAACTCATCGGGTGAAGCGCTTGGGTTCGAAAGAAGCTACAGTCAGCATCATGGACTTGGAATCAATGGCTCTTGGAAATCAACTGGTAAAAGCAAAGCTGGAAGACTGTCCAGGAGGGAAGAAAGCAATCGTTGCTTATGGAAGAAGCGGAGAAGTGTACCGAACAAAGTGCCTCGATGAGAAAAAAGCAAAGAATTCTTACATAACAATAGTCAACTATATTAAGTGGAGCGGAATAGTACTGACAGAAGCTAACCCGACAGGGATCGAGAACTGGTAGTGGAGGAAGCAGATTTTGTCTGAGCGTGAAGCACAGAGAGAAGAGGCTTCTTCAAGTAAGCCTTCTATCGATATTTCCGGCATTTTGCTGAAGAGGCTATATGAGGAGAAGCTGAATGACTACAAACAGAGAATCGAGGAGCTTAAAGATCCAAAAGTGATTTATGTGACCGACCTGGTCTACTGCCCCCTCAAGAGGGAGTTCAGGAAGGAGTTCACAGAGTTGGTCTTTCAATTCGAGCCATATTTGCTGATGGGCGAAATAGTGCACAAGGGAGTGGAAGAGCTGCTTGCGGATATAGGGTATGAAATCGAGAAGGAAATAAGCTTAACGCTCAACATTGACGGTGAAGAGCTCATTATAAAAGGCAGAATCGATGCTTACTCTCCGCAGAACATAGTCGAAATAAAGAGCGCTAGGTCTGCTGCCAACATCCCCCAGGAGCACCACCTTATGCAGCTGAAGCTCTACATGGCTATAACAGGAGTGCACAGCGGAACTCTGATATATGTAACTCCAGACAGGTTCGCCGAATACAACGTGTCTTCCAAAGGTATCGAGATTGCCGAAGTGGTCAAAAGATTTCTGCGGATGGAGAAAATCCCCCAATGGGGCTGGGAATGCAAGCACTGCCCCTTCGCTGGCTTCTGCCCCTATAAGCTCACCTCATCCCTCCTTGAAAGATGACCCTCTTCATAGGTTAATTGCCAGCAATCAGGAAGCACTTTAAAAGCATATCATTTCTGAACCTCTTCTAGCATGGAGATCAGCAATTCTTTGAATCTGTCTATGCTGAAAAACGAAAGGCTCAGAGCGTGGAAGTTTGGGTATGTTTTTTCGGCCTCTGTAAGCGCTCTAATAGAATCGGGGTGAGCAATGACGATGTAGGGTATTTTTAAGGCAGCAAGCAGCCCGGCTTTGAAGAGCGCGGGCAAGGGGTCCTTTCCAACAACATCCACCACAGCTACCTTTTCCCCCATTGCAAACAATGCCAGAAACTCGATCTCGCTCAGCTTAAACTTCTCTCTAAGAATCCTCCTCGCTTCTTCCCCGCTCACTACAGAGATCCTGGCGTCTGAAGTCAGAGCTTCCCTAAGAGCTTCAACCAACAGCTCACCTTCAAATAAAGCATTCTCTCCCTTTTCTGTTATTGCATATCCCATGAGAACTTTCATTTTAGCTTCGATCGCTTCGAAATAGTATCTAGGCTTGTGCAGTGTTGTGTTGTAGTTGAGGCAAATGAACCTGAAGGTCGGAGTTCTGAAAATTCTCCCGCACGACTCACAGAAGAAGCTTCTTCCAAGTACCTTAAGATCCCTCTCGATGACAAATGTCTTGCAATTTGGACAGAAGAGCTTGCTTCCAGCAATGAAGGATTTCTTCGGAGCTGTGTATCCGCAGACCGTATGCTGAACAATTTCCTGCGGCTCTATTTTAGTTGAACCGCAGTAGGGGCACTGGAGCTCAACTCTTACTTTTGGAGACCCGCAGACTGGACAGACGACTATTCTCTCAAATTCCTTCTCCTCTATCAATCCCTCGCGGATGAGAAAGCCGAGGATGCTTTCTTTAGCTCCCTCTACCTCTATTGTAGCACTGCGAAGCGCCTTTATGCTTCGAAAAAGACCATCGCTAGTATTGAAATCACTGCTTGATAGTTCAATGCTCCCAAAATCATAGGATATTCTTTCTATAACCGGCGGCACGAGCAAAGGGGTCTTGTATTTCGAACTGAAAAGGTACAGCAAAAACTCGAATACCGCAGACGCCAAACCTGGTTCTTTCTTTATCGCTTCAACCCAATTAGCGTTGGACAGATGCTTACCCCTCCCCTTCCAATTCTTTATCTGATTTATATATAGATTTTTTGAAGCACATTTTTGAATTGATAATTTCGTCAGCTTTTTTTCGTGTGGGGATCTTGCTGTGCTGAACCTTCAACTACAGGGATTCAATGTACTTCAAACCTGAGCCGGTCAGAGGAATGAGGATCTTGCTTCCAAGCATCCCCTTTTCCTTCAGGTATTCATATGCTGCCCAAACCGAAGCGCTAGAAGGCTCTACTATGAAGCCCATTGAATAGAGAGCTTTTAGCCCAAGCCTTATATCATCATCGTTAATAATTATCCCTCCTCCCTTTGCTTTATTGATAGCTTCAATGATTTCCTCAAGACGTGCGGGGCTCTTCACAACTAAGGCATCAGCTAGGTCAGAAGGACCAGTCGCGTCCCTGACAATATTAACTTTTCCTCTGAGATAGCCTGTCTTGGTGGGCTGCACAGCCCAAAGCCTCGGCATTCCCCCATTTTTCTCGTTGTTTCTGGAGAATCCTTGGTAGATGCCCAAGAGCAGCGTCCCTGAAGCTAGCGGAACTATCACGTCAGTGAACCCTCCTCCTGCTTCACTGAGGACTTCGTCAACGATGAATGACATTCCCAGGTTGAATACGGGGTTGACCATGTGACCAATATAGCATGCATCGGGATTTTCAGCAGCAAGAGAAAGGGCCTTTTCATACGCTTCTTCTCTCGTTTCCGTTATATTGAGAGATGCTCCAAGCATAGAAAGGAGCTTCGCCTTTGACTTAGCAATTGTCTTCGGTGCAAAAATCACCGCCTTCTTGCCCAAACTAGCTGCATAGACCGCTGTTGATACTCCCGTGTTCCCCGAAGAGTCTTCTACGAAATACGTGCATTTTTTCCATTTTTCGAAATACAGAGCCGTGAACCCTGTTCCCCTATCTTTGAAGCTGCCCGAAGGATTCAGGTATTCAAGCTTGAAAAAAAGCTCTCTGTCTCCTTTCTTGATCCTCGCAAGAGGAGTGTTTCCTTCTCCCAAGATAGACCTTCTTCTGAACCTTCCCGAAACCGCAACGCTCAGCGGTGACCTGCAGTTCGGACATCTCCAGTCTTTTGTAGGATTTTCTGAAGAGTATCCGCACTTAGGGCAGACGAAAGTAAACTTCATACTCATTCTGCTCCAAACTGTCTAAGTATAACTGGAGCCAAATGCTCTGGTTTAGTATACCACTTGTCGTACTTATAGCTCTGCCCTTTGTAGCTCATTTCAATGTAGTCTCCTTTATCTGTCAGCACCATGACGATCTCGCTGTCCTTCACCAGTCGCAACATTCCGGTTTTCGGAAGGATCTTTATGCCCTTCTCGCTGAGCTTTTGTGAAATTTTTTCTTTCAAATCTTCCAAATAGTCTCCCATGTTACTGCACCTTAAAATCTCAGTGCTTAAAATTCTGAGATTAAAGGAATATTAAATTATTCTCAGCTCAAGACGATTTAGCCCTGATTTGTTCTAGGTCTTTGGGTGATGGTTCTCCCACTTCCATTGTAGCGTAGGGGTTCGAGATAGTATCAACTTTCATTCAGCTCCTGGCCTCGCCCCCGCCATTAGAGCTCAAAAAATGAAGCTCATTACCTCAATTGATGGTTCCGAAGGCATCAGGGCTTCACCAGGAGGGCAAAGTGCAGATCGCATGCCAAATCTTGCTTCATCCCCTCGAAAAAACTTCAGCTTAACAAAAACAGTTTATGCTCTGCACAAAGTTATTTCTCAGTTTTGAGATCAATGCACCAAGAAAATTGCATGAGGAGAGCCGTTTGAAAAGGATATTCGTTGCTATTGAAGTGAAATCCAATCAAACGATTCAAAAGATGATGGAAATCGAGAGATCCTTGGAGTCTCTCGATGTTCCCATTAAGACTGTTGAGCCTGAAAACTTACACATAACTTTAGCATTCATCGGGGAAGTTGAGGACGATGTGGTTGAAGCTGTAAAAGAAGCTTTGAAGTCTGTCGAGGGAAGCATCATAAATGCGGAGTTCCGAGGAATCGGTGCCTTTCCAAACGCAAACAACCCCCGAGTAGTCTGGGCAGGTGTGAGAGAGGGATCGGATGAGATCGTTCAGCTGCAGAGGAAGGTCGATTCGGCCCTGAGGAGCTACGGTATCCAATATGAAAAAGAGAGGAACTTCGTTCCACATATCACTCTGGGGAGAGTTAAGGGGAAGAGAAATCTGGATCGATTGAGAGTGTTCATCGAAAAAAATGCGGATGTGTTTTTGGGAACCGAGAGATTTGATGAACTCAAACTCAAAGAAAGCACTTTGACTCCAAAAGGGCCAATATATAAAGATCTTTTCATCCAAAAATTGCGTGGATGAAAGCCGCATGACAGTGGAAGAGCCTGAGTCCCGAGTGCTCAAATGGATAAAGCCAAGAGAAGAAGATAGAAATAGAGCACAGGAAGTCTTTTCGGAAATAAAGGAAAGGTTGAAGCGAACTATTGATAAATTGTGCTCTGATTTCGAAATTCTGCTAGAAGGGAGCATGGCAAAAGATACGTGGCTGAGAAACTCTCCGGAAATGGACGTATTCATTGTATTCAGTGAAGAACTCTCTAAAGATGAGTTGAAAAAGGTAGTTGAAGTGATAGCGAAAGAGAACATCGATCTCTCGCCGAGAATATCATATGCTGAGCACCCTTATGTCACGCTCGAAAAAGGCCCCTACAGCATAGATGTGGTTCCTGCTATTAAGATGAGAGGAGATTCCAGACCTAGAACTGCTGTCGACAGAACCCCGCTTCATACGAAATTTGTAGTCGAGCACACAGATGAAGCGCTCAGAGATGAAATAAGGATAGCGAAGGCATTCTTGAAAGGTATAGGGGTATATGGAGCTGAGATCGGGGTTGGCGGATTTTCTGGATATTTGGCAGAGCTCTTGGTAATCAGAATGGGTGGGTTCAGAGAGCTCCTCAGAGCAAGTGAAAAGTGGAGAGCTCCTCTAATGCTTGGCTTCACAGACGATGATGAAGTCTTCAAGGAACTTAAAAAGAGGTACCCTAACTCTGCCATGCTGTTTCCTGACCCGGTCGATCCCGGAAGAAACGTTGCTGCTGCACTGACCAAGAAAAAGATGGCCGAATTCGTGCTCGCTTCAATGATGTATCTCAGCTCTCCGAGCCTGTACTATTTCAGTGAGAGAAACGAGGAGATTGCTTTAGCAGCATTCGACGACCTCCCCTTCGATTTGTACTCTGAGCATGCAGTTGTCATTGACATAACTCTGAAGGAGCAGCTTCACCCCGATGTCCTTTGGGGGGGGCTGAAAAAAGCCGCTTCTTCCATCAAGAAAACACTTGAAAGGAATGATTTTTCGGTGGTGAGCTGCGAAAGCTGGACAAATGAAAGGGACAGAGCTGCAGTAGCCTGCATGACCGAAGAAAAAATCTTGGAGCCCATATACCTCATGAGAGGCCCACCCTTCTTTTTGAGGGAAAACGCTGAGAAGTTCATCAACAAATACATAGGCGCCCTTGCCTCAGGCCCATGGATAGATGAAGATGGGAGGCTCAATTCCATCAATGTGAGGAGAAGGAGATCTCCTATTCAAATAGTGGAGGAAAGCTTGTCCCTTCTCCTCCCAAGGGACCTGCTCAAGGGAAGCATCAAGGTGTACAGAGCAACTAGAGACAGGTTGCTGAGCAGTGATGATATTGGAAAGTGGATGAGAATTTTCTGCATGAACAAGCCTAAGTGGGTGTTGCCAGCTTATCTGAAGAACATCAAAGGAGAGCCGAGCGAAGAAGAGCTGTTCAGCAAAGAGTAGAGCTTTTTGAACGCAGAAAGACCTCGGAGCGCTTGAAGATGGAAAGGGAAATCTGCTATCCATTGAAAAACGAAAACTGTGAGGAGATTTTGTGGGACTGCTCAGCCTTGTTGTACTCTTCGAGAAGGCTGAAATACCTCGGCAAGGGAACGGATTCGATCGTTTTTGAGATTGATGGCTTGGCCTTGAAGGTCTCTAGGACCGATAGAATGCGAATCGCTCACAGAGAGGCGGACATACTTCGATATATCTATTGGAACTCCCGCGAAAAAATTGCCCCAAAAGTGCTCTCCAACACGAAATACTGCATATTCATGGAAAAAATTGATGGGGAGGAAATTGAAGAAGCTGCGGAAATCTTGCCCCCGAATCAACTCAGAATCAGAATTGAAAATCTGCTGATGGCCGCTTTCATGCTGGATTCTCTGGGAGTGAAGCATGGAGAGCTCGCCAGGGCTGGAAAGCATGTGCTTTTCATAAAAGAGAGACCGATTTTTATTGACTTCGGGAGCGCGAGCATAACCAATAGAGCTCACAACCTGCCGCAGCTCTTATCTCAGCTTGTTTTTTCAAGAAACAAAGTGGCAGAAGCAATCAAGAAGAAGCTTGGATTGCGGAGAGAAGATGAATCGAAGCTGCTGGAGCTGGCAAGGATTTACAAAAAAGAAGAGAGCACGATATCTGGAAAGATGAGCATTGTGAGAGAAATGATAAAGTTGATTGTCAATTCATAGATATTATTCGACCTCCTCGGCATTGTTGCTTCCTAACTTCAAACCGTCAATTATGCTCATTGGAACGTAGTACGAACTCCCCACTCTCACTGGAAGCATTGATTTCTTCTTCGCAACTGCTACTGTGGTAATTATTATGTCATCCTGTGACGGCCTGCTCAGTTTTGACTTGCATTTCGGGCAGATGTATCCATGCTTGCTCATAACTTCACTTACTGATGGAATTCCTATGTAGTCTTGACCTACCTTTTGGAGATAATGAAGAACATAACCGCAATTTTTGCATCTATATACGATTGGCAAAATATCACCAGTTTATTTACAGTATGCGATTTTAATAATAGAAATTGCGATTTTGGTATTACCATTTCTGTGGTTTTATTACCATGATTTTTTTCTTTCGCTATAATGTTAGCCTTTTCAAAAAAATGAGCCCTTTAAGGTAATACCAAAAGAATTACCTTGAGGAGATGAGCCATTCTATTTTAATATCTAAACCATTCGAAAAGTAGTTTCCTAGTAGAGCGAGCAGTAGACATTATTAAAACAGCTTGTTTGGGATTTTTCAGTTCGCACTTTCAACCTTATTCTGCATTTAAAAGCTCATTTTTTGGAAAATTAGGGTGCGGATTAAAAATGGAAGCTAATAAACTGCTTGGCCTGAGAGGTCTAGTTCTGATAATGAAGCAGCAACCAATTGCAAGAAAATATATTGAAAAAAAGCTTGTTGAGCATGGTATATGCGCTATCATAGACATGAAGGGAGATGTGATTGAATTAGGCAGAGGATGTAAGGGCTACGACATCATCTGGTTGGAAGAAATGAAGCCTCTCAGAGGAACTGGGTGGAGCATTCTGATCAGCCATTCCGAGCTTTTTGGGAACAGTAACAAAGGATCTCTGCTGCATTTCCCTCACTTCAGCTCCTCCTGGGCCGTTGTGAAAAACGGAGAGGAAGTATACTACCTTCCAGATAGATTCCCGCAGATAGCACCTCGGGAGAAGTGGCAGGAGAGAGCTCTCATTCGTGGCTCAAAGCGAGCTCCCCCCCAGTTTTCCGAGTCAGTTAAAATAAAAGGGGTTGAGAGCTGCTATGAAAATTGGAAGGACGTCGCTGTATACTGGTTCTGTGAAGATGACTCTTTCATCCTCAGAAGACTGGACACGAATGAAGTTTATGTCAGCGGGAGCTTCACTTTCGAAGTGGAAAAGAGGGTCAGAAATCCGAGAGTATATTGGCTTCAGCCATATGCCGTTGTTAGAGATGCTCTGAATGAAAAAGCAAGCAGCAATTTTATAGCAGTAGAAATGCCTTATCGTTCTTTCAGCGCTGTATCTGCAAAGGGAATAGAGGTTTATGACGATTCCGATAAAATAGAGGTGAGTGTGAGAGGCCCTGCATACTTGAGCTATTCAAGAACTCCTAACTTCGCTCTCCTGCATAGGCTCAGGACTCTCCTCGAACTTCCAAAGAATGTCAGTGAAGATATCCCAACCATTGAGATAGACCCTCCTGCTGCAATTGTCAGAAAATTCGAGTTGAAATCTCGTGGCCTTTCATTGGATGCATTATTAGAGCTCTCATATCCTCTGGACATACCTTCAGCCCTGCGCATACGAATAGCACCTCCTTTTTACATAGCGAACTACGCAATAAATGACAATCTAACTGCGGAAGTGAGAGCAAACGATATTGAAATACCGCTATTGGGCATCGATTTTTTGACAGTTAAGCTCGAGATCAGAAGAAAAGGGGGAGCACTCAGATTCTGAAACTTCGACGTCTACTAATTTCTCAATGTATCTGGGTTTGCATATTCCCCCGCATCTGTTCGGAGATGTTTATATAAGCTTTAATCCCCACCGTAAAAAAAGAAGAGCTTTCAGTTGTAATGATAATTAAGTGAACCGTTCTACGCTGTAGTAGGAGACATCGCCATGCTTATCTACGATTGCTAAAATCATCTCTTTTTCCAGCCGCCTCGACACGTCGAGCCATTCTGCTATCTGCTTGACTTGGAACTTAATTGTCTCCTCTATAACATATACAAGGGCATATGCTCTATTATCCGATAGAAGCTCGAGTGTACTGGGAAAAGGACCCTCTCTCACTTTTCTCCCTCTTTCAGTGAGGTCGTAGTAGACTGAGAATAATATCCACAGATTTGGGTTCTGCTTCATTTTCCTGACGATCACGTCGAGCCAGCTTATCTCCTTCCCCTTTTCATCGAAAATTTTCAGTGATCCTTTCTTAGATTTGTAGAGAGCTTCGAGAAGCTCTAGCTTGGCTTCGGAGTCTGAACATACAACCTCATCTTTGACCAGCTTTGCCGAAGTGCACTTCAAATTGCTCTCCTCCCATTCCACAATGAGAACTTCGCCTTTTATGAATTTGAGTTCAATACTCGCTTCTCTTCAATTTTGCTGATGCAATTTGTGCATTTTTACCATGCTGACCTCCTTCCCACTCCAAAGGGAAGCCTTGCCATTCAGAGGTTCACAGGTTCCCTGCATCTGTTCGGGTTGACATCTGCCATCTGCATTGCAGCCAAGAAGGAAGGTCAAAGATTCCCTCCATTTGGGGATCGGTATTCTTTCCGCAGGCCCAGGGCCAACCCACATCCTGATTGCGACGGTAAGAATGTTGAATAGCTTCGTTGTTTTCAGTTGGTTTCACATCCTTTTCTCTTTAGCCTCTCTTTCTTCGATATCTCCCTTTTCCAGCTTCTTCTTTAGGTCTTTGTAAACAATCGAGAATATATTGAAGGAAAATTCCTGCTCGTGAGGATACATCTTCTGAGAGTAATTTTGCAGCTCAAGCACAACGACCTTCTCCTCTTCCCCCTTTTTCTCTTCTCCCTTCTCGCTCTCAAGCGATATTTCTTCGACCAGCCCCTCATACGGATCATAAATGAAGGTAGGGAGCTCTGCTATTGTTTGTTCCTGACTCTTCACCAGCCCACCTACGGAAATGAGTGGAAGGTTGTTCTCGATGCTCCTAGATTCCAGCAGCTTTTTCAGCTTTTTATCGAAAACCGGCTCGATGCGGGGGTAGCTTATGAGGACTGTTGAACCAAGAATGCTCAATCCTCTGGAAATTTCGGGAAAATACAGATCATTTTCTATCAGAATGCCGTATTTCTCCTTCAGATCGAAATACTCAAGGCTTCTCCCTTCAGAGAAGCCGAGATTCTTGTCTAGAGGATTCAAAACTATTTTCCTGTACTTCTTCACAATCGAGCCTGCCGATGATACTGCAAAGGATGTGAGGAATATCTTCGGGCCAGCTCTCTCTATTATTGGTCCTGCGACTATGAAAATTCCGTTTGAAACCGAAAGGGATGAAAGGAATGTTGATGTGGGGCCGGAAGGGATCCTCTCGGCATGGTTTTTGACTATCGTTTTAACCTGAGCCGGGCTGAAAAATGAGAAAACTGGACCAACATTCAGCATTGAAGGCAAAATTATGACTTTTGCCCCCCTCTGCTTCGCTTCCTGTACAACTTTCTTAGTTCTTTCAAAATTCAGCTTCTTCGACATCAGCTTGAGACTCATGTGCGCTATTGCTATTCTCATTTTCCTTTTTCCTCCAATGTCTCTATTGACTCTATTTCTCTGTAGAGCTCCGCTATAACTTCAGCATAATCAATTTTTCCTTCGCTTATATTGTCCATTTTGACCTCCAAAGCCCTGGTTCTCTCTTCGCTTACCATATTTCTAAACTTATGGTTCAAATAGTTAAAAATGTTTATACCCAGCTCTGTAGGAATGAGCCTGCCGTGCTTCCTGCTCTCTACCACATACCTTCTTGCATGCAACTTTGATATTATGGTTGCATAAGTGCTTGGCCTTCCAATCCCTCTCTCCCTCATCAGAGCGACGACGTCTCCCTGCGTGTACAGAGAGATCAGTCTCTTCCTGTAAAGCTTAGCTTCTGTGACTTCGAACTCTCCCGGTATCAGCTGAGGAGATAAATTGAGGAAAGAATAGAATTCCAGAAATCCGTATTCATACACGACGTTAGTCAGTAATTCCTGCTCGCGCTTGAGATTGCCAAACTTCACCACGACGTGCTGACGAAGAACTTCAGCCGGCTTCATCTGAGAAGCTATGAACCTCCTGAATATCAAATCATACAAATTGAAGTGCCTTGAGCTCAACGGCCTTACAAGCTCGATTTCTCCCTCCTCAAGTAGAGTTTTCAGCTCATCTCTGCTTAGCGGCTTAGTTGGTCTTATTGCCTCATGAGCCCCCCCTTCTCCCCAGCTCCTCGGAGTAAAGAGCCTGCTCCAGCCTTCCCCTTTGATCCTCTGCAGGTATTCCTTAGCGATTTCGATTCCAGCACTGGAGACTCTCGTGCTGTCTGTTCTGTGATACGTTATGAGACCGAGCTCGAACAGATCCTGGGCAAGCTTCATGACCTCCTGGGGGGAAAAACCATATGCTCTGTTTGCTTCTGCGATCAGTGAATCAGTTGTAAAGGGAGGAGGAGGATGAATCTTCGCTCTCTCTTCTTCGCTAATCTCAATTGAAACCGTTTTCTCCCTCTTAGGATCGAAGCTGATTTCTTCTTTAAAAACGAACTCGAACTTTCTCTTCAGCTTTCCTACTACAGCCTCAACCTCTACCACATACCCCAAGCTGTCCCGGTAATCTTTGTATCTATCGATTATCCAGCCGAGAACTGGAGTCTGAACCCTTCCAGCAGAGAGGTTTTTGTTCTCGTTGCATGGGTGAATACCTTTCTTCTGGCAGTATTCCTTCCAGAATTCTGTCTGAAGCTTTCTGGACAGAGAGAAGCCTATCCATCTATCTTCTATCCTGCGGACAATCTGTGCGCTTACTAGCTTCTCATCCAGAAGCCTTTCATTTTCTAGAGCTTCCAGAATAGCTCTTCTCGTTACTTCGTGAAACTCGATTCTTTTTATCTCGTTGCTAAGAGGACGCAATAGAGATGCGATGTCCCACCCTATCTTTTCTCCTTCAGCGTCCGGATCCGTAGCTATCAGCACTTTGTCGAACTCCGAAACGAGATCTCTGAGTGCTTTTATCGTCTCATTTTTGTCCGCTATGTTCTTGCTTCCGCACCTGGGGCAGTATTCAAAATTTCCAACGAACTGATAGCCGCAATCCCTGCATTTCTTTATTGTCGAGTAAACTGGCAGGAAGACCTTCTTCTCCTCATCATATACCACTCCGTAGAGCTGCCTCTTCAAACCAGAATACTTAAGCGCATCATCCTCTGCGCTAGGTACGAGGTCCACCACATGCCCTTCTGTAGCAGTTACAGTGAGCATCAGGTTTCCTATGGAAACTTCGTAAGCCCTCCCCCCGTTTGGCAAAATTCTTATGCTTGGCTTTCCGAAGAAGTTCGAGATGGTTCTCGCTTTGTTTGGAGACTCCACTATCATTATTGCGGTCTTAACAAGCTCTTTAAGACGCTCAGCCCCTCTTCCAGCAATTGCATCGGAGAGCTTCCTGCGATCTTCGTCTACCTCTCTCATTATCTTTTCCAGTTCCCTTTCATCGAGAGGCCTGAAAGCGAATTTATCGATATAAAAGGAAAGGATCCTCTCCAATGACTTTATCAGAGGAAGATCTTTCGGAGTAACCAAGGTTACGGCGAGGCCCTTCGTCAACCCGCCGGCGTAGAGCCTGCTGGTCCTGCCCGTAGCTTGAATGTAAGTTTTTGCGTCGGGGATTATGATGAACTTCCCCTTCGCGCTGTCTTCGAGGAAAAACTCTCCGCTTTTTCTCAGCACCTCCAGCACCTTTTCATTTTCTAACGCTTTTCTCAACAACTCTTTAGCTTCGCTCAATCTTTCCTGAACGGTTTCCAAACTACCGGTCAGTGGCGAATTGCCCGCGAGCATCTGAAGTGCGGCAGGAGAGAGCCTCCTGAGGCTTTTTCTCAACGGGATGAGTAATGCCCTCGCCTTTTCGGAAATTCTCGGTATTTTGCTCTCTGCTACAACAGTGAGCAGCTTCAATACGTTGAGCGGGTGAGCGTCTTTTAAATCAAGCGAAAATTTGAACCTAGGTGGCCCTAAGAAGATAGCATAGCGAATTACCGTAGGGAGATCGAGCCCCCTCACCATAACTCCATAGTAGACCGCTACCCCTACCAGGACGTCAATTTCTCCGTTTCTGAATGATTCCAGTGCCTCGTGAGATTTCGAGTGAAATGCCTCAGCTCTGATTCCCTTACTTTTGAGCTCATCTGCTAGCTTTACAGTGTACTCGACTCCGAGGTCTGCGGGAACATATACTAATCCCCCCTTTCCAAGCTTCGAAATTAGTTCGACGAGCCTTTCTTCGATTTCATCTTCTGAAATTTCCTCGTAGAGATCTACAACATTGCGGAAAAGTTCAGTCCTCCCTCCTATTTGGAAGCCCAGTAGCTCTCTGAAGAGCAGAGAGCGTGTTCCCCTAGCTCTCCCCGTCGCACTGCTCACTACTAATACACAGTTGGTTCTTTTCCTTGCTAACTCTATTTCTCTCGACAGCTTTTCTATTTCACGTTCTTCTTCTTTTGAAATGCTGCCTCCAGAGAAGGCAATGCGACGCTTCAACTTTATGAGTTCAGCGGCTTTTTCCAGGATATCCTGGTCGAAGCCTGCTACTTTCAGAGTAGCATCAATGCTTGCGCGGCTTTTCAATACCGAGTCGACATCATCTACAAACAGAAAGTCAAAACCTATTTTTGAAAGCTCTTCGCTTTTGTTCAACATGAATTTGGAAGTTGAAAGCAAAACTTTGAATTCTCCTTTCTCGATTTTCTCCAGAGCCTGTTTCTTCTCTGAAGCCTTCATCCCGGAGTGTATGCAGATTAGCTGCTGTTCTTCCGCAGAGCGGATCTTATCATTGAAATCTCTGAGCTTTTCGCACATTTGGATAACAAGAGGTGTGGTCGGGAAGACAAGATAGCTTTTCTTCCCCTTTTTTGCTAGAAAAAGGGCCATAACAAGTCCAAAAACAGTTTTCCCAACTCCTGTAGGGGCTATCACAGAAAAGCTTTTTTTCTGAAAAACTCTCTTAGCCCACGTTATTTGAGAGCTCCAGGGAGGCCAGCCCACTGCCTCCCTAAAAGCTTCCGAAAATTTTTCGGTTAGTGTTTCAACTTCATATCTTTCCTTCAGCCCTTTCAGGCTACCGTTTTTGTGCAAGAGCTGCAGGAGCTCCTTTGGATTGACCTCTTTGTCTACGTGGGGCAAGCATCTCTCGCACGTAAGCCCCTTGTTTAGCCTGTAATCGGAAATTGACCCGTCGCAGTTAGGGCACTGGTTAATGTAGATGCCATATTTTTTGCTCATTAAACATCTACTCCCAAATCGGATTTCAAAAGCATCATTTCTTCTTCACTCACAAGCTTCCAACTCTATTTATTTATCTTTTATTCTTCCCATCCAGGAAAAGCTTCTGGATTGACGTGAGCCTCTCTCAATCTTTAGCAGTTTTCAGGCAAACAGGTTCTTAGCCCATGTGAGCGATTTCGTTGCTTTTGATACACTCTCTTCATTGAGCCCTTCTCATGTGAGCAAAGGATAAATAAGTGGAAAACAACGAGTTTAATAGACCGCTAGATGATGTTGAATCCGGGAACTGAGAAGCGATGATGTCAAAGAATTCGGTCGCTTCTGATGCGGTTAACTGCAAATTCGCTAATTACTTCTATCGTACTATTACTTTGCTCCCTTCTTCCGTTCAGATAATGCTTTAATAATACGTTTCATGAGATATAGAGCGAAAGAGCTGGTGTCAGTTTTGCCGGAGAATGGAGAGCAAGATAGAGCGAGAACGATTTTCAAGGATCCGGTTCACAACATAATTCCAGTGAATGATTTCGAATATGTCTTGCTTCAACATCCAATTTTGAACAGGTTGCATGGAATAAAGCAACTTGGCTTCACTTTTTATGTTTACCCTCAAGCTAAGCATTCGAGATTTGAACATTCGATAGGAGTGATGCATATAGCTGGAAAAATGGCCGATGCTATTTGGGCAAATTCTCCCGAGAAATTTTCTTCTCTGATCAGAAGAGGCAGGTCTTTCCGCGATTTCAAGCAGGTTGCTAGGCTCGCTGGACTCCTTCATGACGTTGGGCATCTTCCATACAGCCATGTAACTGAGATGCTATTGATTGAGTCCATATCCGCAGGAAAAGCTTCAGGTGAACTAGAAAGGGTTTTTGGTGAAGCAAAAGAAAGGAAGCTGAAGCTGCATGAATACTATTCATGTTTGTTTACTAAGAAGCTTGCCAGCAGCTTCAAAAAAGATAGGAGCTCCAAAAAACTGGCAAAATATCTTACCTCAGCCTCCCATGTGCTATGCAATGAGGACAAGGGAGATCCTTTCCTTTCACCTCTTGGAGTTAACGTTGTGAGAAAGCTTATATCTGGGAGCATCTTGGATGCTGATAGAGTAGACTATCTAGCAAGAGACGCTTACAACACAGGTTCCACCTACGGGATCATAGATATCGAAAGAATTATAAGCGGGCTTGGACTAGCTTCGTTCGAAAATGAGCTTGTTCTATCAATACCATCCAAGCTGTTGAGCTCAATTGAGGAGCTGTACTATGCTAGGTACATGATGTACAAGTGGGTCTACTTTCACCACAAAGCAATCTCGCTTGACCTCACATACAGAGAGGCCCTCTCCGAGATTTCCAATAACTGGGACAAATTGAGGAGAAGGCTCTCGAGGCTGTTCCCGAGCATGCCTACGAACTTCTGGGATCTTTTCCTGCCTTCATGCATATGGAACTCATCTGTAAAATTCGGGTACAAAATCGATGACAGCTTCATCGATCTGATCCTGAAAATAGCAGCGTCGAGCGAAATTTCTCCTTTATCTTCTATCTCCAGAGGGCTGATAAACAGAAAGGTTCTCTTCTACTCCGTTATAAAAAGGGAAGAAGACATTGCAACTTTAGTTAGCTCAGCCACAGGAAAGGCAGAGGAAGAATCTAAGAGCTTTTTGGAATCGCTGAGCTCGGCCTTTCTGATGCTTTCAAAGAACGGAAAAGATTACTGCGCGAGGATTTCCGAAAGGCTCAATATAGAGGTGGAGAGGTGCTGTCAGTCTACTGCTCTTCCCAATGAAATTCTCTCCTGTTTGGCGAAAGAATATATCGAATCAAAAGCCAGGAGGTCTGGCCTCGCGATCCTCTCGCTGACTGCATATGTTTCCTTCCCAATATCCGGCGAAGGCATCGATTCATCCAATCTCATTTTGCTGTCCAACGGACAGGTTTACCCAGCGGTAAAGTCTTCTGCGATGTTACGGGAAATAATAAAGATGAGCTCAAAACCTCTTTTCTATATATATGCAAGTGAAAAACCTGGAGAAAGAGCGAGAGAAGCTATCAAAGCTTCAGTAGCTTCGTTTCTGAAAGAGCTGAAAATGGCGGTCAGCGAGATCGGAGGAGGTGGAAGTAGTGAGGGTTTACTTGGAGACGCTGGGGTGCGCTCTGAACAGAGCAGATACGAACGCAATGAAAGCGATCCTCTCGGAGAGGGGGCACCAGATAGTTGATGATTACCGTGATGCAAACGCCATCATAGTAAATACTTGTGCAGTGAGGGGCGATTCAGAGCAGAAGAGCTTAAAGCTAATATCTAAGCTCAGAACGGAAAATCCTAAGGCAAAGCTCATCGTTGCTGGATGCCTTGCCGAGGCAAACCCCTACTCCATTCTGAAAGAATTCCCGGAAGCAACTCTGATTTCTCCTTATAGAATACTTGAAGTCGCCGATGCTCTTGACGATGGAGACAAGCTCAGGCTTGGTTTCAGCGACAGAAAGAGGGGCTTCATTCCAAAGATGATAGATGGAGCTATAGGAATCGTCCCAATAAACGACGGATGTCTCGGAGACTGCAGCTTCTGCATCACGAAAAGGGCTAGGAGAGCCCTTCTCAGCAGATCCCCCTACGCTGTAATTTCTGCTGTAGGCGAAATGGTCTCCTCCGGTGCGAGAGAGATCCAGCTTGCCAGCCAGGATGCTGGAGCATATGGAGTCGATATTTCAGGCAGAAAGCTCCTCCCAAGGCTGCTGGCTGATCTGAACGAAAAAGTGAACGGGAGGTATCTCATCAGGGTCGCTATGATGAATCCAGATACCATACTTGACATTCTCGATGAGCTTGTGGAATCCTTCAAATTAGAGCACATATATAAGTTCGCCCATATACCTCTCCAAAGCGGTAATGATGAAGTTCTCAGATTGATGAACAGGATGTACACGGTTGATGACTATCTATATATAGTTCAGAAGCTGAAGAATGAAATACCAAATATTTCTGTAGCTACAGATATCATGGTTGGGCATCCGGGAGAAGATGATGATGCTTTCAATGAAACTCTGAAATTAGTTAAGTCAGGGATTTTCGACAGGATACATATAGCTCAGTACACTCCGAGACCCTTCACAGCTTCTGCTAGAATGGATCAAGTCTCTGATGGGGTCAAAAAAGAGAGGAGCAAAATGCTGATCGAAGCGCATTCGTCCGTTAGCCTTGAAAAAATGAGGAGGTACGTAGGAGAGAAGATGAGGGGCTTCATTTTGGAATCTAACAGCAGGAGGAAAAGCGTCACTTTGAGAACAGAAAACTACATCAGCGTTGTAGCGGAAAATGATGGAAACTACAAAATCGGAGATGAAGTAATAGTCAGGATAAAAGCAGCAACTTTCTTTGACCTGAGGGGGGAGATAATTGAGAAAATTGGCTGAAGTCTTTTTCCTCCTTTTAATTTTGAATTGAAGTGCTTTTTGAAAAAAGATAATTAGCAATTGATAAGATAAATGAAAAGCCAGCTTCCACATCCTGCACTACACCACAACCGTGACTGACCTTTTCCCCGCCCTAAAGTGCGAAGGTTCTCGGAGCCATTAGAGCAGGGAGGTTTAGGACTACACTCTTTTCATTCAGCCCTGGGCTGGGTTTCCAGCCCATTACCCCTATCTCCTCTGGGGGACTTGGGGTTATGGATTTTCTCAAAATGTTGAAAGCACCAACAATGTAATTGAAGCTAGCGGTCCGGTATTGGAAGCTGACCTCCTTCCCTGAGAATCAAAGCTCTTCAACCACAAAAAAGCTTGCTCAGAGGAGCTCTCATATATTTGCCCCGAGCTTCCGAGCTATCTCCCTCGCCTTCTTCAAGGTTCCTGCGGTCTTCAAGGGAGCCAAAATGAATCTTTTTTCGGAACCTTCTTTTCCAGCAATGTGAAGAGATGCGATGACCTGCTCAATGCCTTCACGATTTGTCCTTATTATTCCTATCCCAGACTCTTCATCGTAGAAAATTAGTGAAGCATGAGAAAGCATGAGGAAGGGCTCTCCGTAGAGAGCAGCAATTGCCTTCCTTATGTGGTAATTAATCTTTTCCTTGCTAATGGCTTCTCTTGAAATTGTCTTTGTTATTATGTAGCGCTTCTTAGGTTTTTTCAAGCTAATGATTTTTGAAGATTCTCTTTTTGTATGGTGGGAAACACTATAGATTTCCTTCTCCATCTCCTTTATCCTGAGCAGGAGAAACAAGGATATGACCAGACTAGTCGCTCCAACAGCTAGTCCAAGCAAAGACAGCAATGCGGCGTTCATTTTCCCGCGTCTTCCTCCAACTTTAGACCTAGCATCTTTAAAAAGTTTCTCCCATCGATTATGGTCAGTGCTCTATCTCTTGAAGCTCCAGCTTGGATTAGAATGCTGAACACGACTCGTGGGTGAGCTAATTCCTCTAGCCTTGATGCGCCGCTGAACAGAATCAGAGGAAGGTCGTATTTCTCAGCATATCTTATCAAAAAAGAAAGCCACCACATCATCTTGTAATCTTCGATTAGAGATGACAGCGAGAACCCAATGAAGCTCCTGCCTACCCTCAACAGATCTGCCTGATTTCGATCCAGGAGATGGCTCAGCTTATAGGGAATCTCTACTATTTGAGCTCTGCTGTCTCGGCTGAAAACTCTCAAAGAACCGGGATCCCTTGGCCTGGAAATAACAAGAACCCCTTTTCCGAGTCTCCTCAGTGAGGCTCTGGCCTCGTCCTCGCTTCCAGCAGTAATTTTTTTCACAGGAAATGTCTTCACGCCATCGATGCTGCTGCCGCTGAATTTTTCGTCTATACCGACTACTCTGTAGCCGAACTTCTTTTCAACATCGAGCATATAGCGCAGCTCTTCCACCGAAGTGGGATTAATGTAGGGATCTACAAGCAGCAAAACGCTATCTCCCTTTCAGAGCTTCTTCAATAGCTTGAGTGAGAGCCTCTTTTGAAGCAAATCTGATCAGAACTCTGACAGCCTCGTCCGAATCGCTGATTATGAATTTGTTTTCAAGCAGCATGTGCTTGTGAAGCCTCAGATAAAGCTTCTTATCTTCCGTTCTCTGCTCCACCGTTTGAAGAAGAATTCCTTTAGAATAATCGTCGAGTCCGTTCAAAACATACATAGCTATTTTTTCAGAATTGGCTGTTTCAACAATCTTCATGTAAACTATTTCGTTGCCGTAGTGGCCCTTGGCGCTGGACTTGATTATCTTCATTTTCTCCCTCTCTTCCGGAGGGATCAAAGATGACAAGCACTTCTCAATCTTTGCTTCATCTTCAGTTGAGTGCTTTATAGCAGAGATCTCTATGGAGCTGATCCTTACCATCGCTGAGGCCCTTGCATGGAAAAACTGGAATTTTTAGAAAGCTGACTTTCAAGGAAAAATACGCTACTTTATATCGCCGCCGTGGATTTTTTCGAGGACATCGGCAGGAGCAATGAGTCTGGCTCCCCCGCTCGCTTCATGCCTCCTTTTTTCGGCTCTTTCCTTGGCCTTCTTCTTGAACTTATGAGCCACTGTGCCTTTCAGGCCTCTGCTCTTCCTGAGGCCTCTCATTTTCTTTCCAGCGCTCGTTAGAGCTCTGAAGGCTCTCCCTCTGTTCTGAGGTTCAGCTATCCACTTGAGCTGCGGATCGGATTTGATAGCAGGATGATCGGGATCCACGAGGATTACTTCGAACCATTTGCTATTTCCGTCCTCCCCTACGTAGTAGCTGTTCAAGACTTCGAGGTTCGGATATTTTCTCGCCGCCCTTTCCTCAGCTATCAATCTCAGGCTCTTCGCTACAGCATATCCGTAGACTCCGTACCTCTTCGGCCTCCTCCCCTTATTGGGCCTCGGCCTTCTCTGCCCTCCTTTTCTGACTCTTACTCTGACAACTATTATCCCCGGCTTAGCCTTGTATCCAAGGGCCCTCGCCCTATCAAGACGCGTTGGCTTCTCTATCCTCACGACTGTCTGCTGTCTCCGCCATCTTATCATTCTGGATCTGAGCTCATTTCTCAGCTCTCCACTGTGAGGCCTTTTCCAAAGCAACGATATATAGTGATATGCTGACTTGACCATTTAATACGCACCATTGAGATATACAGCTAAACAGTTGTTTGGAAAAAGCGTTTATAAGCTTAACACACTCGCACCGTTCTTCAATGTTATGTGCTTAAGGTGTTTAAGAATCTTTTAGACTTGATTATCTCAAAATTATTCAGAATGTCGATTCGATTCCACGTTTTCAATGAAGAGCGGGGCCGGTTTTTGTGCTTTTTAAAAACTGCTTCTAGGAAATCGGATCTGCGCTCCCTTTGGATTTATGCCTCCGCTTAAAAACAATCATAAGCTTTTTCACGTGAGAGCTGAAGTTATATTCACAAGTTCTGGTCCAGTCGTTGTGCTCCCAACCAATATCCCGCTGTTGTTCATCACTATTCCAATTTTTACGAAGCCGACTCCCTCATTAACTGTTGCGTGAACTGGGGTGACCATCAGCTCATTGCTTATCGTGATTATCTCCGTCTCGGGTATCATCGGATGAATGAATGCTATGCGGTCGTTCGCGACTACCATAGATCCAATTATAGGCAGACCGAGGTAAGATCTTCTATATACAGGTATCTTCAACGCCGATGCTATAGTTTCCTCGACCTCCTTTTCGAAGGATTTTGAAATGTAAGCTGCCTTATTATTCGCTGATATCAAGTTTCCAAGGGCCGTGTGCTTCGTATTCACGGTCACTATCTTAATTGAACCGTCGATTGCTTCTTTCAGGGCATCAATCTCTTCCTGCTTCGTTATGTCTGGGACCAGAATGCAGGAGTCGTTTCCAGCTACAAGCACACCGATTATGTGCATTCCAGCTATGGTGGTCTCGATAGGATCGACTTGCAACGTTTCAGCTATGTTTTTCTTCGCAGCCTTAGATATGTTGGGAGGAATAAGGGCAATTTTGTTGTTGGTAAATATGAATACTCCAATATTTGGGTTCCTGTAGACGTTCAGCTTAGCAACATTCATGAAATCAGACACCGCTCTCAAGCAATTCAAAATTCATTTTGAGCAACAACGAATAAATATAATTAACCTTTTCAGAAAGGGTTTGGATTTTAAGGCTAAGAAGCTGCCTGCTTTGAAGCTTCCTTTTCCTCGGCCGGCAGAGAAACTCTAACTATCTTCGGGATCTTCATGGTCTTTCCATCCTTCGTCTTCACTTCTTCGGATTCCTCGACGGTTATCAAAATCCTGACCTTTCTTGGGGGCTTCTCTATTCCTCTGCTCCAGAGCAATTTGTTTATTTTCTCGTCTATCAGCACTCTCTCCGCCTGGGTTCTCTTCCTTATCAGCTCTCTTATATATCGAGCGGCTCGTGCCGCCCTCTTCGTTCTCCTGGTAGTATATATTTTGGACAGGTTTATCGTGAGCTCAAGCCTGTTCGACTTCAATGGCCACCACCTTCAGACTTTGAGCTTAGATCTTCTCCAGTTCCTTCTCTTCAAGTTGAATCTGACTTTTCTCAGGGTCTTCACTGATACCCACACTGGAACTGGTTGATTGGATTTCGCCGCCTTCGCCAGCCTGAGCTTTTTGCCGAGAGGCTTAAAGTGAGCCATCGAGATCTACCCCTTCAATCCTTCTCCCTAATTTTTATATTATATTCTTTACGAGACCTTGAGTAGATGTCTTGAAGAATTTCTCTGAGTTGCTCATCAGTAAGGGGTTCAACTATTCTTCCGCTTTGGGCCAACATTATCAGCTGCTCTTCTATCAGCTGAGCTATTTCGGGCCTCACCAGCTTTACGTTGTTCAATCTATTCCTGGCCTCAGGCGTCAGTATCTTTCTCAGAATTTCTTGCTTCTGCGCCTCGAACTCTGCCCTCTTCCTCTTCTCTTCTTCCATGCTCATTCTTCTCTGGAGCTCGAGGAGCTTCCGCTGCTGAATCTCAGCAAGCTCTTCGTCGTATTCTTCTCCCACCTTTTACACCCTTTTTCTGATATAATAGTTACTCCGGAATATTAAGGTTCTTTTTTAGAAATTACTCCATGTATTTTTTCAGCTCAGGATTCTTATCAACCAGCTCTTTGAATATATCTCTGCTGATGTTGTCAAGCATTGAAACAGCTGTTGGAGTAAGTTGCCTTCCCGCACCCGGGATCCTTGTCACCAGCCCAGCCGCCTCCAACTGCTTCAAAATGTTCCTAGTGATTGCCCTCGAGGCCCTCCTGAAGTGAGGCGGGCTGCTTCCGAATCTCTTCTTCCCTCCGTAAATGACGCTGAATGTGGAGATGCCGATCGGTTCCCTAGACTTATACATCTTCCTCAGCATAGATGCTGCTCTTATGTACCACCAATCTTCCTGTAGAGGGGGATATTCTTTATGAGTGCCGGTTTTCACAAACACAGCCCATTCTGGAGGCTTTATGATGTTTCCGTATGACTCCTTGATCCTTGCAGCTACCCTTTTAATGAGCTCGCCGGCCGGCACCTGCAGAGCTGTAACCATTTTTCTCACGCTCATTGCGCATTAACTTTTCAGCACCGCTAAACTTTCCCTTCAAGGTTTTTATACTTTACAACCTTCTTTATTCTCCGAATGCCCTGTCGCCAGCATCTCCAAGTCCAGGAACTATATATCCCTTATCGTTCAATTCTGGATCAACCTCAATGGTGTAAACTTGCGACTCTGGATATGCTTCCAGGAACCTCTTTACGGCGAGCTCTGTTGATATGACGTTCGCTAGAATTATCCTCTTCGGCCTCGCTCCTCTCTTTACAAGCTCGTTCATTACCGCTATCGCCGTTGAGCCCGTAGCAAACATTGGGTCAGCTATTATCAGATTATCATCGCTGTTTATCTTTGGGAACTTCACATACTTGATTTCTATATTGAACCACTTATCTTGAGACATCCCCAGCTCTTCAACCCTGCGGGCGCTCACGACTCCCTGCCTTGCCCCCGGAATAATCTTTATCATCCCTTCTACGAGAGGCATCGATGCTCTCAGGACCTGTACTATCACAACTCTGTCTAGATCCGGTATTCTTATTCCTCTGGCCTTTACGCCAAGAGGTGTTTCGACTTCGACATTTTCGGTAGGAAAATCTTCCACGATCCTATATGCTAAGAAAATCCCTAACCTAACTAAGCCTCTCCTGAATTCTATCTGCTTTGTGCTTCTATCCCTCAAGGATGTGAGAATTGCTCTAGCTAACGGATGTGTTACGAACTTTACTCTCTTATCTGATAAAACGCCCATACGAACACCTTTAATGATTTAACTTGGAGGTATTAAAAGAATTATGCACCCGAGCTTCAAGGTGATTTTTCTGCAATGACTTCGAGTCTACCAGTCATGCTCCCATATGGCAACTGTTAAAAAGAATAAACAAAAGCTTTACTCATTACAGGCTTGTTTCAAAGCATGAAATTATGATCCCGAAGTGAGCTCTGCCCTTGATAACAGAAAAATGGGAGCTCATACACTCTGAGATACCATTAGTCTCGCTGCTTCTGGATCGTACTCCCAGTCCTGCGGCAGAACTCCTCTTCTCTTGTAGTATCTGACAAGTCTCCTGATCTTGGACTCAACTTCTTGGAGGCCCTTCTTAACGTTTTCATCCTTTGGATGCTCAGATAGGTGTCTTCTTATGTTGACGGCTTTTCTCATCAAGTTGTAGAGATCCTCAGGTATCGGAGGCAGGAGGTTCCTCTCCTTCAATATCTGCGTCACTTTTTTGTTTGTTACAGACTTCACCAGCGGAATTCCGTATTGATCCCTAAGTATAATTCCTATCATAGATGGAGGATATCCCTTTCTCGCTAGTTCAGCGACCAGCTCCTCAACTTCTTCCGGCTCTAGGCGAAGCCACTTCGGAACTCCTACCCTCACTGGACGAGTGCTGTGCGATTTCCCCTTCTCTCTCGATTTATTCATGCCTTAATCAGCCCTTCTGGAACTTCTCTAAAGAAATTCAAAAATTTGAGATTATAAGGATTAGCTCATTCATTGCCGCTCCCAACCATGAATAATGATGGAAAAGCGTTTCTTCAGCTCAACTCCTCAGGTGAGAAGAAGATTTTGTGCTCCCTCTCAAAGCTTTCCCTTGAGTCTGATGCGTGAACTACATTCTCCTGAATATCTAGGGCATAATCTCCTCTTATCGTCCCCGGAGAGGCCTTCCTCCCGTCGGTGGATCCAATCATCAACCTAACTACGTCAACCGCTGAATCTCCTTCAAGAACCATGACAACAACTGGCCCCCTCGTAGCGAAGTTGACCAAATCTCTGTAGAAGGGCTTTTCTCTGTGCGGAGAATAAAGTTCTTCCGCCTGCTCCTTTCTCATTCTTATCATCTTCATAGCAACGATCCGGAATCCTTTCTTCTCGAACCTGGAAATTATCTCCCCTATGAGCTTCCTCTCAACAGCGTCGGGCTTGATCATAACAAATGTCCTCTCAATAGCCATGTGAAGCTACCTCCTAACGGTTGAAGACTTCAAAGTCCACTTCAATTTCTCAGGCCTTCTGTTGAGAATCATCATATTCTTATAGCACTTTCTGCTGCAGAACCACAGAATGCTTCCGTCTAGCCTGACGAACATGAAACCAGTTCCGGGAAGAATCTCTTTCCCGCAGAAGGCGCATCTTATAAGTTTCGGCATAGCTAACAACCTCCAGCTTTACCTTCCTGAGAGCCTTCTGGCCTCCCTCTCCGTTTCTCTCAATATCAGTATGTCTCCTATCCTTACTGGACCTTTAACGTTTCTTGTGAGGATCCTTCCCTTATCCCTCCCTTCAAGAACTCTGACCCTGACCTGAATGATCTCTCCAGTAACACCTGTCCTTCCAATTATTTGGATGACCTCAGCAGGATAGCCGAACTCTTCGATTACCGCTGATTTTTCTTCTTTCAAACTCATTTGTTCCAACCCCCATTTCCTTCATTATCTTAGAGCTTGTACCCTTCACGGCAAGGGCTTTTCCCTTCAGCCCATTCTGGGGGCTGTTGGGAAAGGTTTCTCATTTATACGACACATGCTTGTGTTAGGACGGAATTTAAACTTTGAGGAGATGCTCGTATTATAGCGTCCAAAAAACCGGTTATAAAAATTTTTATTCATCCTGAAAAAACATCAGACCTTTTTTGAAAGCGGAGCTCCTATTCAGCCTGCTTTTGTTTTGATTTCATTCACTTTGGCTATAAGGTCATTGAGTTCCTGCTTAGCATCTCCTGGTTCAACTATAGCTACAGCAGCAGATTGAACCTCAATTCCTGCAGCTTCTCCCAGCCTTTTCTTGTCTGGTACGTAAACGTAAGGGATCTTTTTCTCCTCGCAGAGGAGCGGAAGATGCGCCACAACTTCTGGCGGATCCACGTTTTCAGCGATCACCACAAGCTTTGCTACTCCCCTTTCGACTGCCTTCGTAGCTTCATTGGTTCCCTTCTTTATCTTTCCACCACTGGTTCTGACTTTCTCAACCAGCTTATATGCCTGTTCAGCAAGCTCAGGTGGCACCTGGAATCTTACGTAGAATGGTTTGGACATGGTCTATTCATCTCTCCCTCTCATTTAATTCACAGTTCGAGGGGTTTGTTTCATCCCCTTCATGGGATTAGGCGAATGGGGTTTATTAGCTTAAGCGTTTTTACTATTCTGAATGCTGTGGATACACATGGAGTTCATTATGAAATATTCAAATGCGAACCTAGCTCAGCCTCTTTTTCTTAAGCATATCCCAACATTATATTTCAGACAATGAGAACATGAAGAATACTGAAGCTCAGCGAAAAAAGAAGCGTTAAAAGAAGAGGAGGCGAATAAATGAAATAAACGTCAGATATTTTTCAGTCGTGAGAGAAGATAAGCAGAGCGTGAGGGCTAGCCGATTTGAGAACAGCAAACCCTACCCTTATCAGCTGCACCGTTCTTCCAACGGATTCCTTCAGCTTCTCTGTGTTTTCAATTGCTCCAATCTTCGTCAGCAAAGACTCTCCCTCGGGAACTGAAAGTATAGCAACCATTGAGCTGTTCTTTGGAACCCACTGAATAATACTCAATCCCCTCTCTCTAGCGTAGCTGAGCTCTCTCGAAATGAGCTCTGCCTTCCCGTCTGAAAGCCGATAGTTGCCCAGCTCCATGAGCCTCACTTCACCGCCGCTCCTCTCTGCAGCACTGTAGTAATCAGCTCTAGAAATGAGAACTCTGTTCCCGCTGCAGACGGTGAACTTTCTTCTTCCGAGCTCAGCCCTCTCCGGATGATAGGGAATCTCAGGCTCGAGGCACTTATCTTCCCCGTTATCGATGCTCACTTCCACTGGATCCTCGACAAACATGAACCTTGGCGAGATTGGATCTATTATCTTCCTGTTCTCTGCTGCTAAATTAGCATAGCTGATGCTGGCATCAGACTGCTTAGCTCCAACAGTAAGAATTACTTCTCTTATCGCCTCCGAGGTTATCCCTCTCTCCCTCAGTCCTCTTATTGTGCCGAACCTGGGATCTTCGGGACCAGAGTACATCCCGCCGCTCTCTTTCAGAATCTTCTTTATCTGCGACTTGCTCATTATGAACTCTTCGAGCCTCAGCCTTCCCAGGTGGATCGCCACCGGTTGCCTCCACCCGAGATGCTCGTAGAGATGCTTCTGCTTGAGGGTGTTTTGAAGGTGCTCTTTTCCCCTTATTATATGCGTGACTCCCATCAGATAATCATCAACAGCGCTGGCGAAGTTGTATGTGGGCCATACTGCATATCTTGAACCGGTAATTGGGTGAGGATATCTATCGGTGTCAATGATCCTGAAGGCCACCCAATCGACCAAGCTTTTGTCAGAATAGCCCAGATCGGTCTTAACTCTGAGAACCGCTTCCCCTTCCCCATAGTGGCCGCTGAGCATCTTCTCGAAGAGCTCGAGGTTCTCCTCAGGAGATTTGCTCCTGTTGGGGTGGACCTCCCCCCTGCTTAGCATCTCCTCATAGTTTTCCTTCGTAGTATCATCGACAAATCCCCCTCCTCTCCTGATGAGCTCCTTAGCTATTTCATAATAGATCGGCATCCTCAGGCTCTGTATGTACTCTTCATCCCACTTTAGCCCGAGCCAACTCAAATCCTCCCTGATCTTCCCGTATGCCTCCAGGAGGGGGGTCTTTATTCTGGGATCTGTGTCCTCAAATCTCAATATGAACTTGCCATTGTACATCCTCGCATACTCATGGCTCAGTATAGCAGGTCTGGCGTTCCCCAAGTGAATTACGAAGTCGGGGTTTGGAGCAAACCTGGTCACAACTGTCCCGAACCTTTCAACTTCCGGCAGAGGTGGCAGCTTCTTTTTCTCTTCTTTTCTTTCCTCATCTATTTTCAGTCCAGGGAACTCCTTTTGAAGCAACTTTTCCTGCTCCTCTCTAGACAAGGAGTTGACTGCATTGACTACCGCCTTAGCTTTCTCAGCTATCTCCCTCGCTCTGGGCTTCAGGTCAGGCCTTTCTCCGAGGACCTTGGGGATAACCGCCCCTACCTGGGCCTTTCCTTCGTGTTTCAGGGCATTAATGAGTGCGTGCTTGAGTATTATCTTCTCCAAATCTTCCTCCTGGCTCATTCTTGAAAAGCACCTTCACTCTGTTGTTAGTATCGACGTAGAGAGTGTACCTGTCCGCCTTCGATGAGAAGTCTTGGTGAACAAGGACTAATAATCCTTCTACCGGCGACCTCACTTTCCGATAGATTCCTTTCTTTGAAACAGCAGCTGCCACCTCCGCCCATTTTTTCACATGATCTCCTTCAGAAACCAGAGCCCAAACACGGCTGTGCTCTATGATGAGAGCTTTCAGATAAACACCTCTCGGAACATAGATGCACCTGTCTTCCTTGAGAACGATGAATCTTTTCTTAATTATCACAGAATTCGAGACCGCATCTCCGCTCGAGAAGCACTCGTTGGGGATCTCCTCGCAGGGGATTTCTCTGAACCCTTCTCCAGGACTTTTTGGGCACTCACCCACATTCAAAAAAGCCAGCTCTTCTTCGTCTTTCTCCGATGGTTCCAGCTCAGCGAAGCATCTGGTTCCCAACTACTTCCTCCTCTTGATTACTAGAAGCGCCATGTCCTTCAAAATGGAGAGAAAAGCTGGATCTGCATTCTTCTCCAGTTCTCTAATGCTCTGGAGAGCATCATTCACGAGACCTTCTGCCTTGCTCCTAGCGTATTCGAGGACGCCGAGCCTCTCCATCAGTTCTGCAACACGAGCATATTTCTCCCTCTCCAGATTTCTCTTGCCTAGGACTTCATCTATGAGCTTCCTCTCGCTGGGCCCGCCTAGCTGGATGGCCTTGATAACCATGAGAGTCTTCTTCCCCTCTCTCAGATCGCTGTAGAGAGGCTTCCCGGTTTCCTCCTCATTTCCGTATATACCGAGAATATCGTCAACTATCTGAAAGGCCAAACCGATGTCCCTTCCATAGCGGGAAAGGAGCTTCAGCTCTTCCTCTCCTGCTTTCCCTAGGATCCCACCTATGTAAACTGATGCCTCGATGAGAGCCGCTGTTTTTTTGTATATCATATCGAAGTACTGCTCCTCTGTGACTTCGGCCATTTTTTCGAACATCATGTCGAGAGCCTGTCCTTCTGCGACTGTAACGGAGGCCCAAGCAAGCTTCCTTGAGGCCTCTACGCACCTGTTGCTCTGCATCTTTTCAGCGCAGTGAGACAGGGGGACGAGCATTGAGAGGGAGAACAGAAGATCTCCCGACAAAATCGCCATGGGGATCCCATATACCCTGTGGACTGTGGGAACTCCCCTCCTGAAGTCGTCGTTGTCCATTATATCATCGTGAACGAGCGTGAAGTTGTGGAAAAGCTCAACTCCAACCGCAAACGGCAGGAGATCTTCTTCCTCCGCTCCGAAAGCCAGGCCGCTGGCGAACAGAAGGGCAGGTCTGAGCCTCTTTCCCCCCGCCTTCAGAATGTGGAACGAAGCTTCATAGAGCTCCTCGGGACTTCCGGTTATTTTCGATACAGCGGAATTTACTTTGGAAGCAACCTCCGATATGAAGCCGTTCAGGTCGACCAATATCGAACCCTCTCTTCATGTTCTACTCACAAACAGGAATTAACTTTTTCCTACGCCGGTCTTCTTCAGCTTTAAGCCCCGCTGAGAGACCCACGATAAGATGGAGGGACCCAGCACTACTGGAGCAAGCTTGAGTTCATTGAGATTTCTTGCCCCCACGAGGAACATGACTTTCCTCAGGAGTTCGATGTATCCCTCGATGAGGCTCCTTAAGCTGCTTTCTGCGATTGAAACGGCCCTGAGCGCAGGGAGGGCAAAACCTGCCATGTCTGCACCGAGCGCTATAGCCTTGGCAACGTCCAGACCACTCCTAACTCCACCGCTTGCTATGATGAAAAGTTCATCGGAAGCGCTCCTTGCTTCCAATATCGAGATAGCTGTCGGGATGCCCCATGACATCATGTCCTCAATTCCTGGAAAGGAAAGGTTCTCCCCCTTCTTGATCCTCCTCAGTATCTCAACCTTGGCCCAGTTCGTCCCTCCAGCTCCAGAAACATCAATGAAGCGTACCCCGCAGCTGCTGAGCTTTTCTGCCGTCTCCCGAGAAATCCCGCTTCCAGTCTCCTTCACAATAACTGGAACGCTGAGCTCTCTGGAGACGCAGCAGATCTTTTCCAGGAGGCCCCTCATATCGGTGTCTCCTTCTCTTTGAAAAACTTCTTGAGCAGGATTGAGGTGAATTGCCAGGGCGTCTGCCTCAATCATCTGCACAGCTTTCTCCGCCGTTTCCAAGGGATTGGCCGAGAGCTGCTGCGCTCCTATATTGGCAACGACCGGAACACTTCTCGCTTCCTCCCTCACGACCCTGTATGTCCAGGAAAGCTCGCTCCTTTCCAGAGCGGCCCGCTGGCTTCCTACTCCTATGGCGATTCCAAACTCCTCAGCGACCCTTGCCATCATCCTGTTTAGCTCCCCAGCGATCTGGTGGCCACCGGTGATCCCCGTGATCATAATGGGAGCTCTGAGCCTCTTTCCCAGAAATTCTGTGGAAGTATCGACCTCGCTGAGGCTCATCTCCGGAAGCGAAGAGTGGATGAGGGAAACCTCACGGAAAAGCGGATCCCCAGCCTCCACTCTCTCCGAAAGAGCAATTATTATGTGATCCATTTTCCTCTCAATTGTACCCATGACCTCACCGTCTTCCTTGTCTTTTGCTGAGCAGTATGTTTAAATGTTCAGCTCATCTTAATCTGATTTTCTCATGAAAACTCTGTAGCTAAGGCAGTATAAGCGTTCCCTCTATTTCCCCTCCTGAAAGGGCTTTCTTGAGGACTTCGCTTCGGGAGCCATCTATGATAGCAACTTCCGGTTTGTTCATAGATGAAGACATGTATTTGTAGATCTTCATGAGCTTTCCCGGAAGGCCGCTCGTCACATCAGCTACGGAGGTCTGGCTCAATCTTATTTTGCTCAAAATCTCCGGTATTTCGTGAAGTTTCAGCTGAGTTATGAGCGATAAAGGATCGCTGAGATCCCTGTATATTCCTACCACATTTGTTGCGAAGACCACCCTCTCCGCCCCAACTTTCTCCGCTAGAATCAACGAGAGATCGTCTCCAGATATTATAGAGGGTAGGCATCCATCCTCCCCAATTAGGATGTCTCCGAAAGTCACCGGCGTGAGGCCCAAGCTGAAAGCGCGGAGCAACGGCTCGAAGTAGCAGGAATAGGTTCCCTTGCGGCAGGAGTTCAGGCAGAAAGAGTGGGGTGGGAAGGAAACAGCCATCACGCCTGCCTCCAGAAGGGATTTCATGACCTTATCGTTGAGCATCATCATAGCTTCTGAGACCGGGGGGACAGAGGATCCCCTCAGCTCACCATAGAGCTCGATCTCACTCTTTGCCGCGACGTGCCCAAATGATCCCCCGCCGTGAACGATCAATATCTGCGAGCCGTTTTCTATCGATTCCCTTGCAACTCTCGATGCCGTTCTGATGACATCCTCTCTGGCAGTGAACGGCTTAGCTTTATCGGTGATTAAGCTTCCGCCCAGCTTAACAACAACTTTCATGCTCTACTCCTCCAGAACAAATGAACAGAAGCCCTCTGGAGATTCAATGGAGTAGACCCCGATGGCCGGAAGAGGAATTCCATAGAGAAAGTGCAAAAGAGCATTGATCCCCCTCTCCGCGAGCTTCTTTCCATGCGGGTCAGCTTTCTTAACAGAAAGGTAGTGCATCGTGACCAGGTGCGAGTTCAGTTTGGCTACCAGATCGGATGTGGCTTCATCCAAAGAGGGAGTTTCCTCGATCTGAGCGAATACACCTCCTTCTTTGACTTTCATCGGATCCACATCGATAACTGCTGTCTCCGAGCCGTAAGAGCCTATTACAGATGCATCGTTCCTCACCGCCTTGGAGATGAGATATCCGAGCCCGTCTGGGAAGCCCAGCTCTCTGTAGAAAATGCCCTCAAGAATTTCATCGATGTCCTCGCCTGCGAAGCTTTCTTCATATATGGAAGAGCCAAGCTCTATAGCTGACAAGACTGAAGAGGCGGTTATAGATGGCGAAAAGCACTCAGCTCCTCCCTCGAGGCTAATAGTGAGCTCGAACGGCTCGGGAAAAACCCTCTCAGCGAAAAGCCTGAGCGCTTTCAGCACTATTCTGTTTTCTTTTCTCATTGCATTTTCAAACAAGATCTTCCTCTCAGGGCCCTTCTTCAGTTTCAGCCTAATGGAAAATTCCCTGTCTGTCCTGTAGATGAGAATGTGAGGCTGGCGATGCGGAATTGGGACAAAAAGGGGGAGGAAGAGTCTCGATTTCTTCTCAATATAATAGCTCATTAAATACCACTTTTAGCGGGGAATCTGGCAGAGAGGTAGCCTACCACTGCCTCCATGTCTCCCGTCACTTCGCCGGAGGTAGCATATTTCAAGAGAACGGGCTCTCCCCCTCCCAGAAGCTTTCGAAGGTACATCAGAACCATAACGCCGCCTGGGCCGCACATGGAGACATCATTTTCAACAATGAATCTGAAGAAGCTCTCTGGATCTCCTCCGGAAATCCTCTTGAAGGCTTCCAAGTCCTTTCTCACTGCAGTGCTGTGGGGCTCGTAGTGAGACATGTCTGTGCTTGCTATCACAATGGCATCTCTTCCGAGCTTCTCGAATGAGCCGAGCAGCTCTCGAGCAAGAGCTTCAGATACCCTTGGGGACTGCTCCTTCATGACTATGGGAACGATCTTCACTCTGTCGCCATATAGAAACTGTATGAAAGGTATTTGAACTTCGACGCTGTGCTCGTAGAGGTGGGCGCTGTACTCTGGTACGGCAACTCTAGAATTCGCTATCAGGTAGTCCCTCACTTCAGTATCTACTTCAATCCTTCCAAGCGGGGTTCTCCAGAACTTCCACGGGGCCAGCGAAACCCCTGGACCGAGCCCAGTATGATTTGGACCGATGATCACGATCGTATCCGGCTTCTTCTCAAGGGAAAGGTTATAGTATGTGTGTGCTGCTACAGGACCGGAGTACATGTAACCTGCATGAGGAGCTATGTAGCCAATGGATCTCCTTTCTTTCCCTTCCTCTGTATGGGGAAGCTTCCCAGGTCCTATCGAATGCAAGAAAGCTTTCCTTATCTGCTCTTCAAGAGAATTTTTGGAAAACTCGTAGAATGTTCCGGCTGCGACTGGCTCTCTCTCCATTTCAATGCTCAAGATTTCCCACCGATCTTCGTCTCGAAAGCATCGGGTGGCTCTGGGAGGTCGGCGTTGGGAGCGAGCTCTCCCCTCTCTCTCAGCACCTGCCTAGTGAGTATCCAGTACAGCAGCGCGAGGCTCCTTCTTCCCTTGTTGTTCGAGGGTATTATCAAATCGATCCCGTCTATTCTGTTGTCTGTATCGCTGAAAGCTACAACTGGTATGCCTATGCGGAATGCCTCAGTGATTATCTGCTGGTCTGCCCTGGGATCTGTGACCACGACCAAGTCCGGCTCGATGTAGTATTCCAGCCTCGGATTGGTGAGGACCCCAGGTATGACTCTTCCCGTTATGCTCTTCGCCCTAGTGTACTGAGAGAACTTCTTGACTGATTGGTGTCCGTACTGCCTGACGCTGACAGCCAAGACCTTTTCAGGCTGATATCTCGCGATCATTTTGGCGGCTATTCTGAGCCTCTCATCTATTTTCCTGACATCCAGCACGTAGAGTCCATCTGGCCTTATTCGGTAGACGAATTCCCTCATAGCTTTGTTGCACACATATGTGCCAATGTGGACTCCAGCAGCGAGGTACTGATCGATTGGAACAAGGAGTTCGAGGGTCTGAGACTCGATTTCACTCTTCATTTTGCTCTCTTCATTCGACAAGCTTTTCACCTCATGGGCTTGAACTTTATTACCTGATCTATCAGGTCTACGTGGGAGATCAGTGTCCTCCTGCAGCAGTACCTGGTTACCCCCAGATCATCCAGAACCTTCTCGGGATCCTCTCCCTTCTCCACTCTCTCTTTGAAGGGTTCCCAGAGATGACCTATGGGTCTGCCGCATGTATAGCATCTGACTGGAATTATCATTTTCCTAGATCACCTGTAGGACTTCTGCCACCTTCTCCTTGCGCTGTACCTCATGTACTTCTCCGGCTCTGTCTGCCTCGGATCCCCGGAGAGGAGGACCCTATCATATTCCAGGAATATTCTCTTAAGCTGCTCGCTTTCGAAGAACTTCACAAGACCCCTCGCTATGGCTGTCCTGGCTGCATCAGCCTGGGACATGATTCCTCCTCCGCTGACCTTCACAACAATATCGACCTTGCTGCGGTATTCGCTTCCCAGAAGGAGAATCGGCTCCATAATCTTGTTCCTGAAAAGCTCGACTGGATGCAGCTCGAGGGGCATTTCATTGACATATACTCTGCCTTTCCCATCCTTGATGAGGACTCTTGCTACTGCTGTCTTCCTCTTAGCTGCTGAAAGTATGAACTTCAAGCGCTTCCACCCCACCCCAACAGCTTAGAAAGCTCTTCAAGTGTCAGGAACTTTGCTTTGAGCTTGGAAGCATCTGCCTCGGGTATTTTCAAAAAGCTCTTCCCCTCGTATTCCTTGGGGGTGCCAATGTAAACCCTCAGGTTCTTGTACGCCATCCTCCCCCTCGGCTTGTTCGGCAACATGCCCTTCACGGTCCTCTTCACTATTCCCGCAGGGGTTTTGGGCCTCCTGATGCCCTGTTTGTCCGGATTTCTGAACGTCCTCACTTTCCAGAGGTTCTTGTATCCTTCAAATACCCTCTCCTTCGATCCGCTGATCACGGCTTTTTCGGCGTTTACTACAATGACTTTCTTCCCTTCCAGCAGCATCTTTGCCACGCGGGAGGCCATTCTCCCCAATATCAGTCCCGATGCATCGATGATTACTTCATTCTCTTGAGCTTCCATAACGAACTGCACCTCACCTGATTATCCTCATTTTTGCTCCCTTCAGGCTTTCAAGAAGCTCGGAGTTGCTGGCCAGCTCTTCTAGGAGGATTACCCTGCAGCCAGAGCTGCTCAGCTTCTCGAGGGCCTTTGCTGTGAGGGAGTCTGCCAGAACTGTTACTTTCTTCTCGACCTTTCCCGCCCCGAGAACTTTTCCGGGCACTACGACTACTTCATTCTCATCAGCATAGCGGTTTATCTTCGAGAGATTTACCTCAACTCTCTTCCTCCTTGGTGAGCTCACCAATTCAGCTACTCTCTCCCAGATTGCCTGACCGTTCTTCGAGGATATTGCCTTCAATCTCCTTACCAGTTTCCTCTTATGAATATTCGTTGGGCCTGTCCTGCTCATTTCACTCACTCTCTATTTTGCTCAGGATTTTTCTGGTGCTCTCCAGCTTCTCTCTGAGTATACTCAGAGAGAGCCTCAAAATCGTCTCGGGGTAAAGGGATCCCGTGGATTCGAACCTCAAAATCTTCTCGTTATCAAGATAATTAATCTTAATGCATTTGGCACACGCCTTTTCTTCGCAGAATCTCAGTATGCTGGTGTTCGAGAACTTCTCCAGCTTTATAGCTCCCTTCTTCACGCTCAAAATTCTCTTGGATAGCTCTTCGCTGTAGCTGGAAATGCACTCGATACAAGTTGAAGAGCTCTCGCACTTGGAAATATCGAATTCTATTTGGGGAACGGAAAGAAGAGTGGATATTGAGACTGGGCTCCACTTTATGTGCTCCTTCCCCCTACCCAGCCGCAGCTCCAGCTCCATAGAAATCTTCTGACCTCTTCCCAAAACTATTATCGGGATCTCGGGAATTACCGGCACGACATCTGGGTCCTCAGGCCTTATGTCACCTGCGTACACGAACCTCCTGTCCGAGTCTTCATTCGATACTTCTAGATAGGCCCTAGCGTAGCAACCCTCGCACTGAGGGCAGTCAGCGCACTTCTCAGGGGAGCCGTACTTTTCCAGCGCTTTCTCGCTGCGGAAGGGTATCATAGCCAACCTGTGGGCCAGAACCTCATCGTGCAACACAGAGTTGTTTTCGAGGACGAGGACGCTGTCAACAGCCATGGTCGGAACTTCCTCTATGATTATTCTTCTCAGAGCTGAAAGCATCTCCAGTGGCACATCTGTGAAGCGGACCTCGGCTGTCTCTCCCTCTATCGAAATGCTGTTGACGCCCATATCAAAGACCTTTATGCCGATTTATACTCTCCTACCTCTCCTTCCTCCAGGCCTTCTGGTCGAGTCATGAGGTATGGGGGTGACATCTTCTATTCTTCCGATAATGAAGCCCGACCTTGCCAGAGCTCTGATCGCTGCTTGAGCACCGGGACCTGGAGTCTTGAGACCGTGACCTCCGGGGGCCCTAACCTTTATGTGAATAGCAGTAATCCCTCTATCCATTGCCATCTGGGCAGCTCTGGAAGCGCTTATCATGGCAGCATAGGGGGAGGGCTTCTCTCTGTCTGCCTTAACGACCATTCCGCCAGAAACTCGAGAAGCTGTCTCTGCCCCAGAGAGGTCTGTGATGTGGACGATCGTGTTGTTCAAGCTGGAATATATGTGGGCAATCCCCCACTTCAGCTCTCTCGAAGAAAGTGCCATTTAGATCACCTTGCCTCCTCAGCCAATTTTTTGAACGGGCTGTTCGGGAGAATGTCTATGAGGTCTTCTTCCTGCCTGGTGACTAGATACCCTGGACTGGTAACCCTCCTCCCCGCTATGCCTATGTGTCCGTGAACAATAAGCTGTCTTGCTTGATAGGGAGACCTCGCCAGCCCTTTCTGATAGACTATTGTCTGTAGCCTTCTGTTCAGAATGTGCTCTGCCGAAACTGAGAGGAGGTCATCCAAGGTAGCTTTTTCCTCCACGATTCCGAGCGAATACAATCTCCGCAATAGAGCTTCTTCCTCTGCCTTTCGCAGAGCCTCGGGAAGAGCCTGCAGCTGCCTCGCTCTGTGCCTTATTTTTCTCGCCATTGTTTGGGCAGACCATATTTCCTTCTTGTTTCTCAGACCATACTTCCCCATGAGCCTGATCTCGGCTTCCAACCTAGTTTTATCCCAAGGATGCCCCGGTCCCGTCCACTTTCTCCTGAGCTTTCTTGGATCACCCATCCGTATCACCCTTGACCTCCTTGGCCTGCTTGAGGCTGCTTCTTCGCCTTCTTCGAAACTCCAACAGTCACTCCCAATCTTCCTGTAGTGTGAGTCCTCTGCCCCCTCACTTTGAGGCCGAGGGAGTGCCTTATCCCCTTCCAGCTCTTTATCTTCTTCTCTCTTTCTATGTCCTGCTTCACTTTGAATATCAGTTCAGAACCTATAAGATGCATGTCTTCGCCAGTTTCAATATCTTTCCTTCTGTTTAGCATCCAAGCAGGAAGGATCTTTTCTCCAGATATCTGGGCCATTGCCCTCTCTATCTTTTCAACCTCTTCCTCTGTGAGGAAGCCAGTCCTCTTCTCTGGGTCTATCCCTATCCTCTTCAATAAGACGTAGGCTGTCGTGTAGCCGATGCCCTTAATTCCCGAGAGACCATAGGCTAGCTTCTTCCTCCCATCGAGGTCTGTTCCGGCCACTCTGACTATGTAGCGAAATCCCTCTTCAGACTGCGACATATCAACACGCACTCCCGCGATGATCATTCGCGAAATCGAGCTTAAACTTGCGCTTAACTAATTAGGAGTAAAGGGTTTTTATATTTGATTTCTCTCCCATTGACGGTGTTTATTTAACCTTAAAATTTCAAATGAAAAGGTGCTGTATTTATTGAAAAGATGAGGTTGTTTTATAATTGAATGCTGACCGCGATGAGATACTGAGAGGGAGCATCTATCGAACGCTGCTGAAGCTCGGGATCCCGCTGGCAGTATCGGAAATGGTTCAGGTTCTGTACGATTTGGCCAATGTCTACTGGCTCGGAAGGGTCGGGAAGGATGCCGTTGCTGCCCCTTCTGCTTCCGGACCCATTATCTCAGTCTTCATAGCCATGATAGGGGGTCTTCTCGCTTCAGGAACAGCGCTCGTCTCCCAATATAGGGGGTCGGGAGACGAAGAAGGTGTGAGAACAAGCGTGGGAGAGGTCTTCTTTCTCGGTATAGTAGCAAGCTCGATAATAGCGCTTTCAGGATTTCTCACTATTGAGAAGATATTCAAGCTGATAGGAATACCAGAGGATGTGCTGCCCTACGCCATCTCCTACTCCAAGATATTCTTCATCAGCACGATTTTTATAGCTCTCTGGGAGGGGTTCAGAGCAGTTGTTTCCGCCGCGGGAAACACTATCCTTCCAATGAAGCTCAATGTTTTGGGGCTCACAATGAATGCTGTTCTCGATCCTTTCTTGATTCTGGGCGTGGGCCCCTTTCCTAGGCTCGAAGTAACTGGGGCTGCAGTTTCAACGCTGATCTCGAGATCCGCGGTTGCGGCTATTTCTCTGAAGCTCATAACGAGGGGACAGGCTGGAGTGAAATTGGAGAAAGACAAGATGAGGCCTAACCCTGAAGTGCTCAAGCTCATGCTGAAAATAGGCGGCCCCCTATCTATCTCGTGGCTGATGGACGGTCTTGGGTTCACAGTTCTAACAGCAATAATAAGCATGGAGGGTAGCACAGCGCTTGCAGCATGGGGAATCGGAGACAGACCCATGAACCTCCTCCACTTCATCGTAATAGGATTTATAGGGGCTACAAGCATTATGGTCGGGCAATCTCTCGGTGCCGGGCTTGCCGAAAGGGCAAGAGAAGTAGTCTTCAAGACTATGATGATAGTTGCAGCAGCGGGAACTTCTGGAGGCCTCCTCTTCGCTACATTTGGACATCAAATCGCCTCGTTTTTCATTGATGATCAGAGCGTAGTAGCTGAAGCATCGCAGTTCTTCCTCTATATGGGAATGACAATAGTGTTCTTTGAGTTCATACAGCTCATGGGTGCTGTGGCGCAGGGAAGCGGGCACACAAGGTTCATGATGGTCGTAAGCCTGGTCAGGATATGGCTGATAAGAAATCTCCTGGCATATCTACTGGGCCCTGGACCCATTGGACTCGGAGTTAAGGGGATTTGGATAGGAATGTCGCTGAGCAATCTCATTTCTGGGGCAATCGCTGTAGCTTGGATGCTCAGAGGAAAGTGGTGGAGGGCGGTTATCAAAAAAACTTGATCTCTACTTCAGAACCTTCTCCCTTATCTCGTCGATCCACTCTGCCGAAAGAGCCTCGTAGAAAGACTTGAGCAGCTCCACCGCGCCGTGGAGGTCTCTCAGATCGAGAAGCTCAACCTGACTGTGTATGTACCTCGTCGGTATGCTGATTGTTCCGGCGGGAACTCCCTCCTTCGTCAGCTGAATTGCGGAAGAATCAGTTGTCCCTCCCGTGAGGACTTCTGCCTGGTAGGGGATCCTCCTCTCTTTAGCAACAGAGACGAGCTTTTCAAATACTTTGGGGTGAGTAAGGAGACCGCTGCCGCTCCTCCCATCGACTATTTTGATTGCTGGACCCAGCCCTAGCTTAGCAACAGCTTCATGCTCCTCGACATCAGCAACATCGTTGGCGGTCGTGGTATCAATGGCAATTGCGATGTGGGGGGATATCTGATAAGCACTCGTCCTGGCCCCCTTCAAGCCCACTTCCTCCTGCACCGTTGCCACGAAGTACAGCGATGCATCTCTGGGTTCGGCTTCAAGAAACGCCTTGAGAGCTACGACGAGGCCTGCCCTGTTGTCGAGAGCTTTGCCCGTTGCCCTGTAGCTTCCAATCGAGATCAGCTCCTGGTCGAACACAATGGGGGATCCCTTATCTATCCCCATTGCAGCTACTTCATCTCTGCTGGAAGCTCCGACATCAATGAAGAGCTTGTTCATCTCGATGACCTTCTTCTCCTCATCTGGTGTCATCAAGTGAGGAGGCTTAACTCCTATCACTCCCTTCATCCACTTTCCTGATGTGCTCCTTACCCTAACCCTCGAACCGGGAAGGATCCTCTCGTTCCACCCGCCGATGGGGGCAAACCTTATGAAGCCCTTATCATCGATGTGCTTCACAATGAGGCCTATTTCATCCATGTGCGCCGCTACCATGAGCTTTCTGTCAGTGGAACCTCTTTTCATAGCTATGACGTTTCCCATCGAATCTATCCACAGCTTATCCGAAGCTTCCTTCAAGTCCTCCACGACTAATTCTCTTACCTCATCTTCAAAACCGCTCGGTCCGCTCGCATCGGAATACTTCTTAAGAAGGGAGATGTATTCTTCTCTGTTGAGATCTTTCATAATTTCCACCACCATGCCAGTTCTCCCCAGCAGAATAAATTTTTATTCTTATTTTCTGAGAAAGCTCTAGATGAAATAAAAAAAGCCGGGGTGCCCGAGCGGACTAAGGGGCTGGCCTTGAGAGCCAGTTCCCCTTGCGGGGAGCGCGGGTTCAAATCCCGCCCCCGGCGCCATGCAGAACTGTTCTCAATTTTGCAAACTCAAAAGCTGGCTACAACCGAAATTCTTTCCTTTCATGGTAGGGATGAGAACTTACATAGGTTGTGGTTTCTAATTTGTTCTCAGTGATGATGACTAATGCATGCGGGAGGCTAACCTCAAGCAACGCATAATAACCAATGCTACTCCTCCTGTACGAATGCTTTCTGAATACAAATGGTTAAGATATCCATAACCCGACGTCTTCTAAGAGGGATAGGAGTAATCGGATGAAATCCCGACCAGGAGGTGAATGGCAAGAGATACACCTCCAAACCAAGGAACCGCTCAAAGAGAACTTTCACTCTTAAGGGTGGAGAGGAAGTCGGCTCCGAACCTCTCCGCATATGAAGAGCTAAGAGGAAGTCAGCTTGTCCAGGAAGACAGGATATCTAGCATATGAATGAAGAATCGCTAACTAGCAAAATATCTAGAAAGATCTGAAAAGCAAGTGTGCTGTTGAAAACATGATTAGAAACATGGTTATTATCTCCGGATCCTCTTGCATTGAAATCTATACACTAAATAGTTTGCTTGGATAATCGCTTCTCTAAGAGATATTAGGTAACATAACAGGTAACAACTTATAACCTGTTAATGTAATGTACATCTAGAAGAGTTGGAGGCGATAACATATGGAGGAGTTGTTGAAGCGTATTGTTGTGGATCCCAAGGTTATGAGCGGAAAACCTGTTATACGTGGGTCGAGAATAACTGTCGACCTAATATTAGAGCTTCTCGCTTCTGGCATGACACCGGAGGAGATTGCCGAAGACTACGAAATAAGCATTGAGGATATAAAAGCGGCATTGCTATATGCCGCCAAAATCCTAGGGCGTGAGGAGATAATGGTTGCTGAGACAAAGGCTTAAGCTACTTCTCGATGAGAATATTGTTAAAAGTTTATGAAGAACTCAAGAAGAGGGGATACGAGGTTCAAACAGTTATTAGAGAGCTACGCAGTGCTTCAGATGAAGAAGTTCTCAGAATAGCCGTAAACCATGGTAAGATAATAGTTACTATGGATAAGGATTTCGGTTACTTAGCACAAGCATATAATCCTCCAGGAATACTACTCCTAAGACTTAGATCTCCTACAATACCTCACAGGCTAGAGGCAATACTACGTGCCTTGCAGTTAAACGAAAAACTCTACGGCTATATAACCGTAGCAACTGAAACTAGTATCAGAAGAAGACCAATTAAGTAAAGCGTTTTCCTGTCATGATACTTCTAGTTATTTCTAGACATTTTAATTCCGTGAGAGGGGTTAGCCCTCGGTGCGGGTTCATAAGCTTCAACCGCACCCCATGGGGCTCCGTTGAGGACAACGCCACGCGCCTCCCATTTGAGTTTAGGTATTTGAGCCAAATTTTTAATGCTCCGATAATATCTCTATCAAGCCCATTTCCAGCTTTCATTTGCTTATTCAAATGCCTCCAACTCATTCTGTGATATATATCATCATGCCGTGATATTAACAGCTCTAATTTTCCCGCTTAATCCACTTAATAGCAGCGCTGCGGCTTACACTTACAATTCCGGCGAACTTGCTAAGCTTGTAGAGCTTCTCGTCGCGTTCATAAAGTATTTACTAGCATTTAGAAGTAATTAAATTTATCGAAAAATTGGGAACAGCCTTGAAAAGAAGTGCTACTATAAAATAATTCTATCATGCTCAACTGCATTTCTTCTACGTGAGAGGGGAAGACCGCGTTTCGAAAAAAAGAAGCTGAAAATCAGGCTGTCGATACTGGAGAGGTAGCTTCAAGCTTCCTGATGCTTTCTCCCAGAGCGACATACATCAGGATCCATGCTATGAATGAAAGGACAGGAACGAACAGCCCGACTATGAAGAGTATTCCCGCGATTAAGAAGAGGGTGTTGTTTTCCGATTCGTGCAGGTCGAATGATAGGATGATGATTCCAATCTTCCCTATGAGGAACAGCAACGCTCCGATCAGAATTATGGGAACAGCTAGCAGAGCGAAAAATGAGAGGAAGGGGATGATGAGAAATATGAGGAGAACGATGCCGAGAATCAAGAGAATGAGGCCCCATACAAAGCCAATGCTGATCAGCTTTGATGCTGTGGAGTACTTCTGCTGCGCATCCCCGAGCTTCTTAGCTCCAGGGACTAGATAAGCATATACTGCGATGAATGACAACAGAAAACCAACAAAAGCAACTAACAACACAGATATTAGTGAGGCAGAAATTGCCGCATTTTTCCAAAACTCGTTGAAATGATTGAAGCGGGGAAGATATGAGAAGCTGCTGATTGGCGTGAATACGCCGATGAGAGAAACAGTTGCCCCTATATCCGCTAAAAGGCTTCCAATTATGAGAAGGAGAGAACCTTTCTGGATCTCCCTGTAAGCATCGGCTAATAGTGAGGACCCTCTGGCGGCTTGAGCCATTATTCCACCCCATTAAATTTAAAAAAAACAAAATATAAACCTGCTTAATCGATTCCAAACAGACTTGTTTAAAAAATCACGAGCTCTAAGCCGTGATTATTTTTGCCTCTGGAAAAGCCGCCATCACGTTCCTGATGACTTCCTCCTCTATAATCGGGATCTTGGCAACGTTCATTATTTCCATAGAAATTTCGAATGCATATTCGTCTTTTCCAGCCTTCATTGATATCTCCGGATTCGATACGAGCTCAGCTCTGACGGCATCGGCGATCTCCTTTAGCTTCTCCATGACTTCAAGCGGGTTTCTGGTTTTGGGAACAATTATGGAAATCGAGTGGATGGAGCCTATCTGCGTCGTCCTGTTTACAATTATTGAGGAGACGAGCTTCGAATATGGTATGAAGACTCTCTCCCTCTTGGGAGTTTCCAGAACGATCCCGGATCCTGTGTCCTCGACCACTCTTCCATAATGATGCTCTACTTCTATCCAGTCCCCGATCTTCGCGAATCCCGAACCCCTCATGAAGTACTGGGATCCCCAGTTTCTGAGGTAGTCTGAGAAGGCTACAATGATAGCGAGTCCCACGAGGAGGAGCAGCGTTGTAAGTATGGAGACCTCGGGAGAGATTATAGCTACTGCTATGAGAGCGGCAATTATGTAAATTATGTACTTTATAACATCTTCAACTTCCCTCCTCACTCTTCTATCGATGGAGCTCATCGCCCTGTCGAGGAGGCGTGATAGGTACTTGGTCAGAAAGTAGACAGCTACAACGAAAGCGCTTGCAACAAGTATTCTCAAGAGGATGAGGAATACGGGATTCTCAATCCATGCCACTCTAATCCACCCCTTTTAAAACGGAACTCAATAGCTCGAGAGCACCGCAGAGATCTGGTGCTCTCCGGGAAGCATATTTCTTCAAATCCTCGGGGACATTTCCCCTGTCAATGAGAATGGAGATGTCTGCTTCCAGAAACATGCATATGTCCGGAAGAGAGTCTCCAATGGCTATCGATGGGTGCCTTTTCCCGCTGCGGGAAACCCTTCTTTTGCACAGCGGGCAGTGAACGCACCAAGGGGTCTCCATTGGATCGCTCTCTTCAAATGAAACTCCAACAACCTTCCCGGAGCTGACCTCTATGAGGGGTGCCCGGATTTTCACTTCCCTCCACCGATCCGTTATCTTTTTAAGCACAGACTCGGCGACCTGCTTGTATGATAGGGTTACGATCTGGACTTCGAACCTTCTGTCTAGGAGGTACTCTATGAGCTCTCTGCTGCATGGGCTCAACTGAGTTTTCGAAGCCATTCTCACAATTTCTTCGACCTCCCTTCCCATGAGCAGGGAAATTATCATCTTGGACTTTTCAATCTCTGGAACATTAAGTCTGAGTACTTCCTCAATCCTTCCGCTTAGGCCGAGCCCCCTGTCAACAACGGCGATCGTCCTCTCCTCAGTGAGGGTCATATCGAGGTCTATGAATGCGCTCACTGTTCCTTCCTCCGCGAGGCTTTCCTTATCGCTTCCTGAACTGCACCTAAGACCCTTTCAGAAGAGCTCTTCCTCACAGCTATGACGAGGAAGTCCCCCTTTGCTATCTCCTCCACTTTCTTTATCGCTCCTTCGCGTGGAGATGTGACTATGATGTCCTTGACATCTCCTGCTTCCGCTGCTGAGCTCAATATAGAGTCCAGGAACTTCAGGTAGTTGACTGGCCTCAGAACGATGAAGTCCATCCCCGTGCTGCTGGGTGGAGAGTAAACAGTTGGCCGGTCTAAGGAGAGGAGCATTCTCACCTCAGCGGTTGCGCAGTCAACTGGACTCAGCACATAGTCTGCCCCGCTTTTTCGCAGAATTTCAACGTTCTTCGGATTGTTGGCAAGAGCAACAACGAGAGGGACAGAGTATGTTTTCTTGGCGCTTTCTGCAAGGTTGGCGTTCAGAGCATCGGAATCAGTGAGAGCAAATAGAGTGTCAGCTATCTTTATCCCTGCATTCTCGAGAGTCGCAACTTCAGTCAAAAGGCCGTGGACAGGCTTCCCGGAAACCTGCCTGGCCATTATTTCTGCGACCTCCGGCGACCTCTCTACCGTGTATATTATTCCCTCCGGATCCGCTTCCCTAATAGCTTTCAATATGAACATGGAGTAGTGGGTTGAGCCAACCACGACATGCCTCACTCGCCGCTCCCCTCCTCGATCCCCCTCATGAGCTCGCCCAAGAGCTTCTCCTCCTCCGCCCTGGTGAGCTTTCCATCCCTCTCAGCCCTCCTCAGAATGGTTTCAGCCACTTCATATGCCATCTCTGTAAGCATTGGAAGAGGCTTCATATCGTGGTCCTTATAGCCGAGGTGCCTCTCGACTATTTTGAGGCCCGCCTTATATATGTCTATGACGATCCCAATGTCCACTCCCCATCCGACTTCCCAGTCAACGACCGAGAACGCTCTTCTCGTCCCGGCGATTTCACCGCTTAGAGGCTGGGAGAGCTTCGAGAGCTCAGGATAGAACATCCTGAGGAGAGGTTTTGCTACCAGCTCGGTTACCCTACCTGAGGCCCTCTCGAAGGTGCCCTTTACAAAATCAGCCTCTCCCGCTCTTATTGGCTCTATGAGCCTCTCAATGAATTTTACGGAAAGGTTCTTTATATCAGCATCGAGAAAAACTATGATATCGCCTCTGGCGAAGTAGAATCCATCCCTCATGGCAGCGCCTTTTCCAGGATATCTGAGGAGGCTTTGGTATACAACTCTCGCGCCCATCTTTGCTGCAATTTCCGGCGTTCCGTCAGTGCTCATTCCATCAACTACTATGATCTCCTTTACACCTGGAACTTTCTTTGCTACCTTTATCGAGTGGGCAATAAACTTCGCCTCATCTTTAGCAGGAAATACTATAGAAACGTCCATCCCTCATCGTGTAAAAATAATCGAATAATCATAAAAATAATTTTGGAATAAACTATTTCGAGAAAAAAAATGTTAAAAAATATTAAATTTTGTTCAGTAGTTTTTACTGCTTCGCTGGAGCTGGAGCTGGAGCAAGGGACTTCTTGAAGGTGCTGTAGACCATGTAGGTTATTGCGATAGCAACTAGCACCAATACGAGAGTTATAACGCTTACCCACAGAGCACTGGCAGCCTTGCTTGAAGCATCAGCAGCTGCAGATGATGCGTTGGAAGCTGCAGATGAAGCGCTCTGAGCGGCACTGACAGCGCTGTCGACTTTGGTGCTCAATGCATTTACTGCTGAAGCTGCGGCGCTCGCTGAGTTAGCAGCATTCTGAGCATTTGTAGCGGCACTCTGGGCAGCGCTCGCTGCAGCGTCAACTTTGCTTCCTAGGCTGTTAACGGCAGTAGACACACTGTTGAGCTGAGTGCTCAGGGAATCGACTTTCGAAGATAGAGTGCTCAGCTGGTTACCGAGGGCTACCACTGAGGTAGCTACTGAGCTGACGGTGTTCTGCAGGGATGATACAGCGTTTCCAACGTTGTTTATAGCACTGTTTAGGTTCGATACTGCAGAGTTGAGGTTGTTCTGGAGGGTCGTGAGCTGGGATGATACAGAGCTCAGCTGGCCGCTCAGTCCTGAAGCGGCGGTGTTGACAGCGTTCGTAATGTTCGCAGTGGCATTCTCAACATCCATAATTGTAGCAAGCTTCGTCAGGTTGTTTATCACATAGACATAGCCTGGGTCGGTCGAGCTCACCTGAGTTCCAACGGCATAGGCAAAGGATATAGCATATGCTCCTGGCTCAAGCACTGGTATGTATAGGCCCAGCGTGCTTGTGAACGGACTCACGAGCACACCGTTGGCATCTGCTGTCCATCTCTGGACGTTTGTGGTAAGGGCCATCACGGCATCAGTTCCATTGAATAGGACCGAGAGTATTGAGACTCCCGGCGTGAACCCTGTTCCTATCACTCTGACTATTCCAGGCCCAACGAGTACTGGAGCAATGTTGCTATTCAGATCGAGCAGCAGCAGCTTAGGCACTACGTTTACTGGAGTGTTTGGAAGGAATGCTGTAGTGTTGTAGAACGACAGCGTTATAGTCCCGAAGTATGGCCCAGTAGCTGTTATGAGGTAGCTTCCCTGTGGAACAGTCGGAACCACGAAAGTCGCAGAAGCTGCACCGTTGCTGTCAGCCGTTGTTGTATTTACTAGTATGTTCCCGAAGTATATGTTCACAGTCTCTCCTGGGTTCAGGCCGTTTATCGCAACAGATATCTGGTCACCTAGGTAGTCGCATCCTCCGTTGTAGACCGCGCACTGGTCGCAGAACTTGAGGCCAGTGTACTGACCGCATGGGCAGACAGTGAGGGTAGCGTTGTTGTAGCCAGCATAGGCATTGTTAACGGTCTTTGGCAGTCCTGTAACTGGGTTGACTATTTCGTAGTATCCCTTCGAGCCTATTATTATAGCAGCTGAGTACTCATATCCCCAGGCATCTCTTCCCCATATGTAGTGGGCACCGAACGGAATGTTGGTGCTTGGCAGTGTTACCTTGAAAGTCAGGTTTCCGTCCTTTCCTAGAGTCACCGTTGCGAGGATAATGGTCCTGTCGAGCGAGACAGTAAGAGTGTTCTTCCCTGGGTATCCCCAGTCAGCACCCGGACCGTAGCCGTAGGCAGTTATCGTTAGAGTGCTTCCTGGGAGGGCTGCTGTGGGAGTCACTATCAGTATCGGCCTTACAAGGTAGTAAGTGTTGGGGAAGCTGAGAGTCGTCAGCCCTGTTGGAGTCATTTTTACGGTCAGAGTATCATCATAAGTGCTGCCTCCTATCGGCAGAGTGGCTGATACTTTGATCGACCAGTCTATTCCAGCATCTGTGAATGTTGGCAGGGTTGCGCTGGCGCTTCCTGCTGTGAATGCTAGGGTTCCGGTGAACGTCTTGACGGTTCCGGTGTCAGTGTTGTTGTATACTACGCTGTAGGTGCTGTTCGTTGGAACGAATGTATATACGTCGAGCTCCATGGAGATCAAGTTGGTGTAGTTGTAGAATACCACCTGGTACAGGTATGTTGAAGCTGGAGTGTTTATGCTGTTTGTGCCGTCAGTGTTGAACTTGACGGTAGCAACATAGGCATTTAAGCTTGAATCGAACGTCGGGGTTACTGTTCCAGAGAACAGCTGCACGTATGGGGTTGCGGTTGTGTTGTAGAGAGCGAATGAAACATCGCTTCCCGAAAGCATTCCCGTTATCTCGTAAGTCTTACCGTTTTCAGTGAAGTCGATTCTCAATGTTTCCGTCTTGGTGTAGGACTGGGAAGCTGTCTGCTTTACGTACTGCCATGAACCAGTTATGTTGAATTTTGCTGTTACCTTTGCATGAGTTCCAACATCGTTGTAGATCGTTGATGAAGATATTGTTAGTGTGTCCGGCCCGAAGGCTACATTGGTGTGTCCATCTGTTTCAGTTACTGTCATTGGCTGCTCTACGACGCTTAGCGTATACAGCCCTGCTGTCATGTTCGTTAAGAAGACGTTAGCAAGGTTGGTAAACGTCCAGAATCCATAGTTGTCGGTTGTCACTGGGGTACTCAAAGCAGTGAAGTCGAAGTAGTAGAACACGTTTGTGAAGTTCGTGTTGGTGAAGTTCACCCCATTGATCACTATATTTGGATCGAAGCTGTATCCCGTCAGTGTTATAGCGCTGAGATCTGAATCGATGCCGTTGCCGTTGTCAGGAGATATCAGCAGAACAGGCAGTATCTTTATTGTTCCAGCTTTTTCATTATCAGCATAAGTCACTCCAGAAGTTGTGCCGAAAGTTACTGAATAAGTTCCTCTTGGCAACCCTTCTGTGCTGCTGAAGCCCGTTGAAGAGCCAGATAGCGTGAGGGTTGCAGTTCCTGTACCATCGTTTGCTATTGTGATCGGCGTTGAGAGAGTGTATGTATCAGTTATTGGACCGGTGAATGTTAGAGAGCTCACAGTAGCTCCGGGATCGGCTCCATAGATGTTGACAGTCGCTTTCTTCGGGTTCCCGTTCTGGTCAACAACTCCCGTCTGCAGTGGAGATATGACTATCTTTGGATAGATGTTGAGATGTGCGGAATCAGAAGTGAATGGTCCGCTCAGCAGTATGTAGACTATTGGTGGCGATGCAAGGTTGTTTAAGGCGAGGGGTAGCGTGAGGGTCACAGTGTAAGTTCCTGGTGATGGAGCATTGAATATCTGGGATGCCCATACGGTTGAACCAGCAGCATCGGCAGCAAGTTGGAGTGTGTAGCTTCCAGCAAGACCTACATTGACTGTAATAGTTATCGGCTCTCCTGGGTAAGCGCTTCCGTCAGGTGCAGTACCTGTTGCAGAGACTATTGTTGCTCCTCCGCCTTGTGCTGTTGGTATTATTGCTGCAGCTCCTAGCAGAATAGGTAGGAGTGCGATTAGTATCAATTCAATCTTTGTGGTGTTTTTCATAGCACGGATTTACCTCCGTCGTTTTCAAATAATAGATGATCTGGGTATTTAAGAAGTATGTGTTTTTTTGTATACAAAAAAATGTTGAGGGATTATTTATTAGTCAACCCAGTACCAGTACCAGGGCCACCAGTACCATTGGCTCCCGCTAATTATCCAGTCCTCAAATGTGTAGTATGCTGTTCCAAAATACATCTGGCCGAACCACTTGTAGTAGACGGGAAGACCATTGGAAGTCGGCATGAAGATGTGTACCACTAGAGATATGTCAGACCTGTAGGGATATATGTAGTTGTTGAACTTAACAGTGAACGTTAGAGTAGTTCCTGCTGGAATGGCGGCTCCAGTGTAGCTGCTGGGCGTCACATTGCCACTCCATCCCCAAGTATAGGCGAAGACAGGGAAGTATGGGTAATCCAAATAAGCATAGTACTCTGTTGCCTCGTAAGGAAGCTTTATAGCATAGCTAGCTGTTCCGTATGCACCCATAGCGCTGTTGGGCAGCCCGCTTATCGTCAGAGGGGTCACAGTAACCGTGAACCTCTCGGCATTCGTTGAGCCGTCGAACAGAGCTGTCCTCACTATGAGCGTGTAGACTCCTGTATTCGGCTTCTGGGTCGGATATTCCGCATATCTGTATCTGGTGCTGGGGAAAGTCACGGCTGATAAGTTCTTTCCAGCTCCTCCAGTAGCCACCCAGAGGAAGGTTCCTCCTCCGAGGTTCTCGTGGTAGGAGACTGACTCGCCGAAGAATCCTCCAGCGAACTGGCCGTCTGGTCCAAGGGCATATGTTATCAAGCTGGTGTTGCTGTAGGTCCATGAGGCTCTGAATTCGAAGGCTGTGAGCGAAGGAGACAGAACGTTTACATAGAAGTACCTCCAGTCGCCTGCTTCATACCTCCACTCCCAATCGTTGTCTCCCCTTATGTTCGATGGGCTGAGCATCAGGCTTGTATCCGTTGTCGGGTTGAGCAACAGAGAACCACTGGTCGGCATGTTCGTGAACACCGTATAGCTCATCGGGACTATGTAGGTTCTGGAAGTTCCGTCGGAGAATGTTGCCCTTACCTTTATGAATGATTGGTATACTGTTGGAGGAAGCCCGTATCCGAAGACAGTCCCCGAGAGAGTTACAGATTTTCCTGGGAGAAGGTTCATTGTAGTTGTCGGTAGCGAGACTGCTGAGTCTTTCACCAGCATGAACTGCGAGACGGTGAGGGTCACAGGGAAGTTCACTAGCGAGGAAGAACTGCTATCTCTGTATATGAAGACTCTGAGCGCGAGTTTCGCATTCGGTCCGAACTGAGAAAGCAGTGCCCTCGGATTGCTGATCTCGATCGAGTTGTAGTTCGAAGTAGCATACCCAACATTTATGAATGCCAGCTCATTCCTGTCGGGAATCCCGTTGTTGTTTGTATCGTTTATCCAAACATAGGCATATATGTCGACATCGAAGTCTGGGTTGTAATCGTTGTTGTTGTCGAGGAGGTTGAACTTAGCGTTTACTTCTGCGAGGAGTATGTTTGTTCCAGTGCTTATATTTGTCGGGGAGAGTATAATCCACTGGTTTGATATGATTGCTGAGCTAGACATGTTGAAGCTGAGCTGGTAGGTGGTAGGCGAGAGAATTCTCTTCATGGTGTAAGCGCCGTCAATGGTGAATGTAGCAAGTGATGTCGTCGGGTTCTGAATGGTGAAAGTGAATGTCTTGCTGCCGTAGTTCGGGACGTCTGGAACGTATATCCCGTAGTAGTTCTGAGACGAGAAGCTCGTCGGCAGAGATGGGTTTGGAACAGATAAGCCAACCGAGTACCACCACAAGAAGAGCATAGGGATGAAGTCGCTGTAGTACCAGTTCCACATGCTGCTCAGCTTGGCAGCGCTCGAGGAGTATTCGCTCTGGGATGATATCAACAGCTCCTTCGACTGGCCTAAGACGAGCTGAACAGCTCTCGTTACGTTTACCCTTCCTGCTCCCTGATCGAAGGGCATGTAGCCCAGGCTGTCGGCCGTGTTCATGAGAACTTCCTTGAGATATGAGGGAGGAAGCGTATCTGCGCTTGGGCCTAGCTTGCTCCTCAGAGCTTCGAGCAGGAGCGCTGCAGCTCCAGCAGTAAGGGGAGTTGCGTAGCTCGTTCCGCCGAATATCTCATAGTACTCTGGTATTGGAGCTGCCGCTAATCCCCACGCCCCAACGTTCACGATATCTGGCTTTACGTATCCAGCTGGCACAGGACCTCTCGCAGACCACATTATGATGTTGTCTTGGGTGTAGCCACCGTAGCCGTAGAGGTCCTTGTAGACCTTCCAGAGAGTCGATGCGCTGACTGTAAGGGCTCCAACAGCAGAGCCTGGAGATGTTACCGTCCCAAAGCCGGGGCCGCCGTTGCCTGCAGCCTGCACCACGAGGATCCCGGGAAAGCTGGGATCGAGGAAGCCAGGAGTGGTCAGTCCGTTTATCAGCATGGACTCAATATCGTAGCCGAACCCAGATATCCCGTCGTATATGAAGTCGCTTATCCCCCAGCTGTCGCTGATTATGTCCGCCCTCTTCTGCCCTGTGTAGTAGAGCATCGGGGCTGAGCTGCTGACGTCGAACCCTGCAGCCCAGAGCAGGCCTATTTCTGTATCGCCTAACCACAGGGCCTTCACTCCAACGATGCTTGCATCTTTGGCTATTCCGTTCACATAACCATTACCAGCAGCAGCAGATGCGCACGATGTCCCGTGGCCGTAGTAGTCGTAGAAGATGCTTATGTAGTTTCCATTGAGATCCCATCCTGGGTAGAACGCCCCATAATATCCGTAATAATATCCGAACCAAAAGTATACATCGTAGAAGAAGCCTCCTGCTACTCCCAGGCTGAGGTCCAGCTCTGGAGAGTAGAGTATCCTGTTCCCGTCATACGTAGCGATGATGTCTCCTGAGCTTCCAAAGCTCCCATCATTGTCTGCATCTATTACAAGCAGGGTGTAGTTTCCAGGTGCAGCAGGATCAGCCATCAGGACTCCAACGCTCACGACCCCTGCAACCGTGTATTCGAGGGTCATCCCAAACTTGTAGACACCGCTGGCTGATGGGATGTTGCCAACGTAATACGACGTGTATGTCGCCGGCACAGCTTCATAGTAGGGATCAAGCACACCAAAGTAGCCATAGCCGACGTTTATATACCTTGAGCTGTCCGCTGTAAAGCTCTGAGTAAGAATGACCTGCGATTCATCAGCGTCCAAAACAAGAGGCTCCCTTATCGATGCGCTCGTTCCGTATACTGTCCTGTAAGTTCCAACGTAGTACACTAATTTGCTTTGGAGGTCTGGATGAGCATAGTCGACGCCAGTATCGACGATGGCGATCTTGACGCCGCTGCCCGTGATTCCATAAGAGGACTCTACGTAGCTGGCACCTATGAGATCCCTAGCTCCATTATCCGTTGGCTGAGCTTTGACAGCTGAGCCTTCTGTAGATCCGTCAAAAGGTTCGAAAGATTTCGGCTCCACTGCTGGAAGGGGTTTGACAGATAGAGATGTAGCGTACTTTACAGCAGAGCCAGAGATCTTCTCAGCGATAAGATCAGCAGGTCCGTAGAGTCTGAGGACATAGCTTCCATCCTTTTGCTTAATAGGCTTGCCGAAAAGTATAGACTGCATTGAACCGTGGAAAGAGAACTTCGCTGAGGCCAGCTGATTCTGTATTTGCTGGAGCTGAGACTGAGCAGTGTTCGGTGAGAGAGTAAGAGTAGCCATGACAGTGCTGTTCCCGGCATTTTTCAGCGCCAACAGACCGCTTGAGAGCCATGAAGATGATGGAGGGGTCGTTGCGGTGGTATTACCAGATGCCAGAGCACCAGCAGGCAGAGTCATTATCACAACTAGAAGGATCGATAGGACTTTTATAGCTCTATTTTCACCCATAAAATTTTTCACCTACTTTTATTTTAGCAATGGTTTTACTTTTAAGTTTAACTATAAAAAAACTCTCTCGTTGTCGGAGGCCCAAACTGTTATCGGCGGAATGCTTCAATTGGTAAACCTTTTTTATTCGAGTGGCGAAAATCACTTTAGTTGATTTGGGATGGCCGAGAGAGCTGGCAAGAGGAGGTTCCTCGCCATTTCTGAAGACATAATAGCTGAGGCCATGAGCGTTGGAGAAAGAGTTGGGGTGCCGTTCACAACCCTCATAGAGAACATTCTGAGCGAGGTTCTCAGGATAATGAAGTACAAGCCGGAGATATCTAGCGCGATTTCCTACGCTGACTCTCTCGACGACATACTAAGGCTTGGAGGCATAGTCATGCCTTGGGGGATAGCGAAGAGGGTAATCGAAGAGATGGGGGAGGACAGGAAGAGGGAGATCCTTGATGAGCTTTTCAGGATGGCCTCATGGTACGGAGAGCTCGCCAAAGTGAAGAGGGGATCCTCCCTCGCGGAGCTGAAGAGCTCGGTTTCACTGTGGATCCCCATGGCTTCCGTTGACGTCATTGAGGAGAACAACGGCATATACAAGATAATCGTCTCATTTCAGGACTCTCAGTCCTCATCCTTGGACCTTGCAGAGAAAATAGTGGAGGGCTTGGCAAAGGGATATGGTCTGAAGATGCTGAGCAAGGACAGGAAGAGCTCGCTCATAGTCTTCAGGATGGCTGGTTTCTATGAGTAAAAACAGGAGAACAGTTGCCATAGATGCTGAGATTGCAGAGGAGCTTTCCCGATATGCTAAGGAAAGGGGAATGAGCCTGGCGGGATACATCAGATCGATATTTACTTCGGCAATTCAAGCGGAGAGGACCGGAATGTACCCTTCAAACCTCATGAAGGAGGCTGTGAACAGCGAGGTCCTGAAGAAGCTCGGCTTCCTCCTTGTGCCATCTTCCTTTATACTGGAAGATGTGGATGAAAGGAGGGCTGAGGAAATGGGAGTGAGCATTGGAAAGGCCCTCTCCGAAATATCCCCCGATCCCATTGAGGTTTTCGAGAGGTATACCCTCAGCACGAAGGTCGCTTTCCCCAAGGACAGCTATCTTTTCCTCCCTCCCGTGAAGGGGAACGGAGGAAAGATAAGGAGGCTGATCATTGGAATGGCGAAGGGGCTCGGCCTCGAAGTGCATGAAGAAGACGAGATTGCAAAAATAGTCCTCAAGAGGCGAGGGCCCTGAGCAGGTTCAAGGCATCAGCCGAAGTAACCACTTCTGCCCCGTAGAGCTCCTCCATAATCTTGAGGCCTCTGCTCTTCTCCTCTTCGCTTGCAGACTCCACGAGATCCCTGGGAACAATTACCCTGTATCCTCTGTAGAAGGCGTCGGCAGCTGTATGCAATACGCATATCTCGGCGCTCACCCCGGTTAGGATGAGGGTATCTACTCCAAGCTCCCTGAGCAGCATGTCAAGGTCTGTCATGAAGAAGGCTGAATACCTCCTCTTGGGAACGATGAAGTCCCCCTCCTTGGGAGATAGCTCCTTCACAATCTCCGATGCCTCAGAGCCTCTGATGGAGTGCTCCCCCCATCTCCTGAACTCGAAGTCTATGCCTGGAATGTGGGAGTCCTTGGCATATATCACGACTGCCCCGGCCTTCCTGGCCTCATCGAGAAATCTTGAGAGGGGGGCGACGATGCTTCTTGCCCTCTCGCTTCCTAACCTCCCAGCAACGAACTCGTTGAGTATGTCTATGACAAGGACAGCGGCCCTCCTCTTCTCCTTCGATTCGTAGATGGAGAGCTTCGCTATGTTGGCCTTCTCCCCCTCCTCGGGGGCTTCCACGGAGATCCAGGCCTTCAGGATTTCCTTGGCCATAATTTCGCTCACAAGCCTTCCGCTCATGGCCAGCACGTTGGCGTCGTTCCACAGCCTGGCCCCCCTCGCCGTTTCAGGATCGTTGCAGAGCGCCGCCCTCACCCCCCTAACCTTGTTGGCAGCGATGGACACTCCTGTCCCAGTATAGCACACTGCAACTCCCCAGTCGGCCTTGCCAGAGGAGACAAGATCCCCGACCTCCTTCCCAACATCCGGCCAGGGCTCAGGCTTCCCACTCTTCAGAGAGCCCACTGGGATGACTTCGAAGCCGCTCGACTTCAGGAACTCCTCCGCTGCTTTCGCTGCAGAATAAAGGTCATCGGAGCCGACTGCAACTCTCTTCCCCAGGAGCACAGGAGCACCACCTTCAGTCAGCCGGGATGCTCAGACCTCCATCCATGATTATGTTCTCTCCCGTTATCCTTGGAGCCGAATCGCTCAGCAGGAATGCCGCGATCTCCCCAACATCCCAAGATGGCATGGGCTGGGAGGTCCCGAGGCTTATCTTCAGCTGCTCCGGAGACGAGGGATCGTGAGATGTTGGACCAGGGGAAATGCTGTTCACCCTTATTCCATAGCTCATGAGCTCCTTGGCGAGCCTCTTCACGAACCAGAGCTGAGCTCCCTTCGTAGCTGCATAAGCTACGTTTCCAGCAACAGCCGTTGCTGGAGACGCCACAACGACAAGCACGGAGCCGCGGGTTTCCTTGAGCTCCTGGAGGAGGGCTTTGACGGATGTGAACAATCCCCTGAGGTGGAGTCGATATGCGCTGTCGAGCAGCTCTTCATCTACGCTCTCTATATTGTCTAGGGTGAAGAAGCCGCCTGCGTTGTATATCAGGGCATCAACCCTTCCGAGAAGCTTCTTCGCCTCTTCCAATGCTGCCCTGAGGGATCCTTCCTCCATTGCATCTGCCCTTACAGCAAAGCACCTTCCTCCCATCTTCTCCGATTCGCTGCATATTGCCTTGAGCTTCTCGAGGTCACGAGAAAGGAGGGCTACAGACCATCCCTTCGCTGAGAGAGAAAGAGCAATTGACCTTCCCATTCCGGTTCCAACGCCTACGATAACTGCCCCTTTAGAAGACATGTAGAACCACCGATCTCATTTTGCACAGCCGCTCTTTATATGGATATTGCCTCTTCCAAGATTTTGAGGGGAAAAAAAGGTTTCTCAGCTTCTTCGCTAGACTTCAACTTCTTCCAAGAGCCTCCTCAGGAACTCATCCACAAACAGCGCTCTCTCCTCCGCAAGCTTCTTGCCCTCCTCCGTGTACATCATTTCGGGGAGCTTCAGGATCTTTTCCCTGAAGTGATCTATGCTATCCTTCAGGGTTCTCCCGTTCTCTCCCGAATACTCGAAGACTCTCGCGATCCCGATAGCTCCCAAAGCATCTACTTTATCCGCATCGCTCAGCACCATCCCCTCGCAGCTCTCGGGCTTCCTCTTCGCGGAGTAGCTGTGGGAAGAGATGGCGTCTCTGACCTTCCTCACCACATTTTCATTGACGCCCATCAGTCTAAGGATCCCCTCAGCAACAGCTGCGCTCTCGAGAGCGTGGTCCGTCCCCTTCCCGGACCTAGCTATATCATGGAGGAGGCAGGAGAGCATGAGGGGGAACTCCTCTACAGTGCAGCTCTCCCTTTCAGCGATCTTCATCGAGAGAGAGCAGACCCTCTGGATGTGCTCCCATCCGTGAGTTCCGTGGGGAGGGTAGATGCGCTCAGCTATTTCCTCTATCCTGCTCAGCAGGCTCTTTTCCTCCTCGCTCATGTGGATTATCATTTCTTCATCCCTATTGCCACTGCTATTACTTCTCTCTTCTCCCTCGGACCGTCGAGCTCGAGGAACATTATGTTCTGCCATGTACCCCTCCTGAGCTTCCCGTTAGAGATCGGTATTATCCTGGAGCTTCCAAGGAAAGATGATGCTAGGTGAGCACTCGCATTGTTGTCTACGAGGTCGTGCCTATAGCTCTTTCCGCGTGGAAAGAGCTCATCTACATGAGCCTTTATGTCTTCGATCAGACCCCTTTCGTTCTCGTTTATGATGATCGATGCTGTAGCATGAGGCACACTGAGGATGCAGACTCCCTCTCGGATCCCAGAGCTTTCTACAAAGTTTTTGACTTCCCCCGTTATGTCTATGAGCTCCACCCTATCATGCGTTTTTAAGAAGAAAGAGCGAGAGTTGACCTCGAACTCCATTTTTTTCTCATCTCCTTCAACGATTATTAACTGCGATTTGAGCAAAAATAAACGATGGTGTTCTGCTTGGAAGCGGGAGTCAGCAGGTTTTTTCTCGGCGGTCTCGAAGTCGCGAGAATCACGCACGGGGCGCTAAAAACCAACAGCTACATAATCGCGATCCCAGAAAGGAGAACCGCAGCTATCATAGATCCAGGTGAAGAGAGCGGGGCTGTGGAGAAGCTAATAGAAAGGGAAAGGCTTGATGTGGAGCTCATAGCTCTGACGCACGGTCACTTCGACCATGCATGTTCCGCTGGACACCTTTCGAGAAAATATGGGGCTGAAATTGCCCTCAGCTCGAAAGATCTTTTCCTTCTGGACCTCGGAAAGGAGGCAATGGGGATTTTTGGGATCCGCGAGAGGCCCTGCGAATTCTGGTCCGATATAGATCTCTCAGCGCTCGATGAAGTGAAGTTTGGGGGATTGAAGTTGATCGTATTTAAGTCTCCCGGCCACTCTCCCGGGAGCGTCGTCTTAGCATTTGAGGACAAGAGGGCAGCCTTCACGGGAGACACTCTCTTCAGGGGATTCGTTGGGAGGACTGACTTCCTTGGAGGCAGCGAGGAGGAGCTCAAAAATAGCTTGAGGAATTTGATGAAATTCCTGGAAGGCAGCTCCCTCGTATTTCCAGGGCACGGCCCTGAGACGACATTGAGAGAGGAAAGGGAGTGGTTGGAGCGCTGGATAGCAGAGTGAGGTGGTTGAATTGGAGGAATCGAAAGTTATCATTCTGGAAGGCTCTCCAAGAAAGAACGGGAACTCATCTAAGCTCGCATTCGTCGCTGAAAAGGGGGCAAAGGATAGGGGGTGCAACACCGAGATAGTTTGGATAAGCGATCTCAACATCAAACCCTGCATTGGTTGCGTCTCCGATGATATTATGGCATGCAGGTTTCCATGTGTCATAGAGGACGACTTCAATTCCCTCGCAAAGAAGCTGATATCCTCCGACGGGATAATACTCTCCACTCCGATATACTGGTACATGGTGCCGGGCCACGTAAAGATATTGCTCGACAGGCTCACGAGCCTGGAGAACATGCTCCTCCACAGCGGGAGGAGCCTCCTCGACGGGAAGGTTGCTGCGTTCATAGCAACTGGAAACGATGCGGGAACTTCTCTGGCTATATCATACCTCATGGACGTGTTCAACAGCTATGGATGCCACATTCCAGCGTGGGCTCTCGCCTACCACCACTCCTATGATGATGTTATGAACAACTCAGCCGCTGTAATAGATGCCTACAACATAGGGGTGAACGTCTGCAGGCTCTCAAAGCTTCTGAAGAACGATGAAAAGGATCCATGGTACAGCTTCGACTTGGACCTTGAAAGCATAAAGAAGCATGTAGAAGAGCTTTCCTCCAAGATAAGATCGCCTTCGCTTGAAGAGAGGGTGGCGAGAGCTAATGGAAGAGAATAAAAAGAGGCCCCTGATCGGAGTGGGGGCAGTGGTGTTCGACTCGAAGGGGAGGATCCTTCTCGTCAGAAGAGGAGGGCCTCCTCAGATGGGAAAGTGGGCAATACCTGGAGGCCACCTGGAGCTTGGAGAGACGCTCTACGAGGGGGCGAAGAGGGAGCTTTTCGAGGAGACAGGGCTCGAAGGGGTTCCGAGGTGCATTGTCAACATCGATGAACTCATTGTCAGAAGCACTGATGGCTCTGTGTCCAGGCATTTCATACTCATCGACATCCTCTTCGACAACATATGGGGGGAGCTGAAGGCTGGGAGCGATGCTGTTGAGGCTGAGTATTTCGATACTGAAGAAGCTGCGAAGAGAGATGACGTTTCCTACTCAACAAAGACGTTCCTCAGAAAGCTTCTGAACAATGAGCTGTACTGCATTGAGACGTTCGTCAACCAGTACGTTGAGTGAACTCTTCCCTCAACATTTCCCTCTCGGACTTGTGGAATGAGATAACTATTATCCCTCCCTCCTTCCTCTGAATAGACCACGAACCGTCATTTCCATATGCAGCAGAAGCGAAGCCTTTGAGCATGTTGAAGAATGTCTCGCCCCCCTCCTCGCTGCCAACGGCCGCATTTACTATGATCTTCTTTTCATCTTCATCTCCCCACTCAGCGAATATGTTCGAGTCCCCGACGAAGAGAGATGCAAGCCTCTCGAGCAGTTTCTCCGGCTCGCTGGATCTGACCCTCGCAGTCACGAGCTCCCATAAAACCCTCCCTAGCTTCTCAGCTTCTTCAGGAGAAAGCCTCGGCGGAGAAAGGCGGAATCCGAGACCTTTCAGAGTGTCCATTATGATAACATCTAAGACTGCATCGTCGGGCTCCCTGACCCTGGCCCTGTGAAGCTGAAGGTACATCTCTATGGCGCGGTTCGTCAAGTTATAGAGGCTGACATTTTTCTTCCTCGCCAGCTCAAGAAGCTCCTCCGCCAGCTCCTGGTCGGCCGCTATGATTTTTCTCGAAAAAGGCAATTTTTTAGCTCACCTTTATAGTTTTATTAGTTACGAAGATATAAAAATTTTACAATTTTACAACGGAAAGCCTCGCCCTTTAGGGCGGGCAGGAGGTCAGTTGTAAAATTGATAACTTGCTTTTAAGTGAGAAGAAGCTCAGAACAATTATGTTTCTTTGAAAAAAGTCAGATATCTTCCAAAATTATTTATAGTCGCCTCAATTGAAAAGTGCTTTTGGTGTCGTAATGATAGTGACTATGCAAGCACTGGTGCATGACATTGCTGTAGCCATGGTACTGCTGGTCTACAGCGCCTTCATTCTTTTCTTCGTAACGAAGAAGCTCTATTCCTTTTTCCTCAAAAGAGGATTGAATGAGAGGAGGGCTGCATACTTCAACAGGAAGGTGGTCCACATATCGATAGGAGGAGTCGTTTCCGCAATAATTCCGTTTATATTCTATTCCCCAATAGTTCCAGCAGCCGCTGCCTGGATCCTCGGCTTCTTCCTCCTCTATAGAAGGAAGTCTGGTTCTCTCATGTACTGGTTTCAGGTCAGGGAGAACGCTTATGAAGTTAACTTTGCCTTCGCCTGGGGTGCCGCAATACTCTTCCTCTGGCCAGCCCTTGGAAACCCTTTTGCAGCTATGCTCCCCCCAATGCTCGTAAGCTTTGGAGATGGGGTGACTGGAATAGTCAGGAACCTCCTCGTCGGCAAGAGGACTAAGCACTGGGCTGGAAACCTCGCCATGGCACTCCTCATGGTTCCGGTCGGCTATGTATATGCAGGTTCAGTCGGAGTGATTGCTTCGCTGGTGGCATCTTTCATTGAGAGGTTCGAGTTCGGAATCATCGATGACAATGTGCTGATAGTCCTTTCCTCCAGCCTGATAATTTTCGCTGCAAAATTTCTATGATCCAAGAGAGTGTTTCTCCTCTACCCTCTCAAACTATTTATTCGAAAAGAGGTTCGAGGATGGGCCTTAGCCTCAGATAGAGGAGCGAGGCCCTCTCTCTTCCAAACAGGGCTCTCCCGATCTCTCTGATGTCCTCCAGCGTTATTATCTTCGCCTTTATGTAGATGATGTAGGAAGCCCCCAAAATTAGCATGGCAGCAGCCCAGTTCAAATGCGACAGAAAGCAGAGCGTTCCCAGGCTATAGGGGATAGCGAGAGTGAGTAGTGTAACCCTTCTGCTAACGAATATTCCCTCTCTCCTAGCTCTGAAGTACAGGTAGGCTGTGCCGATGGCAGTTCCGATTACAACCGATGCTGCTACTCCTCCCCCACCATACCTGGAGGTCAGCAAGAAGTAGAGGATCACCCTCGGGACGTTGGCAAAGATCCCGCTCAAGAATATGACCCTATACATCCCGTAAGCATAGAAGAGGCTCGTTACGAAGCTGGAGTAAGCTACCAAGGGGGAGGAAGACAAAAGAATCACAAGGGGGAGCCACCCCGAGGATAGGCTCTCTCCGAAGAAGCTCAGGAAGAGATTGGGGTAGAACATAACATAGACTCCAATGGGCATCATCAGAGCTAAGCTCAGCCTGAAGACCCTGGCTCCAACTCTCTTTCTCCCGTCTTCAAGGCCGCTCAGCACTGGGAGGAGGAGGCCGTTCATTGTATTGGAAATCATCAGAACGACGTTCGCAAGCTGGGATGCTATATAGTAGCTTCCAGTTTCAAGGCTACCTGTAGAGCCGTATAGAATGAGCACCCCCAGCCACTGTCCCAGAGTCGAGATGAGCCCTGGAGCCCAGCTCGGCACTCCCGCTCTCAGGAGATCGCGGAGCTTTTCAACACTGAATGAAGGATTGAATCCAATAACCTTGACCGACTGAAATGCGTTGAGCGCTCCTTGGAGGAGAGAGTTCATCATATAGCCAACAGCAACTCCCTTCCATCCATATCCAAGCTTGAAAAGGGCTATTCCTAACACGAACTTTACAGTAATGGAGATAACGACGGAGTTGAAAAACATCCTCGTTCTCAGCGCGCTTTGAAGGAAGGAGCTGAAGCTGCCCAAGAACCCGATGAAGTTGAAAATTGCGGCGAAGAGCATCATGCTCCTGGAGTAGCCATAGATCCCGGGAAATAGGTATCCAACCGCGAGGATTGAAGCGCTCCCAATGCCGTAGACAATCATTGAGAAGAGAGATGCTGTCCAGAGGTATTCAGAAGCGCATTTCTTGCCATCATCTCTCCTGCCTAGGCAGTACCCAGTGAACCTGCTCAAACCAACATTCACACCGAGGTTTATGATCCCCCCAACGAGCGAGGAGAGGCCCACTATAACCGAGAGTATGCCTACGATCTCCCCCCCTCCAAGCCTTGAAATCACCATCCAGAAGAAAAAGCCTTGCAAGTTGCTTATTATCGAAGAGAGGTAAAGCCAGAATGCTCCTGAGACGACTCTCCCGAGCTGGCCTCCCTCGCTCAAAGGTCATCACTTCTTTCCCTGCAGAAAAGCTTGCTTAATTATCCTCTTCTCATCCCTCAGTATATACCTATAAGCCTTCTCAAGGTGAGGAGAGGAGGCCTCTACTGCCAAGCTACTGCTCAAACCCAAGAATATTCCGACGAGCACATCGCTGAACCAGTGAACAGCAAGAACTATCCGTGTGAAGGCAATAATGATGACGTAAAGCCATGAAAGAAACGCTATCAATCTATTCTGCTTAGATAAAAAATAGGCAACGACAGAGGCCCTCGATGTGTGCCCGGAAGGAAAGGAGTATATGTCAGACAGGAGCGCTAGAAGGGAAGACGTTGCGACTTGTGCTTCTCCAGGCCTAGGGACTGCTGTGAAGTACTTTATGAGAAGGGTCAAGAGAGAGACGAGCACCAGCGATGAAATGAAGTTGAGGAGATTAAGGGAGAAGCCCCTCAGTTTGAGGAGCTGATATATCCCTATCAGGGCTGAAGCCACCAGAACGAAGTATATGCTTGCTGTCTCCGTTATAATCTTCACAGCGAGGTTGTTTGTCCCCGTAAAATGTGCATAAACCTCCTGGTCGATCGACTGAAATCCCCCAGCTATTCTGATGAAAATGAGCAAAGCAGTTATCAATGTGAAAAAGAAAAGCTCTAAAAGTAGCTTTCTATTGCGGCTCTCCAAATCAATACCACCTGGACTCGGCACATTTATTTTTTTCGAGGATTATTATACTCTGACCTGAAATGATCGAGATCGGCATTAGAGCAGGAAAAGAGATCGTTGAGGAAATTGCTAGACGGGATCCTTCGGAAGAGTGCAGAGCGCATGTCTTTGATTTTCCGTCCCAGCTGTTCGGTCACAGTATGCAGGGGACGATTCTGAGCGAAAGCCCCCTCGCACACATGATCGTTTCAACCGGTTCAAAGTGCGTCGTAGCTCTTTCTCCAACTCTGTGGGTTTCGGAGCTGTCGAACATATCAGTGTTTCTCGAGAGGAGGTTCGGAATATTCCGCGCATACTTGACACATGATAAGGGGGTGCTTTTCAAAGCTCCTCGCCTGGAGGGTAAAGGATGTTTAGCCTTTTTGAGCGACCCCAATTTTCCAACCGGAAAGGCTCTCTCTTCCTCAGAAATGGAGCTTATAGCGGAATCTTTCGATGCTGTTATAGTTGATGCCACATACTCTTTTCTGAGCAGAGGAAGCGAAGGGAAGTTCGTGAGGAAAGAGCAAATGGAAAGCCTCATAGCTCCGGGAGGCAGAAAGGCTTTCATATTCCTGAGGCTGCATGAGATCTTCGCTGCTCCAAGATACCCGGCTTTTCTTGTTATAGCTGGATCTTCCAGGCTTATGGAAACCTTCCTGATGATGGCGGGATGGAAGAGAAATGGGATAGCATGCGCCTATAGCGAAGTTATTAAAAAAGAAAAGGCTGAAGTGTTGCTGAAGCAACATGCGGATGAGATGCTCAATATCGCCGAAAATCTCAAAAAACAGGTAAGAGACGAAGGCTTTGAAGCATATGGTTCTGATACTCCCTATTTCCTCGCAAAAGGGATCCCATCAAACAAGAGAAATTTCGACTTTGGAGCAATGAGCCTTGAAAGCTTTGAAGGAATGGATCCCGGTTTGAGGCTATTGTACCCCAGAAAGAGCAAAGTCTTGAGATAGAGCGGAAAGCCAATTATGTGTTCTCCAAAGTGAAAGAATTTCCATAGTGCTTTCTAACTCCCTTAAGTTCACAGATTGCCAAAAAACTGAATAAGTGTTCACCATTCTTGCTTTGCATTCTGAAAAGAGGCTTTTTCATCCAAATTTACTAACCTAACCCCACTCATAGAATTAAAGGTATCGAAAACCAACTAAAAGTACCGTGAGAGGGGAAACGCTTAGGCAAAAACTCTTTAAAAAGAACTATTTGCTTTTTTTCTGAACCTTCACTGTTCTGTGTTTTCTCCTGATTGGCTTTTTCAGCTGAGTCCTCGCTCTTTTCTTCTCTTGAGTCTTATGCTCGTGCTCATCTTTGCTGTTGCGTGGCTCTTCTGCTTTGGAATCTTCCATTTTTTCTATGGGGTATTCCACACTCTGTGGGGCGTTCTCAAAAACAGCATTGGAAACATCAATGCTTCTTCCTCCGCTTCCCTCTGAAGGCTCTGCAAAATGCTCTTCATGAACCCCCGTTTCTGGTATGCTAGCTGCTCTCTCCAGCTTTTCAGACTCTTCCTCGATAGCGATAGCTTCGCTACCCCTGTCTCCCTCACCCTCAACCGCGATTTCCCCTTCAACTTCCTCCTTTCTTGTCCAGCTCCCCAAAGACCAGTTTACCGCCGCTAAAGCTATGAGGGAGAAAAACAGGATCCCTCCTACCATCCCGGCAGAAATGTTGAGCTCCAGAACTACTATGAATGAAGCCGCCGCCAAAACCATTGAGATGATGACCAAAAGCTCTCTGCTCTTCTGAAGCTTTTCCATAACGCTCAACTCTTGAGATTAATATCGCTAGATTTTTAATATACTCGATTGATTTTTAGGATGGAACTGAGTATATAAGGGGTCGTCCGTCCTTTGAGCGGAGATGCATTCTATTCAAAGCTGAACGAGTGGAGAGCTCTCGCTCTCAGAGGCATAGAGTCTGCCGAAAAAACCAATTGCGAAGCAAGCAACCATATAAAGAGAGTCATCGTAGTTGGCATGGGAGGCTCGGGAATAGCTGGAGACTTCCTCGCAGATCTCAGCTATTACTACAGCTTTCCCTTCGAGGTTTTGACGATCAAGGAGGACCACGTTCCGTTTGAACCGAACGACAGCGACCTCTTTTTCCTGATCAGCTACTCTGGCAAAACTCTTGAGGCCCTCTCAGCTTACAGAGAAGTCAGAGGGCGCAGCAAAATTGTGGCTGTCAGCAGCGATCAAGGCTTCCTTAAGGAGGTCTCCTCAAGTGGGGGGTGCTCTCTGAAGCTGACTGAAGGCCTATTCCCCAGGTTCGACCTTCCCGAGATCATCTTCGGCATCTCTGCGCTACTTGGCTCAATGACTGGCTTGCGGGTGCTCTCGAAAGAATCGCTCGCGGACTCCATTTCAGTCTTGAGCGAAGACTATTCAGAGGAGGCAGACCATATAGCCAGAAAAATGCTGGGATGCGTGCCTGTTCTCATAGCATCAAGGCCCTATATCTCAGTAGCTCTGAGGATGAAAAACGATCTCGCGGAAAACTCGAAGCACTACTCATCGGTGGAAGCCTTGCCTGAAGCTTCCCACAACACAATTGAATCGTTTCATCAGCTCAGCGAAGGGCTCTGCCCGTTCCTGATCTCAGGAAGGCTGTCCGAGAGCAACATATTCGTTTCATCGTTTCTGAAAGCAGTTCCGAGAAGCGTTGAAAAGATCCGGCTTAAGGGGTCCGGGCTCCTGAGTGAGCTTCTCTACGGATATGCCCTCTCTATGATGGTGAGCCTCAAGCTGTCCAGCTTGAAGGGAGTCGATCCCTACAGAACGCAGCTGATAGATAAATATAAATCGGCACTGAAGGAAGAGCTCTAGGGGATGCTGCATGCGTGCTTCCTACCAGTTCTTCGGATAGAGATTTCTGTCCACAACGACCGCCTTCATCTTGGCAACTGGCTTCTTTTCCTTCTCAGCCTTCTGGAAATCCTTTCTGAGGACCAAAGCTGTTCCGATGAGCTCACCCCTGGCGCTAAGTACTGCAGCAGTTTTTCCCTGCTCCAAGTCATCTGTATAAGCAATGATCCCTTTTCCGCCCAGCATAGCTCCATGAGCTAGGGCAGAAACAGCTGTATCTTTCACAACAATGAGAGGAAGACCGCAGGAAAGGACTTCCTTGGGATATATCATTCTTTCGAGCATCTCTGCACTCCCCTCATTCTTCCACATATAGACTGCTTCGCTCACGTCCTGCATTCTCACGCTCATCTCCTCCGTGAATGGGCCCGACCTGGTTCTCCTTAGCTCTCTCATGTGCGCGCCAACTCCGATGACAAGACCCATATCGTGGCACAGCTTTCTCATGTAGGTGCCTGCATCGCAAAGAACCCTCATCAAGACGTGCCGTCCCCTCACCTCAAGGATTTCGAGCTCATGGATCCTCCTCTTCCTGACCCTCCTCCTTACATTGGAGCGAACAGGTGGCCTCTGATAGATTTCCCCAAGAAACTCCTTTGAAGCCCTCCTCACCTCCTCCTCACTCGCATCTCCATGGAGCTCCATAACGCACATGTATTCTTTCACGGTGTGCACTACTTCTGGCATAATCTTGGTAGCGCTTCCAAGGGCCACCGGCAGAACCCCGGTCACCTGCGGGTTTCTCCGGGACAGCTATCCCTCTAGAGTCCCGCCGTGACCGGCCCTCTTCAAGCCGAGCATCTTCTTCAGATAGGCGACCACTTCATGGCTGGTAGGTCCAGGCGGTTTATCGATGACTATGACCCCGCTCTCTAGCTTTTCCTCAAGAGTCTCCTTGCTGCTTGCTTCCAGAGGCTTCAGCACCAGAAACTTCTCCTCTTTTATTTCCCATTTCCTCTTCTTACGGCATAGAGGGAAGAGCTTCTGTTCTATCAGCTCGACAGCCCTTCCTGTGGTTTCCTCCATAGAATTGACCTCGCGCATCTTTTCTATTTCTTCGGTTAAAAAATGTCTCATTAATCTCAACAGTGTTTTCCGAGAATTTTAAGCATAAAAATTCTGTGGCTTTTCGGGATAGTTCTCTCAAATAAGTGAGGTCGAGATTTTCAGTCTCTCCCTCATGAAGGACGCCAGTCCAGCTGACTCGAGCGCCTTCTCAACATCTTCGTCGCTGGCCCCCCTCTCTATATTAATTTTCGCGTCTAGAGGCTCAATATGGTTGATGTTGGTCCTTCTCCTCCTCACGCCGGTCAGCTTCTTTGGACCGGTGACCACGACGAAGTTTTCGTCGATTATGTCAACGATCACGCATTTCCTTCCAGCTTCTCTCCCATGAGTCTTGACGCATATCCTGCCGATTTCTATTGCAGGCATCTTCTCAAACACCTTCGCTTCAATTTTTAGTAGCTCAGTAATCTGTTTCAAAGGGTTTGGATTATTAAATTTACTTTCTGAATGAAGATGTGCCAATCATGTTCTGCGGAAAGAAAGCAGGAAAAGAGATTTTCGGGCAGTGGATTAAGCGGGAAAAATCGATCAATCAACGAGAATAACTGGAAAGAAGAGCTTATTTTAATGAAGAAGCGCTACCGCTGGAGGTCCTTATTTTTATGCTGTGAATTAAATTATCTAAGTCGGCCATAGGACAGGTTAGAAGGATGCTTCCCTAATCTAGCAAGATCTAAGGATGTTGGTTATTGGTACTATTAAATCAGGGGAGCTCATTATGCTGGCTGAGATAACCTCTTTCTATAAAGTTCAACTGCCCTATCTATAATGGAATTCACGTCTTCAATCGTTAAAGCATCAGTATTGATGACGAGGTCATAGATGGAAAGGTCAGTTATGTCTATGCCGTAAAGTCTCCTGAACCTCAGTGCATGACTGTATTCCCTCTGAGCGGTTTCCATGAATACTTCCCTCTCATCCCTCCCCTCCCTAGCCGCTATTCTCTTCACTCTAGTTTTCAGGCTCGCGTAGAAGTAAATCTTTAGAGCTGCTACGTGGTTGAGGATCCAGGGAACAAGGTGCCCCTCGATAACCACATCTCCCTTAAGCGCTTCTTCCAAACTTCTCTTGTCAACATAGTAGTCAATCCACTTTTCCTTCTCAGCTAGCTTGTTTAGCTCCACCAGACTGACTCCTAGCTCAGAGCTCATTTCTCTGAATATTATGCCTGCGCTTTTGTACTGAAGGCCGAGGGCTTCAGCTATTCTTTTGGCATATGTCGTTTTGCCGCTGCCTGGAGGACCGCCTATCGCCACTACTCCCTTTTTCCCTCTCAAGCGCAAACTACCTCTTGAATGAAAAGAGCTCTAAAGAATTAGAAGTTAGAAAGGAAATTAAAAATGTGTGTGATCCTCTATCTTGACTTCTTCCAAAGCCTTAAGTCTCGAAGAAAAAGATCCATAACCATTAGCATATTTTATTAAAAACTCGTTCTACGGTGAATAACAATACTTATAGCTAACATGATATTATTGCCTTGTACAGAAAAACTGAATGCATTATCTGCTTCAAAGAGTGCGAGTTTCCGCTGCGAGGCTGATCCTTCTCGCTTCCATCTTGATCAGGTTGGATAGGCAGGTGTGGCAAATAGTTCCTCCAAATGTTCTGTTAGGTCTCTTTGAAGATCGGGAACCCTTTCTGAGCTCGACGCTGGAACCTCTCCACACTCCTCTCAGCGGTTTCCCGCAGATGCTGCAGACGGGAAGGCCTTTCTTCCTTTTTCTCAGGTGGACAGCAACTCTTCCCCCTGGGGTTCTAATTTTGATTCTGGCGTGAGTTGTGCTCCTCAGTGAAGGCCTCACCAAGGGGCAGCTCACCCCGTTTGTGTTGAAAGCTTCGTCTAAATGATATCAATAATCCTTAATATCGTCTCCGCCGCCTCTCTGGCTTTCCCCCTTTCATTTGCCACTTCAAGAACGCTGGCTCCTGACACGACCGCGCTCGAAATTGCAGCGATTTTAGCATAGAGCATGAGCTCTTTGACTTCTTCTATTCCTCTCTCCTGAATATCTCTTCTGTCCCTCGTTTTGTCCTCCCCTTGCCTCCTCACTATCTCTTCCGGTGGAGCCACTACAACAACTATCACATCGGGATTAAGCTCCTTCACTACGTGCTCAGGAAGACCTGGCCAAACTCCTGTGGATGTTTTAACAACTGCGTGAGTATCTACTATCAGAACGCCTCCATCTGTGAGCTTTTCCCTCGCTTCACTGGCTATATCTCTCGCTGCTGCCTGCTGCAGTGAGACCTGTGTTCTGTGAGAGAGCTTTCTTATCTGATCTCTCGAAGTTACCAAGCCCTTCGAGAGGGCCTGCTTCAGCATGAAGTCGCCAAAATTGGCAACATAGAACTTATAACCATCTCTCTCAAGCAGCCCGGTCAGCTCCTTGATCACAGTTGTCTTTCCGACCCCAGGAACTCCCGTAACTATGATTGTTTTTATTGCCCTGTCTTCCATATGGGTCACCCCATAAGCGCTAACAAAAACTCACTCTCCAATTATCCTGCTCAGCAATGGATATGCTTCCAATGCCCTCTCTCTGGCGATCATCGCATAGTACTGGTTGATTATACCAACTGCCAGCAGTATTCCCGTCCCAGATCCGTAAGCGCCGAATATATCGGCCAAAATCGCTATCAACGCAACTATGATGCTGCTGAGAACTGTGAGGGGGTAAATGTACTTTGCCAGCATTCTTTCAAATACCTTGGGATTCCTTCTCACTCCTGGGATATCAAGCTCTCCCTTTATCAACCTGTCCGCCTGCTCTGCTGGACCGAGACCTGCTATCTCAACCCACATGTATCCGAAGAGTATCGAAAGGGCAAGCCATGAAGCAACGAAGGAGATGAGCCTTCCTAGATCTGCTGCCGCTGAGCTGAAGCCCCTCGGAGGGCTGATATAGTAAGTCAGGGTTGTCAGTATTTGATAGCCCAAGTTCTGCGTCCCAGATATTGAGGCCAAAGCATTGGAAAACAGCTGAAAATCTGATACGATTATTCCTATCAGCAGTATAGGTATGTTGGTAACATAGAGGAACTGCAGAGGGATCTTGCTCCTTATGCCTCCATATTTCTGGGCCGTTACAGGGACTTCGACCCTCATGCCTTGCAGATAAACCAAGACGATAATAGTAATGATTGTTGCGATGAATCCTATGAGGTCTGGGAATCCGTTCCTCGAAACAATGCTCGTCAGGTTACCCTGTGAGCTCGCCTGAATTATGTACGGAATAAAGCCTACTTGCATGCTGTAAGAGGGGGTGTACCCGAAGAGGTCCCAGAACATGGTCTTTGCTACACCGGCCAAAATGAAGAGACTTATAGCGCTTCCTATCCCCCACCCTTTCTGAAGCATCTCATCGAAAACCATAACTAGATAAGTTGCAAACGTCAGCTGGAGGAGGACTCCTATTCTTATTGCCCATGACGCCTGGGAGCCAGTTATGGGGTTTCCTACATAAGGCCAGTACCTGCTTGCTAGGACATAGGCAAGAGCTTCAAAAACTCCAAAGAGAAGAGATAATGTCTTCTGAGCCTGAGTGAACAGCTTTCTGTCATCTGGATCGCTCAGATCCAGGTCTATCAGCTTAGCTCCAACCAGTATCTGGAGTATCAGACCACCAGTGACTATGGGGCCTATCCCCAGCTCCATGAGAGTTCCTACGTTAGCAGCAAAGAGGATTTGAAAAAGAGAGATCTGGGACTGCTGCGATACATTCACACCGTAGAGAGGAGTGTCGGCCATTATCAGATACAAAACTAACACAATTCCTGTTATAACAAGCCTCCTGTAGAGGCTCTGCTTCCTTGCCGGCTTGTGAACAGTTGGAAGGTAGTTAGCAATTGAGGCAAGCGCCTGCAGAATCCCCATTCAGGAACACGCTCGTTCACTGCCCTTTTTCTTCTTCTATCAACCGAATTTCTCCGCCGCTCTTTCCTATTTTTTCCGCTGCCTTTTTGCTTGAGCTGAGAACTGTCACCTTAACCGGGATGCTTATCTTCCCCGTCCCGAGCAGCTTATCAATTCCCATCTTCGTCAAGTCCACAATATAGGTTTCTCCTTCCTTGGTGTATTCTATCTTCCCCTCGAGAATCATTTCTTCAAGCTGCGAAAGGTTTATGCTCGTTCTCTCCTCCATCTTCTGATGCGGACTTGTGAAACCGTGCTTTCCTATCCATCCGGGAGCGTACTTCCTCATCCAGCTCTCCTTGTGCTTCAGCATTCCCGCTGCCCCCCTTCCTCCCTTCGAGCCCTTCTTTCTGTGCTGCCCTATCCTGCCCCAGCCCATTGTCCTCGTCCTTCCTCTCAGCTTCCTGCTCTTCTTCCTGAACCTGACAACCATTCTCAACCCACCTCAAATCATTCTCTGAATGAGCTCATTGATCGCCCTTCCCCTGTACCCCAGCTCTCCTCCAATTTCAAAATATCTCCTTGTGCTCCTCTTGAAACCACTCTTCGGAGGGTGGAGCCTGAACACGGGTTTTATCTTCTCCTGCTCATGGAGGTTCAGTTCCCCAGCAAAGATCTTCTTTGCCAGCTCTGCAACTGAATCAACGTTGAAGAGCTGCTTAACAGCTTCATCGTTCAGCCTCTTGTTGCCTGGAAGTCTTCCTCTCTTTCTGAGCACTTTCTCAAGAGTTTCCTCGTCTATCTCTCCCCACGTGATTAGATGCTTGACTTTGCTGAGCATCCCTTCCAATCCTGGAAGGTCTCTCGGATAAATTGACATAGTGTACTTCCTCGTGAGCCTGAGCAACCTCAGAGTCCTCTCTTCTTCTTCCTTGACATTCACTCTTCCCTTCAGCCTTATTATAGCGATGAGCCTGCCTTCTCCCCTCTCAATCGCCGTGGTTCCAGCCTCCATTTTTCTCTCCACCTTATTTCTTCCAATCCTCAACCGTGACGAACTTATATGTGTTCTTGAGTGCATTGTAGGTAGCTTTAGCGAAATTGTAGGTTGTTCTAGTCTCTCCGAAAGTCCTCGACCAGACATCTTTTATCCCTGCCATCCTGAGAACAGTCTTGGCTATGTCGCCCGCGACGAGCCCGGTTCCCTTCGGAGCAGGGTAGAGTACAACTTCGACGCTGCCGCTTTTACCTACAGTTTTGAACGGAACGCTGTGTGAAGTGCCGCAGAGGCACTCCCAACTGCCGCATCCTCTCCTGACCGGGACTATGTTGAGCTTCGCATTTATGATGGCCTTCTCAATTGAAAATCTGAGCTGCTTTGCTTTCCCTGTTCCGATGCCCACGAATCCATCGCCGTTCCCAACAACCACTACTGTCTTGAATCTCGAGAGCTCTCCAGCATCTGTCTGCTTTTGAACTATACCAACATCTATGACTTCATGCTGAAGGTTGGGAAGAAGAAAATCGACTATTTCTGGCTCCAAGATGGGAAGGTTCTGCTCGAAGAGCTCCCTCAAGCTCGTTATCCTTCCTTCTTTGACCATTCTGCCTACTTTAGTTCTCGGCACCCATTCTTCCAGAGACACTCTCTCACCTTCAAGCGACATCTCATTCACCACCCTCCTTTCCGCTCTTGATTCTCTGAAGGACCTCTTCGAAGTGAGCGGGATAGTTTTCTGGTTCGAGCCCACTTTTTATGAGGAGAGAGAACTGCTTCTGATATGCTTCGGGAAATGACTCTCTGAGCATTTTCGCATATGCGGCCACATGCTCTCCCCTTATCCTCTCTGCACTAGGGAAGACTTCTTCAGAAGCGGGTATATTCAAGCCAGCATCGATTGCTCCCTTTATAGCGGCAAAGACCCTGCTTCCCTTTATAGCACTTCTCAGTCCTATATCCGGGACCGCCTCTTGGATTCCCTTTTCCAGAGCCCTCTTCCCAAGGAGGTATCCAGTCAAATAAGCGGCCATTGTAGAAGAACCGGATCCCAACCAGCCGTATTTTTTCTTAAGTTCAATGCTGTGTGCTGAAACTTTGATGATGTCGCCCTTTGGATTGAATTCCACTATCATTGCCTCTATGTACTTGTTGCTCCTCCTGACAACCATTCTCAGCTTTCTTGATAGGACCTGGACATATCTCTTCCTGTAGTTTGTCTTCCCTTCTCTCCTCCTCTTTCTCGCTATCTTGTACTTCGCGCCTCCTGGCATGTCGATTACCTCCTCCTTGAAGATGACATCTCTTTCTCCACATGAGCCCTTAAGGCGGAAAGAGATGAAAAGGCTCCTCCCTTTGCGAGCATGTAGTATTTTCTGTACGTTTTAGCGTCGATCTGCTTCTTGTCTCTGAGATATTTCAAGTATCTCCTCATCTTCCTGATCCTGTTCACCCACTGCCTCTTTGGATCGGTCCTCGCTGTCTTCGTTCCCTTTCTTGAACCGTGCCCCCTCCTCTGGCTCTTGGACTTTTCCTTCAGCCTCCTCCATCTACCCCTGCTGTTGGATTTAGCCGGAACAGCAGCTATAAGGCCCCGCTTAATCAGCTTCCTGATATCTTCTGCTGTTATAGCAGATTCTATCTCTTCGAACTCTTCTTCTTTCGTAGCTAGAATTCTGACTCTCGATATGCCAACATTCAATATTTCTGCCGCCATCCTCTTCTGGAGAGTCAAATCACTCACTCTGAACCACCTCGACCTCATTGGCGATTCTGAATCCTCTTTCCTTCAAGATTTTCGCCAGCTCAAGCTTCTTCTTCTTCCCAAGCCGTTGGGAGAGATATACGATGTGTTTTTTGGGGTCGAGCTTTTCGATCTGCGAGGAATTTTCTACGACAACCGGATGGAGTCCTGAAGGATGCAGTCCCCTCACTGCATCGGGATTCTTATAGCCGATTTCAACAGTTGGGGGAAAGCCCTTCAGCTTAAGCCTCATCGGATTGTCGATTCCCTTAGGCTTTCTCCAGCTGTCCTTGTTCTTGAATTTCGCAAATTCGTGATACAGCCTCCTGTGGAACTCTGGCTTCTTTTTCTTGAACCTGAGAATCATCTTCTTGAGCTCATTCATTGAGAACCACCCTTTTCGTAGATGTATATGCCATCCATGAACACTCTCCTGTCGAATTCGCTGATTTTAGTAGCCCTCTCAATGTTGGCAGCAGTCTGTCCCACGGCCTCTATATCAATTCCCTCAACTATGACGTCTTCCTTCGTCGCTTTAACTGTCACTCCAGGGAGTATTTTGGCTATCCTGGGAGCCTTCTCACCGAGGAAGTTCTTAATAAGCACTTTATCTCCCTTAACTTCAACTGATATTGGGAAGTGTGAGAAAATTATCTTGAGCTTATAAGTGTAACCCTTTCTCACACCTTCGATCATATTCTCTATGTGCGATGCTATAGTCCCCACTAAGGCCTTCTTCCTCCTATTGGCAAAGTAGGATTCAACTATCACCTTCTTTCCATCCGTCGATAGGTTTACTCCCACAGCATGAGAGAAATCTCTCTCCACCGTTCCCTTTGGACCTTTCACTGAGACTCTCATTCCTTCAATTGATACCGATACGTCTTCTGGTATCTCTACAACCCTTGCAACCTTGACTGCCTTCACCATCTCCGCCCCTCCTCCTTTCAGTAGACGTAACCCAGTATGACTCCTCCTGTCCCCTTCTCCAAGGCTTCTTTAGAAGACATTATTCCAAATGGAGTTGAGATAATGAGCATCCCGATCTCTCTAGATGGAAGCTTCTTTTTAATCCACTGCGGGAGATCAGCGAGCTCATTTCTTTTTATACTGTATCTAGGCTTGATGGCTCCCGCTTTGTTTATCCTGCCAAGCAGCTGGACCTTTACTTTTCCCTGCCTCCCGTCATCTATGTACTCAATTTCCCCCAGATACCCTTCTCTCTGCAGAAGCCTAAGGACCTCGATAACCAGTCTCGAGGCCGGAACTATCACTGCTTCCTTCTTCGCTCTCCTTTCACAGTTCGTTATTGTATTAAGAGCGTTTGAAAGAGGATCCACTACTACCATGACCTTCGATCACCTGACCTCAGCTATACTTTTTGAAGCCCATTTCATATGCTACTTCACGGAAGCACTGCCTGCACAGGTAAATGTTGTAGCGCCTTATAACTCCTCTTCTCGAGCCGCATCTTTGGCATCTTATCACTGCCTTTCCGTATTTTCTTTCCCTTGGAGCTACATATTTGGTCAATTGACTGCACCTCTCAAATTATCTTAACATTATAGAGGGAAACTAGGAGAGCAGCCGCCTCTTCCCTTCTGACTCTGTGTCTTCTCGGAATTCTCCTGGCCCTTTTTATTCTTCTCCTCATAACTCTGTAGCCGGGCCTCTCTATCGTTATGCACACGTCCATACCGAACACTCCGATCTCTGGGTCATATTTGACTCCTGGAATGCTGATATGCTCTTTTATACCAAACGAAACGTTTCCGAAATCATCAAAGCTCGAATACTTGATTTTGTTTCCGACAGCTTCCAGTGCCTTCCTAAGGAATTCGTCTGCCTTCTTCCCTTTTAGAGTAACAGCTACTGCTATGTTCTCTCCTCTTCTTATTCCAAAGTCTCTGATGGTTTTCTTGGCCTTCCTATAGCTTGGCTCCTGACCTGTTATCTCTGCCAGCACCTGCGCGATTTTTGCCAGCCTCTCTCCTCCCTGCCCAAGGCTGACGTTCACTGTGACCTTAGCTATTTTGGGTCTGATCATTGGGTTTGTTTCCCATTTTTTCATGATCTCGGAAATCTTGTTGCTGAGCTCCGAAACCTCCGCACTCATCTCAATTCACCTATGCAATTCTAATTGCGGGCTTTTCTCTACCTATCACGTACACTTTTTCCAGGCTCGTCTGAACGAGAGAGGAATCTTCCTTCCTAATCGTGACGAGGCTCATTTTCTTCTTCTGGGCCTTCTTTATTTCGACAATGGTCCCTCTCGCACCGATATTTTTCCCTCCAATAACAATGGCATATGAGCCTTCAGCCAGCGGGAAGTATTCCAGTATCTTTCTCTCAGGCAGAGACAGCAACACTGTAGAGTAAGTTGTTACATCGGTAATCGATGAGGGCTCCTCTCCTTTGGATATTAAGATGTTGCTTCCATCGAACAGATTTAGCTGTATTGCCCCGCCTCTCTGGGAGGTCTTGTTTTCTATTCTGAGGGGTTTGATTTTTGAATCGGCCTCGTCTATCTCTATTGGCTTCATGTACAGGGTTTCATCTGGAACGAGCCTGTAAAACTTCCTGGCGGTGACTATTTCGACCACATCCATGAACCCGACCGGGAATCTGTAGTCTCTCCTCACTTTCCCATCGACTTTGATGAGCCCTTTTGAAAGCGCTTTTCTCGCTTCTCTGCTGGTAAGAGCTAATTTCAGCACATCTCTTATCAGAGAGCCGAGAGGAATGGATCTGTAAATAGGATGGGGTCCTGGGCTGGGCTTGATTGCCCAGTGGCGCTCTTTCACGCTTATCGGCCAGAACGTCGGAGCCTCATAGCTCCTAAGATGCTTACTTCCACCCATTCTTGTCATTTCCCTTCACCCTCCTTTTTTTCCTCCTTTGCCTCTTCTGCCTCCACGCTCTTCCCCGTTCTCCTTTCAATTACTGCCTTTCTCTCCTTATCCTTCAAATCTAGCTTAGTGATAACCACTTTGCTGGCGTGGATAGGAATGAAGGCTGGGGTTCCACTGGCCTTTTCTCTTGTGAGCCCCTCTATAAACACCCACCCGCGAGCTGTATTGACCTTCACAACTTTCCCCTCCTTTCCAGCATTATCTCCCCTGACAACCTTCACCGTGTCTCCTTTCTTCACAGGGAGGTTTCTCACACCGTATTTCTCTCTCAGCTCATCAGAAAGCGGAGCAACTATAAGCTTCTTCCTTAGGTGGAGGGGCATCTCGTACAGCTGTTTTCTCTGTTTCTTTGGATGGATGCTCTTGGTTATTGCCATGTAATCACCACCTCAAACAATTATTGAAGCCATATTGGCTATTCTTGGCCATCTTTCCACTGCTTCTCTCGCTACTGGACCTCTTATTTCGCTCCCCTTCAAAGTACCTTCAGGAGTTATTATGACTACGGCGTTGTCCTCGAAGCTGACCCACGTTCCGTCAACCCTTCTGTACGGCCTTCTCTGTCTAACGATCACAGCAGGAAATATCTGCTTTCTCATTTCAGGGATCCCTTTCTTGACTGAAACTATTACTTTGTCTCCCACGCCAGCCTGCGGGACTCTCCTCAGCCTTCCTCTGTATCCAGGCACTCCTATTATCATGGCCACTCTTGCTCCGCTGTTGTCAGTAACGTTTACATAGGATCCTACTTGAAGGCCTGGTGACACTCTCAAGCCCGATAGAGCGACAGCGCCTCTCTTAACCATGCAGGTGCACCTCTCACTTGGCTTTTCCCAATACTACAAATGAAACAGTTTTGCTGATAGGCCTGGTCTCTCCTACCACTACCACATCGCCTGTTTTAATATCGATGCATGGAGGAAGGTGGGCATGTATCTTGCTCCTCCTTCTCTCATATCTCCTGTATTTCTTATCGTAGCTGAGATAATCGTGCTCAACAACAACCGTCCCATCCATTTTGTCTGATATCACTCTACCCTGGAAGATCATGCCTCTCACTTTTATGGTACCATGGAATGGGCAGTTAGGATCGCTGCACTTTCTCGAGGGAATATCTACTCCTTCTATACCAGGATTTCTGACCTCCTTTTTTTCGGGCATCCAACTCACCTCTTCGATCCCCTCAGAATTTCCTTGGTTCTCTCCTCAGGCCTTCCAGACAAACGAGTGCCTGGAATAACCACTTCTCCCGAACTCGTTCGTAACCTGAGGGTGACGTTCCATTTGAGCAGATTTACCTCTCTCCTCCCGTTGGCAAGTGTGACCGTGTTCTTCCCTTCTCTAACTATTATACCTTTCATACCTAGCAGCGACGGGTCTGCTGCTTCCTCAATGACAGCCTCCGCCCCGATTATAGCAGAGTATGCTAGTTGCTTCACTTCGCCTCACCTTTCTTTCTCTTCTCTTCTTCCGTTTGGATGGTCAGAATCCTAGCTATTGACTTCTTCAGTGCCCTGATCTTACCCGGATTATCTATCGTCCCAACCTTAGCCTGCATTGTAAGCTTCATTAGCTCCAACCTGAGCTCATTGAGCCTGTTGACCCTCTCCTCAGGTGTCATCTTTCTAATTTCGTCAGGCTTGAGGCTCACTGTCCTTCACCTCTTCACTCTCTTTATCAGTTTCGTTCGGAATGGCTTCGGCAGGCGATGGGCTCTTTACATATTCCTCCAGCTTGATGCCAGCTTCTTCCGGCGTTCTTATGATAAGCGTGTCTTTGGTTCTCTGCGGCTTTACGATTATAACTTTGACCCCATAAATTCCTGGCTTCAGCAGTGCATGGGCAACGGCTTTATCGACTATGTAAGTAGCTTGCTCTCCGGTTTTGTATATCTTTCCAGCCCTGAACTTTTCATACCTAGCTCTTTCGCTCGTTATCTTTCCGCTGATCACTATCTCTGCTCCTATTGCTCCCGCCGCCATTATCCTCTTCAGAGCAGCGAAAGCGAGCCTCCTGAAGTGAAAGCCCCTTTCCAGAGAGACGGCCAGCCTGAACGCTACAGCTCTAGCATCGAGGTCAGGATTATCGACAGGCATCACAGTTATCTGCGGGTTTTCGAGGCCGAAGTAATTCTCGAAAATAGTCGACAAGTTCTTTATTGTCTGCCCTCGCCTTCCAATTATCAAAGCTGGCCTCTCCACTTTTATGACTACCCTGGTCCCCAGGGGAGTCCTGTAGATGTCAACTCCAGAATAACCCGCCCTGTAGAACTGCCTCGCAAGATATTCATCGACTTTAACCTGAGACATTGATTTCTCTATGAAGTATCTCTTGACGTTTACCATTAAGCTCACCTCTCCTCTCTGACGATTATCTCTATGTTGGAGTGCCTCCTGTACTTGGGAGTGGATCTGCCGAAAGCCCTAGGCATGTAACGCTTCAGCACATACCCTTTTTTGACGGAAACATGAATTATTCTGAGCTTCTCTACATCCAGCTCTTTATCTTCAGCATTTGCTTCAACGCTCTTCAAGAGCTTCAGAAATATCTTTGTTGCCTTCACAGGATATTTTCCCATAGGTATGCCCCATTTATCACCCAGTCCTCTTCTGTGAGGTATCTTCTTAGAATGAGTCCAGTTTGGTATCGCTTCTTCCTTCCTTATCACTTTCTCCAACAATTTCTTAGCTTCTTCCGTTCTCATTCCCTTAATTGCTCTCGCTATGTTTATTGCTTTCTTAGGACTGATGGGAGCATCCCTGACTGCCGCTTTTGCAATATTCCTCTCATCTTCAAGCCTCAAGCTGTATTTCCAGGCACCCATCCTCTTTTCCCTCACTTAAGAGCTGTGAACATGGAGCTCCTGGTAGCCTTCAGTCCGGGCTCTCCGTGCTTCACAGACTTCGTTGTTGGAGAGAATTCTCCGAGCCTTTTCCCTATCATCTCAGGCGTTATCTTTACAGGAATGAATTCTTTCCCGTTATAGACAGCGATGGTGAGACCAAGCATTTCAGGCAAGATGATCATGTTCCTCAGGTGCGTTCTTATAACCTTCTTAGATATCTTCCTCGATCTCCTGATTTTCTGAAGGAATTTGACCTGTTCAGGCGTGAAGCCTCTCAGGATGCTCCTTCTTTCCCTTGCAGGAAAAAGCTTCACGAGATCATCCATTGGAATGTCGAGTAGTTTGTCTATAGTGTAACCTCTGTACTTTATTCCCTTCCACTCGCTATCTATCTCTATGTTGCTCATATCCCGTATCCCTGCGGAACTTTTAATCGATCAACCCTTAGAGGGGTAATCTCAATTTAAACATGCGTTAAAAGGTTTTTGATTCCCGGTTTATAAGTCTGACCTCGAAGCTTGCCAATGTCCTTAATGATGAAGACAGTTGAAAGTCTGGATTTTCAAGCTTTAATAAAAACGCTCTCTGTCCCGTGGGCTCAGCAATTAAGATAATTAAGAACAGAAGTTCTCCGTGTCGCTGCAGCAGAAGCTTCAATAATCAGAGTTTCGCTGGGCTCTTTCTGATTGAAAGAGAATTCAAAGGGAAGATCCTGACCTCTGGATCTAGGAGCATTCTGAGCTGGGGGATGTGCTTCTCAAGAGTGAACAGCGTTATCCTGACGTTTTTATTTCGGAGCTTATTTATGGCAGTGACATATGATTCATCAGCGACGGTTTGCTCCATATCGCTGATGATCACCAAGTGCTCACCGGGCTTTAAAGCTGTCTCTATCTTCCTGATCGCTTTCGTTATGTTTGTGTACCCAGAGACGCCTGTCTTTATGATTTCTTCGATTAGATACCTCTTCGAATGCCACTTCTTCAAGGAAAGCTGCCTGACATCTTCATCGAACAAATAAAGCTTCCTTATCATTTGATACATTTGAGCAATGAGGTATACCGCCTCACTGTAATGCTTTCTCATGCTGTCGCTCTTGTCAACAAGAACAACGAATCCCTTTTCTCTCTCGCGAGAGAGGTAGACGACCGTTGGGTAAGACAGCCTCATTGACAGAAAAGCAGTTCTCCTAAGATCGATCCTCGATGACTTTTCCTTCCCCTTCCTTTTCCTACCCCTCTTCTGCCTCGAAGCAGTGGAAGCAATGAGCCTCGAAGATAGCCGCTCGGCAAGAGCCCTCTTTCCGCTCAGAATGAGAAACCTTACAACATCTATCGTGAACTTTTCGCCGAATTCTCTGGTCAAAATCGTCAGAGCCCAAGGATCTTCAGGATTGACTATCAGCTTCTTTACAGCGTCCTCAATGAACCGATATTTCCTTCCAAAAGAGGATCCCTCTCTGCTGTGGTATGAGCCCTTCCTCTTCTGAGAATTTCTAATCAATTGATCCTCGAGCATTTCCAGATAGCCTCTGTTTCCTGTCCTGTAGTAATTCCAGAGATGCTCCACAAGCCTGAAGGTGTTCAGCTTCTCTATATTCTCGGCTGTATCCAACTTCATTCTCTTCAGCTTGTTCATGCTCATCCTTTCCAGATCGCTCCAGGAAAGCTCTTTTTCTCCACCATATCTGCGCAATTTTTGCTGCTCTTTTCCCCGCAACTTTTCCTCATAACCGGAAAAATGAATAGCTCCGTTGTATTTTCTTTCATCTACATAGCGGATTGCCTTCTCAAGTCTTTCCAAATCCTCTTTGCGTTTGACAAAAATGCTCTCAAGCACCTTAAAGAGGGGAAAATAGCCGTACTGGCTCAGAATCTTCGCTGTTTCATATAATCTGATAGCCTTCTCTATCTGGTCTGTGCTTATTTTTGCCCCCATTTCTCTCATTATGTTCGCTATCTTCAAGATTTTCTCGCTGTCACATTCGGCGTCAGATTTCTGCCTTGAATTTTCACTGAAGCACACTGCCTTTTCCCTCAACCAGGTATGTAGCTCTCCAGAATCTCCAATATCTGAGCTTCCTCTTCCGGGTGCTTCACCAGGACAGCCTTAGCGGCTTCTACGAGATCCTCCTTGGTAACTTTTCTGTGGTTCCTGAGCCTGGCTATTCTGGCGCTGATTCCCACCCATCTTACGCTGTCAGCTACTCCTGGCTTATACAGAAGATCGCTCTTCCTGATCTCCCCTATCCCCCTTAGGAGTTGCTCCAGAACCTCATCGTCGTACATTTCAACCGTGTCTCCGAGCCTCAGCCTAAGTATCTCGAGCTCCTTTGTAATGCTTGGATAGCTGAAGGTGATCCTGACAACTCTCCTCATGAATGCGTCGCTGAGTTCGTTTTGGGCCAGATCTTCAGGATTGCTCGTGAAAATTATTTGAAATCCTTCCCCCCTTGCCCTGTAGACTTTCTTAAGCTCAGGAATTATTATCCTTCTCTTATCCACGATGTCCAGCAGCAAGTTCTGAAACTCCTCACTGCTCCGTCTGATTTCATCTATCAGGATCCCGCTGTCAAGTATAAGCGCAGCAAGAAGCGGCCTAGGAATAAACGAATCTTCATTGAAGCCGAGCTTATATGCCCTCAGCGGATGAAAATCTCCAATAACTCTGTACTCATCATAGTTCTCACTGCATGGGAGGATGAAAGCTCTTCTTCCGGCCCACAAGCTAAGTATTGCCTCTCCGATCTCCGTTTTCCCTGTTCCAGGAGGCCCTTCGAAAAGCACCGGAAAGCCTTCTAAGAAAGCTGAGAATACGAGGATTATTGTATCTTCATCGACCAAGAGCTTGTATTTTTCCTCGAGAACTTTCTTAGCTTCCTTTGGGTTCCTCACAGCTGGAATCCGTTCATAAGCTTTGTCATATATTTCGTAGACCTTTTCCGCGATCTTATCCTGAACCTCTACTTCTCTGTCTTTATTTCCTGAAGTCATCTTTTTCACTTTGAAATTGCTTTTACAGAAGGAAGCAAATTGCTCTGCATATCATTTTTTCACTAAACGTTTATATAGTCTACCTTTATTCCTGCCTCTTTCCCCAAAATCGACTTAAGTACTTCCCTGATCTTTTCATCCATCCCAGGCTGCAGCAAATCACCTGTAAATTCCAAATACCTGAATTCGCTTATGAAAGATCTGTGCTCAACTGGCTCGATCCCTAGCAACTCTTTCAACGCGGTTTTTATGCGTTCATGCTCGTCCTCATAGAATGTTGTATAGAAGACTCTATATGCTCTGGTCATAACTATCACCCGCGGTCTCCCTTTGCACCCTTCATCATCTTAAGACTCAGAAATTAAAAAACGATCATTCCGCGCGATTTTATAGCGTTTTTGCGCTATTTAAGCGTGTGTGTTTCAGCAGAAAAAGGCCAGTTGCTTTGAACTCTCTCTTCACAGGGTTCTCTGTACTTTGCCTTTCCTTCTGCCCGTTCTCCTGGCAGCTATGTGGCCAACCTTCCTTCCCGGCGGAGCCCTCCTCGAAACTGTAGTCGGCTTGCTTTCAGACTGATGGCTTCCACCACCGAACGGATGAGAGACAGCATTCATCGCAACTCCTCTGACCTTGGGCCACGGCCTCGACTTAGCCTTCCATTTGTAGTAAGCATTCCCAGTTTTCAGGAGAGGCTTTTCTATTCTGCCTCCTCCAGCTGCAACGCCGATGGTCGCCCTCGATCTCGCATCTATCTCCTTCATCTTGCCGCTTGGAAGCACAACAGTAACGGTTGTCGGCGTTTTCCCAGTCAGCTGAGCATACCCACCTCCAACTCTGACGAGCTTCCCTCCATCTCCTGGCCTCAGCTCTATGTTGAAGATCTGCGTTCCTTCGGGTATGGCTGAGAGAGGAAGTATGTTGCCGTTGGATATCTTAGCTTCAGGGCCTATTTCAATTACCTGCTTAATGTACGTCCCCTCAGAGGCAGGAGTATAGAACACCGTGCCGTTTTCCAGCTTTATTTCAGCGAGGGGCGTCCATCTTCCGGGATCATGGTGAATGCCTACCACAATGCCCTTGAATGTCTTGTCTGGCGGAACGTCAGGATATTTTGCGGGAGCTACTCTTAAATGCGTGGGTGCTCTGAACGTCGGAGATCCTCTACCTTCTCTCTGCGAAAGAATTCTCTTGCCCATTCAAATCACCTCAAAGCAGGCCGAGTCTGGTTGCTATTTCTTCAGCGCTGAACTCGGGTGCCAATTTTATGAATGCCCTTTTTTCTCCTCTCGGGGTTATCAAGGTCCTCACCTTTTCAACTCTAACACCGAATCTCTGCTCAAACTCTTCCTTTATCTGCTGCTTGTTGGCAGTTCTCCTAACTGTGAAGACTATTGTGTTGAATCTCTCAACATAATATATTGCTTTTTCCGTGTGAACGGGATGGAGAAGCACCTGTTCAAGGCTACTCATTTCTGATCACCATCAGCTCTTTGAACCTGTTGTTTAGCGCATCAAGAGCTCCCCTGCTTATGACGGCAAGCCTGCCTGGCTCCCCACCAGGGGCGAGTTGAAGCACGGATACATTGTTCGCCGTAGCTACGTCGACGCCAGGGAAATTCCTCACAGCTCTCGCAAGTGGGCTCTCGCTGGAGAGGAGGATAAACAGCACGCTTTTCGGCTCGACATACCTCCTTCCGCGCATCTTACCTTTTCCAGCCCTTATACGTATTCTCTCATATGCCCTCTCAATGTCCTTCCATACTCCGATTTTCCTAAGGAAGTCTCTCGCTTGAACTGATCTAATGATTTCCTTCTCAGCGTCATCCTCTATCACGATTGGGAGTGCTGAAGCTTCGAAGAGGTGGCCCCTCTTAGATACGAACTCAGCATAAGAGAGAGCTGCCAGAGCTGAAGCTGTTGCCAGCTTCTTCTCCTTTTTGTTGATCTCCTCGTGAAGCTTTTCTTCGGTTCTTGGAGGATGGGCAACCCTGCCACCTACCGTCATATTGGCAAGTGCTCCGATGGATGTCCCAGGTATTCTTGGAACCCTGGCGAGACCCCTGCCTACCCCCAGGCTTTCAGCAGGAGTTCTCTTTCCAGCCATCGGATCCCTCCCTTTTGGCTGAAGCGATGCCGTGAACTCCGAGAGAAATGCCCTCCTTATTAGATCCTTTCTAACCGGTACGCTGAATACGGGAGGAAGAGCTAGTGTTCCCTTTGCTTCGCCAGCAGATGAATAGATGCTGACCTCCTTGGGATGATATCTGACTATCAAGACCACTCAAGCTCACCTCATATCTCTCCTATCCCATGAATGTAGGATATCTTCGGGGCACCTTCTACTATGTATGGAGGTGTCCTCACTGGGTACCTGAGAATCAACGGCCTCTTTCTGGTACCAGGAACGCTTCCAGCAAGTATCACGTAATCGCTTTTCACAACCCCATATTTATGCCATCCGCTCGGAGGGTTAATCATTTTGAGAAGCTCTTCTCCGCGCTTGGAAACCTCGCCTATAAAGAGAATTCTCTTGTTGTAGTCCACCCTTTGATGGAACCCCATCTGTCCAGCTTGAGGTGCCGTTGAAACTGATCCGAATCCTGGTCCCCTAGCCCCTATTTTTCTCGCAGCTTTCCTGTGCTTGTGCCACCTTGGCAGAACCTTCACGCCGAACCTCTTTATAGGTCCCTGAAAGCCCTTCCCCTTTGTTATTCCAATTACGTCTATAAAGCTACCCGCCGTGAAAACGTCTCCAATGCTTATGCTTTTTCCGAGCATTGAAATAGCATATTCAAGCTGCTTCTTGACATCTGTGCCAGACAAAGCGACCTCTATCAATTCAGGTTTCTTCTTAGATATGCCCCCTGCCAAAGTAGGCTGCGAGAGCAGAAGAGCCCTCAGCTCTTTTACGGCACCGAGAGAGCCCTCTATCAGTTCGAGGTTCTTCGTTCCATTCTTGCTACCAGAAAAGCTCTTTATGAGCCTAGCTATGTTGGTCGAGGAAAGCGCAGATTGGTCGGCCCAAACCTCTGTCATTGGCTGCTTGCCTTCATTGATATCGAATTCGTAGGCCCTCAATCCCGCAAATATCATGGGCGGTGTTTCCAATACTGTGACAGGCGTGAAGATCAGCTTACCAAAGGTCAGCGAGTTCTTTCTATCATCGACGGCCATCGCGTGGGTCATTCCTACTTTGTATCCCAGAAACCCGAGGGGAAAGACCTTATCTGTAGCTACAATCGGCCAGCTTCTAACCCTGCCGAGGATCCCCTCTGCCCTCTTCCTCGGCCTTACTCCAAGACTACCTCTCCTTGGAGCGCTTTTCTTCCTATGCCCCATTGCCCACCAACTTCCGAGAGTAGCCCGGATAACTTGACCTATTTTTCCGGGACTCTCCTCAAGCAGTTTATCCATAAGAGTTTATAAAAACTTCGACCTCTCTTTTTGCTTGAAATATTGAAGCTTTGTAAATTCATATAAATGTAAATGCTATAAAACATTTTCCGAAAAACTCTCAAGCAATCCTTCAAATCACAAGGGTTTCAAAGAAAAAAATTCCTATCAAGAACTTAAAGCTAAATTCTTTAAGGTGGGATAATTCAGTATTAAGAGAAGGTGAAATAAAAATGGTGAAGATCGTATTCACTGATAAGGCTCCTGCGCCCGTTGGTCCGTATTCGCAAGGCATACTCATTGATGACCTCGGCTGTTTGTCGGGTGGAAGCTGCTCCCTCCTTTTTATTTCGGGGATGGTTCCCATAGACCCTTCGAGCGGAAGGGTTGTTGAGGGGACGTTCGAAGAACAGGTCCAGAGAACTCTGATGAACCTGAGGGCTGTAGTTGAAGCTGCTGGCGGAACTTTGAACGATATTGTTAAAGTGACCGTATTCTTGAAGGATATATCGAATTTCGACAGATTCAACAAAATCTACAGCGAATTCTTCAGAGAGTACAGACCTGCTAGAACGGTTATAGAAGCAAGACCTCCAAGGAACTTCGAAGTTGAAGTTGAAGCGGTAGCCTTTATCCGATCACCGCATAAAGCGTGAAAGTCGAGGCGCTGCATTGCGGAAAAACATCAGCTCAGCGTACGGTGGCTCCCTCATCGATCAACGACAGCAAAAGCAGTTCAGACAAAACTATTGGTATAGCTTCCTCCGTCCTTATGGTTTTTGTACCCTGGTCTTTAACAAAATTGTATATTCCATCGAAGTATTCATTTAAATTCAAGGACAGCTCCTGCGCGATTTCATATAGCCCTCTGTAGGGCTCCCCAAAAACGACTGTCATGTTCCATCCAGCTTTCTCTCCCATCTCTTTCACATCTCTCAGATTTTCCCAGAACGGTTCTCCTCTCCTCGATGTCCCAATAACCATCCTTTTTCCCTTTATTTTCTTCAGATATGACTGAATGAACCCGACATCCTCTACAGCATAGCCCATCCAGCTTCCCGGGCTCTCTATCATCTCAAGCTTCAATGGTGATACAGATAGTACTTTGAAGAACTGAAGTTCTTTTTCCTTAACATCGCGCCCCTTCAATTCAACCCAAACCGGCTTACTCAGCCCAGCATATACTAGGGCTTTCCCCTCTCCAACTCTGAGTATCAGTCCTTCTCTTATTTCTCCTTCTTTAGGCTTGGCCTTCACTACGTGAGAGGGGATCTGGAGGGGATAGCCTAGACCAGCATACTTCAGCTCTTTTCTCCTGCCAAATATCTTCTTCCTCAAATAGGGAGGACTCCTGAAAAAGGATAGGAAGAGGACGAGCCTCTTTCGAAGGTCTGAGCACTCGTTCGTCCTTCTTCCATTGTACAGCAGTATCTTGGAAACTCTGAATATCGAAGAATATCTGGCTATGATACTAGCTTTAATCGTCTCTCTGAGAAGATCTGGCTCATTTTCTAGCGTGCAGTAGGGCAACATAATCTCTATGTCTATGAAAAGTTCACCACCATTCTGCAGACTGCTCACTGGGCTTTCGAGCTAGATTTCTTGCTTCCTTTCTTTCCCTTTTCTTCTCCCTTTGGTTCTGTTTTCTGAACCCTTTCAGTTGTGCTTGAAACTCCCATAAATAAAGTGGTTCGCTGTCTTCCTCCCATTTCCACTTCACCGTCACGTTTTTAATTTGTAGGTGATTTTATATTTTTGGGGGCAATGAGCTGTTTGCCGAGTGCTGGATTCGATGAAGATTAAAATTTATGCGATGCCCCCACCGTCTTCTCGGTCGGATGTTTTCCCAAACAATATCCATATTAACACAACTTATCTCATTCTGATGTGGTGCTGTCAATGTTGAAAAACGGGAAATACGTATCGCCTAGGGCGGTCCTTGGAGAAAGGGTAACCGTGAGAGAGGGTTCTATGATACTTGGAAACAGCAGAATTGGAAGCAGGACGTTCATAGATTCAGATGTCATCATTGGGTATCCTGTTAGGAAGAGGATCAAAGACTATCAGTCTGGTCTTACAGAAGAGATAGACTCAGATGGGAGCATAATCGGAGAATCATGTTTGATAAGAAGCCTCTCGGTCATCTATGAAAGGGTGAAGATAGGCAACATGGTTGAAACCGGCCACAGAATTCTCGTCAGAGAAGATACAGAGATAGGCGATGGGAGCATAATTGGAACAGACACCGTGATCGATGGAAGGGTGAAAATAGGAGAGAGGGCAAGGATAGAAACCGGCGTCTACATTCCCCCACTCACAGTGATCGGGAAAAACGTCTTCCTTGGACCAAGAGTAGTATTCACCAATGATAAATATCCTGTGAGCTCCAGATGGGTAGGAGTTACCGTGGAAGATGATGTTGCCATAGGAGCGAATGCTACTATCATAGCTGGAGTAAGGATTGGGAAAGGATCCATCGTAGCCTCTGGGGCCGTCATCACTAAAGACGTTCCACCGGGCGTCGTAGTCGCTGGAGTGCCGGCAAGAGTGATATCCAGCAGAGAGGAATATGAGAAGAAGAAAGAGAAATACGAAAAGGCCGGATGAAAAGGTGAAGGCTGCGATATTCAGCGGTTGCCCGTGCCCATTACCAAGGTTTCTCTAGTTACTTCAGGCACTCCGGGTTATCTGGGTACGGGTTCATCCCACCTTGCTCTTCTCCACAGCCCACCTGCGGGAGCACCTACGCTCTTATTCGGCACTCCCATCGGCGAACTGCAGATGCGTGGCCTCGTCCCTCGCCAAAAGCTCATCAGCTCATCGGCTCCTCGAGGTTGTATTTCGATATTCAAGATATAAATATTACGGAAAATACCCAAAGCAAATGAAAAAGCTCAAATTTTATTAATGTAATGTTCAGTCCCAGTACTTCCGGTTCTTCATAAAGTTTCTTTCTTCCTCGTAGAGAGCCCTCAAGAATTCTTCCCAACCAAGCTTTAGCTTGGAAAGAGCTCTCGCGGCTCCTCTCGGGCCAACACCATACGGAGTGAGGGCAAAAACTGCATGCTTTCCATGAGAAACAACGAGGTTCGCTCTCCGGACAGCATCTTCAAAATACTCCTTATCTTTTCCAACAAGCTTCTTCCCTAGAACCCCAGCTCTCACCGCATTAAGAAAAACCTGGTTCCCAGGTGGTAGGGGCGCAACAGCTCTCGAGCCGCATCTTTCGCACTTGACAGTTTCGGGAACATCCTTCACCTTGGTCTTTTTCTCGAAGCCGCAGCTCAAGCATTTGAGAATCACTTCTTTTTCCAAAACTCTCCTCTCGAGGATTTTGATCCCGATTTCTTTGGGAATCCCTTCATATGTATATGATATTGGTAGCTCCCCCCTCATGCTGTGCAGCGTGATCGGGCTCAAACCATTCTTCGTTTGCCTGTAGATCTTCGCAGATCCATCTCTAATTCTGGATAAGAGAGACTCCACGGCTTCAATATCCGTTTTTTCGAATATTAATTCCCTAAGCGCTTCCTCTCCAGCTGGAGTGTCCTTGTAGTACCGCAGTATCTTTTTGGAGTCCTTTAGGCTGAAGTCTTCGCTGAGTGCTCCCATCTTTCTAGCCACTTGCAAAATCTTGTAGCTGAAGATCGACGAATTTTTGAGAGAATCTTTGAGCATATCTTCGAGCTCATACCTGCTCAACAGTGAAAGCCCCATCAAAGCTTCTTCTACGTGTTTCTCATTAATCTCAGATGAAGACTCGATGAATATTTTGTAAGGATCGCTGACGATTCTAATCCTCATTCCCATTCTCGACGCAATGTACTTATTCATGAGCATTGATAAGGTGAAGTTCCCCTTGGTCCCGAGCGGAATGTGGATTACAATCATTGAATTGCCCTTTTCAATGAGCAGGTGATCTTGATGAGGGATGGTGAACTCCTTGGTGTGCTCTTCGCAGACCTTCTTGACGTTCTCATACACGCTCTTCGTAATAGAGGTATATTCTTTCCTGATCCTCTCAAAGCTCTCCCCAAGGCATATCCTCCTGAGCAGAGCAACGGTCTCTCTAGCTACTGATCTCGAGACAGGTATCAGATCCCCCATCCAAGAAGGTGGGAGACCTCTGTGCTCTTCAACTTCCTCAACGATTATTCTGTCATCCTCGATGCTGACGACTCTCCATTCCCTACCGCTCAAAATGAACGTGCTTTCCTCTTCAAGCTTAGAAAAAACGAAATCGGCATCGAGAGAGCCCACTTTTTCTCCTGATACCATGTACACATCGATCTTTTTCGTATCGGGGATCATTGTGGTGGAATAGTAATATCCTCTTGCCCTCCTCCCCGGTACTATTTCCCCACTCTCTGTAACTTTCAGCAGACCTATATTCGAGGCAAACTGAACTAGAGCTTCAACCGCCTCATCGCTAGTATCTCTGAACGGATATGATTTTCTAACAATGCGAGCAATTTCTCCCGTTCGCTTAGCCTCTCCGCTGAGGACCATGCCCAAAATTTGATGGAGCAGTACATCGAGAGGCTCCGCAGGCATGCTCAGATCTTCAAATTCTCCTGCCATCGTCCTTCTCGCAATGACAACAGACTCCAGCATATCGATGATGTCATGCGGGGAAAAGATTATTCCTCTGGATTCTCTGCCCATTCCGTGGCCGCTTCTTCCAACCCTTTGTATCATTCTCAGAGACTGCCTAGGGGAGTTGTACTGAATTACTAAATCGACGGAACCAATATCTATTCCCAGCTCAAGACTAGATGTAGCAATAACTGCTTTCAGGGAGCCCTGCTTAAGCCTCTCTTCGACTCTCTTTCGAGTATCGACGGAAAGGCTTCCATGGTGCACCTCAATATCGCTGTATCCGGCCTCCCGAAACTTGTATGCCAAGAATTCCGCTGTGTCTCTAGTATTGGTGAAGATTAAGGAATTTTTCGAGCCATCGACAAGACTTCTCATATGTGCGATGATCTCCCTCATCCTATCGGCATCAGATGAACAGCTTTCGCATGCGCTCAGAGAATGGGTTTCTATCCTTATGCTCTTCTTTCCATCATCCTTGACCAAGTAGCAGTCATGGCACGAAAAGAGCTTCTTTACGAGATCTGCCCTCGGAATCGTTGCCGATATCGCTATAAACTGAAATCCCCCCGTCCTCCTCCTCAATCTCTCAAGCGATAGAGAAAGCATCGATCCTCTCTCGCTTTCGATCAGCTCATGCACTTCATCCACGACTACCCATCGGATGTCGGAGAGAGCTTCTCTGCTTGCTGGATGCGTAAGGAGCATGGAGAAGCTCTCGGGAGTTGTTATGAACCAGTGGAATTCGCCTTCGTTGAACTCCCTCCGCTCTTTCCTTGAAGAATCTCCGTGCCTCACTAAGCTTCTGAGGCTGATTTCATTTGAAATCTCGCGCATTCTGATAAATATATCTCTGTTTAAAGCTCTAGTCGGTGTAACGTAGACAAGAAGCGGCCTTCCCTTCCAGTTGGCATTTTCAAGCATCTTCGAAAAAACAGGGAAAAGGGCTGCTTCTGTTTTTCCGCTGCCAGTAGGAGCTGAAATTATGGTGTTCTTTCCTCCCAGAATCAGAGCAATTGCCTTGCGCTGGATCGGAGTAGGAGAAACATAACCATACTTTCGGATGACTTCTCTCAGCCTCGGATGCAGCGATTTAAAAGCTTCCTCCTTTTCAAGCAAGTTATAAATGACCTCTTGTTCTGTTTTTCCTCTATGCCACAAACTATTGGGCACTCTTTTTAAAGCTCTAGGCATTTTCCTCTTAACAGCCGGAATTGTCTCCCGTTTTGCTTCACAGTGTAATTATATTTCAAAATAGGGATTAATTTGTTTGAGGCAGCTCGAAATCCGAGATCATTTAAGAGAGTGGTTGAATGGAAGGAGGCCAGGATTCTCAGAGGGGATGTGGATGCTCGACGTCTCCAAGCTAAAAAATTCAATCAAGATTGAATTTGACAGTCAAGATAGAGAGAGGAGGTTCGTAGATGTATCCCTTGAAATGATGAAGAATCTTTAAGCGAACGAGGAAGTTTTTGTTAAAAAAATTTAAAAAATCTATATTTTTATTTCTGTGAGGGTGCTCCAGAAGTTTGGGGAGCTGGGGGAGTTGGAGCCGTTTTCTTCTTCGGCTTCTTGAGAATCCACGGGCTTACAAGCACAGCAGCTATCAGCGCCCCTATTCCAAGTCCCATTATCGAATATGTATAGCTGCCAAACGTCACCAGCAACCAAGCCGTTATGTAGCCGGATATCAGGCCTCCCCATGACTTAGCAGTGTACGTTATTCCGTAGTTAGTCGTCGAATATCTTGGTCCGTAGAAGTCTCCTATCACAGCAGGATTGAAGGCGAAGACGTATCCAGCAAACAGCATTGAGAGAATTACGAATGCCGCGAACCATGTTGGGCTCTTGCCAGTCAGGCCGAGAGCTATCATGAAGAGCCCAGCCAAACCGTAGAAGATCATCCCCGTCATCTGTCTGTTCTTTATCACATCAGAGATCCATCCTCCAAGAATCCTGCTGAATCCGTTCGCCAGCGGGTAGCCTACGAGTACAATGTCCAGCACTGCAGCTGGTATCTTGTTCTCCTTCGCCATCGGCTTCACATTAGCACCGAAGAGCAGGGCAATTGCTGCTACAATGGTGAACGAGATGTATATGACCCACCACTGAGGAGTCCTGAGCATTTCATACCATTTCCAGTTAACAGTATCTTCTTTCTTCTCCTCTTTCTTCTCTTCCTTCTTCTCTCCAGCTTTCTGCTGCTGTGCCACGAACTCTGGATACTTATAGAAGAACGTGAAGGGCACTATGAATATCAGCATGAGAATCCCTACATAGAGGAATTGCCGTCTTCACTCCATAGGTGGAAATCCACGACTGGAATGGAAGGTTGAAGATAGCTGTTCCTGCTCCGAAGCCGAAGGTAACCAGTCCAGTCGCCAAGCCTCTCCTGTCTGGGAACCACTTCACCGCTGTTGCTGCTGAAATTCCATAGAGAATTCCTACTCCGATAGAGCCTATGGTGTAGTAGATGTAGAGCTGAGTGGGTGAAGTAATTGTTGAGGTCAGAATGAACTCAGCAGCTACAAGAAAGCCGGCAAGTATAGCGATATTTCTCGGTCCAAACTTATCTGCGAAGTAGCCGGAGAAGGGCTGAACGAATGTCGCTGCATATGTATACAGCGTGTAAGCCAGCTGAATTGTCGTCATGGCCCACTTCATCTCTGAGTTGAGTCCGCTGGCAAACAGGCTCCACGAGTACTGGTAGATGCTTATAAACATCATCACTATTGTGGCTCCTATAAGAATTACCCATCTTTGCCTCGTTTTCGTTACATCCAAACGGACCACTATATTATAATTTTATTACTAGATTCCTTTTTCAGACTCATATAAAAAATTTTTTATTATAAATATGGAAAAAAGATTAATATGGGACAATCAATCTACCCAGCTTCGCTGATTCCTCCCAGAATGCCCACTCTTCTTCTACCATTTTGTCCAGCTTTTCCATGTCCTCTTCTTTCAGATGGCTGAATCTTCCCTGGGGAGTTAGATACTCTCTCACGTGCTTCCTCGGCTTTGGCCTGTAGTTCAGCTTGAAGTGGCCCTCAATCTGCTCCCACAGCACCCACATTCCAGTTTCAACGGCAAGCCTTGAGAGATCCACCGTATCAGCAGGGGAACTGAACCAACCTTTCGGACATGGCAGCAGAACATGTATCAGCGATGGACCTCCGGAATTCAAGGCCCTGTGGACCTTGTTCATCAGGTCCAGCGGAGGCCACAGTGTAGCAGTTGCGACATACTTGACCTTTGGATGAGCAGCGGCTACCAGAGCAACGTTCTTCTTGAGCCTTGTATTACCTATTGGCTTCACTTTTCCAGCGGGTGTGAATGTTGTTGTTGCCCCCCATGGAGTAGTGCTTGATGCCTGCACTCCAGTGTTCATGTACCCTTCGTTGTCATAGATTATGTAGAGTAGCCTCTGATAGTCATAGGAAAGCCCCATAGAGAGCCCCGAGAAGCCGATATCGGCCATTGCTCCGTCTCCGCCCATGACTATGACGTTTACGTCTTCCAGCTTCCTTTTTCCTTTTAGCATCAAAGTTCTCAGCGCTGAAGCAACACCTATGGCAGCGGCTCCTCCTCCTCCTAGCTGTGTGTGGTGCCATGGCACTGAATAAGGCGAAGTGAGGAATTGGTGGGCGTTGGCAACGTACATGCAGCCTGTTGGTCCAATGAAGACCGTGTTCGGACCTGCAGCCTTAGATATCAGTCTGTATCCTATTGCAGGTCCGCACCCTGCGCATGTCCTCCTACCAGCTGTATAGTAATCTATGGGAGGAATCTCCTTTACGCTCTTAAATGCTACCTGGCTACTCATAAGTCTTCACCTCTCAAGGTCAACCAATACGCTTTCTTCTGAGGTTTCCTGTGAGCCGATTCCATAACGATCTCGGCCGCTTTCATGAAGTGCTCGACTTTAGGCTCTCTCCCTCCAAGGAATAGGAAGTTCAGCAGCTCAGGCTTTGTTCCGCCTTCATATAGAGAGGTTGCTACTTCATGATACAGAGATCCTGTCCCGAAAGGAGATCCAAAAGAAAAGCCGAACTCTATCACGCCAGCAGCCTTAACGCCATCCATCACCTTCAGAAGTTCTTCGGCAGGGAAAGGCCTCACATATCTCAACCTGACTGTTCCAATTTTGTGTCCCTTCTTCCTCAACCTATCTGCAACGAGCTCGATGTCCTTCGTATAAGCTCCCATGCTTATCAGCGCATAATCCGCATCTTCCATCCCTGTTGCTTCAATAAATGGCGGGTACTCTCTTCCTGTGTACTTCGCGAAGTCCTTCCAAGCCTCAACTATTACTTCTTTAGCCCTCTTCTGCGCCACATCGATTACCTTTCTCTGCTCAGGACCGATCAGGGAGGGGGCTATGTGCTGTGCCTTGGTTATTGGTCCATCAGCCGGGTCAATCTTGTAGGGAGGCCTGTAAGGCGGCAGGAATTCTGTTGCCTGCTCCTTCGTAGTAGGTATGACCGGGGTCGCAACATGAGTTAAGGCTGCACCGTCCAGAGCTATGAAGTGTGGAAGGAGCACTCTCCTGTCCTCCGCAACTCTGTACGCTACCAGCGTCATGTCGTGAGCCTCCTGGACCGTCTTAGCCCAGGATATCAGCCAGCCAGAGTCTCTGAACATCATAGCATCTGACCACTCCATGCCGAAGTTGCCTGGATCGTCGAGAGCTCTCGTTCCAATTGCTCCCACGACCGGGAGCTGGCTCAGAGATGTCACGATTATAGCTTCGGCAGCAAACGCCAGCCCAACACCGCTACTTCCAACGAATGTTCTTGCTCCCACGGCAGATGCATGCTTGACGATCTCGAACTGACTGTGCTCAGAGTCTGCTACAATGATGTCTGCGGTGAACTCGCCATTTGCGAGCATGGACGCTATAGCGTTCATTATACCTGTATACGGCCTGATGGGATATGCCGCTATCACATCAACATCTGCTATCTTTACAGCTTCAGCTATAGCCCTCGCTCCGTTCCATACTTTTGCCTTTGGTTTTTCAAGTGTAATTGGGGGCATGGGTTTTGTTGCGGACATTCATATCACCTCAGAATCCATATTCTCTCTGCTCGAACCTCCTGAGGACCTCTTCGTCTCTGAGGCCCTCGAGGTATTCGAGCTCGGAGACCATCTTTATTGCCCCTACGGGGCAAACAGCTGCGCATATACCGCACCCTTTGCAGTATTCATAATCTATTTGAATTGGCGAGAAATCAATAGTTCCTTCAGGACAGTAGATGTGACATAATTTGCAGTCAGTACACTTGTTCATGTCGATTATCGGCCTCTGCCATCTCCATGGAGTTGTAAAGCCAATATTCCTCTTGCCCGGCTGAGGTCCGAACTCTATCAGGCCTGGGGCGAGGACTTCCCATCTAGGCATAGCAGCATATCTAGATGGATATGTCTGAGCTTCTGCGGCAGCCTTCTGATATGCATAGAATACCTCTGGGGTCCAGAATTCTCCTGTGAACTCCGGCAGCTCAATTTCTTTCTTAATCTTCTTGAACATTTCAGTCTCTTCCGCCAGGACGTGAACCTCTTTGACTGTAGCTGCTTCGTACCCTTTCCTTATCGAGTCCTTTTTCTTCTCCTTGCCCAGCAAATCAGCAGCTGCCTGTAGCGAATCCAAGTCTATTCTGTCCCAAGCCCTCGCCAAAGCACCTAACATAGGCCAAGCTATTGCAGAATCTATTTTGGCTGCGCTTATGGTAACGACCTTTCCGAACCAGTCCTGCGCGAGGCTGTATTTCTTCACGAGCCTCACGACATCATCCGGCGTTATAGAAGTGTTCACGAGTAGTACCGCATCCTTCTTTGCTCCGTCGAAGAGCAAAGCTCTTTGGGAAGTCTTCTGGATCAATAGACTTGAACTGAAAACAGCTATGACGTTGAACAGTTCACCTACAGGCTCAGGCTCTTCGTGAAGAAGCACCGGAACTTTTGGCTTGCCGAAAACAGTGTAGAACATCATTGGTATGTAGTTCCTCTCAGGGCTATCGTCGTATCTCATGTAGTAATACGCTTCTATCCCCTTCAGCGAGCCAGCTTGCGCCAGCGTTTGGTGAAAAGTCGTCATATCGGCTGTGTGATCCACTCCTATGCCGTGGCCTACTACCCAATCCAGCTCTTCGTATTCTGGGTACCTTTCGACTTTTGGTGTCACCTTCACAAGTTTTACCGGCAATGTTCCACCTCAGAGTTATCTATAGGTATTGTGATATTAGTTAACAATAAGTTTTAAGATATTGTAGTATTTCTATTATAAAAAATTATAATTGTATTTTATATTATTTATTTCAAACAAAAATATAAAAACTTCTCTCTGTTTATAAGTTCAGAATCATATTCAATACAAGAGCAAAAGAGAACAAATTTTTAACCAGATAATAACATATCTAAAAATTCAAAAAATTCAGCGAGTGATGAAGTTGAGCGAAGAAGAAGTTGAAGAATCCGAGCAAGAAATAGCCGAAGAGTCTCAACAAGAAGAGGAAGAAAGCGAAGAAGTGCTCGGAGTTACACCGGAAGACATGAAGCTTATGACTGAAATCATCGAAAAGCTGGAAGAAGCATATGAAGGCAAGATCCCTCCGGAAGAGCTCCAGAGCCTCTATAAGAAGTCACGCAAAAAGGAAAAAGAGAAGAAGGCTGAAGCAAAAGAAACAAAGAAAAAAACAGCTAAGAAAAAATCTAAATGAGGTAGTCGAAAACTTTCTTTCCCTTGTAGTTATATATAATCGTTTTTATAGCCATAACTTCTTCGATGCTGTAAGCTATGCTCTCTCTCCCTATACCGCTTTCCTTCCTCCCGCCATATGGATAGTATCCTATACCGTGCCTTGGTATGTCGTTTATGTAGATTGCTCCATATTCAAGATATCTTATGATTTTCCTGATTCTGTTTATATCCTTCGCAAAAATAGAAGCATCAAGCCCAAATCTTCTGCCGTTTGCCAGCTTTATTGCTTCATCCTCATTGCTGAAGTCAAATATAATGGCAACTGGAGCGAATATCTCTTCTCTATAGAGTAGAATTTCATTGAGCTTGCTTTTGTCTTCAATTTCGATCAATGTCGGCTCAACATAGTTTCCGCCCAGGCTTCTACCTCCGAACAGTATCTTTCCCCCCTTGTCCAGAGCATCCCTTATTCCATTCATCATATCTTCTACAGCTTCTCTAGATATCAATGGCCCCATCATTGTGCTTGGATCTCGGGGGTCTCCAACTTTCACCTTCTCCAATTTTTCCACAATCTTGCGCTTCAGTTCATCCTCAACGGATGAGTGAGCAATGATCATTTTAATGGCATCGCATCTCTGACCAGCATAGCTGTAGATCCCCTGAGCTATTAGCTTAGATGCTTCTTCGATGTCTGCGTCATCGAGGACAATGGCTGGATCTCCTCCTCCAAGCTCCATGATATACTGTTTGATCCCTCCTGCTTTCAGAACTCTTTTCCCAGTTTCACTGCTGCCTGTCAGGCTGATCACTCCTATTCTCGGGTCCGAAACAACGCTGTCCATTTCGCTTCCTGGGACTGTAACAACCATAAGGGACTCCCTCGGAAAACCTGATTCTTCAGCGATTCGCGCGAACATTATAGATGGGATGGGAACCTGGCTGGGGGGTTTTATGATCACAGCATTCCCAGCAACAGCGCTGTAGGTGAATTTAGCAACCGTATCGAAAAAGGGATAGTTGAACGGAGAGATGGCCAGCACTATACCGTACGGCTCCTTTCTCACGAGGCTCTCCGTTTCGAGGGTTGTCTGATCCCAATCTCCAGGAATGTAGTCTCCATAGATCTTTCGAAGGTCAAGCTCAGCCTTTTTCAGCCTGTTTACGCTCGCCTTTACCTCTCCAGCAGCCTGCTCCCTTGTCTTGCCAGCACCGATGATTAAGGCTTCTATGAAATCTTCTTGGTATTCTTCGATTAGCTCAGCCATTTTCTCGAGATACTCTATTCTTTTATAGCCCGGAGTGTTCCTTATCTTCCATTTCCCTTTCTCATAAAGTTCTCCTATGTAGGGCTCTATGTCTTTATATGTGAGCCTGGGAATTGTTCCGATGATGGTGTTGTCTATTGGAGAAAGCACTTTCTGCTCGGAAGGGCCGAGAATCCACTTTCCCAGAGCATATGCTTTGTATCTTCTTCCCTCTCCAGCTTCCTCATAGATATCTTTGAACAGATCTCTTCTCATGTTTTCTCACTTTGAGGCATTTTTAATTATTTAGCACAATAAAACTTTTTTCCCAGTTTTCTGTGCTGATACGTTAATTGCAACAAATGCTGATACGTTAATTGCAACAAATCAAGCCAGCAGGTATTAAGGCTTCTTTGCCCGATCCTGACCTGAAGGCATGAAAAAATTTTATCAATCACGCGTATGAGTTAAACTCCCGATCGAGATCTCTCCTTTGGAAAAAGCTTCGTTGGCTTCTTCAAGGTCTTTATAGCTGTCTATGCTTTTCCAGTAAACATTGCTGTACTTGAACCCCTTCAGCTTTCTTTCTTCAGCTAATCTGGGCAGAACTTCTGTTTCATAGTTTCCCCTTTCAGGGAAATATCTCAAGGCATCTCTATTAAAGAGGAGAATACCGGCATTGATCCAGTAGTCTTCAATGATGGGCTTCTCCCTGAACCTTAATATAAAATTGCTGCTGTCCAGATCTACAATCCCATAGGGGCTTTTGAGAGGGACTAAGGCTAATACTCCGTCGACCTCTTCCTTCAGCTCTCCTCGCAACAGCACTGGGTTAAGATTCGTCAGAACGTCGCCATTCAGCAAAAAGAACTCGTCCTCGTCAATCAACCTTTCTGCTTTCTTCACGGCTCCCGCTGTTCCCAGCGGTTCTTCCTCTTTAGAGTATTCTATTTTTACCCCCCAATTGCTTCCATCACCAAAGTAATCCTCTATTGCCTCACTCAAATATCCTGTCAGAAATATGAACCTTGTGATCCCGTATCTCTTCAACCATTCGATCTGCCATTCTATTATGGGTTTTCCTCCGACTTTGATCATCGGCTTTGGAATTTTATCTGTATAGGGTTTCAGTCTTTTTCCAAATCCCCCAGCTAGTATGAGAGCGAACATCCTGAAAAACCACCGCAAAAATTATTTTGAAATGCAGAGAGCTCTTGCTCATCAAGAAATATTTAAATGTGAGCTCCTGTTCCCCACTTTTCCAGCGCTCTTTTGAGCTCCTTATTACCTTCAGCATATTCTTCGATGGGAATGCCCTTCATAGCTGCGTCTATCGCTTGCCTCACCGCCCTAGCTCCTGCTGCCGGGCCGTCTGGGTGCCCTACTGTTCCGCCTCCTATCTGAAGTATGACATCGCTGCCAAGCCTCTTCACTACTTCTGGCAGCACCCCTGGGTGCAGTCCTCCTGAGGAGACCGGAAACACTGTCTTCATGCTGCCGAAGCTCTGTTCCATGTGATTTCCCTCATCGCTGTCTGGAATGTACTTGCTGCTCCTCAAGAGCCTGGCCATCCTTATCACATCTAGCGCTTTCGCATCCATCTTGCCCACTCCCGGCGTACCTATGTGAAGCTGATCTACGCCGATGATCCTGTACAGCTTTGCAAGGGTGTACATGGATATGCCGTGGTCCTGGTTTCTTGTAATAGTAGCATGCATTGCCCTGTGAGCGTGGATTGCTAAGCCGTACTCTTCAGCCAGATCCCTTATATATGTCAGCGATGACCAGCCTGCTATCACAACATCAACCATGATGTGGGGGTTTCCAATGTCTGCGATGAGCTTCAGCCTTTTTTCCATCTCCCTCACATCTGATGTTATATTCGCCAGCCACGTCTTTCTCTCTCCGGTTTCCCTTTCTGCCCTATCGATAGCCCTCATTATTTCTTCGGCCCTTTTCTGGAAAGTGCAGAAGTTCGGGCTGGCCAAGTTCTCATCGTCTTTAACGAAATCCAATCCTCCAGTGAGAAGCTCATATGCGAGCTTGCCGACCTCCTCCGGGGAATACCCAACCTTTGGCTTGGGAACAGTGCCAACAATAGGCCTATCTTTTACCCCGAGAACTTCCCTCACACCTTCAATGCCTTTGCTGGGCCCCTTGAACCACGAAATAAACTTTTCAGGCAAGTAAATGTCTTCGATTCTCAGCGCCTTTACTCTGGCCATTCCAAAGATGTTTCCAGCCACAGATGCCAGAAATGCGGGCATATTGCCTTCTTCAAACAACTCAATTGGATAGGCTACCTTAACCATGTAGGAGTTGTTCCCAATATCTTTAATTTGGAAAGCTCTCCCCTTCAGCTTGTTAATTCTCCCTTCATCATACCAGGTATACAGGGTTGTCCAGGTCCCGACGCTGCTTTCCGCAGCAATGCCTCCGGCAACTTCCTCTATAGTGAAGCCTTCCGAAGGTTTTACTTTGAATATAACGATCACGTTCGAATCGGTATCGGGAGTAAAGTTCAAGTCTACGAATGGAAGATAAGGCTCTTCTTTTTCCTCGCCCAAAATTCTTCACCGTATTATCTATTTTTGATAATGCAGATTTTAACCTCTTAATTCACTAATAATCTTTACGCAGTAATAAGGTGCATCCAAATTGGTCAAAATAATAGATACCACCCTGAGGGATGCCCACCAGTCACTGATGGCCACAAGACTCAGAAAAGACGATGCGATCAGGCTAGCAGAAAAATTGGATAAAGCTGGTTTTTACAGTCTGGAAGTTTGGGGGGGAGCCACTTTCGATGCTGACCTCCGATTTATGAAAGAAGACCCCTGGCTCAGGCTGAAGGGAATAAGCGAAGTTGTCAGCAGGGCCAAGAAGCAAATGCTGGTGAGAGGGGTTTCCTTAGTCGGCTATGAACCTTATCCAGAAGATGTCATCAAAGAATTCATTCACCACGCACACAAAAACGGCATCGATATATTCAGGGTCTTTGATGCTCTCAATGACATAGATAATCTCAAATTGCCTATAAAGGAAGCGAAGAAGGCAGGGGGAATCGTCCAAGGAGCTATGACTTACTCAATAAGCCCAATTCACACGATCGATTATTACTTGAAGCTAGCTGAAGAAATTGCATCATTGGAAGTTGATGTGCTCACTATAAAGGACATGGCTGGCCTGCTGGATCCATTGACTACTGAAGAGCTTGTCAGCAGAATCAGGAAGGAAATAAGAATTCCGATTGGAGTGCATACTCACGATTCAATTGGGCTGTCAACGGTGAATTACTATGTATCAGTGAAGGCGGGGGCAGACTTCATCGATACAAGCGTTTACCCACTGGCCTATGGTTCAGCACAGCCGGCCATTCAGAGCGTGTACTATGCTTTACCGAGAGAAGAGAGGGCTGAAATCAACCTCTCCGTAATCAATGAAGTTTCAACAATGATTTCCGACATGCTGACGAATAAGTACTCCAGAGAATTCAACCCTCGCCTCCAAGTGCCTGACCCGAGAGCAATCATACATCAGATACCAGGAGGGATGATCTCCAACCTCATATACCAATTGAAAGAGATGGGGGAGCTCGATAGGCTCGATGAAGTGCTTGAAGAAGTACCAAAGATAAGGAAAGAACTCGGCTGGCCGCCGCTTGTAACACCAATGTCCCAGATGGTGGGGGCTCAGGCAGTGCTTAACGTAATCTCTGGCGAAAGATACAGCATGTTAGTTAGAGAGTTGGTTGCTTACATAAAAGGGAAATACGGCAAGCCTCCGGGAGAGATAGACCCGGCCTTGATAAAAAGGGTCGAAGCTGAAGAAGAGGAGGCTGAGCTCAAGAAGAAGAGCATGAAAGAGTGCGAGGAGAGAGTAAAATCTTTATTGAACAGCTATACAAAGGAGGACGTCATAACGTATTGCCTGTTTCCAGAAGAAGCTGAAAGCTTCTTCAAGAGCAGGATTAAAATACCTCATTCCACCGAGTGAAGAACGAAATCAAAGAATTTTTTATGGGGAGACAACAAAAAGAAGCAGGAAATCTGCCGGGGTGCCCGAGCGGACTAAGGGGCTGGCCTGGAGAGCCAGTTCCCCTTGCGGGGAGCGCGGGTTCAAATCCCGCCCCCGGCGCCTTGCGTAGCTGTTTTTCAACTTAGCAAAAAATCTCAAATGCTATTGCTTTGAAGAGCAGAGAAGAAATCAGGTTTATCATCCAGATGAAAAGCGAAGGGCTATATTCCTGTTCGCAGTTAGGAAAAAGCTGGAGGAAGAATTATGGGTTATGATGACTCTCAGAAATGAGCTCGCATTAGAGCAAACGCAACTATACAATAGAAGCGAAGAATCCAAAAACATTTATTATTCAGGATTTCTTTAAGATTTTTTGAGCCGCCGTAGCTCAGCTGGGAGAGCGCCCGAGGATACCGGTTGAATACCGGTGTCCGGCGAAGCTGAAGACCGGGCTGTCGGGGGTTCAAGTCCCCCCGGCGGCACCACTTCTGAAAAATCATTTTTCGAACTTAAGGGTTCTTCCAGCCAAGCTTTTGTTCAGCAGCACCGTATGCTCAAATGACAATGAGCTGTGCAGTAGAGGGATCAGCTCGATGGAACCGTTCGCAAATGACAGTTTGTTCAGTATCATGATACCGTTATCTAAATCTGCCGTGTAGACGTATGATTCGTTTTCTTCTAGATATCTTTTGACTTCGCCGTCTTCAATGGAATGCGCGACTCCTCCCGCTAAATACGCTCTCACGTGGAATATGACCTTTCCTTTTACCTTCTTGCTGGCTAACTGCTTCAGCAAATTCTTCATAGATAACTTTAGTTCCTCTGCCGACATTCCTCCACCGTACATCAAAGCTATGATGTCTGGTCCGAACTGCTTTATCCTTTCAGCAATTTCCGATTCATTTTTGCCCGCTTCAACTATATAGTTGTACGCAAGCTTGCCGTCTCTTGTGAAATAAGCTGCGACGGCAGACGATAGGGCATTGCATATTACATTGTTCGAGGTGACCAAAGCTAGTTTATTTCCTCCCGTTCTCTCCAGAAGTTTTCCAACTTCTCTCCCTGTTAAAATCCTCAGTTGGACTTCTTCTTCATATGTAGTTATCACTTTGAATCGCCAACTCTAAATTCGAATCTAAAAATATAATTATTACATATATATTTTTGTTATAAGGAATTTCGATCGTTAGGTAGCTTTATAATTTAAATTGTGCTTTTTCTGAACATTAAAAAAGAGGATGAAGGTTTTGGAGAGAGAAATAACCATTATTGTGGGAAGAACTTCCGATATGGGAATCTCCAGATTTTTCTCCATAGTTGAAAGAATAAAAAATTTAGGCGTAAAGCCGATCCCTTTGATTTTCCCCTTCCACTACAATCTCATGCATATGAACTGGAGCAATGGAAATTACGATATGAATGAAGTCATGCGAAGCTTTAGGAAAGAAATTGGGATGGATGATCTGCCTCTCCTTGTAGTCGGAGAAATTGGTTTGTACACGAGCATTCCCTACTTGTGCTGCGAAAATTCCAAAACGTGCTTCCTCAGCGATGAATCGAAGCTCGAAGAGGTTTTAGCTATTCTGTCGAAGTACTGAAAAATCGATGCTTTTCCAGCTCTCAAAAACATAATAAGCTATCCTTATATAAGCTCAATCTCTATATAAACATCTTCGGGAACTCTAACTCGCATTATCTGCCTCATTATTCTTTCGTCGCTCGCAATATCTATTAGCCTCTTGTGTATTCTCATCTCCCAATGCTCATAGTGCTTTGATCCCTCACCGTGAGGCAGTCTGAGCACTGGAATTACGAGCCTCTTCGTAGGAAGAGGAACTGGTCCCCTTAGCTTAACTCCACCTTTCTCAGCTATCGATTTGATCTGCTCGGTCACTTTCTCCAGGCTTTCCACATTGTTGCTCCACAACCTTATTCTAGCTATAGTCGGCATCGAATTCTCCCCGTTGACGCTGGTTGTTAAAAAATTTAGAAATGCTTTATCCCTTTATCTGAACCTGCTCGGGAACTACGTCGATCACTATACCTATACCTATTGTCTTGCCCATATCTCTCATAGCAAATCTGCCAAGTGGCGGGAAGTCGCTGAACTTTTCAACCACCATCTGCTTAATCGGGGCAAACTTTACTATTGCAGCATCTCCGGTCTTGATCATCTGCGGGTTCTTTTCCGCCTCTTTTCCTGTTCTCGGATCAAGCTTGCTCACGATCTCTACTATCTTGGCTGAAATGCTGGCAGTATGCGCGTGAATGACTGGCGTATATCCCTTTGTTATAGCACTCGGATGCTGATATATGAATACTCTCGCAGTGAACTCTTTTGCTACTGTCGGCGGATTGGTCAGGTGCCCTGCCACATCTCCTCTCTTTATGTCTGTCTTGCTGACTCCTCTGACGTTGAAACCGATGTTGTCTCCCGGCTCAGCCTTTTCAATTTGCGTGTGGTGCATCTCTATGCTCCTGACTTCACCAACGACAGCTGGAGGCATGAATACTACTCTATCTCCCTTCTTGAGCACACCAGTCTCCACTCTTCCGACAGGAACTGTTCCAATCCCGCTGATAGCATAGACTGCTTGTATCGGAATTCTCAGAGGCTTGTCAACAGGTTTTGGCGGAATTTGGAGCAGATCCAGAGCTTCCACGAGAGTCGGTCCGTTGTACCATGGCATGTTGGGGCTTCTCTCTATCAGGTTGTCTCCCAACCATCCAGATATTGGGATGAAGGGTATCTTGGATGTGTCGTAGCCTAGACCTTTCATGAATTTGGTCAAAACGTCCACTACTTGCTTATATCTTTCCTGGCTGTATGGTGGTTCAGTTGCGTCCATCTTGTTGATAGCTACGATGATCTGATCGATTCCCATTGTCTTTGCTAATAGAAGGTGCTCTCTCGTTTGTCCTTCTGGGCTCATTCCGGCTTCGAATTCTCCCTTCCTGGCCGATACGACGAGGATAGCAGCATCGGCCTGGCTGGCTCCGGTTATCATGTTCTTGACGAAGTCTCTGTGTCCTGGGGCATCGATTATTGTGAAGTAGTACTTCTTCGTTTCGAACTTCATGAATGACAGGTCAATTGTCACTCCTCTTTCTCTCTCTTCCTTCAGGTTGTCGAGCAACCAGGCGAATTTGAAGGACTCTTTGCCTCTCTTCGCCGCTTCGGCTTCCAATTCAGCCATCTTCTTGGGATCGATAAATCCCAGTCGGTAGAGTATGTGTCCTACAGTTGTGCTCTTTCCGTGATCGACGTGCCCTATTACCACCAAGTTAAGATGCGGTTTTTCGCTCATTCGACATCATCCTCTGATTCTTAAATTCAACCTAATTAGTCAATGTTTTAGGAGAATTATAAGCTTTTTTAAGATTTATATCTGTTTGCTTCGGTACTAACCTTATCTCCCCATGCCGTTCGGAAAAAGCTTTCCTTTATGTCTCATTTGCTTCAAATGCAAGGGCACTTTTCGAAAGCTCACAAATGTTTAAAATCCTCAATGCAGTCATTATCCTGAAGCAGTTGGAAAATACCGAATGAACCTGGTGAAGCTGTCTTGGAGGAGCAGCGAATATACTCGAAAGAGATAAAGCTGTTTGGAAAGTGGTCGTTCGAAAACATTGAGGTCAGAGATCCAAGCCTGAAGAAATACATTTCTCTCAGGCCAGTTTTTCTGCCCCACACTGGTGGGAGGCACGAACACGACAGGTTTGGAAAGTCCAGAGTTCCCATTGTTGAGAGGCTGATGAACAATCTTATGAAGCACGGAAGGAACATGGGCAAAAAGCACCTGGCATACAATATCGTGAAAAATGCTTTTGAGATAATCTACCTCAGAACTAAGCAAAATCCTATTTCAGTGCTTGTCAGAGCTATAGAAAACGCTGCCCCAAGGGAGGAAACGACGAGAATAATGTACGGAGGAATTATATATCACGTCGCAGTCGATGTCGCCCCCCAAAGGAGAGTAGATTTGGCTCTCAGGCACATAACTGATGGGGCTAGGAACTGCGCTTTCAACAATCCGAAGCCCATAGAGGAGTGTCTGGCAGATGAAATAATTGCTGTCGCCAACAATGATCCAAAGAGCTACGCTATCTCAAAGAAGGAGGAGATCGAAAGGATAGCGCTCAGCTCAAGGTGATCACTCTTCGGAAAAATTTTTCATGAATATTATTTAACCCTAATTCAATTAGAACTAATCTTGGACTTTTTCGTCAGGAAAGAGGGCTAGGTAATGGGGGAGCTCAAAGAGAAGAAAGGAAAGGTATTGTACAGGACAAAATACATTGAAAGCTATATAGCATCAGAAGACCCCCTCATTCCAACGATAGTCTTATTCCTGGAAAACGGCGATGAGCTCGAGCTGTACAATGTGCCTCTTGAGATAGCCCAATATGTAGCAGAAGGAGAACCCGTAAGAGCTCTGGGAAGCAGGGAAAGAGCTACTATTTTCGATCTGATATGGACCCATGAAGATATCATAAACCTCCTCAAAGAGGACATCGATTCAGTGGTGATAGATGAGTTCGACGAAAAGACTATGCTGTACAGCGCGAAGGTTGTCTTCAGGAATGGAAATATAACCTTTGAGAGAAGGTTCGTTCCGAGCCACGCTATATTTCTCGCTCTCGTGACAGGCAAGGACATATATGTTACCGATGAGGTCATAAGGAAGAAAGGGGAATAGATTAACTGTTGACTCAAGGTAGAAAATTTTATTTTCACAACTCTTGTTCTTCATTTATCCACTTAAAATTACTTTGAACGGCTTTCTAAGAATATCAAAGGTCATACTTAGAAGAAATTTTAATGCTCCGGAGATCATCTGACCGGCTTCTGCTTTTTACCCTTCATCAGAGCATCTAAGGAGACGCCATTCACCATAACTACCTTGTACCTGACTCCGGGGATGTCTCCCATTGATTTGCCCTTGGGGCCTCCGATGCCCTCGATTATAACTTCGTCGTGCTCATCTATGAAGTTGAGTCCACCGTCTCCAGGAACGAAGGCAGTTACAACTTTTCCGTTCTTAACCAACTGAACTCTGACACACTTTCGCACGGCCGAGTTGGGCTGTCTCGACTCGACACCCACCTTTTCGAGAACTATTCCCCTTGCTCTGGGGGCGCCTTCCAAGGGATCTGTTTTTCTCTTGAGGTCAAGCATTCTCCTCTTGAACTCGCTCTGGCTCCACTTGAACCTTAGCCTCTTTCTTCTCAATGTACGAGCAGCATAGAGACCGAGCGGAGATTTCTTTCCTGGCAAACCAAGCACCTCATCGTGTTCCTTTTCTAACTGTGATTCATTGGTTTTTAACCATTTCTGAATTCAAAATCTTTCAGACAATGACGACGTTTGTAACATCGAAATACCGCTTCAAAACGAGCTTCGCTCTAGCTACATTTTTCCCATTCTTCCCTATTGCTATCCCCTTGTCGCTGGGTTCAACCGAGATATATGCGACTTTCTTGCCTGGACCCTCAATAACTTTAACGCTTCTGACCCTGGCGGGGGCGACGGCATTTTTTGCCAATTCTTCTATGGTGGAGCCGTCTTCGATTATTTCAATATCTTTCCCGAATATCTTCCTCAGCTTCTTTATGTTACTTCCGCCTTTACCTATGGCAGCGCCGACATCTCCTTTCCTCACTATGAAAACAATCATGTTATTCTCATTATCTATGATGCAGTCCTTGACCACTGCTCCAGTCACATCTTGGAAAAGCGCGATGTATCGAAGCTCCTCAGGTGTCAGTCGGATTTCCGGCATAAAGCTGTTCACCGCTATCCTTCAACAAGTTCCAAGATCTTCGAGTCTCCAGGATCAATGACAGCAATAACCTGAATCGGGAACGGCTTTCCAAGCACAGCCCCCAAATCTACCGAGGTCCCATCAAAGTTGTATATTGGTGTACTAGAAAGCTTGGCGTAGTGCTCCACATCTTTCTTGACAACTGGATCGGCATTCGCGGCAACAATCACCATCCTAGCTTTTCCGTGCATCAGACTCCAGAGAGACTCCTTCGAGCCCAATGTTATCTTTCCTGTTCTGAGGGCATTCTTTATTTCTGTCTCGAACCCTGCCATCATCCATCCACCTTCTCATTTTTAGTGGGATTCTTTCCAAGGGCAGTAATATACAGCTCAACCATTCCGGTGCCAACAGGAATTATCTGTCCAACTATTACATTTTCTGTGACGCCTTTAAGCTCATCGGTCTTCCCCTGTGTAGACGCCTCAAATAAATGTTTCGTCGTCATCTCGAAGGCTGCCTTGGAGAGGAAGCTTATCTTCTCTCCCGAGACGCCATGCCTTCCTATCTGTCTGACCTTTCCAGTCTGCGTCATTATGTCCGCTACCAAAAGAACGTGCCTTATATCTACATCGAGACCCTGCTCCCTCAGAACGTTGATAATCTCGTTTATGATCACCTTCCTGGCTGCTTCTATCCCCAGAACTTCCTCAGTCTCATACACACTGTTGCTTCTGGTTCTAGTAGGGTCAACTCCCGGAACCTTAAGAACCTGAGCAAGGTTCGACCCGTCGGTTATTATGACGAACTCTTCTCTTCCATCAGGACCCTTCCTAGACTGTATGATCGCTCTTTTGATGCCCGTTATGCCCTTCAGCTTCGCATTGAGCACTCTTTCTCTCTTCTTCGATATGTAAGAAAGATCTCCAGTCTCTTTCAGGCTTATCTCGATCCTATAGTCACCCGAAATTTCAACGCTTCCAATGTTGAGCTTTTTGAGAGCATTGTAGACATCATCAACGCTCAAACCCTTGTCGGCAAGCATTTCTGGATCGAGCTCAACGATTATGCTGTTTGAAAAAAGATCGGCTTCAACGAGACTCGCCACATTCTCCACCTTTGTAAATTCGATTCTTCTGGCAACTTCCTTTGCTTTCTCCCTATCGTATCTGTGCTCTTCATCCAAATAGACCTCCATCATTGGTGTTGAGGGCACCTTCCTGGCATCGACAATTTCAATGAGCCTCGGAAGGCCCAGCGTTACGTTCAGCTCCCTGACTCCAGCATAGTGGAAAGTTCTGAGCGTCATCTGAGTTCCAGGTTCGCCTATGCTCTGCGCTGTAACTGTCCCAATGGGCTCGCCAGGCTCAACTAGACTATTCAGATAGGTTTCTATCGTAAGATCTACAATCTTCTTTGCTTCTTCCTCTGTAACGTTCTTTCCTTTAAGCTTCTCAATAAGCTCGTTGATTATTCTTTCTGGGAGGATGCCATTTGCCTTCTCGCTGATAACCTTGAGAATTTCTTCGCTCATTTTCAATCCCTCCATCCAATGACTCTCTCGATGATCCTGTCGACATTGACCGCTTTTCCGTGGTCGCTTTTTGCCGGATCCACCCTGTCGTTTCCATATGCGAACTGAACGACTGTGCCGTCTGGCAGCCTCGCTGAGCCATCATATTCGATCCTGACATCAAGGAGAGCATTTATGAGCCTCCTCTGCATGTATCCGCTCTGGCTGGTTCTAACAGCAGTATCGACCAGACCCTCCCTCCCACCTGCAGCGTGGTAGAAGAGCTCTATGGGGGTCAGGCCTGACCTGAAGCTGTTGTAGACGAAGCCCCTCGCATATGGCGAAAGATCCCCCTTCTTGAAATGGGGCAGAGGCCTCTCTCTATATCCTCTGTTTATCCTCTCTCCTCTGATCGACTGCTGGCCCAGAGCAGCGCTCATCTGTGTCAAGTTGAGGATGTTGCCTCTGGCTCCTGTCCTAGCCATTATGAATGCGTTGTTGAATATATCCAGGTAGTTTGCAGCTACTTCTCCCGCATCATCCCTCGCCTTGCTCAGCCTCTCCATTATCTTGGTCTCCAGCGTCTCCTCAATCGTTCTCCCAGGGAGAGGTTCCAACTCGCCCCTCTCTGCCTGCTCTATCAGCTTCTGAACGTCTTCTTCGGCCTTCTTCAGGATCTCCCTGATCTCCTTCTGCGCTTCTGGAGGAATGTCGACATCATCCAGGCTCATCGTGAAGCCATATTTCTCTATGTATCTTATGAACATCTTGAACATTTTATCGGCGAGCTCCCTGGCAAAATCAGCTCCGTATTCCTTGACTATCCAGTGGTACAGGCTCTCTGGCTGCTGTGAACCTATACTCTTCTTATCAATGACTCCAGTGAGGAACTTCCCCTTCTTTATGACTATGAATGAGTCGTTCAAGCAATCGTCATCTTCGCACTTCAGTCTGCCGGCATTGACCGAAGACTTCATCCTGAGAGTGAAGTCCTTGGGGAGGAAGAGAGAGACAAGCTGCTTCCCTGTCCACAGAGGCTTCGGGCTGTAGAAAGCGGGCTCAGGAAGCTCTCCAGCATATCCGGTAACCCCCAGAAGGTCAATGACATCTTCCTTTGTGAGCACGGTTGCTTTGCTTGTGAGGAGATATCCTCCGCTTATGTAGTCCTGCAGCCCTCCTATTATGGGCCCGCCATACCTGGGTGAAAGTATGTGCTTCTGGACAAGCATAAGCTCCCTCGCTTCAGCTCTTGCCTCCTCCGTTTGCGGAATGTGCAGATTCATCTCGTCTCCATCGAAGTCTGCGTTGTATGGGGGACAGACGAGCAGGTTTAGCCTGAACGTCCTTCCAGGAAGCACTTTGACAACGTGCGCCATAATGCTCATCCTGTGGAGGCTTGGCTGCCTGTTGAAGAGCGCTATATCCCCATCGATCAGGTGCCTCTCCACAATATAACCGGGAGCCAGCGAGCTGGCCAGTGCCTTTCTGTCTTTGAAGTACCTAAGGTCTATCCTCTTCCCGTCTGGCCTTATGATGTAGTTGGCACCGGGCCACTTGTATGGACCATTTATTACATAGTTCCTGAGCTCATCGATGTTCCACTGAGTTACCCTCACAGGAATTGTGAGGATTTTCGCGGCCTCTTCCGGAACTCCAACCTCATTTATGCTTATGTTCGGGTCTGGCGAAATAACAGTTCTGGAAGAGAAGTCCACTCTTTTTCCTGAGAGATACCCCCTGAATCTGCCCTCCTTACCCTTCAGCCTCTGCGCGAAGGTCTTGAGAGATCTCCCTGTTCTGTGCTTTGCAGGAGGTATACCGGGAACCTCATTGTCGAAATATGTGGTAACGTGGTACTGAAGGAGCTCCCAGAGATCATCGATGACAATGGGAGGAGCAGCTGCGTCCATGCTCTCCTTCAGGCGCTGATTCGCCCTGATTATGTCGACCAGCTTATGCGTCAGATCGTCCTCGGCTCTTATTCCTGTTTCCAGCATAATGCTCGGTCTCACCTGAACTGGGGGAACAGGGAGGACGGTTAAAACGAACCACTCCGGTCTGGAGACTTCTGGATCGATGCCCAGCAACCTGACATCGTCATCAGGTATGCTGGAGAGCCTGTTCCTTATTTCGTCTGGAGCAAGCTTCCTGAAGCTTCCCTTTTCCTCCTCGTAGAACGTTGTGGGCCTCTCTAGCTTTATCTTACGCTGGGGAGCACCGCAGTGAGGACATATCGCCGCTTTTGAAGCTTTGCTCTTCACATGCTCATAGAAAGCCGGCAGCAAGAAGGGAAGGTGCTTTTCGAGCCTTCTCTTGAGATCGAGATATTCGCTCGCTTCCTGATCCTGCAGCAGGATCCTGCCGCATTTCCAGCACGTCGACTTGAGAAGGTCGTATATGTACTTGACGTATCCTACATGGATTACTGGCTTTGCCAGCTCTATGTGTCCAAAGTGTCCCGGGCAGCTCTGCATCGTATTTCCGCACACCGGACATTTCTGTCCGGGCTCTATGACGCCCAACCGCGGATCCATGACACCTCCTTGTATTGGCAAGCCATCATCGTCGTATGTCTCCGGGGTGATTATCTGCACCTTGCTCATCTTCCTAATTTCATCGGGAGAAAGAACGCTGAGCTTTATAGCGGAAATCCTCTTTATCGGCTCAGACATGTCACTCACCCACGAAGTCGCTTATTTTCAAGCGGGGCATTATCCCCATGCTCATCATCTCCTGAAGGAGCAACTTGAATCCGTAGGCCAGCTCCACGGGATGAAGATCTCCTTTATCCCCGTGGATTGGGCATACATAAACCCTCCTGTTCCTGTCATACCATCCTATATGCCCGCACTTGCTGCATACATATACTATCGTTTTATCGCTGCTTTCGAGCAACCTCTCTCTGAGAAGCATAGCAGTTCCGTGTCCTATTAGGACATCTCTCTCCATTTCTCCGAACCTCAAGCCGCCCTCTCTCGCTCTTCCTTCCGTGGGCTGGCGCGTCAGGAGCTGGACTGGACCTCTCGCTCTCGCATGGAATTTATCCGCGACGAGGTGGTGCAGCCTCTGATAGTACACAATGCCTATCATCACCGGTTTCCCTATGACTTCGCCCGTCCTGCCATCATACATGACTTCCCTTCCATCGGGAGAGTACCCCTTCTTCAAAAGCCTGAGCTTTATTTCTTCAACGGGCTCTTTGCTGAAGGGGGTAGCATCCACAAACTTCCCGGTGAGAGCGGCAGTCTTCCCAGCCAGCGTTTCCAGGAGCTGGCCGAGGGTCATTCTCGAGGGAAATGCGTGGGGGTTTATTATTATATCGGGAACAATGCCCTCCTCAGTATAGGGCATATCGTACTGGGGGATGAGCATTCCAATGACTCCCTTTTGTCCATGCCTTGAAGCGAACTTATCACCGATCTCTGGTATCCTGTAGTCCCTCACTCTAACTTTCACTAGCCTGTCTCCTTCCTGCGTCTCGGTCAAGAAGACGCTGTCCACTGTTCCCTTCTCTCCGTATCTGATTGTCACGCTCGTATCCTTCCTCACATTTGCCCCGAATCCCAGCTCCTTGAACTCTTCGAGGAATCTCGGAGGGCTTGTCTTTCCTATAAGGGCCTCCCCGTCCCTCACCTCCACTTCAGGGGAGATTATTCCGTCAGAATCCAGCTTTCTGTAGACTTCCAGCCCTCTGTATCCCTTTACTCCTGATTCGGGGATCTCTATTTTGTCTTCCTGGCCACCGGGATACTTCTTCTCTTCTGTGACGTACAGCCTGAAGAAAGTTGACCTCATGAATCCCCTTTCCACGCTTGATTTGTTGAAGATCAGCGCGTCCTCTATATTGTAGCCTGTGAACGACATTATTGCCACTACAGCGTTCTGCCCTGCGGGTCTCTCATTGTAGCCAATGACCTCGAGAGGCTTCGTCTGGACGAGAGGCCTCTCCGGATAGTGGAGAAGGTGAGCTCTCGAATCTGTTCTCACTGTGAAGTTCGCTGCATAGAGGCCCAGGGCCTGCTTCACCATCGCTGACTGATAAACGTTTCTCGGTGACTGGTTGTGGTCAGCGTAGGGTATGCTGGATGCGGAGGTTCCGAAGATGCCTGGAACCCAAAGTTCCAGGTGGGTGTATTCTTCAGCGTTGCTATTCAGCAGGTCCTGCGAATTGAGAGCTATGTATGCGTTTTCTTCCTCATCAGCATCGAGGTACTCTACTTTTCCCTCCTTTACGAGGTCGCTGAACTTCTTCTCCCCCTTCTTGAGTTGCTCAATATCCCTCTTCGTTATGAGCGGCCTTCCGTTTTTGACTATTATAAGGGGTCTCCTTATCCTCCCGGGATCTGTATTCACGTAGACTTCCTTCACGTTTTCATGGGAAATGTACGCCACGTTGACTTCGTGAGGGAGCTCTCCCCTCCTCCTCAGCTGTCTAATCGATCTTGTAAGCTTCTCTCCATCTTGGACGAACCCTATGAGCTTCCCATTCAATAGAACCTTGGACCACTCCAAATATTTGCTTTCCCCCTTCTCGGAAGCTTCCTCCACGGCTTCCTCTAGCGGGACTATACCCATCTTCATCAAAGCCTGCCTGACCTTCCTCTCATCAACACCGACCGTTATGTACGTCAGGAGGGAGAGGCTTTTCACAAGGCCGCAGTTTGGACCCTCCGGAGTCTCGAATGGGCACATCCTCCCCCACTGAGTCCCGTGAAGATCTCTCGCTTTGAAGAGTGGCTGACTTCTGCTCAGTGGAGATACCACCCTTCGGAGGTGACTCAGCATGCTCATCCAATTCGTTCGGTCGAGGAGCTGGCTGACTCCGGTTTTGCCCCCAACCCAGGTTCCAGTAGCAAGAGCATGCCTTATTTTTTCTGTAAGGACATCAGGCCTGACTATTCCAGTTATCTTGAATCTCCTGTTCCTCACAAGCGATTTCTCTGCTTGATATTTCAAATCTTTCACAAAGCTCTTGAGGGCAGATCTGAAGAGGGTTGCGAGTAGATCGCCCGCCAGCTTCAGCCTCTTGTTTCCGTAGTGATCCCTATCGTCTGGCTGCCTCCAACCCAAGTGAAGCTCAAGAACAGCTGCTGCCATCTGTGCCAAGAAGAATCCTTTGTCTTTTCTGCTGGAAGGAGAAGATCCTAAATGCGGCATGAAGTACTTATCCAAGATCTGCTTAGCCCTTTCAATTCTCACCTCTCTGGACTGTCCTATGGCTACCCTTCCGCCGAGGTAGTCCAGCGCGTCTTCCGTGGTTATAAGCTCCTTCGCAGTCTCTAAGCTTGGGAGAAGAAGCGTTTGAACTTCAGGGTGAAGGCTTACTGCATACACGATGTCCTTGTCAGACTCGAAGCCAAGAGCTCTCATCAGAACTGCAAACGGGATCTTTCCCGGTATGCCTCCAAAGCTGACGCTCATTGTTCCGTCCTTGTGGTAGTCTAGAACGATAGATATTCTGTAGGAACCAGTGCTAGAGATGACTTTTGCACTGTAGAGTATGTTGCTGTTGGGCTTTCCTTCATCCACCAGAATCCTGTTTGTGACCATGTCTTCTTGGGCAACGAGCACTTTTTCACTTCCATTTATTATGAAATATCCACCCGGATCATAGGGATCTTCGTTTATCTTGATGAGCTCTTCCGGAGGGAGAGATGAGATGGGATCCAGCTTGGACTTCACCATAACCGGAAGATCTCCAATGTATACTTTCTCTTTCACGCTCTCTATTCCATTCTCATAGAGTGATATCTCGAGGTACATAGGGGCAGCGTAGGTTATGTTTCTCACTCTAGCTTCAAATGGGGTTACTTCTATCTCTGAACCATCGGCCTCTCTGGAAATCGGCCTCAAAACCTCCAGCTTTCCTAACTTGAACTTCACGTCTTTGATGGAAAGTTCTAATTCGTTCTGCTCATCGATTATCTCCTGAAGCATCTCATCAATGAAGCGGTTGTAGGAATCCAGGTGCTGCCTGGAAAGCCCCTGTTCCTCTATGAACTTTTTTGCGAGAACCCACCTGTTTTCTTCATTGAGAAAAGAAATATCAGCGACCTTTTTAGAAGGCTCTGATGAAGCAGAATAGCTGTCTTCGGAATCCGACGACATCAGCCGATCACCACCAATCTGTAAACAACCGTTTTTCCCGTCAGCTCATCTTCTCTTTCAATTCTGATTAGCTCTCCCGGCTGAGCTCCCAACTCCCTTGCAACTGGATCGCTGGTTCTTATAAGCGGTAGCTGATTTACCGACACTCTCAGTTCTCTCAGTACTTTTGGAACTTCGGATACGGGTATCCTCTCGTGCTTCGGAACGAGAACATGGTCTAGTACACTGAATTTCTTAGGAGACATAACCAACTAACCCCCAATTTCTCCACAAATGCGGATGCTCTTCCATCTAAAGCTCACTAAAACTTTGAGCTATTCATATGCTTCTAAACTAGGTTTTTAAAGATTACCGTCTCCGCGCTACTAGTGTTGAGAAAAGGTTTCAATGAAGAGCGCCGGGGGCGGGATTTGAACCCGCGTGCCCCTCACGGGACAGTAGGTCTCCCTCCGTTTTCTAAGCCGGAAACCTCGAAATCCCTGGTCTCGAGCCTACCGCCTTAGACCGCTCGGCCACCCCGGCCTTTTGTTATTTTTGCAGCACTGGAATTTTAACCTTATTGAAATTGTGGGATGTCATCAACCTATTTGCATAGTTAATGCTTCACCGTACAAATCGACTTATCGATAAGCGACCTTTGCGATTCCGCAGCATTCCTAAACCTTCCTAGCAAGAACAGAAACACTCGTGATTTGGATCAAGGATCAGCAATCCGCGGAAAAATTATGCTTTAGCCGACTGATTCAGCGGCCTGAATACTGTAGTTCCATCCGAATTATCAAGTTCGACCAGCAGTCCAGTCCTCAGCAGCTCAGGCTCTCCCTCATATCTTCCCAGAATTTTCATTCCGTTGTACTCAGCGATACCAATGTAGATTGGAGGAGTGAATCCCTTTGGCGGCACCAGTATAACGGTATATGTTGCAATTCTACCAACAGCTTTCTCTTCAATTTTCTCTCTGAATTTCAGAGATCCGCAGTAGCACCTGAACTTTGGGGGAAAGAACTTTCTTCCGCATTTTTCACATTCATAATATTTGAACAATCTACCACCCCTTTTCGTACACAACAGAATAGGCGTTGTTTCCAAAGCCGCCCATGCTCATGGAGAGAGCGCAATTGACCTCTTTCTTCACCTGCCTAGCGCCCGCCTCTCCGTGCATCTGCAGAGAGATTTCATATGCTTGCGCGACTCCAGTTGCTCCAATGGGATGCCCTTTGGCCTTGAGCCCTCCGCTTGTATTGACGGGCAGGATCCCATCGTACCTGTTCTGAAACTCCATGGCTGCCTTCCAGGACTCCCCTCTCGGATAGAATCCCATGCTTTCCAGCTCGACAAGCTCCAAGATGGTAGCCATATCGTGAAGCTCGATTAAATCGATCTGCTCTCTCGATATGCCCGCCTGCTTCAGAGCTTTATCTGTTGAGTTCTTCACAGCGTTCAACATCAGAAGGTCTTCCCTCTCGTGAACCACATGCGTATCAGTGGCTCCAGCTACAGCTTTCAGGATGATCGGTTTGCTGGTGTAGCTGTAAGCAAGCTCCCTGTTCATCAGCAGGATAGCGGCAGCTCCGTCGCTTATGGGGGTGTAGTCCATCACCCTGAGAGGATCATTCACTATCTTTGAGTTCATGTACTCCTCCAGTGTTATTGGCTTCTGGAAGTGAGCTTTAGGGTTCATGCTGCCATGGAGGTGGTTTTTGATGGCAACGTAGCCGAGCGCCTCTCTCGGCATGGAGTACCTCTCAATGTAGCGTCTTGCCAGCATAGCGGCATAGCTGGGGAGAGTTACCCCATGCTTCCTCTCATATTCGTGTACCAGGCCTGCTATGATGGCTGCATTTTCCTCTGTTGATACGTGAGTCATCTTCTCGCCCCCCACAACTAGCACGCTGTCCGCCTGGCCCGAAGAAACCATGAGCCAGCCAACATAAATCGCCGCCCCACCGCTTCCGCTGGTGTTCTCCACCCTCATGACAGTAGCATTTTCGAGGCCGAGGAGGCCTGCCAGGATGTTTGCCGGGCCCATTATGTTCTCATATCTTCCTGGGCTCATTGCTGAAGCAACAAGAGCATCAATTTTTTCGGGGTTTGCTCTTTCGAAAACTTCCCCTACTGCCTCGAGGTAGAGATCTATGAGTCCTTTACCTTCCCTCTTACCGAATCTGCTCATTCCATATGAAACAATAGCGACCTCTCTCTTGTCTCCAGACATTTGGTAGGCACCTTGAATAAAAGAATAGACGATCCTTTATTATTTTTTCGTCTTTTGATTACTGATTTTTCGATTTATGACTAAATCCTCTCCGCCTGCCCCGCGTATCTTAATTCAGTGAAAGTTTCTCCTTACCGCACTGCTGTTCTTCTCGGCCTGAAGGTTAATGCACCGAACTTTTTCGAAGAATGCTGCTTCCAAGATTCTAAAAAGGATGTTTGGTGCCGCGGCCGGGATTTGAACCCGGGTCACGGGCTCGAGAGGCCCGCATACTTGGCCGGGCTATACTACCGCGGCGCAAAAATCACTTCTAAAAGGAAATTCAGGCTTTATATTCGTTACCGTTCCTAGCTTAATGGGAAAAATGGACCGGCCGGGACTTGAACCCGGGACCTCTCGGGTGCAAACCGAGTGCTCTTCCAGCTGAGCTACCGGCCCTCATCTAAAAATAAAAAACAAATGAGTTTTTATCCTTTATACTCTGGGATAGCTATTTCTCTCCATATGAACCCAGGAGCTTCAGCAGTTTGATTGCCTTAGTGAGGCCCTTCTGCACTTCGGGATCCCCAAGAGCTTTTAGAAGGCCGCTTATCCCGGTCTTTTCTTTTTCTTCTGTTATGAGCACTTCTCCAGCCCTGTCGAGAAAATCAGCATATAGGTCCAGTCTGTCAGCTATTCTCAAAACGCTTGGATTCATCAAATACTTTAACAGGCTGTGGAAAACTTCACTGTCTCCTACAACCCTCAGCAGATCCAGCAGGCCGCTCTTGTTCAGTTCTGTGAGGAGCTCCATCAGACTGGCAACAGCTTCTTCAGTTTCTCTGCTTTCCAGGAGAGAGACCAGTTTCTCCGTCGACTGAGAGCTGTTATCCTCTACCATCCCCTTTCACCCAGGACAGAGGGTTCGGTTGCTTCGAAATAAGCATCGAATATTGGTTCGAATCTCTTCGGGTACCTCAGCGATGGGAAGTACATAGCTACAAATATGTCCTCCATAAGCCTCTTCAGCCTGGAGAATCTCTGCTTGACCGGCTTGTGCTGGTAGTCACTGATAACAAATATAGCTTCATCCTCTGTAATCATGGGGCAGTTTGTTCTTCCGCTGTAGTTCGCGTTCTGCCCAAATACCCTCTTCCACACAGTGAACGCCCCGAGGTGGGCTCCAACGCCGGTTTTCGATGTGGGAGCATTTGTGCAGTCTCCAACAGCAAAGGCGTCATCGTAGTCTAGAATGTTCAGCTTATTTTTGTCCACCTTTATGAACCCGTCTTCATCTTTAGCCTCAGAAGGATCGAACTCTATACTTGGACCTCTGTGGAACGGTATCGCGACGAGGACATCGTATTTGACCTCTTCACCGCTCATGCTGATTACAGCTTTCTTCTCGTTGTCAATGCTATCAATTATGAAGGAGGTTCTGAAGCTTATGTTTCCATACTCCTTCATTTTCTCTTCAACTGTTTTGGCAAGCTCAGCTTCAGTGTATATATGGGGGGAAGGGTAGAGTAGCTCTACCTGAACTTCTCTCCTCTCCTTCAAGAAGTACGATGCTGAGAGGAATGTACCCTTGTGCGGTGCGGGTGGGCATTTTATTATCAGGTCGGGGACGGCTATGACAAATCTTCCGCTCTTCAGATCCCTTACGTTTTTCCACACCTTAGCAGCAGCCTGCGGTGTTGAGTAGTAGTCCCCGAATTTTTCGTAGTTCTCTCTGAGGCCTGGGATCGAATCATAATCCAGCCTTGCTCCAGCTGCCACAACCAAGTAATCATAGCTCAGCTTCCTGTCTTTATCCGTGAGGACAGCCCTGTCCCTGAGATCGACCTTCACCGCCCTTTCGATGTAAAGCTTAACTCTAGGATCCACCAAATCCTTAAGGCTCCTTCTGTACTTCTCAGGCTCATCTCCTCTGAAGGCTATAAATAGGTTAGCCGGCTGGAAGAAGTGATGTGGGGTGTCGGAAATCAGGGTGACCTCCATTTCTGAATCGGCAAGCAGGTTAGCTGCTATAATTCCTCCTGAGCCCCCTCCAATAACCACTGCTCTTTTTTCATCCAAGCTGACCACTCTCTCAAAAAAAGGATATCGTGTTTTTACTTCTTTGCAGTGACCTCGACAACTGCTCTTATGACCCCATTTCCATCCTGCTTGAGCTCGACGAGCTTGTTCCCTGTGCTCTCCACCCACGACTTTATGTCTGGGATAAATCCCTGGTCTGTAGCCAGGATTTCAATGATGTCTCCATTCTTCGCTTCTCTATATGCTCTAGTTAGTTTAGCTATTGGCCCCGGACAGGCCATCCCTCTCGCATCCACTACTTTCTTATCCGCCATGCCAATCCTCCCTCCACGTGCGACATATCAAATGTAAATGACGGTATCGCCTGCTGATTTGGTCAAGAAGAAGGTAGCTCCAACGACATCATCGACTATAGGATCCCAGTCCTCCTTCTTAACTCCGAGGGCCTCAGCCGTCATTGAGCATCCATATACCTTCACATCTCCGATCTCCTTAGCACTTTTAATCATATCATACCAGCTCGGCGCATTGAGCTTTTGCATGCCTTCAAACATCTTCTTAGCAAAATCAGCGAATTCGGAGGAAGGCCTCAGTTCTGGTTTTTTCTTCGTGAAGTACGGAACAGCTAATCCAGTTACAAAAATCTTCACGGGTATTCCCAAGCTTGCTGCTGTTTGAGTTAACACCCCCAGAGAAATGAAATTTTCTGCTTGCCCTCTGGCTATTATAATTGAGAGGCCTGGCATTTTTTCCACCATTTTTGAAAACTTTTGTAATAATAATAAAAACACTGTATATATTTATAATTAAAAATTTTAAAAATATCACATGTTTGGTTATTCAAAAAGAATTTCTAATATGTTGCCTTCCGAAGAAAACACTTTCTTACTAACCAGCTGTACTCCATATTTCTTGGAAATATAGGCCCTCAACTCTTTGAAAATTAATTCTGGAACACATCCGGCAACACCCTCATTGAGCATTGGATGGATGAAGATTTTCACTCGAATGCCAAAGGGCTCCCCGTTCAGCATAAGTGTATCAATAGACATTATTCTCATGATCCCGCTTCTCTCGAGATCATCTATAAGGTCGCTCAGAGAGAGATGCTCCCAGTCCCTTTCCTTTTGGGAACTCGGTTTCTCCTCATCGCACGAATCTCCGATTTTTTCTGCAATCTTCAAAGACAGAGGTTCATTTGTCAGAGAATGGAACAAAATCAAGTGAAAAACATCCTTCTCTGACTTCAAGATCACAGCCTTCTGAACAGAGCACTCCTCCTCTATAGAAGCCAAGAGGGTTTCCATGCTGTATCCTGGCTTTGTCTTCAGGGAGATAACCGCTAGAAGCGAGTTCCCTTCCTGCGGGAAAACCCATAGCAACTGCTCGTCCTTAGGAAAATTGGTTATTTTCTCCAACATGCACGGAATGCTGCTCAGATTAACCTTAGCGAGGAGCCACTTCCTTCTTTCAGACAGCAACCTCACTTTGCTAGAACGGCTCTCAGGCGAAAAGAATGGCGCTAAGATGAAATCTTCGCTTCTACTTCCTTCGTAATGCAATATGGGGATTTTTCCTAAGTTTTCTCTCTCTACAATCCCTTCTTCCTCCAACCTGTTCACCCTACACGTGAAGAGGCAAATTAGGACGCTTCAAAATTTTTAGTCTTGTGTCAATAGTCACATTTAGGTACAAATAAGCTCTACTGGAAAATATCTGTGCTTAAGTTCCTCAGCAACATGACGACAATATATGCATACTTTCTCGAACAAGCAAGGTCCCCGAAACTATGTAGCTAAGGCTTCCAAGAAGGCAAGCAGAGAAATTTAAGCTTTTTAATAAAGTATTTAAAAACACTCCACTAATTGAAAATCAGTGTTGCATGATGGCTGGCTTGATTCCTGCTCTCGACGAAATAACCCCGGAAGCTTTTTTGAAATCCTTAAACAATATATTCGAGTTGAAGAGGAAGTCAGGGCTTGTTCCCTATCTTGACAACCCCGAAGACCTTTTGGATAGGGCTAAGTTATACGCAACCCACTTCAAAAACGGATCCTTTGGGTGGGCTTCGAACATCTGGTCTCGCTCCGCCGCCAACACCGTCGTCATCAATGATGACTCTGAGCTGAAGAGAGAACACAAGCTTCTCCTTCTGAGAGTGCTTGAGCACGTTTTAGCTCAGGGACCTATGATAAAGGTCGATGGCACCTACGGTTCTCCGGGAAGCAGGGTTAGAATGAATGTGAGGGTTTTCGTAGATCCACAGTTCCCAGACCTCGCCTACAGATGGAGGCAGCTCGTGTTTCCCCCTGATGAGGGCAAAGAACCAGATGCCACCCTCATAGTGGTTCCTCATTATCTAGGAAATCCGCTCATACCCGGGACGGATAAGCTCATGGCAGTGATAAGATTTCCTCATCACAACTTCACGGTGATAACACTATCTTCCTACCAGGGCGAGATAAAGAAGGGTGCTCTGTGCCACTGGATATTTCATGCGTACAAAGTGGGATGCACCGGGGAGCATGCTGCATTGAGAGAGTTCTCAGTTAAAACAGTAGACGGAAATTGGAGGAGGGTTGTTCTGGCTATATGGGGGCTGACTGGAAGCGGTAAGTCCACACATGGATTCTATGTCTGGACCGAGAGGAATGCTATCATCTACAAGAAGATGTTTGGAATAGATCCGCTCGAATATGTAAAGGACCAGGAGATAAAGAACGATGACATAGTTGCAATATGCTACGACAGAGTTTACGGCTCTGAGCTGGGGGCCTGGACCAAAACAGAGGACCTGACGCCTGACCTTGAAGCAATGTGGAGAGGGGCCATGAGCCCGAGGGCTCTCCACGAAAACACCGAGTTCGATGAGAGCGGCAACCCTAGCTTTGAGGGAAAGCTGTTTCAGTACTTCGGCTCTCCCAACAGGAACGCGAGATCGGTTCTGTATTTGGAGGATACAGGCTACTTCAGGGGAAGCGTTGACAGCAGCGGAAGGCTCAACGCAGCAGTCTTCCTCTCCCCAGGATACTTCACTGATTATGCCTGGGTGAAGATAACTGACCCTGCCTTTGCTGCAAAGGTTCTAGCAGACGGAAGGACTGTGGGGCACGCTGCCCAAGCAAAGGAGCTTGTGGGAAAAGTAAGATTTGTACCCAGATTTACGGAGTTCACCATTGGAGTCAAAGACGATGTCCATGTCGTGAGGTTCTACGAGTTCCTCAAGAAGTGGAAGGAAGAAGGGCATGAGGTCAATATATATCAGTGGAACACAACAGGCAGGATCGTAGCGAAGTACAGGTGGGTCGAGAAGAAGCTCGGAGATAAGACGATAATGGCTCCCGAGCCAATTCTTCAGGAAGTCAACGGGATACTGAAGCCCGTCGGAGGAGAGAGGCCGCTCATCGAAGAGACTGAATTCTTCTTGCTTCAGGCAGAAAGAGGGGCTGTGGAGTGGGCCCCCCACCCTGTTTGGGGAGAGAAGGTCCTGATTCCGAAGAGAATACCCGGAATAAGCGAAGAGAGGCTTAAGCAGCTCAGCCCCACCAGCTATCTTACAATGGATGAATTCAAAGAGCTCCTCAAAGCCCAGCTCGAGGAAAGCAAGTACAACCTCCACAAACTTGGATTGAAGCTGCCAGATGAAATAATGAACGCTATGGATTTCGAGTGAGCTTCTCAGATGAAGCACCGGTTGTCGAGGGGGGCGAAGTGAAGAATCTTGCCGGGATCCCCCTTTCTTCCAGAAACCCGGCCAGCAACTTCCCTATTTTCTCTCCATTCTTCCTTGAATCGGTTACGGCGAAAACGGAAGGGCCCGCTCCGGAGATGTTGAAGCCTAAGGCTCCATTGTTCAGAGCTTCTCTCTTCATCTCCTCATAGAACGGAATCATCTTTTTTCTGTAGGGCTCTGCTATAAAATCTGTGCTTACTGCCTCTCCGAACATTTCAATGTCTTTCAAAAATAGAGAAGCGATGAGCTTGCCAAGGGCTGAGCTCTGCTTCACGCTGTCCTCCAATTCAATTCTCTTCGGTATCAAGCTTCTTGCTTCCTTTGTTTTTCCTTCCTTCCCCTTCATCGATGCTGGCATTACCACAGTAAAGAAAACGTTGGCAGGAGAAGGCAGCTTTATGAAGCTCAGCCTGCTGTAGTCCGTCAGCACAAACCCTCCCAAATAGCTCGATGAAACGTTATCGTAATGAAGTGCGCCGGCTGCATACAGTTCTCCGCAGGCAGAAACGAGGATAGATTCTCTCTGAGGAATGCTGATCCCAAGAGCTGACTTCAGCGATTCAAGCAGTGCGACCGAAGATGAGGCTGAACTTCCCAGTCCCATGGATACAGGCACCCCCTTCTTCAGGAGGATCCTTACATCCAAATTGCTGAGCAGCCCGCAGCTCCGAAGTATTTCTTCGGCCATCGGGTAGACCAGGTTCTTCCTTCCTATCGGAGCTTCCTCCCCCTCTACATTGAGCTCAATTTCTCCCCTTCCCTTTCTCAGCTCAAGAGTGAGAGAGTCCCGAGGAAGCTCGAGGGCCACACCTATCACGTCAAATCCTGCACCAAGGTTCGCTATCGATGCTGGACTTTCAGCTTTGACTGCAACTTCCTCGATCAACTTGATTCCCCTGCATTGCTCAATAAGCGCATCATAATGGGGGCATCTTGTCTGAAAAATACCAGTGGATGAGCTTTCTACCACTCGATCTCCCCCCTCCTGCTGAGCTCAACGAATAGCTCTCCAATGAGCACTCCCGTCCCTGCTGCCCCCCTCACTATGTTGTCCCCGAGGACGACATACCTCAAAGCATTTCCCTCCGAGCTTAGCCTGATCCTACCAACGGAAACGGACATACCTCCGCCTGCTTCTCTATCAAGCCTCGGCTGAGGGCGGTCCTGCTCCTTTCTTACAACTATCGGTTCCTTCGGTGCTGTTGGGAGGGAGAAAGAAGCTATCTTGTTCCATGAGTTGCTCTTCATAGCGGTAGCTATCTCTTCCTCCGATTCTGCCTTTTCGGAGAGTTCAACGTAAACAGATTCTGTGTGGCCGAAGAGAACTGGAACCCTTGTAGTGGTGGCATTCACCTCGAAATCAGCCAACTTGATTCCGGAAGCATCGATTCTTCCAAGAATCTTTCTGGGCTCGCTCTCCACCTTATCCTCTTCACCCTGGATGAACGGTATGAGGTTGTCAACTATGAACATTGAGGAGACTCCTGTGATGCCTGCTCCGCTGAGAGCCTGCATGGTGGTGACAACAACTTTCCTTATTCCAAAGCTGACCGCTATAGGCATTAGCGAGAGGGTCAGAATTGCTGAGGTGCAGTTCGGCACCTTCACGATTTTCCCCTTCTTCTTGTCCTGCCTGTTCAGAATGAGCATGTGGTCGGCATTTACTTCGGGATTCAGAAGCGGTATTGAGGGATCCATCCTCCAGTTGCTCGAATTGGAAACTACAACCTTCCCCATTTCCAGCAGCTTAGCTTCAACGCTCTCTGCCTCTTCTGAAGGAAGGGCTGTAAAGGCAAAATCGAAGTCTTGATGCTTCAGCAGCTCATCGTTGGTTATCAGCCTCTCATCCGCAACTTCTTGAGGGATACTCTCTCTCAGAAGCCAAGCAGTTGCATCCGCATATTTCTTTCCAGCGCTCCTTTCTGAAGATGTCAGATAAGCTATTTCAAACATGCTGTGGCGGGAAAGGAGGGAGACGAACTTCTGTCCAACCAAGCCGGTAGAACCCAAGATAGCAACTCTGTATCTATCCATTCAGGGCACCCCAGATGATTTTATCATGAATGCGGTTGATAGCATCAAAAAATACTGGAGATTTTCTCAGCCTGATGGAAAGGAGATGGTGGGTGAACATCTCCACGGAGTGCGGGAGTTGCAGAGAGCGAAGCTCTTCTGAAATCAGCTCCACAGCAAGAGGAGCTCCATTCCTGCCTATCGCGATAATTTCAGCGTCTGCTGAACCGTTTTTGAGTGCCAAGATCTTTATGCCGTCACCGGAGCATCCTTCTCTTCTGCAGATTTCGGTCCCCCTGCCCTCCGGAGAAGTGATGAACAATTTCCGCGGATAGGGGGAAACTTCAAGGGGCTCCAGGGTTTTGGGATGCAGCCTCTTCACTCCATAGATAGATGCCAGCTTGGCCTCACTGATATCCAGCGCTTTCACAATTCTTGGATTTTTGAAAAGCTTCGGATCGCCGCTCATTATGCCTTCGGTTTCGGTGATCAGGTGAGCCTCTTGAGCTGAAAGAAGAGCTGCGACTGCCGTTGCGGTGTAATCGGATCCTCCTCTCCCAAGAGTTACAATCCTACCATCGGAAAGCGATGCTATGAAGCCCTCCATTATAAAAACAGCAGCGCTTCCTCCGATGCTGCTAAAGGCCTCTGCTAGCCTTCTCTGCGAAGCTTCGTAGTCTATTACCAAATCGCCATCCCTGTAGGAAGCGATTAATGCTCTCAGGGCATCTATACGCCTGCTCTCTATTCCAACTGCCCTGAATGCACCTTCGAGCAGAACTGCGCTGAGCCTCTCTCCAAATGACAGGATCTCGTGGTAGCATCTATCAGAACTGCTGCAGTCGCGCAGAGCAGATCTGAGCTGATGGAGCAGCATGGCGATTTTTTCCTGTGTTGCTCTATCTCCAATTTCTTCTGCGGCTTTCAGATGTTTGCTCTCAATTTCGCCGATCGCATCGCCAACTCCATTGACAATCGATATGAGCTCATCGGTCACACCCCTTGCAGCGCTGACTACTAGGAAAACTCTTTCACTGCTGTTCCGCAGAAACCTCTCTTCTATTATTGAAGCGATGTTGATGTAGTCTCTCCCAGATGAGAGGAGAGATCCTCCAATTTTAACAACCCTGCTCATGCGGATTGCTTCTCACCTCCTCCGACCATCTGCTGCTCAGGGCTGCTCTCGACCTCTTCCCTTATGAGCGGGAACCTGATTGGGAGGACTTCTGCCTCCTTCAGGGCGCTCCCCGTACCGATCAGCACCGCAGTTTCTCCCCTTTCGACAATTTTATTTTCCACTGCCTTGATCAAACCAGCTAGAGCCGCTGCGGAGGCGCTCTCGACTCCGACCCCCTCCTTTCTCGCAAGCAACACCTGTGAATTCAGTATCTCTGCATCGCTGACCTTAACCGATGAGCCTCCTGACTCTCTCACTGCCGAGATGGCCCTTTCCCAGTGCACCGGCCTCCCTATGGAAATCGCTGAGGCAAGAGTTCTAGGCTCTTCAACTTCTCTGAACTCTCCGCTTTCAATGGCATCTGCGATTGGAGACGCCCCTTCAGCCTGGATCGCTAAGAGCCTGGGCAATCTGTCGATCATGCCAAGCATTTTCAGCTCCTTCATTCCCTTCCAAATGGAATAGATGTTTCCGCCGTTCCCCACTGGGACAGCGATCCAGTCTGGAACTCCGTATTCTTCAAATATTTCGAAAGCAACTGTCTTCTGGCCTTCTATCCGCCATGGATTCACGGAATTCAGCAAATACGAGCTTCCATCTTTCTCTATAATGCTCAACACCTTCTCAATCGCATCATCGAAGCTACCCTTGACTTCGAGGACCCTGGCGCCGTAGAGGGCCAACTGAGAGACTTTGCCTCCTGCCACTCTCCCCTTCGGGATGACGACGAAAGGTTCCATCCCGCTTCTTCGAGCATAAGCAGACATGCTAGCTGCTGTGTTCCCAGTTGAAGCGCAGACTGCCTTTTTAACACCGATCAGCTTTCCAAAGGAAATCGCGACGGTCATTCCCCTGTCTTTAAAGCTTCCGGTCGGATTCGAGCCCTCCAATTTCAAGAAAAGACTCCGGAGGCCCGCTTCCTTCCCGAGGACCTTCAGCCTTACAAGTGGGGTGGATCCCTCTCCCATTGTGATGATGGGGGCTTTTGGAGGCAGGGGGATGAGCTTTCTATACCTCCAAACTCCTCTTCTTCTGGTGAGAAATATGCCCGAGGTATCGGTTCTCTTGAGCTCGAGATGAAGAAGCCCTCCGCACTCGCATCTGTATCTTCTTTCAAAAACAGAGTATCTCTTGCCACATTTATCGCACACTAGAGCGTTTGGCTCACACCGCCTCACCGAGTCTAATAATGCTGTCAGAAAGGGAATTTAAGCGGTTCTGCTTAACAATCCACCGAACTATGAAAAAAGCAATAATTTATAATAAACAATTGTTCACCTGCTTTTGAACCAAAGGTCGCTGTGATTAAGCGCCAGAGATGAGAGAAGGGCTGAACCCACGTACAGAACATCTTCATCGACGTCGAACATGGGGCTGTGGTGGGGATAGTTTGTCCCCTTCGCTGGATTGCCAGTTCCCAATAGGATGAAAGCCCCAGGCACCTTTTCTAAATAGTAAGAGAAATCCTCTCCGCCCATGCTGGGTTTGGGAACCGCAATGCTGTCTTCACCGAATAATGATGCTGCTACCTTCTTGGCTATCTCCACTGCCTTAGGGTGGTTCACCGTTGGAGGGGTTACATCTCTCAGCACAACTTCCGCTTCGGCACCGAATGCTCTTGCTACATTCTTCGCTATTTCTTCGATCCTCCTCTTGACGAGCTCTCTTGTTTCTTTTTTCAGAGTCCTGTAAGTGCCCTTCAATGCCACTGCCTCTGGTATTACATTGAATGCGCTTCCTCCTTGTATGGAACCGATGGTGACGACAGCAGCATCGAAGGGATCTATGTTTCTGCTCACAATGCTCTGCAGGGAGAGAACAACAGCCGATGACGCCACTACTGGATCTACAGTCTGTTCTGGATGTGCTCCGTGGCCACCCTTCCCCTTCACCTTGATCTCGATCTCTCCCGTTGCTGCCAGGATTGGCCCGTCTCTGAGGCCTATCTTTCCCGAAGGGAGGTCGCTCCAGACATGAATTCCGTAGATAACATCGATGTCTGGATCCTCCAAAGCACCTTCTTCAATCATCTTCAGGGCGCCGTTTCCTCCCTCCTCGGCCGGCTGAAATATGAGCCTGACAGTCGATGCGAGATCATCCTTGAGGAAGGATATTATCTTCGCCGCTCCCAGAAGCATGGCCGTGTGCGCATCGTGTCCGCAGGCATGCATCTTCCCGGGCACTCTGGATCTGTACTCCCTTCCCTCAACTTCCTCTATGGGTAGCGCATCCATATCAGCTCTGAGCGCAACAGCCCCGGATCCCTTTCCCCTCATCGTAGCTATGACGCCGGTTCCTTCGCTTCCCAGCTTGACTTCGTAGCCCCACTCTTCGAGCAGTCCCTTGACTATTGCCGAAGTCCTCCTCTCTTCGTAAGCGAGCTCCGGGTGCATGTGAAAGTCCCTTCTCCAAGATATTATCTCTCCGCTCAGCTCCTTGGCAAGCTGAAGCACTCTCGAATTCATTTGCATCTCCTCCTCCATTGTTTCTTCCCCTTCAACTATTAAAATCGATTCAGCGAGATAAATTCGATTTTCATGAAAGCTCTATTTGGGAATGAGGAAACTCCGTATTGAAAATTACTGGGAAGGGAGAAACCTTTTAATCCTGAAAGCTTCAAAAATCCGCGAAGAAAATGCTTCAGAGACCTGAAAGGCAGTCCAAGGTGATGCTCGTGGGCATGTACTCGCAGATAAAACCGATGGTTGAAAGGCTCTCAAGTGAGGGGAAGAGCGAAGTTGAGGCTGTTCACCTCGCATTGAAGGAGTACAACCCTATATACTCCGTTCTGAAGCTGAAGACTGTTGAGCTGGGGAACGGTAGGGCTGTAGTTGAATTTCCGTTCCTCAAGGAGTTCGTTAATCCCAACGGAACACTTCATGGAGGCATTATAGCTGCCGTTATAGATCAGGTGGGAGCTATTGCTTCATGGACGTCGCACAGGGGAGAGAACCAAGTAACCCTGGAGCTCAAAATAAACTACCTCAGGCCTGTGACCGAGGATGAAGCTCCATTTAGGGCTGTGGGGGAAGTCATCAAATCGGGAAGGAGCACCGTTGTGACGGAAATTAAGATATATGGGAGTTCAGGGAGCATTCTCGCAGTTGGCTTGGGGACATGGTTCAAGTGATTTCTAAGAAAGCACTGTTTTTTCCATAATGAGGGCATCGCTTCCGTCCGGGTAGTACTTCCTTATCCTTCCGATTTCTCTGTACCCAAGGCTTGAATAGAGAGAGATCGCCCTTTGATTGCTTACCGATACTTCAAGCCGGATCCTCCTCACTCCCTTCTCTATCATCTTTCTCTCAACTTCCCTGAGCAAGCTCTTCCCTATTCCCATTCCCCTGAACTCTAGGGCAACTGCTATGGAAACTATGTGTCCAACGTCATCCTCAGAGCAGCCGAGAACGTATCCTATTATTCTCTCACCTTTTTCAGCGATGAGGAAGAGATCGGGGCATTTTCTGTAGTAGTAATAGAATATTTCGGTTGGATAGGGGTAGTCGGGGAAGCTCTCCCTCTCCAGCTTTGCTATCGACTTTATCTTGTCAATGCTTACAGGCTTAATTACATAGAGCGGCTTCTCCAAAGCATCCACCTCTCCAACCAACTGTCTTTTGAGTTTTGTTTATAATGATTTATCCTTACCCTTACCTCCAAACTGGTGAACCGCTCAAAGGGAACCCTCGTCCTTCAGGGCGGTAAGGAGGTCAGTATAAGACCAGGGGCCTTCCTAACTAGAAAATAGCGGAGAGAATGGCTGCGAATATTCCGGAGAGGAAGATCCCATCGAATGTCCCCGCACCTCCAATGCTGAGAAAGACGCTGCCGAACTCGCTCCTGAACTTCTCAAAGTCTTTCGCCAGCCTTAGTATGTCCGCGCCTATCAGGCTTCCCATGACACCCCCTATATATGCAATTGGAAAGGAATAGCTTCCAGCCTGGAGGAGTAGAGCAGCTGCTGTGGAAGTGAGAGGTGGAATCAGGGAATGAGTTACGATCCCGACTCCCGGCATGGCCCTAGAGGTTAAAAATGTGACGATTGAGGTTATAAGGATGTCCGCTAATGCCTTCAGAAGGAGCGCCTGGGAGCTCCTGCCGAGAGAGACAAGGAGTAGCAAGCTGAAAGACAGTGGCAGGACCGCCCCGCCCATGTTGACAGCTATTACTATCTCTCTCTTCTGCAGCACAGGAACAAATACGGGGATCGGTATCCCGAAATAATTCACATATTTGGAAGTGAGCGAAAAATAAGCTTCACCAGTTTCTATCCTCTTAATAACGATGTTTACTAAGCTGAGAGGAAAGCTGAGCGTTGGAAAAACGAGCCCGAGAGCTATAGCGAGGTTCTGCGGAATCCCGAGATAAGAAGAAAGCGAGGCGAACACTACGGGAGAATACAGGAAAAGAGGAAAGAGGAGGAACCCGTACACTGCGAACATGATGGGATGCATTGGCAGACTTATGACGATTCTGTTCCCCAACTTCAAATCTCCTTGCTCTTCACTTTGATTTTGAATGCTCCTCGCATCAATTTATTTCTTTTCTATGAATTCTGCTTTTCGCAGAGATCCGGCAGCGTATATATGCTGTAGATTGATTGAGCAAGATCTCGATGAGAGAAAGGGTGGCTTCTCCTGACTCTGAAATCCTGAGGCTTTCGATCAGGGTAAAGCTTTCTTAGGACGCCGAAACCGTAAGGGTTTGGTGCGGCGGCCGGGATTTGAACCCGGGATTGCCGGCGTGGCAGGCCGGCGTCCTAATCCAGGCTAGACGACCGCCGCAATTGTTCAATGGTTAAATTTCAATTCTCCTTTATAACCTTTCTCGGAAATTTTCTTTATGCTTAGTGAAAAGCAGATGGTTATGTGGTGATAAGATTCTTTTCTTTCAGACTTCAAGATTAAAATGTAATCGGGATAAGTCTTTAAACTTGCTTTCCTCTGAATAGGAAGATCAAGCTCTAATACTACGGTTGCACATCTTAAGAAGAATGAGGTGCTGGTAATGAGTTCAGGTGGTTTCAATTATTGGTGGAACTGGTATGTCGAATGGATTTCAGATGGGGACGCATCGGCCCGAGCATCCTCGAAGGTATATGCAGTGGAAAAAACTCCCTACCAGAGCGTAATGGTCGTAGAACTTGTATCGCTTGGCAAGACACTGATAATAGATGGAAAAGTTCAGTCGTCCCTCTACGACGAATACATCTATCATGAAAGCCTGGTCCACCCTCCCCTGATAACACACGGTTCCCCGAAGAGAGTCCTGATCCTGGGAGGGGGAGAAGGTGCTACTCTGAGGGAGGTTCTCCGCTACAGAACTGTGGAGGAAGTGTTCATGGTTGACATAGACGAGAAGGTCATTGAGTTTGCCAAAAACTTCCTGGCCGAATGGCACAGGGGGTCATTTGAAGACCCAAGAGCAAAAATCGTAATAGGTGATGGAAGGAAGTTTGTAGAGGACTGCTCCAAAAATGGAGAAAAGTTCGATGCTGTTGTGATAGATCTCGTCGATCCGCTGGCAGGAGGTCCGGCGGTCTACCTCTACACGAAGGAGTTCTATGAGAAGGTCAGATCGATCCTTGCTGATGGAGGAGTGATGGTCACTCAAGCCACCAGTCCTGTTCTTTATCAGAGGATGTTCGCCATAATTCTGAACACTCTGTCTTCCGTCTTCAAAATAGCCAGACCCTACACAGCGTATGTGAGGAGCTACAACGGTATATGGGGATTTGTTTACGCTTCAGATGAAATGGATCCCCTCAAGCTAGGAAAAGACGAAGTTGACGCAAGATTGCAGAAGCTCCTGAAATCTCCGCAGGAGCTGAGATTCTACGACGGGATGACACACGAAATGATCTTCAGGATTCCGAAGAACATAAGGGAAGCGCTGAAGGCCTTCAAAGAAGTTTCCACGGACAGCTCTCCAAAATACCTTGACGTCTGAGCTGAATTGAGAGCGGAGAAATTCGAAATTTAATATAGAGATTTCAGGGGAATGCCGTCGAAACCGATATAAATCCTTTAGTTCATAATATTAAATCGAAGTCTCCGGGAGCTCAGAGGCTCGCCGTGGCCTAGCCCGGCGGCGCACGTGCAATGCGGAGCTGAAAGCTCCGAAGATGAGCACGTTGCCTCCGGCTGCGGGAAAATTCTGCCTCTGGGCGAATACCGGGGAAACAGCAAAAAAATATTTTAAGCCTTTAGAATAATTCGATAAACTCGATCAAAATGACGGCTCGAGGAGACTCCGCGTCACCGCGGAGAGAACTCGAGTCCGAGACAGGCTACGTGGTCTTCCCCGAAAAAGCCGGGGAGGCGCGGAATCTCACTAGAGGAAGCGCCCTCCGACCTTGCGGCCGAACTCCGGTTGATCCTGCCGGACCCGACTGCTATCGGGGTGGCACTAAGCCATGGGAGTCGCACATCCCACCGCTGTGGGGTGTGGCGAACGGCTGAGTAACACGTGGCTAACCTACCCTCGGGACGGGGACAACTCCGGGAAACTGGAGCTGATCCCCGATAGGCGGGGAGTCCTGGAACGGTTCTCCGCCTAAAGGGATAGGAGGGGGTTAACGCCTTCTATCCGCCCGAGGATGGGGCTGCGTCCCATCAGGTTGTTGGCGGGGTAACGGCCCGCCAAGCCTATAACGGGTAGGGGCCGTGAGAGCGGGAGCCCCCAGATGGGCACTGAGACAAGGGCCCAGGCCCTACGGGGCGCACCAGGCGGGAAACCTCCGCAATGCGGTAACCCGTGACGGGGTCACCCCGAGTGCTCCCCTTATGGGGAGCTTTTCCCCGCTGCAGGAAGGCGGGGGTAATAAGTGGGGGGCAAGACTGGTGTCAGCCGCCGCGGTAATACCAGCCCCACGAGTGGTCGGGACGGTTATTGGGCCTAAAGCGCCCGTAGCCGGCCCAGCAAGTTCCTGCCTAAATCACCGGGCTCAACCCGGTGACCGGTGGGAATACTGCTGGGCTAGGAGGCGGGAGAGGCCGGGGGTACTCCTAGGGTAGGGGCGAAATCCTATAATCCTAGGAGGACCACCAGTGGCGAAGGCGCCCGGCTGGAACGCGCTCGACGGTGAGGGGCGAAAGCTGGGGGAGCAAACCGGATTAGATACCCGGGTAGTCCCAGCTGTAAACGATGCGGACTAGGTGTTGGACGGACCTAGGGTCCGTCCAGTGCCGCAGGGAAGCCGTTAAGTCCGCCGCCTGGGGAGTACGGCCGCAAGGCTGAAACTTAAAGGAATTGGCGGGGGAGCACCACAAGGGGTGGAGCCTGCGGCTTAATTGGAGTCAACGCCGGGAACTTTACCGGGGGCGACAGCAGGATGACGGCCAGGCTAATGACCTTGCCCGACGCGCTGAGAGGAGGTGCACGGCCGTCGCCAGACATGCCTATGGCGTCCGAATTATTATTAGAAGAGAATACATCTTTGGGGGTATGATACAGTGAAGGCGTATATTGCTGGTGTAGTAGCAGCTGATGGCTATATAAGAGATCGAGAAGTTAGAATCGCAACAAGCTGTGCTGAATATTCTAAAATCCTCTGTGGCTTGATCGAGCGCATGGGATTAAAATGCAGAGTTGCTTCATGGAAGCGCTCATTAGTCATCAGGATATACTCAAAACAATTCTCTGAAGACATAAGGAACATGCTAAATCTACAGCCTGGAAGAAAAGCTCGATATATAACCTTACCAAATCTATCGGGATCTGAAATCCTCGAGTTTATAGCAGGATTTTTCGACGGAGATGGTTCGTTTAAACCTATTGTCTCTGGACTTAAAAACAACAGATGGGGACCATATATAACTCCAAGAATCGTTATTTCATCGAAATCCGAGAACTTTATAATACAACTTGCCGAGAAACTCGTTAACTACGGATTTGTAAACCCCCACATAACCTATGATTCGCACGTTTGTAGGTTAAAATTCTATGGATACTCAAACGCGTGCACATTCATTAAAGTTATGCTTCCGTACATGAAGCATCCTCTAAAAATTAAGGACGCCATGGCATGGGCGAACTCGTGCCGTGAGGTGTCTGGTTAAGTCCAGCAACGAGCGAGACCCCCGCCCCTAATTGCTACCCGCTCCTCCGGGAGCGGGGCACATTAGGGGGACTGCCGGCGTCTAAGCCGGAGGAAGGTGGGGGCCACGGCAGGTCAGCATGCCCCGAAACCCCCGGGCTGCACGCGGGCTACAATGGCTGGGACAGCGGGAACCGACCTCGAAAGAGGGAGGTAATCCCTCAAACCCAGCCGCAGTTGGGATCGAGGACTGAAACCCGTCCTCGTGAACGAGGAATCCCTAGTAACCGCGCGTCATCATCGCGCGGTGAATACGTCCCTGCTCCTTGCACACACCGCCCGTCGCTCCACCCGAGTGGGGAGAGGGTGAGGCCCTGCTCTGGAAGGGCAGGGTCGAACCCTCTCCCCGCGAGGGGGGAGAAGTCGTAACAAGGTAGCCGTAGGGGAACCTGCGGCTGGATCACCTCCTGGTGGCTCAGGAGGTTGGAGGGCTCTTCCTCTAGTGAGGACGCAGAGCCAAAGAGACCACGTAGCCTGTCTGAATTGGATGCAGCTCGAGAGCAATTCTCGGGCGAAGGGCCAAGAGGGAAAGCGATTCCCCTCGATGTGGCCACGTATAGGAGCTTCCAGACGCCTAGATGGGGTGGGCTCCGTCCCAGGAGCGGCACTTAAGCCGCCTGGTGGATGGCTCGGCTCGGGCGCCGAAGAAGGGCGCGGCAAGCGGCGAAATGCCTGGGGGAGGCGCATGCAGCCGTAGAACCCAGGATTCCCGAATGGGACCTCCTGGCGCGGGCGAACAGTCCGCGCCGCTCCGTAAGGAGCGGGAACCCCCCGAACGGAAACATCTTAGTAGGGGGAGGAGGAGAAACCAAATGGGATTCCCTGAGTAGGGGCGACCGAAAGGGGAAGAGGCCAAACCAAACCCCCATGCGACGAGTATGGGGGGATGTGGTGTTGCGGGCTCATGGCTGGGCTTCGAGCCCAGGGGGCCGACTCAAGAAAGCCGAAGTGGGCTGGAAAGCCCCACCGTAGAGGGTGATAGTCCCGTAGGTTAATTCTTGAGGGCCTCCGCCATGAGCCAGAGTACCCCGGTCTGGTTTGACCGAGGGAAGCCGGGAGGCACTAGCTTCCAAGCCTAAATACGTCCCGAGACCGATAGTGGACAAGTACCGTGAGGGAAAGCTGAAAAGAACCCCGGGAGGGGGGTGAAAAGAGCCTGAAACCAGGCGGTTACATGGGATGCAGCCCGAAAGAGATGATCTCCTCCAAAGGAAAGCGGAGCGATCCGCAAGTACGAGGAGGGGGGATCGGGGTTGCATCTTCCGTCTTGAAACACGGGCCGGGGAGTTCACGGTTGTGGCGAGCTTAAGGGGTTAACCCCCGAAGGCTCAGGGAAACCGACAAGTCCGCAGCCGGCTCTGCCGGCGAGGGACGGGGTCCCAAAGGGCCTGGAGTCACAGCCGTGAGACCCGAAACCGGGTGATCTAGGCGGGGGCAGAGCGAAGCCGAGGGAAACCTCGGTGGAGGCTCGAAAGGGTTCTGACGTGCAATTCGTTCCCCTGACCCCCGTCTAGGGGCAAAAGACCAATCTAACCCGGTGATAGCTGGTTCCCGCCGAAGTGGGTCTCAGCCCAGCCTCACTGGAGGTCTGGCCGTGGGGTAGAGTTACTGATTAGGGGTGCAGTAGCCGAAAGGCTACGGCTCCTAGTCAAACTCCGAACCTGCGGCCGCCGAAGAAGGTGGGAGTGGGGTTTCCCAGGGGTAAGCCTGGGAGCCGAGAGGGGAACAACTCAGACCGAGGTTAAGGCCCCTAAGTGCCGGCTAAGTGCCATCAAAAGGGCGTCCCCAGCCTAAGACAGTGGGGAGGTGGGCCCAGCAGCAGCCATCCTCTAAGGAGTGCGTAACAGCTCACCCACCGAGGCTGGGGGCCCCGAAGATTGGTCGGGGCTAAGCCGGCCGCCGATACCTCGGGGCGCTTCCGCATTGCGAGAGCGATCCGGTAGGCGGGCGTCGGGGTGGGGCAGAAGTCGGGCCGTGAGGTCCGATGGACCCGCTCCGAGTGCGGATCCCGGTGGTAGTAACAGCGAAGAGGGGTGAGAATCCCCTCCGCCAGAAAGGGCCAGGGTTCCTCGGCAACGGTCGTCGGCCGAGGGTCAGCCGGTCCTAAACAGGCCCGTAACACGGTGCCTGTGAAAGGGAAACAGGTTAACATTCCTGTGCCGTGGAGGTAGGCATCGCGGCAACGCGAAGCCCGATCTCCGACGCTTCGGGGTAGGCTGACAGGGGTTGCCGCCCCTGCTAACCTGCCGTGGACCGGGGAGTACCGTCATGGTGAGAACCGGTCTAAGGGGGGAATGGCCCGCCCAGTGCGGGTTCAGCCGATCCCTGGAGCCCATGAAAAGGGGATCGGGAACGATCCTCCACGCCCGTACCGAGAACCGACACAGGTGCCCCAGGGTGAGAAGCCCAAGGCGTCTGGGGGGCAGCGCAGGCCAGGGAACTCGGCAAATTGGCCCCGTACCTTCGGAAGAAGGGGTGCCTGTGGATCTGGGCTGAAACCTGGATCCACAGGTCGCAGTGACCAGGGGGACCTGACTGTTTAATAAAAACATAGCTCACCGCTAGCCCGTAAGGGTTTGTACGGTGGGTGAATCCTGGCCACTGGCGGTCCGTGAAACCCGGGTACAACCGGGCGAAGCGCCGCTGAAGGCCGGGAGTAACTCTGACTCTCTTAACGGGGGTATCTCGTCACTTGATGCTATAAAACGGGAGCCCCCGGGAGAAAGGTAGCCAAATGCCTTGCCGGGTAAGTTCCGGCGCGCATGAACGGATCAACGAGGTCCCCACTGTCCCGGTCTGCGCCCCCGTGAATCTACCTGCTGGTTCACAGTCCAGCAACCTCCCGTAGGGAGAGAAGACCCCGTGGAGCTTTACTGCAGCCAGACGTTGTCCTATGGGTGCGGGAGCGTAGCGTAGGTGGGAGGCGTCGAACCCGTCCTTTCGGGGACGGGGGAGCCGACCCTGAAACACCACCCTTCTGCGCCCGTAGGACTAACCCCGGCGCTTGCCGGGGGACAGCGCCTGGTGGGCAGTTCGGCTGGGGCGGCACGCGCGCGAAAAGATAACACGCGCGCCCAAAGGTCGGCTCAAGCGGGTCAGAAACCCGCTGTAGAGTGCAAGGGCAAAAGCCGGCCTGACCGGACCCTGGATAACAAGGGGTCCGGACGGGAAACCGAGGCCTAGCGAACGCTCGTGCCCCCACTGGTGGGGGCCGGGCATGACAGAAAAGTTACCCCGGGGATAACGGAGTCGTCGCGGGCGAGAGCTCCCATCGACCCCGCGGTTTGCTGCTTCGATGTCGGCTCTTCCCATCCTAGAGGTGCAGCAGCCTCTAAGGGTGGGGCTGCCCGCCCATTAAAGGGGATCGTGAGCTGGGTTTAAACCGTCGTGAGACAGGTTGGACTCTACCCACGGGAGGCGTTGGCCGTCTGAGGGGAAGATGCCCTCAGTACGAGAGGAACAGGGCATCGCGGCCTCTGGTCTACCGGTTGTCCGGCAGGGCAACGCCGGGCAGCTACGCCGCTAGGGATAACCGCTGAAAGCATCTAAGCGGGAAGCCCGCCCCGAGACGAGACGGCCGTTCCCGCGCAGGGCAACCTGCACGGGAGGAGGGCCCCCATAGAAGATGGGCTTGATAGGACGGGGGTGTAAGCCCCGAGGGACTCGCTCCCGAGGGGTCAGCCTGCCGTTACTAAAAGCCCAACGCCGCTTAGCTTACCCTGGGAGCATGTGGGACCGTTAATAGAGAGAAGCGGTCCTGCGGAGCCCACCCCAAGGCATAGTCTGGAAGCTCCTATACGTGGCCAAATCTTCTTGACCCTTTCCAATATGTACGAAGCAATATAACTTCTGAACAAGCTGCCTGATCTGGGATGGAGAGATGATTCCAGAAACGACGGATCTGATCCCTGCAGTTCATCCCACACCCATCGTTTTCCTGAAGAGGGCTTCCCTCGATGGCTCTCCACTGTACGCAAAGCTCGAGTTCTTCAATCCTTACTCAAACAGCATAAAGGACAGGCCTGCCAAGAGAATGATTGAAGCTGCGCTTGAAAAGGGATCCAAGGTCATCTATGAAGCGAGCTCTGGAAACTTCGCGATCGCTCTAACTCTCCTCTCCAACGCGTATGGAATACGTGTGAGGATCTACCTTCCCAGGCCGACTCCTCCTTCTACAATATCTCTGCTGAAGTTGCTTGGAGCTGAGGTTGTTGTCACGGATTTCGAAAGCATAAACAAGGAAATGGTCGAGTTCGTGAAGAGAGAAGCTGAGAGAGATGGAGCCCTCAATCTCGACCAGTTCGAGAACGAGCTGAATCCTATAACCCACTATGAAGGGACTGCGAGAGAGATGATAGAGCAGCTGGAAGCTGCAGGCATCGCCCCCGACTACCTTGTGGTAGGGATAGGGACTAGCGGCACTCTCTGGGGAGTTGCGAAGAGGTTTCTCGAGAATAGCTCTTTCAGGAGAGTTAAGATAGTGGGCGTTCAACCGGCGAAGGGCTCGAAAATCCCTGGGATAAAGAGGAGGGAAACTGGACCGAAGTGGCTCGAGAATGTGGAACTTTACGAGCTGATCGATGTCAGCGAGAGAGAAGCCGCACTTGGGGCTGTGGAGATAGCAAAAAAGGAGGGGATCCTGGTTGGAATGTCGGCTGGGGCTGCATACTGTGCTTACAGGAAGATTGCTGAAAGGGAGAAGGGGGTCTACGTGACCGTATTTCCCGATTCCATTTTCAAATACATAGAGAGAATAGAGAGCTTGATTTCTCTGTAAGGGTGATCCCCTTGAGGTTCTCAAACATTACTGCTCTTGCTCGCATATGCGATCTCCTTCCCCACGAGCAGGTTGATGAGGGGATCGTGGAGCTCATGATGAAGATAATTGAGAGAGAGGGGATGTTCAGAGTTCCAATCCTGATAGAAGGGAAGTATGGAGTGATCTTGGATGGTCATCACAGAGTAGAGGCTCTGAGAAGGATGGGGATAGAGCTCGTTCCAGTATATGTGGTTGACTACAGTTCTGATGACATCTTGGTCTTCCCGAGGAGGAAGGAGATACCAGTATCCAAGAGCGAGGTTCTCAGGAGGGCCCTCTCCGGGAGATTATTTCCCCATAAGACGACGAAGCACGTGCTGAGGAGAAGAACAGTTCCCTGCACTATGATCTTTCTGGAGGAGCTCCGAGAAGGAAAGCTTCCCCTTCCCGTCATCGCTTTTGATAAGAGAGATTCCTCAACGGCAGTATGAAGCTGCGGAAGACGCCATCTCCCGGGTCGAGTCTGGCGTAGCCCATTGGAGGCGACCACTCTGGATACAGCCTCCTTATTTCCTTGAGCGAAATGAACACCTTGTAGAGCCTGGGATCGAGTATCTCGATGGCGACAGCTGTCCTGGAGCCTTTAATGAACATCCAAGACTCGGGGGTAATCCCCGAGGGGTTCTTCCTCCTAACGTACCTCCATATCTCCTCTGGAGTCCCCACTCTTATTCTCCCTATTGTAAATTCTCCCCTGATCTCCTTCACCCTCCCGCTCACATACACCACAGCTATACCTCCTTCCTCCAGGCCGCCCCCCCTGCCTCTCCTCAGCTCAAACCTCTTCTTCCCCTCAAAGATCGCCTGAGCGTACTCCGGCCTTATCGAAAACAGATAGAATGTGGCCAATTCTCACTCCTCACTCCTGTAGGCTCCCCTCTTTACTTCATCAAACTGCAATATTTAAGTTCTAGAAAAGAGCTTTTTAAATAAACGAAATGCTGGAGGAGGTGGCATTGAGCAGGAGGATAGTAATAACAAACGACGACGGCGTTTACAGCCCAGGGCTCAAGATACTGAAGGACTCTGTCTCTGGCCTCGGGGAGATCAACGTCATAGCTCCCGAGACGCCGAAGAGCAGCACTGGATTGGGCCTCACTCTTCACAAGCCCCTCAGGGTCATGAGGATAAAGCTCTGGAATGATGAGTCCATCATTGCTGTCAGCGGCACGCCCAGCGACATAATTCACATTTCAGTTCACATATTGAACGGCAAGCCGGATCTGGTTCTCTCGGGAATAAACATTGGAGAGAACACGAGCCTGCAGGTGATCCTCTCATCGGGAACCGTTGGGGCAGCCATGCAGGCATCGCTTCTGGGCATACCTAGTGCTGCCTTCAGTGCGGATGTCAAGTCTCCGGATGAGTTCATGAGGAGGAAATACAGGAAGGCCCTGATGTCGGTTTCCAGAGCTGTGGCCGAATACCTGATCGAGAATGGGATGCCGAAAGGCTTCGACCTGATCTCAGTCAACTTCCCCTCGGTTATCGGAAAGAGGACGAAGGTGAAGCTGGCGAGGCCTGCGAGGATAAGGTTCGCCCAGTACACCGAGAGGAGGATCGATCCTCAGGGAAGGCCGTACTTCTGGATTTACGGAGAGTCTACGTCTCCAGAAGAAGGAACTGACTCATACGTGGTTCTCGTAGAGAAGAACATTGCCATTACCCCCCTTTCATTGAATTTGAGCAGCTGTGCGGACTCTGAGGAAGCAGCTGAGCCGCTGAGGGAAGCAGCTGAGGAAACCTTGAGAGGAGTGCTTTAGCTGTGCGGAGAGCTCTCTCTTGAGGAGCTACCCTTCAAAGGATAAAGATTTATAAGTTGTTCGCATTCTAATGCAACAAACAGTGGCAACAGCATCCAAAAGCAGTGTGGTCTCCCCCACAGCATGCGGCCGTTTCGGTACAGGCTGGATGGAGAGGGGTTCAACCTCGATGCTCCAGCCAAATGAGGACCGAGCGGTTGCTGGGATAGCAAAACCGCTTTCGGGGGAAAAGTCAACTAAGGCGGAAAAATAACTTGAACAAAAGTAGGGAGAGGTATCCTGAATGAGCATAGTCTACACATCGCTTGGAGATGTTAAGGTAGGTTCATACATAGTAATAGATGGCGAGCCGTGCAGGGTAGTGGAAATTACGAAGGCAAAAACTGGGAAGCATGGAAGCGCTAAGGCTCATGTCGTGGCAATTGGGCTGTTCAGCGGGAGCAAGAAGACAATAACAGCCCCCGTTGATCAGAGGGTTGAGCAGCCTATAATCGAGAAGAAGGTGGCGCAGGTCATCTCAGACCTTGGAAAATCCTACCAGCTGATGGACCTTGAAACCTACGACACTTTCGAGGTCCCGAAGCCGGAAGATCCCGAGCTCACCAGCAAGATAGCTCCCGGCAAGGACGTTGAGTATTGGGAAGTGATGGGGAAGAGAATAATAGTCAGAACCAGAGGGTAGGAAGAGGAAGGACCCCGGTTGAGCTCTATATTCTCCGGACTCAAAGAAGCCGTGAAGAAGTATTTTTCAAGCACTTCTCCCTATGAACAGAGCGTGGAGGATTTCATAAAGGAGCTTCAGAGAGCTCTGATAAAGTCGGATGTGAATGTTAAACTCGTTTTCGAGCTCTCCTCCAGAATAAAGAAGAGGGCTCTGGATGAGAAGCCACCCCAGGGAGTTTCGAGGAGAGACTGGTTCCTCAAAATAGTGTATGAAGAGCTGGTCTCCGTCCTTGGGGGTGAAGAGGAGCCCGAAGTACTGCCGAGGAAGAAGCCGTATGTTATAATGCTGATAGGCGTGCAGGGGAGCGGGAAGACAACCACAGCTGCAAAGCTTGCCTGGTACTACAGGAAGAGGAAGATGAAGGCTGGACTCGTTGCCGCAGACACTTTCAGAGCAGGAGCGTTAGCACAGCTGAAGCAGCTGAGCGAAAAAGTTGGAGCTCTCTTCTATGGAGATGAGGCGGAGAAGGATCCCGTGGCAATAGCTTCGAGGGGCGTTGAGCACCTCAAAGAACAGGGTGCCGATATCATAATCATTGACACTGCAGGCAGGCACGGCTACGGAGGAGAAGCGGAGCTGCTCGAGGAAATGAAGAGGATTGAGCAGGCCATAAAGCCCGACGAGGTCATGATGGTTCTCGATGCATCGGTTGGGCAGAAGGCCTTCGATATAGCCAAAAGGTTCCATGAAGCAACTCCTATAGGAAGCATCGTGATAACCAAGATGGATGGAACAGCTAAAGGCGGCGGCGCTCTCTCCGCTGTCGCTGCCACGGGCGCCAGGATAAAGTTCATAGGAACAGGGGAAGGGATCGATGAAATAGAGCCGTTCAGGCCGAAGAGCTTCGTTTCCAGGATTCTTGGGCTCGGAGACATCGAAGGCCTGCTGGAGAGGATGAAGACTCTCGAGATCGAGCAGGAGGACCTCGAGAAGCAGGCCGAGGAAATGCTCTCTAGGGGCCTGAACATGAGGCTTCTCTACAGGCAGATAAGGCAGATAAGAAAGATGGGACCGCTGAGCAAGATACTCAAGATGCTTCCCGGCCTGAGCATGGCGCTGCCTGAAGACAGCGAGCTGGAAAAAGTTGGAGAGGAGAAGTTCGACAGATGGATATCGATAATAAACAGCATGACGTACGAAGAGCTTGAAAAGCCGGAGATCATCGAGAGGGAAAAGAGCAGGCTGAGGAGGATAGCTGTGGGCTCAGGCACAAGCGTTGAGGATGTGAGAGAGCTCCTAGCATACTACGAGGGAACAAAGAGGATGCTCAAGCAGCTGAAGAGGAGGAAGTCCGTCCTGAAGAAGCTGGAAAAGGGCGGAGATATCTTCTGAGTAAAGAGGTATCGGAGTTGGAATCAGTTCTGGAAGCATCCATAGCTATAATGAAGAAGTTCCCCCTCTGCGATTCCTGCCTCGGAAGGATGTTCTCAACGCTCATGAGGGGATTTTCCAATGAGGAGAGGGGGAGAGCGCTGAAGAGAGCTGCCGTGATGGAGCTTGTGAACAGAATGAAGAGAGGGGATGAGAAGGCTAGGAGCGATCTGAGCGAAATATCCTGTTCGCTTGGACCGGAGTTTTCCGAGACTCTCAAGGAAGCTGGGCTGGAACATAGAGGATCAACATGTTACATATGCGGCGGAAAAATAGGCGAGTGGAAATCCCTGTATCTTCATGCCCTGGAAAGGCTGAGGGAGGCTTCTGCTGAGTCCTTCATCGTTGGAGTGAAGCTCCCGAGGGAAGTCGAAGAGAGGGAGGCGGAGGTGATCAGGGCCTTCTCTCTATACACAGCTGAATCTGTTAAGTCTGAGCTGAAGAGGGAGATAGGGAAAAGGATCTCCGCCTCTCTTGGAATACCTGCTGAATTCAAGAACCCCGGTGCATCTGTGATCATAGATGCGGAGGGGGGGAAGGCAGAAGTCGTGATCAACCCCCTCTTCCTGAAGGGTAGATATCTGAAGACGGGGAGAAACATAAGCCAGATAAGGTGGTTCGATGAGCCGGAGGGAGGGGACTCTTTGTCTGTGGAGAAAATGATCGCGGAGTCTCTTTACAAAGTCTACGACGGGTCGAAGATCGTGATGCATGCTTCCGGAAGGGAGGATGTAGACGTCAGGATGCTGGGTGGAGGGAGGCCGCTGATTATCGAGATAAAGAATCCCAGTAGCAGGAGGGTCAACCTGAAGCTCATCTCGGACCTGCTGAACAGGTATTCCCCCTATGGAAAGTTCCTAATTCAGGGAAAGGGCTCTAGGGAAGACGTCAGGATGCTCAAGCTGGCTGATTCCTCGAAGCTGAAGGCTTACAGAGTGGTGGCAGTTTCAGAAGAGCCTCTGAGCGAGGGAGATAGAGAGTCTATAGAGAGGTCGCTGAAGGGAGCGGTTGTGAAGCAGAGGACCCCTCTGAGGGTTCTGAGGAGGAGGGCTGATATTGTCAGGAGCAAGAGGATCCACGACATCCGTTTGAGCTTGATCGGGAGCAGAGCATTGCTGGGGATATTGATTGCAGATGGAGGCCTATACGTAAAGGAGCTGGTTTCTGGGGATGAAGGGAGAACGAGCCCGAGCTTCTCCAGCATTACTGGAAAGAAAATGCTGTGCGCCGAGCTTGATGTCATTAAGGTTTTTGTGTAGCGTGACAGCTATCCAGCCTCCTCACAGCTCTCCTCAGGACATGCATAACTATCTTCGCCTCTCTGCTCGAGGGGGAGCTCTTGAATACAACGTGCCTGAAGGCCCTCTCGGCAGCTTTGATCTTCCGCTCATCGCTCATTACCTGCTTGGAAATTCGCGAGAAGGCGCTTATCGCTTCCTCCAATTCCTCTCTGCTCGCTTTCTTCAGCATCTGCTCCCTGTTCCTCAATTTTGTAAAGAGCTCGTAAAGAAAGATCGCTACAGAGTTGGCAAGGTTCAGTGCCGGGTAGCTCTCCGAGGCCGGAATGGTTGAAGAAATGTCGCACGCCGCCAGCTCCTCTCTGGTTAGTCCTGTGCTTTCCCTGCCGAAAACCAGACACACTCTCCTGTAGCTTGAAACGACGCGGGGGAGATCTTCAGATGAAACTGTGTTCCTCAAGACGTCCTCTTCTCTGGCCTTTGCTGTTGTGCAAACTCTGATATCGCACCCGTTCAACGCTTCCTCCAAGGTTTTCACCCTTACAACTGAGCTGTATAAGTTGCTGGCCCTGACAGCATACTTGAATACCTCCTCTTCATTGTAAGTCCTCTCAGATGCGAGGTATATCTCGTCAACCGCAAAGTTGGCGGCCAGTCTGAGGATCATGCCGAGATTTATTGAACCCTCGGTATCAACCAGAACGAGCCTCAGCAGCTCCATTTTTCTTCCCCTCTATTAGGAATATTTTTTCGAAGAAAAAGCTTCTCTCTTTTGCAACGGAGAAGCTCATCCCCATGCTTCTCATCTTCATGAAGACTGATTCTGCATCAGATAAAGATGAGAATACCAGAAGCAGCGTATATCTCCCGCTCAATCTCTCCACAATGCTGTCCAGAATGCTGAGAGCAGCTTCGGAGCCAGTAGGTCCTCCGTAGAGGGAAAGATCCAGTTCTCTATCTCCGGTGCTCTCTCCGGATGGGAGATATGGGGGGTTGATGATGATGAGGTCGAAGGAAGTCCCCACTCTCAGCGCTCCACCACCGTCTGCCCTTATAACGGCGATCCTCGAAGAAAGGTCTCCGAGGAGCCTTTCCGAGTTGAATGCAGTGAATTCGCAGGCTGTTCTGGATATGTCCACAGCCACCACGAGCTCAGCCCCAAGAGAAGCTGCATGTATTGCGATTATCCCGGAACCCGATCCTACTTCGAGAACCCTCGAGCCTCTGACCATGCTTTCATGCTCATTCAAATATTCTAGCACCATGTAGCTGTCATCGCTTGGATCGTAGACTGAGTCCGGAAGACAAAGCGAGTACCCCCACCTCATCTGTTCTCTGCTGCCTGCAGGACAGCCCGCGCCATCTCTTCGATCTGCCAACCCGAGATCTCCCTCACTCTCAATCTTCCAGCTTCCCTGAATGCCTCGCTCTCGACAACTTTTGAAGCTTGGGGAAAGAGCTTTTGAAGGCAAGACTCTATCACTTTCTTAGCTATTTTATTTCTCTGGGAGAACAGGCAAGCACTGAGCTTCTCGACAGTCCCGTGGAGGGCTCGATCATATGCCTTTCTCCTCGCAATCTTCACAATTGAGACGCTCACCTTCGGCTTCGGAAAGAAGCAGGACGGCCTGAACGTCCGGATGATCGTTGTTTCAAAAATTATGGACGAGATCACAGAAATTCTCCCGTAATTCCTGCTGCCTGGAAGAGCTGCTATCCTTTCAGCTACTTCCCTCTGAACCCCGAGAACTGCTGCATTGATGCTGTTGTTTCTAGCTATCGATAGAATGATTGGGACGGAGAGATAGAAAGGGGTGCTCGATACAACCATGGGGATCCTGGACCTCTCCAGAAGGAAAAGGCCGTCCCCCAGGATAAGGGCTGCGTTCTCTGACCTGATATATCTGGAGGCGAGCTCGAACAGCCTGGGATCCTTTTCCACGGAGATTACCAGACCCTTCGAACCCCTCGAGAGAAAGGCTGTCAGTATTCCAGTTCCAGTCCCTATTTCGAGCAGATCCCCGCCCTCTGAAGTTGCTGCCCTGCTCATTTCATCAGCATATTCCCTGCATACTGTGAAGTTCTGCCCGAGCTTATCTGAAGGCCTTATCCCAGCTTCCTTTAAAAGCTCCACAGTGATCTTTCTGAGCTGAAACGAAGAAGCTTCCAGAATGCTCTTTTCGAGCTGGGATAGGAGAAGAGTTGGCATGGCTGTCTTGACCTGCTTGCAAGGCAAAGAAATCAATCGGAATATATCAAATCTAGGATCCTCAAGTATACTGCCTCGCTCTCTGAAGCTTTCGGCTTTACGAAGAGATAGTACCTCTCCCCGCCCTCCATCTCCTTAACTATCCTGCTGGCAATTATGTTCTCGATGCCGTGCAGCTTCACACCTCTGAGGGCTATCCTTTCCTCCAGGTCTCTCAGCGATTTGAAGGGGGACTTCTTTCTTTCCTCAAGGATGATGTTCAAAGTTTTCTTGCCGATTCCTGGGAGGAGCTCAAGAGAGTGCATCCTCAGAGTAATGGGTCCGGCTATGTTGAAGAGCTTGGCGAAAGCTTCTTCATTTTCCCTGATGATATTGGCAAGGACCGCTGGGAGGTTTGACTTTGAAACTGTGGTGAGGTCTGAATACTCGATTGGGCCCACAATAGACTTTATGGGCCCCCTCCCTATGTAGTCAGGTCCGATGTATATCTTTTCGCCTATCTCGAACTGCTCTCCTTCTGGAACTACCAGCTCCACAAGAGTGAAGTATCTCGTTCCCACAGCCTGAGCCACTGGGGCTCTCCTGTGCTCAACATGCTTGTCGAACGGATTTCCCTGAGGAAGGTAGTCCAAGATCGCTGCTGTGTCATCGGGTATTTCCCTCTTCCTGCTCGAAAATCTAGAAGGCTTTCCCTCGCCTGGTCCTCTGTACATCACTCATTTCACCATCCATGCGAATTCAGTTGATGTGACCCTTCATTTTTCGAACGAGCGCCGAAAATTCAAAAAGCATACCAATCCGCTCGCTAAAGCTCATGCAAGATCACGACATATGATTACGATTTTCCTCATATTTTAGCTTATCACCAGCTCTGTCTCAGGTTTCGAAAGAGCTTTCCGAGCCACAGGAGCGACTGCTTCTTTTGGAAAAGGAATGCAATCATGAATGGGCACATTTGTTCGCCTTCAGACTGTTCATCGAAATTTCTACAGATGCTCCACCGTTCTTCAAAAAGCGTTCAGGCAATGCAGAATTCTCGTCCTGTCAAATTATTCGATGTATATCTATTTTTCAAGGCATTTCGAAAGGATCTCAGCGATCTTCTTAGTGGCTTCTATCGGCATGGTTTGCTTTTCTGGAGGAAGCAGCGCCCTTATTTCTGCTTCTTCGGTTGGAAGCGTGTTGATGAGCATTATGGCTGTCTCCCTCTCTATTCCGTTGTCCAGAAGCTCTTGAAGCACTTCCCTCGACTTTTCATAGCTGCATTGAGAAGTCACGATCGATAGAAACTCTTCCGTTCTCGAGAGCATCGGATTCTGCTGCTCACTCCCGCTCATGAGCTTCTCCTTGAGGATCTTCGCAGCCTCGTAATTGTCTACCGGTCTGATCTCGAGAATTTTCCTCGCCAATTTGACCATCTCGCTATATGTTCAGAAGATCAAGCTACCTCGCTCTGAAGAGGCTTGAGGTGCTCCGGCCGGACGAAGAATGTTTTCTTAACACTACCTTCATACAGAACTGCTATGTAAGCCCTTCCCCTCTTCCCGACTATTTCTACAGTTCTTCCCTGATATCTCCTGTGAGGCATGCCGCTGTGAACTGAGGGGTTGATGTTTATTACTGCTTTATCACCGGGCTTGTACTCTATCATTAGGAGGCTCAAAGGAGGTACACCGCCCTTTTCCCTCACGCTCTTTCTCAATAGCTTTCTAGTCCTGTGCCTCAGCCCTCTTGGAGCTCTTACCATTTGAGATCACATCCTCATCGTTGACAGCTGCTACACTTAAACTGCACTTGGAAGAATGGCTGAAAACCGTTTAATAACATTTGTGCTTTTTCGCCAAACTGCCCAGCAGCAATTCCCTCGCTTCCCCTGTCTTCATAACTATATAAATCCCGTACGGTGCTCTTCAAAGCATGATGGTCGGCTTTCCATCATCTCCAAGGATAGCTGGAATGCTATAGGAATTAGAAATGCTTTTAAAAGCAACCACTGAATAACTGAAGGATGCCCAGCTGGGAAAAATCTTAATTAACTTAATTGAGCAAAGACAGGGAAAGCTGTGAGAGTTGATCCGTAATGCCAATGAGACCAGCGCGATGCTACACGCACTTCAGCTCGCCTCCATATACTAGGAAAGAATACATCCCTGGGGTCCCTCAGCCAAAAATATCGAAGTTTGAGATGGGTAATCCGAGGCTCGATGCGGATTACATTGTAAAGCTCATTGTAACGGAAGACGGCCAGATAAGGCACAATGCGCTCGAAGCAACGAGGGTTGCTGCTCACAAGCTTTTGAGCTCTGAAGCGGGCGAGGAGAACTTCTATCTTCGAGTCGTGAGATACCCTCACCACGTGCTGAGAGAGAACAAAATGATGGCCTTCGCTGGAGCAGACAGACTTCAAGATGGAATGAGGCTGTCATTCGGAAAGCCCATAGGCACGGCTGCGAGAGTCTACAAAGGCTATGAAATTTTGGAGATAAAGGTGAAGAAGGAGCATTTGGAGCTCGCCAAGAGGGCAGCCAAAGTAGCCTCTTCGAAGATACCGCTTCCTTCGAAGATTTCGATCGAGCAAATACCCAAAAATAGCAACTCCTAGCCCTTCCTCTTTTTGATTAAAAAACTCGGGGGAAGCTTTTCCCGCCTTTATTGAGGAACCGAATTTTTTGGAAAATCAGAGCAGGTAGATGAACAGAAGATACACTACCAGGTTCACGGCAGTCACAACCGATCCGATCTTGAGAAATGTGCCAAATTTTATTGTTGTGTTGTACCTGCTCTCTACTACTTCAAGTATTATTATGTTGGAAGCAGCACCGAATAGGGTGAGGTTTCCAGCGATCGTCGAAGACATTGCCAGAGAGATCCAGGCCTTCACGTCTCCTCCGCTGTATCCAAGAAGCTTCATATATTCTGTGAACAGCTTCACAAAGGGGACATTGCTCAGCAGCTGACTGAGCGAAATAGAAGCGAGAGAAATTGCGATGGGCTCCATGTTTGGGGAAGGCCTTGCGGGCATTATTCGCGAGATGAAGTCCTCATATACGCCGCTGTTCCAGACTCCCTGCATAGCAATGAACATGACGATGAAAAACATAATGGTTCCCCAATCTATCTCCTTCACCAGCTTCCTCGGTTCATCAATGAAGAAGTACATCGCGGAGGCAACCAAGAATGGAATGAAGCCTATTTCTTCTATGTGAGGCTCCCCCTTCAGCCGAAGAATGTCGTTCACCAGCATCAAAATCACAACTGAGAGAAGGGAGACAGCGGAAATTGCAGCATCCTTTTTGCTCTTCAGGCTCTCTTCTGGAATCAGCCCAAGCTCCAGCTTCCTCCATTTGATTCTGTAGAACCTGGAAATGATCAGGGATGTGATGAGCAGATTCAAAAGCGAAGGGATGAACAAATAGTAGATGAAGGAAATGAAGGGAGATTTCATCCCAGAGCTTATGGAGATGAGCACGTTCTGCGGATTGCCCATAGGAGTGGCGACAGAACCTATGGTGATCGAGAAGGCGAGGAGCAGAAGGAGAGGTTCAAGAGGCAACCCCGTGGCCCTTGAAATTGTGTAAACAATGGGGGGGCCCATGATCGCTATTGTGTCGTTTACTGCGAAGGCGGCCATGAGCCCGAACATGAGCGATGACAGAATCATCAAGGTAAGGGTGGACTTGACCCTGCTGACCACCCAGTAGGAGATCATGCTGAGCAGCCCGGAGCTCTCGGCGAGGGCAACAATGCTGAACATCCCTATTAGGAAGAAAATCACATTGAAGTCGATGACCGAGGGTATTTCATCTATTTTGACGAGCTTCCCTACAACGCTCAGAAATGCGAGGAATGACATGAAGGCCCAAACAGGCATCTTTGGATTTCTCGACCTCAGTATCAAGAATGAAACAAGCATGACAAGAAGGACAATGCCAAGCAGATATTGCTGGTTCAATCCGACCTCTCCTCCACTCTGAAGGATCATTGCTCTCTTCAGGTAGCTCACAGGGTTCCGCGTATATTAGGATTTTCATCAAAAAATGCTTGTCTTTAGAGAAGGTCGGCTGAAAAATCGAGCTTTTCTAAAGAAGGATTTTAAAAAGAGTTTTGTTCAAGAGGAAATGACCCAGAAAGACCTCGTGTCCAAGAATCTGCTATCGCCTAGGCTTACTACCCTCGCTTTATAGCCCGGGTACCAGGAACCTGCTTTTATGGTCAGAGTGCCTTGAGGGGAGGGGGGCAAGGTGACTCCCAACGAAACGTTTGCTTTGGGAAGTGCTACATAAACACTGAAGACGTATGTGCTGCCTCCCGTAACAGGAATCGTACTTTCACGATTTTGCAGTGTGTCGGTATATACTACTCCGCTCAGAGGCTGGCCCTCCCAGCTGTACTGGACTTCACTCCAGCGTTGTGGTATCTGTCGAGGTGTGTACTGCATTTACTACCTCTATAACTCCGGGGCCGCTCCCAACGAGGTATGAGTGCTGGTACTTGAATTCGAACTGCAGTTCTGTAATCTGCGGGCTGCTGATGTAGTTAGGTATCCCGCATCTTTGAACGAGGATTATTTTTATGTAGTCAGCATCATACGACCTGGTTCCAGGGTGTCTGTGGAAGCGCCCGCTTACTCTGTATCCCTAAATCATAACGGATAGCTGTACTGGACAGATGTGCTGTAGCTGATGAAGAACTTCAGCATTGTGGTATAACAAATATAGTTGTAACTACCATAACCTCAAAGAAACTTTTCAAGACAGAATTACTGAAGAGCAGCGTTCTCAGCATACAAGCGGATCCATGGATAAGATCATAGTTAACAACTGAGACCACTACAGGAGGAACCATGACAAGATGTTTAGTCACAAATTCGTATAGGTCCAGGCTTACCCCAACCCCTTAAGTCATCGCAAACCGATGCCAACCGATGGTCCCGTTAGAAGGGGCAAGATGAGGGAATACTCTTGGATTTCTTCGGGTCACTCTGCGAGGATTTTGCGGTAGCTTAGTTATACCGGTATGTTGTGAAGAAGGCTTCGAAGCAAGACTTGCGCAGTAGGACGCCCTTCCAGTTCTGATTTTTGTGTAAAAATAGCCCAGAGGAATTTGAAAATTGTGAAAAATAATGCTATAATTGTTTGCTTTCAGTAGCTTAGACTCCTGAGAATTTCTCTGATACTCTCAGCAGAGAGGTAAAGCGGTAACAATAGTGCACCAAGGATCATATGAGGTGCTATACCCCATGGGTCGCTTGCTAAACTCCAACCCGTAGCCTCGCCACCTAGGAGCAGAGGGTAGTAGGCACCAAGGATGTCTGCAAGCAACATTAATACGTTGAGAATCATCAGCAACACTCCGAAAGCCCAACCGGCAAAGAGGAAGCTTGCTGCTTTCACATAGTTCTCCCTGCTATATAGGTAGACTGCTCTCACGAGTATTAATCCCACCAGCATGAGCACCAAACCGGAGAAAGGATCGGGGAAAGTGTTAGGCACGCAAATATCCAGGACTCTGATGCACAGCTCAACATGATCCCCCAGCCATGGGAGCCACCACGCCGCCAACCCATTGTAAAGTTGCAACAACCCGTAGAGGAGGTACAGCGTTGCCATAGCTAGGGCATATGCTCGGCTCCACTTGCTTAATTTCATCGCCCTCTGTGTAAGAGCCCCGGCCATAGCGCTACACCCCTAAAAGACGACCTGCATTCAGTACAAGCCAGGCCATGCCGTAGGCCAGCAAGATCTCGTAGGTGACCGTAAATAACGCCCACTTCGCACCGGCCTCCTGTTTTATCGCCGCGATCGTTGCTATGCATGGAACGTAGATGAGTATGAATACCATATAGGCATAAACCGTCAGCGGATCGTGTGTCGAGGCTATCACGGTAGCAATCTTGTCCTCACTGGCGCCGTAGAGTAGGGCAAGTGCACCGAGCACAATCTCCTTGGCCACAAAGCCGAAAACTGCAGCCACAACGAACCTCCAGTCCCAGCCGAGCGGGGTGAAAATAAACTGCACGCTTCTTCCTATGGAGGCAATAATGCTATCCTCAACATTCTCTGTGAACGTTAGGTTGGACGTGAAGACTGCAAGCAAACCGAGAACCAGTATACCGGGGAATATTACCTTTCCCGCCTTCGTGAAAAAGAGCTTAGCCCTACTCCACGCCTTGGACAGGGCTACACGCGGCATAGGCATCAGATACTGTGGTAGCTCTATGATGAAGGCTGTTGACTCTCCCCTTAGCACAGTCTTCCTGATCACGATGGCTACGAGGAGGGATAAGAGGATGCCAAGCACATAAAGGGATAGGAGGACATCACCCGCAGTTCTCCCCCAAAGGGCTGAGGCAATGGCCGCGAAGAAAACAAACCTAGCTCCGCACAGCATCAAGGGGTTTGTAACAATTGCAGCGATTCTATCCTTTTCGTCCGGTATTGTCCTCGTGGAGTACACCGCCGGTACGTTGCACCCGAACCCCAGTATCATAGATATTATAGCTCTGCCAGGGAGGCCGAATTTCCCCAGTATCTTATCAGTTAGGAACGCCGCCCTGGCCATGTACCCGGAGTCTTCAAGCATCGAGAGAGCAAAGAATAGAGTGAATATGAGCGGGACGAAGCTGAGCACGGTCCCCATCCCGTTTAAGACTCCATAGTCGCCGAAGAGCAGGTAGTCAAGCCATGTGACTCCTGTAGCACCAGAGAGCATTTGGGCTATCCACGCGAAAGCGTCGCCGAGGAAATCGTTGAAAGGAGCTGAAATGTTGAAGGCAAACTGGAACATAACCCACATTATGGCAAAGAATATGGGGATGCCGAAGGCAGTATCCAGGAACGCCTGATCCAGCACATCGGAGACTGTTACCGCCCTAGCCTTTACGACTGCTCCCTCAAGGATGTTCTCAATAACCCTGTATCGCTCTTCCGCAAAAACGGTCTCGGGATCCCCCAGCTCCCTTGCAAAATCACTTCTTATTGCTTCAATTCTCCTCATAACTTCATCCCCCACTAGAGCTTTCACACGGCTGGCTACCTCTTCGTCGCCCTCCAGTAGCTTGATAGCAACCCACCTGTATGTCAGCTCGCTTGGAAGCTTGCCGCGCAAGAGCTCCATGACCTCGCTTATGTACTTCTCCACACTCGAGCTGTACTTTACTGTCCAGCGTACAGGTTGATTGAAAGCAGCCAATACTGCTTCACAGAGCTCTCCCATCTCCTTCTTCTTCGAAGCGATTGTAGGGATAATGGGAACTCCTAACCTCTCTCTCAACAACCTAACATCAATTTCCGCGCCTGAAGCCTCTAACAGGTCGAACTTGTTCAGCGCAACAATGACGTTAACCCCCAGCTCTAGCAACTGTATCGTTAGGTACAAGTTCCTTTCAAGGTTCGATGCGTCAACGATGTTGACGACCACATCGGGTTTTTCGTAGATTAGATAGTCCCTCGCGATCTTCTCCTCGATTGAATATGCCGTTAGGCTATACGTTCCTGGAAGATCTACGATGTAGATCTCAGTGCTGTTGAAGTAGCAGAACCCCTCAGCTTTTTCAACTGTTTTACCTGGCCAGTTACCCACGTGCTGGTGCAATCCGGTGAGGTTGTTGAACACCACAGATTTCCCCACGTTGGGGTTTCCTGCCAGAGCCACTCGAATCATTTGGCGCCCGGTCACCTACTGCTCCACCTCCACGAATATCTTCATGGCGATTCCTCTGCTGAGAGCAATCCTAGATCCCTTAACGTCCAGAAGAATGGGGCCTGAACCGAAGGTTTTAAGCACCCTGAGCGTAGAGCTAGGCGTAATGCCAAGCTCTAGGAGCCTCGCAACGACTCCTTTCCCAGCCCTTACATCGATCACTCGCACCTCACTCCCCTCTGGTGCTAGAATCAGGGGAATCATGCCCAACAACCTCTACAAGCACAACCTCTGCCTTCTCTCTCTGGATGGAAATATTGTAACCTCTCACTTCGAACTCGATCGGATCCTTCAAGGGCGCATTCCTCACCATCTTGACAGTTGTGCCTTTAGAAAGGCCCATCTCCACTAGTCTTCTCTTGAGCCAGGACGGCGCATCTGCGTAGCCTACAACAGTGCCCACTTCTCCAGGCCTTAAATCGCTGAGCCTTTTCCTTGTTGCAGCCATATTTAGGTTCACCGAATTTTTATTCCTTAGTTTTGGTAACGATATAAGTATCTCTAAAAGAATTAGGTAAAATGTTAGGAATACCTAAAATTTGCGATGCTAATTACTTGAAGTAGATAAAGAGGAAAAAGAGCTAGGCACTAGGGTTCGCACCTACGTAATTTCTCGATTCGCTTACATAGAAGTTCATCACCTATAGGATCCTCTATGCCAGAGTGCGAGAGCTCATCTTCTTCATGACTCCTCTATCGGGCGTGAATTCATCTGGTGCTCATCCACCTCACTATCTTCATCACTGTTGAAATCTAGTAAGCTCGTAATCTCAGGAAATATTTGATTACCTTATCTATGTATATAAAAAGTGAAATTGTTTCTCAAAGGCATAACTGCAAACGCGTGACTCGAGTTATTGTAAAGCTGAGTTCAGAGCCTCCTCCACCTTTATACCCGGCTCGCATTTAACGAACTTTATTTTAGCCTCAGCAAGCAAGTCTGCAACCCCCATTCCTACACCCGGACCCAATACAACTTCAACGCCTTTCTCAGCCAAAGTGTACACGAATATCGGACCCGCACCTTGGCTGAACTTAGCTACTTTGTTCTCGACCACTTCGAGTAAGCGGTAACTCCTACTCTCTTCATCGACCTCGAATATCGTGAGTGTAGGGCACCTAGCCAGCTCGCTCGCGACCCTATCGCTAAGGCCCTCGTAACCAACTGTGGCCACGGCGACCTTCAGTACTCCCACACTTCGACTCCCCACTTACAGATTATAACGTATTTATAGTTTAAAATTTTACCTTAAGGTATGGAGGGCCTTCGCTAGTACCTCACGTGACAACAGAAGTCGCTACGATTTGAGCATTCATCTGATAGGGGATCAGTTTTTTAGGTTAGTCAAACATTATACATCTACTATGGAGTACATTACAGAAAGAATGGAGGACTACTTGAGAGTGATATATGAGTTCGAGAAGAGTAAGGGATATGCGCGCGTAAAGGATATAAGCTGTAAACTCAACGTCAAGCCTTCAAGCGCCGTAGAGATGCTGAAAAAGCTCGAGGAAAAGAATTTGGTGATCCATGAAAGATACGGTATTGTGAGGCTGACGGTGCGCGGCAGAGAATTGGCCGAGGTTGTAGAGAAAAGGTACAATTATGTAAGGAGGTTTCTCGAAATGTTTCTGGTTCCCGAGGACATTGCCTACAGGGATGCGCACATCCTTGAGCACGGACTGCACCCCAAAACTATTCTACAGATTATAAGGTTCGTAGAATTTATCGACAAACACCGAGATCGCCCCCGCTCGATAACAGCCTGGCTTAGAAAATTCGAGAGATACTGTAAAGAAGTTGAGCAAAAAAAGCAGTAGGCGAAAGGCCAACAACATAATGTAGCGCCGTAAGGCTCTCCACGCCTCAGCCTTTCACCGAGCTCAACTGTTAGCCTAACCTAGCACAGCAAATATAGCTAAGATGACAGGATATAAGGACATAAGAATCCTATGGCTGGGGGCATTGATTTTACAGAAGCAAAAATTAGTGCTTAGGTTCCTGGTACCTATAGACAGTCTCCCACATCATACGATCATTTCTCAGTTTGTTCTCGAAATTGTCTACCATGGTCCAATCTGTGAACGGTTTTTCCATTTCATCGTCCCCGTTGCCCGTGACCTCGCCCTTGTAGAAGCAGGCTTTCTTCAGGCGTGCTACATCTTCTCGGTGATAGTGGTCTTTTCGATGACGTTGCTTGGTTCCCCGTGCTGGAGCAATGTCAGCTCCCAGATTCTGAAGATCCTCCTTAGCTCTCGGACCAGCCCTGGTTGGTCGTCGACCCTCAGATTGAGGCACCTGTTAGCGTACCCGCCATAGCTCCCACCATTCCTAGCGACAACTATAGTCACTGACTGCTTCCCCCTTCTATAGCAATAGAGACTGTACACCCGAAGCCTTAATTGAGCTCTCTAAAAAAGGAGATGCTTGAGAAGGTTTAAGCGGCAACCATCACTGCTAAGCCTAACCTTACAAGCTATCGACGCGGCTCGCTTCGTCTCCAGCTCACGGAACAGACAACCTCGGGTATCCTTAATTTTCACAGAACTCACCGTCAAAGAAGAGCTGGCCCAAGCTTACCCTTCGCCTCACATCCCTACTAGGCTAGGCCGATGCCATTTCTAGAGGTACAACTGATCGTATTCTCGTGAATTAGTAAAGATGAAAACTGATATTTCATAAGTACAATAGCGCAAATGACATAAGCATTATGGCAACAAATTATATTGCTCTTTGTTCATAAAAGCTACAATGACAGCATCTGCTCTGGAGAGGAGCTTCTGCAATGCAATTGAAAATAGAAGGAAAAGAAAACGTTGTGCCTCTAGATTGATCCTCTATCTTGGTTCCCTGGAGCTCAGCGCTTTATCTTATGACGATGCAAAATGAAATTTGAAATAATAAATTTATATTAAACCGAGCTATTCATATTTTCATGGTGCACTCCGAATGAAGCCTAAAGTTTTCATAACGAGAGAGATTCCGAAAGTAGGGATTGAGAGGCTGAAGGACAAGTTCGAGGTTGAAGTGTGGAAGGAATACTGGGCTCCGCCAAGAGATGTTCTCCTCTCGAAAGCAGAAGAAGTTGATGCCATGGTGACGCTTCTAACGGATAAAATAGACAAGGAGCTCCTAGACAGAGCTCCCAAGCTGAGAATAATTTCGCAATATGCCGTTGGATTCGATAATATTGACATCAAATATGCAACGCAGAAGGGTGTCTATGTCACCAACACTCCTGAAGTTCTCACCAATGCTACAGCAGACCTCACAATGGCTCTTCTATTGGCAGTTACGAGAAGGATAGTTGAAGCTGATCAGTTTGTCAGGACGGGGGAGTGGGAGAAGAGCAGAACGGGCTGGCACCCCCTGATGCTCTTGGGAATGGAGCTCAACGGGAAAACTCTCGGCGTGATAGGAATGGGGAGAATTGGCAGAGAGGTGGCGAAGAGAGCCAAAAGCTTCGGAATGAAAATTGTTTACTATGATTTGAGGAGGCTGAGCCAGGAGGAGGAAAGAGCTCTGGAGGCTAAGTTTGTAGACCTCGAGGAGCTTCTGTCAGTCAGCGACGTGGTGACCATACATGCGAATTTAACGGAGCAGACGAGGCATCTGATCAATGAGCAGAGGCTCAGGCTGATGAAGCCTACAGCGTACCTGATAAACGTCGCCCGCGGGGGGATAGTTGATACCGAAGCCTTAGTTAAGGCTCTGAAAGAAGGGTGGATCGCTGGAGCTGGTCTGGACGTGTTCGAGCAGGAGCCGCTGCCTGCTAGCCATGAGCTGACCAAGCTGAAGAACGTTGTGCTTGCCCCTCATATCGGGAGCGCGACAACTGAGGCCAGAAACGCCATGGCTGAAAAAGTTGCCACAAATCTTATCGAGTTTCTGAACGGAAGAATTCCCCCAGATCTTGTAAACAAGGAAGTAGTAAATGTGAGACCTCCAGGCTTCCTATGAGAATCGCTCTTTTGGTTTTCTGTGAGGGATGGATAAATGGATCATCGCAGAATCCTCGTGACCAGCCCTCCCCTGAATAGAAGAGATGAGTTCCTAGATGATCTGCTGAAAGCTGCTTCGGAAGAAGGCATAGACGTTGATATCGATATATACAGGGTTTTCGATTACATGAAGAGAGTTGGCGAGAAGTATTCGCTGAATATAACGAGAGAGAACGTGCTGGATCTCTCTCCAGAAACACTGAACAGCATAAGGGATGAAGCGATCGAAGAAATAGTGACTGAAATCAGAGAAAAGGAAAGCAGATCCAGCAGAAGCGTTGTAAGCATAGTGAGCTCGCCTGCTATTTTCAGAATCGCGCCGAGCCACGTACATCCAGAGGGAATAATCAAAGGCTTGAGCGTCAGGCACATAGAAAAGATCAATCCCCACGAGATTTACATACTAATCGATGACCTCATAAATGTGAAGAAGAGGCTTTTAGAAGATTCAGCATGGAAGGGAAGGGTCGAACCTAAGCTCAGCGTTCTGGCAGCCTGGAGAAAAGAAAGCATAGATCTCGTTCTCGATTACATTAGGGAGATACAGAGCAAATACGACGGCAGGAAAATTGAATGGCTTGTCTTCAGCGTAAATCATCCTGTCAAGACCTTTCTTGAGCTCCTCCTCAAGGAAAAGCCGAAAGTATACTTGAGCTTCCCCATCACAGGCATTCCTCTCGAAGTTGTTGAGAGAGAGATCTCGAAGTTTTCATCGATGATATCCAAGTACTTCGTCGTGTTGAATCCCCTCACAATAAAGGACTGGGACCTCATAACTGAGTTCGAGGCAGCTTTCAGCGGAGATGAAGACTCCATAGAGATCAACGGAATCAGACTGAAGCTGGACGAAGTTCAGGAATCAATCGATTTAATCAGGTCTCAGGTAGTGGAGAGAGACATATCGCTTGTGAGGAATTCAAATGCAGTGATCGTATATCATTATGCCGAAAGCGCCTCCTACGGCGTCTTCTATGAAGTGATGGAGGCGGCCAGGCTGGGAAAGCCGATATATGTTTACTTCCCCTCCAAGAAGAGAAGGCTGAGCCCGTTCTTCGAATATGTCGTTCAGGGCTCTACCAGAAGGATATTCTACAATTGGAGCGGGGAAGACGAAGATAAGATGCTTGGGAACTTCCTTCTGAGCATAATGGGCGACGTCTGCCGCGACAGATGGCTCACTTGGAAACTGAACGAAAAATATAGGGAAAAACACTGTCGCGAGATCCTTGGTGCTTGAAAGGATGGAAGTCGAGGAGAGGATAAAGGAAGCGCTGAGCTGGTACTATGGAATTCTGGAGGGGAAGCACCCTCCAAAGTTCAAAATCGCAAGAAGCGTCCCGCTTGAAGTGGAGGCTTCTTCTCTGACCGATGAAGAGCTTTGGTCGCTTCACGGAGAAATGGGGGCTGAGTTCCGGGAAAAGCTACAGGAGGTTAAAGAAGGGGAGGCCACGAAAATAGAAGACGCAACCACCTCATATCTCGATCTTAAAGTGGAGATACTGAAAAGAATGCTGAGCCGCTGTGAATTTTGCGAAAGAAGGTGCGGAACCAATAGAATGGTGGCTAGGGGAAAGTACTGCAGAGTTGACTACAGAGGCCAGGTCTCCTCATTCTTCCTGCATCATGGCGAGGAATACCCTCTTGTTCCTAGCGGAACCATATTCTATTCGGGCTGCAACTTCCGCTGCGTATACTGCCAGAACTTCGAGATATCGCAAATTGTACCCCTGAGGGGGATGTATGTAGACGCTGTAGAGCTGGCTGCTATAGAAGACGAACTGGTCAGAAGGGGGGCGAGGAACATTAATCACGTAGGAGGAGAGCCGACTCCCCACGCGCATGTGATCGTTGAGAGCTTCAAATATATGAAGACTTCTCCTCCCCAGATATGGAACAGCAATTTCTATATGAGCGAAAAGCTCACCAGGCTTCTTAAAGATGTTATAGACCTCTGGCTCCCAGACTTCAAGTACTGGGAGTACTCTCACGCTTCTGTTCTCTCTGCCGCACCAAGGTACAGAGATGTGGTCACCCGCAATCTGCTCGCCGTAAAATGGGAAGGCAGCATTATCCTGAGACACCTCATACTGCCAAATCATGTGGAGTGCTGCAGCATCCCAATAATGAAGTGGCTTTCCGAAAACATGCCGAAGGAATGGCTGGTCGTGAACATAATGGATCAGTACTATCCGACCTACAGAGTAGTATTCGAGGGAGACAGGTGGAGTAGCTTGAAAAGGCGGATAACGCCAGACGAGTACGAAGCTGTAGTCGAATACGCTAGAAATGAGGGCCTTCTGCTTTTAGAATGACCCGTATTATGCGATTCTGTGGTTGAAGTCCTTTACTGCCGAAACGAAAGAGCTTAAAAGCTTCCGCGTTCCCGCGATTTCAGCAAAAGGAAGGAGATAGCTTTTACTTGAATTTTGACTGCATGAGGAACTTTCCGATTTCCTTTGCGAACATGTCAGCCATCCTCAGAGGCTCGGGTATTTTTGAAGCGACTGCCATTTTCCTTATGATTTCGCTCACAGAGGGAGATTCAGGAAAGCTGTAGTAGTATATAGTCCTCCCTCTAATCCAAATTTTCCTCGCATTCGTTGATGCCCTCGATATCACCTCCCATCTGCTCTCCCAATCCTGGAAGTGAAGCTTTAAAGCTCTCAAGATCCTCTCTTCATTTGGCTTTCTCCTGAATATTGATATAGCTATTACTCCTGTTCTGTTTGCGAGCTCTTCCGGATCTATGAGATTGAATCCTGCATAGGTGACTCCATCGAGAAAAACTGCGGCCCTCTCTCCTCTATTCACGAGCTTCCTCACGATCTTCTCGGCCGAAGCAACCCCATCAGTCCCATCGAGGGTGATTCTGCTGAAAGCGATTTCGCTAAGCCTCAAGTCAACAAACTTCACGCCTGCCAGAACCGTCCACTCGCCCCTTTGCTTTATGAACATACCGTCGTCGATTCCTACTGCTACCTCAGGTTCCTCCAATGGTGCTGCCAACGATTTCATCCTCTTTCAGCGCTGTCTCAATGCTCCTTCTGTCCGCTTGGATCTTCACAACTTTCGTCTTCCCATATCTCCCCCTGCTGACAACCCTCGCAGAGATGAGGCCCATCATATCCAGCTCGCTTATTATGTCCGTCACCCTCCTCTGTGTGACCACTTCGAGACCAAGGAGGGACGTCTTCTTCGAATATTCTCCAAATATTTCACCTGTAGTTGCGCTTTCTTTATCGCGGGTCAGTTCGAGGATGGAGGCTAAGATGAGTTTCGCGTGGAGCGGAAGCGATGCGACGACCTCATGCACTTTATCCTTCTCTAGCTCGCCTCGTGCCGCTTCCACGTCCTTTCTCGTAACTCTATCCTTACCGCTCCTTTCCGCCAGCTCGCCAGCCATTCTGAGCAGATCCAGGGCCTTCCTAGCATCGCCGTGCTCTCTTGCTGCGAGTGCGGCGCAGAGAGGGATCACGTCTCCATCGAGAACGTTATCGTAGAATGCCAGCTTCGCCCTTTCCTCGAGAATGCTCCTCAGCTGGAGAGCATCATATGGAGGGAAGACAATTTCCTCCTCTCCCAGGCTACTCTTCACGCGGGGGTCCATCATTTCGATGAGGTTCAGGTCGTTTGTTATCCCAATTATGCTCACTGAGCTGCCGGAGAGCTCCTCATTCATCCTTATAAGTTTGTAGAGAATATCATCTCCCTGCTTCTTTACAAGGAAATCGATTTCGTCAAGAACTATTATAACCCTCCCTCCGAGAGACTCGATCCTCTTATGGAGCCTCTTTTGAAGCTCAGCAATGCTCAGACCTGTGAATGGAACTTTGCCTCCCAGGGACTCCATGATGTCAGCAAGGACTCTGTAGCCTGTATCTCTCTGCCTGCAATTCACATAAGCTGTGTAGACGGGAACTCTCAGCTCCCTGGCCTTCTCCGAGAGGCCTCTTGTAACGAGCTTCACGGCCGCCGTTTTTCCGGTCCCGGTGAGGCCGTAGACAAATAAGTTGTTCGGTCTCGACCCTCTCAGAGCTTGAGAAAGAGCCGAGGCTATCCTCCTTATCTGCTCGTCCCTGAAGGGGAGATGCTCCGGGACATAGTCTGGAGTGAGCTTATCTCTGTCTTTGAAGATCCTCGACCTCGTTGCCTCGGAGAACACCTCCTCCAATATATCTTTCAGCCCCTCGCTTCCCAAGGAAACCAGCTCCACCAGAAGTATTTTTCGTTCATCTCCAGATCGATCCAATTTATTGGATAAAAACGTTATTATGGCATGGGGCAGATTCATTGCATGGGGGATGAGGCTCGATGGGCGGATGGAGGGAAACCGATGACGAGCATCTGCAGCAGCGACCCCTCTCTGCTCTGGAGGGGTGGTAGATTGTGAGCGCTCAAGGAGATGCAGCAAAAAAGGGAGCCGAACTCCTCAGGCAGGGTGCTACAATGCTCCCGTACTCCTGTCCAATATGCGGCTCCCCCCTTTTCAGATTGAAGAATGGAGACGTTGTCTGCCCAATACACGGAAAAGTGGCAATAGTATCAGACGAGACTGAAATAGTCGAGCAAGTCTCTGCCCCTCTCTTCGCGAAAATTGAGGAAAAGATTTTGAAGCAGCTCGACATACTCTCAGAAGACATCGGCAGAACATCTTCCTATGATGAAGATATAAAGCTCTCGCAGGCAATTGATGGGTGGCTCATGGTCATAGAGAGGCTGAGGATCCTCAGGAGCGAGAGGAAGAAGACCTGATGCTTCCAACTAAAGGGTAAGCCTGAGCACTCCCTTTTGGGCATCGATCTCTCCTCTTCTGTAGCTCATTGCTTCCTTCATTTCCACCTCGCTTAAACCTTCTGCTAGCGTGATGCCAGCGAGAACTGCTCCAGCTATGAGGATGGGCTCTGCTCTGCTCACAACCATCGCCGCGGGGGTGTTTCCATAGTATTTCAACGCATAAATGACGTAGCTGCCAACTGTGCTTCCGCGAGTGCCCGGAAATATGAGGATCTTGTCCTTTATCTTCACTTCTTCCTGACCACTTACCAGAATTATCCCTCTCTTTGGATCCACTTCTCCCAGGAACGAAATTGGCTTTGGATAGACGAGCAGCTCTCCCTCCACACTGTTCCCGGAAATAACCCTAACTTTTATCTCCCGCACGCTACTTCACCTACTTTCTGGAATGGGACAATGAATGCTCTCACGCCATGCATCTTTGGGATGTAGAAAAACCCCTTAGCGCTGGTTATCACAATTGATTTGAATCTTGAGGCTACCAGAGGCGAGACCACTGGGCATGTATCCCTTATTATTACAGCTCCTGCTGACTCAAGCTTCTCCACTACCCCCAGATCCTTCAGCTTTTCATAAGAGGCCCTTGAAGTAGATATCCACACTGGCACTTTCAGCTTTCTGCACTTCGACAGCATCCTGTAAAGCTCCAGAACCTCATCTACATCAGCATGGGGGCAACCGATGAAAACAGCATCTACTTCTACATCCCCCCTTAGGCTCATTATCTCTTCCACTTCCCTCCTTTCGATTTGGACTTTTTCCAGAGCATCTGCCCTTTTAACTGCCCAGTCATAATCAGGCGTTATCTTTTCAATGTAGGATAATGCGATGTCTCCGCTCGCCGCTGCTGCAGCCGTGTATGATTTGATTGAAGCGAAGCTCATTTTCACCCCCTTGATGATGGGGATGCCGTTCCTTATCTTCTCCCCCGCAACATACCCAAGTGCTCCCGCATAGGCCGGATCTGCGAGGCTGATCTCTCCATCCAATACGATTTCATGCGTTGGAATCCTGTTTTCATCCAGGTGGAGGCCAGCCATGTAAGTTTTTCCTGTCAGTGCGCTCATAATAGTTAAGGGTCCCCCTTCTCTGTTGGTCCTAGCTCCATAGAACGTGTTGGCCATGGCAACGGCGCTACTTTCTCCCCACGCAAGGTGCTCCCGAAAGGCAGGCTTCCTAATCAGATAGGGAGTGCATGTGAATGTTGGCTCAAAGCCCATGCTGAGGATAGCGTTGACTATTTCCCTCTGCCTTCGAGCGAACTCCTCCGAAATGCCCAGCCTCTCCCAAAGATCCAGGTCCATCCCTATGGGGTTCACCGTGGAAAATGTTCTGACCCTGGCCCCCTTTTCAGCATATGACTTCAGGAAAGTCAGCCCAGCGTCCCCAATGGTCATGTAGGATAGGCCGGATGCATGGACGTGAGGTACTTCTATGAGCCTTTCAGCTCCGAGAGCCTCCCCAACCTTAACTATGACATTGAGGGCTGTTGCCAAAATCTCCCCATGCTCTCCATTCAGCATTTCTTCCTCTTCTCTCGTGAGATGCAACCCTACTCACCAGGGATTCTTGCTCTTTCGAATGTGAACGGTGCATTCAGCGGCTTCGTAGCATCCAGCCCCATCTTCGCAGTTGTGCCGTCCTCTGCACTGGGATCAAGAGTTGAGCCTCTGGCTCTATTTATTACGATCAAGTCCTCTGAGGCTTGAAATCTCGTAGCTATCGCCCACTCCACTTGAATAGGGTCATCCGGATCTACATCTGAATCAACCACTACTACATGCTTGAGGCTCGGATGAGCGCCGAAGGCAGCCAGAATGGCGTTCTTCCCGTCCTCATCGTGGTTCTTCTCAATTGATATGACTGCGTGGAGCCAACCCCCACTCGCAGGCGTCAGCCTGACCTTGCGCACTTTTGGAACAACGGAGCTGACTGACTTCCATATCTGGGCTTCTCTGCTGATTCCCATGAGCAACTGATGCTCACCGCCTCCGGGAAGTATAGCATGGCTCATCCTTTCACCATGCTTCACAGCCCAAATTTCCCTGATCAATATCAGGGGCTGCTTTCTCACCCTGTCGTAAGTGCCCATTATATCAACGAACGGCCCCTCATCCACAAGCTCCGGAGTTATCTCTGCCTCTACAATGTAAGATGTTCCTAAGGGGACAGGGTTCCCGTGGAGAGGGCTCCTGACGACTTTCAATTTTTGGCCTGTGAAGTTTGGGATGAGAGTGAACTCGAAAGCATCAAAAGGAGGAGATATGGAGGCCGAGAGCTCCACTACAGGGTGAGCTCCTATTAGAATTGTCACCGGAGTGTTCTCTCCCCTTTTGAGCCTATCCTCGTAAACTCTGTAGAGGTGCCTCGGCACTATCCTCGCGACAGCCCTTCCAGAATCTATAACCTTAATTCTGTGTATGCTTGCATTGTGGGACTTTCCAGTGGAAGTCACTATAATCGATGAAGTGTAGTAGTATCCTCCATCCTTTTCATAGTACTTCAGAGCTCCAAGGGAATCGAAGCCTACGCTCACCCTTTCATAGTGATCCTCCAAATTTTCATATGAGAAAACCTCGCTCTCTTCATGAGTGCTTTCTGTGACGAGGTTGTACAGCTCCTCTAGAAGAGAAAGACCCAGAATATTGAGCATCTTCTGCCTCGTCTCGAAAAGGTTTGAGACTATCAGGGGGTGAGATTTCTTCCCCCTCACGAGAACTGCTCTCCTGCCCTGCTCCCTCTTGATAAACAGGGGGATCTCATGCTCCTCGCTGTACTCCCTTTCCCTGTCTTCGTACCTGCTCTCCACCCTTCTGAAAGCTTCTTCTAAGCTCAGAACTCCTTCCACTCCCTGCACCTCCAGAGGCGATTTCGATCAGTCTATTGTCTGCCAACTTTATATACCCAAATTGAATAATCTTGACTTCCCCCATATAATCTGTCTTTATGAGAAGCTTCTCGCCGTCTCTCACGGCCGCGATTATTCCCGCACCGCTTGCCCAACCATCTGGAGATACCAGAGCGCAGAGCATGTTCTCCAGCCTTTCCGATAAATCTCCAATGCTTGCTTCACTGACATCGATTATTCTGCCTCTATCCATCAAGCTCACAGAGCTCAAGCTGATCTCTCTCGTCCTCTCGGAAGCAACAAGGTTCAGAACTTTATCGCTCTTTATGAGGATCCTCTCCTCTCTGCTTCTAACAGCCCTTTTTGGAGGGCTCTTCAGAAATACCGCTTCAGCTTCTCCCTCGATGATCCTTTTCAGACCTCCGCACTCATTCTGACAAATTACGACGGAGAAGTCCGCCATTAGGCTGTTTATCAGTCTGTACTTGTAGCTGTAGCTCCTCAAATCAGCAAACCATCCATCAGTGTCTACTATCAATATGCTGTCTCTGTAGTGCTGAGAAAGCTTCATAGCTCCAATTATTATATCGCTCTCTATGCCTGCTGGAGACAGCTTGCCTACGAAGTAGAGCTTCTCCCATCCTATATCCCTCGGCCATATGCTCTTGACGCTGTACTTGCCAGCTGCAATGAATCCTGGAAATCCTATGGTGTTCTGGCCAGGGTCTGCATCCAGAATAACGGGAACTGACCCTCTCTTTAGAAGTGAGTTTCCGAGCATGGTTGCAAATGTGGTTTTCCCGCTGTCAGTTTCTCCAAGTATAACGATCTTGCACCGGGCTTTTGAAATGCACTTCTCCGCGATCTCCTCAGCTCTCCTTTTCCACTCCTCGTATGACGCGATGTCCTGCTCTTCAGCATTGTCTAATGAAGAGGTGGCGGACAGCGTTACGTCCAGAGAAGTGTGGGGAAGCACTTTCACTGTATAACTGCGGCTCAAGTGCATCAGAACGCTCTCTCCGCGGAAAAAGCTGGCACCGTTTATTTCAATGGATCCTTCTTCTACTCTAATTTTGGCTGCTCCCTTTATCCAGAAGTACTTGGTCTCATCGCCGCTCTGAAGCTTCATGCGAGCCTCCCTTTTTTGAGTATAGACTTAGCTGCTCTGATATCTGGATCTCTCTCATCTTCAAGCGAATTTTTAGTAGTTCCGAATTCGTCCACGATTTCAACGGCCGCATCCAGATCCATCAGTATTTCCCCGGCGATTTTCCAAACTGCATCGGAGCTGTTCCAGCTACCAAGCCTGACGATCATTTTTTCATGAGGGATGAGCGCGATATCCTTCAGAGCTCTTCCGAGCCTCTGAGTTGGGATCTTTCCCTTGAGCAAAAGATCGCCGTCGCCTGAAACTACGAATGCTGCAAAGGAACCTAGGTCTATTCCGACTGAAATCTCTTTGAACTCCGCTTTTCCGTAAAGTCTTGGGAAAAGCTCCATAATGAGCCTTTTTCCTGGTTCGGAAACCTGTATCCTCTCGCACTCTCCAGATATCATTCTCATTCCTCTTTCATCGCAGAGAGCAACCTCATCCTTTGAGCAGAGAAAAGGAGCTGAAGCTGGCACTCCGTAGCTCACTCCGTAGCTCTTCAGCTCTTCAGTTAACACGTAGAACCTGACCGGATCGACTACTGCCAGAAGCAGCCTCTTCTTCAATTCATCATCCTTTCTTCTCTTTGTATAATAAATAGCGATAATCAAGATTATTAATTTAATTTGACCTATCCATAGGGAGATCGTGATGTCGAGAGGAATCAACTGCTGGGAGAAGCTGCTGGAAGAGACGTTTCCCGGAAACAGAGGATTCTCCGTGATATACGGTGAGGCTGGGGCAGGCAAGACTTCTTTTTCGCTAACTTTCACAGCAGTAGTCGCTGGGAAATCGCTATACATAAACACGGAAGGGAGCCCGACCTTCGAGAGGGCGATGCAGGTTGGGGTGCCCCCCAGTGTGGAGTTTTCAGAAGACGTGGATGAGTGGGGAATTATTTACGATATTCTCAGGGCTTGGAATTCGAAGGAGCTAGTCGTAGTGGACAGCATCAACAGTGTGTTCAGAGTCTCTGCTTCTTTCGATATAGAGAGGGCTTACAGAGCTTTCTCGTTCACCTGTGCTCTCCTGAAGCAAATGTCAAAAAAAGCAATGATTTTAGCCACTGCACAGGTCAGCCTCTCTGGAGAAGCCCCGAGCGGTGAAGATGTTCTTTCCTACTACGCTACATCGATGGTAAGGTTATTGAGGGAAAAAAGAAAAGAAGAGGGGATAGTTGAGGTCAATGGAAAGGTGTTCGGCAGGTACAGAATAACTGGCGGTGGGTTTGAATGGATATCGTGCGTATAGTGGCTGATTTTTTCGTGATCTACCTCCCAGCCATGGTCGCCAACGGAGCTCCGGTTGTTATCTCCAAGTTTGTGAAAGTTCATCCTATAGATATGGGGAAAAGCTGGAGGGATGGAAGGAGAATTCTCGGCGACGGGAAGAGCTTCGAGGGTGCGTTGGGGGGGATACTGGCTGGAGAGATCACCGCTCTAGTGATAGGAGCGATGACCGATATGCTACCGAAGGTTTTGCTGACAGGCGGTTTGGGATCAGTTGGCGCTATACTGGGAGATCTGACGAAGTCATTCTTCAAGCGGAGGTTGGGCTACGAGAGAGGGAAAAGCCTGCCTCTGGCGGATCAGCTTGACTTCTTCCTCGGGGCCACTGCGGCGATTTTGCTGTGTCCGAGCTGCCTGCATCCTTCTCTAGGGTCCTTCTTGTTGGGACTTGTGCTGATACCTCTCTTGCATGTCTCCACGAACATCCTGGCATATAAGCTGGGCCTCAAGAGCGTGCCTTGGTAGAAGACTTAGCTCGAATTCTGTATGCTACATATTTGTCAACCGGAGAGAAGCGGGGAGGATGAGGTATTTTCACAGGACCCCCGCAGTATGGGCATCTGTCTGTGCTCAGAGTATACTTTCCACAGTTCGCGCATTTCCTCATGAGCCATCTCAATTTCGATCAGCGCTCAAGCCTTCTCTCTAATGAATTCGAATTCGACTTTGTTCTTCTGAGCCTCTTTTTCGGCATCCTGTATAGTTTTCTCCAAGAGACGCTCTCCGCTTTTATAGTCTGAAGTAATGAGCTCAACTCTATATCTGGGGGAGCCTATCGTATACACGTTTATCTTGACCTGATCTCTTCCGCTTTCCTTCACTTTGAGGAGAACCTTTCTTATCCTCTCGACGCCGTCAGATTCATAGGATCTTAAAGTCAGAATCCCGGAGATTTTCACCTGCTTGATCTGAATGTGCTTAACTGCTTCTTCATAAAGGGGGGTTATCCATTCTTCCTTGACGCCTGCTCTTCTCAGAGCTTCAGGTCCCTCCAAGACTGCTGCTTCAAGCCCAGCATATATCTCCCCATAGTAATCTTCAAGGGGCCACCCTGCTTCTTTATATGCGCTGTCTAAGGACTTTCCCAGCCTCTGAGCTGCCATAAGAAGAATCTTTTCCGCTCTCTGGTTCCTCTTGTACCACTGCATCTTCTTCTTTTTCTCGGTATCATATACTCTTTTCAGGCTGACATCAACCTGTCCCTTCTGCCTGTTTACTCTTATCACCTTGACAACTATCTTCTCCCCCTGTCTTATCACATCCTTGACGTCCCTCACCCACTTCGAAGCCACTTCGCTCCAAGGGAGATAAGCTCTCATGTTGTTGTATTCATCAAGCTCAACATAAGCACCGTAATCGAATATCTCCTTGACTGTCGCTACCACCAGTTCATTTGCTTCTGGAAACTCTTTTCTCGCCCTGACCATTTTCCATCTCTTCCTTCAAAATATGTTAAGTATAAAAAGTTCGAGAAGGTGTTTTACCCTACAACCTTGATGAACTGGGCCTGCAGCATAGCCCTGCCGCCTGTTGGTCTGACCAGCTGATTCCCGCATATTAGGCATCTGACTGGGAAAGTAGCATGTGAGAAAACTACCTGTTCGTTTCCGCAGTTAGGGCATCTTATCAAGATGAATTTGGTTTTTGGCTCGGGTATGGGAATCTTGGTCTTCTTCGCCAATCAGGCCACCTCCGTTATTTCGAGCTTCTTGAGCCTTATTCCTTTTCTGTGAGTTATGTAGCCGCACTCACTGCACTTCAGCTTGAGCACCTGCTTCTTAGTTGTCTTCGCGAATCTCTTCTGCTCAGGCCTCCTCTTAGAACCATATCCTTCCTGCTTCCTTCTGTACCTTCTCTCTCCGATCGCCAGCTTTCTTCTCTTTCCTCCCTTGTATAGCATTACTGTATGTAGCGTGTGCTTCTTGCATCTGGGGCAGTAAGTCCTTATCTGTTTGGGAACTTTCAATCTGCTTCCCTCGTGCTACAGTGATCTAGCATCGATACTTTAACTTCAGCTTTTTCATTATTATCTGGAGGGTTTAAATAGATATTTCTGTTCATATCTGCCTTTAGCAGAAGCTCACATGAGCGATGGGTCGGTTCGATGGATTCGTTCTGGAACGGGTTTGGTGCAGATATTGAAGCTTACTCGCCTGATAAGAATATTTGTTCGGTTCAACCGCTGGGTACCTGGTCTTTCTTTTGAATGCACAAATATATTAGGTAAGGTTTTTGATATCATTAAAAGCCGAAGTGAACTGCTAACCTCCAAGGGGAATATCCTGGTTATGGTGAAGAGGAAGATCTTGATTAGAATACCTGAAAAAGGAGATACCGAGAGGCTCTTAGAGGAAGTTATGGCAGCCATTTCGGCCCAAGAAGCCTTCTACAGAGTCAGGGGAAATGTTCTGGAGCTCAGAATTACTGGAGATCCCGTCAGCGTAGAAAGAAGCATCGAAGCTGTGAAGAGGATAGTTTCAAATGCATTGCCAGGTCCACTTAAGAAGGGGAATACCGTTGTCAACTTGGCACAGTCTTCGAAAACTCTCGGCTACCCAGTACCGATAGATGCCTTTGTGTACTTGCTCAGCCTCTACAAGATTAAGAGCATTCGAAAAGACGATGAGCTGATAATAGAAGAGAACCCCGATAGAGTGCGCGAGATAGCAGCAGAATTCTTTGACAGATTGAGAGCTTCTAGAAGCATTGCAAAGGGAAAGGCGGCTGAACTTGTGGCTCTGTTGAGTATGTTCTTCGATGCACTTCCGGAAGATGTGCTTGAGGCAGGAAAAGAGGCTGGAGTGCTGGAGGATGAGGAGGGAAAGGCGAGGCTCGTAGTTGGGTGGGAGAAAGCCGTTCAATCGATCTCCACATTGCTTGAAGCTCAAGAAGAATAATAGAAAGGCGTTAAATATAATCTGAACCTCTTCTTTCCTAGATTATGAAGGTTAATCATGTAAAGTTAAAAAGGGATGACTGGAAATGTTTTAGTATTGTCTAAGGCATCATGGTTGTTTTTAAGAAATTTAACAGCAAGTGCTGTGGAGGATAGAGGAAGGATGTCTGAAAGCATTGCATATAATGTGAGAAAGAAGACCGATACTGAATTGGAACTGGAAATCATCGGAGAAGACCACACCCTTGGAAATCTGCTGGCGAAGAGGATCTTGGAGCAGAAGGGTGTTTTGATATCGTACTACAGAATTGAGCACCCGCTGAAAGGAAGCGTAATAATTTACGTGAAAACGGATGGAACCGTCTCTCCAATTGAAGTGATGAAAAACGCTATCGATGATACGATAAAGATAGTCGATGTTCTAGGTGCCGAAATTGAAGAAAAGCTCAAAAGCACTAAAGCCTGAGAGCAGAGTGATGGAGCTCCTCATTCACAGAGGCTATGCGGTTGGCTTTGTCCTGAGAGGGGATATGATAGAACACTTTCTGCTTGACTCCTTCAATGATCACTTTATTGAGAGACTTGGGGAGAGAGATTACATTAAGGAAGTGAGAAAAGTGCTCATCAAAGGAAAGGGAACCGAAGGGCTGGTGGAAAGGCTTGGAGCAGAAGCAGTTCAGGAGCTGCCTCATGAGAAGATCCTTTTGAAAGCTTTGGAAGAATTTGAATCGCTTTTGAGCGGTGGTGGCAGATGAAGTTCTGCCCGAAATGCGGAACATTGATGCAACCGAGAAAAGTGGGAGGGAAGAGCGTCTTAGTCTGCCCCAAATGCGGCTATACCGAAGAAGTCAATTCATCTCCATCAGCATACAAGCTGTCCAATAAGATAAAGCACACAGCAAAGGAGAAGTCAATCGTCATTGAAGATGGTAAAATTCCGGAAACGCTTCCGAAACTCAAAGATGTTGTATACTGTCCTAAGTGCGGTTACAACGAAGTGTATTATTGGACCATGCAGACAAGGGCTGCTGATGAGCCTCCAACGAGGTTCTACAAATGCGTCAGATGCGGGTATGTCTGGAGAGAATATGAGTGAAGTTCTTCTTTTTTTCAACTCTCCACAATGTCTGCTCTGAAGGATCGTCCCACATTTGCTCCTTATCGCAACAAAGATCAGAAAATGGTCAGGTTTAATAATCAGATGAGAGATAACTCATCTGAAAAAAAGCGGAAGATGATGTCCGATGAGGCTAAAGTTTTCGGAAGCATCGCTGTGGAAAGAAGTAATAAGTGGAGCTAGCAAGTTAGTCAAGGAGATAACGCTGACTGCTGAGGAAGGAGGGGTAAAGCTGAGGGCCCTGGATCCCAGCCATGTAGTCCTCGTAGACATATTCTTTCCAAAGGAATCCCTAGAGGAATACGAAGCCGGCGGGGAAAGCTTTGGCCTGGACTTGGAAGAGTTCGTCGAAATCATCAAGAGAGCTAGAAAAGATGATTCCCTGCTGCTCGAGCTGAATGGAGATAAGCTGAAGGTCAGCTTCTCTGGCAAATTGCTGAGGGAGTTTACGGAGCCTACTACTGAGCCTACATTCAAGGATCTCCCCGAACCCAAAATTGACCTGAAGGCGGAAATCAGAGCGGTTCCAAGCATCTTGAGGGAGTCAATCGAAGATGTCGAGATACTGAGCGATAGCGTGACATTTGAAACGAATGGGGAAGTCTTCAGGGCAATCGGTGAGAGCGAGATAGGAACGGCTGTAGCAGAGCTGAAGTCTGGCGAAGAAGGTATCATATCTGTGAACTCTGATGGAGAGCAGAAAAGCACGTACGGTATAGAATATTTCATCGACTTGCTTGGTCCAATAAAGAGCGCCGAAGTAGCCATCCTGAGCTTTTCCACCGATATGCCCGCGAAGTTAACTCTAGAACTTCCACAGGGAGCTAGGTTGGTTGCTTTTGTCGCGCCGCGGACTGCCTAGAGAAAAATCGTTCACCTGGATAAGGAGGAGGCTATCAGAGTACTACTCAAGCGCTGAGCTGGAGCTACCGGACAATATTTCTTCCAGAGAATTCGCTGTTCAGCCCATCGGCGCCCAGTCCTATGTGAGGCATTTGTCATTCAGAAGCGAAGCTGAGCTGAGAGAATACTTAGTCAAGAACCCTCCTTTGCATCTGTACTACTCCTCTGCGCGTTATCTTTTTCCAGAAGTGAAAAGCATGGAGAGCAAGGGTTATTTTGGGAGCGAGCTGATATTCGATATAGATGCAGATGAGCTGCCTGACTGCCGAGCCATGGAGCAGATGCATGTTTGTCTCGATTGCGGCTACCTGATGTACGGCAATAAAATTAAAAAATGCTTGAAGTGCGGCAGCCAGAACGTGGTTGAGGCCTCTCCCATTCCTGATGAGTGCGTGAAAAAGGCCGGGGAGGCTGCATCGCAGCTCGTCAGAATACTGAAAAGGGAAATGGGATTTGAAGACGTCAAGATATACTTTTCCGGGAACAGGGGCTTTCACATCAGGCCTCTCTGCAACGACGCTTGCCTCAAGCTAAGCAGCGAGGAGAGGAGGGAGATCGTGGACTATATAAAGGGAAGCGGTTTGGATGTTAAAAGGCTCACCGGCTTTGGAAAAAGAGATTGGCTGATACCGCATCCTGATGATCCAAGCTGGAGAGGAAGGATAGGGAAAATAATCTACGAAAAGCTCGGCTTGAATCCGAAAGAGCATTTCACCTGGGAAGAGGTGGGGAACAGAATCGATGAGAGCTTGTTGCAGTCTTTCATAGAGTCCGCCGCTGTAGCGATAGACGAGAAGGTAACAGTAGACGTGCACAGGCTCATCAGAATTCCGGGGTCTATAAACGGCAAGCTCGGTCTTCCAGTCATACGGTTGGCAGAGGAAGAGCTCAGCGATTTTTCAATCAGGTGCGACCTATCCCCCTTCAAGGAAAAAGTCAATGTGAAAATGAATGTAGACATGCTAGGAAAGAAAATCATGGGAGTTGAGTTGAATGCATATAAGGGAGAAGAGATAGAGATCCCTGGATGTCTTGCCTTTCCATTTATCTTGAAGGGTATAGCTGATGCGGGATGATTCGCTATGGAAGAAGATATCGCCCTAATGCTCACCAGGGCAGCAGAGAAAAAGCATGCCGACCTGAACCTCATAAGAAAAAGGCTACTGAGCGAGATCTCCGAGATCTGCTATCAAGATGGAATCCCGAGGAACGCAGAGAAATTTAACGATCTGTGCGTCGAAGCAATAGAGAGAGGAGAAAGGCTTTTGGAGGTTCTGGGAAAAATTATTCTTGGGGACGAAGAAGCGTCGAAAGCGGCAACTCTCTCTTCGACCATCAAATATTCCTCGGAAAAGAGTGTTGCCTGGCTTATCACTTTCGAAGGAGATTCCTACAAAGTATTCACGGCTCCGCTCAATAAAGCAACACATATGATAGCATTAGGCGAAGCGAGAACCATTCCCGCATTCAGGCTATCAATAATGAAGAAATAGAGCCGTGAGCTGGAGAGAAAAGCTCACGTTTTTCTTTAGAAGGCAGGGCTCTTTCCTTCAAACTACATTTTCTACCGCAAATTTTGCGGTTTTCTTCTTCTGAGCATTCCACCGTCTATTCTAGCATTAATACGCCACGTCGACATAGTTATTCAAGGATGAAGAAGTTCGGCGGGGCTTTTTTCCGAGGAGCAGTTTGAAAGTGAAAAATTCACTTCGAGCTTCGCTTTAGCGATTCCGATTCCTCTTTCAGTCTGCCCAGGATATATGCTATGTATTTGGAGAGCTGCATGGAATTGTCGTATGCTGAGAAAGCTTCTCTGAGCCTTTCCCTATCCCATCCCTTCATCTCCCTCGCTCTTTCCACCATCAAAGGCAGGGCTCTTGTTACATTGTCCATTATGGTGATGCTCGCCTTCCTGGCAGTTCTTGAAAAGGGGTTAAGGTCAACTGCTATAACTGTCTTCCCCATAGCTCTCAGGAATTCTGTCCTGTCGCCGTCTTCAAGCATAACCAGGACGACATCAGCTTTCAGTATTCCCCTAGGATCGACTTTTCTCCTCTCGCTTTCGAGACCAGGCACTCCTTCTACCACGTTCTCTCCAAGGACTTCATCTGCTCCGTGCTTCTTCAAATGCTCTACTATCTTCCTGACCCTCTCTTCAGTTCTGTAGAAGAGGTTAACCTCTATTTTTGCTCCCGTCTCTCTTGAAAAGTCTACTATCTCCTTCGGAACGAGGGCTGCCGTGTTTCCGTTTACAGAAATGATAGGATATTCTGCCAGCAGAATAGCTGCCACCGCCGCATCAATGGCCTCCTGAGCTTCAGGAATCGTTTTTTCTCCTATTATGTAATCGAAGGCTTCGCCTCTTCCGTGAGCTATTAGCCCCTGAGGAACTACCAGTCCTTCTCTGAATCCCTGAACTATTTTTTCCCTCTCCATCAAGCTTCTATAGCGGGGGTGGCTTTTCGGTATGTTGAATTCCTCCAAATCTCTACACCCTCATCCTATAACTTCAGAGATAAATTGATTTCTGGAGATAATTATCCTCCTTAAGTTATTAAAGGATACATTTCTTTCAACGTGTTTAGTTTTTAAGCCTTCATTATCGTATAAGACTCTTGGAGCGGGGAGCCCAGGAATCTCTGACCTTCTTAGATACAATGCAGATGACAAATGTGAACCTGTGCAGATGCAGGGAACTTGTGAATTGCTCGAATAGAATCTTTTCCCTTTAGGGCCGGGAGAAGGTCAGAATGCAAAGATACTTTTTATTTCCAGCGGTATGAGGTTTTCCAGCTCTGATTTTGATACTTGGGTGTTCCCTACCAGCTCTCTGATCACTCCCTGTGTCTTGTCAGAGTTCAATTGTCCAACTATCTCTTGTAGCTCCTCTATTGTCGCTCTTGGTGGCGGGTAGATTACGTTTACGTGGTTCTCTGCTACGAAGAGTGTGCCTGGGGGTATAAGGGCGGCTTCGAGCAGTGCCCTGCTTGGATGCCCAACTATGCGTGTAGCAACTATGGCTGGACCTTTATCGGCTTTATCAGCTGGATATACTATGTACTGTGGCTTGCTGGGGTTGTTGTTTAGCACTAGTTCTCCCTTCTTTATATTGTGTGACCATATTAGTAGGATGCCTTTCTTGGGATCGTTTGTAAGCTTATCTCTGTTCTGATTCCAAACTATCTTTCCGGTTTGAACCCGGTAGCCTAGTTCACGCAGAGTAGTTGAGTTCTCGAAGACTTTCCCCAGGAACTCATAGTTTTCACTAAATACCAAGCGGTCTCCACGTTTGAAAACATGTCTGCCGGTATTCCTATCTTTCCTTAAGACGAGGAGCTGGAAAGTGTGGTTAACCTTATATGCGGGGTCGGAGAACACATATGCGTCATCTATTCTCTTAAGATATGCTATATCAGCGTTTTCAACAATGAATCCTCTCAGCTTTCTGAAATAGGCTCCATTATTCATCGAGGATGAAACCACGTAAGCCAAGTAGCCCCCCGGCTTCAACAGATTAATCCCTAGGTAGATGAAGAGGGCATATATGTTGACGCGACCGCTCACTATCTCCCTGTAATTCTCCCTAATCTCCCTCGGCGGCTTAAACTCGAAGTAAGGCGGGTTGCCGATGACTACGTCGAACTTCTCTTCGAAAGGTGCCAGCAGGCTATCTTTAATCTCTACTTTGGCTTCAGGTATTAGTTTCTTAGCGGTGTCTGCTACCTCTGGATCTACTTCCCAGCAGTAAAGTTCTGGCTCCACAAAGTAATCTTTAGCTGACAGCAAGAACTCCCCAGTTCCACAAGCAGGATCTAGAACCCTCGGCTTAACGAGTCTTGGAAGTCTAGATAACAGCTCTTCACGCAGTCTCCTTGGAGTAAAAAACTGACCTAGAGAAGCCCTTTTGTCCGCATTAGCGCTCATAATATACCTCACAGTCTCAGGGTGAAACTCATCTATCCCAGTCCACATACCCCCAGAAGAGTGCTTAAGCATATTTCTAGCCCCTCTTTCTAACAGGAATCTATCTGTCATTCTAAAGTACACTCTATTTCATCTCCCTTACCTCAAGAATCTTCATAACCTCTCTTGGGGCAGCAGGCATATATTACCCATCCCATCCATATTTGTGCCCATCCATATTTTGATCATATTTCATAACTTTTAACTACTTTTAATCCCCTGTATGCTATTATGTTATGCACTGGCCATGTGTCTATCTAAACCTTTCTCTCTCATTACTTGTCTATGGGTATGGGTAAACGATCCGATGAGGAGGCAGATGTAAGGAGAAGCCTAGCTCTACGAGCACTCATTTTTCGCTTAAGAGATTCCAGTAGAGGGGTGAGGAGGTCTAACCGATAAAGTTAGGCTCCAAAAGAGCGCGGGTAGAGTGCTGATAGGGGTAATGAAGGCTAGTCACTAAAAGTAACCAGAAGTATTTAGAAGTGACGATGAAGCCAGAACCATATCGATTTGAAGAAAGTCAAGGAATACAGGGAGATAAATGTTTTAAAATACAACTCTTCTAAGCAACCCCCTTGACTATTCGATTAAGCATGGATTAAATTTCTAACACTCTGGGAGCTTACGCTCTATGCTTTTATCGGGATCTTTAGAGATATGCCAAACTCTCTCGAAAGCATAATATAATGAGAAGTCGATTGTGGAACATTGTTCCACTTATTAGCCCAAAGCAGGATTTCATGCGTAAAGCATACGAGCAAGACGGCGGGAGGTAGGGCGGGATTCTTGTCCGTGAAACAGCATGTGAATGTAGTAATCTCATCCAGGATATTCTAAAAGAGGTTCTTGAGGAAGAGTATAGGTTAACGAAGGACTTGAAAACCAGCCCCTCAGGTTCTATCCATCGCTTCCTCTTACCAGCTGCGGCAAGAGCATAGAGTTCTACAACAATAGCATCTTTATCTACTTTCCCTCGTTCGGATTCCACCATATTCCTGGGTATAGCTACTCCTGAAGCGAGCCTTGTATTGATGGTGAGAGATAGCAGTTCAGAATTATACAGCCTTCCAGATCCACTATATTTAACGTTGCAGGTTCTTCCCAAACTTTTTGGGTGCTTTCAAGCCAATTAGCCATATAGTTAAATCCGCTTTTCTTAAGCCTACTTAGCAGTGTAGCATATATGAATTCGCCTCTGCATTACTTCCTAGCTTCCTAGATTAACCCATGCTTCCTAGATTAACCCATTTCCAAGGCTCCTTGGAATTCTCTATAGCTTCCTTTGAGGTTTTACCAAAAGTTTTCCTAGAACTATTCCTAAGAGTTTATAAAAATAAACAATTCCGCATATATTTAGTTTTCATCATAAGGCACTCATCTTCATAGGAAGACGGTTGAAAACAAGCTTTTTTTAAAAAAAAGATTTTGTTCAAGAGGAACTGACCCAGAAGACTCTCGTGTCTAGGTAGCTACTATCGCCTAGGCTTACTATCCTTGCTTTATAGCCTGGATACCAGGAACCTGCTCCGATTATTAGGATGGCTTCAGGAGCGGGGGCTTTGGTGACTCCAAGCGAAATACTTACATCGGGAAAGTTTACCCCCACACTGAAGATGTATGTGCTACCTCCCGTAACGTTGATTCCTCGGAAATCGTTTTGTAATACATCGCGATATACTGCTCCGCTAACCGGCTGGCCGTCCCAGCTGTACTGAACTCTGTTGTAGCTTCTGGGGTCGTCGGAGGTGTCAACTGCAGTTATAACCTCCATATAGATATCCCGACCAATCACATAAGAGTGCTGGTACTTGATTTCAAACTGTAGTTCTATAATCTGTGGGCTACCATTGAACCAAGAGCTCCATATAGGTGAGTCGACGGTTATTTCTACATATCCTCCATCGTACCAATAACCACTGGGAGTATATGGGGACCTATACTTCGTCTGTACCCTTATCTTGCAGCCTGCTGGATATTGGTACTGGGCAGATATGTTGTAGTTTGTTGAAAACCTCAGCACTGGGGTGTACTGGTACCGCTCGTCCAGAACTAATGTGTAATCTGGAGAGGGGGGATAGTTGCGTATTAACTGCTCAGAGGCTGAGCTGCTCTTCGGGATGCTGTGCGCCACCACAGAAACCATCTTCTGCGTGTTGGAGTCCTTTCCTGGGTCCACCGCGAAAGTGTAGAGACCGATGTAGGAATCCTTCTCCACCACAGCCATCAGGTTAACCGAGCTGTATACGTACTCTGCTCCTCTCTCAGTCTGAACTATCCTCTTTAAATCGGCAGGAAGGCCTGGGATGAATGAAGCTACTCCTGCGGAATTTGAGTACCTCGTTCCTATGAGCTTCCAACCGTTCTCGGTCATCATGTAGAGGTATACCTTTGCATTGGGGAGAGGAGAACCGTCGTCGCCCTCCGCCTTAATGTATATCTCCTGTGGGTATGTCCCCGGGTAGTTCTCGGAAGCAGTGGTGCTCCAAACAGGAGGGGCAGCAAAAGTCATAAGGATGAGGGCTAAGACTAGCAGGGAAACATAATTTGCCATAATTCTTCCCCAATTTTTTTACTGTATTGCAATGATATAAAGATGGTGGAAATTTTAGTATATAACTTTAATATAAAGCCACAGTTCATCGAACCATCTCACAATCTCGAATGCCTTCTGGCTGGCTTGCGCCTGCAGCGCCTCCCGGTTATTGCGAGAAGAAGCCTCGTATATGTCTCGAAGCCAACCCTTCCCTTAATTAGACTTTGGCATATTTAATGTCAACATCCTTCCCTTTCCATCCTTTCAACTTTCTGTCGAAGAGGCTCACTTCTTTTCACCTATATCACATTTTTTCATTCGAACTATTTTTAAGGCAATACAGAATTAATGGCCCCCCGCTTAGCCTTTCTGCCCTGGTCTCAAATCTACGACCGCAGAAAGCATACAAGAATCGCTCATTTTATTGATCACGTCTGCCTAGTTTAGTTCTATTTTATATATATGTTATACTTTTTTCAAAAAATTGATCGCTTAAACTTCTTTTGCCTTTTCGAGAGAGCAAGAAAAACAGGAGATCTTCTTGGGAGGTCTTCTCGCAACTTGAGGCAAAGCCGGGCTTTTAGGCCGTCTTTGAACTTGGGTTCGAAAAAGAAGGAAGGGTTATTTAGGGATATATTTACCTGCTAATGAGGGGGGAGCTGTGCCTGTGCGTTAATCCCAAGTTAATTTTATCCCAGCCATGTTTAAGGAGCGATCGATCCATCTTTTCTTTGATCAACCCCCGGTTTATGCGTAGGGGGCGGTTTCTCGAGTACGAATGCCGTAGGGAGTCGAGAAGCGCCCGGTTTCGCAAGCTTGGGCTTTTCCATTAATACTATTGGGGGGATTTTCTTTTTTCCTTGAGCAAAGACTTCGATCTGATATCTTTTAGTCCAATATTCAAAGTTCGAGGAGTCGGTTAGCCATCCTTGGCTTACGTCTTCTAGGGGCCATCCACACGTTTGTCCCTATCTCATTCAGTTCTACCCTCTTGAAGTCTTTTATTGATTCAAGCGTCCTCGATATGTTTTCTACGAGCTCTGGGCTTTTTACCCAGCAAAGCACCTCCAAGTTCCTCTTGACTCCTGCAGTAGTTAGGTTTGGGGACCCTACACCTAGCATGTCATCTACTACATATAATTTGGCATGAATCATCTTACCTGGCTCTACATGGTATACCTGCAGGTTTTGATCTCCAAGCTGGGAGACGTAGTAGACTCTATATCTATCTATTCCTCTTTCGAATAGAATCATGAATCCTATTAACGACATCATTATTAAAACAGCAATAAACATAGCCGCTATAAACCCTGCGACGATGAGGATTAAGCCTACGATTTTAGCAAACCTGCTTCCACGCCTCACCAGCTCTCTTTCTGGTGTGATGAGTCGCTTAAGAGCTTCACGATGCGTAGGAGTTAAATCATCAGTAGTAATTAACCTAACATCCACATCTCTAGATCTAGCCTCCAGAAGTATAGGGATAAACTCTTTTGAAACCCATGGTGACACTATCCAAAGCCTCCTCTCAGCTTTCTGAAACTTCCCTACTAAAAACTCCTCCAAATCCCTACCAACCCTAACTTCAACACCCACACCAATCCACCAAACACTTTAATGAGGTCCTATAATATTAAAGACAGATCTAAAGCATCCCGCAAAATATGATGCAGTTCGCACCAAAGGAACTTGATATGTCTTGCTCAGCTCAAAAACTGCAGGAATCCTTGCTCCTCTGCTCTAGAAGAGCAGATTGGCGGGTAAAAATACCCGCTAACAGCCTCCGCTAACTCTCTTTTCATCCTCGTAAAAATAGCTTTGAAAAACGACAGGAAAGAAAGGTTTTTCAGAACGTGAAGCGAACACCTGTTTCAAGGATCCTGTGGATCCTCGCATTACCAAACTTCCCCTTAAGCCTTTCGGCAGCTTCAGCAGCATCTCCCTTTTCGATGACTGCGACCACCAGCCCTTTTTTCACGAAGTAGCCGATTGCGCTAGTTCCTTTCAGGATTTCGAAAAGTTCTCTATCGAGATCCTCGCTCATCATACCAGTCTTCAGGCTGAATTCTCTGCCGATCTCAACTATTTTTTCCAGCGATGGCTCTTCCAGGAATGATCTGAAGGATTCTTCTCCTGCCTTCTCGATGACGCTTTGAGTGGAGTTAAGCATATCTGCGGTCTTCATTCTCGATACTACAGATGTCACTATCCTGTACTTTTCAGTATTTACCACTAGGCTGTCAACTGTTGAGAATCCAGGGGCTCCGGGAGTCAGCCTGACAACCACTCCTCTTCCTCCGCATATGGCGCTGACATCTCCAAGCCCGCTTCTCGATTCCACTTCAGCTATGTGAGCTAGCCTGCAGATCTCTCCCAGCATGGGGCTTTCAGAAGCGTGAACTGAAACAGCAAAGGAATAAGAGAGCGACAAGGTTGCGCTGACTGAATAGCCAACAGAGTGGGGAAGGGGATCTCTATATGTGAAGTTCACCGGCCTCTTTAGGCCCATTCTCCTCTCTATTTCTCTGACCTGCACCGGCTTCCTCTTGAAAGGAAACCCGCTACCTGGGTAGCAAGACTTAGCATATGGAGATATCAAAAAGCCAGCGCCTACAGAGCCGGTTTTCAACGGATCGCTGTCGTAATACGGAAGCCAGAAGGCAGAAATGTGATGAGCTGCTTCGAGGCACTTCTCTCTATTTTCTTCCAAACTTAATATCCCTCACAACATCGAGGATCTTTCTCGCTACAATGCGCTTCAGCGTCTTTTCAATCTTCATCGTTTTTCCTTCCCTGGTGATCACTATTGCTTCGTTGTAATCGCTGGAAAAGCCTATGTCTCTTCTTGAAACGTTGTTTGCAACGATAGCATCGGCATTGTACTTCTTCAGCTTTGCTTCCGCCGCCTTCACCAGCTCCTCCTCGCTTTCCGCTGTCTCAGCCGCAAAGGCAACCAAAATTGATCCTTTCTTCCTTCTGCTTACTTCCTCCACTACTTTAGGAGTTGGCTCAAGGGCAATGTTCAGGACAGAGGAGCTCGGTATTTTTTTCTCAACAGAATATGTCGGCCTGAAGTCTGCTGGTGCAGCCGCCATTATTATCGCATCAGGCGAGAATGCTCCCATCTCGCTCAAAACTGCGTTAAGCAGCTCATCGGTCGTCTCAACGGGAGTCCTGCTTTTCACCGCTTTCAGCTCACTTGCTGAAACAGGGCCATGGATAAGTGATACCTCGGCACCTCTGTACATAGCTTCAAGAGCTATTGAAATCCCCATCTTTCCAGAGCTAGGGTTGCTGATGAATCTCACCGGATCTAAGTATTCTCTTGTAGGGCCAGATGTCACGAGAATCTTCATGCCGCTCAAGTCTTTCCCCCTAGTCAGGAGGGCTTCCATATGCCAGGAGAGCTCCCAGCCTTCAGGGAATTTTGCCTTATCTCCCTCAATGATCGGGTCGTGGAATATCACTCCATATTTCATGAGCCTCTCTCTGCTTTCGGCGAACTGGGGGGATTTCATCATTTGGATGTGCATAGTAGGCACAACGACGACAGGCTTTCCGGCGCCCATGAAAGAGAGAGCTACCAGCGTCACAGGAGAGTCCGCTATTCCGTACGCCAGCTTGGAGACCGTGTTTTCTGTTGCTGGCGCTATAAGCATGGCATCGCATGCCTCCGAAAGTGCTATGTGGCCTACTTCTCCGCCGAACCTCTCAGCGTAAACAGGGTTCCCTGTTGCCCATTCAAACAGCGTGGGGGAAACGAGCCTTGCCGCTTCTTCGCTCATAACAACATGCACTTCTAGACCATTCCTCATCAGGCTCCTAGCGACATCTATCGTTCTGTAAATGGAAACGCTCGAAGTAACGCCCAGAACTAAACACTTCCCTGTGAGCTCACTAGACTGCTCCCCGATGATTTTTTTCGACGGATGCTCTATGCCCTTCGCGTTATGCAAGGTGCCCATTCAAATCGATCCGAGGAGGGAAGCTCCTCTCGATGTTCTATACAATAATTGATTAATGATTTTTGCGACTCGCCTTATCTCAGCGCTTCAAACATCATCCTTCGCAGGAATCTCTCAGCCGACAGAAGAGAATAGCTCACATATCTTCTTCACAAATCCATAGAAAATCGGATAGTCGCTGTAATCATACTTGGTGCTCACCAAAGCATAAATCCCATCCTTGAGCTTCATTTCCTCCAAGGACTTTTCGAGCTCGTCTGCTCTCACTCCTGGGATCCTTACCGCTTTTCCTTTGACCGAAAAGACGACAGCAGCGCTTCCTCCCCAATATATTATTTCATCTCTTATAAGCAGGGCATCCCTCACAGTGAGCTTCTTCCCGTCATGAAGTGAAACTCCAACTATGAGGGGATTCTCCCACCCACCAGCAGTTGTGAACAGCCTTCTGATAGTCAAGCATTTCATGGCTTCACTCAGAGAATCCTTCAGCTCCTTCCTCCTGTCTTTAAGTATTAGGAGACCAGCCTCGTTCAACTTCCTGATGGCACTTCTGACTATCTGCTCGGATGAAAACAGAGCTCGAGATATCTGTATCCTTCCAATCTGAGGGTCTGTAGATATCAGGTAGAGGATGGAGAAGAGGACGGCCGGGTTCGATGAGTTGCTACCTTCAGCTTTAGCTTCGAGAACGCTTATTGTCTGACAGATCTCCTTCAGCTGAGGCAAACCACAGCTCCTCATTGACGTATCCTCCGCTTCTGAGTATTTCCAGAGCAATTTCTCTTGAAGTGATTTCCTCACTGCTGAGTATTGCTTTTTTAATGGCTTCCATATTAGCTTTCGTTCTTATCCCATAATCTTCCCACAGCCACTCAACGAGTTCTTCCAGTTTGCCTCTCTTCAGCTTCAGCAGCTCTTCAACGAGCTTTTCTTTTATTTTCTTTTCCCTTTCTCTGTATTTCCACATCTTCGGCCACTCTAGCAGACCCGTGCCTTCTACACTGGGCTATCGTATGCAATGAAGCTCCTTTAAATAATTCTTTACGAATAGTCATTTAAAGCTGTTAGGCTGTGGATCGCAACTGGTTTTCCAGGCCGAAAACTTCTTCCTGACCTCTTTCATGCAAGAAAAATGTTTTCGAAGAGCTTTGAAAAATGCAATAGCAAAAACAAGTGAGGTCAGGTCCTCGAGTATGCTTTGAAGGATCTCAATGAGAGGAAATTAATCGATTGATTTCAGATTTATGTAACTTGAGGCTATCTTTCTCTTTTCCACATTGCCGCATTTTGGACACACCAGCCTGTCGCCATCCCTTCTGAGCGTAGCACCGCAGACAGAGCACGATGCCAGTATAACTCCCAGCGACGGATGCTTGACAGAAAGCTGGAAGGGATTTTCCGAAGAGATCACTCTCGCCTTGATCAAGTCCCCCGGAGCCACATATTCGCTAATATGCCTTCCTTCTCCGCCAGTTTGAGATATGTGCAGAAAGCCTGCTAACGTCCCAGTCAGCGGCTTGAAGTTTCCATCTCTGATTATGTTGACCATTGCAATTTCTCCCTTTATATGGGTCACGTAACCAATGACGGTGTCCTTGATCGATGGAAAGTAGTATCTTGTCGGGACTTGATTTATTCTGATAACTTTATTGAGCAGATCCCTCACAATCCTTCCCAGCAAAGATGCTCTGATGAAACCCTTCTCATCGCTGTACGTTCCAACCGATGGGGTGAACTCTTCAATGACAGCCAGCTCCTCCCCTGGCACAGCCACTTCATCTTTATCCTGCATCCTTACTCACTCCACTAAGTACAGATCGACATCTATTCTCCTGATCCTCGATCTGTGATATTCAAATATTTGCTTTAACTCCATTTTATAGGTTTTGAGAACTGCTGCTTTCCTTCCAATTTTTGCCATTTCCCTGGTGATGTATTCCCTAGTCCTTTCGCTCGAAAGATGAAGGCTGAGGACGTATCGGCAAGCATAAGCGGCGGAATTCAAGAAAATCATATCAGCCCCTTTCCTTACAGTTCCGAAGGGAGGATTCAATATTGCAAGGTTGCAAGCCATTCCCCTAACAGGTAAAGAGGCAGCATCTGCTCTGATGAGCTCTGCTTTCTCTTCTATTTCCAAGTTCGCTAGGTTCTCTTGCTGAACATTGAGGGACTCCGCATCTAATTCCAGCGAAATGCATTTTGAAGCGCCGGCGAGAATGGCAGCTATGCAGAGGATCCCCACTCCTGAACCGAGGTCCAGAACCGTGGCTCCTTCTATCATGTTCATTTGCTTCGCAATCCATATCACGTCGGCAGCGATCCACCCTGGTGTTCTGTGCTGCTCTAAACGCGGATCCGGCTTCTCCTTTCCCCTCAGCCTGTCGAGTATCATTTCGATTTCTGTTTTGCTGAGCCTCTCTCCTACCAAAGGAACCTGTAGACCTCCATCTTTCCTTCTAAAACCGAGAAGGCCTCACCGGGCGTCAGAACCGGTTTCGGTAGCGGAGACTCAGTGAAGTCATCAATAGGTATTCTAGGACAGGAAGTGACGATGTAAGCATCAATATCATCGCTATCGATATTGAGAATGCTATCCCTGCTCAACACACGAGAGGCAAAGAGATAATACTTCATCCCCCTCGAAGAGATCTCCCTCTTCAGCTTTTCAATTATGGATGGCCTGTATTGACCGCTTAGCGTTCCGATGACTATCCCCCAGTTTTTTGAATCCAAGGCTCTGTACATTTCAGCCAATCTCCATTTCAGCCACTTCTCCCTTTCAGCGCTTAAATCGATCACCCTACCTGTGTAGGGATCTAGCTGGAATACAGGACCCTTGAAGACCATAGAAGCTCCGAGAGAGTGAAACAGGCCTCCAGATATCACTATGACTGAATCGGAACCCCTTGAAAGGACAACCGACGAATAATCGCATCCGATAATTTGACCTGGAAGAAGCTTTCCCGATGTTGCGATAATAGGTGAAAATCCTCTCCTCTCTAGTTCTTCCCTTACAATATCCAGCTGCTTTATGTGCTGCACCGTTGCTACAAGGGAGGGTTGCTTGGAACCCGCTTCTCTGAGCTTTGAAACCAGCTGCTCGAGCGATTCCTCCGAGATTTTCCCTCTGTAATATGCAGGCACAAACAGGATCTTAAGGCTTCCATATTCAAGGGGAACTTCCTGGAGAGAGTAGGGAGTATGACCGACGTTCACTAAGGTGTCTGCTCCGATCAAATTGGCCTCACTTATATCGAGGTCGCAGCCTCCGTAGTTCCCGCCCAGGGAAAAGACCACCTCGGTCTCCGGAAGAGAGCTGGAGAGATAGCCAGCTATATAGGAAGAGTAGTGCTTGAGGCCTTCCGGCAGCTGTATGAGAACTCTCCTCGAGCCTTTCAGCTGCTCTGAAAGCTTCTCCAGCTCAAAATCATACGGTAGCTCTTCCAAGCCTGTGTTCAAAAGATCCCCCTCGCCTTTCGAAGTTATCTTGCCGATGGTTAAAAATTACGGAGTTCCTCCCTCTAGAATAGTAAGGTTGTATAAAAATTACGGACATTCTGCTGTTTCCCACCATAGGAGGCTCCAGACTCATAAGCAGAGTTCAACGATCAAGGTGTTATCCTCTCTGGATCTCTGGGAAGCAGTCTGGCTTCTCTTATGTTCTTCAGGCCCAGCATTTGGGCGACCAGTCTTTCCAAGCCCAGTCCGGAACCTCCGTGAGGAGGGGCTCCGTATTTGAATACCTTGATGAAGAAGTTGAAGTTCTCCACCTTAAGTCCTTTCTCTCTTATCTGTTTTTCAAGCACGTAAGCTCTGTGCTCTCTCTGGCTTCCGCTCACGATCTCCATTCCTCTGTATATAAGGTCGAAGCTCTTCGTATAGTTCGGGTCTTCATCCTTCTTCATGGTGTAGAATGGCCTTTTCACCCAGGGATATTCGGTTACGTAGAAAAGCTGGGTTCCGTACTCTCTCTCCACAATATCACCCAAAGCCTTTTCTCCCTCACTGTCTATGTCATTTGGATCCGGCTGCTTAATGCCGTGCTTTTCCAGCAACTTGTGAGCTTCCCTGAAAGTTATCCTCGGAACGTCTTTTGAAGGTTCCAGCGATATCTTGAAGTATTGCTCGATCTCCTTCCCAAACCTCTGGGATACCGTGTTTATCGTATATATGACTGCCTTCTCGACGGTCTTCATAACATCTTCGTGGTCATCAATGAAGCCCATCTCTATATCAACTGATTCATACTCGGTCAGATGCCTGTTCGTGTGATGCTTCTCTGCTCTGTAGACGGGGCCTACTTCAAACACCCTCTCGAAGCCTGCTACAACCATCATCTGCTTATATAGCTGCGGACTCTGAGCAAGATATGCTTGTTTATCGAAATATATAACTGGGAAGACTTCTGCTCCTCCCTCTGTTGCCTCAGCAACTATCTTCGGAGTGAAGACCTCGATGAAGCCGTTGCTTCTGTAGAACTCTCTCATCGCGTTTATGGCAACATCGGTTATCTCAAATATGAGCCTATTCCTAGGTGTCCTGAGATCTAAGAACCTCCAGTCAAGCCTCGTTGCAAGGCTGGTCTTCTCCCAATCGTCTGGGTCTATGGGCACAGGCTTCTCGGATCTCGAAAGAACTTCTATTTCTTCGATGCTTATCTCCTTACCTCCAAGAGATGCCTTGCTCTCCCTCAATACCCCTTTAACGGCAACTACATCCTCAGAACCGAGATCTTTCGCTACAGCATAGCTAGATGGGTTCTGATCTTTCTTTGCAACGCACTGAATCATGCCAGTTCTATCTCTCAGGATAACGAAGGCGACTCCGCCTACTATTCTGACTGAATGGACCCAGCCTGCCGCTAATACCTTTTCTCCTTCCTGCTTTTTTAGTATGCTGGATATGAATTCCCTCTCCTTCAGCGTTAAGGGCATTGGTGCACCACTTTCTTGGAGATTTGTTGGGTTATTCGCAACCTTTAAGTTTCACTCAGTGTGGGCTAAAAACCTTTTCATGATAGCTTAGTTTTTCAATTTTGAGAATGCTGATGGATGTGAGTTTATAAGGAGAGTATACAGATAATTCTGTAGGATGTGAGAGGAAGTTGCTCACCATTATTGAAAAGGGCAGCTTAAAGGAGCTCAAAGGAAAGACGGTGATAATCGGCTTTCCCGGCATGGCATTTGTAGGAAAGGCAACTGCTGAGATCCTGATAAACAAACTCTCTTTAGAAAATGTCGCCGATATATACTCATACGATGCCCCTTCCTCCGTCGTGGTAGAGGAAGGCATAATTCATCTGCCAATAATCAACCTGCACAGTAGAGAAGATATTGATATTGCAGTGCTGACAGCTTCATACCAGCCTCAGTCGGAGGAAGCGCAGAGTAGGCTTGCACATGAGCTCGACAGAAAACTCTCCGAGCTGGGCGTGAGAAAGATAATATCGGCAGCAGCCTACGTTTCTCCAGAAATACCGGAGAAGAGGAGGGTTTACGTCGCTGCCACCGATAAGAGGCTTGTCGAGGAGTTCAGGGAATTGGGATGCACACCAATGGATGGAGGTATTTCCGGCCTCAATGGTCTGCTTCCCGGTCTAGCGGAAGTCTATGGTATGGAAGGGGCCGCCCTGCTGGGAGAAACTGGCGAGCTCTTTGTGGCAGGAGGTATGGTTGACTACCTCTCAGTCGCCGAAGTTCTAAAGGTCATCTCAGCGTACCTGCAGCTCAGCATCCAGCTTGACGATGTAGTGAGCAGAGCCAAGGAAATCGAGGAGAGCATGAGGAAGGCGATCGAGAGAACTGCCGCTGAAGAGGAGAAAAGAGAAAAGGAGCCATCAACGCACATGTAGAAGCTTTCAAGAAGGTCGCTGCCTTGTCAACTTGGAGAAAGAGCATTAGAAAGCAGATAGATTTTTCTTCTCTGCTGGATCAAACGAGCATAAAGGTATCAAACGGAGTGAAGATAGCAGTAAAGCGATATACCAAACCAAGCGGACTGATCAAGTGGTTTCTCTTGAATTTCCCACCAATTCCCTTCTACTACCCCCTCACGCTGGACCCCGTTGAGAGGATGAGGAGGGAGCTAGCTTTCTTCAGCTCGAGAATCGATGGGGTTTTCTGCCCAGAGGTCTACAAAGCTGACTGGGAGGGTGTTTATATCGAGAGAGAATATGTAGAAGGGAGGGAGCCTTCCTTAGAAAGTTCGGAAGATATTGAGAGGCTGGGAGAGGCAATCGCATCCATACACTCCTCCGGCTTCTGTCTGGGCGATACAAAACCGGAAAACTTTCTCTTCTCGGAGGATGAACGCGAAGTAAGGGTTTACGTCATAGATGCCGAGCAGAGCCTCGCAAACTGCGGCAAGAAGCGTTATTTCGGATGGGACATCATGCTCCTTGCCCTTTTCATCTTTTGGAGCAATCCATTAATTTCTCCCGAGTCTTTTGCCTCCAAGTTCCAATCTCTCAAGAAGGGATATCAAGAAAGGGGGAAAGAGATGAATTGGGGATTTCTTAAGGAAGCCCATCCCCTCGTCCTGCTCATTCCACCGAGGCTTATTATGGAGATAAGGAACCTCACAGAGTAGTATCGCATCTGAAAAAATATCGCTGCCATTTTCAGAGAATGGGAAACTTTAAGCGAGCAAAACAATCGAGTGCTGGGAACATTGAAAAATGGGAAAAAATGAGAGGAGCTAATGCTGAGCCGAATCTTTTTCCTTTTTGTCCCTTGAAATCAGCTTGTAGAGATAGGCAGCCGATATTCCGTTCACGACCAGCGAATAGATAACCGCAGCCGATGGGTGAATAGTGTACAGAATAGCATAGAATACGCTCCCTACACCAAAGGCTACAGCTTGGGCAACCGCATAGCTACCGAATCCTCCCGCATAGTCGCCCTGAGACAGCTCAGAGATAGTTGCTCTGAAAACAGATTCAAAATAACCCATAACTATCCCCCACAGCATTGCTCCTATTATGTACATCATGGTGCCGAGACTTCCAGAAATCAACAGAAAGGTAGAAAAGAAGCTTATGGGCGGAACTATAACGTAGAGATACAGCTTGACTTTGTCATATAAATAGCCCAGCAGCAGAGCAGCGACCGCGTCTGCGATCATTGCAATCATATATAATAATGCTACCAGCCCTCCACTGTTTCCGATGCTCGTTAAGTTGTACGACACGATCCCCCACGGTATCAGAGCAGCAGAGATGAAGCTAAACAGAATAATGTAGTCTCTCAAATCACCTCTAACTTTTCTGAGTGTAATGCCTTTGACCGTGCTCAAGCTGGAGACTTTAGGATACAAAACAAATGAGAGAAGAACCAGAAGTATCGATATAGATGCCGGAACCGCTAGGAATTTGAAGCCAGCAGAATATCCCCCGTGTCCCGAAAGGAAGTATGCGATTATCAACGGTCCGGAAATCGCCCCAAGCTGATCTAAGAATTCATGGAGTCCGAACCCCCTGCCCCTTCCAATTTCTTCCACTACCTCAGAAAGGATCACATCCCTTGATGGGTTTCTGAGCCCCTTTCCAATCCTCTCCGTCAGAAGCAAAAGGAATGCTGTTTGCCAGTTACCAGCCATTGCGAGCACAGGAATAACTGCAAGATTCAAGACATATCCTAAAATTACCGTTCCCCAAATCAGGCTGCTGCTCCTGAAACGGCTGATTATCCCTCCTGTCAGCGCTCTCGCAGCATATGAGATGAGCTCCCCCGTTCCTAATAGGCCGGCGAACAGAGCTGGGGCTGCTAGGTATTCGAGATAGGCTCCACCTACGGACCTTGCTCCCTCATATGTCATGTCTGCAAAAAGACTGACCAGGCTAAGCAGCAAGAATACCAAGATTTTTCTGCTCAGCTTCAATCCACACTACCTCTCTGTAATGTTTCTAGTTATGAAGCTAATATTGATATTTTGTTTAATAGAAGATGGAGGGATTAATTAAAAAAAGAATCAATCCCATTATGAGAGTTCTTTCCTACTCTTTTTTGAGGAACTTCGCATAGGTTGCCTTGTACAGCGGGTGCTCCCTGATCTCCTTGATGTTGGGGAAGTACTTGTCGCTCACACCATATTTGTGACCCTTCCATCTCTTGGACCACTCTTCGAAAGAAATCCCGTACTTCTTCAGTATTGCATCCCTGTATATATCGCTCAGCACGTTGTACGCGCAGAACGGGATCACCCTGCCGTCGGGAGAGGTATAGTGTATGTTGCACCTCATTACTCTCTGGACATCGTAGTTGTACTGGTCCATGAAGTGCATGAGCCCAAGAAACAGCAGGTTGTAGTGGAATTCTCCCAATGCATCGTAGCTCCTCTCCCTAATTATCCTCATCAGTATTTTCTTTATGTTCGAACCGCTGGGGAGCTCGTCCTTGATTATGAAATTGCCCAGGTTCCTCAGAGCGAGCAGCAGTGAGAAGTACGTTTTTATCTTTCCAGCATTTTCCAGCTTCCTGCGCTGCTCATCCATATACTCCAAGAATCCGTCTACATCGATGAAGTCTGTGATTGAATAGAACCTCCTGAAGTTGCCCTTCTCATCGCGGTCCACTATAACATAGGTTGCTGCTCCACATGCAATGTGATTGGCCATCAGGAACTGTTCCTTTTTCGTAACGGCTTCGATGAATTCTGCAAACTTTGCAGCTACAGGGATGGGATACCACGATCTTGCCTTTATCTGCCCTTCTGTCTGTTTTTCAATCGCCTCGATTACGTCGGGTATAGTTATTCTGAACTTCTCAAGCTCGTGCTTTTTCATTCTTCCTGTTAAGCTAACCGGCTGAAAGTTCACTGCTCTCACTATATCCATGTTCTCGGCCGCGAATCTCACAATATTCCCCAGATCCTTGTCATTGATATTCTTTATGACGGTTGGAACGAGCACCACGCTGGTCATCCCAGCCTTTCTGAATGTCTCGAATATGAATGGAATGTCCCAGTGGTTTTTGGGATTGGTTGTCGGGGTAGTGCCGTCGAAGCTCATATATACGGTGTTCACTCCTGCCTCTCTCAGCTCTCTGGCCCATTTTATGGCAAGCTGAGGGTCTTTTCTGTATACTTCAGCAAGGGGTATGCCCTCAGTGTTCAGCTGTATGTGCCTAACTCCCTCCTCTCTTAGCATCTTCACAATATCTACAAGGTCGTCCCTCATCAGAGGCTCTCCGCCAGTCAGCTGAATGACAAGAGTCTTGTTCTGCTTCTTCAGCTGCCTTACCTGCTCTCTCAGCTGCTCGATCGTCGGCTCATATACATATCCCATTCTTTCAGCAAAGAAGAAGCAGTACCAGCAAGACAGATCGCATCTGTTCGTAACGACCATATTTGCCAGAGCTGTGTGGTTCTTGTGCATCGGACACAAGCCGCACGAAAACGGGCATGGGGCGCTCACTGGTACATAGCTGAAGGTCCCCCTCCCCTCTTCTTCGTATTTCTCGAACCTGTAATACATTTCAGCATTTCCGTAGTATAAGTCTTCGAAAGCTCCATGCTCCGGGCACTCCTTTCTCAGATAAAGCTTTCCGTCCCTTTCAAATATCACTGCTGGGAGAAGTCTCTCACATATGGGGCAGATGCTCTGCGTATATCTTACGAGCTTTTCTCCTTCCTTCAATTTTGGAAGAGGGCCGCCAATATGAATAGTCTTTCCTTCTATTTGTATGGAATTACTTGAAAGCCTGCTAGAAGGCCTCAGCATATCCAAGCCGCTCTTTTTTTCAACCAACTGCTCCGATGCTCCTGCCAAGGTCGATACCTCCTGTACTTTTTTCATGCAATTATGCTTGCTTCATGAGGGCTCAGAATGCATGGGCTTCACAGCCCTCATCTCCATTCATGGAAACTATTTGGGAAAGATTTCACTGTGCAACTTTTCCTTCATTGCCGCTACACCAGCTATCTGGTTGTCAAGCTGCGCTCAACATGTGGGGAAATCTCCACACCAGCCTTCCCGATCCCCCGCCTCCTTCAGTTCTCCTCTCTCTCACATCTGAGGCAGAGGAAGCTGCTCAGCAAGCGAACGCTCATTCTGTCTTTCATCAATCTGACTGCATCCAAAGACATTTAAAAATAAATTTACCGATTTTCACGGAAAAAGGGTGAAAAAATTCTCATGTGAATTTTTGAAGGTGCAGCTTGCATTCCTCATAAATATTTAAAATATTCTCCGCAGTTAAATTGCAATCGGTAGCTTAGCAGGTTACTTTAGGATTGAGGAGAGGGGTATCTTGAGGAAAGAACCGTTCAATTTGATAATCACACACTATCCTGGATACGATAACTATGTTGTTGTGAGGGAGAAGTTGAGAAAGATCCTCGAAGATGCCAGAATAATTGACACTTCCCAGAGCATCATTCTTCTGCTTGTGAGCGATCCCTATGAAGCCGTTGAGAAGCTACGCAACTCTGAACTTTCATCGTCTCCAGTTCTGAGAATCATACCTGTTGATACTGTAACAGATGTCTTCGTTGACAGGATCAGGGATGCAGTTCACAGCATTTTCTTCAAAAAGGCTTCCCAAAGCGAGAGCTTCAAAATAAAGATCGATGGGAGGATTTACAGGCGGGGAGAGGGAGAAGTTGAGAAGATCCACAGAAGCGAGGCCATAGAATTCATAGCGAGGGGTTTAGACAACCCGGTGAACCTAGATAACCCTGACTGGCTCATCTACATCAAGACCCTCAGACTATACAGGGCAACTGAGCTTGCCAGCATAACGGTCTGCAGACCATCACAAATAATCAGTTTCGCACCAAGAGAAGAGGGGGAGAGCGTTGAAGAGGAACTCTAGGCTCTTCGGAACTGCTGGTATAAGAGGGAGATATTTGGAAAAAGTGAGGCCTGGGCTGGCGTACGATATAGGTGTGAGCGTAGCAGCTCATGTCGGAGGAAGGGGCACCATAACTATTGGCCATGATGTGAGGACAACCAGCCCCCTGCTTGCACTCAGTGCCGGTTCTGGGGTGATGAGCGGTGGAGTCAATGCTGTTTTCCTTGGCCTTGTGCCCACTCCCGTCCTCGCATATAGCGTCCCCCACACAAAGAGCAAAGCCGGAATAATGATAACAGCAAGCCACAACCCTCCACCAGACAATGGAATAAAAGTGTTCCAGTACAACGGCATGGAGTACACCGAGAAAATGGAGGAAGAGCTCGAACTCATAATGCAGGTTAAGTCGAAGTTCCACGCAACCTGGGACCAGGTCGGGAGGCTGATAGACGCCTCAGAAATCGGCGAAGACTATGTAGAAGAAATTTCGAGCTTTCTCAGACCAAGGACTATAAAATACGTACCGAAGATCTATATCGACTGCAGCAACGGAGCAGCCAGCAACTACACACCGAGGATTTTGAGAAAGATGGGTGCTAAGGTCTTCTCAGCTAATTGCCACCCAGATGGATACTTCCCAGGTCATGAACCTGAGCCGAGGCAAGATGTGCTAGAGCCCTTCCTTCCAGTAGCCGCCTCGCTCAACCCGGACATTGTGATGGCGCACGACGGGGACGCGGACAGGCTCGCTGTGCTCACTACAAGGAGGGGGTTTATCAAGCAGGATGTCATAATCGCCCTGTACTCGAAGTACAAGCTCATGGAGGGAAGGGGAACGATAATAATAAGCATAGATGTGGGAAACAGCGTCGTTGACGTAGTTGAGAAGTACGGCGGGAGGATAGTGAGATCGAAGCTGGGAAAGATCCACGAAAAGCTTCTGGAGCACCCCGGGGCGCTTCTTGCAGCTGAACCCTGGAAGCTAATTGACCCGAAGTGGGGGCTGTGGGTAGACGGAATATATCAGGCCGCGCTTCTAACCAAGCTGATGATGGAAGAGGGGAAGACCATAGATGATCTTCTGGCTGATATCCCCACCTTTCCATGGGCCAGGATAAGCGTCCCAATAACAAGCGATCTGGACAGATGGGAAGAGTTCTATGAGAAGCTCAAGGAGAGGGTGGTTTCGAGCCTAGGAGAATATGAAAGCATCAGCACAATCGACGGCATCAGGCTGGACTTCCCGAACAAGAGTTGGATATTGGTGAGGATGAGCGGCACCGAGCCGAAGGTCAGGGTATACATGGAGGGAAATGATGCCAAAGAGATTGATGCGCTCATTGAAAAGTCTCTGAGCCTGATAAAAGCAGTCAGTGGAGAGATGGGAATTAAGGTCGAGCAACCTACTATAAATCGGGGTTGAGTTTTCAAGGGATCGTTCTGCGAGCTAAAACCGGATATAGAGAGCCCATCGAATCTCGATTATTTCCGTGAAATGTTTTGGAAAATTTCATTGGGTTTTCCTACATCCTACATATATAACGGCAGAACCCCTCGAGATTACATTCCGGCATTGAGATTGTTCGTTATAATTTCGGTAATTCCCTGCCTGATCATCCCCACTGCTATGGCCATCAAGATCATTGAAAACAGCTTTATCAGGAAGATGCTTCCCTTGCTTCCAAACACCTTGAACAGCTTCTCTCCAGCAAGCAGTATCAGCAAGGCGGCGAGACCGTCAATTATCAGAGCCAGAATTGAGACGTTCAGACCCCAGCTGTATTTTATGTAGATGATCGTGGTGATAGATCCAGGGCCGGCCAGCAGCGGGGTGGCGAGCGGAACAATAGCCAGCGACTCCCTATCCCTGACCATTTCCACCTCGGTGTTTCCAAAGACTCCCCACAGACCGTAGATGAAGAGGATCACTCCTCCTGCTATCCTGAAGTCTGCTGTAGTTATTCCGAAATATCTGAAGAAGGGCTCTCCAGCAACAGCAAAGAAAAGCAAGAGGAACATAGCGATTACAATGCTGTAGAAAATTGTATTTCTTCTCTCTTTTTCGCTCATGTCCTTTGTGTAGCCGTAGAAAAGGGGGGCATTCCCGATGGGGTCCAATATTATGAAGAGCATTATTACGGCTTGAAATAATGAATTTATTGTCAAGCGATCACCTGCACAGCTTCTCTTCCGCTTCATCTCTCTTTCCTGAAAGGCAGGTGAAGAAGCAATCTCCGAAACACGGAGTGTCTCTGCTGCCGCACTTTTCGTCGCAGGAAATTACGCACTCCTTCTCCTTAAGCCTAACGACAAGTAAGGATCCTTTCTCTTCCTCATTGATCTTTGCTTCAATTATTCTGTTTTCCACAAGCTCTCCGGCACTGCTTTTAAGCAGAACTCTTCGGACTGCTTCGAAGTCCACGAGGTTGCTGTCAAAAACCACGGAATTTGTGGGGCCTGTGAGCCCCTCGCACAGTCTCTTCCTTATTCCAGATTCATCGCTGAGCTTCGCCAATTTCATACACCGTCCTGATGAAGTGATCCTGCGGCAACTCTGCAACGATCAATTCGCGCTCTTCTCCGTTCTTTATATAGAGCTTCTTCCCCCTCTCTTCAAGAACTTTCCCTATTACGGCAGCATCTATCCCTTCGGAGGAGAGCAGCGAGATTGCTGCTTCAGCTCTATCTGGCGGTACGCATGCTAAAAGAGAGCCGCTGGATAATGAGAAGAGGGGATCGACCCCAAGAGCTTCTAGTATCTTTTTGGATGCTCCGGAAATAAGAACGGCTTTCCTATCGATCTCGACAGCCCAGCCAGAAGCATAGGAGATCTCGAAAGCTGCTGCCGCTATTCCACCCTCAGTTGGATCGTGCATAGCATGCGCCATTCTGTGCTTTGACAGAACTAGAGCCTCAGGGATTATGGAGATCCTTTCCAGATACGTTCCGGCTTCATCTATGTATTCCTGCTCTACACCTCTTTTTTTCAGTGTATTGCGATAATCGCTTGCTGCTATAAATGATGCCTCGAGGGCAGCCGTCTTCGTCATTATGATCGCGTCCCCCGGCTTCGCATTTGAAGCGGGAGTCAGCTCTTCCCTCCTTCCAGCTCCCATTGCCGTTGTAGATATCACGGGCCTGTTGACTGCATTGCTGAATTCTGTATGCCCGCCTAAGAGGGTGCCGCCCACCTCTGCGATTGCTCTTTTTACATCTGAGGCGATTTCGAGCACTGCATCCTCTCCAGTCCCTTCAGGAAGTATCAGCGTGGTCAGAAACCATAATGGTCTGATGCCGATTGCTGCTATATCATTGGCAGCTACGTGTATCGACAGCCATCCTATTCTGCTCATAGAAGCTGTTATTGGATCTGAGTGCGCAGCGATAATTTCGAATCCCTCGATATCAACCGCTCCCGCGTCTCCCCCAACCATGGGAGGGATCACTATCCTCTGCCCTTTCCCAGCATCAGACAGGAAGGCTTTCTGAAGTAGTTCTATCGGCAGCTTTCCAGGCAAAACGATCACTTCAGAGCTCTACGTTGGCATGTTTGATTCTGAGATCGCTCTCCTTTTTATTTAATCTGTACATGAGCCCTCCTATGATTCCGTCGAGGACAACCATTGCTGTATCTTCGAAAAGCGTACCCAATGGAGCGAGGGGCTCATGCTCTCCCAATATCTGCCTAGCGAAGTAGTCTTTTTCCTCTGCCAGCTTGGTTCTTCCAGGTATTCTCAGAATGATGTCTGCTATTTCTCCGAGAGGGCTGTCTGGGTAGCTAGTTACCGCGAGGACTTCTGCACCAACCTTCTTCGCCACCCTCGCGGCGGTAACGATGAGCTCTGTCCTTCCTGAGCCGCTGATGGCCACAGCAACGTCTCCCGCTGAAATGCTGGGGGTTATGGTGTCCCCCAGCACATAGCTCTGAAAGCCCATGTGCATAAGCCTCATAGCAAACGCTCTCCCGACGAGCCCGCTCCTGCCTGCTCCCATGACCAGCACTTTTGCTCCGCGCTGATATATTTCAACAAGCTTTTGTGAAAACCTTTCGACCTCCTTCATGTTCAGCTCATCTATGGTTCTCTCTATGAATGCGACTATCTCCTTCATTGCTTCATACTCGTAGTTCAAAATTGAACCCCTGTGATAGATTCAGAGAAACAGCTATTTTATACTTTGATCCGCAGAATTCTTCTCAAGACGTCCTTCTATCATGAACTTTCTTCGTGCTTTAATCTGGATTTATACTTCGTCTCTCCTTTTAAAAATGATGGCAGAACTAAGAATAAATTTCGAGGTAGATCTGGTTTGTCTGTAAGCGAATCTTTTGGCAGCAGTGCAGCTGAAAACAGTGAAGTCCTGGATAGATTCAGAGCAATATTGACGAATGAGGCGAAAGAGACAAAGAAGGATGCTATATCCACAGCCAAGCTGGCAATTTCCATATACAAGTCGGGGGAAAAGGAATTAGCTCTGCTCATTCTGAGGGAGAGCATGAGAATAGCCAGAAGCTACATTGAGATATTGGAAAAGATCGGCGACGAGAGAGAAAGCTCATATGATCTTCTGGTGGGTTTGGAAACGATCGAAGAGCTCATGAAAAGCGGCGAAAGGGCAGAGTACCTGAAGGAGATCCTCGAAGAGCTGAAATAAAGAAAAAACCGCTCCCGCAGAGGGAATCAGCAAAGTGGAAGCCGACATTATCTATGTTCTTAACAAGAACAGCATGAACGAGTTTTTGGAAGAGGCTGTAGGGGAAAGATTGAGCATCAGGAGTTTTGAAGTCCTCAATGACGAAATATTTTTTGAAGCTGTCATAGGAAACGGAAGAGCATTCATGTATTTTTCCATACAGAATGACTGCCCAAAAGGGGGGAGCCTTATCTTCAAGGATCTGCTCATTTTCTTTCCAGATCCCCTGGAGGCTACGATATTCTCGGGTTTCATACCTTCCTTCAGCAGAGATGTAGAGATGTTCTTTTACGGTGACTGGACGATTTTCTGCATTGGATATCCGTCGTTTTTCGACATCAAGCTGGCTATATCTGCCGCGAAAATATCATCGTCTGGTTCATGATCATGCTAAATCTCTGCCAATTTTCTTCGAGAAGTCGAAGACGGTCATGCCGATAACCATGCCTTCTTTTATCCTCACTACTATGTTGTTCTCTAGAAGAACCTCCTCATCTGCCTCCTCTATATCATAGCCGAAGTTTATGTACAGGATGTCATTTCTGCTGTCGTACTCAAACCAGACGTTTTTCAAATCAGCGATCGTATACCTTTTCTCCTCCATCTCATTGCACCCTTTACAGCTGCCGGGCTCCACGGTCAAGGCTTTTTTGCCTGCTTCAGCTCCCTGATCTCTCTTTCTATCGAATCTATTTTCCTCTCCATGCTTTCCATGTGCATTGCCAAGTGGTTAATTGCGTCTACGATGGCGTTCAGAGCTTCCACAAGGTCTTCCTCGCCGTGCTCATGATGGTGCTCGTGCTCTTCCATCATCTCTGGATGAGACTCCATGACTTCCTCTACAATCTTCTCCATGTCTTCCTCCTTCTTTGGCATGGTTAACCTCATTTTACCCAATTTGGATCACCGTCAATGCGCGGATAGCATTGAACTAAAGGGGCCGCCGCCGGGGTTCGAACCCGGGACCTCCGGATCCACAGTCCGGCGCTCTCCCAGCTGAGCTACGGCGGCCAATTCAGCTGTTCATTGGCCATCGTTCTTCATCGCGTTTAGCTCTGCTGCGGCCCCTTCGATTCAGCTACTTAAACTATTCTCTTAATGAGATTATAAAATTATGAGTGTCCTTCCGAACTAGCAAGCGAATCTGCTTTAAAAGCTCGCATCTCTTCCGAAGAAACCGCAACACAGTTAAATACATGCTGGCCGTAATTTTCAATAATGAGGGTTGCAGGTTTGCCCCTTTTCAGGAGAGCAGGTTCGAAGAAGAAGACGGAGGCGGAGTACCAGGAAGTCACGCAGAGTGAACTGCTTTACTCCAAGCGGCCATTTGGCTTTGTTTCAGTCAGGGGAGTGGTTAAGGGGAGGCCCAAGATCTTGACGATGAAGGGGTTCTTCTCGGCAACTGTGCATGAGCACGCAACCCTTCTAACTCTCGATAAAGGCTTGAAAGTCTACTATCCAGGAGTTGCCCTCATATCCGAAGGTGAGGAAGTTGTGGTCTATGGCAGGTTTTCACCTCCCGATTCTCTGATTGCCTCGAAGTTAGAAACAAAACTTTTTTTGTTTGAGCTGCAAACGGAATGAGGTAATTTGGCATGTACAAAAGCGGAGCTGAGCTGCCTCCCATATTATCTTCCCTTCTCGAACATGCGCTTCAATCCTTAGACATAGGAAGCAATATGAGGAAGAGGCTTACCCTTGAAAATGATAGGATAATAGTGAGGGATCGCTGGGGGAAAGTCATTGGATCTAATTTGCTGGGAAGCGGGAGGATAAAGGCAGTGTCTTTCGGGAAAGCTTCGCAGAGTATGATGAAGGCCCTTTTGAGCATTCTCGGTGGCCGGGTGGATGAAGGTATTTTGATCTATCCGAAAGACCAAGAAGTCTCAGTAGAAGATGAGAGGGTCAAGCTGCTCCAATCCTCCCATCCTGTTCCGGATGAGCTGAGCCTGGAAGCTGCCAGGAGCATACGCAAGTTCCTCACAGATCTTTCTCCCCGTGACTCGGTCATATTCCTGATATCAGGAGGGGGATCATCTCTAGTTGAAGAGCCAGTGCCCCCCATAACTCTCGAAGAGCTGAAGCAGGCCTACACTCTCCTCCTGAATTCAGGTGCAAACATCAGAGAAGTTAATACGGTGAGAAAGCACATTTCAGCAGTGAAGGGAGGAAAACTTGCACAGCTTGCCTACCCAGCTCAAGTCATATCTTTCATTGCCAGCGACGTTCCTGGAAATGACATTTCCTTCGTTGCCAGCGGGCCAACGGCTCCGGACCCAACCACCTACCAGGATGCCCTCAACATAATAGAATTTTACGGCCTCTCCGAGAAGATGCCTGAGAGCGTCATGCGCGTTTTGAAGAAAGGCTTGAACGGTGAGCTGCCGGAAACTCCCAAACCGGAAGACCAGATCTTCGAAAAAGTAAGCAATTATCTCATAGCTTCCCCACACGATCTCGCCTTGAGCGTAAAGGAGAAGGCCGAGGAAATGGGTCTGAATGCCTATTTGCTGACCACTAGGCTTGAGGGGGAAAGCTCGGAAGCAGCTAAGGTCCTCTCATCAATAGCGCTCGATTTGAAGAAGGGATACACTTCCTTTTCGAGGCCTGCTGTTTTAATACTGGCGGGAGAAACAAGCGTTAAAGTGAGGGGGACAGGGGTGGGCGGTAGAGCTTTGGAGCTCACAGCTTGGTTTGCGCGCGAAATTTCGGAATCCGACGGCATATCAATGTTCGCTATAGATACGGATGGGAAGGATGGGAGCAGCGATGCTGCTGGAGCTTTCGCTGATGGGGAAACATGGAACAAGCTGAAGAAGCTGTTTGGCGGCGAATTGCTCAACCTGCTCAGAAATAACGATGCCTACTCCCTCCTTGATGCAGGGGGATATACTATAAAGACGGGCCCAACGGGCTCTAATCTGAACAACCTAATTTGCATAGTGGTCGAGTGAGGTTCAGCTTGATGGAGGAAAGAAAGAGTGATGAGAAGGAAGTCGTAGATTTTTACCAAGTCACCCCAGATTCATTTGTGATGATCTATAGGGAGGGGGAGAGGCTGATTTATTCACCGATAGAGCCAGAGCTCACTGATGAGGAGAAAAGAGCGCTCGAACTGATCAAGAAATACATCGTTAGGACTCTATACTTCACTCCAAGGGATCTGAAGGAGAAGTGGGCTGCCCTGGAGAGAGAAGTGGAAGAGAAAGTGAGAGAGGCTTTGAAGGTCTTGGATTTAAAGATAGATGAAAGAGCGGTTAGAAAGCTGGTCTACCACACGAGGAAAAACTACTTGGGCTACGGTCCAATTGAAGTCCCCATGAACGATCCGTTCATAGAAGACATCTCCAGCACGGGATCCAGCTCCCCTGTTTATGTGTTTCACTTGAAGTACGAATGGCTTCCGACAACAATAATGTTCGCAGACGATGATAGCTACAATGCATTCATAAGGAAGCTCGCATACAGAGCTGGGCAGGAGCTCGTGTACTCCAACCCAATAGTTGAGGGACCCATACCACCGAAGGATTACAGGACGCATCTAGTTCTGGATGTGGTTTCCAGGAAGGGGTCATCCTTCACCATAAGGAGGGGGGCAGAGGTTCCCCTCACTATCACTAGGTTGATTTCGCTGGGAACGCTAACTTCGAGAATTGCTGCTTACCTCTGGCTCCTCGTTTCCAACATGAGAACCATATTGATTGCCGGTCCAATGGCATCTGGAAAAACCACACTGCTCAACTCCATTGCCATGTTCATACCTACCAACAAAAAGGTCGTTACAATCGAGGAGACTAACGAGCTCAAGCTCGAAAGGGAGAACTGGACTCCTCTGATTGTGAGGCCTTCCTCTTCGCCAGGCATTTCGAACATAACCCTCTTCGATTTACTCAAATCCAGCCTGAGGCAGAGGCCCGATTACATAATAGTCGGAGAGATAAGGGGAGAAGAGGCGTATACGTTCTTTCAAGCGATCTCTCTTGGACACGGAGGGCTCGGCACGATTCACGGAGAATCCTTCAACCAGGTTTTAAGGAGGCTGGAAAGCCACCCCCTCAATGTGCCGAGAAACATGATCCCTCTCGTGAACTCGGTCGTGGTGATGAGGGCCTTCAGAATAGAGGGCGGCCTGGTAAGGAGAGTTCAAGAAGTTGTCGATATAGCATCTTATGACCCTGCAAATGATAGCATAAGCGTCACCCCTGCATTCCGCTACGATCTATCTAAGGACTCTTGGGAGGAATCAGAAATCCTCCCCAGCATGAAGAAGATAGCTGATGTGACCGGCACTAAGGAAAGCGAGCTGAGAGAGGAGCTCTCCAGAAGAGAGAGGTTCCTATCCTATCTGGTAGCAAGGAAAATTGAGCAGCCTCTCCATGTTGCTAGGGCCATACTCGAATACTCTTCAAATCCAGAGGCTGCAATGGAAAAATACAGACCAGGGGGCGGGGAAGCTTTTGAGCGAAAGCAGGTTTGAAAGGCTCTGCCTCAGATCCCACGCTCTCCTGGGAAGAAGCTCCCTAGCGCGCGATGCAGCAAGAAGGCTCAGCTGGCTTCCTCCATACCTCGAGCTCTTAGATTTTCGCCTCCCGCACGAGTACTACGTTTCGTTCAGCCTGCTATCATCTGCTTCGGCCTTCGCTTCCGCTCTTCTTTTCTCTCTTCTGCTGTATGTGTTTGTATTGCATGTTTCTCTTTACTTTTCAATAGCAAGCTCGCTCCTTTTGGCATTCATCATTGGTGTGGCAACATTCGGTTCAGTTATCTTCTACCCAGCACTGAAGAGGAGGGAAATAAGATCTAAAATGGAGAGCGGAGCGCTCTTCGCGATAATTGCTCTCACATCCTCAGCAGCCAGCAGCCTCAACCTGATCGAGTCTCTGGCAATATCGGAAAGGCTGATCACGACGAGGGAAATTAAATCATCCTTCAGGAGAATTTTGAAGAGGTTCAACGAAGGCATGGATCTCAGGGATTCACTGATCAGGGAGAGCGAGCTGGTCCCTTCGAAGACGTTTTCGGTTCTCTACGAGGGTCTTGCGAGCATATCAGTGAGCGGGGTTGGACTGGTAGACTTTCTGAACGGATTCCTCGAGGATCTCCTCTCCGCCATGGATGGCAAAGTGAGGAATGTCATCGATCGCCTGGGAGTCCTGGTTGAGACGTACATAATCATAGCAGTGATATTTCCGTTCCTCCTGGTGATCATGCTCATCATGACAGGTTCTTCCGGTGGTGCTGGATCAAGCATAAGTCAAACCATACTTCTCTTCGACATGGCCCTCCTCCCATCGGTATTTGCAGTTATGCTGCTGCTCACAGATTTGTTGCTGAGGGAGGTGTCTCTAGATTGAGCACAAAGCTTAAAAGCGGATCGCTCTACAGCTTCGGTTGGAATATCATTGCAATGTCTCTGCTAGCAGGGATCTCATCTTTCATTGCAGCCTTCCTGCTTGCATCTCGAATTATAGCGCACTTTTCTCCTGAGACGAAGATCGGCACTCAGCTCTCCTACTTGGTTCTCCTATCTCTGAACGTAGCAACCATTGCTGGGAGCATCCCTCTCGCATACAGAACCAGAATGATAGTGAGGGAAGTGGATGAAGCACTGAAGGGGATAGTCCTGCTGCTGGACATGGTTTCTGTTGGGAAGAGGACTGGCATAACAATAGTCGATTCGCTGAGAAATACCGCTAGGGTTATTCCCTCACATATACTCAAGGAGAAAATTATCACGGGGGTTGCCGAAGTTGAATATGGAGAAGCTCTTGAAAACGCTGTAATGGAGGCTGCAGAGGGCCTGCCTAGAACTGCTGCGGAATCTCTGAAGATATTGATACCAGCATCATATGCAGGAGAGAAGGCAGGCGAGATACTCCAGCTGGCCAGGGACTTCATGAGGAGGTTAATGATGTTTTCTGAAGTGAGGAGGACCTCCCTTTCTCTGTACTTATATATAGCGCTCATTTCGGTAGGAATTTTCGAAGCTGGTGGGGCTTTTCTCCTCTATCTCATGAGCTCTATATCTTCCAGCGCTTATGTCAGCATACCTTTCATTACAGCCAATTACATTCAGACATGGCTGTTCCTCTATGTAACTGGCTTTCTGCTCTCAGTTTTTTCAAGCATGTATGTTGCGAAGGTAGTGAGGGGAAAAACGAAGCTTTTTTCAGACTACTTGCTTCTGTTTTTAATCTTGAATCTAGCCATAATGGGAATTGTTCCCATATTCATTTGAACCTTTCGGCCTACAATGAAAAGTTCTTAGGTACATTTCATGTCCTTCTATCAAATCCCTCGTGAATTTAGCTCTAAAAATAAATTTTGAGAATTGGAAAAATAAGGTTGGGAGGGGCTCTGCGTGAACAATGCTCGCACCATGCGGAAGGTTTTCACTGTAGAAGAAATGCAAACTGCGAGAAATGTGAGGTCGGGAGATGCGGATGTCCTTGCCACGCCTTTTCTGGCAGCATTCATGGAGGAGGTCAGCAACGACCTCGCAAGGAAGTTGTTGGAGACGGGAAAAATCTCCGTTGGAATACACATCGATCTATTCCACACGGCCCCAGCATATATAGGAGAATCTGTAGAAGTTGAGAGCAGGCTGCTTCATTCAGATGGCAGGAGGCTATTATTTTTCGTGCGGGCTGAGAGCGGGGGGAAGATGGTAGGCTATGGGATACATGAAAGGGCAGTCGTTGAAGCTGACAAGTTTTCCAAGAGGATTTAGAATCTCAGTAAGAAGTTAAACGGTAAGTTGCTTTTTGACCAGCTAGGACGATGAAAAAATCTGGAGCTGTAGAATGAAAAAAAGCTTTTTGCCTTCAAAAATTAGAGCGTGTGCTTCAGCCTCCTGGAACGATGTGGCAGAATTGGAAGCAATACCATTGAAATTAGCAGCCTCACAAATGCTCGAAGTTGAGCCCTGTCCATGGAGGTGAAGTGATCAGAGGTGTGAAGTGATGAGGAAAACAGCATAGCTGAGTGCTATGGCTATTGATGTGGAATATGCTATAAAGAGGAGCACCCCCTTTATGCTCTTCGTCTCGCTGTACATGACAGAGAGGGTAGCGATGCATGGTATGTACAGGTTTGCTGCGACAAGTATAGAAAGAGCCTGTTGCGGTGTGTAGTCTAAGGAAGAAACGGCTTCTGTAAGGCTCTGTGCATTTGGATTGAAAAGCATGATGGATTCAATGAAGCTCTCTTTCGCCAGAAATCCGTTCAAGAACATGAAGCTGGTTTTCCAAGAAAGGTCCCCGCTCAAATCGTACAGCCTCCCTATTGGCGACAGAATCGATGAAATTTGAAATGCTATGCTGTTCTGGGGTGATTCGGCCACAGTGAAGCTTGGTGAAAAGGTGAGGGCGAACCAAATTATCACAGAGAGGGCCAGTATGACTGTTCCAGCTTTGGTGAGGAAGTGCTTCGAGTTGTCCCAAACGTGCCACCATATAACCTTCCATATGGGCTTATGCATGGGAGGGATCTCTACAAGCAGTCCCCTCTCTTCGACGCTTCCGGACAGCCAGCTGATAAAGCGGGACGTAAGCAGAGCTATGAGGATAGAAAGAGAATATAGAAATGCAATGGAAAGCCCGCTGAGAATAGGGGAACGGAAAAGCACGGCCGCGAAGGCCATCATTATCACTAGCCTGGCTTGGCATGGAACGAATGGAATGGAATAGATAAGTGCCTTCCTTTCGGAGCTGTCCTCTAAGATTCTCGTGGAAAGTACGCCTGGAACATTGCATCCTAAGCTGAGAAGAAGCGGGAAGGAGCTCTTTCCTGACAGGCCGAACTTGTTCAGAATTGCGTCATATGCTATGGCCATTCTGGCTCCCAGACCCGAATCTTCAAGAATTGCGAGAAAGGCTATTGATACCATTATAAGAGGGAGGAAGCTGATCACCGATCCAACTCCTGGAACTATCCCGTCTGCAATGAGAGAAACCAGCAGATCAGGAGCTCGATCCTGGAGCGCTTCTCGCAGGAAAGAAGCTAAATAGCTGAACATTGAAGAGAGGATCCCGCTTATACTATAATTCTCGAGAGCAGCTGCCCACGCTTCCTTTCCCAACCAGCTGAATATGTAGTTCAAAGGAAAGCCTGTGTTGAGGGTAAAGGCTAATGAGAAGATCCCCAGGTATATCAGAGTTGAAAAGATGGGCCCCAGGACAGCGTTTTCCAAGACCCTCTCAATTGGATTTGGCTTCGCTGCTTCAAGCTCAGCCTCCTTGACGTTTCTCTGAATAACCTTTTCAACAAAATTGTAGCGGTAGCTTATAATAGCATCTCTGGGAGTTCTGTTGTACTTCTCTATGTGCTCCTTTATTTCATTCTCAACTAGCACCCTCAGCTCCCCGCCGAATTCACTGTATATGTAATCAGAAACGAGCTCTTCCTGTTCGAGGAGCTTTACTGCTATCCATCTTTCATTCCACTTCAGCTTTTTTCCCCGCTTCATCAACTCACTTTCTATCTTCTTGATGGAGGATTCCAGTGTTGGATATTCCAGTTCAAACGAAGAGGGCTGCAGCTGGCCCTTCGCTACCATCACCGCCGTTTCCAAAAGCCTATCGATGCCCAGACCTGTAACGGATGATATGGGGATTACTGGTACTCCGAGCGCCTGCGATATCCCGTCCTCTCTTATGTGTACGCCCTTGGAGTGCGCCTCATCAAACTTCGTCAGTGCTATAACAACTTTTGATGTGAGCTCAAGGACTTGGATTGCGAAGTAGAGAGACTTTGTCATGCTCAGGGAGTCTACGAGAACTATGACGGCATCGTAATCGCCGAATATCAGCTCCCTAAGCGTTATCTTCTCTTCAAGCGATACAGAAAGCAGGTTATAGGCTCCGGGCAGATCGATGAGGCAGAGCTTCTCACCGTTGTACGATAAGCTGGCTTCTTTCTTTTCCACAGTCGTTCCAGGCCAGTTCGCAACCGAAACTGCTTCCCCGGTCACGACATTGAAGAAGGTGCTTTTGCCTACATTGGGACTGCCAGAGACAAGGATCTTAAGGCTGCATGTCTCCGAAGTAGAACTGTTTTTTGCTCCTTTCCGAGATCTTCTCAACGATCCCTACCTCTGCTCGTTTCGTGAAATTGCGCTGCATGTCTCTCCTGAACTTACTTCACTCTGGAAACAATATCATCAAATAGAGCACTAAAAGAATTATGCTTATACCATCGAAAAACGCGAAATCCCATATAACTTCTCAATTCAATAATTGAGATCGGGGAAGAGGCTTAAATATAGTTGAGTCAGTTGTAAAAAACGGTGAATGGAGCTGTGAGCAGAGGCAAAATTTTCAATGTGATAAAAATCCCGGAGGGATCATTGTTTCCTCAGGCACTCGAGGAGAAAATTGGTGAGCTAGGGCTGAAAGGGGGGCTCATTGTTGGGATAGGCGGCTTCGAAAGCATAGAACTGGGGATACTCAACCCATCGACGAGAGAGTACATAACGACAAGCTACAAAGGCACCGATCAATCCACTTTGGAGGGCGTGTCGATAGTTGGGAACTACTTCGTCAGAAGTGACGGGAAGGTTGCCACTCACATTCATGTCTCAGTAGCTCCTAACGAGAGAACGGTAGTCGGCGGTCATCTCATTCGAGGAGTGGTTAGACCGTTCCTAGAGCTGTTCTTGGTTGAAGTAGGTGAAGAAGTGAGAGAAGCTTTCAAGCATAGGGACATGGGAGCTCAGAAATCCTGAAAGATCGTTGCTTCGTGGAATTCAATCAAAGCGTCGGCCAAATGCCTTTTCCTCACTTTTCAGCCTTTCCCTCTACCTCATCCGCCATTGCTTTTTTAGCATTATTGGAGATTAAATTTTTCTCCGGCTAAAATCCACAGAGGACAAAAAAATCATGGCTTTGCAGAGAGCCGGCTGGATAGCTGGAGGATCGCTTCTCTTACCGCGGAAGCTGGAGCATTTGTTTTTATCCCCTTCTTATCAAAGTGAGTTCTTCCCGCAAGATAGCCCATCTCTCTCAGCACTTCGATCAGCCTGGAAAAGGGGGGCACATTGACCTTGAGCTGTGAAGACATTTCGTATAGATTGTAGTATCCGACTGCCCCTACTTCCATTTCTTCGGCAACTTCATTTATACCCTTCTTAGTTTCTGGGAGGATGAAATCCAAGATTGAGGCTTCTTCCTTAATCCTCTTTACAAAATCTTTATCCCAGAGCTGACCGATCCAGAGGGGACCCAGCATTGCTGAGCAGTTCCCTTGCGGAAGGATACCTACAGGAGCAGAAGAGATGTATGCTCCTTCCTCGTCGATGCAGATGAAGCCTAACTGCTCTGAGGACCTTACCGCTCCAGACCTGCTCCTTCTCACGCGGAATATAACTTTCAAGTAGTGTTCTCTGTAGAAGGAAAAAAGCGGCTCGGCGTCCCTCTCAAGATAGGAGGCTGTCCTGACGAAAGACCCTATCAAAACCCTTGCTCCGACTTCTTTGGAAAATTGGGAAGCGGTGAGATTAGCGCAGTATCTTCTCATTCCAACATCCTTATACCTTCCAGTTAGGGCCCCCAGATCCGTAGCTGTAATGCTCACCAGCGCCTCTTTTCCAATGGACTTTATCGCCGAATCGAAATAGTAAATTGGACTTCCATATGGGTCTATGTCCAGAGAGTCAACGGGAACGCCTTCACTGTCCATCCTTAGCAAGAACATCCTCGCATCGCTTCTCTCCGAGAAGAGCCTCGTCCTCAGCCCATTCAGCTCTGCATTTTTCCGGCAGTACTCTGCGGCTAGGGGATCTATATCGGAGGCATATGCCATCATGTCGTCTGCATTGCTCTCGAGCAGAGCTCTTATGGACCTCACACATATACCGGAAAGCGGCTCTACGAAAGTCCTAGTCCTTCCTCCCATTTTTTGGTAAGCTCTGAGAGCAAGCACCGTTAAGTCTCTGTTCGAGGCAGAATAAGGGTTGTAGAAAACCGGCATCCAAGATGGCTCGACCTTTCCATCACTTCTCAAAAAAGAGGGAGAAAAGGGGAGGTAAAAGAGGGCTGAACCTTCTTTGAAGATTTTATCATCCAATGCCGACCATCTTCTCCAGGCTTCTGAGCACTTTAGACAGAGCCTCATTGTACCCAACATTTCTGAGATCGATTATTTCTCCTGCTTCCATAGCTCGGAACAGCTTTGGATTTCTGCTCGGGAGAGAAACGTGAAAAGTCGCTATTATGCTTTTGGACGAAGAAATCGCTTCCAAAACAGCTCCTTCGAATTCTCTGAAGGCAAGCTCCATCGGGCCAATTTCATCAATAACCAGCAAACTGACTTCTGGATTTTCAATCGCCTCTCTGAGGAAGAGCGATATCTTCTTCCCGGCATCTGGGTTGAGCCAGTAGCTTCCATGCCTCATTGAAGAACCAGTGATCCTGTCCTTCCTTGCCAGCACAATGGACTCGCTGGATGGCAGGAGAAGAACATCGAAGCCAACCCTTTCTCCCCCTGCCCTCACTTCGGGCGTAATGAACCCAGCATATGCGTGCGGGAACTTTTTCAAGCGGGATAGAGCTTCCATAATGAGTGTCGTCTTTCCGGAGCGCGGAGGCCCTGTGATGAAAATTCTCGCTTTCACATCTCATCGCCCTTCAAAGACCCCATAATATTCATGATATTTCTCTTGGATAAAAATAAGATCGAAGGAGTGTGATAAACCCCCGCTGAAGAGGCGGAGTTTGAAGAATGAAATTGCCCCGATGGGAGGTCAATCGTCCTGGAGCTGAGGAAGTCGTGAAAGCTGCTCTATTTTCTCTTCGCTCAAATATTCTATTCCTTCTCCTTCTTCCCTTGAGAGCTCCCTATAGCGGTTCTCCTTCACGATTATTATTTTTTTGAGATCTTTGAGCTCGCTGATTTTAGCCAGCTCCTCTCTCTTCTCCTCCAGCGTTAGCGGTGAAGAGGAGCTTTCATATCCTATAAGCACCCCCCTCTCTCCAATTTTGGCAGCTAAATCGAAGAAGGTTCTCTTCATGGTGTAGAGATCTGCTCCTGTTCTGTTCAGCGCTTCATAGATCTTTTTTTCGATTCTGCTCTCTGCTTTTTTTGAGGAAGGCCTCTTCAAGCTTGTCTCATGTGTAAATATATTGAACGGGTCAGCGATCTCTTCTCCGAACAGCTCGAACAAGCTTTCAGCGTAGTCTATTCTCACGCCGAAAGAGTTCCTCTCATATTCATATACAGCTTTTCTTGAGACTCCCAGCCTCTCGGCCACCTCTCCCAAGCTATATCCGAGCTCCTCCCTCTTCTCCCTCATCTTCTTTCCGGATATTCTGACTATGAATTCTCCTCTTTTCGCCATAATATAGAGGTCTTTCGACTCGTTCAGCAGTCTGCTCAGCATAGCAGGGTTTATTACTGGGACGTCATCTTTCATGTATATGACTTCGTCGTGCAGATCAACCTTCTTCTCAAACTCGCTTATTATGAGGGGCTTTGAGCCTGAAGCTCTGCTCATGCCTTTCAGATCCTTCAGCTCATCCGTGGTTATCAGCTGACTGTCTATCGTGATTTTCATATGTATCCTCTTCCTTTTATCGTCTCTCGACCAGGCTATGATATCAATGCTTCTTTTCTCCACGTTGTCCGGCTTCTCTATATTAACATACTTAAAATCAGTCCTCTTTATCTCGCTGTGGACTTCTTCATATATATCATCCAGCAGCTTTGAGAACGCCTTTTCACCGAGCTTCAAAGCTTCTCACCTCGCTATGAGCTTCAACCTGATCAGAGAGGGGTAGCTTCTCAATAGCTCGGAAACATCTTCCCTGCTTATGTCATCCGAAGGCTTCCACGAGAGAGTTCCCGCTTGCAGGTACTTTACCATTCTGATCTGCCAGAGATCTCCTTCTATTTTATATATAACTTGTTCGCCGCTGACTATTATACTTATCTCCACAGGAAGCTTCAATTTTCCTTTGAGGTGGTCTGGAATCCTGCTTTTTACCTTTGAAATATCTTTTCCTTTAAGGACGATCACTTCCCCAGATTTTAAGCGTACTTCAACATCTTCTTCGGGAAGCTCCTCCAATGTGAAATGTTCGCTCAGCTCCTCGTTAGTTTTGCTCAGCTCGCTGAGTACCTTCCTCTCGATCCCCCTCAGCACAGATTCAGTAAAATCTTCCGAGCTCGAAGGACTACCGCTCATGGCCTGCTGTACCGGGCCAGCACCATAGCGTGGTCTTTGTCGTACGGATCCAAATGCACGACGCTGATGGTTTCGAACCCTCCCTTCTCAAGGGTTGAAATCTCTTTTCTGAAAACCTCGGTCGGCTCCTTGGTTACATCGATGCTTCTCGCCTTTATAGCAAAGAACACGTAGCCTCCATCTTTGAGGAACCATTTGGCATTCTCAACAACCAGAGCAGCCTGCTCAGGCTGAGCAACATCCGCGTAAATGACATCGCATAGTTCGACTATATGTGAATATGAAGACGGCATTCTCGCGTCTGCTAAGATCGGAATCAAATTCCTCCTGTCCTTTGCCACTATTAGGAACTCCCTCATAACCCTCGGAGCGAATTCAACGGAATATACCAACCCCTCGCTGCCCACAATATCGCTCACGTGGCTTGGGGTAGTCCCAGCTGCCGCTCCAAGGTAGAGAACCCTGTCTCCCTCTTTTATGGGGACAGAGGAGATGCCCTTCATTATCGCCCCGGCCAGCTTGCTCCTGTAGGGAATCCACTCTCTGTATTCCGTGCCAGCTATTCTGTAAAGCCTCTCTCCATAGACCCTCTTCCCTGGAGCGAGGTTGATTGTAGCAAGCTTTGTTGTCCCATCATCGAACTCTATTGAGAATATCCTGCTGTTCACTTCAAGCTCCCTTACTCTTACCGGCTCGCTCATGTTCATCTACCTCCAAACCTTCTCTTTTTGAATTTGCCTCCTTTTTTACCTCCTTCCTCCTTCCTCTGCGGCTTCGGGGATCCTTCCTTCTGCTGCGCAGCTCTCGCTGGTGGCTTCGCATAAAGCTTCTTGATTTCCTCGATCCTTTTGTTGAGTTCTTCTACCAGCTTGTCACCCACCCATCTCCCTGTGAAAGCATCGACTTTAGCGGCTATGGCCAGCTTCGCAGCAAGAGTTCTGGCCATCTTACCCCTCTGCCATCTCGGAGCTTTGTGGATCTCAGGATACTGGAATATTATGCCGTGCTTTGGCGGCTTCGTTCCGGTCTTCAGAGATCTGAAAAGGGCCTTCTCAGCGCCGAGAACCTGTATGGTGCTTGCCGGGAGCTTGGCGAGGTTCTCCAGGCTTCCAGCTAGGCTGATGAGCCTAGCACCCAGAAGGCTTCCCACCAACGCTGTAATGTTTGGAGCTATCTCCTTCATAACGCTCTCTATGTAGTCGGAGAGCTCCTCTCTCAGTGTATACGTCTCCCAGGCCATTCTGGCAAGCGTCTGTATGGGCCTTATATCGAAATCGCTCAGGTCAGCTCCTATGCTTTCCCTGGCAGCGCTTGCGATCTTTTCCGCTTTATCCTGCGGTATCCCCAGTTTTTTGAGGCTCTCCTCCGTGAAGTTTTCCCTGAGCCCTAGCTCCATAACAAGCTTCACATATTGCTCGTGATTGGGGACTAGGCTGTCAAGCTCTGGGAAGTGGACGCTATACCATTCCCTGAGCCTTATGACATATAGGTTGTAGGTTTTATCGAGATCGTCTATTGCTCTTATTGCCTGAGCTGCCAGCTGGTCTCTCTTCTGGGCTGCCTTCCTCAGCTTCCTTCTGGTATACTCCATGCTAACGGAATGGATGAAGTCGAGGTATTCATCTCTGCTTTTGAAGAAACCAGTATCTGTTGATATCTGCTCAATTATTTTTCTGAAATTCCTGAACACCTCAGAGGCGGGAGAGACGGAAATTTTCAGGCCGGGGTATTTGCTACTGAGTGCCCTAGCTATTCCCTCTATTTCCACTACAACCTCGTCATCTCTGTTCAGCCTCTCAGCAAGCTTCAGCATGCTCGCAGGCAGCTCCCCGCTTTCATACTTCAGCAGCTGCTCGACATTTTCATCGATGTCCTTAGTTTCATGTTCATAGTCAGCTATAGAGCCGTCATCTTTGAGGGCAAAGCTCCCAATGGCATGTTGCGTCAGGTAAATTTTCATCAATATCAACTCCTTCAATACTTTGAATTTAAGAGCTTATTAACTTCTTTCAGAGCTAGCATAAATAGATTTTTGAACCTATTAATCTTTGGATTCCTGGCTTGCCTCTTCATCAATTCATCTTTTCGTATCGCCATTGCTCGATATTATGGGAAGAAGGAGTTCCCGCTGTCTAGACTGAAGCTCTTCTCCTTTTTAATGATGTTGCCAGTGAAAAACTGAGGCGCGGTCTGCTCATGATTCCGGAAGAAATATAAAAACGAAGCTGCTTCGTCTTCAACGTAAGACCTTGAAACTCTACTGAGAGCCGTCAGCGCCCGCTTGTCCGCTACCATCACTGTAAAGCGCTATCAAGTCCTCAAATGTCAGCCTACTTCCTGACTTGAGCTTTTCCTCCGCCTCTTTCCTTTTCTTCTCCAAAATTTCGCTCTCCTTCTTCTTGTAGATGCTCTCTCTGATCGCTGAGCTCCTTTCCTGCGCCTTCTTAAGTTCTTCGTATTTCTTGTCTATGGCCTCCTTCAAGCTGTTGATAGTTGCGCTCTTCTCAGTGATCTGCTTTCCTATCTCATTGATCTTCGGGGAGATTTCATTCATCTTTTCATTCAGCTCAGCAATTTTCTTCCTCAACTGCTCCAAGCTCTGGACTTTTTCCCTGATCTTTTCCCTGACATCCTTCAACTTGATCTTCAGGCTAGCCAGCTCAGCTTTTAGCTCCATGTTCACGGAATCCAGCTCCTTCGCCTTCACCATTTTTTCATACAGCTGAGTAAGCCTCTCAATTTCGAGCATCAGCTTCTTCTCTTCCTCAATCGAAAGCGGGGTTGTCTGCTGCTTCCAGTTCAGCTGTTCGATTCTCCTCTTCAATGCACCAAGGGAGATCTTCTTTCCGTTCTTTTCAGCAGAAACCACGACCTCGTTGTTCTTCCTCAGCATTTCCAGGACTTCTTCGTATCTTTTAAGAAGCTGGTTCTTCTCCTCTTTCAGGGCCTTGAGCTCTTCAAGAATTTTGCCCTTTTCTTCTCGGTACTTCCTCAGTGAGGAGGCAACTTCCTTGCTCTTCTCGATCAGCTTTGCTCTCTCTCCCTTCAGCTCCTGAAGCTCCTCAATGAGCTTTATCCTCTGCTCCTTGAGGTTGCCTATCTCCTCCTTGAGCTGGTGTATCTGTTCACTCAGCTTTTCAAGCTCTTCCGACGCTGCTTCCATTACGAATTAGCACCTTATCTCAAGTTATTATCCCAATATGAACCTGGCGTCCACGGCGTAAGCGCCCTTTTCATATGCTATAACGGGGTTGATGTCCATCTCCTTGATCTCCTTATTTTCGAAGAGGAGGTTCCCAGCCTTCACGATTATTTCCGCGATCGCTCTCTTGTCCTTTGGCGTGTCTCCTCTGTAGCCTTCCAGTAGCTTTCTGGATTTTATTTCATCGATCATTTCTAGAGCTTCTTTCTCGGTAACTGGTGCTATTCTGAAGGAGACGTCTCTGAATATCTCCACAAATATTCCTCCGAGGCCGAACATAACTGTGGCATCGAAGACTGGATCCCTTATTCCCCCTACAATAACCTCAACGCCGCCCTTCGGGAGCATCTTCTGGGCGAGGAACCCGGTTATCTTGGCCTCTGGCTGGTTCCTCTTAACATTTTCTCTAATTTTTCGAACTGCCTCCATAATGCCTTCCAGATCGTTTAAGCCTACAATGACGCCGCCTACGTCCGATTTGTGAACTATGTCGGGAGAAACTACTTTCAAAACAGCCGGGAAACCGACTTTTTGGGCCGCAAGAAGTGCTTCAGATTCGTCTTTCATGAAAAAATAAGGAGCGACTGGTATATTATATGCCTCAAGGAGGGCCATAGATTCGTGTTCGAGAAGCTTCTTCCTACCCTCTTTCCTTGCCGCCGCTACGATGTTCTTTATGCTCTGCGACATTGAGTATCCCTCTGAAGAGATTCTATCTCTCTTCGAAATAAAAATCTAATTTCACTTAAGCTGAAGGAATAAAATACTTTTGCCCCACGTTTTTTTATGGTACAAGCAACATAAAAGTTCAAACGGTGAACGAATTGAGCGAGGACGGCGAGCTCTTAATCATGAAGATATTGAAAGCTCTCAGAAACAAAGATGCTGCTAATGCGGGGGATATCGTCAACATGACGGGCTTGCCGAGATATTACGTCCTTGCGGCATTCCAAATTCTGAAGGAGCTCGGGTATATTGAGCTGATCTACAGCAAGGGGTCTCACAAAGTTTACAGAATATCGGAGAAGGGGCTGAACTTTCTCGAAGGCAACATGCTAGAAGAAACTTCAGAGGGGGAAAAGGCTGAAGCCTAGCGCCTCAAAATGTCTAGGAGCTTCTGCCTCATCAAATCCATCAGCTGCTGGTCGAGATCCCAATCTCTTTCCTCTCTGTTGAAGGAAATGAACGGTATCGTATAAGATTTTATAGAGCTCTTGTTTAAAATGCCGATGAAGTAGTCACTATCCAGCACTTCGCCGAATATTTTGTGAATGTACTTCTCTATTTTCTCTATATCGTCTGCTTTTATCAGGAACAAGACGATAAAATCTCCTGTTCTCGGGTTGTGAAGAGATGAGACAAATTCAAAGATCTTAGACACTTCTGTAATTGTTTTATCTAGAAGAGAAAGCTTCTTTGTTTTTCCTTTTACTACAAGAACTATATTAGTCGGGTCAGAAGTTATAATAGTCCTCTTCCTGAGCGAATTTTTTTCTATTATGTCTTGAGCCATTATATGCGTCCTTAGATGTCTATTTATTTTGCTTACGCTTACATTCAACACCTTCGCTATCTCGGAGATTGGGGTTAGAGCATCATTTTGCAATCTCGCCAGGATGATTAAATCGATCAGATCCACATGCTTAACTTCTACAGGACTAACGAGGTTAGCTGCATTCATAGAATTGCTGGATCCCTTTCCTTCTCTAATGATTTTGCTGGTTACGTTTTTCCATCTCTTTTCAACTCTGCTGAATGCTATCTCATCTTTCAAGTTCAAATCATCATATCTGGAGATATCCATCTCTATTGCATCTGCGACGTTCAAAACTCCGCTTTTCCCTATTTGGCGCACCAACTCTTCCTTAACTTCAACATTGTTAGGAACGTAAAAGAGAGCGATCCCCAGAGGTTTGGGAAAGGCTATATTTCCATGCCATCTCAGTATGTAAGCAAGGTTTTTGTCTATGCCTTTTATTCGGGTTTCTGGATCAAACTCTATTGGCCTATCAAAGAAGACGGCAATCGTGGAAAGACCTAGTTTTCTCAGATCGAAGTTTGCTCTGAACCCAAAACCTTTGCTTTCAAGCTTCTTTATCCTTCTCCTGACGTAGTCCTCGGTCACGCCAAGCTTTTTCGCAATGTTCCTTATCTTAACAGGTGGTCTCTCTTCTTTCACTGCTTCTATTATTTCTACGACGTCATATCCAAGCCCCAGAGGATTGATGAAATCTCTTTGCTCCTTCAAAGCCATGCTACCTGAACCTTTTTGAGCTCTGCATATAGTCTTTGAATGAACATATAAAAATTTTACTTTCTGAACAAGAAGAAATTGAATACTTGATAAAAAAAAATACATACACTGAAAAATTTATAATCCTCCGTCAGTTTAAAATGCTATATCATCTCTCTCCCAGTTGAGCATTTCCCTTTCCCCCTCCAACTCTCCTGAATTGTAAGCACCAGGTTCGGCAAATCCTGCTAAACCCGCCTTTGAAGCGGGTGATTCGCGCTTTGCGATGGCCAACAGATGCACCAAAAAGTAAATCAACAGTTCCTGCAATTGGAATTTTCCTCAATAATTTCTCAAAATCATGATGCACTTTTTCCGTTTGATGTAAAATTTTTATACGTTGAAGTGATGCAGATTGAAAAGGAGGAGCCCAAAAATAGGAATATTGCCCCCGAGAGCGCTGAAGAAGTTGATTGAGGAGAGCTGCTTCGTTATTGAAGTTATCGACTCAATAAACCCAGAGGGAACGAGATCTTTAACGTTGGAAAGAACCGTGAAAAAGCTCGGAAAGCCCTTCCTTCTTGTGATAAATAAATCGGATCTGCTGCCCCGCTGGCTTGCTGAGGCTTGGAAGAGCTACTACGAATTGAAAGGCTACAAGGTAGCGCTTGCTTCTGCCAAAAAGGGATGGGGAAAAGGGGAGATAATGAGCAATGTTATCAAGCTGGCTGAGCTCTGCCAGAAAGAGGAGAGAAAGCTTGGTCTGGTTTGCGGTGTCCCAAAAACGGGCAAGTCCTCAATCATAAACTTGCTGAAGGGATCCGATTCAGCACCAACCAGCCGATATCCAGGAAAGCCTGGATACACGAATTCCTTCACTATCTACAAGATAGCAGAGGGCATTTACATATACGATTCTCCCGGAGTTCTGCCCGATCCGAGGGATCCGTTGGAAAAAAAGATAAGAACCAAACCGCCTGAGCAGCTGAGAGATCCGGTAGAGCCTTCTGTCCAGATACTGGATCTCTTTAAATCAGCTGACGCTGCTGCTGTTGAAAGGCTATACGGTGTTTCTCCGCAAAAAAGCAGCTACGAAATTCTCGAAGACATAGCTATTAAGAGGGGGTGGAGGGAAAAGATCTCCAAAGAGCCTCTGGTGGAGCAGGCAGCCATAAGAGTCATCATGGATTATCTGGATGGGAGGCTGAAAATACTCAGAAAGCCTCCGAAACAGAGCTCACATTCTGGCTAGCTCTCTCCTTATGTTTTCGAGGAACCTCAGCCTCTTTGGCGTAGATGGGTGAGAGCTGAAGAGTTCGAGGAAAGCGCTCTCCTTCCTGTTCATCAGCTTTTCTACTTCCGCATCTATATCGATGTCCTTCGGCAGAGTGTAGACCTTCTTTCTGTTGGGGAACCAGTACTCCATGGGGTCATATGCCATTCCTCCGCTTGCAGAGATCAAGTAGTTGACTATGAAGAGCATTGCAGCTGATTTGTTGAGATCCTCGGAAATGTGCGGATTGTTCTCATATAGCAGGTGCAGCCTGGTGAGCCCCCTCTGCAGCAACCTTGGGTTGCCAGTGAGCTTGGCGCTGAAAGAATCAGCGAAGTACTCTCTGAGCCTGCTGAAGTGGGTGACCAGGAACTGGAATATGAATCCAGCGACGAACAGGAGCGCTCCCACTGTCACGTAGAACAGAGCGCCGTTCCCCCTCTCTCTGCTGTCCCCAGCCAGCCATCCCCACGTCATCAGCATCCTCCCGAGGAAGTATATTGCCGATGGAATGAGACTTATTGCCAGCAGTGCGGCCACATCCCTGTGCTTCAGGTGCCCAAGCTCGTGGCCGAGGACCGCTTCGATCTCATTCTTTGGCAGAAGATTGAGCAGGCCTCTGGTGACTGCTACGTAATTTCCGGAGAGCGGGGATCCGAAAGCAAAGGCGTTGGGAGCCGAAACCTCAGCTATAAGCACAGTCGGCGCTTCCTTCAGCTCAGCTCTCCTTGCAAGCTCCCTCACGGAGCTGACGAGCCACGCTTCGTCATCCTTTGCAGGTCTAGCGCGGTAGACTGCTTTTATCAGTATTGGGCTGAACAGCCACTGCAGAACCATGAAGACGGCAACCAGGGCTATAGTAGAATACAGCCAGTCTGCTCCCAATCCAAAGTACACGCCGACGAGATATATTACAGATATGCTCCCTAGGAGAGTAGCTAAAACCGTGACCAGCATGGACGATTTGAGGCCGATGAGGGATTTGGGAGGCCCCCTTACGATCTTGTCGGCAGATACCGCTAGCACCCCGATTATCAGCGCTGTCAGCAACGAAGCTAGCAACATACCGAGCATCATGTATGGTGAGAATATGAAGAGCATTATTCTTCCCCTTCTTTTCGCTTTTTTCTAAAGAGATTATAAAATAGAGCAGGATTATAAACTTCATTCATTACGATGCTGGAATTTCTTCCTAATTTGGCCAGAGCTTGGAATTAACAATGTTTACTTTTTTGAGCTTATCAATATATACATTCACTCTATTATTCAATAAAATCGTTTATTGAAAATTGTGAGCGAATCTTTACAGGAGGTAGGTATATCTTTGGACAAATTACCCTTTGAAGATGGCGAGATGATTGAAATAACGTGGCTGGGAAGAGGAGGGCAGGGGGCAGTGACAGCAGCTGAGCTCTTGGCCATTGCTTCCATAGAGGAAGAGAAGACAGCCATTGCAATTCCCGAATTCGGAGCTGAGAGGAGAGGGGCTCCAGTGAGGGCATACAACAGGCTGTCCTCTAAGAAGGGTGAGCTTCCAAAGACTCCTGTTATATCTCCAGACATCCTGGTTGTCATAGACCCGAGCCTCGTAGCTAAGGCTGAGCTCTACGTAAACTTCAACAAAATAAAGTACATTGTAGCCAACACAACATTGTCGAGAGAGGAAGCCCTAAAGGCGTTGAAGGCGAACATACCGGCCAGCAATGTTTACACCTTCGATGGCTCTAAGGCCGCCATGGAAATATTCGGAAGGCCCATATACAATACTGTCATGCTTGGAGCATTGATAGGAGCAGTTCCGCTGGTGAAGCCCTCCAGCTTGGAGAATGCTGTGAAAAAGAGCTTTTCTGGGAAGCTAGCAGAGCTCAATCTGAAAGCCATCTCAACCGGAATGAACAGAATAAAAGAATTGGAAGCTGCAGGTGTGGAGCCGTGAGGGAGCTTAAGAGCTGGAAAGATTTCCCCCTTGGGGGCATAATCCCTGAGCCCGGAAACAGCATGGAAAACGATATGAGCGGTTGGAGGAACGAGAGGCCGGAAATAGATCAGGAAAAATGCATCCGCTGCAGGCTGTGCTGGATATTCTGCCCCGATGGAGCGATACTGGAGCTTGAACAGCCGTATACTACTAAAGGAGGAAAGAGCTACAAGCTCACTTACGCTGTGGACTACCAGCACTGCAAGGGCTGCGGTATATGCGCACAGGAGTGCCCCGCAAAGGCAATTAAAATGGTCCCGGAGGTGTGAGCGATGAGCAGACTAGAAGGCAAAAAGAGGGAAGTTAAAGCACTATCTACGAACAAGGCAGTTGCTGAAGCAGTGAAAGATTCTGATGTGGATGTTGTAGCTGCCTATCCTATCACGCCGCAGACCACGGTTGTCGAGAGGATAGCGGAGCTGATAGGAGAGGGGAAGCTTGATGCGGAAATTATACATGTGGAGAGCGAGCACAGCGCTCTGAGCGCTGTAATAGGAGCTTCTGCAATGGGTGCCAGAACGTTCACTGCCACAGCGAGCCAGGGGCTGGCTCTGATGCACGAGGTCCTCCACATAGCAAGCGGACTGAGGGTGCCGGTGGTCATGAGCGTTGCCATGAGGTCGCTTTCAGCCCCAATAAGCATATTCAATGACCACAGCGATCTGATGAACCAGAGGGATTCCGGCTGGATAATAATCATGACGAGCAGCGCGCAGGAAGCTTACGACTCGATAATACAGGCTTACAAGATCGCGGAGAATCCGAATGTACTGCTCCCAGTAATTGTAGCGTACGACGGTTATGTCATGAGCCACACAATAGAGCCTGTTGAGGTTATAGGAAAGGAGGTGGCGGAGGAGTACATACCGAAGAAGCGAACTTGGAATGTACTGGATCCCGATAAGCCGATCACTGTTGGCACTATAACCTCTCCTGAATATTACTACGAGTTCAAATATGCTCAAGCCGTCGCCCTTAGGGAATCTCTCAAGTACATAATAGAGGCGGACGATGAGTTCAAGAAGCTCTACGGCAGGGGATACGGGGTAGTCGAGGGATACATGATGGAGGATGCCGAGATAGCGATCCTGGCCACTTCATCGTACTACACCAACCTGAAATATGCTGTCGACCAGCTCAGGAAGAGGGGCATGAAGGCTGGTGCGGTGAAGCTGAGGCTATACAGACCATTCCCCAAGGAACAGCTGTACGGGCTTATAAAGGGACTGAGGGTTCTCGGCATCATAGACAGAGCGGTGAGCTATGGAATGACGCCAAGCGGACCCATAGCTCTCGATGTCATGTCAGCATACAGGTACAGGGACATGCCAATGGTTCAGAGCATAATTGCGGGGCTCGGGCAGAGGAGAATGCTCATCGAGGACTTCGTCAGACTGTACGAAATTCTGGAGAAGAGGGCCTCCTCCAATTCCATAACAGAAGAATCAATATTCTATGGGGTGAAGGGAGTTGAGCTCTGAAGGAATGAGGATAAAGACGCTCTGGGACATACCTAGGGAAGAGCTGTTCGCAGGAGGCCACTCTCTGTGCGCCGGCTGCACCGCATCGACTATAGTAAGGCACCTCCTCAAAGTTGCCGGAAAAGACACGATAATCGTGAATGCAACCGGGTGCGTTGAGGTATCGACGACGTCATTTCCCTACACGGCTTGGAGGGTTCCATGGATCCACGTTGCGTTCGAAAATGCTGGTGCAGTAGCATCAGGAGTAGAATCTGCAATAAAGGCTTTGAAATCAAAGGGGGTGATCCCGGTTGACCGGGAGATCAACGTCATAGCGCTTGCCGGCGATGGAGGGAGCTTCGATATCGGCTTCCAGGCTCTCAGCGGGCTGCTCGAGAGAGGGCACAAGGTGATGTTCGTCATATATGATAACGAAGCATACATGAACACTGGAGTCCAGAGGAGCGGCGCCACTCCATTTGGGGCGTGGACCACAACAACCCCAGTGACGAGGAGGATCAGGGGGGAGTGGAGGACGAAGAAGGACATGTTCGATGTTGCCGTGGCTCACGGAGTGGACTACGTAGCTACTGCTAACCCTGCTTACCCGGTTGACATGGACGTGAAGTTCCAGAAGGGACTTAGCACCGATGGGCCCTCCCTCGTTCACGTCATCATGCCATGCACCACTGGATGGAGGTTCGAGCCCAAATATGGAATAACCATAGCTAAGCTGGCAACCGAGACAGCTGTGTGGGTCAACATGGAGTACGATAGAGGGAACTTCAGCGTGACAGTCCCAGTGAGGAAGAGGAAGCATGTCAGGGAATATCTCAAGCTCCAGGGGAGGTATTCTCACCTGAGCGATGTGGAGATCGAGCTCATACAGGAGATGATCGACAGAAAGGTCGAAGAGATCAACAAGAGGGCAGGGAAAGAAGTTATAGGCCCTCTTGAAGGCTAGAGCTTCCTGCATAGTCCCTAACTTTTTTTACAAGTATCTCATATGTTTCCTTTGGATCAGCTCTTTTGTTCGTAGCCTCCATGACCTTTCCGACTAGGAACTGGATCGCTCTCGGGTTTCTAGCAGCATCTTCCACAGCCTTCCTGTTCTCCTTCAGTATCCTCTCCACAACTTCTTCGAGCTCCTTTCCAGATACCTTCCCGATCCACCCTCTCTCCCGCATGAGCTCCATGACCTTTTTCCCGGACACCAGTTCAGGAATGGCTTCCTTCGCAACCTTGATTGAGATCTTGCCCTCCCTCAGAAGCTCCAAGAGCTGCGCCATTTCAGAGGGAGGAACAACTTCATGCAACCTGTTCACCCTTTCCTGTCCGATCCACCCCATCAAATCATTGACTATGAAAGCTGCTGCTCTCTCTCCCTCGATCTTGGTCAGCCTCATGACGTCCTCGAAGTAGTCTGCGAGCTTCTTGTTGGAGGTCATGACGTAAGATAAGTAATTGCTGAGCCCGTACTGCTCAGCCAGCCTCTTCCTCCTCGAAGATGGAAGCTCCGGCATCTCCGCCAAAATCCTCTTAAAGTATCCCTCATCGATGACCACTGGAGGCAGATTTGGGTCTGGAAAGTACCTGTAGTCTTCCTCGCTTTCCTTAGTCCTCGTCCCAATCGTCGCCTTCTTCTCCTGATCCCAGTGCCTCGTTTCCATCTCTATTTCCAAGCCCCTCTCTCTGAGAGATCTCTGGCGGGCTATTTCATATACTATAGCAGCTTCTATATCCGAAATGCTACCTATGTTCTTGACCTCCACCCTCTTTCCTCCCTCAAGGCTGATGTTCACATCGACTCTCATGGAACCTTCAAGGTTGAAGTCTGCCACATCCAGATATTCCAGGATTGTCCGGAGCTCCTGCAGGAAGCCCACGACTTCCCTCGGAGAACTGAAGTCCGGCTCCGTTACAATTTCCAGCAATGCTACGCCGCTCCTATTGTAATCGATCAGGCTATATCTGCTTGTCAGCATTGATCCCGTGTGGTAAACGATCTTTCCGGGATCCTCCTCCAGGTTGATCCTCCTTATTCTCGCCCTCTTCAATTCCCCATCCGCATAGTATTCCAGATAACCTTCTCTAGCTATGCTGGCAACTCCCTTTCCCTCGAACTGCGTTATCTGGTAGTTCTTCGGAAGATCGGGATAGAAGTAGTGCTTCCTGGCCCACGATATCTCCCTCGAAGTTTTCATGTTGAGCGCAGCAGCTACCTGGAGGGCCTTCTCCACGGCCTTCCTGTTCACTAATGGAAGAGAGCCAGGCATTCCAAGGCACACGGGGCAGACATTGGTATTTGGCGGACGATTTCTGTAATCTGAACTGCAGCCGCAGAACAGCTTCGTCTTCAGCGACGTTATCTGGACATGTATCTCCAGCCCAATCACTGCCTTTGGAGCTCTCTGAGTCACCTGAGCATCTCCTCCAGAACTTTTGCCATCATGAGGAGCTTATCATCGGACCACCTCGGCCCGATTAGCTGCAGCGAAGCCGGCTTCCCCGATATGGTTCCAGTTGGAATGGTTACGGCTGGAAGCCCTGCCAAGTTCGCTACCATGAGGGGGGCATCGATGGCATTCAGCTTAGAGAGATCCGTGGCATCGTAATTTATGGGGAGCGGAGGGACAAGGGATCCGGGGGTTGCAATGAGGGATTTTTCTTTCAGCTGGCTTTCGACCTTCTGCTTCACAGCGGCTCTCGCTTTCAGCGCCAGGGAGTAGTACATCTCGTAATAGCCCTTGCTGAGGATGAACGCACCAAGCATTATTCTTCTCTTGACTTCCCAGCCAAAAAGCGATCTGTTTTCCATATAGTATGCGTCCCAATCTATGTCTTCTGGCTCCACCACCCTAGTCCCATACCTAACTCCGTCGTAACGCGCCAGATTGCTGCTGGCCTCGCTGAAAGCTATGATGTAGTATATCTGAGGAACCTTGAGGAGCAGAGGTTCTGAAACCTCTTCTATGAGAGCACCCTCATCGCTGAGCTTTGAGACCGTTCTCCAGAACTCTTTGACTAAGGAATCGTCCGACTGAGGGTGCTCCGTCAGCTCTCTGGGAATTTTGATCTTTATGCCCTTCAAGACATCGAAGTCAGGCTCTTCGAATGCGATCCTCTCTATCTTGTCTCCCCAAGGATTTCGAGAGCTCGTTGGATCGAGAGGATCATACACAGAAATAACAGAGAAGAGATATGCGAGGTCGCTGGCGTTGGAAGCCATGGGGCCTATTTGATCCATGCTGTCAGCATACGATATCAGCCCGAACCTGCTGACCGAACCATATGTGGGCTTCAATCCATATATCCCGGTCCACGCAGCAGGGAGCCTTATGCTACCTCCGGTATCGCTTCCGAGCGCAACATCTACTACTCCAGCTGCCACGGCAGCTGCGCTTCCTGAGCTGCTCCCGCCGGGGGAGAGAGAGGTATCTATCGGGTTCAGTGTCGGGCCAAAAGCGCTGGTCGTCCCGAGGGCCCCCATAGCGAATTCGTCCATGTTGGTCTTTCCCACGACAAAGCCCCCTTCTCTCTCTATGAGCTTAATGACGGTGGCCGAATACTGGGGGATGAAGTTCTCCAGAACCCTGCTGCCGCAGGTGGTTCTAATGCCCTTCGTGACGATGTTATCCTTTACCGCCACGGGCACGCCGTAGAGCTTTCCAGGATTAAGCTTTTCCGGAACATCTCCGTTTATCGTGATGAATATGTTGAGCTTCGGATCTTCGTGAGCGATTTTTTCCAGCGACCTTTCGATGTACTTGTAGGGGTCAGAAGAGCCGTCCCTGACCTCTTCTATGAAGCTTACTACCATCCCCCTAGCCATCAATCATCCCTTGAAGACTTTTGGAGCCTTCACATACCCGTCCTGAATAATCGCCTGACTCAAAAGCTCCCTTCCAGTCTCAATGCCTATCTGAGGATCATCATCCCTCAGTCTTCCTTCGGCAATGTGAGTTACTGTCTCATTTCCAACGTTGAGGGATAGAATGTCGTCTATGTAGCTAAGTATCAGCCCGATCTCGCGGGAAAGCCTCTCCTTCTCTTCTTCGCTGAGCTTTATCCTTGACAGCCACGAGAGCCTATCTATGAGCTCATCATTAATTTCAATTTTGCCACTCATCCTCGACCACTTCTGGCGTTTCACATGTACCTAAGCATATAGCTAACAACTATTAATTTCTATTCCGCATTTTTTTGAAAATTTTTCACTGTGTAGCCGGCGTCGAAAGGATAAAATTCGATATAGAGCATCTAGATAAGGGACTCCCGCCTGCTCGTGGAAGAGGATGAGTTGCCAGAGGGGAGAAAATCGAGGATTGTACGAGAGACCTTTTCGGTCTCAATGATAAGCAGATCTTTCCTCGCTGGAAGCGCAGCATTGTACACCTCTGCACTCCCGATACTTGCTCGAAGAACCTTGCTGTTGTGAGCGTGCCCGTGTATCACGATATCGACTCCGCCCAGCATTTTTATGAGCTCCTCTGCTCTGTGGGATCCCATTTCCGCCCATGCGTAAGTGGGCTCCCCCTGCAGTGTTTTGAAGGTCGGGGGATAGTGAAACACCGCTATTTTCTTTCCCTTGAAGTTTTCTTTGAGGAATTCCTCGAATTTCTTTAACCTATCATCATACTTTTTCTGAATGTCCGGGATGTTCTTTCTCTGCCATCTGGTGGGAACATCGAGAATCCCAGTAGTTCCAAAAATCGAAACATCTCCGCCTTCCAGCCTTAGGCTAACTGCTGAGTCGTTTAGCCAAGTGGCCCACGGGTTCTCTTCCACTATCTTTTCCCTCAGTTCATCGTACTCTTCGTTCCCAAAAGTCGCTACAACGGCCGCTGAGCTGCATCTGCTCATTATCTCCCTGACCCTGCTGTAAAAGCTTATCTTTCCCTTCTCAATCATATCTCCCGCTAGTACGAGCAGATCGAATGTCTTGTCAGCGCAGCTCCTTTCAACAGCCTTAATCAGCTCCGCTTCGTATACGGGCAAATGGGCATCGCTTGTGGCTATGATCCTCATGAGTCTCCCCTACCTCAGAAAGCTCAGGAAGTTCTCCGAGATCATTTTTCTGAGATTTTCTCTCTCAATTCCGAGAGTCTCTGACATGAAATCAATCAGAAGGGGGATCTTCTCAGTGCTCAGCTGCTCTCCCCTGTAATTATAAGGGCCATCGCTCTCAGTCAACACCCTCTTCAGATCCGCATGTTTGAGTAGCTCGGAATGCTTCTTCTGAAATCTGGCAGCAACATTGAACGAGATGTAGAATCCAGCATCCTGAATAGCATTCATGACATCTAGCGGACCTGTATACCAGTGGAAAATCGCTCTGCTCACATCGCTCTTCGCGACATAATCATAGACCTCCTTCCACGCACCTGCAGAGTGGAGGTTCAGTGCAGCTCCGCTCTCCCTCGCCATTTTCAGAAACTTCTCGAAGACCTCCACCTGCATGTCATATGTTTGCGGAACAAATTTCCTGTCCAGACCCACCTCTCCCAAGCACGGCCTATCCATTTCGCTCAGAAGCTTTTCGATCTCCATGAGAGATTCTCTGTTTGCCATCTCGATCTTCCAAGGATGAATTCCTATGCAGGGAACCAGAGAGCCGTGCTCCTGCGCTAATGCTAAATTCTTCTTCGAGCTCTCCAAGTCGTCGGAAACTGATAATATCAAGTAGTCTCCTCTGAGCTTTTTCAAATAGCTCTCATCATATTCGTGAGCGTGGGCATGTGAATCCACATATTTGAAAGTTTGGGGAATCGCCATCACAGGATCCCGTTGGTCTGCTTTGAGATCGTTTCCTTTACCCACTTCAGCAACTCTTCATCGTTTTCGAATGAAATGGATTCCTCCTTCGGGTAGAACCTGCGCTTTTCGTCCTCACCGTATGTTATAAATTTGGCGGAAATGCCGCCGCTTTTGATCTCCTTTTCTCCAACGAACGCTATTAGCGGAACTCTCATCGTCCTTGCTTCCCTCAACCTCGGATTTAGCCTGCCATCCGAAAGCAGAACTGCACGTATGCCGGTGGAGACGAGCTTTTCATATATTTCCCTTGCTCTGTTTGACTGCCTCTCATCGCTTTCCTCAACCGGCAGGACTGCAACCTGAATAGGCGAAAGCCAGAAGGGAACTCTCCCTGCATACTGCTCCAGAAGGAGGCCTATGAATCTTTCCATGCTTCCCAGAACTGCCCTGTGTATTATCACCATTCTCTTTTCACTATTATCTCTGTCAGTGTAGGTCAGGTCAAATCTCACTGGAAGATTGAAATCCAGCTGGATAGTAGCTGCTTGCCACTCCCTACCCAGAGAATCCCTGAATATGACATCGATTTTTGGGCCGTAGAAGGCAGCATCCCCTATGGATTTTGTATAGCTCAGCCCGAGCTTCTTCAGAGCGTTCTCGAGGGAGCTCTCTGCATGCTCCCATATTTCATCGCTTCCCATGTAGCTCTTCCTATCGCTTGGATCCCTCAGGCTCAAAGTGAATCTGTAATCTTTGAGTCCCATCGCTTCGTATATCTCGCGGATCAGAGAGAGAACCTGCGATATTTCCTGCTCTATTTGATCCTCTCTCGCAAATATGTGGGCATCATCGATGACGAAGCCCCTCACTCTCGTCAATCCGTGTAGAGTGCCTGCTCTCTCATAGCGGTATACATTTCCCATTTCGAAGTACCTGACTGGGAGCTCCTTATAGCTCCATTTCTTGCGTTTCAGTATGAGGATGTGGAAGGGGCAGTTCATGGGCTTTATAGCATGCTCCTTGTCGTCCAGAGTGAAGAGAAACATGTTCTGCCTGTAGTGAGATAGGTGGCCGCTTATCTGGAAGAGATCTGTTGATGCTATGTGCGGGGTTGCGACAAGCTGGTAGCCCCTCCTCTGGTGGAGCTTGACGATGTATTCTTCGAGAGCTCTCCTCATAGCCGCACCATTCGGAGCCCAAAGTATGAGCCCTGCTCCTGTCAGAGGGGATGTCAGGAAAATGTCCATCTCCTTTCCAAGCTTGACGTGATCTCTCTTCTCCGCCTCTTCCTTTCTCTCCTCAAATATCTTCTCATCGTAACTGCTGGGAAATGCGGAGACATGCACGCTGTTGAGAATGAAAGAATCCTCTCTTCCCATCCAGTGAGATACGCTGACGTTAGCAAGCGCCATTTTCCCAATGCTTCCCACGGCTTCGGGGTGGAGGTCTGAGTCGCACAAGGTCGCCACATCATCGATGAGGATGAGCTTAGGAGAGGACATTCTCTTGAGGAGAGAAATGAGGAGGTCTTCTCCCTTCTTCCTCAGCTCCTCCTCTACGTTCTCTTCGACTATCCTCATGCGGACTCTTTCAGCTAGTTGCTTAGCGAGGGCAACGATGCTCTCTGCTTCTTCCCTCGAAATGTTCCTGCCATCCAAGTAGAAGTCGACTCTGACTTCTCCATCTCTTATGCTGAAGCCTGCTAGCTTGGCATATGGGAAAAGCTTCTTGATGGATGCTTCAACCAAGTGAGCAACAGCGTCCATGAAGATTTCGTTTCCTTTCTTCGTGAAGAAGTAAAGCATCTCTGCCCTTTCCCAATCAGCTTCCACTGTAGCCGGAAGGCTGAATACCTTCTTCCCTTTATCCCTGGTAATCACAAGGAGAAATACTGCCGACCCGAGAGAAGGGTCGAACTTAGGCTCGATCTTGATTCCGGGAGGAACATCATTGGACTCGCTTACATCGACAAGAAGAACCAAGAGGATCCCCCTTATTCTTCCTCTTCTTCTTCAGGCTCAGCGCTCAGCTTCACTCTAGCCATTTCATCTATTTTATCGAGATCCGATTCCTCCTGATATCCTTTCTTGATGAGCTCTGATATCTTCTTCCAAGCTTCATCAATCTTCTTCTTCTCTACCCAAATTATGATGCCTTCGCTGTCCTCGAAGAATACAGCAAACCTCTTCCTTCTGTCGTCCGTCACTACGTGAAGACATGGAGGATATTCGCACTCCTCATCCATATTTCTCCACCTTATTCCTGCCGATTTAAGCTAATTAATCAGGGGCTTCCTCGTAATATATACTTGACTATTGCATTAACATAAGGGGAAAGCGATTGAAGGGCAGAATATTGATAAGCTTGAACAAGAGATTTCCGGAAAACATATACTATGAGCTCAGAGAGAGGGGGTTCGTTTACTTAAGAGACCTTGGATGGCTTATACCCCTGGAAAAGGTGGAAGAGTTCGAGAGAATAGCTGGGACTGCTTTATCCGTGGACGAGGAAGAGCTGAGGAATTTGAAGCTGCTGTCAAGGGAGGTCAGAGAGCAGGATATCGATGTGGAGGAAAAGGGTGAAAGCCTGGGAGAGATCAGCATAGCCAGGGATGAACTGAATTACATGGTTAAGCTTCCAAATGGAAGAACTATTACCATACCCAATTCCATAGTGCAGGTATACAGAGAAGCGGTGGAGGAGCTGAGGAGAAGGGGGGTCTTCAGAATAAAGAAAAAGGAACTCGTGGAAATGGTGCTCAGGAAAATTGGCTTCAAGAAGTTCTTCAGCAGAGATGGAAGCCACTTTTACTGGGAGACTTTTTACGGAGACAGAGTAACGTATCACACGCACTACTACTACCCAGTTAAGATCCTGGAAAGCATGGGATTGATAGTGATCTCCAAACAGGACGAAATAATAATAAAATAGCTGTGCCTGTTTCGCTAATACTTTTATATATTCAGCTCTTCGGAATCCAATAGGATGTTACGAATGCATTCCGTGCATGTTTCTCTCCTGGTATGAAATTCGACAGTTTTCATCAGATGCCTGGAAATTCTGTGTTTGAGCACGGCAGTTTAAATTTAACTTCTGCTTCTGATCTTTCCCTTACTCTGAAAAGCAGAAGGCCTGCGTTGTTTTAAGGTTCCACAATATCTATTAAAAAGAAAGAGGAAGACTAAAATAGTTAATTTTAAAAATCTAGCATAAGGTGTGCTCGATGGGAAAAGACCGCGTGGTTGGAGGTCTGTTGGTTGTAGTATCTGCTGTTATAATCATTCTCTACGGTTTCTTGGTCTTCTTCTCGTCATATGACTTGTTCCTGCTGAAGCTGACGGGCTTCATAGCTGTCGCAGGAATTTTTGGAATACTGGCATGGATAGGATACACGCTAGCAACCACACCGCCTCCTAAGCCCATAGAAGAGATAGAGAAAGAAATTGAGAATGAGCTGAAGAAGCTAGAGGAAGAGACCAAGACCGATGGTGGCACCGAGTCGCAGAAGAGCTGAAGCATCTTTATGCGGGAAATCTGGTTATCTGTTCCTTAAGGTTTTGAGATGGACTTTAAACAGAAAAGAGCCGCCGGCGGGGATCGAACCCGCGGCCCCCGGCTTTCTCTGGCGACCCATTGTCTTCTTTGCACCGTACGAGGCCGGTGCTCTACCGGGCTGAGCTACGGCGGCACCCTTAACATTGAGCTTATGCTCTGCATTGGATTCAAATGTCATAGATAGCACAAAAAAATTATAAAGCTTTGCTAAAAACAGTAAGGCTGGAGCAAGTTGGAGATGGCCCCTCTAACGGCATTCATATTGGTAAACACGAAGATAGGGAAAGAAGAATCTTTTTCTCAGCAGATATCTGCATTGATCAAAAGCGTTGAAGGAATAAAAGAAGGCAGGGTGTATTCTCTCTTTGGGGAGTATGACCTCATCGTTGTAGTGAGCGCTGATCAGATTGAGACCATTGAAAAGTTTGTGACAGCAGCGAGAAAGCTCGAGGACGTGGTGAGAACAACAACGCTCATATCAAGCGATTGACGTTAAACATCTTCTGAGCAATAAAGCACCACGCGACTCAAAAAAGCTGAAATCACTCGTTGAACTCCGCTAGCTGGATACCCGGATTCTCACGTTCTCGCTTATATCCTTTCCGCTGAGTTTGTAAAGCCAATCGTAGAGCTTCACGTGGAAGGATCCCGGGGTCTGAGCCTCTCTGGCGGCCAAGGCGGAAGCTGCTTTGAAAGAGGACATTCCAACCACCGCTCCCATCAAAGGATCGGAAACTGCAGTGAAGGCCCCGACTATTGCGGACACCATGCAACCCAGCCCAGTTACCCTGTCAATCACGTTCCGGACAGCTTCCACGTTGCCTTCTATTGTATAGACTTCTCTTCCGTCGCTGACGAAGTCTTTCGGTCCTGTTATGCCTACTACAACGCTGTACTTCCTCGCGACTTCTCTGGCAAGCTCTCCGCCTCTTTCAGCATCGTACACGGCAGAGTCGACGCCTTTAGTTTTTCCGAACTCCCCCGCGAGAGCTAGAACTTCTCCATAATTCCCCTTGAGAACCTTGACCGCACCTGTTTCAAGCAGCATGAGGGATGCTTCTGTCCTGAGCCTCGTTGCTCCTGCTCCTACCGGATCCAAGATCACCGGCTTGTTCATCTTTCTGGCGATCCTCGCAGCCGTCACCATTGAGTATATCCATCGGTCGTCCAGAGTTCCAATATTTATCACTACGGCATCGGCGATCGAGATCAAATCGCTCAGCTCTTCCGGCGAATGCGCCATTATTGGAGAAGCTCCGATGGCGAGAAGGGCATTTGCTGTTGTATTCATGACAACATAATTTGTTATATTGTGAACTAGAGGTTTCCTAGCTCTGAGCTCCTTCAAATATCGGTCGAACTCTATCATAACAACCACAATATAATCAAATGATTATGGCTAATATAAATATATTATCATTAGAAAAGCAATGTCAATGAGAAGAACGTTCGTATGTATAACAAAGGAAAAGCTTAATTGCTCAGAGGCTGATTTGAAATGTGGTAGCTTTTCGAAATATAAAATAAAGGTTGGTGGGATTGGCCGAAATAGTTAGAATTGAGGGCGTTTCTATAAAGGAAATTCCTACAAAACCGAACAAGTACAGCGTGAGGGCTTTCATAAAGAACGTGGGGGAAGAGGTAGCCGTTGTCAACAGCATATATGTAGTGAATCTCTACGGAAACGTCTACTGCTCCGATTTTCTTGAACTAAAACTCAATCCGGGCGAGGTCGGATCAATAAATCTGGAGTGCGAGCTAGAGAAGATGACTCAATATTTCGTTAAAATCTCTACTAAGAAAGGCTATGAATCAGTATATTCTGTTTCTATATAGCTGAAAGCTCCCATCCTGGATGACCAAGGTTCTGAATTCTGGCTTCCTCTCCGCCCTGAAGGGCAAAGGTTCCTTCGAGCGGTTCACCGGTTTGGAGGGTCACCTCTTTCCATTCACCTCCGGGGCCGGGCCTTCGGCCCATTACCCCTATCCCCTCTAGGGACTCGGGGTTATGGAGCTCATCAATCATAGACCTCTAGAGGTCTCAAACTTCATGCAGAAGGCGTAGTATGAATTATTGCGTGTTGTCTTTAGATTTTGACCATGCATATATTAATTATCATCAATGAGAACAAGTTAGAAGCTATAACTTAAACTTATGTGATTTTCGAACACTTAAATAACCACCTTACAGAAGTTAATGTTTTGTAATTGCGAGGGGCTTGCAATTGGGCAAAGGAGCAGAGATCCCTGGACTGAAGCCCGGAAGATGGGTAAAGATTACAACAAAAAACGGTCTTAAGCTTGTAGGACTTGTTCTTCAAAGATATGAAATATTCGACCCTAGATACATCACTTTGAAACTGACGAACGGATACAATGTTGGAGTTAGGATAGACAATATAGCGGAAGTGGAAGAAGCGGAACAGCCTGAGAGGGGGCCTTCAGAGGAATTTAAGCCAGAAAAAGCTGAGGTCGCTGGAGGAAAGAAGGAGAGGATCCACATACTAGCTACAGGGGGAACCATTGCAAGCAAGATTGACTACGTAACAGGAGGAGTTACGCCGATCCTGAAAATCGAGGAATTGCTTGAAGCTGTGCCAGAGCTTAGTAGAATTGCTGAGTTTTCCAGCGAGGTCTTCTCGAACATATTCAGCGAGAACATGACTCCAAAGCATTGGGAAGCGCTGTCGAGGAGGATATATGACCTCTTCAGGGAAGATCCCGAAAGGGGGGTAATCGTAACGCACGGCACAGATACGCTTGGATACACAGCAGCAGCCCTCAGCTTCTCCCTTGGAAGGTTGCAGTCTCCTGTAGTTCTCATTGGCGCACAGAGAAGCAGCGACAGACCCAGCAGCGATTCCGCCTTCAACCTCATTTCCGCCTCATTTTATGTGCAAAAAAGGATCTGCGAGGTGGCAGTCGTGATGCACGGGGAGAGCGGAGATACCTACGCGCTTGCACACAGAGGGACAAGGGTGAGGAAAATGCACAGCAGCAGGAGGGATGCTTTCCAGAGCATATCTTCCGCTCCCATCGCCAAAATTGACCCGTATTCTGGAAAGGTCACAGTTCTGAGGAAGGACGTCAATATCTGCGGTGAGGAAAGGTTCGATCGCCTCAATGAAGAGCCAAAGCTGAAGTTCTCAGATAAGGTGTTTTTACTGAAGTTCTTCCCGGGAATGCCACCAGAGATCATAGACATTCTCGTCGAGAGAGGCATCAAAGGAATCATCATAGAGGGCACAGGTCTTGGACATGTGAGTGAAGATGCTATAGGCAGCATTAAGCGGGCTGTGGATAGTGGAGTTCTTGTCGCAATTTCGACGCAGTGCCTGTTTGGCTCAGTTAACCTGAACGTTTACAGCACCGGCAGGCTGCTGCTGAAGGCGGGAGCAGTAGGACTTGGAAACATGCTTCCTGAAACCGCCTATGTGAAGCTTTCCTGGGCTCTAGGCAATTATGAGCCGGAGGATGCTAAAGAGGTGATGCTCAAGAACTTAGCAGGGGAGTATGAGCTCAGAGAGCAGTTCAATTACTATCCAAAATGGTACCACGGTGAGGTGTGAAGCTTGGAGCTGGAAGCCGATTGGAAACAATTGGGGCTCAAGGTAGGGCTTGAAATCCACCAGCAGCTCAAGACGGAGAGGAAGCTCTTCTGCAACTGCCCTGCTTCATTGACGGAGGGAGATGTAGAGGATGTGTTCTATAGGAGGTTGAGACCGACCAGAAGCGAGTTGGGGGAAGTTGATGTCGCCGCATATTTCGAATGGATGAAGGGGAAAACATACGAATATCATGCCCCCAGAGGAGCTTCGTGTCTAGTTGAGGCAGATGAAGAGCCTCCGCACCAGCTGAACATGGAGGCCTTATCCATAGCTATGGGAATCAGCATGGCTCTGAACTCGAAAATAGTAGACGAAATACATGTGATGAGGAAGATAGTGATAGATGGCTCAAATACGACTGGGTTTCAGAGGACCGCGCTTGTAGCTATTGGTGGAGAGATAGAAGTGAAGGGCAAGAAATACGGAATACAGACGATATGCGTCGAGGAAGATGCTGCGCGTAAAGGTGAAGACAGGGAAAGCATTTCCTCCTATATCCTTGACAGGCTCGGCATTCCTCTCATCGAGATCTCAACCTCCCCTGACATAGAGACACCGGAGGAGGCTGCAGAGGTAGCTTCATGGATTGGAACTCTCCTCAGGCTGACGGGAAGGGTGAGGAGGGGCATTGGAACGATAAGGCAGGACCTCAACGTGTCAATACGTGGGGGAGAGAAAGTAGAAATCAAGGGGGTTCAGGAGCTTGAACTTCTTTCCAAAGCCGTTGCCTTTGAAGCCATGAGGCAGAAGAGGCTTCTGGAGCTGAGAGATGAGCTCATCAGGAGAGGGATAAGAAAGGAAGATATTGCTTTCCATCCAATAGACGTCACATCTGTGCTGAAGAGCTCTAAGAGCAGGGTCGTTGAGAAGAACCTTGCCAAACCGAAGGCGAAGGCACTAGCGGTGCTCCTCAAAGGATTCAGAGGGTTGCTGGGATTCGAGCTGCAACCGAATAGGAGGTTCGGTACGGAGCTTGCTGACTATGCGAGGTTCTATGGAGATGTAAAGGGGCTCTTCCACGGCGATGAGCTGCCTGGTTATGGGATAACCTCTGAAGAAGTGGAAAAGTTGTATGAACTTTTGGGGGGGAACGCTGAGAGAGACAGCTTCCTCCTCATTATTGATGAGGAGGAAAAAGCGCTCAAGTCTCTTAAAGCGGCGATAGAGAGAGTAAAGGCTGCTTTTGACGGAGTGCCGAAGGAAACTAGAGCTGTCCTTCCAGATGGAACCAGCAGGTTCATGAGGCCTCAGCCTGGCGCCGCGAGGATGTATCCTGAGACTGACATACCGCCGATCCCCGTCAAAGAGAACATCCTTGAAGTGGCGAAACTCTACAGACCAGCGACTCCGGAGGAGAAGAGAAAGTACTACGAGGAGAAGCTTGGATTAAGCAGAGCTCTGGCCGAGCAACTGTTGGGGAGCGAGCAGCAGGAGCAGTTTGAAAGACTCTACAACAGGTTGGGAGGAAGGGTGGATGCGACAACCATTGCTTCTCTTCTTCTAACACATATGGTATCGCTGAAGAGAGAGGGCTTCCCCGTAGAGAATATAGAAGAAGAGAAAATATATGCTTCTCTTCTGCTTCTAGCAGAAGGCAGGATAACCAAAGAGGGGCTCCCAGAACTCATGAAGCTCCTTTCAAAAGATCCACATGCCGAACCGATGGAGCTGGCCAAAAATGCTGGTCTGCTCACTATGAGCGAGCAGGAAGTAAGAGCAGTAATTGAAAAAATAATTGCGCAGTATGAATCAGTGATAAGAGAGAGGGGGGAAAGGGCGAAGTCTGTCCTAATGGGAGCTGCCATGAAAGAGCTCAGAGGAAGGGCCCAGGGGAGCCTAGTTTCAAAGATAATAGATGAAGAGCTGCGAAAGCGTTTGGGGAGCTAAAAAGTTTTTTCCTTCCACCATTTAATCTTTGAAAGCCTTCAGGGAAAAAACCCATCCAAACGGAGTCCCTACTGCTACTTCCAAACTGCTCTCAGCACCCGCATGACGTTGCCTCCTATGACCTTTGATATCTCTCCATCCGAGTAGCCTCTCGAAACAGTTAAATGTTTAATAAGCGATTATAGTTCTTGATGGTCTTAAATGGAAAAGCTGTATACGATGAAGGAAGCTTCGAAGATGCTCGGTGTCCACATAAGGACTCTGCAGAAGTGGGATAAAGCTGGAAAGATACGATGCGTTAGGACTGTTGGCGGCAAGCGCAGAGTTCCTGAGTCCGAGATTAAGAGGATTCTAGGGATGCATGAGGAGAGGAAGGTTGTTGGATATGCTAGGGTATCATCTCATGCACAAAATGATGAGCTGGAAAGGCAGATTGAAGCTATAAAGCAGTATGCTGAAGAGAACGGCTTTGGGAAAGTTGAAATCTTAAAAGATGTCGGTAGCAGCTTGAAAGAAGATAGAAAGGGCTTCCAAAAGCTCCTTGAAATGGTCATGAAAAGAGAGGTCTCGAAAGTCATTGTCGCTTATCCCGATAAGCTAACAAGGTTCGGTTTCAAAACACTTCAGCAATTCTTCCAGGGCTGCGGTGCTGAAATCGTTGTGATAAATGAAGAGGAGAAGGAGCCAAAGGAGGAGTTAGTGGAGGACTTAATAGCGATTATCTCCAGCTTAGCAGGAAAGCTCTATGGAAAGAGGAGCCGCAAGTACAGGAAGGTAGTTGAAGGTGCAAGACAGCTCTTACAGGATTGTTAGCTATAAGATTAAGCACAATTATGATGTTGAAGATTTCCTTCTCAGCTACCGTAGATTACTTCAGAGGGTAATAGACATAATCTGGGACAGTATCAAATGGGTTGAGAAGAGGAAGAAGAATTACTACATGGTTGAGCGCGGGAGGAGAAAGGTTAGAAGATATTACTATGTCAGGAGGCTCATTCCCACAATTCCGAAGACAAAGGAGTTCAAGAGACAGCTTAGAAATGAATTGCTAGAGAGCTGGGACTATGCTTCCCATTATGTTGATTCCGCGATAAAAGTTGCTTACTCCATTTTAAAGTCTTGGAGGAAGAATTACGTTAAGGGGAGAAGGAGGGGAAAGAAGCCTACAGTTAAGGGGCTGTTCGTCAGAGTAAAGGAAACGTTGTACGTCTACAGGGATGGAAAAATTAGGGTAACGATAGCTCCTAGAAGGCGGTACCTAGAGTTCGACTTAAGCAGGGCATGGTTCAAGAGAAGGGCTGAAGGACTGGAATTAGGAGAGCTGATATTAACGGAGCATGAGTTGATAATAACCTTCAGAAAGCCAACGAGAGAGAAGCATACAGAGAGAATCGGATGGGACTCAAATCTGTTAAGCCTCGATGGATTCTCGCCAAAGCATGGGTGGGTGAAAATCGATCTAAGCAAACTGTACCACATCCACAGAGTGCATGAGATGAAAAGGAAGAATGCTCAGAGTGTAGCGAGCAAGAAGCATTCGCTTAAGGAGAAAGCGAAGAGGCATGGCAAGAGGGAGAGGAACAGAGCTGAGGATTTCGTGCACAAGTTGACAACAGAACTGTCCAATAGATTTCCAAGCGCAGTCCAAGGCTTCGAGGACTTGAGCAAAGCTGGAATGTTCAATGAGTCGAGAAAGCATAACAGAGATGTTGCTAAGCAGAACTGGAAGCAAATAGTGCAGTACATGAGTTACAAGTCAATGGTTAAGCTCGTAGACCCCAAAAACAGTAGTTCTTCCTGCCCCGTGTGTGGAGGGAGATTGGTGAAGCTCCGAAAGGGGCAGGTGGTTAGGTGTGTAAAATGTGGTTTAGTTCTTGATAGGCAACTATGTGGAGCAATAAACATATACCTCAAGATGTGTGGATTTCCCCAGAGTCCGAGCACCTTCTACCATGCGGTGATTAAACCCATGATCCCTCGGTGGAAGGTGCAGATGAGGGCTCTGGGAGGGGTTGCCACGAAAGGGGGAGAGGGCGATGACATGCTCCTGATGAACTCGAGAGGGGAGCTGAGCCTGATGAACCTCAAGGCTTACATAGGATTACAAGTGCCTATGTAAGCTGAACCCCATCTTATTATGTTGGGATATTCAGATGGGTTCTCGAGTCCGTCGACGTAGGGAACTTTCTCATAATACGGTAGCCCCTCCTCAGAAGCTGCCTTTATAGACAAGTATTCAGCGAATACTTTGTGCAGTGCTACATGGTCTCCGAAGAGGGTATCGGGGCCGAAGGCAACATAGTCTATTTCTACCAGCTTCTCTATCTGACCTCCTCCCCGCCCTGAAGGGCGAAGGTTCTCTTCGAACGATTCATCGGTTTGGAGATACATCTCTTTCCATTCACCTCCGGGCCGGGTTTTCGGCCCATTACCCCTATCCCCTTTCGGGGACTTGGGGTTATGGATTGCTTTCATCAATCATCGACCTCAGGAGGTCTCAAAACTTCGTACAGGAGGAGTAGCATTGGTTATTATGTTTTGCTTGAGGTTTGCCTCCCGCATGCATTAATTATCATCACTGAGAATATGTTCGAAGCTTCAACTTGTAGAAGCTTTTCGTCCCCACCTAAAAAGGCGAGGCTTTCAATTGTAACATTATTCTAATTTTATTATATTATTAATGAAAAATGGTCACTTTCTGGAGAGGCTTTTCATCGCAGAGGAGGAAAGATTATTTGACCTCTCCGAAATACTCTCCCAGTATTTCTATTCCCTTTTCGAGCTGATCTTCCGGCATTGTGACGAACGTTATCCTCATATGCCCCCTTCCTGCACTTCCGAATATCGAGCCTGGGAGCATGGCCACCTGCTTTTCCTCGACCAGTTTGTAAGCGAACTCAATATCGTCCTTCAAATTAAGCTGCTTCATGTAATCGCTCAGATCTGGGAAAAGGTACATACCCGCATTTGGCCTCCATACTTTAGCTCTGGGAAGATACTTCTTGATGGCATTATAGGCAACATCGCGCCTGCTCTTGTATATGGGAATAACTTCTCTGAGATACTGTTCCTTGATGCCGGAAGACAGGGCAAAGTATGCCATCCATTGAGCGGAAGTCGAAGAAGCTATCGACATTATCCCCTTCAGCTTTGCCATTTCTTCGATCACTTTCTTAGGCGCATATGTGTATCCCAGCCTCAGACCCGGGATAGCTATATCCTTTGAGAAGGAGTTTATCCCGACGAGCTTTTCCAAGGTTCTGCTGTACCTCTGTATCCATATGTGCTCCCCCTCATATACGAGGTGCTTGTATGCTTCGTCATAGAGGAGCCAGACATCGTTGTCTACGGCTAAATCCGCTATAAGCTTCATCGTGCTCTCTTTGAGTATCCTTGAAGTTGGATTATCAGGACTGGTGACGAGAACAAATGAAGTTGACCTCGTTATCGCTTCCTTCAAGCACTCCTCGTCAGGCTGGAACTCGCTTTCTACGCTCTGCGTGCAGGATTTAACTTTCAATCCATACATCATTGCCAGATCCCAGTAGACGCTGTAGGAAGGGTTCAGAAAAACCGCTTCATCTCCAGGGTCGGAAAGAGCAAAGAAGGCCAAATTGAGCCCTTCGACTCCTCCCTCAGTTATGATTATATCTCTTGGGTCGACTTCGAAGCTACCATATTTCTTCAGATCGCTGGATATGGCCTCTCTCAATTCAAGCAGACCCTGCGTCGTTGAATATTTATAGTGATTGAAGCTGTCCTTCAATGCATGCTGGAAGGTCATCTCGATGAGCCTCTTGTCGGGTGGAAGGCCCGGCTGACCCTGAGTGTAGTTGTAGACCTTCTTTCCGCTCCTAGCTAGTTCGTTTACTTTCGAAACTAGTATTCTGTGAGGGGAGGGCTGAATCTGAGAGGATCTAGCTGATATCTTGGCCAAAATCTCACCAAAAAATCATTTAAAAAACTTTATTATAATAAGCTTTTTGAAACAAGCAGGGTTCTTATCAAAAGGAAGTTTTGATTAATATTTTGCTTTCATATTCCTTTGAATGCCTATTGGTGAGCTTCCTTCAATAAGGAAGATAAGTTTGCAAGTTCCCTATTCTGCTGAGATTCTCAGAAGATTATGATAAAATTCGAGGCTGTTGAAAAATGAGGAATAGCTTCAGACCTCGCAGGTTGGACAGCCGCCCGCGTAGTCTTCCTCCGCCGCGAGCATCTCTTTATTACCTATTCTCAGCTTTTTGGCTGTCTGCTTCGTCTCTCTGATTTCTTCGACCTTCTTCTTAATTGTCTCGTCCTTTTGAACAGGGTTCTTCGCTGATATCCCTTTGTTGAGGACTTGAACTTTCTTACTCTTATCTCTGTAAACCGTTATGCCCTTTATTCCAAGCTTCCACGCCAATGTAAATATATACCTGACTGTCTCTGGAGGCTCGCTTTCCCTCAAATTTATCGTTTTGCTTGTTCCAGCATCTACCCAAGCCTGCCATGCTGCCTGGTGCAGGAGGTGCCAGAGGGGGTCAATGTCATGGGCTGTCTTGAATATTTCTTTCAGTCTCTGGTCTATCCCATCTATGGCTTGAATTGACCCGGTTTCAGCTATTTTCTCAATAAGCTCTTTGGAGCTCATAGATGTCCTGTCGAGCTCTTTGAGGAAGACTTTGTCTATTTCGATGAAAGTGCCAACGGATACGATCCTCATAAATGCGAGGGCGAAGAGGGGTTCAATGCTGCTGCTCGTCCCGCCGATGATGCTGATCGTTCCTGTAGGCGCTATGCTCATGACTGTAGCGTTTCTCAAGCCATATTTCTTATACAGATTATCGAGCTCTTTCCAATCCGGCTGGGGGGCTTCTATTTTCAAGCTTTCAGGCAGCTCCAATCCAGCTTTGTCCAGCAGTTCTTCCAGACTCACCCTGCTTCTCCAGATGGGCCTGTACCTCTCCGGATCGAAAGCCGGAAACGTTCCCTTTTCTTGAGCAAGATATATGCTTTCCAGGTATGCATTGTAGGCGATCCATTCAGCTGTTTTGTATGCGAGGTATACTGCTTCAGCGGAATCATAGGAAATGCCGAGCATCGCCAAGAAGTGCGCCCACCCCATTACACCGAGACCTATTTTTCTCGTGAGCCTATTAGCCTCCGTAATCTGCGGAAGCGGATGCTTGTTCGCATCAATTACATTGTCCAGAAATCTTACGGCATTCCTCACGTCCTCTGCCAGTTTTTCCCAGTCCACAAATGTTTTTCCGTCTTTCTCGATAACGTATTTGGTCAAGTTTATGCTTCCCAGATTGCAGTTCTCCCAGTCCAGCAGAGGTTCCTCGCCGCATGGATTCGTTGCGTTTATTTTTCCGAGGTACCAGACAGGGTGCCTCCTGTTTATGGTATCGATGAAGAGCAGGCCGGGATCTCCGCTGTCCCATGCCCCTCTCACTATTTCCTCAAAGAGATCCCTCGCATTTTCCCACCTCACTATTGCTCCTTCATTCTCTGCTATTGCCAGTGCTTCTTCCCAGGTTATAATGGAAGACCCATGGATGGGGATTGACCAGTCATTCCTCTCGAGCTCTCTATAGAGCTCCTCCTGAACCCACTCTTCCTCGATGCTGAATCTCATCAGCCTTGTAGCATAGAACTTGCTGTTGAGCTCAGAGCCGTTCCTGAGCCACGTCTTTCTGGGATTGATGAGGGGGAATGTTCCGCCCTTTTCCACAGCTTCCATGAACTTGTCATAAACTCCGACACTTATATTGAAGTTCTGGAGGAAAACGTCTTTCAGCTCACCAGTCTTGGATTTGATGAACTTCTTGATGTCTGGGTGAAATACATGCAGGACCCCCATATTCGCGCCTCTTCTCTTTCCTCCCTGCTTAATCACCTCAGTAGTAGTATCGAACAGTCTCATAAAGCTCAGAGGCCCGCTCGCTATTCCCTGCGTTGACTTTACAATGTCGCCTTCGGGTCTCAGCTCTGAGAAGTCGAAACCTGTACCGCCTCCCTGTTGCTGAATAAGGGCTTGAGCTCTGAGGGAGTCCATTATTCCGTCTCCATCATCTGTTGTTAGAGAATCTCTGACAGGAATTACATAGCATGCGCTCAGCACACCGTTCCTTGTTCCAGCATTCATCAGTGTAGGTGAGTTGGGGAGAAAGCGTAGCTCGGACATCATGCGATAGAACCTTTCCCTGTAATACCTTCTCTTTTCCTCTGAACTTTCTATCGACGCGATATAGCTTGCCACACGCTTAAACATCATCGAAGGTGTCTCGATATATCTCAAAGTTTCGTGATGCTTCAGCAGGTACCTAGCTTCCAGGACTTTAAGAGCGTTGTATGATAGCCTGAGATCCTCATCTGAGAACTCTTTCCAACCTCCCTTCCCATAAACATGGTTGTATATTCTTCCGAGGACAAAGCGCTTTGCCGCTTCTTCCCAGGCCTGATTCTCCACAATGAGGGCTATCATGTTCTTTTCGATGAGGTCGGCAATGTGAGAAGTCTTAACTTCTCTGCCGCTCAATTTCAGCTCCCTGATAACCTGTTCAATCAGCGATGCTACCTCTTCTTGCACTATGCCCTCGACGCCTTGAACAGCCTTTTCAACAGATCTCTTAATTTTAGCCGCATCCATTTCCTCCATTCTCCCATCGCGTTTGATAACTATCACTTCTTCCTCAGATTTCTGCGCTACTGGACTCTTACTTGCATCTGACGACTTCATAAGCGACACCATTCTGAAACTCGATGCTACCGAAAACTCTCTCTGATCTAATCCCTGCCAGTGATTTTTAAAAATAATATACCATTTTCAATTTTTTATCGCACGCCAAAGTAATATTTTTTCCTATTTGTCATTATCTTTTCTGTGACCTTCCTTTTTATTTTTTCATCTCTGAGGCAAGATCCTTTATTTCAAACATTCGAAATTTTTTAATCCGGAAGTAATATTGGGTTAAGCGGACATTGGCTCGCTAAGATGAGGCCTTATGCTGATGTGTAGCAAGTGTGGAACGAAAAAAGCTGTTCTGAAAAAGCCATTCACGAATCTTTCGCTTTGTTTAGAATGCTACATGAGCGACTTTTACAAACGACTTAAGAGGAATCTCTCGAGAAGCAATCAGCTTGAGTATAGAGGAAAAGTAGCCTATCTTCTTCCCTCGCGATTTGTAGCAGCTGGTTTGCTCGGACTCAGCATCCTCTTATCTATAGAGAAAAAATACTCAGGTGATACATATGTGATGCTAGATGACTGCGGAGTCGCAGAGCTTCTAAGGCCTAGAGTGAAAGAGTTCGCAAGGTTCTTCTACATACCAGAGCTCGAGAATTTGACCTCAGGAGAGCTCAGGCTTAAGGAAAAGAACCTTGCTGGTTGGTGGAGAAAGTACAGATCTGTAGCAGCTTCGGCGTCGTCGAAGCTGGGCTTCAAATCGTTGATAATAGCCATGTGTGCTGAAGCTACCAGTAAAATGGAAATGTCATCGCTCTTATCTTCGAAGATGGATGGAGGAGGGGAGGGAGGACTGTTGCTCACTAGACCGGATGGCTTCAGCTTTATTAACATATTCTACGGCATAACCTGCAGAGAAGCATCCTTGATCTCTTACCTCCTGTATCCCGATCTTTATGAGCTTCAGCTGAAGAAAGAAAGAGAATTCGTTGAAAGCACAGCGGATAATTATGCGAGCAACTTAATATTCAGCGCCGTTAAATGGAGAAGCGGTGAAGTGATTTATTCTATCGATAAGTCTCTGAGATGGCTTTTTGAATTTTCAAGCATAACCAGATGCAGGTACTGCGGGGGGATTGCTATCGAAGGGAATACATGTTCATATTGCAGAGTTTTTTCTTCTCCTCCTTGGGATAGAATTTTGTCTCAAGCTGAAGCGGTGGAGTGTCCAGCGAAAAGCTAGATGTGTAAAATGAGCCTCCGCCATTTGTGCAGCATTAAAAGACGCTCCTTCTATCGTCTTTTTCTCCTCTGTGTATCAGCTCAGCCTTTCTGATTTCCACATATCTGCTTATAAGATAAGACAGAAGAAGCTTCAATCTGTAGTAATAGCGGGGTGATCTGTACTTTTCCAGCTTTTCCTTAAGTTGACTTTTTGTGGGTTCCTGACCCTTGAACCAAGCTTTTACGATTGAGCGATATATGTATTTGAGCAATTGCTCATATTCGTCTTCGATATCAATAGGCAATTCCCCTGATTCCTCAACTAATTCCTCTAAATCATCGCCGAGATAATAGTCGAGAATATCAAGCGCATCTACTGTCTTTCTTCTCATCTATAGCACCTTCTAAGAAGGCCCATGTCTTAAGTAGAGACTCAAAGGAATTTTAACTTTTTCTGAACACCTTTTCTGCCTTAAAATGACGGATCTTTCGGGTGAAAAAAGTTCTTTTACCGCAAAAGTATTTATAGAAAGTCCTTCCCGAGTGAAGAGAGAGGAAAAATGAAGATAAGAGCATTGACTCTCTACACTGAATTAAATGAGCAAAGAGATTTGGACGATTGGCTTCAAGAGAAGATTGCTCTGCTTGAAAAAGCCTCTAGTTTGCTAGAATCTTCCACGGACCTCGAGGTGTGGACAAAAAGGATCACGGTGAATCCGGCCAAGAACGAAACCGTCAGAGAGCTTCTGAATAAAGTAAAAAGGTACAGCGATGTTAAGTTCATGATATACCAGAGACCGCTTTCTAACCTTGACGTTGAGCTGTTGAAGGAAGTCACCACTGCAGGGGCATATTCGGCCCTAGTTGCTGATGACCCGGGACTCATGTGGAAGGTGGTCTCAGCACTGGAGCTTATTTCTGACACTGACCAGACCGCTTCAACCAGATTCGCGATAGAAATGAGCGGCCAGTCTTTCGAGACAGCTTACTTCCCGCTTGCCCTGCATCAGAGCAGGCATTACGCAGATAGGTTCGCACTGGCAATCCTCTACCCGGAAGATGCTATAAGGGTTAAGGGAGACATGATGCAGGCTCTCGAAGAGGTGCTGGGCACAGTACACATGAAGCTCAGGACCTTTTTGAAGGAGGGCATATTGGGAAACGAAGTTGCCGGAGTTGACTACTCGCTGAGCCCTTGGATGGATGAAAGCGTTGCCAGATTCATTCAGGAGAAAGGGGGATGCAGGTTTGAAGATTTGGGATGCATGGAAGAGATTAGAAAGATCAATATATATCTGAATGAATTCTCCATAGCGAAAGGAGGCATAGGCTTCAATGAAGTTATGCTTCCTTTGGGTGAGGATAACGAACTGAAGGCGCTTGTTGAGGAAGATAAGCTGAGTGTTAAGGACTTTTTAATATACTCGACTGTATGTGTGGCTGGAATAGATATGATTCCGGTGGCTTACAATCGCAATAGGCTTTTGCGTCTGTTGACAGCAAGCTATTCGATAGCCAGACAAAAAAAGAGGCCATATGGTGCCAGACTGATAGCAGTTAAGAAACCTGGGAGAAAAATCTACCTCGAGGGATTTGGAGAAGTCCCAGTAGCGGAGTACGGTTAAGACCCAATTTTCTTTTCTGCGCATTCGAACAGCTGCTTTACTATATCAGCCGCTACGTTTTCCACGACCTTTCCAAGCGCAGCGAGCATTCCTCCCAGCTTAGCATCCGCAGAGTACTCCAGTTTAGTCTTTCCCTGATCTGCATCGCTCAAGGTCACTGTAGCTTTCGCCTCAAATGAATTTCCAATGCTACCTCCCTTCAAATAGACCTCGTAGATTTCTTGGGGCTTCACTTCCTTTATGTATCCTTCTGTATTGAATGTGCCAGAAATAGCGCCCACCTTGAATTTAACTTTTGCCTTGAAGTTTGTCCCTTTTATCTCATGGCTCTGAATGCCGGGAACGCATTCAACAACTCTAATCGGATCGTTGAAGAATTCCGCCACTTTAGCCCTCGGAGCATTTATCAAAAGTGAGTTCTTTATCTGCATTCTTTCTCCACCGAAGAATTTATATCGTTTAGCATTTTTTATTTTTTTCTGTTATTTTTTAAACAAAAATACATTGTGTTTTTTCCCATGAGCCGAATTGCAGTCCTCCGTATCGAACCTAAGGAAAAGAAATGCAACGGCGCAGTTTATTGTAAAAGAAAGGCCTTCTTTATCGTTTGAATATAAGCAATAAATATATAAAAATGTTCTTTTAAATAAAAGTAAATAGGTGAGAATTCTTGAAAAAGTTTGGAGATCTGATATATTCACCTGAGCAAGCGAGTGGGGAAGCAATATCTAAAGTGGAAACACACACACCGAAGATAGAGGCTCCCGAGAAAGTGAAGGCAAACGAGCCTTTCGAAATAAAGATATATGTCGGTCCTCATCCAAATCAAGTAGCACATTCTATACGAATGATAAAAGTCTATTTTGAAGAAGAAGGGAGAGGATTCAACCCGGTACATATCGCTACAGTTCAGCTGGAGCCAGAATATGCTGAGCCGAAGCTCACACTGACAGCAAAGCTAAAGAAGAGCGGGGTTCTGTATGTGCTAGAATATTGCAATCTCCACGGTCTTTGGGAAGCTAGGAAGGAAATCAAGGTTGAATAAATTAAGCTCTTTCATTTTTTTCGCTTAGTATAATTATAATGAAGGCTGCAAAGTAGCACAGGATATTGAATATTTCGAGAGTAGCTACTGAAGGCCATGATATAAAAAATGAACCTACGGCACTCACTAAAAACAATGTTATAAGATACAAACCCTCTCTCCGCTTGCCATTTCTCAAGAAAGAGATGCCAAAAAGCAGTATTGAGAATGACATGAGAACGAAAAACTCAAAGGAGACGTAGCGATGAGGGTATGTTCCTTCTGGAAACAGTCCAATTAGCATAAGAGAAAAGGAACCAACCAAATATACTCCTACTCCAATGCAGCCCAATTTTCCTGGAGCAATTTTCGACAGATGAATCGAATACGCTATAGCAAAAAGAGAAGATATTATCAGCGTTGAGTTGAAGACATATGAGTAGCTTCGTCCAATCCTGCCCAGATCGCTGAGGGCGTTTTTGGTTATCTCGAACCAAGGGTTAAGGAGTATGGAAATGAGTATTCCGATGAATGCTGCAATGAAGCTTAAAAGACCGAAGTATCTAAGCAATTTACTCATGCTTTCCGGAAATCCCAAAATTCATCTCCAAATATTCAATTTTTGATATACTCGCATTTTAATTTGCTTCCGAATCTGCCGCAAATGTGCCACATATGAAAGATAAGCTCTGAGCAGAGTTAGGAAGCTTGTCTATCTCGAAGACTCTCTCCCAATTATGGGATGAGGGATGCCTGTTCTAAGCCCTCTTCAAAAACTTGTCTATTTCTTCTATACTGAGCTTACGGAATTCTCTCTTTTCTGTTTCAATTATTCCAACATCGAAGTTGACAGCCTTTAGTTCTTGATCGCTCGATTCCTTGAGGACTTTAAGAGAGAGAGCTATAGCTTCTTCCAGTGGCATATCGTTTTTATAGTTCTTCTCTAGCTTCTCCTCAATCGCAGATTCGCCTCTGCCTATCGAAGTCGCAAAATACCCAAAATACTGCCCGGCTGGGTCAGTTTTGAATAGCTGTGGTCCGGAGGAATCCACTCCTCCTATCAGGAGAGAGACGCCGAATGGCCTGACTCCTCCGTGCTGAGTATATGCTTGCTTCAAATCGCTTATCTGTTTGGTCAAGTACTCTATTGGTATGGGCTCTCCATAGGTCAGTCTGTGGCTGACTGCAAGCTGCCTCGCATACTCTATGAGTACCCTTCCATCTCCTCCGAAGCCAGCGAATGAAACTCCGATATGCGAGTCAATCGCGCTCACCTTCTCTATACTGGCAATATCTACTAGCGACTTTGATATGGCCTTTTCTGCTGCCAACACAACCCCTTCTCTAACTCTAATTCCAACTGTGCTCCACCCTTGCTTCACTGCCTCAAATGCGTATTGGACCTGGTATAATCTGCCGTCCGGCGAAAAGACTGTCAGAGCCCTATCATATCCCATCATAGCAGGTGAAAATGCCATATTGCTTTACACCTTTCAGCTTTTTTGCATTTATACAACTGAAAGCTATTAATAATTTCGCTCATGCTTTTGAGGCTCCCATTCTAAATCTATTCACCTATTCAAAAAGGGTCAGCTCGTCGCGAGAAATTCATCGGCGGCGAAAACGCCTAATCCCCATATTGGGACGGCCACATCATCCCCCCATTGAAGTTCACATCCTTTGCTTTCTGCACTTGAGCTTTTACTGATATTGATTGAAATTAAAAGGTCAGCATTATTTAAGGTTTAAAATCCTTCCATATCATAGAGTTTCACAACGCCCATTTTAAAAGCTTTGATATATTGAAAACTCATTAAAATCAAATAGGTCTTTTTTGATATATTTTTTCAACATAATAAATGATCACTAATAATTTTAAACGGAAAACAGTAATTATAGATTCAGTTCATTTGATATGAAGTGATGCAAATGAAGATAAGGAAACTTGCATCCATTGGAAAGCGGATATACGTGGAGCTTCCAACAGACTGGATCGAGAAATACGGTCTGGTTCCCGGCGATACGGTTTACATGGTGGAGAAAGACGGAGAGTTAAGAATTATACCTCTGCCGTCTCTAAGTAAAAAATGAGGGGCATTAGGGGTGGAGATAAGAAAAGTTCAGAAACTTGGCACTTCCTCTTTAATAATAACTCTTCCGAAAACATGGGTAAATCGATTAGGCATAAAGCCAGGGGACTCTGTTTACCTCGTTGAAAAGGAGATGGAGCTCAGGATAGTCCCTTTTTACAGCGAGAGCGGTTTCAGCGTAGCTCTCAACATCGATAAAGATGAATTCGGAAAAAGCTTGGAGATTCTGAAGTGCTCCATGCAGATGGGCTTCTCCAATATAAGAATGAAAGCAGCCTTCCCTTTTACCGGCGAAATGGAAGAAAGCATTAGAAAAGTTGTATCGATGGATGGAGATTATGAAGTTAACAGGATTGATCCTTTCACTATAGAGGTTTCCCTGATAAACAGGATGACTTTCGAAGACATCGGTGCGATGATAAGAGAAGTAATCTCCCTCCTCGAGAAGTCCTTCTCTCTTATCTCCGAAGCCATCGAATCTCCAAACCCTGACCTTATTGAAAAGCTGGAAAAGATCCAAGAACTCTTCGAACGGAGAAAGCTCACTAGGAAGCATATAGCGAGAATAATAGAGGGGAGCAGAGGGGATTTGATTGAGGAGAGGAGGGTTTGCTCCTTTGTTTCATCGTCCTACAGCATATGCATGGGGCTCTCTAGCACTCATAGAGCTCTCCTGGAAATAATCAGAAAAAGCGGTCCTGAGAAGCTGGTGAGCAAAGAGCATGCGGAGCTTATGAAGGGGATCTTTTCGGATTATTTGAATGTCATATGGGAAACGATAGGATCACTCACGAATGAAAGCTTAAAAAGAGTTGAAACAGCCAGGAGCATCCTAGGCTCTCTCATGAAAGATATTGGAGAAGTTTTGTCTGAAGACCGCATAGACGGACCTTTGAGAGATATCGTTGCCCTGATATTCAACTCTACATATTACTTTGATATGCTACTCAGCGATATATATTGCTACATTGAATCTAAGAAGCTGCAGATCGCATCGTGAACTGATCTCTGAATACAAGAGCTTCAGAATTTATATGGAGTCAAACTCACTATGCTTGATTCGCTCAGATGCCCTTCTCTTTCACCTTCTTTTCGATCCAGAGCTTGAGGATTTCACAGGTTAAAGGGGATGGGTTTTTATCCGCTTCACATTCTTTCAAATACTTGCATGAGAAGCATGGAATCTCCGAAACCGTTTTCAGTGATATCGGTATTTCAGGAACTTTAATTTTGGAAGGAAACAGAACGAGCTCCTCTTTGCTTCCCTGCTTAACCTTTACGACTTTGAGGATCTTTCGCTTTTCCAGTTTGGCTACCAGTTCGGTCATTTCGCTGTCTTCTACCTTGAAATGCTTTATCAAGCTTTTCATGGAAATGCCGTTTTGACCTGATGCCTCTACAATTTTCACTAGCTCTCTCTGAAGAAGCTTGCCGTCTTTCGAATTTTTCAATATATATTCACCTTTGATGGCGAAGGGGGCTGTTTGGTTTTCTACTAATATTTTACAGATTAACTGCTTATTAAATTTGAATTTTTAATCGAACTTGAAAGTCAAGCGTTCATAGAAGCGCCAAGATTTCTTAAGATTAAATACGATCCTGTGAGATGATGAAGTAAAGAGGAGAGTGAAGAGCATGCCTTCCATAGAGAAGGGAAGAGTGAGGAGGATACTCTCCCACGGTTTCGCTGCGCTAATCGCTGTTTCGGGTCCCAACTTTTTCTATTTGACTGGAAAAAACATAAAGAGCTACGAGAGGCCTCTGATGCTGATAGCCACGTGGGACGACTGCTTGATTGTTGCTCCAAAGCTAGAGGAAGAAAGAATTTCTGACCTTTCATGTGGAGGAAGAGTAATTTACGAAGATGGAGAAGATCCCTTCCACATACTACAGACCGAAGTCAGAGCACTGGGAGTTAAGGGGAGAGAAAAGATAGCTCTAGATCCCGAGATGAAGCTGGATCTCTTCTTCAAGTTGAGCCACGCACTCTCCGATTTCAATCTTGCAAGCGGAAGGAATGCCTTTCTGCGGGAAAGAATGAAGAAGGACGACTACGAGCTTGAGAACATTAGGAGAGCTGCAACTATTTTGGATGATCTGTTCAGAAAGGCAGAAGAGCTGATCTCAGAAAAGAAAACAGAAGCCGAAATAATGGTCTCCCTCTCACTTCTTGCCCATAAGCTAGGAGGAGATGCTGTGGAATCTCTATCTGTGCAGAGTGGACCGAACACGGCTATCCCTCACCATGAGTATTCCAATAGACAGCTAACGAGAGGGGACCTGGTTCTGCTCGATTTAGTGGTTTCATACGAAGGCTATAAAGCTGACCTAACAAGGGTTTATTCACTGGGGAAGCCAAATGAAGAAGCTGAAAAAGTCTACGAGTCGGTCAGGGAGGCTCTTGAAAGAGGATTTTCTGAGCTGCATGTTGACATGAAAGCTGGAGAGCTAGATTCAATTGTGAGAGGAGAGCTTGCAAAAAGAGGATTAGATAGGTATTTCACTCACAGGACCGGGCATGGGATAGGAGTAGAAGTTCACGAACTACCCAACATAGCGCCTCGATCGCATGATGTCATCCAGGAGAGGAGCGTCTTCACTATTGAGCCTGGTGTCTACCTCCCTGGGAAGTTCGGGATAAGGCTGGAAATAGATGTGGCTGCCTTCAAAAACGGGAGCGAGATCATTGGGAGCTACCCATTGGAACTGAGAACGATATAGCTATCTTCCGAAAAAGCTCTCCAGTCTAGCTACTCCCTCTATGTCTTCCCAGCTTATGTTTATGGTTTTCAATATTTGCTCAAAGGTCGTTCTGGTGATTTCAAGGTATTTGTCCACGTCAACTTCCGATAGCTTTGCAATTGCAACTGGCTTGACGCCATCCTTCCCCTTCACTTTTACGTAGGAAATGATATCTCCTTTCACCAGTTGTCTGTCGAAGTTTTTGAGGAGGAGAGCTGCTTTAACGTGTTGAGGGGTATTCTTCACGTACCCTTCTATATCTTTGTTGAGCATAACATTGAATGCTAGCTCGTCGAGAGTATACCCCATGCCTTTCAGTCTCCTGTAGATTTCCTTGACTTTGTCCTTCACCTTGTCGTGGATTTCAGTGAAGTCTTTTGGACTCTTGATCTCTTTCAGCAACCCGATGACTTCCGAGAAGGAATTCTTCAGGAATTCAGGCTGGTTTCTCTTCTTCCCCAGCAGCCCCTTTATAACAACCTCATCTCCATTGGTCACTGCGAGATAGTTCTTCTTGAGCCCCGAGAATGCGACATACCTGAATTCCTTGTCGATCTCGAGGTCCAAGCTGAACTCCCTTTCGACTTCACTGACAAGCTTCTCAAGAGCTTCTTTCTCTGGATTCCAGATGAACATGCTATCGGTGTCTCCATAAAGCACTTTCAAGCCCAAATTCACTGCCTTCTTTATGGTGTTCATGATCGTAAATCTCCCTATGGCTGTAACGCTTTCCGCAACAGGAGGAGCGTAGAGAGCGAAAGCATCGCTGCCGAAAACTCCATAACTCGCGTTGAGGAGGACTTTCAGAGCAGACTGCACAGTATTGTACCACTCCTTCTGTTCGCCGCTCAGACCTTTGTCCTTGCTCTTCTTCTTGTACACCTTGACCCTCAGATCCCTCATAGTTCCTATCATGAGAGAAGTCATTCCTTTTCTATCCATGCAGACAACGTGCTTCACATCGGGAATCTCCTTCAAATTCCTGCAGTCATATGAGGGGTTTACAGTCTCGTAGCTGAGGTTCCAGACTTTCATTATCGATGGATACAGGCTGGCGAAATCCAAAACCAAAATATTGAAGAATACTCCGACTGGAGGATCGAGCACTATGGCTCCTGCATATTTCTTACCCTTTATCACTGCTCTGCTCTTTATTTCTTTCTTGTACTTCAGGATGTCCTCTTGCTTAGGAATGAGGAAATTTCTCCTCCTGTGCTCCCAATAGAGCATGTTCCTTATCCAGTTGCTTATCTGAGTTCTGCTCAGCTCTTCTATCCCTGTTTTGGTCAACCGTGACAGCAGAATGAGCAGCTTCCACGTAAGGAAATTTTTCCAAGCAACCAGAGAAAGCGTAATCTCAGCATCTCTGTAGTTGTACTCAACAAGTTTAGAGATCCCCAGCATTCCTGGGCTCTCATCGATCTTGACTTTTCCTCTTCCAATGATGGTCTGCGCTACACTGTCGAGAGTGTTTTCCCTGTAATTCCCCCCAAAAGCATATGTCTTAAGCGCTTTGTTGTCGAAAACTTTGTAGAGATCTATGTGGATGGCTCTGACGAATGTGTAGTAATCCTGGAACTCCTTTATGGGGACTTCCTGAGGCTTGAAGCCGAGAACCTTCGCTCTGTTCCTGAGATATGGCAGATCGAAGTTATCACCGTTATACGAATAAATGACCTGGTACTCTCCAAGCAACCTGAATGTTTCCATCAGCATAGCGTATTCGCTGTCAAATATCTCAACCTCAACTTCATCGGAAAATCTTACCCTTATTGGGGATTTTGAGGCGTATGGATATGCCAAAGCCAGCACTTTCTTCCTTCCGTCGGTACCTGCTATCGCTATCGAGAGAACTGGATATGGAGCGGTTGCCACGTTAGGGAGCCTGTTAGAATAGGGGGAATAAACTTCCACGTCCACTGCAGCCATATTTGGAAATGGTGGAGGGAGCTCGAAGAGGCTATAGAGCTCCTCAGCGAAGCGATTGACTTCTTCACTCTCTCCTGCGAACAAGCTTCTGAGCTCACCGTAGGACTGAGCAGTTTCTGCAGGAGCGAGAATCTTCCCGCTGACTTTATACTTGTAACCTGGAATCAGGCCGCGGTCGTAAATGAAGTTCTGGTGATATTTGATATTGCTCTCCCAGCTTTCCTTGAATCTGCTTCTCAGTTCCCTAACTGCCAGAGGATCTGAGACTGTTATTTTTGTATATTTTTCTCTCTTCATAGTGAGGGGGTTGATTTTTTCGATTCTCTCGATTGAAAGCATTCGATCTTTCATATCCTTTGAAATGAGCTTTTCTGCTTCAGGAGGCTCTTCGGCAACTATGAAATAGGGCTTGTGGTCAGTTTTGTCGTACCAATATGCCAACCGCTTTCTGTCCTCATCATAGAAGCAGAGGACTACCATGTTCTTGTCTGAATCATAGTAATATGAGAGCAGATGTGCGTTGTTTATTACGGCCTCATCGGTAGTTGCATGCCACACTATGATCTCACTGGAGTTCGTCGCTTTTTGGACAGAGTCCATTTCTTCTGGAGGCCTTCCATTTGCCTTAATAACTTCCTCAGCAATGATAGATACTTCCTCTTTTTTCTTAACAAAGTCCAGCAAAGTCGGCGCTCCGTTCTTCCTTCGCTCTCTCGGCATCATTTTCCAAGACCCTGAGCTCTTTGATAAGTCACTGAAAGGATATTGCCCTAACTCTAATAATAGTTTTATTCAAGAACGAATCTCTTTCTCTTCTTAAATGGTATTACAAACAAAGACTTCCCCTTTCAAGCAGTCAGACCTGTTCATCTCACTCAAGGAGGAAAGAGCTTGCTCATTTTAAAGAGGTTTGCTTCAATGTGGGGGAGCTTTTCGCTAATGCTATCGAAGTTCTGTATAATGTAAGGTAAATGAGATATTGAAGCTACAGTCGACCACTGATTTGGGCCTTCATGCCTTGCAGATAATGTCACAATGATGGGGTAAACGAAAGCCCTCTTATTAGGCGTCAATTTCGCTGCCCATTCCAAGAATCTTTCATTGGAGACCAGCGTTAAAGTCCTCTCAAATAGCTTTTTGGAAGAATCAAGATATCGAGAAAGGCTCAGCTTCGCGCTATTCCAGTGCTTGCAATCCACAGTGAATATGAAACTGCTTTTTAGAGCGATGACGTCTGTTTCCGTTCTCTTTGGCTTGGTAGTTCTGAAATTTCTCAATACGTGGAACTGAGCTTCCTCGAAAATGCTGGCCACTTCCTGCTCGAACTCCTTCCAATCGAGGTATTTTGAAATGTTCCTTGGCTCCACTCCTCTCTCAATAGCGGATAGAGCTAGCTTGATTCTATTTGCGACTCTGATGATGTCTCCATCCAGCTCTAACCCTCTGAGATTTTTCACGGCAATTCTAAGCTGCTGTTCGTCTACCATCAAAATCTGAGATAAATAATCCAATGTGGCCGAACCTTCTCTCAGCAGATGTTCAGTTAAATTTTCGAGGGAAAGGAGCAAATTGATTCCCCATTGTGCACATTATTTTCAGACCGATGACCATCGATCGGTTATTCTGCATCCTCCGGTATTATTTTGGATGGCTGACTTTCTACATGCCCTTTTTACGAGGAGCCCTGATTAGTAGCTACGCATTATTTGAAACCTCACTGTGTCATTGTCGACCGCCATTTCTAATGGCATAGACGGGGCATTTGAAAAGCTCAATTTGTTTATAACGAGCTCTTTTCTGCTTGTCCTCTCATTAAACCTGAGAGAGAAGATTGCATCACTATAGTACAAGAGGAGCCTTGAAAATGGAGAAGAATAGATGTAGCTATCTAAGAATATGTTTATAGTCGCACTTTTTCTCCCGCTGCTCTTCAATTTTTTCACAATGAAGCCAATTCTTTCGGGAAGTGTTTTTTGCGTCTCTTTCAAATAGGGAATGAAGAAATACATATGGTTTGAGCTTCTATAGTATAGCTCTATAGCTTTAAGAAATTCCTCCTCAGATTCGTAAGACCTGAAGTGTATGTTGGGGGAGTCCTCAATTATTTGTCGAAACTTCGAAGTTAGAGGAGTTGGAATGACAGATGTGTTGAACAGATTATTGAAATCGAGGTAAAAGGTTCCTACAAATATATCCCTGTCAGGCTCTGCTTCGCTTCTCGATAAAATAAGAAATAGGAATAGTGCTTCAGGATTCGCAATTGGGTCGACAGAATATAAAATCAGTGAAATTGGGGGGTAGTAGATTTTCATGTCTCTCAAAATGGCGAGTTCAGGCTGATTTAGCACAAGCTCCTCTGTAGCCATCAATTCTTCACCCGAAGCCACGAAGATGGTTATGAGGGCTTTGTGTTTTATTCTTTCCCACGATTCAGTCCTCTTTTTCGCTGAACGGTGTGATGAGGATGTCTATGTTGCTTACATTGTTCAGAACCGACTGACTTACACTGCCTACGAGAACTTTTTCCAGAAGACCTTTCTTGCTCTTTCTTCCTATTACTATCAGATCGACTTTTTCCTCCTCAGCTGTCTTAATTATTTCACTAGCTGGGATACCGGTTTTTATTATAAATCTCACCTTTTCTAGTCCGACAGCTTCAATGTATTTTTTGGCCTTTTCGATAATCTTTTGAGCTATCTCTCTCTGTTTGGAAACAACTTCAGGAGGAATCGGTTCTCCATAGAAAATTTCTATCGGCTCTATAACCGTTATAACGAGCAGTTCGGAACCGAAGTGTTTGGCTATTTCGCATGCTTTATTCAGCGCTAGCTTTGAGGAGGGGCTTCCATCATAAGCCAGTAAAACCTTTGAATACAATTTTCTCATCTCTGAAGTTAGCTGTTAAGGAATTATTTTACTATGCTATCATATTAATGTTTCTTTTTCCATTCATGTGATGACTGTTCAATATTCTTTCAGCACCATGACTGTGACCGTTGAAGAAACATGCGGGACTTCTCTTATATTGTCTATACTTTCATTCAATTTTTCCACAGTTGGAGATGAGACAATAGCTACTATATCGTAATCTCCTGCCACTTCGAATACTTTATCCACATACTTGATCTTCTTAACTGACTGGGCTACTTCTGTAGTCCTGCCTTTAGCCTCAGTTTTAACGAAAACTAGAGCTCTAACCACTGATTCGGTGCTCAGCTCAATTGTATACCTCCTGATCACTCCGCTGCTAACTAATCTGTCGATTCTCTTCTTGACTGCTGTTTTGCTGAGCCCAAGCTCCTCTGCTATTACGCTGAGTGGGGTTCTTGCGTTCGATTTCAAAATATCGATTATCCTCTTATCGATTTCATCGAGATCCTTCATCTTACATCCCTCACAATTAGTATCTCTGGATGAGGCTACATTCTATTTCCAGCTTATTCACACGATAAAAGATCGTGAAAGGTAAGCTTTATTTATTTGGTGTGCATAACTCTCTTTTTGACATTTAGGAAAATAAGATATGTAGGGTTGCAAACCAGATGGTGGAAAAAGATATAGAATCTCTATGTGGAGGACTACCACCAGAGCTCTGTGAACAACTTGTAAGGGAACAGCAACTGATAAAAATAAGGCTGGAAAAGAGAAAGTTCGGCAAAGAGGTAACGATTATCGAAGGAATAGACGAAAGAGACGTCGATGTAAAGAAGCTGGCTTCTCAGCTCAAGTCAAAGCTCGCAACCGGGGGGACTGTTAAAAACGGCAAAATAGAGCTACAGGGCGATCACAGAAGTGTTCTGAAAGATCTGCTGATAGAGCTGGGTTTTCCTCCAGACAACATTGTAGTTGTGAGCTGATTCCAGAAATCGGTTAGTAGAAGAACTATCCAAAAGATTTATAAGGAAATAAGAGAAAAATTTATAAAGACTTTTTTAAACTCTATTAAAATTGCTTTGGGCTTCTATCGGTGAACTATGGCTATGGATGAAAAAACTTCTAAGGAAGAGTCTGAAGAAAAGGAGAAAAAGGATAAGACTGAAGAACAGTGCCCTCCCGAAGCCATTGTCTTTGACCAGGAGAGAGGAGAGTACATTTGCACTACTACTGGGGAAGTTTTGGAGGAAAAGCTAGTCAATCAGGGACCTGAATGGAGAGCATTCACACCAGAAGAAAAGGAGAAGAGGGCTAGAATCGGCGGCCCCCTTTCTCCTACGGTTCATGACAGAGGCCTCACAACACTGATAGATTGGAGAGACAGAGATGCCAGTGGCAAAAAGCTGGAGCCCAAAAAGAGGCTGGAATTTCTCAGGTACAGAAAGTGGCAGATAAGAAGCAGAATACAGTCCAGCATTGACCGAAATCTAGCGCAGGCAATGAATGAACTTAATAGAATATCCAACCAGCTTCACCTGAACAGGGCCGTTAGAGAGGAAGCCGCTATAATATACAGAAAAGCCGTCGAAAAGGGCCTGGTTCGTGGAAGAAGCATAGAGAGCGTTGTTGCTGCTTCAGTTTACGTTGCCTGCAGGCTGAAGAAGCTGCCGAGAACTCTCGATGAGATCGCGCAGCATACAAGGGCGAACAGAAAGGAAATCGCAAGGTGCTACAGGCTTCTCGTTAAAGAACTGCAGATAAAGGTTCCCATTGTGGATCCGATTGATTACATCCCGAGAATGGGAAGCCTGCTAGATTTGAGCGGAAAAACTATGAATATTGCTGCAAAGATCGTGAAAGAAGCTAAACAGAAAGCGCTTACAGCAGGGAAAGATCCGACGGGACTGGCGGCTGCTGCCATATACATAGCTACCCTTCTCGAGAACGAAAGAAGAACTCAGAAGGAGATAGCGAATATTGCTGGCGTCACTGAGGTGACTGTAAGAAACAGGTACAAAGAGCTGGTGAGCGAACTAAACCTGGATATCCCCGAAGAAGAGTGATTTTGATTCCTGAACCGCTTCTTAAAACTCTGAGTTTAAGATTAAAAAAGAAAAATTTGTTTTTATTTAGCTTTCTCGGGAACGGCGTATTTCTTGTATGCAAACGCCAGCAGCAGGTAGAGGAATAGCGAAATGAAGAAGCCGTAGTACCAAGCCAGCTCCTCTCCTGGCACAGGTATCCCATAATAGAATTGGAGCGTTCCTCTCGCCCAAGATATGACATATTCTCCGACGATTCCGATCAAGAATGAGCCCACGCCTACCCAGTTTATCCCTCCGCTGTACCAATATTTGCCCTGAGGAGTTGGGTTGTAGAGCTCGTTTAAGTCATATTCTCTCTTCCTAACTACCCAGAAGTCCACAACCATTATTCCAGCTATTGGCCCCAGCCACATGCTGTAGTACCAGTTGAAATTGGTCAGATAGTCGGCGACATCGAGCGACTGCTTCCAATTTACCATGCTGTACGGTCCTATCAAGAGCCAGGCCAGCAAAGTAGCAATGGTGAGCGATTTAACCCAGCCGAGTCGGGTTATCCTTATGACAGCGTTGGTCGCTGCCGGAACGTCTCCGGTTAGGTTGGTGCTTGCTGTAGCCATAAAAGCGAAGATCAGCCCAAAGAACGCAACTGCAACGCCCGGCGCATATTTCGCAATTATGTCTATTGGGCTGTAGGTGCCTCCCGTCATTGTGGTGGCAACGAATCCCAACGCTGTTCCAACTACCTGCGGAAAGATCAGGCCGAGGATGTGGCCGGAAACTAAGCTCGACGTGCTCTTATTCCACCTGCATATGTCGCTGACGTTGAGGGCTATGGTGCCCCACCAAGCTGTCTGAACTGCCACTGCTAGGAAGAAGCTGTTGCTCGTCCAGGAGACGCCTCCTGCAGTCCACGACGGTATCTTTCCTGGAAGGTTGGGGAGGCCTGTCAAATAGTAGGTGAACCACGCGAAGAATATCAGCAAAAGCGGGCCGGCGAAGGTATCGAAATACTTTATTCCTGTTATCCTGAAGTAGCCGAAAGTCCAAACCAGCAGCAAGTAGAATATGAACGTATACGGAGCGTAGAGTAGTCCGTTCGCTGTTATCCAGTCAGCTGGCTTTCCCAAAATGACGAATATCATTTCGGTCATTGCCCATGCGGCTATGTATCCGTCTACCCCGTACCAGAATATGCTCACAATAGCCCTGACAATCAGAGGAAGCAGAGAGCCTCTGTATCCGAATGCCGGTCTCAGCTGGACTGGAAATGGAATGCCGTACTTTACTCCAACATAGCCGTTGAGGTACATTACAATAGCTACAACAGTATTGCCTATGAATGCAGCAACAACTGTTTGGAGGAGGTTCAGCCCCAATATCTGGCTTATCCATCCTAGGAAGAATATTGAAGTTGTTATTGCCATCGAAAGTATCATGAGAACATATTGCCATCCAGTGGTAGTCCTTTTGTCGCTAGGTATCGGCAATAGATCCGGGTGATCCTTATATGAAACCCCCATGTTTTCCACCTCAAAATTTCAATCTGATATTTTAAATTTTATTCTAGATTATATTTAAAATTTTTCTATAACAAAAGCGATTTGTGCCGTCTCAATCAGTTTCCTTTCCGCTATCAAGAGGGAAGGTTCTATTCAGGAAGTTTGCTACCCTCATCTGCCGGAGAAATATTTTTGTGAAGCATTTATTAAACAGCAACTCTCTCCTCGTTGTTCATGCAGCTTACGCGGTCCTCTGCTTCCAACTCATCTTCAGTCGGTGTTTTTTGAAAAACTTATAATTAATTCGATTTCAAAAACCACTGCATAAGCCCAGAACTCCTTCGTCTGGAAAAACAAATATAAAAAGGCATTGAGGAATTTCATGCATGAGGGGCCGTAGTCTAGCTTGGTAGGATGCGAGGCTTGGGCCCTCGTGGTCCGGGGTTCAAATCCCCGCGGCCCCACTTTTCCAGAACTCCTGTCAACAATGTTGGGTTTTTCACGTACCAAAAATTCCTCTTATACCGAAGAACGTTCCAAGCACGTCGCCGAAAAGGTATGATGCCAGGGCCGTTCCCATCATCAGTGCCGTTGACTCCAAAAACTCCCTGAGGAATTCCTTTTCCTGAAGAACAGATGCATAGTAGGTGAAACCGGCGATCATTGCTACTCCAAGCGAGACTGAAACAGCAAAAGCAGAAAGCATATGCCGTATTATGAAATAGGGCAAAGCTAGAGCCACAACCGCTAATATGTAAGAGACCCCTGTCATGAGCGCGGACGTTCTTGGAGACTTTCCCAATTCATGCTTGGCTTGGAGGTATGCTGCAGAGGCCATGGAGATAGCAGCGGAAAGACCGACAACTAGACCTGCTATACCGGTCACTATCGTGGATTCTGTTACACCAAGAAATCCAGCGTGCACCCCGTTTATCTCGACTATGGCGTCTGCTAGGCCAAGAATAATGAAGCTCATGTACTTCACAATGCTTTCATCTATATCGGAAACCGTTTCCTTTTCATGCTTCTTCTCATCCTCTATGATTTTTCTGAAAAACTCTACCTTTTCTTGCGGCATGGCTTTCTCAATTCTTTCATAGCTTTCGACGACTTCCTCTTCATGCCTTTCCAAGTAGAGTGAGGTAAATGTAAGCCCAAACAGCTTTCTCATGAAAATCATTCGCAGGACCTTCCTCTCGAGACCCTTTACGGGACATTCTTCTCCCAAGAGATCTTTCCAGAACTCGTAGTGCATTTTCTCTTCTTGGCTCATTTTCAGGAGAATATCCCTTTTCTTTGGATCCTTCTCTCTCCCAGCCAATGCTTCATAAATCGCACTATCGGTCAGCTCATCCTCACAGAACTTCCGTATCTGTTCTTTAAGCTCTTCCATTTTTGCTTTCCCTTCTTCAGTCCAGCTTTTTTTCTTTCTTCTCCTGCATTTCTTCAAACTCCTTGATGAGCTTTTTAATTGTTTCATTTATACATGAAATGTCGCCTGATTCGTAGAAGACCCTGGTGAAAAATTTTGACATGCATCTGCTCGAATGAAATACCAGCTGAACTCCGCCTCTTGTGAGCACATATCCTTGGCCTTCATAAAATACTCTGCCGCACACAACGCATTTATGCTTAATTGTCAAGCTCCATCCTCCGCGTCTTCTGAAGCGATGTAAAGCTATTTTACCCTCTCTATATAAAACATTTTTCGGCGCATTGATGAAGTTGTGCCGTAGCTGAACAGTGATGCAGGCCTGTGTTGCTGAGCGCTGAAGATTACGCAACCACGATGATGATGCTTAGAAGGTTTGAGCCTTGGGGCGATGAAGGTGTTATCCCCGTCTGAGTGATGGTTTGGGGGAGTTAACAGTGAAGTGCAAATGCTGGACTAAACTCACGCTTTTTTCAATAGACTACGTTTCGCATTCAGTATTAGTGGGAGTATTGCAGCAGAAGGGTTTGAATTTCATTCAGGATGAAAAAATGCTTGATTTGAAGCTGAATATTCCCTGTGAAGACTGGCCTTTTCTGAAGAGCGAAGTGCTGCAACTCGTGAGAGAAGGATACGGCTCGGTAGATATAAAGTGTTGGGGAAAGGGTATTGCGATTCTCAAAAAGTATGAAGTCATTGATTCGTCCACCGGGCACAAATTCTTAGTACTTCCGAGGATTGAAAAAAAGGAAGTGAAGCTGAGGCTCATAAGGAACAGCTCAGCATTGCATCTGAAAAACCGCCAGGGATCCTCAGAGATCCCCCTTGACAAAGCGGTCTCTGAGAGCGCTTTTCAATTACCTCTCAGCATCCTCATCGATATCCTGCCAAAAATAGCCGATGAAGTGAAGTGGATTGAAAATATAAAGAACTAAGTATGATAAGTAATCTTTATATTTCTATTTAGGTAGTGCAGTTAAGAGGCTGACGTGATGAGTGCCCTATCGACGACGCATGTGCGGATGAGTCCCAGAATCCCGGCTGAGGTGAAAAACCTTGGTATCATTCCAAGTGACACCCTCTGATGTAGATGTTATCCTGACGCTACTGATATCCTTCCTAGAGGGGGGGTTGCTCGGCTTAGAGAGGTACAAAACAGGACTAGAGCATCCCGAAAAGGAGGGAGGTGCTGAGGAAATCCCGGGAGTCAGGACATACGGTTTAATGAGCATATTGGGAACCGTTACAGCTTTAATTATAAGTGGGAAAATTTCCGTTTCGGTGCTCTCTTCATACACAATAGCTGCGTTGGATGTTATCTTCTTAGCTATCATCTTAGTTAGCTACGTTAGATACAGGATGTTCGTGTCTGGAATAACCGGCCTCACCTCTTATTTCGTTTTCATACTAACTTTCATCGTCGGCTTTCTCACAGGCTACGGCTTTTATATCATTTCCATGGGATTGACATTCTTGATAGCCGGAATACTGGCGATAAAGAAAGCAATTACCGCCTCTGTGGAAAGGTTGAGCTACGAAGATATTTCTGCTGGGTTGGAGCTGGGCTTCGTCATTTTCATCCTTGGACCTCTGGCTTTCGGAACAAACTACAGCATATTGGGTCTTAGCCTGAAAGGCCTCTACATATTCTTTGCTCTAATACTGGCAATATCCTACCTAAGCTACATGGCATACAAAATCGTTGGACCGAAGTCTCTGCCGTTGATTGCTTTCTTTGGTGGCCTTATTAACAGCGAAGGGACTCTCATGAACTTGCTGGAAATGGGAGTAGCAGGAAGGATGCTGGCCACTGTGGTTGCCTTTGACGATGCTGCTATGGTAGTGAGAGTAGCGACCACAGTTTTGATCAGCGCGATTGCTTTTATGAGCCCGAGCCAGTACATTGACTTTGCCAAGATGATAAGTATCGGCGTTCTAATTACGATTGCTTTTCTCTTCTTAATATCATATCTCGTTTCACATAGAAAGAATGGAGACAATAGAGGCAGTGTAGCAGAAATAAAGATCACCAGTCCATTGAACACGAAAGTTGCTCTCATTGGAAGCGCTCTTTATGCCTTAATCTTGTTCCTTGTGAAGGTTGTGGCGAGCTACGCAGGCAACTATGCCATTTTCACGGCATCTTTCATGGGGGGTCTGGTCAACGCGCTCGCAACGGTTCTTTCCCTCCTATCGCTTGGCAGTTCTATTTCTAATAAGGTCATCATTGCTGGCTCTCTGCTTTCGATTTCAGCTGCTATAGCAAATAAAGTAATATATGCTTTCGTTTCAGCTAAGAATAAGAGGGATGTTGCGATAGTGGCGCTGTGCACAGTTCCCCCAGCTATACTTCTGGCAGCATATTCTCTGTTTCTCTATATGTACGGATGAAGAGTGTTGGAAAAGTTATTATCTCTAGTAGTTAAAGCCTGGATAGTAGAAGAAGGGGGGTTTGTTAAAAATGGCAGAAAAAGTGGGAGATCTGATAATAGTCAGCACAGGCGACACAAGCGAATATGCATTGAGAGCAATAGTGTCGCTGAGAGGACTCTCAGATGATGAAGTGGTGGTAATAAAGGGAAGAGGAGATTTCATTGAAAAGGCAATAGATGTGTACAATGAGATGAAGGCCCGCATGGGAGACGCTCTCAAGCTCGTCAAAGTCAACATTGGTTCAGAGAGAGTTGGAAGGAGGATCTACCCATACATAGAAATAAAGGTCAAGATCTGAATGTTAAGTCTGAGCTTCTTCTAGGAATCCTTTGGTGATCGAGTTCAGCACCGATCTTCCTTCTATGAGGCCATATGAACGAAGCTTCTCATAAAGCTCACCGATGATCTTCTCATACGAATCTCTCCCTTCCTCTATAGCATCCATTCTCTTCTCAAGCTCTCTGGTTGCTTCTTCAATGACAAGATCCGGATAGTTTGAAACCAGATAGTCATGCACCTCCATTCCCATTGACGTAGGAACAACGAAGCTTCTCTTCTTCGATATCACAATATAGCCGTGCCTCCTGAGGCTGTCTATGATCTTGGCATAGGTGCTTGGTCTACCTATCCCTCTTTCCTTCATGAGCTTGATGAGGTTCCCCTCGGAATGAAGGGGAGTGAGAGAGGAGCGGTATATCTTGATCCCGGAATCGATGACTTTCAATTTTCTATCGGATATTTTCGATTCTAGTTCGGGGATCAACGATAGTTTGCTGAAAGATGCGGCTCCTTCAACAACTTCTCTTACAGCTATTTCTTTCTCATCGACATCACCATCAGGGGACTCGATCCTGAGCGTTGCTATTTCCAACTTGGAAGGCCTCGACTGGCTCGCTATAAACCTTCTGAATATCATGTCATACAACTCGAAATGCTTTGGTGTCAAGTTTGTTTGAACTCGGAGAGTCCCATCCAGGATCCCTCTCTTCAATCCGTCTGCATCGATGGGCTTTGTAGGCCTAATGGCTTCATGTGCTCCTTCACTCCCCCAGCTCCTGGGCTTGAACAGCTCTGGTTTTCGTGCGACTTTTTCGAAATATTCCTTGGCTACGGAAATTCCCTTTGAAGAGATGTGCGTGCTGTCGGTTCTGTGATAGGTAATTAGACCTGACTCAAAAAGATCCTGGAGGAGCTTCATCGCATAGGAAGAGCTCAGCCTCAGGTTTCTGCTGGCATCAAAGAGGAGAGAGTCCGTTGTATATGGAGGGGCAGGATTGATCTCTTCGATCCTCTTTTCAAAAGAGGTAACTCTGAGAAAGCCTTCCTCTCTAGCTCTCATTGCCAGCTGCTCAGCATCTCTCTTTTCCTTCTTGAAGAAGAGGACATCGATTCCCAGTTCTGTCCTGATCCTGACGAAATAGCCGGCATCTCTCTTCCATTCTTTGTATTTTTCTATTGTCCACCCAAGCACTGGAGTCTGAACTCTTCCCGCTCCAAGCCAAGGCTTCTGGTACTTCTCTTTCAAGAGAGAAGACAGGGGGAATCCGATCCACCTGTCAGTGATCCTCCTGAGGATTTGAGCTGATACTTTCCTTTCATCTATTTCCCTCAAGCTCCTCAGGGCCTTCACAATGGCATCGGGAGTTACTTCGTGGAATTCCGCTCTTCTGAGCCTGAGGGAAAACGGTTTCAAAACTAAGTAGACGTCCCACGCTATCTTTTCCCCCTCTACATCTGGGTCAGTGGCTATGATCACCTCCTCTGATTCGAGAGCAAGCTTTCTCAGCACTTGAACGACATCCGTTGATCTGCTCACTCTTGTTTTTTCTCCGCAGTATGGGCATGTGCCTTCAACATTGGAGAAAGTTTTTCCGCATGAAAGACAGGAGCTTATTGGAGCATAGACCGGAATTATATCGTTCTCAGCAGCTATGACGCCATGGGTACCAATCCCCTCGTCTGTAGCCAAATCGAAGAGGTGCCCTCTCGTAGCCACAATTGTGACCAGATATGTCTCGAGAGTTTCCTCATCGATTATGGGTACTTCATATGCTACTACTCTTCCAAACCTTCTCCGAGAAGGCCTTCCAAAGAACCAAGCAATCGTTTTGGCCTTATTGGGGGATTCTACTACCATCAGGACTGATTTTGCTGGTTTGAAGCTTTTGACTCCCTCTCCTCCTCTTCTTGAAGAATCAAGCATTCTCACCGTCTTATCCAGATCTAGTTCTTTCAGGCTGACAAGAGTGAAGTTCCTGGAAAATACCGACATTTTTCTCTCAAAAGCCCTCACCACAGCTTCGCTCGTTTCAAGAACAATGCTCAACCCTAATGTCATCTTGTCATTCAGAAACCTGCTGGTTCTCCCGCTTGCCTGTATATATGTGAGTGGGTCTGGAGATATCACGTAGAATTCTTCTTCGCTCTGCCTGAAAATAACACCTGTCCCTATGCTCGCGAAATCCTTGATCTTCATCTTCCATTTGAGCGTCCTCTTTATTTCTACGATAGCCTGAAGGATGCTCTCCCCTAGGTCTCTGAGCCAATCGCCCAAACTATTGATTTCTTTCTTCATCATAGAGATTCTGAGAGCGTTCATTTCTGATGGAGTGAGCTTCATGATCTTCCTGTTGAGCTCAGCGAAAAGCTCTTTCAATTTCTCGTCTTCTTCTGAAAGATAAGCCAGGACTTGAAGCAGCCTTCTTGGATTGATGAGAGCCTGCTCCAAGGGGACCTTGTTTTTAGGTACACCGTAAAATATAGCATATCTGACCTTTTCGGGCAGATCCAGACCTCTGACGGTAACTCCGTAATAGCTGGACACGCCGACCAAAATTTCTGCCTCCCCACTCCTCAGCTTCTCTATGGACCTCTTTCCCGCAACAGCAAGCTCGGCTCTTATTGCATTGGACGAAAGGAAGGAGGCTATTTCCTTCGCCGTCTGAACGCCCTGGTCCCTCGAAACAAAGACGATCCCTCCTCTTCCCAGCTTTTTCACGAGCTCAAGAAGCTTCTCCTTCATTTCTTCACTATCAAGGACAATTTCATAGCTGTCAATTACATTCCTCATATAGGCATGAATGCCCCCTATTTCGAAGCCGAGCAGTTCTTTGAAGAGTTTGGGGCGAAGTCCAGACTGCCTTCCTGTCGCACTAGATATGAGGAGCTGCTTATTTGAGCCTTCCCCTCTGGCTTTTGCTATGATTATTTCCAGCTCTTCGAGCTCCTTCTCCAGCTCTTCTATTTTTTCCTTGCTCCTGCCTGCTATCTTCAAGAAGAAGAGCTCGTTTCTTATCTTGATCGCCTTCAGCGCGGCTGAAATTTCCTCTTCCTTGAATCCTGAGAGAATCAGCACTCTATCGACGTTGGAGGACTCCCTCAGCAGGGAATCTGCATCGTCGACAACAATCAGACCAAACACTTTGTCTTTCAGGATGTCAAATCTCCTAGAAAGAAAGCTCGTAGTTATCAGAAGGATGTCAAAATCTCCCTGCTCAATTTTCCTCAGCTTGTCTTCTCTCCCCTTCTTTGAATCCTTGCTAGAGTATCCAATTATCCTCAGCTTGTTTCCATGAAGCGATGAGTAAGCGCTGAGCCTTTCGAGAGACTGCCTCAGGAGGGATTCAGTTGGAACTAATATGAGAACTTTTGTCCCTTCGATTACCTCATAGATCGAGTAGATGAGCAAGAGAGTTGTTTTTCCAACGCCGGTTGGAGCAGTGATTGCGAAGCTGTCTCCAGATAGCATTCTGTAAGCCCAGGTCCTCTGCAAGCTCCACAGCCCTTTTCCAACCGATTTTTCGAAGAATTTTTCAAACCTCTCAAGCTCTTCATATAGTTCTGCCATCATTGGATAGCTGCCTTCAGATCTGCTAGACATTTCCCGAGAGATCTTTTTGAATCTTTCACCAGGTGGAAGGGCAGAGAGCTTTTTTGCCTCCTCCAAATCTATTCTGGGAAGACAAGCAGAGCAGGGAAGACCTAGCTCTAATCGGAAGGATGAAATTGGACCTCCGCAGTTCGGACAAGAAGCGGCGTAAATCGCTTTCACCAACTTACAGCACCTTAATGCGGCTTCGCTCAGCTCAAATATTGCTTCGAATTTTCTTCAGATGTTGGTTACGTTTTAAAGGAAATGATCGAAGTATTTTGAGCGAGAAAGTTCCGACTTTATCCCCATCCTAAGGGCAAATCCTCCTTCGGGGCTAGGAGATCCTCTTCCTCGTTCCTAGAATACTTTTTCGTATCCAGAGGAAGGCTTGTCGATGGAGTTTTCGTTGCCCATATGTCGTGAACTATCCAGATTAAAAGTTTAGATTAGCTACGTTAGCTCTTATACTAACAGCTCTTCATATAAGGTTGCCTTTCAAATGAAGAAACAAGTTTAAATACCGTGTTTTATCTTCTATTACAGGAAAAAACTAAACTGGTGAAAACAGAATGACAGCACAAGGTCCAACTCCGAGTAATGTCATCCTCGTCGGAAAGAAGCCCGTAATGAACTACGTGATGGCTGTCCTAGCCCTCCTCAACCAAGGTGTTGATGAGGTGGTCGTCAAGGCCAGAGGGAGGGCTATAAGTAAGGCCGTGGATGCCGTAGAAATAATAAGAAACAAGCTGCTGGCCGAGAAAGTTGAGGTCAAAGACATAAAGATTGGCAGCCAGGTAGTCCAGGGCCAGGACAGAACAAGCAGAGTCAGCACCATTGAAATAACCCTGAAGCTCGGAAAGAAGCAGTGAGAGCTAAAAAGCTCCGGGCACGCCATCAAGTTTTTTCTTTTCAAAGCAACTGCGATATCAGCTCCACATTTTACATGCTTTGTTCACAGGATCTGGTTTTTTTGAAGGCTTCTAATCGCTTCTAAAAGCATTTTCATTTCACCTTCACTTCCTATGGTAATCCTCATCCACCTATCGTATTTAGGTGAAAAGGCAGGGACCTTTGAAAGGCACAGTATTTCAATTCCCTTCTTTTCAAGATGCTTCTCAGCTTCCAAGCACTTCAGCGGCAACTCGACGAACAGGAAGTTCGTGTAGCTTTTTGGAGAGAACAACCCCAACTCTGAGAGCTCTGCTCTAACAGCTTCTCTGAGCCTCACAATCGTGCTGACTGCCTTCTTCATGTGATCTATATCTTTCAGTGCTCCCAATGCTAATGCTTGAGAAGGTACTGGAACCTCATAGCCTATTCTGAGCCTTTCGAACTTTTCATTGAGCTTTCTGCTTGAAATGGTGTACCCCACTCTGGCTCCGGCGATGCTGAAAGCCTTGGAAAGCGTCCTTAGGATAACAAGGTTCTCGAATTCATCTACCATGTTGGAAAAAGTCTTTCCAGAAAATTCAAAATATGCCTCATCTATGACAACCAGCTCGGACTGCTTTGCTAACGATGCTACTAGATTCTCATCGGTAAACAGCATATTCGATGTCGGGTTGTTGGGGTTTGATATATACACAACAGCCCCTTTTGAGAGCCTCAAAAGCTCTTCTGCATTGAGCTCAAAATTTCTTCCGATGAGCTCCACATTCTTCATTTCGATGCCGTAGGAGCTCGCTAATCCATAAAGAACGTGAAACGTTGGAAATGGGGCCACAATTGGAAGATTTTTTACCTTAGCATAGACAAGCATGAGGGTCAAAAAGAATGATGAGCCTGGATATATCTCGATCTTCTCCTTATCTGCTCCAGAATAAATGGAAAGCTCCTCCAAGAGAGATTCTCTGAGCTCCCTAACATCGTACCTGTTAGAATGAGAAAGATACTCCTTAGCTATTTCAATTGCCTTCGGCGAAGGCGAAAATGGAGATTCGTTCATGCTCAATCTTATATTCATCGCAGGTCCCCGTGAAATCAGATGAGGCCTAAAGCTACTACTATGAGAAGCAATCCCGCGATCGGTACTATTATGTTTCTCACAGTTGCTACTTTATCCTGAGGAATGGATTTCATAGCGAGGATGACCACTTCCAAGAACACGAGCAGGGGAGCAACGAAAATCAAAACGTAGAGCAGGAGGTACAAGAGTCTAGCAATTCCTGCTATGCTTGAGAGCATAACGAGAAATACAACATATGGTCCAGCTGAACAAGGGATTAAAGCAATGGATAGGAGCAACCCGAAGATGTAGTGAAGAGCGGGGGATCTCTCGATCCACTTTTCAGCGGAAAAAGCTCTCCCTAAGAATCCTCCATCGTCCTTGCAGACCTTGCATCTGCTCTTCTTCACAAATGAATAAATTGAGCTTATTAGAAGGAGAACTCCATAAGCAGCAAGTATGTATCTCATGATGGTAGCTGGTATTTCTCCGAGCGCCCCTATGATTCTCAACAGACCTATGCCGAGAAGCATATAACCGGTGAATACCCCAGCCGCAAAAAGAAGGCCAGATACTGCCGCCATTCTCTTCGATTTTCTTGTCGCTATTGTGAGGAGGAGCAGTGTGTAGATTGATATTACGCAGATATTGACGGCATCAGTGATTGCCAGCGAAGCAAGAGTAGCTATAAAGCTCCTGAAGCTTATAGCGCTTCCACCAGCCTGCGTGCTTGTCTGAGCAGTTGTATTTGTTGGTGGAGAAGTTGCAGTGGTTTGCGATGGGTACAAGAATGTATCAATTATGAACTGCTGAGCAACTTGGGTAGCATTTATGTATCCCCACAGCTGCTCTCCAACGTAAACGGGAAACCGCGATTCGCTGGGGGTAGAGTTCGCGATGCTCGTCCAAAATGTCACATTGTCTACTTCCCCGAGAACGATTGCCAATATATATGTTTTGTTGTAGAGAACGAATGTCTGAGGAACGCTGAGCGGAAAAGAGGAGAAGTTTGCCCAGCTGTAGAACCTGATCAAACATGCTTGATTGGTAGCTATGTCGCAGAAATATGTGTTGTTTGGGAAGTTCTGGGCAAACAGGTTCAGCAAGGCAGCACAATGAGGACAGGTGCTCTCTCCCATTTCATAGAATGTAACCTCTTTCGGTATAGAAGCCGCTGTTGCTGAAATTGCGATGAAGGTCAGCTGCATGGCTACGAAAAGCAGGAAAACTATTGATCGTCTGCTCAAGCTTTTTCACCGAGATGTTGCTAATGTGTGGCTTTTTTTTTAAAAAAGTAAAGGAAGAGAGTATATAAAAATTAAGTATTCTAGTCTTTCTCCAAGAAGCTTTACTCCCCCAAGCTTTAAGGATAAACTGTTTCTAGTGGTATAAGCATTACTGCAACCAATCGAGCAACTCTTTGCTTGTATAAACGGATCTCAGCATATGTTCTGGAGAGGAGCTTCCATAATGCACTTGAAAATATTAGAAGAAGAGAAAGTTTATGCTTTTCAACTGATCTCCTGCATTGACAGCAGAAGCTCAAGCTAATCTACAAAACAGCCTTGAGGGTCAGGAACAACCAGAATTACAGATATCGCATCGGTTCAAAAAAATGCAAACAATAGTTATGATGGTATAAAAACTTTCAGATCTGTCCTCTCAATTTCATAGCGTTGTAAATTCTCTCCACGGAGAGCGCAAATGACGCGTCCCTCATCGTTACCAGCCTGTCAGCATTCCTATCTCTGAATCTCTTCCAAGCGTCCATGACTCTTCTGAAGTTATCGAGCATTATCTTCTCTAACCTCTCTCGCACTTCAATTTCGCTCCAGCTGTACCAATTCAGGTTCTGAACCCATTCGAGATATGACCCGATAACTCCTCCGCTGTTGGCCAATATGTCTGGGATGACAGCATAGAAATCCTTCCTTGAATAAAGCTGTCTTTCAGCTTCTGGAATGGTTGGACCGTTGGCGCCTTCAACAATCAACTTGGCTTTAATCCTAGAGACCTTCTCAGGCGTTATGATGTTCTCGAGCGAGGCAGGCACGAGTATATCTGCATCCACATACAGCGGGACGTCCGTGTCATCTGACTTCTGTCCTCTCGGGTAGGCTCTAACGTCTCTAAGTATTTCAGGCCTGCTCAAAGCAAGCTCCACGTCTATTCCATTTGGATCATATACGCTCCCGTATATGTTGCTTATGGCTATGATTTTTGCTCCTAACCTTGAAAGCCACAGCGCTGCGTAGCTCCCAACGTTTCCGAAGCCGTGCACAGCTACTTTCTTCCCTTCGATCCCTCCCATGAATATCTCTGAAGCTGCTTTCGCCACAACAGCCACACCGAACCCAGTTGAGTATGTCCTCGCAGGATTTCCTCCTATTTCTGGAGGCTTTCCTGTGAAAACCGCTGGAACGTTTTTGCCAGCAAGCTTGCTGTACTCATCCATCATCCAGGCCATTATCTGCGGATTTGTGTTCACATCTGGAGCAGGGATGTCTTTGTCAGGTCCTATGAATGGGTAGAGCGCTCTAGCGTAGCCCCTGCTCAGCTCTTCCAATTCTCTCTGGCTTAATTTATATGGATCTACTCTTACTGCTCCCTTACCTCCTCCATAGGGTATGTTGGCAAGGCTGTTCTTGAGAGTCATCCCCAATGCGAGTGCCATATCAGTTTCGAGAGTTACCTCCGGATGAAATCTTATTCCACCTTTGTAAGGTCCAAGAACGCTGTTGTGCTGAACTCTGTATCCCTCGAAGACTGCTATCTTCCCATTGTCCATCCTCACTGGAATCTTTACGGATATCACCCTCTCCGGCTTGAATATAATGTCGTGAATTTCCTCTGGCAATCCCGCTATCGATATAGACTCCTTCAGAACCTGCGACATCCATTGTAGGTATGAGGACATGCCACATCACTTTCGATATATTAAATAATTACAATCAGATATTTATAAGTTTCTGTTTTAAATCTATCAATGCAATATTTTTTTGATATTTCATGTTGAAATTTAAGTTTATATTAAGCTCAAAATTTCAATCGACACTTTAATTTCTTTCACCAAAAAAGCTATTTATTGAGAATTATATAAAACAAAAACGTTCACAGGTTGCTGTGCAGAGAGAAAACCAAAGCGTTGAGATGGCAGCTGGAGGTAGCGAAGATTTGTCGCAGAGCAGGTATAAGCTATTGCGCTCCCTCGGCTTCATGCACACATTCTTCATAGGATTGGGCGCTATAATCGGAGGCTCCATAGTAGTTCTCATAGGACCTACGATTGCAATGAGCGGCACCTTAGGAGCCATAATCACGCTAATAGTCAGCTCGCTCATAGCAGCCATAACAGCTCTCGTCTATTCAGAAATTACCTCAGCAATCCCCGAGGTTGGCGGAGGGTATCTTTGGGCCAAACTGACAATGCCTAGACCGTTTCCATTTTTTGCTGGATGGATCAACTGGCTCGCTCATACTTTGGCAGGCACCTTCTATGCTCTATCTTTTTCAGTGATGTTTACCCAGCTGTTGTATGACCTGGGCTTCTCTCTTCACATAGGGGCTTACTTCCTAGAGCGAATTGTTGCAGTAGCATTGATTCTGCTGTTTGGCTTCCTCAACTACAGTGGAACTTCTAAAGTAGGCCGATTCTCAATCCTGATTGGCCTAACTTTTACAGCGATTATAGTCTCCTATGCTGCCTATGGTAGCTACATAGGTGTTGTGAGCGGGAAGCTCGCAGCTGCGCTCTCAGATAGCGTCAGATTCACAAATGTCCCCTCAATCTTCATTGCTATGATAACTGTGGTCATCGCGTTTGAGGGATATGAGATATTGGCGCAGACGGCTGAAGAAACTAAATCTCCCCTCAAAAACCTGCCTAAAGCAATACTTTCAACTCTTCTGGCAGCTAGTGCCCTGTATTTGCTCGTAACAATTTCTACCATGGGGATCCTAGGTGAAGGAGCTTACGAATTCTCTTTGCATTTTGGAGACAGGAGCGTTATTAAAGCAGCGTCTATGATGTTCAAATATGGTGGACCCATAGTAGCGCTTGGGGGTCTGGCGACCATACTCTCTTCAATAAACTCTACAATGTTTTCCTCCTCTAGAGTTTTATTAGCAATGGCTAGAGCCGGGGAGTTCCCGAAGTCTTTCGCCGAAATCCATGATAGATACAGAACGCCTTCCAATGCAATATTATTCTCCACAGCCGTTATGATAGTGATGTCCTTTTTCATGGATGTAGTTGTCTCAGCATTCATTGTAGGAATACTATTCAACCTTCTTTTTATCATCGTAAATTATTCAGGGATCAAGCTGAGGCTCATGTACGAAAATAAGCTCAGCTATGGATTCAAGACTCCTCTTTTTCCCCTCATCCCCATGCTTGGGCTCATTTTGAAGATTTTCTTCTTCTTTGTAGCGTTGATCCTCTCTCCTTTGGCCACCCTTGCAACTCTGGGATTGATCGCCTTCGGCTTCTTTCTGTATAAAGGCTTCATTTTCAAATATGAAGTTGAGCATGAGCTCCCCCTCGTGGTTGGCCACGGGAGCCTTGTGAGGAAAGATTACAGGATCATGGTCCTTTACCCTTCAGACAAGAGGATGGGCCTGGTCCAAATCGCTTCACATATTGCGAAGGTTAAGGACGGAGAGCTCAACATAGTGCATCTCATTGAGCTACCGGAACAAACCCCCCTATCATTCGGTTCCAAATTGATGGAGAGGGACGCCAAGCCTCTTAAGGACATCACAGATCACCTGAACGACCTGGGAATACCTACTAGATATTTGATAAGAGTAACGCACTCGATCCCTGATGCTCTCCTGGCAACCACAGAAGAAGAGAAGATCGATCTCCTCATAGCAGACCTGAGAGATGCGAAGAGGCTGGCAGCAAGGCTGACAATTCCAGCAGGCAGGAGGATAGCCGGCGAGCCTGTTTCCAGCTGCGATCTGCTTCTCGTCAATATGAACTTTCCCCCCGTTTCATATACCAGGGCAAAATCGGTGATAGCTATAGTGAGCGAAAGCGAAAAGAACATCGTTGAAAGGTTAGAGGAAATTTTCCCCGATAAGAAGGTGGAGGCCAGGTTGGTCGAGCCGGAAAAGAGGAAGGAGGTTCTGAAAATCATAGAAGAGATAATAAGAACAGAAGGCGAAGTTGGAATTGTGGTCTTCAGCTTCTCCGTGTGGCAGTCCATAAGAAGATACGGCCGCAATTTCCTCTTCCCCTTCATGGTCTTCAAGAGAGGCTCCTTCTCAATAGAAGAGCTCAAGCAGCTCTTCACCGGCTGGAGGTAGAAACGGGAATATGGCGATTCTCGAAGCAGTATTGGAGACCTCCCTAGGAATCTTCCTCGTAGTAATCTCCGGTATTCTCATAGAAGAGCTCGTGGATTGGATTTCCTGGAAGATTAATCGCTCCAGTGCCAGCATAGCCATGATTATCGCCCCTCTCTTGACATCTACCCCGGAAATGGCTGTGTTCCTGATAGCTCTCCTTGAAGGGAGGAAAAACATAGCTTGGGGGACGATAGTATCCCAACCATTCATGGCAAGCACTGTGGTCTATCCGACATTCGTTCTCGTTGCAGTACTCGCTTTCTATTTAGGGAAGAGGAAAACTAGAACAATAAGAGTTCACAGATTTGTAGCTGTTCCACTAATCGTCTTCACAGTTCCTCTCCTTCCGATACTCTTTCTCCACCCAGAAACGCACGGAGTATATGGCAGGATCTATGGGCTCTTTCTGATCGCGATCTATTTTGCCTATTCGTATTTTATGATGAGAGGAACCACTTCCGTAGAAGAGGAGCCGGTTCTGAGGATGAAAGCTCCCCTCCTCCAGATCCTGTCATCTATTCTTGCACTGTACATCGGTGGGGAAATGATGGTGCGGGGCATTTATTCCCTAGGATTGCTGCTCAACTTCGACGAAACCGCGCTGTCTGTGCTAATCGTCCCTCTGGCAACTGTTGTCCCGGAATCTATAGTTGGCCTGATCTTCATAGCAAAAAACAGAGATGATGAAGGCGTGGGGGCAATGGTCGGGGAGAAGGCGCTGTACGGGACCTTTTACCCAGGTCTAGCGATGGTTCTCGGTGCCTATTCTTTGGACCACGCATCGAGAGCGGCTATAGAAATTGCTCTGGTTATTTCGCCAATGGAGTCAGTGGCGGTTTGGTTTGGGTACTTCGGAATCACTGCTCCCCTTGGAGTATTGGGATACATATGGTATCTCCTCAGAATCCTCATGATTTAGAAGGAGATTTTTTCAGTGGATTTTTCCCTTGGTAGAACGCTCCAGCCTCGCGAACACTGCACCACGCATTACTTCATTGCTACGAAAGAGGGACAAAACTATCAGTTTCGCTCAACCCCCTCCCTAGACTTTTTGCATATTTCCGCTTTTCTATATTGAAAGGCTGAAAACAGCATGATGGGAGCCGGCTCCAACGATGAAGGGGGTGGTTCTAGTGAAGACTGAAGCGGGCAACTGCGCTAAGACAGGAATAACAAGCATAGACTACCTCACAGGATGTCTGCCAGAAGGGATTGCTGTTGAGATCTATGGAGATTTCGAGCTGCTCTATCCAGCCTCATACACTGTTGCAGCTACGCTCCACTGCAGAGGTGGAGCTGTTCTCGGTATAGTCCAGGAAGGCCCGCTGAACTACGACCTATTTGCTGTCAGGTCTCTTCTCAGGAACATGAGGTGCTCAGAAGAGGGTTTTCTGATCTCCAGAGCGTTCAGGCTAGAAGATGCTGTTGAGATGCTGAGAGATGCTGCCGACCTTCCTCACAAGTCTGTTATTGTTTTCGATCCATATGCTCATTCCCCTTCTTCACCGAAAGAATATGCGAAGCTCACTCCTCTAACCGCTGCCATCAGAACAGCATCCTCAAGAGGCAAGAGGGTTTTGTTGCTGAACAGAGTGACAAAGTTCGGAAGATTTCTCCCAGAGGGAGGGAAGATGCACCACCACTCCGTCGCCGTAATTGTCAGGATAGAGAAGAGCGGCAGGAGGAGCTACAGAGCAATCTTGGTAAAGCACCCAACTAGACCGCAGATTTCGATTTCAGGCCCTCTCAGGGAGCTGTACGGGGTGAGCGCCTCATGGGAAGAACAACCCCTTCTGCTAGAATGGCTCTAGATCCGGAGATAAAGAGGCTGATCAGGATCATGGAAAGCGTTCATGATCCAGAAGCTAAGAAGGCAATCGAGGAGATAATAGACGGCTACGCGGATCTCGCGCCGGTTTTCAGATCTGTCCCTCCATACGATAAGGCTTACGCCATTCTCCTAGCAGGACTGCTCAGAGCCCTGGAGAAGGTGAATGAAATTGAGCGGAAACTGGAACCTGAAAGCTGAATTTTCGAGGGGAAAAGTCAAGCTGCTTCAAATAGACGGCAAAGGTAGGCTCAGAGAAAAGGAAGTGGAAATTAGCTATCCATTCTACTTGGCTCCCGTTAATCGAGATGCGGAAAGTCTGGAGCAAATCCTCAGGCAGTTTCCCTTCATAGAAGATGCTTTCATAGAAGACTGGTATCTTCCGCCGTGGTATAGTGAAAAGGGAAAAATAGTTAGAGCGGAGGCAGAGTGCCTCCCATGCATCAGAGAAGTAATGAAGAGGTTAGAGGGATTCGCCGCGGAGAGAGTTAATGTGCAACCCTCGAGCAAATCTCTGGCTCTTGCAAGAGGCAATATACCGCTTTTCCAGTGGGATGGCAGAGATCCATGGGAGATAGAGCTGGATCTCCCTCCTGTTCGAGTGCTGTACGCAGCAGAGAGGAAGAGTAAGATTATTCTCTCCTCCACCATAATAGCTGAAGATGGAGAGAGACTGGAAGAGGAGACCCTGCTGGAGGATATGTCCATCGAGCAGCTCAGCGATGTCAGCGAGGACTACCACATAGCTGTGGTAGATGGGAGCAGGATCTCCTGCAAGCTCATAAAGGCTCCCATCTGCCTTGAGCTTGAGAAGAGAGGAAATCCTGTAGATGATGTTGTAGGTCTCATGGAGCTTGCTAGGCTTTCCTACACTAATCTAAAAGAAACAGTAGAAAGGAGCATAGGCCACATCCTCACCGAGATAGAGGCCTTGAAGGCTGTTGAGAGGAGGATGATAGTTCCGCCATTCAGGCCGAGGACCGAAGGATGGAGGACGATTGAGGAACTGCTCGAGGCTGACAGCGGAGGTTTGATTGGCCTCCCGAGGCCCGGAGTGTATAAAAATGCTGTCCAGCTTGATTTTTCCAGCCTCTATCCCTCCATAATTGCCAGGTTCAACATATCGCCTGAAACTATGGAGAGGCCTGGTTGCCTCCACGAGATATCTCCTCCCGGCTCCCTGCACAGAATATGCATTGACACGGCTGGGCTCGTCTCCAGCGTGCTGGAGAAGCTTGTGAGAAGGAGGGATGAGCTGAAAGCAAGAGGAAGCTGGAAGGATTCCAGAAGAGAGAGGGCGCTCAAGTGGATAATGGTGGCCAGCTTCGGCTACCTCGGCTACAGAAACTCCAGATTTGGAAGCACACTTGCTTACGAGAGCGTTGTATCCATTTCTAAGGAGATCATGAGGAGGGCCATTGCAGCATCGAAGGAGCAGGGCTACGAAGTGATCCATTTCATAGTGGACAGCCTCTTCGTCTGGAAGCATGGAGAGAGGATGGATGACGAAGAAGTCATGAGGCTGAAGAAGGCTATAGAAGGAGAGACTGGAATGAAAATAAAGGTGGAAGCTATCTACAGATCCCTTATATTCCCGAAAACAGCGACAGCGGGGTTGGGCGGAGCACCGAACAGGTACTATGGAATCACCAGAGAAGGCAGAATCATCGTAAAAGGGGTCAAGTGTCCTGGCATCGAGACGGTATCGATTCCCGAGGGAGGAGAGGACCCTATCATAGACTTGCTCCTTTCAAATAAGCACCCAAGGAGGCTGTGCTCAGAGCTTTTCCATTTCCTGCAGAAAAGGCAACCAGAACTCGCGTCGCTTTCTCCACGGCCTCCTTGAAAAGAATAATGCCGGCGGATTAAAGCAAGGAGTTTATCGTCTCGAAATTTTGCAGTGGCATCAATCGCTCTTCTCGATTCTTCCACCATTCAGCATACTGCGCATTCCTTGCAGAATAAAAGCTCAAATTGGTACCAATCCTTGAACGTTTTTCCTTCTGAGGTGATGCTTCAGTTTTCTTTTGCGATCCGCAGAGAAATTTTAAGCTGTTTAAAAATTTTGAGGTTGATTTTGTATGTATTGCTTGTTGTTGCGTATTTTTTCCTCTCAATCTTTCTCAATAGTTTTCAAAGCTTCAACTACTCGTCGAAGCGCTCTGCTGGCCTTTTCTCTGATTACAATTGATGCGAATGGATCGAGGGGCGTTGGCGACTCGTTTATTATGAAGAGCTCTGCTCCTCTTTCAACAGCCTTTCTTGGAATGAGAGCTGCAGGAAAGACCGAAAGACTGCTACCTACAACAATCATCACTCTGCACGAGCTGGCCAATCTGAATGCTTCGTCTAGAGCTTCCCTTGGGAGAGGTTCTCCAAAATAGACGACGGCTGGCTTCAAAAGAGAGCCGCATTTTGGACAAATTGGCACCCTTCCCTCTTCAACAATCTGAACAATTTTTTGATCAATCTTTCCTCGAAATCCGCAATTCACACACTCAAACTCATCGAATCTTCCATGCAGCTCGATAACATTTTTGCTTCCTGCTTTCCAATGTAACCTATCGATGTTCTGTGTTATGACAGCTTCTATGAGACCCATCGATTCAAGCTTTGAAACTGAGAAGTGAGCATCATTGGGCTCTGCTCTCAAAATTGGGAAGTAAATTCTCTCAATATAATGCTTCCAAGAAATGTGAGGTTGGCTTGTGAAATAATCCAGACTGAATATTTCTGGATCGATCTTCATCCAAAGACCGTGCTTCCCTCTGAAGTCTGGTAATCCGCTCTCAGTGCTGATACCCGCACCAGTGAAAAACACGGCTTTCCCTCTAGCTTCTACCAGCGATTTCGCTATCAATGTTTCTCTTGAAAGCGACATGGTCCTTTCTCCATTGCATTTATAAAAGTAAAGACCTGAATTAAAGTCAACTATACTGCTTTGACAAGAGAGATGGAGAATGTAGATATGAGCCAGGTGCCGCTTGGATCGACATCCGCTCATAAACCCATAGTGGCGAATGAACAGCTGTAGGCGAGGTGAAGTTCCCTCCGCAAGTGCAATGCACTAAAGTTCAAACCAAAATGATGCAGGCGGGGCAAACGGTTTAAAGAAATAAGCTACATATAGTCAATGAAAATGATGAAATATGGGAAAGTGTCGTCTGTACAGACCGCTTATAAGATGATGGCCGTGACCAGAAAAAATCGGAATGCCTATCGGTCGCCTAAGAAGTAACTTATACCGTTCAGAAAGATAAAAAGGTGATCTTCTAGAAAATGAAGTTTCGAAGGTAATGGAGCTTGAAAGCAGAGGTTACTGTTCCTGAAGTGTTGGTCTCGAAAATAAGAGCTGAGAGCTCAGAAGTTCTCATAGTTCTCAGCATAGAAGGTAGAGAAGACTACGCAGTCGCCAGAGATGTCAATGGAAAGATCGAGATCGATCTGAGATGCTACTGCTCTCAGAAAAGAGAAACTATTGAAAATACTTTGGCTTCGGCAGGCATGAAGAAAGCCCTTTTGAGTTTTCAGCAACTTGATAAAACGAGCGAGGGTTGTCTGTCGTGCTCAATAGCAGCTGCACTGGCAGGTTTTTATTCGAGCGGGAAGTTTCTGGATCTCATGAGGGGCCTGGAAGTTGATCAGGAGTTCAGAGCAGCAGCCGCTTCCTCCCTATTGGGAGGAATCAGTATTTACTCTATTCGAGGAAGAACTCCAGCCCTCTTGAGATACTTCTATCCGAGCGAAGCGATAAAGCTGATTTTCCTTGAAAACGTGAACCCCGGGGGAGAATTCAGTGCTCCCAAGTCGGCGCTCTATGATTTCGTAGAAGGGCTGTCCTTAATTTATTCAGGTGAAAACGAGGAAGGCCTCAGGGCCCTCGTCAGTTCGTCGAACTCCATCCTCAAGAGAGAAGGGTGGCTTAAAGGAAGCGAAGATATTCCGCTCTTTCCATCGATGGGAGGCCTCTTCATGCTCATCCCTTCTTCGGCTTCATGTAGCTCCTATGTGATGGAGGTGAGCTCGAAGGCCTCCGATTTTATTAAAAGCAGAAGTGGTGTCAAAGTGACAAGACTATCGAGAGGTGCGACGGTTTTAATCAATGATTAAGCGTCCCGAAAAGCTCGCGTTTCGTCTTAGACAGAAGATTTTTCCTTAGCCGAATTGGCTTCCTTCCACTCTAAAGGGGGAAGCTTCCCTTCAGGAGTTCACAGGTTCCCCCTGCATCTGGATCGGTATTCTTTCCATAGGCTTGGGGGGGTGACCCCCATCCTGATTGCAAAGGTTAGGAATCCTTCATAGCCCGACATGCTCGCTCGATCCTATGTTTTGATATGTTCGTAGAAATTCATAAGCTTCCTATCTCCGCCTTAAAAGACGAGGCTTCAGCTGTAAGATGGGAGTATAGATCATCTTTAATTATGAAGAAAACTCTAACATTAATAATGTGAATGTTCTATGAACGGAGAGACCGCTCTCATTGTTGCAGGGGGAAAGGGAACGAGATTTCATCCCTATACAGAGCTGATACCGAAGCCCATGATACCTATTGGGAACGAGGAGAGGCCTATACTTGAATATATAGTGAGGTGGCTCGCGAAGCACGGGATCGATGATGTAGTTATGCTGGTAAATCATAGGTGGAAGTACATTAAAAACTACTTCGATACGGGCAGCAGGTTCGGTGTGAAGATCAGGTATTCTATTGATGAGCCAGGAGGATACACCAATACTGGCGGTTCGATATATAAGGCTTTCCAAGAGGGTCTAGTGAAGACCAGGGCCTTAGTCTGGTACGGGGACATATTAGCAAACTTAGATGTAAAAAAGCTTCTTGAATTCCATGAAGAGAAAGGATCTGAAATCACTCTGGTAGTCTCCAGAAAATACTCTGTCCCCGTGGGCATAGCTGAGCTGGAGAGCAACGGTCTTGTTAAAAAAATGGAGGAAAAGCCGAGCCTGAACATAAATGCTACAATAGGCATAGCAGTCGTTGAGAGGAGCGCGTTCGATGAAAAAATAATGTCGGGTTTAGATCTGAGCTTCGATTTCATGGGCGACTTCATCCCCCGAGCTATGAGCCACGGGAAGAAAGTGTACGGATACATTCATGATGGAGAATGGTACGATGTTGGGAGCTTAGAAAGATACAAGAAGATCGACCCAGATGATTTGGAAAAGATTTTCCTATAATCTGCCTCGCCGAGGAAAGCATTTTTTAATTGGCTACTCCCAGTTATAAGCATCCGAAGGTGGTAGATTTGCAGAGCAAGTACTTTCCGGATCCTCTTGTCAGAGAGATACTGGATAGATACAAACAGGTATGGAGCTTAGGATATGCTATCGCCCTTCTGGAGTGGGATATGGAGACCAACATGCCTCCCGAGGCCATTGAAGAGAGAGGCGCTGCAAACTCGCAGCTCGCAGTGCTTCAGCACAGGCTTCTCCTCTCTCCGGAGCTGAAACAGCTGGTCGAAAGAGCTTCAGGAAGGGATGGGCTGACAGATCAGGAGAGGGGAGTGCTCAGAGTGCTTTCCCGAGAGATAGAGAGGGCGGAGAAAATCCCAGAGAAGCTTATAGCTGAGCTGAGAGAAGTTACCACTAAGGCTCATGAGGCTTGGCTCATTTCGAGAGAGAAGAAAGAAGCTGAACCGTTCCTGAGCTATCTCGATCGCATCGTTGCACTGGAAAGGGAGATGGCCGAGAAGTTGGGATACAGAGAGCACCCGTACGACGCCCTCATGGACTACTTTGAAGAGGGGTTCACAACTAGAAAGGCTAAGGAGATGTTCGATTCAATAATTCCAGCTCTCAAGAGGTCTCTGGAGTACGCCTCCAAGAGCGAAGCTTTCCCCAAATGCCACTACCTGGAAAGCTACAGATATGAGCAGGAAAAGGCCAAGAGGATAAACGAGAAGATCCTGGATCTGCTGGGCTTTCCGAGGAAGAGGGGGAGGCTGGATGTTTCCGCACATCCTTTCACCATAAACATCGGCCACAGAGATGTCAGAATAACAACGAGGTATGAGGGCTTCGATGTGAGGAGAACCATCCTTTCAACGATCCACGAGTTCGGCCACGCCCTCTACGAATTGCAAATTGATGATGAGCTTTCCATGACGCCCATAGGGACAGGGGTCAGCATGGGAGTGCATGAGAGCCAGTCTAGATTCTGGGAAAACATCATTGGGAGGAGCAGGCCATTTGCATCTATTCTTGGAGGAATGCTCAGAGAGGAGTTCCCCGAGCTGAAAGGATACGATGACGATGATATATACAGATACGTGAACCTGGTCAGACCGAGCTTCATAAGAGTTGATGCAGATGAGCTGACATACAACTTCCACATAGCGCTCCGCTTCGAGATAGAGAGGCAGCTCATCGCGGGTGAAATAAAGGTCTCCGATGTGCCGGAGCTCTGGAACGATATGATGGAAAAGCTCCTCGGCATTAGGCCAAGGAATTACAGCGAAGGGTTCCTCCAGGATATACACTGGAGTCAGGGCAGCATAGGATACTTCCCCTCCTACAGCCTAGGAACAGTTCTAGCGGCTCAGATCAAGGCCAAGCTGGAAGCAGAGGTATCGCCGATAAGCAAGATCATAGAAAGAGGAGATTTTGGAGCTGTCAGAAACTGGCTGAAAGAAAGGATACACAGATATGGGGCTACCTATTCCCCACCGGAGCTCCTGATGAAGTCTCTCGGCGAGTATGTAAATCCAGAATACTATGTAAGGTACATTGAAGAAAAGTACCTCAGATAACGCTCTTTATGAACCTTCCATTTTCGTACACCAAATCTCCATCAGCATAAATTTTTCCGTTCCTCATGTCCTTTATCATGTCCCAGTGTATCGATGAAGCATTCCTCCCTCCGGTCTGAAGGTATGCTGAGCCGAGGGCCATGTGGATTGTGCCGCCAATCTTCTCATCGAACAGTATCTCTCTGGTGAATCTAGTTATGTCGTAATTCATTCCGAAGGCGAACTCACCGAGCCTTCTTGCTCCCTCATCCGTCGATATCATTTTCCTGAGGAATTCTTCGCCCTTTTCAGCGCTTGCTTCAACCACCTCTCCCCTTCTGAATACAAGCCTGACTCCCTGCACCTCAACGCCCCTCCATATGGCTGGATAAGTGAAGGTTATTTTCCCCTCGACCGAGTCCTCTATGGGGGCGCTGAAAACTTCCCCTCCAGGCATGTTGTTTCTGCCATCATCGTTGATCCAAAGCCTGTTATCGAACCTCAGATATAGATCTGTATCGTCTCCCACCTGAACTTTCAGCTCCTTGACCTTATTCAGGAAGCCGGCCACCTTCTCCTGAACTGCGGCCTGCTTTTTCCACTCCTCAACAGGGTCATCGGAATACAGCTTGACAGCCTTGAATACGAAATCCCTCCACTCAAGGGGAGAGAAACCAGCTTCCTGCGCCATGGAGTTTGTAGGGTAAGCAGTAACCGTCCACCTCAGGGTGCCTGCCGCATCTCTCTTCAGCATGATCTCGCTCAGCTGCCTTGTAGCGGAAGCCACCTTGCTTATCCTCTCCGGATCCACTCCAGTGAGAGGTTTGGTGTGGGTCGGCGCGATTATTCTTATCATGCCACTGATGTTCTCCATGATGAACTTGTCTATAGGTGAGAGGTACTCGAGGAGCTCGGCAGGAGCTTTCCTGTAGAAGTATTCTGTGAGCTCTTCGTTGGCTATTGAAATCCTTGGATAGCCCCCAGCGTCTACTATCTTCTTGTAGAGCTCAACTATGAGAGGCATTCCAGCTATTGTGGAAGATATCATGACTTCAGAGAGGGGCTTAACCCCAATGCAGTAGCTCGCGAGCAGCGAAGCGAACTTTTCTTCGGGTGTCTTGAAGGACAAAACTGTCACCTCGGGATTATTTATATTGCTTATTTAATAGTTTTATCTTTGGGATGATGTTGCTCGAAAGGATGGAGCTGAGCGATGACAGCCCCGCGCAGGTCTGACCATGTAGTGATGCTTGAAGCAGTTAAGCTTCTAGTCAAATCGTCTCTTCTTTCTTTGAAGGCATGGAATTGTAATTCTGCTTCATACCCCAAAGCAGAAAAGCTCGAGTGGAAAACAATTCCCGTCCAGAGCTGCGGCTCTGATTGAGTTCCTGCTGGATTTCGCATATGATATGCGAGACCTCGGCTTTTTTCCTCATTATGGTGTGAATCGACAAGCAGATTGCAGTTTTCTTAGCTGGACGGAAAAGAGGGCTCTTCAAATTGCTCTTGTTGAGAAGGGTGTCCCATTTAAGAAAGCATAAGCTTTTTGACCAACAGCACTTCAGTAAGAGAGGATATCAGGCCGGCTCTTCATGTACATGAACCCGCACGATTTTCGGTATTTTCTCCCTTATTCTCTTTTCAACTTCGTCAGCTATAGAATGCGCCTCTTTCAATGTGGACTTTCCGTCTACGCTTATCACTATGCTTACCAAAAATTCTCCTCCCGACTCTCTCACAACGACGTCGCCCACCTTCTTCACCCCATCAACCGAAAGCGCTATCTTCCTGACCTCAGATGCCACATCTTCTATATTTCTGTCCATGAGAACCTGAGAGACCCTACCCATCAGCTCTGTTCCTTCAAAGATTATGAAAACCGATATCAAGATTGTGAGAATCCCGTCTATTCTGGCTACACCGGTCAACCAATTCGCAACGACTCCTGCTACAGCCCCAAGAGTAATGAGAGCGTCCATCTTATGATGGAGAGCGTCTGCTTCGCACAGAGATGAACCGCTGGATTTCCCGAGCTCCTTCGCTAGATAGTAGTTGTAGTATTTGATCGCAACAGTTATGAGCGTTATGGTGATGGCCTCAAGCATGAACGGCTCTCTGAGAGGTTTCGGGAAGATTAGGGAGCGTGAGCCTTCCAGGATGAAGATGGCCCCGAGAGCGATGAGCATTATCCCTATGAAGAGAGATCCGAGATCAGCTACCCTTCCATGACCGAGAGGGTGCTCTCTGTCAGGAGGCTTCGACGCGATCTTGGAGGAAATGAAGACGCCGAGGGAAGTTATGCTGTCGCTCAACCCGTGGAAAGCATCGGTTATCAATGCAGTGCTTCCGATTGCTATACCGGCAAACAGTCTCATAGCAAAAACGATTAGGTTTATTACTATTGAATAGATCGCCTCCTTCTTCTCGGCCTTCCGTGGATCCCCAATTTTGAAATTGAACATGCACCGCACCAAATTTGAAATATATTTCAAAATTAAAATATTTTTCCTATACGAGAGATCCGTTTAATACTAATTACAAGATCCTATATCTTTTTCTGGTCAGGAGGGAGTAAGCTGCCATCAATGTTATTGCGACCACCATCGCATCCAGAATCTGAAGGTTCAGAGTGGGAATCGCAGTTCCTTCTATAGTTTCAGAGGGAAGCGCCGTGAAGATGAAGTAATAGCCTGAAGAGCTGCTCACCGAGACGTAGAAGTTCTCCCAAATGAGGTTCCCGGAGAGGGAATCATACATGGCGTTTTTTGATCCGTAGCTGAAGGATATCAGAACTTCTGGGCCCTCGACGAATTTGCCGTTGATCAATTGGAAGGCTCCCTTTCCTTGATAGTACAGAGTCCACCCCGACATGTTTAGAACTCCATTTCTGGTGAGTTCGCTTATCTGCTGGGCCGAAAGCTTGAAGTGCGATGGATCGGGAGCTTCAAGTATGGAGAGAAGATCGCTTTTGGGCATTCCGTCAAAGGCTCCGTAAAGCGTCAAGTTGGATGGCGGGACGTAGATCAATGTCATGTTTGCTAGGAGATCCATTGAAGAAGAATATATTAGGAGTTCGTACTCGAGCACTTTTTCCTGTGCATTTGAAGTCTGAGCAGAGGCTGCAAACAGCACAAGAAAAACAGTGATGAGTATAGCACCGGCATTGTTCATGCTCTATCGCACGAGAACGTTTAGAATGCTGCCATTTTAAAAATTTTCTCATGGGAAGAGGACTTGAAGGACTGCCAGCATGTAGAGAGGGATGAAGACGAGCGATATCGTGTTCAGCAGCTTGATCAGGATGTGGAGCGAGGGCCCAACGGTGTCTTTGAGCGGATCCCCTACTGTGTCCCCAACAACTGTCGCTGCGTGAACTGGCGATCCCTTTCCTCCCAGATTTCCTGCTTCAACGTATTTCTTGGCGTTATCCCAAGCAGCTCCTCCCCACATCATCATTATTCCCAAAACAATTGAGCTGGCAGTCGCTCCTACAACCAGCGCTCCTACGGCTTGCCCACCGAAAAGTGTTCCCAGCACGAGCGGTGTTATTATTATTGAGAGAGAGGGGGCGATCATGTTCCTGATGGCTTGCTGCGTACTTATATCGACGGCCCTGTAGTAGTCGGGCTTTTCTCTTCCCTCCAATATTCCAGGCTTCTCCCTGAACTGCCTCCTGACCTCCTCCACCATCATATAAGCTGCTCTGGTTACTGCCTTGAGACCCATTGAAGTGAAGTAGTAGGGAAGCATGGCTCCTATGAGAATTGAGATGAGAACGACAGGCTTAGTTACTACGAGCCCGCCGAAGAAGTTCCTGAGAGCATCAGCGAAGCCCGATATGCTTATCGAGAAGGCCGAAGCCGAGACTGTGAGGACTGAGGGATCTCTTGCTACGAAGTCCTGAACGAATGCCTGGAAGAGGAGCAGTGATGCAAGAGCTGCACTGCCCATTGCGAATCCCTTCGTCAGCGCTTTGGTGACGTTTCCAAGTGCATCGAGGGGATCGAGCCTCTCTCTCACTTCCTTACTGAGGCCGCTCATCTCAGCTATCCCCCCAGCGTTGTCAGCAATGGGACCGGAGCCGTCGAGGGTCATTATAATCCCCGTGAGAGTGATCATCCCCATCGTGGCAATAGCGCTCCCATAGATCCCGTATATGAATTTCGAGAGGTTTATTCCTCCTATAGATGCCTGAGTAGCTGCTGGGAGCGGAGAAGAATACAGAGCATAAAATGATGCCAAGATTGCGATTGATATCGTTATCACAGGTATCAGCGTTGCCCTCATTCCAACGGACAAACCAGAGAGGAAGGTCAACGCTGGCCCACTCTGGCTGCTCTCAGCAATCTCAATGACGGATTTTGAGCGGAGGCCTGTGTAGTAGTTCGTTACAAGAACCATGATTATGCTTGCCGCTATTCCAACGATAGAGGCAACATATAGGTTGATCCAGATCTCCGGGAAAGTATAGTAGTACAGCAGCGGCAGAAGCACCAGCGCGACGGCTGAAGAAACCATTACTCCATTTCGCATCGGCTCGATAGGCTCCCTGTATTTCTTCTGCAGAATTATGGTGAGTATTCCTGGCAGAGAGGAAACGATCCCAATCAGCGATACCAAGAGAGGGAGAAACATCAGCCTCGATGAGTGCTCGGCCTGGACACCAGCGTTTGCCAGCATGAAATATGCTACCCATCCGATCATCATTGCCCCTATGGTTTCCGCGGTGACACTCTCAAATATATCCGCCCCCCTTCCAGCGCAGTCTCCCACATTATCGCCAACTTGATCTGCTATCACGGCAGGGTTTCTGGGATCGTCTTCTGGTATGGATGCTTCCACTTTCCCCACAAGATCTGCTCCTATGTCAGCTGCTTTCGTGTAGATGCCTCCGCCGAGCTGTGCAAACAGAGCAGAGAGGCTGGCGCCGAAAGCGAAACCAGCCAGGCTGTCTAAAACGAATCTGTAGTTAAGCGGATTGTCAATGCTTGCTCCGAAGATGGCTGAATAAGCAAGGTAGAGGGCCGATATGGAGAATAAAGAAAGAGACGGCACTGAGAGTCCCAAGACAGCCCCCCCGATCACCGAGGTCCTGAGGGCTCTCTGCGCGCTCTTTATGGCAGAGGCAGCAGTCCTGACGTTTGCTTTCGTGGAGGCATCCATGCTGAAGAAAGCAGCAACGATTGAAGAGAGGGATCCAAGAAACACTGAAATGCCTACGAGCATTGATTCCTTCAGAACTTCGCTGGCGAGCTGAGGATAGGTGTTTAGAAGCTTCATCCTGTAGCCAAAGTACACCGCAGCCACAACAACCGCAGCCATCAAAATGGAAAAGGAGAGAATTGTCCTCGTCTGCCTCCTCATATAGGCGGATGAACCCTCCCTGATGGCCCTCCATATTTCGATCATGCGCTCTGTTCCCATCTCTTCCCTCAAAAGCATATAGTACATCAGCAACGCCGAAGCAAATCCAAGCGCTCCTCCAAGCAGACCCAGGACCGCTGTGGAAACCAACTGTTTCACCTCAAAGTTAAAGCTTGAAATTATAAACAGCTATTCTCAAGCTCGGAAGGAATGGCTTTTATCTTTTTCTTTGAATGATAAAACATTATAAATGTCTTTTAATACTCCAGAAATGTGCTTTTAATGCTCTCCGCCTTCTGAAGCGCGAACATTACAATTTTTTTAATGTAAGGATGAAAACGTTTATTAGTTGTGCTATCTGATAGAAAAATTCGGTGATCTCCTTGAAGAGCTCTCTTATAGCTTTAATAGCAGTTATCACTGCTGCAGCTGTTTTAGCAGGCCTCTATGCTTTTACGCATTATGGGGCAATGCAGAATCAAAAAAGCAACTTCATTGTAGTAACAGATGGCTTGGGGAGGAATGTGACAGTCCCCATCAACGTTTCGCGAATAGTTGTGCTTGATTCCGGCTCCGCTGAAATCATATATTCTCTCGAAGCAGGGAACCTCATCGTAGGAAGGTTGGATACCATGAGCTTTCCACCAAGCATACTGAATGCGACGCCACTAACATACACGAATGGTGTTGACCTGGAGAAGCTGATCTCGCTCAAACCAGACCTGATAATAACGTATATAAGAACACAGCAGGAGCTCCAGAGCTATGTAGACCACAACCTCACTGTTATAGGAGTACCGTGGACGAATAGCATTGAAGATATCTACAAGACCATTTCAATCATAGGTAAGGCCTTGAACAGAGAGGAGAGGGCCCAGTATGTCATCAACTACCTCAACAGCATGGTGAATCAGATATCCTCGATGGTTTCCAACTCTACTGAGAGGCCGAAGGTTCTCTTCATAAGGACGATAGGGACGTCGGGCATTCAGATAGTTACGCAGGGAATAGAGAATCAACTGATAGATTTGGCCGGCGGCATCAGCTTGAGTGAGGGGCTCTCCAGCAATGCCAGCACGATTTTCATAAACTATGAAGATGTTGTCAAAATGAACCCCGATATCATTGTGCTGAGCTACAGAGTGTCTCAGAACCCCAGCGACCTGCTCACAGACCAGAGGCTCCAGAGCGTAACTGCCATCAAGAACGGCAGCGTTTTCAAGGTTTCAAAAGAGTATACGCCGACAAGCCCTAGGTTCGTGCTGCTTCTCTCCTATCTAGCAAAGATCATCCATCCAAGCGAAGCCTCCGCTCTCAACCTCACAGATATCAGGCTGCAGCTCTACAGAAATATATACGGATTGAGCGATAGTGAAATCGCGCAGATCAAGTGAATTTGAAGGATGAGCAATGAAGGCCGGAGAGAAGCTCGCCATAGCAGCAACAGTGACCTTTTTTTCGTTCGTGATTTCTCTAGGGATGGGCAGCTACGGGTTCGATCCCTTCCGTTCATTGAGGGCGGTCATGGAATATACGGTTGGAAGCGCTCCTGCTTCCGATCCCCTTGCATCTGTTGTAATGCAGATCAGGCTGCCGAGAATACTCGCTGCCCTAATCATCGGAGCTTCCCTCTCAGTCTCCGGAGCTGGATTTCAAGCCCTCTTCAGAAACCCCCTGGTAAGCCCAGATATTCTGGGGGTTTTGGCTGGAGCCGGCTTTGGAGCATCTATAGCAATACTCCTCGACTTCCCTCTCCCAGCTGTCCAGGCCTTAGCCTTTGCGCTCGGCCTAGCTGCTCTAGCTTCCTCTTACCTAATCGCATGGAGAGGAGGGGGAGCGAGAATAATAGATTTGGTGCTTTCCGGAATAATCGTTGGCAGTCTGTTCAAGAGCCTGATGAGCCTGGTCAAGTTTCTCGCCGACCCGGAATCTAAGCTTCCGCAGATAACCTACTGGCTCATGGGAGGCCTCGCCTCAGTTTCCTGGAGGGATGTTGAGATCCTCACAGCGATCTCCATACCTTCCATAATACTCCTCTACTTGCTCAGATGGAGGCTCGATGCGTTTACGGTGGGAGAAGAGGAGGCGAAGGCCCTCGGCTTAAGAACAGAGCTCTACAAAGCCGTCATAATAGTTCTGTCCACACTGCCTGCGGCAGCAAGCACCGTGGTTGCGGGGCTCATCGGATGGGTTGGATTGGTTATTCCCCACATTTCCAGGATGCTCTTCGGCGAATCAAACAGGTTCGTTGTCCCGGGCTCCGCTCTCGTTGGGGCTGCTTTTCTACTTTGGGTCGACACAATATCGAGAGCTGTTCTTCCGAGCGAGCTCCCTCTGGAGGTGCTGACCTCTTTTGTCGGCGTTCCCTTCTTCGCATTTCTGCTGAGGAGGAGGATATACCGTGGATGGAGCTGAGATCAGAGTAGAGGGCGTAAGCTTCAATTACAAGGATACGGGCTTCTCGCTCAAGAACATAAGCATCTCCGTCAGGAGAGGGAAGATCGTGTCCCTCCTCGGCCCAAACGGGTCGGGGAAAACCACGCTCACCAAAATAGTCCTTGGGGTGCTTAAGCCGGTGCCTCCCAACGTGTTCGTTGGGGACAGGAACTTGTTCGAGATGAGCGACAGGGAGAGGGCCAGAACAATAGCATGGGTTCCCCAGGAAGTAATGAGGAGCGTTCCCCTGAGGGTTATTGATTACGTTCTGCTTGGAAGAACCCCCCACGTTTCGCCAATTTCCACTCCAAGCGATATGGACGAAAGAATTGCCTTCGAAGCGCTGAAGAAATTCGGTTTGGAAAGCTATGCTGACAGGTACTTTTCGCAGCTGAGCGGGGGGGAGAGGAGGATGATAAGCATTGCGAGGGCCTATGCACAGGGAGCGCCTTTCATTGTGTTGGACGAGCCCACAGCCTATCTCGATTTCAGAAACAAGATAGCAGTTCTCAAAATTATGAAAGAGTTGGCAGAGAGCGGAAAGGGGATCCTTTTCACTACGCATGATCCAAACGAGGCCATCGCGGTTGCAGATGAGGCCGTCGTTATGGCAAGAGGAGAAGTAATCATCAGAGGCCCCCCTTCCCTAGCGCTGAACGAAGAAGTCATCGAGAAGGTTTATGGAGTTCACGTTAAAATGATCAGGACGGACGGCAGAGAGTTCGTAGCTCCTGCTATCTAAACGAAAAAAATTCTGCGGAATTTAAAGAAAGTTTTAAATATAAGAAAATGGACATAAGAACCAGGCGATAGCTTTGAGTTCGGCCTCAAAGATCTCCATAATTCTGATTGCGGTGGCCCTCGTCTTTTCAGGAGTGGCAGCTGCTCTTGCTTACCAATCATACACGTATTCCCAGAGCCTCAAAACATCCATCGATGAGCTATCAAAGCAGATCACCAACGCTTCATCTCAGATTCTCTCGATTGGAACCTCTCTCTCCTCGCTCCAGCAGATGGGGGTTTCTCTACAGAGCCTTAACTCGACTCTTTCCCAGAGAATCGATTACCTTTCTAAGCAGATAGAAGAGCTAAGCTATCCCATCCAGGTCTACGATGCGCTGAATAGGACGGTCTTCATAACGCAGAAGCCTGCCAGGATAGTTTCTTTGGCACCCAGCATTACTGAGATATTGTTCGCCATAAACGCGAGCTCCTCAGTAGTCGGGGTAGACGACTATTCAAACTATCCGCCAGCCGTGCTTGATCTGGTCAAGAACGGGAGTATACAGAGAGTCGGGGGGTTCAGCACTATAAGTATAGAAAAAATCGTATCCCTGAGGCCAGATCTCGTCATAGGAACGACAGGTGTTCAGTATAAGTTTGTGTATGCGCTGTCTCAGATGGGGATCACCTCAATCTCCTTGAGAACCGAAAGCATCGATGACATCTTTTCGGCCATACTCTTGCTCGGAAAGATAACAGGACACTATCAGGAGGCTTTAAACTTGGACAACGAAATGAAGCAGGAGATTCTGCGAACTTATTCCCTAGTATCAGAGAAGACCCGGGAGAGGCCTACCGTAGCCTACATTGTGTGGATCAATCCGATCTATGTCGCTGGCGGGGGAAGCTTCTGGAGCGATGTGCTGAACCTGGCAGGGGGAGTCAACGCTTTTCAGAACATTTCCCAAGCTTGGCCGCTCATATCCTGGGAGGATCTAGTTAAGGAAAACCCAAGCGTAATAATCCTCTCGGAGTATGCTGGGGGCTTCTCCAATGCTACTCAATTTATACAGTGGGCCATGAGCCAGCCTGGCGGGGGCAGCATCGAAGCTGTAAAGAATGGAAACGTTTACATGCTGCATGGGGAGCTGAACGACGTCGCTTCGAGGCCAGGACCGAGAGTTACAGAGCTTCAGCTTGCTCTCTCCCTCATACTCCATCCCGACCTCTACGGAGCCACAAGCGTTCCCAAAGACCTCAAGCTGTCTGATGTCATGAATCTAACTTCGAAGTCTTAATGCAAAGCTCAAAGCTGTTGATGCTTCCGCTGAACGGGGAGAAGGGCGGGTTGGGCAATTCCCTGAAGAGCTACTTAGAGAGGAAGAGGAGCCGCTTCATTTCTATACTTTTTTCTTCTCTCTTGATGATATTTCCAGCCTCACTGCTCAGCATATGGATCGGATCCTCAGGCCTGCTCCCACTTAATTCCTGGTCTATGAGCCAACCAGTTTTCGAGCTGCGGCTATACAGAACCCTAACTGCAATATTCGCTGCAGTTTCCCTCTCTCTGAACGGCCTCATCCTTCAAACTGTGCTCGTTAATCCAATAGTGGATTCAAACATCTTGGGAATATCCTCGGGAGCAATGCTGGGCACACTTCTAGGCTACTACTTGTCCATCAGGACTGGAATTTACCTTGCACCCCTCACATCCTTCGCAACCTCAATTCTAGTCACAACGGTAGTTTACTTCTTGAGCAGAATGGGAGGATTCAGGGTTCTGGTCATTGCTCTATCCGGAATAATGATCTCGACTATGCTGACATCTTTCTCGTACCTCATCCTCATCGTGAATCCCACCATTTCGCAGGGCGGGGTTGCCGTAGTCCTGGGATCCCTGCAGTTTTCGGATGTGAGCACAGTTGCATACAGCCTGCTCAGCTCCGCAGTAGTGCTTTTCTATCTGCTGGCAAGAGTTGGAAGCCTCAGGAAGATGATGCTCGGGGAAGAACTGGCGAAGTCAGGAGGCATAGATACCGAGTCCCTGAGAAAGGAGAGCATAATAACATCAAGCATAAGCATAACCCTTGTAACTCTGGCTGTCGGACCGATCGGCTTCATAGGTCTCATTGTCCCTCACATCTCCAGGATCTTGGTGGGGGGCGATCCTGGAGCTTCAGCTGCAATATCTTCAGCTCTAGCTCCAACGATCCTCCTTTCAGCCGATGTCGCATCTAGGGTAGCTTTCATGCCATCTGAAATACCCGTAGGAATTGTTATGAGCATGCTGGGAGCTCCATTCTTTCTCTTTCTGCTGATAAGAAGCGCGAGGGGATGAAAATGATCGTAAGGTTAAAAGGAAGCATAGGCTACAATCGTCCCCTTTTTTCAGGACTGAGCTTCACCCTTTCGCCTGGAAAGATCTACTGCGTTATTGGACCAAACGGTTCTGGAAAGAGCACGCTGCTCAAGACGATCTCCGGTGCTCTCAAGCCGCTGGAGGGGAAAGTTGAGGTGGAGCCCCCCGCCAGGTCGATATATGTTCCCCCAGATCCTCCGAGCCTCCCGGGGATGAGGGGTGGAGACGTCGCGCTATCTGTGCTAGCTTCCAGCGAAAAGAGGATCCTCTATGGGAGGTGGCGCTCTGAAGAAGTGCTGGCTGATGTGGGAAGGATCCTGAATGAGCTGGGATCATCCATAGACCTCGAAAGGGAGTTCGACCATCTCAGCACGGGAGAGAAGATGAAGGTCATGCTTGCATCTTCAATTGCTTCCGATGCCAAAGTCCTGCTTCTCGATGAACCGACGGGACATCTCGACGTTAGATCGCGCCTTTCACTCTACAGAATTCTGAGGAGGGAGAAGAACGAAAAGCTCTTCGTCGTGAGCATGCATGAAATAGCTGAGTCCTCCTACGTTTGCGAAAAAGTGATAGCACTGAATGCGAGAAGGCTTCTGGGACCACTGGATATTGCAGAAGCCCTGAAAGAAGATCTGCTGAGGGATCTCTACGGAGTAGAGTTCAGAGTTCTGCTTGTGGACGGAAGAAAAATCCCCATCCCATCTGCTCCATCTTGACGCTGCTGTCATCGTTTCGAGATCCGTAGTTTTCATTGCAACAGAAAGAGGAGCCTTTCGCATGAATCTGTTCTCCGTTGAGCAGAGGAGTTGATTTCCCGGCTATAAGGTTTTAATCTTTAAAAACCTTAACACTTATAAACTTTTCTTCATAAATACTAAAATGTATCAAAGGTGGGACTATTGAACCAAACAGTAAATTTGATTGAAAGGTTCCTTTCTAAATATAGAGGAGGAAGTATAGACGCATATAAGTGTGCCCTAATCAGTCTAAGCAGATACACAGGTATGAATGAACTGGAGCTTATTGAGCAGGGTAGGCAAGATAAGAGCAGGCTTGAAGCATTATTAGACGAGTACAGAGCTACGCTAAAACGGGAAGGAGCAAGCGACTACACGGTGAATACGTACCTGGCTGGTATAAGAGCGTTCTTTAAATTTAATGGAATTGATATCAGAGTTAGACTTGAACGAGGGACTCCTAAGACGCTCGACTATATACCTAAGCCCGAGGAAGTTGATTTACTGTTGCAAAGAGCACCGTTGAAGCTCAAAGTTGCAATATGCCTTATGGCATATTCTGGAATGAGACCTGTAGATGTGGCAAACCTAAGATTTGCGAGCATAAAAGATGAAATCCGTCTTGAGAACAATATCTACAAGGCTCTCAAAATACCTCTAAAAATAGTTGTTAAACAGCAGAAGACGAGCCAGTGGTATATTACTTTCTTGGGTAAGAAAGGGGTTGACATATTGTTAGCATATTTGAACGAAGTGTATGAGGCAAGGAAAAAACCTTGGCAGGAAGATGAAAAACTCCTGCCGTATAACGATGGAGAGTCCATCTATAAAGCTATTACAAGGTATATTGAGAAGCTCAAGCTAAAGCATCCGGAGGCATTCAAGAGGTTTAGGCCATATTCACTGAGAAAATACTTCAGGAGACAGCTAGCAGGGGGCAAACATTAGCGATGCCGAGGCAGAATACCTGATGGGTCATGTAGGAGGCTTGAATTCTCTACAGGCAATCTACACTGGACTAAGGGATCTGGACACTGAAGCTATTGAACAGTTGAGGCAGAAGTATGCCCAGGCAATACCACGCCTAGAAGGGTCAGGCTCCGTAGTGAATAAGCTGGAGCTGATCAAGGCTTTCGCCAAGTCTCTTGGAATAGAGAACATTGATGTAAAGATAGCTAGGCTTAGACGCGAGAACAGGGATGCTGATGAGCTAGAACTTATAGGGAAGCTTATCAAGGAAGAGCTGTTCAAAAACGTTGGTTCTAGGAGCAATGGTGGGAGGAGATACCGTGCTACTGTAGTGAGTGAAGATGAGCTTGTGAACTATATTACTGAAGGATGGGAGCTTGTCCGCGAGCTAAGCAGTGGAAGATACCTGTTGAGGATTGAGGAGACTTGAACAAGCTAGAAGAGTACTTTGAAATCCTTAAGCAGGCTCTAGGTCTACCAAGAGAACTTAAGCTAGTTGTTAAGCCACACCGAGGAAAGTACCTAGGTGAGGTCATCGGGAACTTGGTCTACATATACACAGAAGATGAAGATGAGGCAAGAGCAACACTTTTGCATGAACTTGTAGATGCACTGATAACTTCTCTCATAAACTATGCTAAGAGAGAACAAGAACCAGAAGAAGTCTACAAGGTTAAGGAAGCTGTGGTTGAAACTCTCTGCAGGTTGGTTGATGACAAGCAGGTATTAACAGCGGCCTCGACCAATCACGTTATTTCAATCTTGAGAAAGATTGGAAGAGAAGATTTGATTTGTTAAATTTAAAGCAATGTAATACATAAGTTTATTACTTCTTAAAACAAAAATGTTAAATAGTGATGTAAAAATGAGTGAGCCTACTCAAAATAAAACGGTAAACCTGAATAGAAAGAAGGAAACTAATGGAAGAGTTGTGATAGAGAGGATAAGCGAGGACGGCGAGGTGAGAGTAAAAGAGATAGATCTGGGATGGAGAAAAGTAACTAGAATGGGCAATAGGGGGTTCATAACATTTCCTTCGGCAATCGCTAGAGAAATAGTAGGTAAATGGGTGCAGATAAAAGTGCTATATGTCGAGCCACTGAGCACCAGCAAAGCTGCGAGATAAGGTATATTAATGTAATACACAGCGGTGACAATCGAAGAAGGCGACCCGTATGTCTAATATATCTAACATGTCGCCTTCAAATGCCTCGCCCAGAGAGGCTAGCATAAACCAAAATAAAATCGCTAGCAATAGTAGTGAATGGGATTCTATTGAAACATTGATTAGAGTATTAGATAAGATTACAGATGCTAATAGACCTTTGAAGGAAGCCGCGGCGCTATATGCTATTAGCTCTCTAGTGGGTCATAGAGCTATTATCCCATTCAAAGCATCGCCGAATTTCTTTGCGGACGATACTGTTTATGGTATAAAACTTAACGTGTGGTTTTTGATTATTGGCCCTACAGGTGAATCAAGGAAGAGTACAGTGGCAAATAAAGTGAAGGAGTATTTGAGAGCTGTATTGGGTGGTAAATATAGCGTCCCAGATATTTCTACGCCTGAAGGACTTATTGATACGCTTAAAGATAATAATGGCTTCCTTCCATGGACAATGGATGAATTTGGGATAATTTTGGAAATGATACAAAATAAGCAGTACATGGCCGAATTAACAGGCCTTTGGCAAAAGCTTTATGACGGAACTACAATTATATATAGGACTAGAATAAGGGGTACTATAAATATCCCAAACCCCTACGTAACAGCATTTCTATGTACTAATTTCTATGCTGTGAAGGAAAAACTTATAAGAGAAGAAATGATTCATCACGGGTTTTTGAGTAGACTGTTGCTAATATGGGATGAAGGCATTGAAAATTTCATTCCCATAAGCGAGAATATTTTAACACCTAATAATATTCCTGATATCTCGGTAAGCCCAGATCCCGATATGGAAAAACTGCTTATTTGGGGGAAGAAGATACTTGAGCTTGATGTAAATAGTATTATGCTAATACCTACTCAGGATACTTTGGAAAGAATGAAAAATATTGAAATAAAGTTGCACGAAATAATGAAGAACTCTGATGAGGTTATGAGAGGTGTTAGAGAAAGATATGCCCCTCATCTATGGAAGTTGGCTGGTTTGTATAGGATTTCTAGGATGACTGTAGAAGAGCTTGAAGAGCGAAAGAAGAGTGGTAAATCTATAGCTCCTATTGAAGAAGAAGATCTTAATCGTGCTGGCACATTTCTGCTCAAAGTAGATAAATCATTCAATAGGCTTTTGGAGGAGATGAAGAAAGCGGAGATAGCGAAGGCAAAGCTTGAAAGCATAGAGGACCTTGTTAATATTGTGAAAGAGATTGTATTGAAATATAGTAAACAGGAAAATGGTGTATATGTTATTGATAGAACAGAGCTATATAGGCAGTGGTATAATAAGACAAAGCTTGGGCACGATAAGTTAGAGAAGGTCCTTGATGACCTAGAGAAGCAAGAGATATGCGAGTGTAAGGCGGAGCAAACAAATAGGCCTGGAAGACCTAAACAGCTATGCTCCTTTAAATTTCAATAGCATATTTATTTTTTAACTTTGTCTTAAAAGTAAAATTTCTTTTTTACTTAATAAAAAACAAGCTTAGCTCCTTAAGCATTAAGAGAGCAATTGACTCTTGGTCACAAAATTATTTATTACTTACTACATAATAGTAGTAAAAATTATATCGTGTATGGACATGTATGGAAGGGTTAAATTGAAAGCGTTTTTACAGTTAAAGAGTAGTAAGTAATAAATAATTTTCTCCCTTCAGCAGGCTGGTACGGATTGAACTGTTAGCACAAGCTATAAGAATGCTACAGTTTCATTGCTTCAAAGCTAGTTAAGACCAATGTTAAAGAAAGTTTTTAGTCTTCCTGGAGAAATATATGAATAGTGGAGGTTGGTAGGCTGAGGGGCCATTCGGAGGGGTTGTAGAACTTGGCGAAGAGCGAGAAGCTTGACAGAAGAGAATGCCTGAATGCTATCAACTATATGCATCCACCTCTCATCTCATAAAACCTCAAAATATCTTCTCAAAGAACCTCCAAAGCCGGCTCTTTGGACAAGCATAAGCAAATATAAGCAGAATACAATGAGATCAATCTCTGTTTAACTAAGCAACAAAAGAGGTTTTGCTTGAAAAAGTTGTGTTATTTTAAAGCGCTCATCTCCCTTTTCAGTATACGTACGTTATCGTTATCGTCACGCTCACTCCGAAGACTATGGACGGATTGTATATGTTGACGTAGGTAGTGCCGGGCAGCACAGGCACAATGAAACTTCCCGAGCTTGCAACAAAACTGCTACTATATGGATACCTAATTGAGTAGGACCCATAAGTCCCATTACCTCCTACATAGAAGTATATGTTCCCATTAGCAGAGAATGTTATTACTAGATAGCCTGCATAGTTTAAGCTGTATGCAAGGTATGTGCTACTACCTGCCGGGATTTGAACAGGCTTGTCCTTCTCAAGAGTTCTACTTACTGCAAGGTTTATGATAGCTTGGGCATTGCTATACTTATTTGCTAAGTCATTATACGCCGCCTCAAGGCTGTTGTAGTTGCTTAACAGAGAATCATATTGATTCTTCAGCGAGGTATAGCTCACCTCAAGGTTATTGTAATTGCTTAGCAGCGAATTGTACTGAGCATTCAGCGAAGTATAGTTTGCCATTAGAGAATCATATTGGTTCTTCAGCGAGGTATAGTTCGCTTCAAGCGATGTGTAATCTGCTTTGAGGGAAGTGTAGTTATTGAGGAGGTATCCATATTGGCTATTTAACAATGTATAGTTCGCCTCAAGTGAATTGCATCTAGTGTCTAGCGACATGTAATTTGCTTTGAGAGACTCGTACTGAGCGTTCAATGAAGTGTAATTTTTGCTTAGGTCAGCCAACTGCTCATTCAAGCTGCTGTTCGCATTCCTTAAGGTATATGCATAGTATCCAAGTGCAGATATAGCAAGGACCAAAATTATTATAGCGGTTGCGAAAAGCTTTGAGCTAATACCCCCGCCCTTCCGGGCTTCCCCCTTATCTGATGTCTCCGTTGACATGGTATATGCCCCCAGTATAAATGCTTCCTATCTTTTCAATTCTTTTTTTAACTATAAATAGCTTTCTATGAGAGATCATTATGCTTTACAACCCTGATTTCGTTTTTTCTATTGATATACTGACACGTATCCTGCTATGTTTTGGCAACAGGATTTGCAATATTAGTAAGCGGACTAATCGTAGCTATAGTGCATTCATTGCAAAGAGATCCGTCTCTACAAAGATGCAATAGCAGTTATTTCCTAGAGTCCTGCCAGACTTACAAACAAGGTTTCAAAGAATATCCTAGATTCAACAGCCCTCTGATTAGATCGTCTTTCACTCGCTTTCCTTCTCGCTTCCTATCCATGTCTTAAAGGCTTCGAATACACGCTTATATAGTCTTAATAGTTCTTCTCTAGCTTTATCCTTGTCTAGGGATGGGTTAAAAGCTTCTAGGAACCCCAGATCTATTCCGAGTCTGATAGGATCAGGCTTAACCGGATCAAACTGTTCTGGTATTCTGGCTGGGGCTTCTTTGGAGTACTTATCAAATACTTCTGCAAGCCTCTTCAAGGCATCGGGATTGAGCTTGGTAACGTCTAAAACCGGAAGGAGTCTCCACTGAGCTAGCTTAAGCCTCGTCCACGCGCCTTTAGTCTCTTCTCTATTGAAGAGAACTGTGAGGATACCCCACAAAGTGTTGAACCAGAGCGTGAGAGCTTTCTCTGCGTATTCTCTGAGATCTTCACTCACTTTAAGCTTTACAGCATAGAAGATGTTTGCGAGCACAGGTACCTCTGAGTAGAGAGCTATCACATGTGCTGTATCCCACCATATTCTGTCCGGCACTAGGAGTCTGGATGCATATTTCCTGAATATTTCGTCAGCCCTCTCAGTCTTACCTGCGGCATGGGCATTAGGCTTCACAGTCATTTTCTTCCTAACATCCTCTCCACCCCCATATATCACGGGGTACGCTGTTTCAGTATTCACCACACTAAAGTGATCATGAAACTGATGAGCGTCGACGCCTATCTCCGATATGACGCTGTTGAACCTGATTAACGGGATGCTCAGCTCTATTCTCTCATCTATTATAGTATCACCCTCCCCCTTAGCGAGGAGGTTGTTTACGACAAGGTTGATGAGATAATCGTCATATACGGCAACAAACCTGTTCCAGTTATCCATATTTTCAAGTAGCTGTCGCCGTAGAACCTTTAAGATTAAAGCTCTTGCTCCACCGACCTCTACAAGAGCTGTTCTATTCGCCTTCAACTGCCGGATCGCGCTCTTAATTTCCTCAGATAGCATCATGGCCTCCAAAGCTGTTGAAGGCTTGCTCAGTAAGTTAATAAACACAGTCTCCGCATTCACATCGGCGCTGTCAGACCTCTTAGCTACAACAAGGGTTTCACTTAACGATGTGCCCTCGGAGAAGTTGTATCCCTTCTCTGAATCGCTACTCACAATGATGTACTTTACGTGGAATTTGCTTGCAAGTAGAACTCTTGCGAGGAACCATGAAACCCCAGCAAGCAAACCCCTCGGAAGTACGAAAGCTATAACACCATCATTATTGATATACTTATAGGCCAAATAAAGAAACAGCAATCCCTCACCGGCCTGCCCGATATTTAGGTACTGCCTTAGTTCTAATTCTTTCCCACCTTCAATTATATCCTTTATCACATTAGGAAATGACTTGGCACTATTCTCTGCTATAGATTTTAGCTCTTTCTTAACGATCTCAACAGCTCTTTCATAAGCCTCGGCCATTTTCTCTCTAGATTCCTTATCAGCAATGAAGCCAAAATGACCACGTTGCTCGCCAAATTTCTCTGTTCTACCGGTAGCCCTTGTAAACGGAGGGTTCATTATTATTAAGTCGAATTTCTCGGGTATAGTAAAACTGCCTTCAAAACCCTCAAGGCTTGCTTTTTCTGCTATACCCTTTAATCCGCCCTCTATCCATGTAAGCAATTTGCCTACTCTTCCACCGTTACTGAGCAACTCCAGCGAACCCAACCAAGCCTGCTTTCTCTTTGGAATATATCCTAAGTATATTGTATAGATGTTCTCTTTCGATATGTTCCCTGGACTCAAGAGTGCTAGGTTTAGTGCTGTTATCTGCGAAGCATAGCGAAGCGCGTCTATTCCGTAAATGCCCTCCTCGATAATGGTCTTAGCAATTTCATCAACATCTAGATCCTCAAGTTCGTAATAGTACTTGAGCGCTGTAGCCAGTCTAAGCATCGTATTGTAGGATGCTGTAATCAGTGTGCCACTGCCGCAAGCAAAGTCGCTTACTTTCATAGACTTTATCTTACCAATAATTTTTTCGGCTTCCTGTGATCGGATTTCATGGATTTCTTTTACATCCAGATCTAGAAAAGAATTCAAAGACAGCGATGCCAATATGTAAGCTGCTGGGACTTCTGTATAGAACGTTGCGAAGCCCTTCCTTAGTGCTATATCTCCAGTGATCTTATGGTATACTCTTCCTGCGAAATCCCTCCTCAGGAGGCTGGGACATTCAGCTATCTTAATACCGAGATCTATTAGATCCTTACTCCTATACGATGCGTTAGGAGGGAGCACCTTTAGTATGTCACGCGTTGTTTCTACTGCGACTTTATAGTCTACTTTAAGGAGATCTTCTAGGGCATTTCTTAATCCTTCTAGAGCACCATGCTCTTTAACATACTCTCCAAGGGGTCTTAGTTCCGGGTGCTTATTCCTAATGTGCTCATAGAAAGTTGCTGAGAGAAGTATGGAGAGAGCCGCCTGACCGAATACTACTTCTGGATCCTCTGCTTCAGCAATAGAGAACCCGTAAAGCCTGTAGAGGATATCGTAAATGCCCTTGTAAATCTCTCGTTTGGTATCGATGCTGTTCAAAGCATTTATAAATTCGCTTATCTTTGACTCCACATCTTCTATAAGCTTCGTTACCTCTTCTTCTTTCACAAGGAATTCCACGGCACTATTTATGATGTCTTTAAGAGCAGGAATGTCTATGTCTGTAAACCATCCACTCGTATCTCTCGGTACGAATATCTTCACATCGAATTTAGAGCTATGGATTGCTCTCTCAAGCTCTACTTCGGGAATATTTCTATATTCATTCTTCAACCACAGAGCTATCGATATGTCTGCTATCCCCTGCTCAATCCTCTTCTTAGCATCGCTCTCCGCATCGCTCTTGCTGTAGGATGTCTCTATGACTACCATCAAGCCATTATAGAAGCAACTGATATCAGGTCTCTTTCCGCTTTTAGACCTCTCGGCCCTAGCATCAATACCGAGCTCTTTGCTTAAAATCTCAGCAAGCTTAGCATTAATAATGTATTCAGGAACTTCTGGCATGTGGCTTTACCCGCATCCTTATAATGTAGCTCTTTCTCTTCCCCTCTGGGTCAACCTGGTACCGGAATTTACCTTTACATTTAGGGCACTGATAATAGTAGACATTCCACCACTTATACTTCCACATCTTTAGAAGCCTGAGCTCGCCCTCGTAGCCACAGTAGGGGCATTTAACCACTTGATACACCTCAATTCCTAGAATAGTTCTCTATACTTATTATGATATATTAATTTCGATCTCGATCACGTTGATGATGATTTAAAAGATGCAATTGAAGTTAGAGTATATAAGGGCTGAGAAGAGGTTGAAATATGTTAGATAATGAAAAACCGATTTTCAAATAAATAAAATCAACATGTATCCAAAGATGTTTTAAGTGTTAAAATTCTCATAAATTAAAAGGTTATAAGTTCCCTGAACAATCCATTTTTCGGGAGAGCTTTTTGGATGAACTGCGCCTGTTTAAGAGAATAGCGGTGACAGAAAGAGGAGCAATTGCCGTCGGAGAGAGATTCGAAATAGATTCTTTTGCTGGAAAAGCTGTGAGACTCATTTCCCACTTCCACAGCGACCATACTATTCTTCTCAATATGAGCAAAAAGATAGCTAGGCACATAGTCGCTACTCCGGCGACAATAGATGCTCTGAAAGCTCTGGGGCACTCTCTTCCGGAGGAGAAGCTGATTCCGCTTGAATACGGCAGGTCCCTCGCTTTTGAAGATGAGATCATTACGCTGGTGAGATCAGCACATGTTCTGGGGAGCGCACAGATATTGGTTGAGCTTTCAGATGGAGCCAGAATAGGCTATACGGGGGACTTCAAGTTCCCTGGAACCAAGATAATGAGCGATCTCGATGTCCTTGTGATAGACGCCACGTACGGAGATGAGAGCATGGTGAGGCCGTTCAAAAACGAGGTCGACATACTTTTCAGCGATCTCGTCTCCGAGCTCCTATCAAAGGGGAGGCCTGTGGTCGTGAGGGGCTACCACGGGAAGCTCCAAGAAGCGATGATGATATTGAGGAGGTACGGCGTAGAGGCTCCATTCGTAATGCCTGAAAAAGTCTACATGCTCACAAAGGTAGCGGAAAGGCACGGCTTCAAGATTGGTGACTACTTCTCCGATTCCTCTGCGGAGGGGAAAGAGCTTCTCGATTCGAACTGGTTCGTCTACATGACACATATCAATTCGAGGAAGAGAATTTACCCTTCCACTTCCGAAATAACGCTGACCGGGTGGTTCTTCTCCTCCCCCCTTAAGAAAATCTACGAGAATGGACGGAGCGAGAAGTGGATCGTAGCATTGAGCGATCACGGCGATTTCGAAGATACGATGATGTATGTTGAGGAGGCGAAGCCGAGGAATGTGATCGTGGACGGCTACAGAACTTCTAGGGAAATTGCTGAGTCATTTGCAAGCAGCGTGAGGAAGAGGCTGAATATAGAGGCAAAAGTCATGCCCAATGTTCAGGGAGTGAGAGAGGAAGATTGATTTGCTCCTACCTCCACCCTACCCTGTTAAGAAGGGAGGTGGGCGAATTCCGAGATCTCCAGCGCTCCAAATGTCTCCCATGAGAGAGTTCGTGGTTTTGGCAGAGGCAGCTCTGAGCTCTGAGGAAAGGCTCATCGAGTCTCTCGAAGAGAGGTACAGCTATTCTGAGTCCCTTCTGTGGCTCAGAGCATTTCAGTGGATGGGGCTTTTGGATCCTTCCGAATCGTCTCCTCCCTTTGTTGCAGGGCTGAAAAATCTAGAGCTGAAGCCCATGCCGCTCCTCACTTTATTCAGAAACTCGAGGTGCCCGGCAGAGCTCAAGCCCTGCCTCATTCCTCTGCTCTCACTCCTTCTTCCCAACCCTTTCAGGAGCATCATGATCTTCTCCCTCAGCTCCAGATCCGTTGAAGAAGTTGCGGAAAAGCTCATGGAGCGGGGAAGCGCGGCTGAGAGGTTGATAGCAGTTCAGCATGTGAGATCAGGGGGTAAAGGGACAACTGATCTTGTCTTTTTGCTCAGGCTGCTCTTTTCTGCTGCCATTGTGAGAAGGGGGAAGAAGAGCGACGAAGGAAAGAGAATTGCTTATCTGAGGGAGCAACTCCGAAGGGAGTGGAGAAGCCACCCATGCTCAGGATACTCTCCACTGCTGGGGGCGGATCTCATTGAAGCGGAAAGCTTCGTGGCGGGAAAAATAGAAGGCTTTTATTCGGAAGGAGTTCCGAATGAAATCTATTTAGCTTCCAGGCTCAGAGGCGACTCGAGGGAGTGCCTCATTGAGCTCCTGAGAATGGTCAAAATAAACATGCCGGCTCTGGTAAGCAAATATGAAAAGTACTATGAGTTCAAGCCTTCAAGCTAGCCGCGCAGAACCGAGCAGTCCTTATTCCGTGGAGCCCCGAAATCTTCTCAACCAACTCCTTTATCCTCTTTACCTCACCTTTCACCGCAATGATGAGCAAGCACTCCTCTCTCGTCAGGTGAATGTGAAGTGAAGAAACTATCACATCCATGAATTCGTGCTGGACATCTGTGAGCGATTCGTCGATCCCCCCCGCTTCATGGTTGTACGCTATGAGAGCTGCTCCAGCGACTTTTCCCTCGCTCGCCATCCACTTTCTATCGGCGATGTAATTCTCAGCAGCTCTCTGGAGCACTGAGGACCTGCTTGTACCTTCCAATTCCGAAAGTCTCTCCAGCTCATTCAAAAGATCCTTGGGAAATGAAACCGAGAACCTCGCGGGCATCTTCCATTCCTCCTCTCATGTTATTGTCCTCCCATCTTCAATATAAACTGTCCTGGAGCAGACCTCTTTGAGATCTTCATCCTGAGTTGTGATGACAGCTCCCCATTCTCCTTTCTTATTGACAAAGAACTCCTTCAGCCTGGAGAGCATCGCTGCTTTGTTTCGCTTATCTAGGTTGCTGGTGGGCTCATCCAATAGGAGAAGGTCTGGATCTGTCACAAGAACAGAAGCGAAGGAGACGAGCCTTCTCTGCCCATAGCTCAGCCTGTGAGGGATCCTATCTCTCAGCGTTTCCAACCCAAGCAGCACCAGTTCCCTCTCTGCTCTCCTGAAGGCTTCCTCTCTGCTGAGCCCTCTTGAAAGCAGGGCAAAAGAAACCTCTTCGATAACTGTTGGGTTGAAAAGCATGTCGTCTGGGTTCTGAAAAAGCAGACCAATCCTGCTCCTCGCGAGAGATGCGTTCTTCGAGGTGATCCTGTTTCCGAAAAGGTAGACTTCTCCTTTCTGGGGGAATATCAGCGCATCGAGGATCATGAGGATTGTGCTCTTTCCAGCGCCGTTGGGACCTACCAAGCACACGACCTCTCCGCTCTCAACAGAAATGCTAACCCCAGATAGGGCCCTCGTTCCGTCGGGATATGTGTAGTGGACTTCCTTCAGTTCTGCTATCACCACTTGCTCCACCTTTCAACTTTCGTGAAACTCATAAAGAAATGCAGAAAGAGAGGATAAATGCAAGCATGAAGATGAGAACAAACGCTAGGGAAATCCATGTGAAGCGTGTTTCACCCAAGTGGTATCCTTCGCCTCCCCTTGAGATGAAGGCTGCATTGACCCTCTCCCCCCTCTCATATCCTCTGATCAGCTGGTAGCCAACGAAGTATCCCAGCTCCCTGAGTCCAATGCGGGGGTTGCCTCTCGAGATCAGTGCAAGTGCGGATGCGCTCGTGATCCTAGCTGCTGTGATGGCGTCTATCGATGTTACAGTTATCAGGTATGCTATTTCGCCCGGCATGCCGATCCTTTGAAGCCCTCTGGCAATGTAGGGAATGCCGTAGCTCCTCGACAGGAGAGACGGCAACGAAAGCGCTGCCCAAACCCTAAGCGAGAAAACAGCTGCCCCATAGAATCCGAAGGAAGGTTGAAAAAGGGCTCTGGGAACTGCTATGGCCAGCGAGAACAGAGGTATGAAGAGGAGCGTGCTTTGAAGGAATCTGGAGGGCTTTTCCCCAATTGTAACTGCCAGGAGGATTGATGCAGCTATAACAAACAGCGGAAAGAAAACTCCTCGGGACAGAACGACCAATACGGGAACCATGAGAGCCAGGGCTGCTGAGTCAGCCTCGCTGAAAATCCTGCGCTTAGGCTTCTCGCAGAAGTACATGAGCTCGAGGTATTCACTGAGTTTTTTTACTGCTTCCATCCGCCTTCCTTCCTCCTGAGAGCAGAATGACGAGCAGAACAGCAGCTATCCCAATGAACCCGCTGATGAGCCCCCCAAGCCAATCAGGGAGCCCAGGAACTGTGTACTCCGGAAGGGGAGCTCTGAAGAGCTCTTGCTGGGTTAGGTTCAGTTTTTCTGCCAAGGTATCGAGAGGCTCGTAAGAGTATGAGAAGAGAGTGGAGCCTAGGACCACTGCAATCAATCCAGTTAAGAACAGGACGATGTATGCCTTCCTCATATCCGATCACCCAGTGAAGAGCTCCGGCTTGTACTTTCCAAAAGCGTATACTGCGAATCCCGTTACCACTCCTTCAACTATTCCAAGCACGGCATGGGAGATCGTCATAACCGGAACCGTTATCTGGAGGCCATAGCCGAATGTCTGCTCTGAAAGGCCCAGCTCAATACCGCAGAGAAGCGCTGCAGAAACGATCCCCAGCCAACCCGCTACCGCTCCGGAAATTATCCTGCCATTTTCTCCTTTGAAGAACTTCCTCATCAGCTTGAATGAAGCAAAGGAAACCAGTGAAGCTGCTACTGCCATATTCAGAGCATTAGCTCCAAAAGTCGTTATGCCGCCGTCTCCGAAGATAAGGGCTTGAACGAGCAGCACAACCGATATCCCAACAATTGCGGCGTCTGGGCCGAAGAGGATGGAAAGCATGGGAGTCCCTATGAGGTGCCCTGTTGTCCCTCCTGGTCCAAGAGGGTAGTTGACCATTTGCAGGGCAAAGGCAGTTGCCGTGAGGACGCCGAACAGAGGGATCCTCTCCCTTCCGACCCTCTTTCTGAACCTGAGGTATGATATGCCTATAACAGGCAGAGAAACTATGTAGCAGGCCACCCAAACCTCCCAGGTGAGGTACCCGTCCGGAATGTGCATAATAAATCACGTATGTTACTTTTTTTACAATTTTTTCACACCATTTGGCCCTTTTATTTTTTTCTGGGGCCTGAGCTTCCGGCGATTTGCGTGGTAATTAACAACATGAATAGTGTGCTCTCTGAACTGCGACCTTTTTTCTCGGCTTCAGAGAAACGCCGCGAAATGCGAAGAGGTCCCGAAGCTTAGTGAAGACGCTTTGAAGGATTGTTGCAAAGAAGCAAAGAGCGAGGCCGGATCCCGCTGTAACCCGTCTTCTGTAGTTTCAGCGGCATTCGGCTGAGCGGACAGGCCCTGCCTGCAGCGTCACTTCATCGGCAGAGCTCCTTGCTCCGTGGAGGACGGCCGTTTCATCGGTCCACCCAGCCTCGTCGGCTCCCCGCAGCGTTGCCGCCGCGCTTGAGAGGCCTCATCCTCAAAGAAGCTGGGGCCGTGTCGTTTCTGTTCCGTTGCCGGGGAATCTCTCCCCGCCCCAGTTGGGGGCTCCACTGACGCCGGGAGGACGGTGTTTCCTCAGGGGAATGCTCCCCCGTGAGCCGCTAGCGGTGTCCGGCCTCAATCTATTCCTCTTCTTCTCTGCTAATAACTGTTTTTTCCAGTGGAAGATAGTAGTACTCCCCCATCCTTTTCTGCTCTCTATCAATATAGCTCCCCAGCTTGTTTATCCTGGGCCTTCCTGTTATGGGATCTCTCCTGAAGGTTATATCGAGCTGCTTCAGGAAGGCATTCATTCCCTCCCTCAATCCTACTGGCTGCCTCGCTATCCCATGCAAACCCGGCTTTCCTTCGAAAACCATTATCCTGGAGCATATGTAATCAACAATGGAGAGGTCATGCTCGACTACGAATGCAGCTATTCCCCTGGCCTCGGTCAGCCTCTTTATCACCTTTGAAACCGCCAGCCTCTCTTCAACGTCCAGATATGCGCTCGGCTCATCGAGAAGGTAGATCTGGGCTTCTCTAGCCAGAGCCACGGCTATTGCGAGCTTCTGCAGCTCTCCTCCGCTCAGGCCGGAGACCTCTCTGTCCCTGAGTCTATACAGGCCGAATGGCCTTACGATCTCCTCAAATATCCAGCTGTCAGGCGTGAGGACTGAGGGATTAGCTGAGGTGAGGTTTTCTGCGACTGTCGGTTTATCAAAGCTCTCCGGACTGACGTATTGCGGCTTGTAGCTGAACTTTGCCCGTTCATCGCCTGGGCTGTTCCCCTCTTCCTCGAGAATTTTTGCTATTCTACCGACGAAAGTCGTTTTCCCTATTCCATTTGGACCGAGTATGCCTATTACCTCTCCCCTCCTTATCTCGCCTCCCATGGCATCGAGCCTGAAGCCGCCGAGATCTACGGAAAAGGGATCCCATTTAACATAGACCTCGGTTGCTGTTCCAGACTGCAGAGGGGTCTCGGAGACGTGGAAGCGGATTGACTCCTTTCTCAGTCTCATGTTCTCAGCTGGGAGGTATCCTTCGAGGAAGCTGTTTATCCCCGCCCTTGCTCCGTAGACCTTCGATACTATTCCGTAGACGCCGGGCTCTCCGAACATGACGACCAGTGAATCGGAAAGGTAGTCAAGCACTGCGAGATCGTGCTCTATCACAAATCCATAGGAGCTTTTTGGCAGCAGCTCCCTGAGCATCCCAGCAACCTTCACTCTCTCCCTAACATCCAGAAAGCTGCTCGGCTCGTCGAATATGTAGACGTCTGCCTTCTTCGAGAGAACAGCTGCTATCAGGAATTTCTGCAGCTCCCCTCCGCTGAGCTTCCCTATTTCTCTGTCTAGAACGCTCTCCAGCCCGAGATCCTTGGAGAGATCTCTCCAGATCCCCCTCTCATCTGCCCTCTCGAGAAGCTCGCCTACCTTTCCCTTCAATCTCCTCGGAACGACTTCTATGTACTGTATTTTGTGCGCAACCTTCAGTCTTCCCTCATAGAGCTTAGAGAAGTACTGATGGAGCTCGGTTCCCCTGAGCCTGCTGAGCACGTTAGACGCTGACGGCTGAGATTCCAGGTCTCCGAAATTCGGTATGAGCTCACCTGCCAGTATTCTTATGCTGGTTGTCTTTCCTGTTCCATTCTTGCCTAGAATGCCCACCAGTTGCCCTTCCTTAGGAATAGGGAGGCCGAAGAGCTTGAAGCCGTTCCTGCCGAACCTGTGGATCGTCCTCTTCTCGAGCTCATCGGGGACGTTTTCTATGCTGATAGCAGAGAACGGGCACTTCTTGACGCAGATCCCGCACCCTATGCATATATCTTCGTAGATCAGCGGCTTTCCTGTTTCGCTGCTCAGCTCTATCGCTTTCACATTCTTTCTTCCTCTGTTTACTGGGCAGAAGCGTATGCATTCGAGGCTGCATTTGTCCGGCTTGCAGAGAGAGCTGTCCAATACAGCAATCCTCAAAGACGATCACCTCACGGAGCTCAGACCTTAAGCACACCACATTTCAAAAATGTTCGGTGCCGTCACCACTCATCATCGCCCTCTTCTCACTTCCTCCAGAGATCGGTCATTTTTTTCCTCTTCATCCTTCTAGCTTCCTTCTCCAGAAAGGAATAAACTGCTGCGTGGGGCTTGCCCTCGATGAGCATCCTTATGGCTTCTCCAGCAATTTTAACCTGCTCGTAATCTCCAATTATTCCGATGGCCTTTTCACCGATCACAATATCTGCTCCTGTGGTTTCTTCGATGATCTTTCTTGTTTTGCCCTCCTCTCCTATGATCCTCCCCTTTATCCTCTTCAGGTGGTTCTCTCCCTGAACAATGGAGCCGAGGTCTATTACTTCGAGGACTTGATCTTCTTCGAGGAGCCTGAATGCCTGCTCTGGGGTGAAGCCGAGAGCTATAGCCCTTATGATGTCCCTGGCTCTGAGCACAGATTCTGCGGAGACTCCGCTAGCTGCTGGCTCTATAGATACGCTTCCAGTTCTGCTGTCAATGGTTATGAAGGTCCCCGTCGAGACCTCGATCCTTTCCTTAACGCTGCCTCCAGGGCCTATGACAACGCCTATCCTCTCTGGAGGAATGAGCTCGAAAAGCTTCATCGCGTTGCTCCTCACGCTTCCTTCTCCAGACATGGCAGTAGCTCCTCCAAAAGAGCTTTTCCTTGAACATCTATTCCATATGTCCTGTTAAAGAATCTATCCACATTTGCTACATCCTTTCTCAGGAATTCAACTGCGTTCGGGTGCGAGATCAGCACCGACTGCGAAACATCTATTATTACCGGGGCACCTTCGAATACCATGATGTTGTACTCGCTGAGGTCGGCGTGGACAAGCTTTGCCCTGCAAACCATTTTCTTGATGTTCTCGCATATTTCCACGTAGAACCGATGGGGGTTATCGAGCGATTCTCCAACTTCTTTGAGGAGGGGGGCTCTGATTCCATTTCTCCCGATGAACTCCATAACTACGATATTATCTCTCTGAGCAACCGGCTCCGGCACCCTAACTCCCGAAGAGAACATCCTCTTCAGATTTGAGTATTCTTTCTTGGCCCATAACGACATGAGCTTCCTCGTGCTAGTTGCCTTTATGCCCTCGAACCTCTCATCTCCTTCTATGTACTTGTAGATGCCTTTCTTGAACTCGGCGGAAAAGGTCAGGTATATCTTGATGGCCAGCTCCCTGTTTCTGCCGTCCAATCCCCTGTAGACCCTCGCTTCTTTTCCGGAGCTAACAACTCCGCTTATCTTTCTGAGATCGATCTTTCTAGAAAGCTCGTACAGAGAGCGAAGGGTAAAGGAATCGAAGACTTCCTCCACGGTTTTCAGCAGATCGTAGTCCTTCTCCTTATCCTGCGCTTTAAATGATAAGGATTTGTCCAGCTTTCTCTCGAGCTCGTCTTCTCCCAACAGCTCAGACCCCTTCGAGCAAGCCAGGGGGTATGAGGTTCTTCTGGGCCAGCTTTCTAACTTCACTGCTGGAATACTTGTAAACGAGGTCTCCCCTCTTGTCAGCCTGCATTTCCCAGGGGGCTACGAGAACTACGTCTCCCTCTCTTATCCACATTCTCCTCCTGAGCCTTCCTGGGATCCTGGTCATCCTCCTCAAGCCATCCGCGCACTTTGCCACAAAGTGGTCTCCGCCGAGAATTTTCTCAACTACGCAGATGACCGTTCCCTCATCTGGAAGCGGCATTTCTCCTTCTTGCTCTTCATCTCTCTTTACCATCTTACCACTCTCTCTACCTTGATTTTGAACTGCTTTCAGCCTTCCTGCTTTATTTATCCGATGATTACTTCTCTATTTTTTCAACGGTTCTCTTATTAAGTTTGGCTGCCAGATTAAAAATCTTCACCATACCATTATGCATAAAACTCTCTTTCTTTATCACTGCTATGCTGGTCTTCTTCAGCCCCGATCGCTCAGGCAAACGAGCTCCCCATCAATCAGGTACCTCTTCTCCCTGTGCTCTATCAAAACGAAGCTCTTCTTTTCTGCTGGTTCACCGAAGACATCCGATGCGGGGACTTCCTCTGTAGAATACTCCTCGTCCATCACGATCACCTTATCTGGGAGGACCGCCTCAACTGTAACGCTCTTCGCGGTGCCTGTGAAAGGCTTCAAAGCTTCCATCTCTATCCTGCTCAGCCTTATCTCCTTCCTCCTTGAGAGAATGAGAATTCTGGCATCCTCCCCCCTCTCCTTTATTACGAGGGCCGGCTCTCCTCCAAGCTCAATCAGATCCCCATTCTTGAGGGGGAGAAGTCTCAGCGATATTGAAAGCCTCGTCCTCTTTTCCCCTCCCTTTTCCGAGATGAGCTTATAAGTGAGCTTCGTGGTTCCTCCAAGCTTATTGACTACAGCGGAAGCGATCAGCTTCGCTCCAGCTTTGTCTCTGATGTTTATATCGAAGCCCTCCCTGAGCTCATCTATGCTGACAATCGCCTCCCTCAGCTCGTACGGAAGGGATGAGATGACGTCCATAACTTCCTCGAACGCCTTCCTATCTATTCCTCCTTCGCCTCTTACCTGGATCTTCGCCTCATAGTGGCCAGATCTTTTGGCAAGGCAGTTTGGGCAGATGGATCTCTCCTCTTCTAGCTGGACATCGACTGGAAAGGAAAAGCTTCCCTCCTTGCCGAAGAGGTGGGCTGTGAACCTCCCTTCAAATTCCGTAATGGCAACTTCAAACCCATAGGCTCTGAACCTCTTCCTCAGTTCCCTCTCAGCCTCCTTGGATATATAGTCTACAAGCTTCCGCTGATTGAAAGGTTCCCACTTTCCTCTGAGAAAAACCGCTCCGCACTGACGGCAGCGCTTGATTTCAAGCTTGATCGGTTTCAGCGGATTTTTCTTCAAATAGCACTCAATGCATATCCCCTCTATGAACGGAAGGGAAGGAGATTTTTCTCTGCCGCAAATTGGACACTTCATATCCGCTCTCCTCAGAATAGCGTGTTCACATACAATGCATATGGAATGCCTGCAATCCTCGCTACCGCTTCAGGATGAACGAACCCCTTCCTTATCCCGAGATCTACCGATCTTTCTCCAACGAGTGAAATGTAGTCGGCACCATCCATTTCTGCCTCAGCTGCCCCTTCATCCACTAATTCACCGCCGTAGTAGTCTTCACTCACGTCAAGTATTGCCCTGTCCTCGGTGAACTTCTTGCCCAGCAACTCAGCGTCGCAGATGAGTACCGTTTTGAAGCCCTCAGTTTTAATAACTTTGAGAGAGAAGAGCCCCACCATCAGCGGGATTCCTCAGCGATCAGAAGGCCTTGACTGGCTGCTCGGCTCCGCAGGCATCGCACTTCAATATCCAAGTCTTTCCCTTCTTAATTATCCTGGTATCAGGCCTGCCACATGTTGGGCAAATGATGTAGTTCGCGGCAAACCTCTCCAGAACTTGGCTGAGAGTCGATGGGCTGATCTTCGTGCTGACCGTCAGTATGCCGCTGTTGGGATCGTAGTTCCCTGCTGTTGCCAGCTCTCGCAGTATGTATCTCTGCAGGAGCTCTGGATCCCTTCTGAGGATATCTGCAACTTCTCTGAAGTTTCTGATGATCGTCTGATTTCCAACGTAGTGCACTTGGAACTTTGGAAGCTCGAACCTTTCTCCGCTGCTGGCAGGTCTGGGAACCTTCTGATAGAGCCTCTGAAGGAGCTTTTCATAATCGTAGAACAGCTTTTCATCTATTTCCAACTTTTCCACCACCTTCCTTTGAGATTAGCTCTCTAGCTTTTGCTCTGAGATGCTCTATTAAGCTTTCCAATCCAATATTTTCAGCCGCACTTATAAAATAAATGTCTTTAATGCCTATAGATTCGGTTATGAGGTTCTTGACAAATTCCAACCTCTCCCTTTCAACTGCATCTATTTTGTTGACGACAGGAACAACTTCGACTATCTCGCCTCTGATCTTTCTGAGCATTTCCACCTGATCTTTTATCTCAACAGTAGAAGAAGGAGTTGGGTCTATCAGGAAAAGCAGAATGCCTCTGGCCATTTTCAAGGAGGCTACTGCCCTCCTCTCCGGGAGGTTCATTTCGCTGAACGGCCTCGGCAGGATCCCTGGAGTGTCTATTACCGTTATATCCAGGAGGTTCTCGCTGAGGAGTCTGCCGGGGACGGCCCTCTTCGTTGTGAATGGATATTCTGCTATATCTGTCTTGGCATTTGATATTCTAGTAGCGAGAGTGCTCTTTCCAGAATTCGGAGGACCGGCAATGACAACAGCGACTTTTCCCCTCAGATCTGGAAGCAGCATTGCTTCCTTCTTTATCTCCAAGACCTCTTCCAGCAGCTTTCTATTCCTCTTCACAATTGACAGAAGCCTAGAAGACATGCCCAGCGCCTTCTTCCTCAGATCCCTCCTCTCCGATGACAGCAACTCGCTTTTGAGGGAGATGTAAAGCTGCCTCACTTTTCCTTCAAGGCGGGCGGCCGACTCAAGCTTTTCCAGCGACTGCTCTCCCAAGACGAGGGAGATGTAAGTCCTCAGCTCATCCCTTTCTGCTATGAGCTTGTAGAGCCTTCGGTACGTCTCCAGCTTCTCCGATATTATATTGTAGGCCGTGTTCAATATTTCGATAGCTTCATCCATGCTGTCGCTCTTCTCTGAATGCTTCTGCTTCTCTATGAGCTTTCCCAGCCTTCTGTAGACCTTCTCATAAATTTCCTCGTAAGAAGACAGGTGCATCCTCCTGAGATCAGCATCTGCAGGGCTCGAGAGGGGGGATCTCTCGCTTATCACTTCTTCTTCCCTTCTCTTTCTCCTTTTACTTCCGTCTTCAGAACCTTCATGCTCTGCTTATCGATGAAGACTGTAACGCTTGGGTGCTCTCTGTCGAATTCCCTGACGTAGTACCTGACTAGAACCTTCTTCCCTTCTCTATCTTCTCCGACATCGATCTTTGGCCTTCTCTGCGATTCTGTGAACTTCTTGACCTCAGGGAGGTTCAGAGTAATCCGTATGTAATCAGCATAAAGCTTGAGGGCCTTGTTCTGCTGCCTGTAGTTCATTACAGCGTAGGCTACCGTGAAAATAGACATGGCTGCCATAGCATATGCCATATAGAGCATTACTGTATATCCGTCCAACATGCAATACCTCTGAGTTTCATTTTGAATACAGGAATAAAAGCATATTCTATTTTATATTGAACGTTCAACTAAATATATTTCTCGAGTCCCCCGAAGAAGGTTCAAACAAGCACCAAAGACAGAAGCTCAAATAGACCCACTGTTCGCCTCCAACTAAGAACCTTTGCAGAGGGTGATGCTGGAATGGTTTCAGGCGCTATGCGAACAGAGTGCATACCATGTGGAAAGGTGTTCGAGGGCATCGTCCTCAGCTGCGGAGAGTGCGGAGTGCCAGTCCTGAGATTGAGCGGTATGAAGTGGAAAGTGAAGCAGGGGATCCCCAACATATGGAGATATCAGCACATGCTTCCTCCTCTCCAGCGCAGAGTTTCTCTAGGAGAAGGGCTAACCCCTCTCAGAAGGCTCGATGGGACGCTGGTTAAACTTGAAACAAGGAATCCGACTGGGAGCTATGCAGACAGAGCTTCTGCTATGATAGCAAGCTATTACGCATCATTTCCTCCTTCTCTTCCAGTCAGAATAAACTACGCGAAGGATTTTGCCCTCTCTATAGCAAGCTACATGGCAGGGATAGCTGGAGTCGAAATATACCTAGAAGACCCAGGGTCAGTTGACACCGAAGAAATTCTAACTCTGGCGGAGCTGGGGGCCAGCGTGAAGTTTTCGAGGGAGGGCGACGTGCTGAGCTACATGAACCCCCTCACTATCGAAGGGCTGAAAACCATCGTCTTTGAAATTTTTGAGAGAGGTTTTACAAAAGGCAGCATCATTGTTCCAGCGGAAACCGGGCTTCTAGCTCTCTCTATGTGGAAGGGGTTGGAAGACCTCAGAGAGACTGGGGAGGAAGCTGACCTTGATATTGTAGCGGTGCATTTAGAAGGGACTAGCCCACCCGAAATCTTAAGGGGAATAAGAGGAGTTAGAAGCTTAGCAATCAGCAGGGAGAAGACCTTGAAGGCGCTCATCGAGCTCGCCAGAAGCGGAATAAAGACAAAGCTGATAGCTGCTGCTCCTGTAGCTGCTGCAGGAGAAGTTGGATGCAAGAGGTGCATTTCCATCATAACGGCTTCGAGCGCAAGATATATTCCACAAAGCAGAGGAAGCAGGTCCAAGCTGGCAAGAGAAGTTCTCGAGGTCCTGAAAGAAGTTAAGAGCGGGACAGCTTACGAGATCTGGGAAGCTCTTGGAAAATACACGCTGAGGGGGGTCTACAAAGCTCTAGTCTCACTTGAGAGGTCAGGATTGGTCAGGTCAGAATACGATGTGAAGGGAAGGAAGAGGAAAAAAATCTACGTGTGCTGCGAGGGCTAGGGCGATGAGCGAGATGTTCTAGTGTCATGCTGACATCGAGATCCGCGAAGCTCAGCATCCATCTGGAGCAGACAGAGAACGGGATCATGCTTGAGATTGGCTGAACTTCAGCGAGTGGAGGATCCCTCCGGAACCCCAATTTTCCTTTGGGACTTCATAGATTATTATGCTCACTGCTTCTTTGGGAATTCCCTGCCTCTCGAATGCGGCTGTGATTTCCTCGACCAACTTCTTCTTAACGTCTGCGCTCACTCCCGACCACATAGTTATCTGAACCAAGGGCAAGACATACACCCAAACAATTGCTGTGCAGGTGGTGTTTGTTATTTTTTCGTGCCTGGAGCGAAACTGCTTACCACGATGTTCTTCAAATTGTATCTTTTCGATTCTCAGCAGCATTTTTTCTCAGGAGAGAGCATCTCTATTCTGCTAGGAGAGGGAAGTGACATGCAACGTAGTGATCTTCTTCGATTTTGACAAGATTGGGCTCTTCAGCCGAGCACTTTTCCCTTGCAAAAGGGCACCTGTTGCTGAAACGGCAACCCTTCGGCGGGTTTCTCGGATCAGGCATCTCCCCCCTGAGCCTGATCGTCTTTTCCCTTCTCCTCCTACTGATGCTCGGAACTGCTTCCAGGAGCGCTTTAGTATAGGGGTGGGCTGGATTTTCTATAATCTGCTCTGTTCTTCCAATCTCGACGATCTTCCCTAAGTACATTATGGCTACTCTGTCGGAGATCAGCTTGGCAATTGATAGGTCGTGGGTGATGAAGAGCATGGAGAGGCCCCTCTCTCTCCTGAAGCTCTCAAGCAGTGAAACGATAGAAGCCTTGATTGACATGTCCAGCATCGAAACTGCTTCATCTGCAACGACGAATTTTGGGCTGGTGATCATTGCCCTCGCAATAGCTACCCTCTGCCTCTGACCACCTGAAAGGTTGTGAGGATACCTCTGCGCGATTTCTCTGCCAGGCAGGAGGCCGACTCTCTCCAGCATTTCAACTGCTCTCCTTTCAGCTTCCTCTGGGTCAGCCGTCCCAGATATTACGAGCGGTTCCGCTACGGCTTCCCCAATCTTCATCCTGGGGTTGAGGCTGGCGTAGGGATCTTGAAATATTATCTGCATGTCCTTCCTTATCTTCCTCATTTCATCTTCACTGAGAGAGAGGATCTCTCTGCCCATGAACTTCACACTTCCTGATGTCGGCTCTATCAGCCTCAGAATGAGCCTTCCGGTCGTGGTCTTCCCGGATCCGCTCTCTCCAATGAGAGCTAGCACTTCCCTCTCCCCAATGCTGAAGCTAACTCCATCCACTGCCTTTACTACTGTTCTGTTTCTGCCGAAGATAGTCGAAGAAGAAAAATACTTTCTGAGATCCTCAACCTGGATCACTGGGCTCTCGCTCACGCCATTCCCCCTCCTTTGGAGTGTAGCCAGCAGGATACCCATCTCCCGTTAACATCCAGAACAGGAGGCTCCCTCTCTCTGCATATATCCATCGCGCTCGGGCACCTCGGATGGAATCTGCATCCCTTCGGAGGGGACCTCATGTCTGGGGGGTTGCCGGGGATGGGAGCTGCTCCCTTTTCAGTCCAAAGGTCAGGGACGCTGTTGAGGAGCCCCCTTGTGTAGGGGTGGAGGGGATCCTCTATTACGCTGTCAGCATCACCAAGCTCGACCAGCTTTCCAGCATACATAACCATTATCCTGTCGCTCCAGACAGACGCTAAAGATAGATCGTGAGTTATGAAGATTATTGAGGTTCCCTGATCTTTCATTCTCGAGAGAAGCTCCATTATTCCTTCCTGAACAATGACGTCTAAAGCTGTGGTCGGCTCATCAGCTATGAGGAGCTTGGGCCTGAGAGACATGGCCATTCCTATCACAACCCTTTGCCTCTGTCCCCCGGATAGCTGATGGGGATAGCTTTGAACTACATGCGGAGGGAGGTTCACGCTCCTGATTATTTCTTCGACTCTTGCCGCAGCCTCCTTCTTTGTCACACCCTCATGTTCTATGATGACCTCCACCATCTGATCTCCGATCTTCCTGAGGGGATCCAAGCTTGTCATTGGATCCTGAAAGACCATCGAAATTTCCTTGCCCCTGAGCTTCCTCAGCTCCTCCTTGTCCAGAGAGAGGATGTCCTTTCCTCCGAAGATAATTCTCCCTCCGCTTATCCTACCGGGAGGGGGGACAAGCCGCATAAGCGCATAAGCAAGGGTGCTCTTCCCCGATCCGCTCTCCCCTACGATGCTCAGCCATTCTCCTTGCCCAATGGAGAAGGAGATGCCTTCAACAGCCTTGAGTCTGCCTCCCAGCGTTAAGTACGTTACCTCCAGATCGATCACTTCGAGGAGCACCATTTCCCGTTCACCTGAGATTTGAGGCTAGGCTCGACCTCTCCCCAAGAGCTTCTCCAATCAGCGCAAATCCCAGAGCAAGAATGGTTATCATCACTCCTGGGAAGAAGCTGATCCACCAGTATCCCGTTGTGAAGTATCCCTGCCCTGCTCTGAGGTCATACCCCCAGTCTGGAGTTGGTGGAGTCACCGAGAGGCCCAAATAGCTCAATCCAGCTTCAGTTATTATCGCATCAGCTGCGCTGAGGGTGAAGACAACGAGGATTGTCTGCAACAAGTTTGGCAATATGTGCCTTCTCATTATGTGCCATCTGCTTGCTCCCATGCTCCTCGCAGCTTCGACAAAAAGCTGCTCCTTGAGGCTCAAAGTCTGCCCTCTGGTCATCCTGAAGTAGGTCGGTATGTACACTACAGCTAAGCTGATGGCGGTATTGAGAGGGCTGGGCCCGAGCACCGATGCTATAGCAATGGCTAGAATGAGAGAGGGGAAGGCATATATGCTGTCCATAATCATGCTCAGTATTCTGTCAACTTTTCCCCCTACGAAGCCTGAATAGATCCCCGCGGGTATTCCAACAGCCATTGAGATGATTGTAGCACTCACAACTACGAGGAGAATGATCCTCGATCCGTAGACCACCCTGGATAGAATGTCCTGGCCTATTTGGTTTGTCCCCATGAGGTGAGCCCTGTTCGGCGGCTGAAGAATGTCTGGAGTGGCTCTGGTTGGATCGTATGGAGAAATAAAGGGGGCCGCCACTGCGATGAAAATTATGGCGAGAATTATGCCGAGCCCGATCTTGAACATGACGCCTGGGGGAATATGCTTCTTTGCTTTACTCAATATTTTCCCGAAGCCGGCTGAGCTGAGCTCCATCGCGAGACACCTCAATACCTTATTCTTGGGTCGAGCAGTGCATAGAGAGCATCAACCACAAGGCTGATCAAGCCGACAATGAAGGCGAAGAAGATTATTGCTGCCTGTATGCTGGTGTAATCCCTGTAATCAAGCCTCTCAACTATGAATGTTCCCATACCTGGCCAGCTGAAGGTGCTCTCTGTTAGGACCATGCCTCCGAGCAGTATGGCGAACTGGAGGCCCATGTAAGTTACGACTGGGAGGAAAGCATTCTTAAGAGCATACCAATAGATCTTCCTCTCCCTTATCCCTCTCGCATAGTAGTTCCTTATGAAATCTGAGCTGAGGATCTCAACCATGTTGTTCCTCAGGAGCCTGGTGTAAGCTCCGCTCATGACTATGCCCAAAGTTATGCTGGGGAGGATGAGGTGGAGAACTGAGCTCTTCAGCGCTGCCCAGTTCGCTGTCAGGAGGCTGTCGAGGACGTAAAGACCAGTTATTGTCCTCGGGGCCATTCCTGGATCTATCCTCTGTGCTATCGGCAATACTCTGAGATAGACCCCAAAGATATACTGCAGGACCATTCCCAGCAGAGGGATGAAGGTCACATATGCAACTATGCTGTAGATTTTTATAGCAGCATCGGTCCTCGTCCCCCTCCTTATCGCTGCAAAAGCGCCGGTGCCCAGGCCTATGAGCACGCTGACGATGAAGCCCCAGATGGCGAGCTCTAGAGTTGCTGGGAATCTCTGAGCTATGTATGTTGAAATTGGGACTCCGCTGGGAAATGTAATCGTGACTCCGAAATCTCCTCTCAGAGCGTTGAAGAGATAGCTGAAGTACTGGACGTAGAGAGGCTTATCCAGTCCCGCCATTCTCCTCAGGTTTTCCAGCTGCTCTGGAGGAATGTTCTTCGTTCCCAAGACAGCCAGTATGGGATCACCCGGAAGAATCCTCAGCACTATGAACACGATTGTGTAGAGTATCAGAATCGTCGGAATTATGGCAAGTGCCCTTATTACTAAGTACCTTGCCAGTCCTCCCACTTTTCAACCACCGAGAAAGATTATTAAAAAATCAAAAGATTATTAAAAAATCATTTGGTTTTGGTTATAGAGCTGTACATGAGTATCATTGTTGGGCTCGGAACTATTCCGGTCACGGAACTGCTAGCTACGATGTACAGCTTCCCCTCGAAGAGCGGCACTATGGGAACATCGTGAGCCAGTATATTCTGCACCTGCGCATAGATCTGGTTCCTCGCCGCCTCATCGACAGTTACTTGGGCCTGCTCAAGTAGCTGATCCATCTGTGGGTTTGAGTACTGGTTGCCCAGCCACTTGTTATCTCCTGTGTGGAGGAAGGGTGTCGTGTAGTCATCGGGATCGAGATAATCGGGATACCATCCCATGAGGTATGCTGCCATCTGGCTGCTCCTCGCGTTCTGCACGTACTGGCCCCACTCCGCGCTCTGCAGAGTCACAGAGATCATTCCAGTAGCCTCGAGCTCCTGCTTTATCAGGGTTGCCACGTTCGCCTCAGTATCCCCGTAGTGGGTTGGTGTGTACCAGAGCGTTAGCTGAAGCTTGTTGCTGCTGCTGTATCCAGCCTGAGAAAGCAGCTGCTTTGCCAGCGTTATGTTGCCGTCTCCATAAAGTGTCTTGAATACGGGAACATATGCAGACATGGACGTCGGTATCAGGCTGTAGAGAGGTGTACCAGCTCCCATCAGTGCTGTGCTTATTATTTCGGTCCTGTTTATGGCTGCAGCTATTGCTTGCCTCACCAAAACGTTGTTCGTAGGTGTCATGTTGACGTTTAGGACCAGATATCTGATGAATGTGCTTGGAACATCAATCACCTTGATCCCGCTCTGCTTGCTCAGCGCCGCAACATCAGCAGGAAGCAGCGTCCTCCATGCTATATCGATCTCGCCAGATTGAAGAGCCATCCTCATTGTCGAGGCATCTTTGTAGAACCTGATTATCACCTTACTGTTGTTTGGAGCCCCAGCGTAGTAGTAGGGATTTGGAACCAGGACGAGCTCCTGATCTCTTGTGAAGCTGGCAATCTTGTAGGGACCTGCACCTCCCCATAGGGCGTCGCTGACGTAAGTGTTGTTGGGATACTTCGGGTTGACTGGGAAGTAAGGCGGAGTGGCTACCAGTGAAAGGAAGTAGCTGCAGGGAAACTTCAGATGAAACACGACGGTTGAGCTGTCTGGGGCTTCGACGCTCTCAACGAAACTGGTCACGAGCCAGCTGGGATCCCCGCTGATGTTCATTACCCTGTTTATGCTCCTCACAACATCATATGCTGTCAGCGGTGTGCCGTCTGAGAATTTCAGGTTTGGTCTGAGCTTGAAGGTCCATGTTTTCCCGTCCGCACTTACCGTCCAGTTCTCTGCAAGAGCTGGAACTATTTCCAGCGTTCCTGGTTTGTATTTAACCAATCCTTCCATAGTGTTGTAGAGCACTTCCCATGTGAAAAAATCGTAGGCATTGGAAGGGTCGAGATCGGTGACTTTATCGGTAACGCCGATCACTATGGTTGGCGCTGCGGCGGCTGTGGTTGTAGTAGTCGCAACTGTGGTTGCTTGAGTTGCGGTTGTTGCAGCTGGTGAGGTTGTGGTAGGAGTAGTTGTTGAGGGGGCTCCGCCTCCCCTCGTTGCCAAGTAGACTCCTGCGACAGCTATTATGAGGATTACTACAACAGCAGCTATAACGAGCGAAGTTGAGACTGCTCTTGTTCGAGGCATTTTTATTCCATTCCCTCCGAAATCCCCCCTATTCAAGTGGGAAGGGGAATTACAGTAGCTTTCAAAAGTTTTTACTTATAAACTTTTCCCAAGGAGCATTTTTGTTAACAAGCTCGCAAATTATCTTGAAAATTTTTAAGTTGACTGGCTAATATTTAAAAAAAATTATTTCAGCTTTTTAATGAATTCCTTCATGAAGAACGGGAGGTCGTTTGGAATTCTTGCAGTCACAATATTTTCGTGGACTACTACTTTTTCATCTGACCACTCTGCTCCTGCTGCCACCAAATCATCAGCTATTCCTGGATAGCTGGTCAACTTGACGTCTTTGATTCTGCCTGCTGATAAAAGCAATTGCGGTCCGTGGCAGATAGCTGCTATGGGCTTTCCAGTATCTGCGAAGTGCTTAACAATTCTCACCGCATCGTCTCTTGCCAAGACCCTTATCCTCTCCGGCCCCCGTCCACCCGGTATGACCAAAGCATCGTATTCTGATGGATCTATATCCTTCAATGAAATGGCTTTTAGCTTGTATCCATATTTCCCTTCCACATCGCCGGGGGCCGGAGCAGCAACTGTGACTTCATGGCCTTCTTCAATAAGGCGATAGTATGGATAGAGAGCCTCAATGTCTTCAAATTCTGATCCTACTATCATCAAGATTCTTCTGCCCATTGCCCATCACTTCAATGCTTTAATTTCACGCAGATGCCCAAAATATTGTGCTGTATATATTTCTGGGATCCAAACCTGCATACTCACTAGAAATACCGCATAAACCTTGGAATTAGGCAAGCTCAGCGTCTTTTTCGAGTTCATCGGGAGCAAAGGCATCACTCAATGTTTGCATTAAATATTCAGCTATTCGCTGCAGTTCCAAAGCTGTCTTGGCTCCGGGATAGAATGAAGAGGCTTACCTCGGCAATATCGAAGTCTTTAAAAGCGCTTTATGTTATCATAGAAAATCTACCGATATTGGAGGAATTTTTCAAATATTCATGGCGATGGCTTTGGAAGAAGACAGGAAGAGGATTTTGACGGTTCTCTCTGTCACCACACTAGCAAGCTTTCTAGCAGGCTTCAATGCCAGATTAGCTGTTGTGGGCCTTCCAACTATAGCGGCAGACATCAAAGCTGATGTCTGGAGCATGGTATGGATAATCCAAGGCTTCATGCTCGGCTCAACGATCTTTCAGCTGATAATCGGTAGGCTTTCCGATGTCTATGGCAGAGTCCGAATTTTTCTCATTGGTATTGGTGTATTTGTGCTCGGTGCATTGATATCTGGGACGAGCATCACCCCAAAAATGCTCATCTTGGCAAGGATAATTCAGGGAATTGGCGGAGCGATACTGATGAGCTTGTCCATAACCATCCTCTCAGATAATGTCCCCCCTTCTCGATTAGCGACATGGCTTGGTGTGAACCAGGTAGCATGGAGAGTTGGAGCGCTCTTAGGTCTAACACTGAGCGGATTCATTATCGAATTTTTAGGGTGGCAGTGGATCTTTCTCGCGCAGGTTCCAATTGGCATTGCTGTTCTTTTTTGGTCTAGAAGAAGACTCAAGGAAGTTTATACTCCAAAAGAAAGCAGAAAAGTTGACGTTGTCGGCTTCGCTTCATTTACAACTTCGCTGACATCGCTTTTGCTCGGGCTGACTATGATGGGATATGGGAGCAGTGATCTTTCTGCTCTTCTTCTGATCCTCTTCATTGCTTCTCTCCTGATATTTGCTTTTTACGAGCTAAGAGCGGAAAATCCCGCTCTTGACCTCAGGCTGTTCAGAATATGGCAGTTCACTGGGGGAATAATAGCTCAATTGCTGTATGCTATTGGCTTTGGAGCGTCGCTCACGCTTTTGGCCATATACTTGCAGAGCGTTATGGGCTACTCGCCGAGCTATACGGGAATCCTGCTCGTCCCCTATGAAATCAGCTACCTGGTCTTTGGCCTGGTCGGTGGAAGAGCAGCCGATGAAATTGGATATGCTCCTGTCACCATCATCGGCCTCTCATTTTCTTCAATATCGCTCTACATGCTTTCGAAGTTTGCATCAATCAGCCTCATAATCTTAAGTGAAGTCATTTTCGGGTTGGGAACGGGCCTTTTCGTTTCGCCTAACACGAGTTCGATAATGCTTTCAGTTCCACCGCAGAGGAGGGGGGTTGCCTCTTCGATAAGAAGCATTTCATTTAATGTTGGATTCGTGCTTAGCCTAAATATAGCCGTACTCACAATGACCCGGTTTCTTCCATATGAAGCGGCCTCCAACTTGATAATCCTGGGAGGGATATCTCCAGGCAACGCTGCCCTGAATATAGAGCTTGAGGAGCTGGGGAGAGCAATAAGAAACTCGTTTCTAATTCAGGCCGTATTGATGGCATCAGCTATACCATTCAGCTTAAGCAGGCTGAACTTTCTCCGACCAAGAAGATCCCATGGAGAGAAGAGTAGCAATTTCTCCTGAGGTGTCGGAAAAACCGGGCGTTTTTTTAAAAAAGATGCTCGTTAAAGCCATCTGTCCACGCGTTTCAGTGCCTCCTGATAATTAAGATTACAATTACGCCTGCAATCACGGCGATTGCTAAAGCTGTTGCAATCTCGGTACTGCTAGAACTTGATGAATTGCTCGAGAGCGAGGTTGTTGAATTGACAGGAATCTGAGTGCTCGAAGAAGTGGTGGAAGTTGGAGTTGTGGAAGTTGGTTGCGGAGCAGTAATGCTTTTCTGGGAGAGCAGGGCGCTCATAGAGATTGGCTCTGCAAATGGATACCTATCAATATCGCCCGACTGGCTAACCGCGTAGCTGCTTCCGCAGGTCAACGAAGAACCCGGTGCGGAACAGCTGTTTCCGCTCCATTAGTTTCCATAGGTTCCATTGTCCCAGGAGTTGCCTTCAAGTGAACCTTCCAGGTTCACGTGGTTCTTGTTATCGATGAAGTTGTTGAGATATATCAGATTGAAGTTGCTTCCATATCCTATGTTTATCCCGTAGAACACACTGCCAGTTATATTGTTTCCATAAATGGTGTTGTTTGTGGAAGAATAGAGATCTATTCCATAGTAGTTAGCGCTTATGGTATTTCCAATAATGCTGACATATTTTGATCCGTATAGGTGTATTCCAACTCCATTATTCGCTACTGTGCAGTTTTCAATTGTTATGTTCGAGGCTTCATAGAGCTCTATACCGGTATCAAAGTTTGCAATGCTTAAATTGGCTATAGTAACATTGCTGCGCCCGTTCACCTCTATCCCTTTCCCCATTCCGTTTCCGTAAATCCTCCACCCATTCCCGCTGATCACAATTGAATCTTTTTCAACTACCAGGCTTTCAAAAATGTCTCCCGTAAAGTAGTAGCTATTGCCAGCTCTCGTTAAATTAATCTGAGCTCCCGATGAGGTAGTCGAAATGCTCCCGTCACTCTGTATGTATATCGTAATTGGCGATGACTGAACACTCACAGCATGTGCAAAAGTGAACAGGAATAAGAAAGCCACCGGTAAAGCTATCGCTTCCAGATCCCTGAACAGTCTTTTCATAATATTCACCATTTTAGTTCTAACATTATTATTAGTTAATAAAATATTATCTAAAGAAAAGAAGTTGATTATAAGCTTGTATATTTTTTGATTTTTATTTAAAATATAATCAAACGGTTAGAAGCTTATTTCTATCAATTTAAAACCTTAAAATTTTAACGGAAAATAAGTTAGCTGAAAACGTAGCCTATAGTATTTGTTTTCAAAGATGGTTTCATTTTTTCGCAGAAACCTTCCTTTCATATATAGCATGGATCACTTGGGGCAGCTCGTCGGAGCACTCTCCCACAATTTTTCCAACGAAGTCGCCTTTCTGGAATTGCCTCTCCGTTGTTTCGCCGCTCCCCAGACATTTTAAAATAGTGACAGTTTCATAGCTTTCCTGGGCCTTCTTGGGCTGCATCTGGATCATCACATAGTAGAGGAATGTCAGCGAAATAGCCATGAGCAGAAGAGTCAATATCCCCTGAACTTCCGGGGACAAAATCGAGCTGTTGTTTCCGAAGAGCTGGAGCGAGATGCTCTGAAGAAGCAAAGCCTATCCACCTCACAAGATCCCTACACTGTTTCCAATACCTGCTATTATCACGCTCTGCCCCTCTGGAACTTTCTTCACTAACTCCTTAACTACTTCAACGGCCTTCTCCACGGCGTCGCTTATATCTTTCTTCATTGTGAGTATGGCCTCTTCCATACCCATTTTTACTATCACGGCATGAAGGGGGATGTTGTTTGCCGAAGCAGCTCTCTCGATCCTTATCTTCTCCGGTCCTGGATCCCCTATGGCTGCTCCTGCGCCTTCAGCAACTTCTCCAGTATTTTCTCCTTCGAGCTTTAAAGCTGCATCAACGGTTATTATCATTCCTACCTTTTCTCCTTTCTCCTGCAGCTTCCTGAGCAGTTCTTCTACAGCGAAGCCCGGATGGCCAACGTTGCTTTCTGGCCCACTTGCTTTCACCAAATATGCTTTCCTGCCCTCGATCTGCGTCTCATAGTAAACGGTATCTTTCACAATTTCTACAGGCGTGGCATTCGGACCCACGATTCTGTGAACGAGAAGGGGACCGGCTCCATCTCCTACAGGCTTCCCCTCGAGGAAGACGTCGAGGGCTTTACTGTAGGACTCGGCCTGCTTTATGATCATTGGAAGAACCATTTCCAGCTGCATTATCAGGATCCAGTTGTTCGTCTTCTGCCCTGTTATGAGCAGGTGCCTGACATATTTGTAGACAAAGGTCAGCGCGGCGCTTATTTCAAGCGCTGTTGAGGCAATGCTCCTCTCCACCTTACCAGCATTCGGAAGGGCTTCCTTTATGAGGCCTTCGAGCCTCTCCTCCCTTGTCGAGAAGAGAACATCCATCCTCTTTATTATGTCCGTTGGCTCTATATTAACAGGCTCGATCGTGAAGTAGTTTACACCTTTCTCGATCACCTGCTCTGGCTTTTCCAACCCGAGATTCCTGATGTAGCTCGCAGTTTTGCTCTGCGACTCATTCATCATTTTCTCGAGGATGCCTAGCTTCAATTTTATGTTTCTCGATGAAATGTATATCTGAAATTTCTGGTTGAAGCCAAGAAAGAGAAGCATGAATATGACTAGGAACGCTAGCTGTGATATAGCAGAAATCCAGTCAGTTATCGTTGAAGACAACAGTCACACACTCCTCATTTGCTGTTTTTAAAAGAGCTCCTAGGAGGTAATTAATTTAACCGGCATATCTCCCTTTGTTTTACTCAGCAGAGATAGCCGGAGGCTCCTGCCGATATTGACACTGCTTTCTCAACCAGATTGCTCCGATTAATTTGCTGAATGATAGGATGGCTCCGGAGGAAAACCAGTGCGGGGGGTGGGATTTGAACCCACGCTGGCCTGCGCCAACGGATCTTGAGTCCGCCCCCTTGGTCCGCTCGGGCACCCCCGCCACTAGTTCTTCTCTCCTCGGGAATAATTAAGTTTTAATCTTACCTTTTCTTCCAGATAGAGAGAGGGCCAAAGATGCTTGAAGAGATTGCTCAAGGAGCAGTGCTGGGCATAAGTCTCGCAGCTCCTCCAGGACCCGTCAATGCGATAATAGCTTCTAGAAGCATCGAGAGCTGGAAGAGCGGAGCTTTGGTTGGGTTTGGAGCGCTCACGGCAGATCTCATCTTCATGTGCATCACAATATATGTAGGTTACTTAGTTCCTTCGAACATCATTCCTTTCATTTCAATTGTCGGGGCTTTCTTTCTCGCATGGCTCGCCTACGGAGTTTTCAGGTCGAGTTCGAATTACGCTCTTTCCAGAAGAAAGGCAGAGACCAGAAGCTACTTAACAGGCCTAGCAATGGGACTGTCAAATCCTTTTCAGATCATGTGGTGGATGAGCGTGGGAGTTTCACTGGCGAGGAGCTTCGGTGCAGAGATTTTCATTGGATTTGTGAGCGGCATAGTTGCATGGGTTTCGCTTTTCTCACTGTTTGTGAGCATGTATGGGGTCTCGCAGATGTTCACAAAGGGAGTAAAAATATTCAGCTTCTTAACTCTCTCTGCGTTTTCAGCCTACCTTTTCATATATGGGCTGAGAGGTCTCATTTGAAGCTTCTCTCAACACTCAAGATTCGCACTGAAATATATTTGATTATATTGAGGTAAGAGAACCAGAGTTTCAGCAACAGTTATAATGCTGATGCTGGGCAAAGATTTCATTTCTTCGGCACGTATAGTGGAGACCTCCTGCTTCTGCTCACCAATTCAACCGCTTTGCTCTCCTCCAGCATCCTGAGAATCTTTTTGGCTGTGCTGAGAGAGACGCTGAGCTTCTGAGCTAGAGAGAAGGGCGTTATGTAGTCCATACCCTTAACTTCTCTCTCCGCTCTCTTAAGCAGTTCCGCTGGAACAGAAACATCCATTTCTGCCTGCTGCACAATTGTTCTGCTCGAAGTCTGTTGCTTTTCCTCTTTCTTCTGCTTCGGCATTTTTTCAACCCTCTGAGGAAAAATGCAGAAAATTGGTTTATTAACAATTTGCTTTCTAAGTTAAAAAGAACTGAGGGGATCCTCCTTGAAGATACTGCAGCTAGGAGATATCCACTGCGACATTGGAATGCTCAGGAAGCTGAGGGAAGCATCTACTTCTCTGCAGTTTGATTTGTTAGCTGTCCACGGCGATGTTGAGTGCGATGGGGAAATTGTCGATCTTTTGAAGGAGATCTCTCCAAAAATAATCTTCGTTCCGGGCAACATGGATGATGTAGCGATTTCGAAGGAGTTTTCAAGACAAGGCTTCAACATCGATTCAAAGGCCTTGGAAATCGGTGATCTTGTCTTCTTTGGCATAGGGGGGTTGAGCTTCTACACTTCCTATGTAAAAGTGAAGGAGCTGATACCATTGTATAAAGGCAGAAAGGCTGTTTTGCTGACACATCACCCCCCGCTGGCGGAGAAAACGGACCTCGCTCTTGGAAGCATCCATGCGGGACTGGTTGAACTGAGAGAGCTCGATGAAGAGTTCAAGATCTACATCCACATGCACGGCCACATACACGAATCTCCAGGATGGGAATTCATCGGGGAGACGTTAGTTGTGAACCCCGGAGCATTGAAGCATGGGAGATATGCCATCATAGACACGACAACTAGGGAAGTCCAGCTGCTGAGGCTCGTGCAGAAATGATGGAAGATCTCAGAAGACTCACGGAGCTCCTGAGCGGGAAAAGCGTTGTCCTGCTGCATTCTCCAGATGCCGCAAAAGAGTGCATTGAGGCCTTCACCGATTCCCTGGGAACTGAGGACTATACTTGGAAAAGGTGCTTTGTTAGCTTGGAGGAAAAGAGGGAAAAAGAGGAAGAGGTTCTGAGGCTTTTCGCATCCATGTTCAGAGTAAGATGGATAGTGCATATTTCTCCATCCCTAGCGAGTATAGGAGAAAGCCGCATCGAAGAAATCAATCTCTACTGGGATCCTTGGATTTTCTCTTCATTTGGAGCAGAAATGAGCATGAACTCTGAAAATAGAGAGGTGCTCTTCCGCGGCTCGAAGTTCCGGAATCCTGTGGTGGAATTTGTGCGAACAGAGCTCCCAAAGAAGCTCAGCAGAGCACTGAGAGCATCCATGTCAAGCGATTCCCTTTTGGTTCTCGGGAATCCCGAACAGCTTTTTCCTGCTGCTATGATTCCATGGGTAGCTAAGAAGTACGGGAAAATTGAGCTAGTCATTGTATCGGATAAAGAGGTCTCACTCGCTAAAATTGCTGATGCTTTTATTAAAGTCAATCCACGGGATTTGCTGAAAGAACCTTACTAGTAGATGCGATTCGGGGATTCAGCGTTCCAATGTATCAGGCTTCATCGAACTCCTCTGCGTAGCTTCTCCGTCATCTGCTGGGGAAAAAAGGGTGTCATAGTGTCTGCTCTATTGATTCTTAAAGAGCATGATCCTTTCATTGATTTTCAAAAATGATTAAAACTTCAATCTTACTTATTAATAATTTTAAAATTCCGTTATACCTTAATATTTTTTGAAAAAGGTTTATTTATAGGAAGAGCTTTAATCGGATCTTCAATGGGGAATATCCCCAGAAAATATGAAGCATAACTATATAAGAAAGTAATGAGATATAAAACTTGATAAGAATGGGGTGATAGCAAATGAAGTTAAAGTCAATTTATGAAGATGAGGACGTTGTCGTTGAGGTAGGCCCCCACGACGATGAGATCCCGGAGCTGATAATGGACCTGTTCAAGAAAACAAAGAGGCCCATGACATGGCAGCAGCTTAGAGAGCACTTCAGCGCCGTCATAGGAGAGGACAGGCTCAGGAGAGCTCTGAGGCAGCTGGTGAAGGAAGAGAGGCTCGTTCAGCTTAATAGGACAACATATGCTGACCCAGATACACTGACGCCAGAAATGATAGAAGAGCTGGAAGCCAAGAGGAGGATATATTCATCGAGGGCCAGAAGCTACCTGTATGAATCCATGAAGAGGAGCTTAAGCTCAGAGACAAACTGAACTAAATTTCAATGAGAAGGTCGATTTTGTTCAGCGGTCTGCCTCCCTTCTCAGTAACGAGAACAGTGTTTTCAACTCTCATACCAAGCTTTCTCGGTATGTAGAAGCCAGGCTCAATGGTGACAACATCGCCTTCTAGAAGAACTTCATCGCTCAGCGGAGAGAGGCTTGGGGGCTCATGCACCTCGACGCCAACGCCGTGTCCGAGAGAGTGAATGAAGTATTTTTCAAGTCCTCTCCAAGAAAGCACGTTTCTGGCTTCCGTGTCAACATCTTTGGCTCTCACACCGGGCCGCAATAGATCGAGCGCAGAATTGTATGCGGAAATGAGGTTTTCGAGTAGTACCCTATAGGATCCAGCACTGTAGAGTATAGTCCTGGTCATGTCTGAACAGTACGATCTGAATTTTGCTCCTGCATCGATCACAACAGCATTTCCCCTCTTCAGTTTTCTTTCCCCAACCAGAGCGTGAGGATTCGAAGCGTTTTCTTCGAATGCCACGATTGGGTCGAATGCTATGCCGTCTGCTCCTTCTTCGTAGAGGTTTCGCAGAAGCTCTGCGTAGAACCTCCTCTCGGTCGTGCCGTCTCTCAGCTGGTCAAGCGACTTCATGAGGGCTCTTTCGGTTATCTCCGAAGCTGTTCTTATCAGCTCGATTTCCTCCTCTGTTTTCCTCCTTCTCATGAGAGAGATTTCTTTGCCAGCATTAACAGTCTTCTTTCCACTGAGGCTTTGGGAGAGTGAGGAAGATTGAGGTAATTCGATATCAAAAGCAACTGAAGCGTCCTTTTCGAGAAATGATCGAACTGCTTCCTCCAACCCACCGAGGATGAGGGGGAGCTCCTGATCTTCTCTGAAGGCCATCCTGCTGTAAGCATACACTTCCATCTTGCCTTCGACTGCGCTTGATACTTTCCAGAACTCCATGAGGGGGGCAATTGCTATGTATTCTTCAGTACTTGGATTGATATATACAGCCCCCACTGCATCTATCCCAGTCATATACAGAAAGTTCCCCTTTGAAAGTAGGACTGCGCTCTCAACCGAATTTTCTTCGAGGATCTTTGCTAGACGTTTTATCTTCTTCTCCACCAGATGCGGATATCCGACGCCCAAGGCGTTTCTCCTCAGTATAGCTTCAAGATAATCTGCTCATTTCTTCCTCGCTTTCGGGAGAAAAGAGCTCCATGCTTTCTAGCTTAGACATGACCTGCTGAACAAGCTCGTCAAGCTTATCCTTATCTCCTCCCCTCTTCACAAATTCATCGATCACTATCTTCTCAACAACTCTGTAGCTCTTGTATTTCTCATTGAGGGATCTCCATCTTATTCCAGACAGCTTTGAAGCTATATCTTCATCATATGGAAGAGCTCCCTTCAGCATGAGAAAGGCTATTATAGGATAGCCTATATACCCCCTGAACTTCGTCCCGTTATCTGTAGAGCTGGCGATGTTCTTCTCCAAATCGAGGAAAACTTTATACTCTCTCTGCTCATCTGAAGAGGTTACAACCGCTTCTTTATCGCTCTTCTGCATTATCCTCCCTTCGGAAACCGCAGAAAGAGCTTCGAGAACCTTTATCCTGGGTGGAAGAGACAGCTTCTTCAAATTGATTTTACCTCGCTTCATTCACTCATAACCCGCTGCGCGCTACGGCATCATCGCGCTGACCATTTCCTCAGCCACAGCAGGCAATTTAAAATTAGATTAACAAGTATAATAGCATTTAGGATGAAGTGCCAACGTTAAAGCGAAAATTTTCCTAAAAACTTGGGGCTCAGAGCTTCTGAGCTTCGTCCCGTGGAGCTTACATTAAAATCCAGCTTTCTACTTCGCTCGAAAAGCTAAAGCCCTGGCAACAGGAACTTCTAACTCGACTTCCTCTCCAGTCCTGACCTTGATGCCAGACGGTATTGAGGCGTATATGAAAAGATCTTCTTTTCCGCCTATAGCTATCTTCAACTCCTGAATGTTGCCTGTGAACATCCTCATAACTATTTTTCCTTTAACTCTCCAGAACTTCTCAGCTCCTGGCTCTTCTCTTCCAATTATATGAACATGCTCAGGTCTTATTACAATCTTCACTTCTTCGCCTTTTTCCAGCTCTTTTTCCTTAAATACAGGGGTGACTTCGATTTCTAAGCCATCTCCTATCTTTGCCCTGCCGTCGCCGAGGTAAACTCCATCGAGAACGTTGGGCTTTCCGAAGAACGTGGCAACGAAAAGCTCCTTGGGAGAGAAGTACAGCTCTTCAGGAGTCCCTATCTGGATTATCTTCCCTTGATTCATAACAGCTATCCTGTCTGAGATGCTCATTGCCTCCTCCTGGTCGTGGGTGACATATATAGTCGTGATCTTCAGCTCTCTCTGTATCCTCTTTATTTCCTCCCTAACTTCCACTCTCACTTTTGCATCCAGGTTGCTGAGAGGCTCGTCTAGGAGGAGGACTCTGGGCTGCACAACGAGGGCCCTGGCCAGAGCTACTCTCTGCTGCTGACCTCCAGATAGTTGTGTGGGATATCTGTTCTCCAGCCCAGAGAGCTTAACCAGCTCGAGCACCTCTCTAATCCTCCTCCTCTGCTCGTCCTCACCTACCTTCCTTATTTTCAGTCCAAACGCCACGTTTTCATAGACTGTCATGTGGGGCCAGAGAGCGTAGTTCTGGAAAACCATCGCAGTGTTTCTCTCATACGGCTTCTTGAATGTAACATCTTCATCCCCGAACAGTATTTTTCCGCTGTCCGGAAACTCGAATCCTGCTATAAGCCTCAGCGTCGTCGTCTTTCCGCATCCGCTTGGACCGAGGAAGGAGAAGAACTCGCCATCGGCTATTTCGAGAGACACGTTATCAACCGCTACAACCTTTCCGCCTTCGTATTTTTTTGTGAGATCCTTGAGAGTGACCTTCACCATGGAAATCACACTCCTATGAAGGCGTAGCTCTGCTTGAATATCATAGTAATGATAACGATAACAGCTATCTGGATCCCCATCAGAAGCACTCCCAGGGCAGCAGCGAGATTGACACCCGCTAGCCTGCCACTTGTTATGAGGTCGAGCATCACCATGGTTATGGGGCCCTTATGGTTGGGGCTTGAAACGTCTCCTCCCAGACCTCCGAGAGTTATGCTTGCACTGGTTTCCCCCATGCAGTACACGAAGGTTATCATTGCCCCGCTCGCAATATTCAGCGCTATGAGAGGTATTACTATGTACCAGAGGGTCTTCAGCCTGGAAGCTCCAAGATTGAGGCTGGACTCTTCAAGGTTGACGTGGGTCTGCTGGAGGCCTGCGAAGATGCTTCTCGAAGTGAATGGAAGCCTCCTAACGGAGTAAACCAGTATAAGCGGAAGTGCTGGGTTGTAGAGGGGATCCAGAAGCGTGTTGGGGAAGTATTCGTGGAAGAAGTAGAAATATCCAAATGCAAATATGAGGCCCGGTATGGCAAGGGGCATCGTTGATAGGTAGTCAAGGGCAGTGATCCCTCTGAGTCTTACCCTTGCAACAACATAGCTCGCGCTCAGCCCAAGGAGGACTATTATGGCAACAGCTGCAGTTGAATATAAAAGACTGTTCTCTATCCCCCTGAACACGCCTTTTATCTCGACCAGCTGGACAAAGTTAGAGAGTGTGAACCCGGAGGGGAGAGGGTCTGAACCCCACCTCTCGGAAAAGGCCAGGAGAAAAACCCCTATCTGAGGCAGCATCGTTATTATCACGAGGGGAAACACGAACAAGTATACGGCGAGCTTGCCCTTGGTTCCAAGAGTCCTTTCCCTCGGCACCCACCTTCCCCCCTTGCTCACCATGGCATACTGCCTCAAGCTAGTCTGCCTCCTGATGAGGACAAATATTGAAAGGGAGATGAGAAGCATTGTGAGGGCCAGCGCTCCGGTTTCAGGAGAGTTGACGTTTACTCTTACTCCCTGGAAGTAGTTGTAGATCTGGTATGAGAGAACGTCTCTGACTCCGAAGATTATCGGTGCGCCAACGTCTTCTATGCTGAATATGAAGACGAGTGCTGCTCCTGCCATGAGTCCTGGAAAGCTAAGGGGGAGGGTTACGCTTCTGAACAGTTTGAACCCCCTTGCCCCTAGGTTTTCAGCCTGCTCCTCGAGGCTAGGATCTATATTCATCATGGAGGAGAAGACATTTAGGTATACGATGGGGTAGTATGTTATTATCTGCGTTACTATGACTCCTGCTATTCCGCTGAAGGCTATTCTGATGTCGAGGCCTGTAAGGTGGTAGAGTACCCAGCTCAGCGTGTTGTATCCGAAGCCGGGGCCTATCAGCTTTTTGACTACGTAGGCATTTATGAATGGGCTCATGAGGAGGGGTATAATGGCCATTATCCTGAGAGCGGTTTTCAGCCTGAATCTGTATCTGGCCAGCACAAATGCTACGAGCACTCCCAGAAAGCTCGCAAATAGCGTGACTATAGCTGCGACTATTATTGAATTCAAAATGACTCCATATGATAGGCCCGTAATCTGAATGAATGTGGTGCTGCCGAACTTATTGATTGTAATGGAGGAACCAGATGGGTGGAGGTTGAAGTATAGAGGCTGAAAGAGGAGAGAGAGGCTGTAGTTTCTGGCAGAGAGGAGAATGGTTAGTATGGGGAGAATCATGAAGAGGGTTAGATACGAGATCGGGAAAAAAATTTGAAATAATATGAGCCTGTCCAGTTCAAACCTGAGCCTCCTGAAAACAGCGGAGGACATTATTAAGGCTAACCTCCAATGGCTTGTAGGACCGATTGGTACTTCTGCATAGCAGCATTTCTCCACTGCGACATCAGTCCGTCAAGCAGAGATGGGTTGCTCAAGACGGCATTGTTGAGCTGTATAGCTACATCCTGAGTTAATGTGGTTTTCTGTCCATTCAGAGGGTTGGAGAAGACGACGAAGTCGGTTAGCATCTGCTCGAGCTGCTGGAATCTCGTCTGGTTTATCCTGCCGCTGGTATATGCTTTGACCAGCGCTATCCAGGCATTCTGGAGGTACTGGACTTCGTCGGTAAGGGTAGCTTTGAAATAGTTCTGCATTATGTATTCATAGCTCAGAGCGAGGCTATCGCTGAAGTTTATAGATGGGGTCTGAGAAGCCGCCAGGTAGGCCTGGTATAGATCGCTCCTTGCCTTACCTTCAGTGGTGTTGAAAACGTTGGGATTTGCCGGCAGCCTATTTATGTTCTTGTCTAGCCAGACCTTCTGCCCGTCAGGGGAAAGCACCCAAGCTATGAAAGCTTGGGCCTCCACAGGATGCTTTGATGTGGAGAACAGAGCTATTGGATCGCCATTCACTATACTCTCGTTGGTGGGGATCACGTAGATGCATGCTGGATTCTGGTAGTGAGCCGTGTAGCCGTAGAAGTCGATGGTTATTCCTACGATCCTCTCTCCCCTTATTACAACGTCCCTCACTTCTTCGCTGCTCTGGCTTATGTAGGAGTTGGCGGCCATGAGCGTTATGAGCCTCCAGCCCTGATCCCATCCAAAAGCCTGGAGAATTATTTCATACATCCTCGTGTTGCTCGTGCTGCTTGTTGGGTCTGCAATAGCTAGGGGGGCTTGACCTGTGCTAGCAAATACTTTCCCGAATGCCAGGGATCCCAGATCTTCCCACTTCTGCGGAATGGGCAAACCGAACTGCTGCGCCAAAGCTGTGTTGACGGTAAAACCGAACGATGAAATGGCTGCGGCAACCCAATATATCTGCCCATCCGGTCCAGTTCTCTTCATCGGAACACCGGCTATCTGATCGGGAATTTGAGAAGCTGCCTGAAGAGCTAGCGGCAGTGTCAGCGGAGCAGTGAGGTTGTTAAGGTACATGGTGTCGAAGAGGGTTGGCCCTCCTCCCCAGCCAAGATCTACGCTCTTAGCCACTGCTGTCTGAGGCCACAGCCCGGGAGGAACAACTATGAAGTTCAAGTCCACTATATTGTACTGCTTAGCAATAGTCGAATTGAGGAACATTTTCCTCGCAAGATCGAGGATGTCGGTTGAGTGCCTGGTGAGTATTGTCAGAGTGACACCCTGGGCCTGTGTAGTGGTCGTAGTAGTGCTTGGCGGTGTGGTGGTTGTAGTAGTCGCAACTATGGTGGTTGTTGGAGTTGTGGTCGTGGAAGTGGTTGCTTGAGTTGCGGTTGTTGGAGCTGGTGAGGTTGTGGTAGGAGTTGTTGTTGAGGGGACTCCGCCTCCTCTCGTTGCCAAGTAGACTCCTGCGACAGCTATTATGAGGATTACTACAACAGCAACTATAACGAGCGAAGTTGAGACTGCTCTTGTTCGAGACATGTTTATCGCCGCCTTCTGACCCTCAAATTTCTTATTTTTTATAATTAAAATTTTTCCTCCAGTTATGCTTGAATGTATAAGCTCATTAACAATTTAAAAAAGAATTATTTTGGAAAGATTACTTCTTCGGCTTCATAGCAACAGCTACCAGTGCAACTATGAGAGCCACTAGGCCTATAGCTATCCCAGCATACGCCATTCCGGAGCTCGCAGCGCCACTCGCTGCCTGCAGGGCGGAGTTGGCTGTCGAATTAACATTTGATAGCTCGCTCTGGAGAGATGAGAGCTGAGAGCTCAGCTGAGAGATCTGGCCATTAGCATTTGCTAATGCAGATTGAGACTGCTGCAGCTGCTGCTGGAGCTGAGATATCGTCTGCTGCGCAGCTTGCAAGCTGCTTTGAGCCTGGGCCAGCGAGGAGCTCAAGCTCTGCTTATCATTAATGTACTGCTGAACGAACTTGAGCTCGCCCATGTATCCTGATATCCAGAGTATCATGTTCCTGAAGAATCTGGGTCCATCGAGATTGACGCCTATATAAGATGCTGAAATTCCCGGCTGATAGCCCCCTATCGGTGTTTCTCCGCTGACAACGACAAATCTAGTGGCATTGCTTCCTCCTATGTTCAGGGTCATCTGCTCAGCTGCCAGCAGCACATACCTTCCGGTATCTCCAGCGCTCGCTGTCTTTCCCAGCTCGCCTGGCGCTCCAGGCTGCTGGGGCTGATTCTCTGATATTTTTCCTTTATCGGTTGTCCATGCAATTCTGTAAATGTTGGGGAGCCTAGAGCTGTTCAGGTTGTGCCAGTTCCCTTGATCGTCAACGTAGGCAACAATTCCTGGGCCGTGGAAGAGGACCTTCTGAGCAGCAAATGCCACAACCTCAGCTCCAGGATCCGGCTGTATGAGCCCAGCCACTCTGTACGTTGCTCCGCAGTTGCTGGCATAGTCATCAACCGAGACGAAGTCCTCCCTGAGGTGGGAGCCTATGGCTTCTGCGATCATATCGATCTGGTGCATCGCTATTTCTTGGCTACCACCCTGAGCAGGATAGTCGCTGTCGCCTGCAAGCCATATGGCTTTCTGCATCGTTGCGGTTGAGTTGAACCAGTTCGCAACGGCCTGCACTTCAGCAGGAGAGAAGACCATCGTGGGTTGCGGTATTATTATTACGTTCACGTTCTTCAGGTCGTTCGTTATGGTGTCAAAAGTGCCCACAAGTATTTTGTATGCCAGCTCCTTCACTATCGGAGAGAGGGAATTGGCCTGATCTTGGCTCGAGACCAGGACATAGAATTCTGCCTCTGGAAGGACCTTTATAGCCATGTCAAGACCAGCTGCAGATTCGCCGTGAGCCAAATCAACCAGGACAACGATGCCAGGCTCCGAAGCTCTCGCTGCTGGGAGAAAAGCTGAGAGACCCAGCAGAACGGTCAGTACTAATATAGGTAGTAGTTTTCTATTTACCATTATAGATACCTCTCAATCTTTATTGCAAAAATAGTTTGAGAGGGATTATATAAAAACGTTTCTAATTGGCTGTCTGCAAAAGAAGGACGTTTAAATTGAAAATTAACGACAATTAATTTATTTTAAAAAAATTATCTTTTAAATAGGAAGACTGCGGCTATGGCCACTATCACTACAACAATAACGACCGCGATAACTGCGGAGCTGATTCCTCCTCCCTGCGCTACTGTTGATGTTTGAGCTGGTGTAGTGCTAGCTGGTACAGTCTGCGATGCGGTAGTAACGGCACTTGTGGTAGTTGTGGTAGCTGCTGTTTGAGTCGTCGTAGTTGCTGCTGTTGTTGTGGTAGTTGTCGTGATAGTAGTTGTTGTGGTTGTTGTCTGCGTAGCTGTAGAGGTTGTGGGCGGCGAAGTAGTAGTTGTAACAGGCTGAGTTGTCGTGGGGACAGTTAAGCTCAGATTCGTCCAGCCAACATCGCTGGAGAGGCCTCCCGAGTTCTCAGCTACCACATCGAACTGAATATACGGAACGTTGGCTGGAGGTATTGTTGCCTGGTAGTAGCCCTGTCCAACATCCCTCATCAGATATTCCATCGTAGTGCCATTGGGGAACTTAGCTATCAGCATCACCTTTGCCACTCCCCATTCTGGGTCGGATGCCTGGATGCTTATTTGAATCGAGTCTCTCCCTGCTACTGGCTTCTGGGGGAATACGAGAGGTGTTCCAACGGATGGTGGGGTTGTGTCGTTCGCCACAGAAGTGAGGAGTATTCTGACGAGATCGTTGGCAGATTTTGGCATAGTAACGTGTATGATGCATGAATATTGCCCGCAGCTCATGGAAGCTTCGGAGACGTTTCCGAGAGCAAGCAACTTAGCCCCGCTCGGTATCATTGATGAAAGAACGTGTATGCTTAGGTTGAGCTGATTCCCTGGGGAGATCACCTGGAGCTCTTTGACTCCGTCGGCCTGAAATATCCAGGCGAGGGTTTTGTCGGTCGTAACAAACTTTGAGAAGATGTTCTCAACCGGTATAGATGTTGGGCCGGAGAAGACGTCTGGATTGTCTGCCCTCGGAATCACTGAAACAGTGCCGTTCGCAAATACGGCAATGAGCCTGAAGCCGTGGTAGTCGGCGTGTCCGTGATAGGAGGCTGTAGCTATTGGACCAACGGGACCTCCAAGGGCTGTCGTGGTTATGAACCACGTCTTACCATTGTAGAGGACAGCACCATCGCTGTGCACGTGGCCAGCTAGAACCAGGGAAATGTTGTATTTCTCAACCAGCTCCAGAACTTTCGAGGCCGCAGTGAGGTCGCTTGCCCATGAGCTGTAGAAGTACTGCTGCAGGGATGCTATGTTGGTATAGGAACCGTTTATCTTTCCATAGAGGTCGGTCCTGAAGATTGGATGGTGGAAAGCGAGAATTTTCACTGAAGCGTCTGTGTTGTTCTTCAGAACCTGCTCGGCCCAGTTTAGCTGATCGAGGGGAACAGTCCCTGTCGCTCCAGAGTCCAGGGCTATTATCAAATACGGCCCCCAACGCAGGTAGAAGTAGTTGGGTCCTATGTACTTGTGCCAGTTGTTGAGGGAAGAGTCTCCGGAGTAGTCATGATTTCCGGGGAGAATTATTGTAGGGAGAGTTGAGAGCTGGGTTATCCTGACGAAGTCCGCATATTGCGAGGCGATGCCGCCTGTATCTGCTATATCTCCTGTCTCTATTATGAGGTTTGCTCCGAGCATGGGAGCCAGCAGGATGGCGTTGGTGTAGAGGTCCAGGGCATCTTCGGTCTTCGGATAGCTGTTGACCACCCCTATATGGACATCGGTGAAGTGGGCTATTACCAGCTCCTTCGGCCACTCAGAATACACGACCACTGACCTCTGGGAAATTGTGGTTTCGTTGCCGGATGAAACGATGAGGTCGTAGAGTCCTGGCGTGAAGTTGCCTACTAAAGCATGGAGCACGAGGCTCCCCCCGCTCACCTCATAAGTATAGTTGAGAGCATATGTTGTGTTTCCAGAGGAAATGCTGACTTGAAGAGACGATGGATCGCTCACTCCTGTGAGAGTGATGTTCAGCAAGTTTCCAGGAACCACTGCCTCTGGCTCGCCGAAAAGGGGGAAAGTCACAGTTAATGCAGATTGAGCGTTGGCCGTAGAGGCCACTGCTGCAATGACAAGCATAGCAATTGCTATGAGGAACAAAGTCTCTCTTTGACCACACATAACAGTTCCACCTTAAGCCTTTTTATTGAATTTATAATTAAAAAACATTTTCTTTCCCTTGAGCTAACACAGAAAAGGGTTTGGCGAAGAGCGGAATGTTCAATAAATGTTTTATAAGCATTTTTATAACCTATTTATAACCTGTAAAATGAAATTGAGGGCGGTGGGGATGCAGGAAAATCCGCTCGATATCGCTCGGATGGGAAGAGAGCACTGGAAGCTCTTCGCAATAGTATCTCTCAGCCTCCTTCTGGACGGCATCCTCTTCTCTCTCGTTCCAGTAACACTTTATTTGATACGGATTCTCTCTTCGAGGGCCCCTCTAATTCTAATGCTCAATTCGCTCTCGTTCATGATTGGTTCGCTCAGCTTCGGTCTGGTCTCAGATAGGTTTGGGCGGAGGATTGGTTTAGTGCTTTCGCTTTCCATATATGCTCTCTCAACGATTGTATATGCAACGCTTGCCAACACTGGCCATCTGAACCTTTCCGAAGCAATCGTTTTGACCTGTGCTATAAATTACGGGGTTGGGGCTGAGGTAGGGCCCTCCTACGCAGCTCTCTCAGAGCTTATGCCAGCTAAGCACAGAGGTAAGCTGCTTATGCTTGCTCTCAACTTCTGGAATGTGGGGGCTACCCTCATAGCCTCAATTTCCCTCTTCTACTCGAAGCTGACTTCGGATCTGAACACGATCTTGACTTACACCTTTCTCACGGCCATCTTTCTCTCCTTTATTGTTCTCGCAGCAAGGCTCCATATAGCAGAATCTCCAAGGTGGCTGATCTTCAAAGGGAGAAGAGAGGAAGCTCTCGACGTAGTTGAGAGATTCACTGGAAGGAGGGTTTTGCCAGAGTTTGCCGAGTCCGAAAGAGTTGGGCTCATGCCCGCAGTTAAAAAGTACGTGCGCAGGTTGCTGATACTGATGGTTGCTGTAACGGTTCAGCTCATAACATACAATCTGGCAGCATACTACGTACCATATGCCCCGGGCTTCCCCTTTGGAGAAGGGGCTGCTCCGTTGATAGTTGCCGTTTCAAATCTCGGGGCTTCAGCTGGCGCAATCCCATTCTTATTCCTCATTGATAAGAGCAGAAAAGCTGCCCTCCTTTCTTCATTTGCTCTTGGAGCCGCTACATCAGTGATTCTCATTTTGACCTTCAATTCTTTTCCTCTCTTCGCGGCATCGCTCTTTATGAATATGATTTTCTCTGAATGGGCCTATGGAACAGTTGCAGTGCTCGAAGGAGAGCTGTTTCCAACTGGCATAAGAGCATCTGCTGCGGGGTTCATTACAGCTGTAGCCTGGCTAACCAACTCGCTTTTGGTTGGGGCGATGGCTCTTTTGAATGCAAAGACAATGCTTTATTTCAATTTCACTCTCTGGATGATTGGGTGGCTGGTAGCAACTTATTGGGTAGTTGTGGGAAAAGAAACTGCGGGAAAAAGCCTGGAGGAAGCTTCTTCTGAGGTCTGAGCTTATTTTTTCTCCAGAACAATGATTCCAGCAGGTAGCTTTATTCTGAGGAGCAATGTTTCCCATGCTCTGTATTCAATTTCTCCGTCTCTTGGACCGATCTCATCTACTTCGGTATCAGCGCCCACAACTAAGTCTATGGCGGAGCTGCTGAGGGACAAGGCAACAGCTTTTCCCTCTGGAAGCCAAGGCAGCATGGTGACTTTATCGAATAGCTCACCGATCCTCTTCAGTTCAGATATCCCTGTGTGCTCCGTGTGCTTCAAGAGCTTCGCATAATCGCTTGGATTGAGCAACAGGGCATACGGCCTGGGAACCTCGCTTGACGCCAACATGCCAAGAGCAGTTGCGGCATCTGCAAGGCCAGCGTTTGGAGAATTCCAGTCGCTCATTTCAATTCTTTGAGAATTAACGCAAGTCAGAAGTCCCTTTGCTCCATCTTTTTCGGAACCGAACAGAACCAGCTGGTCTTCCATCTTTGCAAGCTTCATGCCGGCTTTCTGGGCTGACATGAACTCCGGCAGAGCGCCGCTCTTTCTCCAGAAATCTATTTCCCTCTGTTTAACGGAAAATGTGGTCTGAATTTCGATAAGCTGAGAGAATTTGAGCTCTTCTCCTTCGATGATCTGCACTACCTCCGCTCCTCTCCCCAGCTTCTGCATCGGAACGATCTTTCTCAAGTACCTTGAAGCGTCGGCCGATTCCAAAACCTTCTTCTTGAGGAGCGACAAAACATCCGAAGCATTCTCTGACTGCTCAGGGGGGTCCGCCTTTTCATGGTTGCTCTTTATACCCGTGAGCTCCTCTACTTCTTTCGCTCCGCTGGCGAGCTCGGCGGCCTGTTCCGGATCGAAACTCTTGAGGAGCGCGAGGAACTCTCCAGCGTGTGTTTTTTCTTCCTTGGCAATGTCGAGGAAAACCTTCTTTATATTTTCATCCTGAATATAGTTGGCTAGCTGCTCGTACAAGCTGACTGCATCGAGCTCAGCTATAATGTTCAGCCTGATAGCTTCTAATATTTCCTCCTTGGAAAGCTCCCTCTTTGGAGGGAGCTCAAGCGGATGCTTGGAGAGCAAGAATTTCACCCATCAGTAATAAGCGCTCTATTATCATATAAAGTTATTTCAAAAAATGATGAATGTATCCATATTAGTAGCGCAATTCTCCATGTGCCAAGAATTTTTAGGCTTCTAGAGGTTCTAAGCTCGCTTGCTAACCTCCTTCCAGCTCTGAGGGCGAAGGATCCGCTCGGCGGCTCATCGGTTTCCCGCATCTGTTTGAGAATACATCTGCAACAGCCTTTTATGAAATTAAGGCTGAGAAAGAGGTTAGCATATTTTCGGTGGAGGTTTTATGAGGAGCCCTTTTTCCCCTTGAATATGTGGTGGGCCCGGGGGGATTTGAACCCCCGACCTTCGGGTCTCTCCCAACTTATCCTTTTCCAGTCATATTTCATCCCCCCTGCAGGAGGTCAACAGACCCGTCATGACTCTTGCTAGTGACGGGCCAGGCCAGCGAAATTGACTGGAGCTTCAGCCCACGATCCCCATGGACGTGGACCGCTGCTCTGCCTGGCTGAGCTACGGGCCCTCCACCGGACATCATTATTTTCTTAGCTCAACAGAAATTTTATACTTTTGGGTTCTAGGTCTGGGTGGGGGCAAGGAAGTATGTTATCTTCCCTCCTCCGAGCACTTCGAATTCCAGCTTTATAGGGGCCTGAGAAGAGAATTCGATTGAAAGCGAATCGCTCACCTTAGTGAGGGACAGGATATTTGAGAGGTAGATGATGTCGTACACGCTCTTCACATTCCCCTTCACATCTATTTCGAGAACTGAGGAGGATTCGCTCGTAAGCTCGGTTCTGTACCTTCCTTCTTCGCTGGATATGATTAGCTTACCGTCTTCAGAAGCCTCGAAGACAGCATTGCTCCCCGCTACTTCGGCATCTTTCAGTATCGTCTTCAGAGGATCTGTGAGCATTCTGATTCTAGCATTGAAGGAGATGTTCAGCTCGGGTATCTCCTGCGAAGCAACCTCGATGTTTCTCAGCCGGTATTCTTTCTTAGAAGACGAGACCAGCTTTATCGTGGCGCTTTCCTCATCAGCTTCAATTTCCAGCCTGTCGCCTCTCCTGGCGCGCTTCATTACTTTGATGACAGTGCTCATGCTGAGCCCAACATCGAGGGGACTTTCCAGCACGTATTCGGAGAAGGCGCTTTGGGGGAAAGATACGTCTATAAGCGCCACGTTGCTGGCATCCATTGCTCTGATTCTCAGCCCTTCATCGCTGAACAGAAGCTTAACTTCTTCGACCAACTTTGAAACGGTTTCAAACAGGTTTTTGAATATAGAAGCATCAGGATAAACGGCATGAACGCTTGGCAATAGTGCTCTCACCTTTTCATCCAATATCTAATGAAAATCTACCACGAGAGCATTATTTTAGGTTTGTGATCCGACTGCTTCTCTCTAAATGTTCATTCCGTTCATTTCATATTTTTTCGCGGTTGCTTTTATGGATTTACTCCTTGCTTAGAGGGCTCGCCTAGCTATAGTTTTTCCGTTTGGTCAGTATCACTACGGCTACCAATGCGATTAATATAATGATGGCGCTTGCTTGGGCGGTCATCACTATATTCGGATTTGTTTGCTTCGATATGATGCCCAATAGCGCCCACACTATGACTAGGCCGTATGCGATATCTCTTCTCGTAGCTGTTACGATTAGAGTTAGGAAGAGGGCAACTATTATGATTATAATTGCCCATGTTTCAGGGTCTATTCCGAACCCGTCCCAGTTTGCCGAAACTAGGGCAACTGCGACGTTGGCTATGGCTGCTATAGTTATCCAGCCGAGATAGATGCTGAAGGGTAAATGGATTGCAATTCTCTCTTTCAATGGAACTTTCTTTTTTCCTATGCCAAGACGTGTGTAAATCAGAATCAGACCGATTAGAAGCACCATCATAACGAGAACCGACAAGGTCACTAGGTCGTATTGCCAAAGGAATATCCAGACAATATTTGCGATGCTTATGAGGACAAACAGCCAACCTATTTGTTTATGATACTCTTTTTCTCTCTGGCTTGGAAGTGCTTGATAGAAAACAAAGACACCTAACAGCAAGTAGATTACGCCCCAAATGGCGAAAGTAAAACCTGCAGGAGTAATTAGTGTGGTATATTTTTCAGATATGGTAGCGGTGTTCACACCACCTATAAGCGTCGTACTGCCCGCTAATCCGTTTATTATTACAGTCAAGACATAAGCAATAATATTCGCCCAACAAAGCAGAGAGGAATTGTTTTTCGCCATTTTTGCTTCCTCAAAGCTATATTTAACTTGAATATATATAAACACAAAATATTACCGCTAACTCAACCAAAATATTTGCAAAATATTTGGCTGACGCCTTCTAGGCATAGCATAGGACTCTAGAGCCTTCTCCCGCACACATCTATTATCATCAATGAGAAACTGAGAATAAGTAACTCTTTCCCTAATCTTCGGGCACATTAGTTTTTTGGGGAGAGAGCCCTTTGCCCTGAATATGTGGCGGGCCCGCCGGGATTTGAACCCGGGACCAACGGGTTAAAAGCCCGCTGCTCTACCTGGCTGAGCCACGGGCCCTCAATCGATGCCCATGGATTATCAGGGTTATATGGAGTTAAAAATCTTTTAGATTTTCGTTTTTAACCAAGCTCTGAAGAGCTTTCCTCGCTTATACTCCTAGCCCATTAAAACACTTTTCTTCGTCCCAAGAAACTTGTTATTGCAAGAATAAGCATGAATCGCGATAATAACAGAGAGAAAGGTTTATAATTGTTAAGTTTAGTTATTAATAATTGTAAAAAAGATGTGAAGTGATTGGATTGAGCATCAATTACCATTCTAGACTGGATAAACCATACATAAAGGCATACATACCAAAGCCGAAGTACAAGTGGAGCAAGCTGATTAATTGGGACGAAGCGAGGATTTACGACCTGAGCCAGCCTCTGAGCATTTATACTCCGCCTTTCCCAACATATCCGCCGTTCAAGATGTACTGGATAAAGACTCTTCCTGAAAACAAAGTCCAGGCACAGGCTATAGAAACCGCCTGGCACATAGGCACCCACATGGACGGGCCGATCCACTTCGATCCTGGAGCCCCCTCGATCGACATGATTCCGCTGGATCACTTCGTCGGAGAAGGAGTCATCGTCGATATAAGCGATGAGGTTGAGGACCTCAGCATATACACATCTGAAATGATAGAGAGGAAGCTCAAAGAGCACAACTTGGAGCTGAAGCCTGGAGATATCTTGATAATTCACACCGGCTATCACAAGTACCAGTGGGACCAGCCAACAGCGGACACTGTGAGATATCAGCTGATGCATCCAGGCCCAACAGCAGAGTTTGCTGAGTGGTGCGTGAAGAAGCAGCTCAAGTGGACCGGTGTCGATGCTATAAGCCAGGACCACCCGCTTGATACCGTGATCAGGAAAGTTAGGCCTGATATTGCGGATTTGTTCAAGGAGAAGTTCGGGAAGTCCGTCGACGAAGTGATGCCGTGGCCGAAGAACTACCAGGTCCTGCATACATATACATTCCCGAGGGGAGTTCTCCACGCAGAGAACCTGGGAGGAGAGATAACTAAGGTTCTCAACAAGCGCTGCCTGATCTCAGGCGCTCCGATTAAAGTTGAGGGTGCCGAATCAGCATTCGCCAGAATCTTCGCGATATGCAACGGGCCTGAGTGAGACCCGCATATACTGATCTTTTTTTAAAAAGCTACTCATACTTAATGGTGAAGAAAAGTGGCAAAGAACAGAGTTTCGGGTGCAGTTGTTGAGAAAAACCTGATGAGGGATAGCCTCCAGCTCATGAAGATCAGCGAAGAGCTCAAGAAGCTCAGCGGAGTTATAGAAGCAATTGCAGCAATGGGTACAGATACCAACAAGCAAATAGCAGAGCAGCTCGGACTCCTCCTCCCGGAAGTGGAAAAAGCTTCAGATTCTGACCTCTTCATAGCAGTAGCTGCAGCCGATGAGGATTCTCTGAAAAACGCTCTTTCCAAAGCTAAAGAGATGCTAAGCGCTCCGGTTTCTGGCGGGGAGATGGAGTACCTCGATGTTGAATCCGCTCTCTCCGCGATGCCTGACGCCAACTTAGCTCTGGTCTCAGTTCCAGGCGAGTATGCCAGAGATGTGACCATGAAGTTTCTGGAAAGAGGGATCCACGTCCATCTATTCAGCGACCACGTTCCTGAAGAGCACGAAGTCGAGCTGAAGAAGTATGCTTACGAAAGAGGGCTCCTTGTGCTTGGACCTGGCGCTGGAACCTCGATAATCAACGGGAAGGCGATAGCATTTGCAAATGCCGTGAGGAGGGGTCCTATAGGGATAGTAGCAGCAGCTGGAACAGGACTCCAGGAAGTCAGCTCCCTCATACACAACATGGGGCTTGGAGTGTCCCACGGGCTTGGTGTGGGAGGAGGCGACGTGAAGAATTACGTTGGAGGGCTGATGACTAAGCTATCGCTCCGCTACTTGGAAGGAGATCCCGCAACGAAAGTCATAGCGATCGTTTCGAAACCACCAGAGCAGGAAACGCTGAACTCAATACTCGAATATGCCGAGAAAAACACCACCAAGCCCCTCGTCCTCGGATTCATGGGAAAGGTGAGCATAGAGCTCCCAGAAGGACTGAAGAGGAGGACCAGCGTAGCGAGGACTCTCCATGCAACCGCGCTGGAGGCTGCGAGGCTTGTCTCTCCTTCAAGTTACGAAGACTTGAAAAGAAAATATACAGTGCCATTTGAAAAGATCAACGAAATTTTAAAGCTGCACTATGAAAAGCTGAAAGACACACAGAAATACATCAGGGCTCTCTATACCGGGGGTACGCTGCTGAGCGAGTCCCTCATGATATTCGACCTGCTTGGATTGGAGATCTACAGCAATGCTCCCCTGAAAGGGCAGAAGAAGCTGGAAGATCCATTCAAGAGCGTCGGAAATACCGTGGTGGATCTGGGAGAGGAAGAGTTCACAGCAGGAAGAGCTCACCCAATGATAGATCCTACGATAAGGAGGCTCAGGCTCATCGAGGAAGCGAAAGATCCCGAGACAGCTGTCATTCTGATGGACTTCGTGCTTGGATACGGAAGCCATCCGGACCCAGTAGGGGCCCATATAGAGTCCATAAGGCAGGCGAAGAGGATCGCTGAGGAGGATGGGAGGCATCTGATCATAATAGGCTATGTGCTCGGCGTTGATGAGGATCCACAGGGGTACAGCTCGCAGAAGAAGAAGCTGGAAGATGAGGGGGTGCTGGTCTTTCCAACAAATGCCATATCTGCCTTGGCAGCTGCTGCAGCGGCCCTCAGAGGAAGGCTCGATAGAGGGAAGCTCGACGTTCTCTACAGAGAATACCTGAATGCATATACATCTCAATCGAGGTGATGGTGCATGTCCCAAGCCAGGAAAATTTTCGATGAAGAGCTCAAAGTGATAAACGTAGGGCTTCGCATATTCTACGAGGAGCTGAAGAGGCAGGGCATAAAAGCAGTGCAAGTCAACTATCAGCCTCCTCCCAAGCTGGAGAAAGAGCTGAAGGACAAGCTCGCAGAGTTGTTATAATTTTTTAAAATTTATTCGTTCAAATAAAAACCGTGAGCTGATGGGAAATGTCCCTCAAAGAGGAAATAGAAAACGCAAATAAAAAAGCAGTAGAGAGAATGATGGAAGCTGAGCCGTACCTCATTGATACAGGCTTGGCTAAGGATGTGATTCCGGGATTCAAAGAAGACATGCTTCTCCATGCCGGACCCCCTGTGACTTGGGAAAGAGCTTCCGGTCCTATGAAAGGTGCTATAATCGGAGCCCTCATCTATGAGGGGAAAGCCTCCAGCGAGGAAGAAGCGATCAAGCTGGTGGAGAGGAATGAAGTTGTTCTGAAGCCCAACCATGAGCTCGGCTCTGTGGGCCCGATGGCTGGAGTCATATCCCCAAACATGCCGGTATACATAGTGGAAGACAAGAAGTTCGGTATAAGAGCGTTCAGCAACTACAACGAGGGGATCGGCAAGGTTCTGAGGTACGGGGCTTATGATGCTGAAGTCATAAAAAGGTTGAAGTGGATGGCTGAGGAGCTCTACCCCGCGATGAAGGCGGCATTGAAGGAAGCCAAGAACGATAAGGGAGGAATAAACTTCAAGTCCATAATACAGCAGGCCCTCCACATGGGGGATGAGTGCCACAACAGGTACGTTGCAACGACGAGCAAATTCATGAACGAGCTGGCCCCATACTTGGTGAAGGCTGACCTCCCGAAGGATGTCTTCTTCAGGGTCTGGGAGTTCATGAAGAACAACAACTTCTTCACCCTGAACATAGGGATGGCTTCAGCCAAGGCCATGACCCTCGCTGCTCATAATATTAAATACAGCACAATAGTGACGGTAATGACCAGAAACGGAACAGATGCTGGCATATGGGTTAGCGGTCTGGGGAACAGGTGGTTCACTGCCCCTGCTCCGGTACCCAAGGGGGTGTTCTTCCCAGGGTTCACTCAGGATGATGCTAATCCCGACCTCGGAGACAGCTCAATTACAGAGACAGCCGGCTTCGGAGGCTTCGCCATGGCCGCTGCTCCGGCAGTAGTGAGCTGGGTAGGCGGCTCAGTCGACTTCGCCGTTGAGAACACGAAGAACATGTACAACATCACCTATGCTAAGCACAAGTACTTCACCATACCGTACCTTAACTTCCAGGGAACGCCGACGGGTGTAGATATAAGGTACGTTTTGAAGACCGGGATAACCCCAACGATCAATACGGGGATTGCGCACAAGAAAGCCGGAATCGGGCAGGTTGGAGCCGGAATAGTGAAGTTCCCATTTGAGATGTTCAAGGACGCCTTCAAGGCCTATGTCGAGCAGTACGGAGCGTAAAGCCGGAGAATGAAGGAAATTGTAGAAGCCGCTCACTACGGCTCCCTAATACCCTTTTTTCCAAACACCCGCTTCAGAGTTGAACACGTCTTCAGAACCACAGTTTACCTGAGAAACCTCCTCGACGACTCTCTCTATTTGATCTCCTCACATCCGTGGAGATCTCCCTTCACAGTCAATGTATCATTCGAGGGATTCAGCGGCCTCTTCTCTCCAGGAGAAGTCCTCTCATTGAAGGATGGAGCGATCGAGGGGGAAAGTGCAGTTGTAGATCTGTCGAGAGGAAGGGTCTACATCCAAAACATACCAGCCATGATCGGAAGGGGGATCGGTTTCGAAGACGCTGCAGAGCTCTTGAAGTACTTCGGGGTGCTCAGCTCAGCCTGGAGCGGTGTTCTGAGATCTGCTGTCCTCGAAAGGATCTGCAGAAACAGGAGCAGAATTCTATCAGATGACTCGCTCAGAGAGTTGGTGGGGGCAGGAGCGGGGTTCACGCCCTCGGGGGACGACTTCCTCGTCGGCCTCTTCTCATTTTTAACTCTAGCGAAGAAGCTGAACATCTTGAATGGGTGGATCTATGAAGTGAGGGAAGACCTGCTGAAGAGAACCGTGTGGGCAAGCTACCAGTACATGCTGTATGCTCTCAGAGGCTACTTCGATGAGCTGGTGCTCAAAAATGCCCTGGCACTATTAGGAGGAGATTTGAGGGAAGCCGAAGATTCGTTCCTCCTTCTGGCCAGAAGAGGCCATGAAAGCGGGCTCTATATATGGCTAGGGCTTATAACTGGGTATTCTCTAATAAAATATAACAGCACTGCACTGCTTGATTACGTGTGCAGGTGATTTATTTGTCTGTTGAATACCCCAGCGACCAATCATTCTTCAGGTGGGTTTTGGAGAGGCTGGAGAGGGGAAAGCTCGTAGCGATGATACAGATAACAAAGAAGGCTGGCTCCGCCCCCAGGGGGCCGGGTACGAAGATGTTTGTAGATGAGGACGGAAACACCATCGGAACGATTGGAGGGGGCGACTTCGAGAGGAAGGTAATTGAAGAAGCTAAGAAGGCTCTCGAGTCTAGGAAGCCGGTAGAAAGGAAGGTCGCCATGTTCAGAGAGAGCCTTTATGAAGATGTGATAGCCACAGAACAGCTCTGCGGGGGTGTTGTAACCGTGTTCATAGATATCTTGAAGCCTCTTCAGAGACTGATAATCGTAGGAGCGGGGCACGTTGCCAGGCCCCTTGCCAAGCTTGGAAAAATGCTCAACTACAGAGTCGTTGTCGTGGACAACTTCCCTCAGTATGCCAATAAAGATAGGATACCTGAGGCCGATGAGATCTACGCATCGAGCGATATACTGGCGGAGATCGATAAAATCAAGATAGGCAAGAACGACTTCGTGGTCATCGTTCACGGAGACGGAGCGCTGGAAGCAGAAGTGCTGAAGAAGATATTCAGAGAAGGATCCTTCCCAAGGTACCTGGGCCTCCTTGCTGGAAAGGGGAAGCTGAGCTACATTCTCAAGTCTATGATGGAGAGCGGAATAGATCCCGAGCTTATAAAAAGCAAGCTCATTTCCCCGATAGGACTTGCGGTGGGGAGCGAGACTCCCGAAGAGATAGCGATAGCAGTCATGGCAGAGATACTGAAAGTTGACAGGGGGGCTCAGGGCATACAGGAGAACCAGACGCCGGCCCTGGTCGATCAGATACTGAAGGGAGGAAAGAGCAGTGAGGGAAAATAAGTTCGCAGTGATAATTCTGGCGGGCGGCCTTTCGAAGAGGTTTCCGGGGAATAAGCTGCTGCAGAGAATTAAGGGCAAGCCTCTCATTGTCCACACAGCAGAGAAGTTCCTTACCGCTGGAATGGACAAGATAATCATCGTCCTGGGAAAAGATGCTGAAAAGATCTTCGCAGCAATAGCTGAAGGGGTGAGCGAAGAGGAGCTCTCGAAAATATTCTTCGCATATAACTCTGGCTATGCTGTCGGGGGCATGAGCAGCTCCATAAAGACGGGGATGAAGATAGTGCTTCCAGGAGAGAGCGTGATGGTGCATCCTGCGGACGTCCCCTTCATAAAACCAGCCTCAATCGAGATGGTTGCCAAAGCTCATCTGTCGAGCGATCTTCCCATAACCGTTGCCTGCTACAACGGGAGGCATGCGCACCCAATAGTCTTCAAGCCGGAGCTGCACGAAGAAATAATGGGGATCAGCGAAGAGGGGAGGGGCCTCAAGAGCCTGGTGGCAAAATACAGGGAGAAGATGCTCTGCGTTGAAACGGGAGACCCAGGAACGTTAAGAGATGTAGATACTCCAGAAGATTTGAAAAAAGCCGTTGATGAATTCAATTTGGAGTAATTTTTCGAGACTCAGAGCTCTATCTCAATCTTTGATGGAGGTCTGAGCTCGTAGCTCTTCTTGAGGAGGTCTTCTGGAACCGGCCTTGTACCGAAGAAGGGCTTCAGCTCCTCTCTCTTCTTGTGGAAGTTGAACCAGTCGTCAGCGGTCATGTAGAATACTGGGGATCCTCCAAGCTCATGCTGAACTTCTGGATATGGCTTCATGAAGTGCCTGAAGTACATGCCCAGCCTGAAGCCGAATGGGCTTTCGAAGGTGGCCCACCATTCCTTTGCGCCCAGGACTTCGAAGGCATACTCCGCCTTGGTAGCGTATCCTGCTGTGCCTATCCCTCCCAATCTCTTGAACGTTATGCTGTGGAGGCTAACAGCTATGTCCTTGTTCATCATTCTGGCGTTCCAGACTCCTATGAGCTCATTTTCGTGGACTCCGATTATCACGTACTCGTCCTTGTACCTCGCCTGAGCCCATGCCAGAACCTCAGCGTATGTCCTGGCAGCAACGATGTGGTAGAGGTCCTTATCATACTGGTGATCAATGAGCTTCTTCAGCGTTTCGAGGATGATCGGCGCCTCCTCCTTCTTGGCGAGCCTGAATACTACTTTTTCTCCCTGCCTTGTCGTGTAAAGCTTTGGGACGAATTCTTTGCCGGCAACGAGGTCCTCCGAAGAGTGCAGAAATGCCTCCAGTATCTCTACTTTGAATGGAATTTCATTAACCGATATTGGAACGGGTGGTTTGACCATATTAGATCACAATTGTGATCTCGTCCTCTGAGTTAATAAATTTTTTAAAGACAATAAAATTTAAGAAATATTATAGAGCGGCGAGCTGCTTCTTCGCCTCGCTCATTCCAAGCTCCAAAGCCCTCAGATTAACCTCAAAGAACCTTTTCGATATGACCTTCTTCAACCCTGAGAGTATGCTATCACTCTTGAGCGGAAAGCCCTCGACTGCCGCAGCAGCTCCAAGCATCGCTGAATTCTGGGCTATTATGCTGCCGGAGGATTCAGCGATCTTTCTGGAATCGATTTCAACGATCCTCAAGCCGAAGCTGCTGCGTGCTATTTCTTCCACCTTTTCTAGCTCGGGATACTTGAAGAGGCCCATCGATACCTGAGGGGGCTCGATCGGGTTCTTGCTCAAGATGAGGTAGCCTCCTTTCTTCATGTAGTGGAGGTGCCTGAGAGATTCGGCTGGCTCCAGCGCTATCAAGACATCGCCCTTTCCCATCGGCACGAGCCCTCCGAAGATCTGATCCCCCAGCCTGACGTGGGCGAAGAGGCTTCCGAACCTCTGGCTCAGCCCGTGGATTTCCCCTATCCTCACTTTCACTCCTTCCTCAAGAGCGGCTTCACCTATTACCCTTGCGATCGTCAGCACGCCCTGCCCTCCGATCCCCGCTATTATGATGTTGTACCCCACTACTTCATCACCTCTATAGCATCATACGGACATACCTGTGCGCAGCCTCCGCATCCCCAGCACATTTCGGGATCTATAACTGCCTTCTTCTTCTCCCTTTCCCACCTGATGGCTGGGCACCCGTAGGCATTGATGCAGACCTTGCAACCGGTGCACTTGTCCTCGTCAACCTTGTAGATCTTCCAGCTTTCTCCCCTCCTCCTCTTCTGAGAGATCACCGCGAGGGCGCAGTCCCTCCTCGCTACTATGACCTTGACGCCCTTGATGGAGAGAGACTTCTTGACAGCGTTTTCTACTGCCTTAATATCATATGGATCCACGACTTCCACAAAATCTGCCCCCATAGCCCGCGCCACATCTTCTATGGAGACCCTCTTTCCCTTCACTCCGCTTGCACTTCCAGGGTTGGGCTGGTGCCCCGTCATTGCCGTGGTCCCGTTATCCAGAACGACCAGGGTGAAATCAGAGCCGTTGGCTATCGCGTTTGCCAGAGCCGGAATGCCTGTGTGGAAGAATGTTGAATCTCCTATGGTAGCGACGATCTTCCCCTCTTTCCCTCCTCCTTCAGCTGCAGAGATCCCGTGCGCTATTGAAATTGAAGCGCCCATATCTACTGTCGTGTCAACGGTTTTGAGGGGAGGGTAGTATGCCAGAGTGTAGCAGCCTATATCGCTCGGGAAAATCGAACGGGGAGTCGCTGCCTTTCTGATCGCATAGAAGGTGTTCCTGTGGGGGCAGGCGGGACAGAGGGTCGGCGGAACTGGGGGTGCGAGGGAAGATGCTTCTCTTCCCAGCTCTTCCAGGCGGGAAAGATCCAGCGGAAGATCCCTCTTTAGAAAAGAGGCCAGAGATTTGAGGACCTTTTCGGGCGTCAGCTCAAAGTCCCTCGGAACAAGGTCCTTGCCATGAACTTTGATCCGGATTCCGCTATCGAAGGCAGCTAATTTCACCTGCTCTTCCATGACGGGCTCGAGCTCTTCGACGACAAGTACCTCTTCGAGGCTCCCGAGGAACTCCAGGACAGGCTCTCTGGGCAGAGGGTAAGGCATGAGAACCTTCATTATCTTAACATCTCTCTCTGCTCCCAACCAGTCCAGTGCTTCCTTCACATATCCGTAGGCCGCTCCCCCCGTTATTATCCCGAATCTGCTCGATTCGTCCCCCTCGATTTCTACGAACTTCCTCCCTTCGTTCTTAGATAAATTCTCCATTATTCTGCTGTGCTCGAGCTTCATCCTCCTCGAATTGGAGGGGAGGTTCACATAGCTCTCGGGAGACTTCTTGAAGCTTCCCGTCTTCCTCCTGGCATTGACTATATCGTCGGGAAGGTCCCCAGTCACCACTTCGCCTCTAGTGTGCGAGAGCCTTGTCGTGGTTCTCAGTATGACCATTGTGCCGTAGCTTTCGCTTAGGTCGAAGGCCTTCCTCGTCAGCTCGAGAGCCTCCTGAGGCGATGTCGGCTCGACAGCAGGGACGTTTGCGAACCGGGCGAATATCCTTGTGTCCTGCTCGTTCTGGCTGCTCCACATGCTCGGGTCATCGGCAACAACAGCCACAAAGCCTCCTCTGACTTTCATGCTTGCTGAGCTCATCAGTGGGTCGGCTGCGACGTTCAACCCGACATGCTTCATGCTCGTCATGGACCTCAGACCGCTCCAGGAGGCACCGAGGCATGCTTCAAATGCGACCTTCTCATTCACAGAGACTTCAGCATAAACTCCAGCCTCTTCAGATATCTCGAGCATGCTGTCGAGGATCTCGCTGCTTGGAGTCCCTGGATATGCCGCGAAGAAGCCGATGTTCGCCTCGAGGGCCCCTCTGACAATGGCTTCGTTTCCAAGCAGGAGGAGCTTGGAGCTCTTCGGAGCCAGGAGCATCCCCTTGCTCAATTCTCCCCACCTCGAGAGAGGTTCTTGGAAAACTCGTATAGGGCCTTTGCAGCAGCGGCCACATCCTCCGGCCTCTCGTAGACCGGGATCCCCTCGCTTTCCAGGAGCTTCCTCGCCTGAGCGCTGACATCTCCAGCCATGAATAGAGCAAGCACAGGCTTTTTGGCTGAAGATCTCCTGACGGCTTCAATTATTCCTCTGGCGTGCTCATCTCTCTCGATGCCGGCGAAAGTGGGAACAACGGAGATCTCAATCAAAATATCCACGCTCTCGTCGCCCATGAGGATCTCTGTGGCCTTCCTGTAGTCTTCTCCTCTGGCGCTTGCTATCATGTCCACGGGGTTTCTGAATGAGGCGAATGGGGGCAGAAACTTCCTGAGCTCTTCTACAGACCTCTCGGAAATGCGGGGAACTTCGAGCCCGTTCTGCTCCAGCTGGTCTGTCACAAGCACTCCTCCTCCTCCAGCATTGGTGATCACACCAACTCTTCTCCCCCTCGGAAGGGGCTGCGAAAAAGCCCTCGACATAGAGAGAGCTTGATCGATTGTTTCGGCAATTATGCCCCCCGCCTCTGTTATAGCTGCCCTGTACACTTCCCACGAGCCCGCCATGCTGCCCGTGTGCGAAGAGACTGCCTCGGATGCCGCCCTGCTTCTTCCCCCCTTCAGCACGATCACGGGCTTCTTCTTCGTTGCTTTTTTGAGCGATGAGATGAACTTCCTTCCGTCTTTTACTCCCTCCAAGTAAAGCATTATGGAGTCAGTCTCCTCATCCTGAGAGAGGTATTCGAGGAAGTCCGAGAAGTCCAGGTCAGCCATGTTCCCTAGGCTGACGAACTTAGAGAAGCCTATGTTTTCCTTCACCGTCTTGTATATTATGCCTGCTCCCAGCGCACCGCTCTGCGATAGGAATGCCGTCCTTCCAGGCACTGCAGACATGATGAATGTGGCGTTCAGGTTCTTTCCAGTGTTCATTATGCCTACGCAGTTCGGGCCGATTACCCTCATGTTCCTCTTCCGAGCCTCCTCCACTATCTTCGTCTCCATCTCTTTCCAGTATTCATCGCCGGTTTCACCGAAGCCGGCAGTTATGATCACAGCAGCCTTTGCTCCCTTGTCCCCGCTCTCTCTTATCACATCAAGGACGTGCTGCCTCGGAACAGCTATTACTGCTAAATCCACATCATCTTCCACATCTCCTATGCTCCTGTAGGCCTTCCTGCCCATTACCTCCTTTTCCTTCACATTTACAGGATAAACCCTCCCCGGATAGCTCAGGAGGTTTTTGAAGATGTCATATCCGATTTTTGCGGGATCGTTAGAGGCTCCAATGACCGCTACGCTCTTCGGGCTGAAGAGATGGTCGAGCTGCAAATTCAATACCCCAAGCATCGATATTATCCTTGAAGCAGTTATTTCATTTGTGCAGGTGCTCCCACTATCATGGATTATGAGAGGATATTCCGAGTAAATGTCAGCGAAGAAGCCGTCTCTCTGTCGAGGAAGTACGGAGTGTTGCCATACATGGCCGAGAGGTATCTGATGCTGTTCGGAAGGGATGGAGCAATAGATTTCTTGGAGAGCGCAGCTAGGGGAGTCCCCAGGAGCATAAGATGCAACACTCTGGTCGTGAAGAGCTGCGCGGAGCTCAAAGAGAGGCTTGAAGAAAGAGGTTTCGTTCTGAAGCCTTCGAAAATTGCGCCATATGCTTTCTACGCTGAGCGAGAACCTGTCTCCCTCGGAACTACCTTAGAGCACTTGCTGGGCTACTACTTCATCCAGGGAGTTGGGAGCATGGCGTCGGTCATAGCTCTTTCCCCAAGGCCGGGGGAGAGAGTAGCGGATCTCGCATCGGCTCCCGGGGGAAAGACCACCCACATCGCCCAGCTCATGGAGAACAGCGGGGCAGTGCTCAGCGTTGACAACGATGCCGGGAGGCTGGCCAAGCTCGTCTCCAACATAGAGAGGATGCATGTAAGAAATGCAGTTGTCCTCATGGAAGACATTTTGAAGCTGGATTTCCTGGAGAGCAGGTTCGACAGGGCTATGCTCGATGCTCCATGCACTGGAGAGGGGCTTCTGGTCTACAGGAGGGAGAGGAAGTCAACTAGAACCATCGAAGATCTGAAGAAGATGAGCAGCTATCAAGAGAGGCTTGCTCTCAAAGCATACAGGCTGCTGAAGCCAGGAGGGATCATGGCATATGCTACATGCAGCATAGCTCCAGAAGAGAACGAGCTCGTTCTCTCCAAGGTTCTTGAGAGAGAAGATTCGCTTGAAGTCTTGGAGACTAGAATTGACGGCGCAGCCAATAATCCCGGGGTTGAAGAGTTCAATGGAGTTCGCTTCAGCAGCGAAATGAAGAAGTGCCTGAGGCTTTATCCGCACACAGATGGAACGGAGGGATTCTTCATATGCCTTCTAAGGAGGAGAGAGTGAAAGTCTTCGACTGCGACGCTGGAAAAGAACTGCTCCAGAAATTTCTCAGGCAGATCGGAGCTGCGTGGAGGGATTGCGAAAGAATCCTCTGCAGAAGATCTGGGGATAAGGTGTGGATATACTGCGTCGATCAGCAACCTGCGGAAATTGCTGAGCTGCTCGCATCGGCTGGAAGGGATCCATATCACGCGGGCATGATGGCGGGGTATATTGATGAAAGGGGAGAGTTTGTGCCTTCGCTGGAGCTGGGGTGGGAGCTGATTGCGTCAAAAGCAGTTGGGAGCTCTGCAGCGGTAGTGCTCGACGAGAAGGAGGAAAGAGACTTCATCTTTGGAAAGGCCGTGAAGCTCAGCGGAAATTACCCTCGCAGCAGAGGAATGCTTCTCGTGGTTAACAGGAGAGGAGAGTTCCTAGGATGGGGGAGAACAGCTGGTAAGATGCTGGTGCCGATAGCAGATATCGGCCTCTACCTGAGGTCGAGGAGCTGAAGGTCGTTTAACAAACCTTAATAACCTTCCTTTTTCAAAAATACCGCGTTGGTTCAGTTATCGATGAGGTGCCATTCGGAATGCCCTTCAATGAAAAGGACTTCGTGTTGGTAGAATACACAGCTACTGTCAAGGAAACAGGCAGCGTTGTCGACACCACGAGTGCCGATATAGCTAAGGCAAACAACATCTTCGACGAAGATAAGCAGTACGAGCCCATTCTGGTTGTGATAGGAGAAGGGAGAGTAGTTAAGGGACTTGAAGAAGCTATAAGAGAGATGAACGAAGGCGAGGAAAGGGAGGTGGAGATACCTCCCGATAAGGCCTACGGGGAGAGGGATCCATCGAAGCTCAGGAGGATCCCGCTGAGAGAGTTCAGGAAAGGAGAGATTGAACCGATTCCCGGAAGAATCGTGGAGATCAATGGAGTTCCTGCTGTAATAAGAGACGTCAGCGGTGGCAGGGTCCTCGTTGACTTCAACCACCCCTTGGCTGGAAAGGTGCTCATATACAAAGTGAAGGTTACCAAGCACCTCAAGACCGACGAGGAAAAGATCAGGGCCCTGCTCAAGAGGAGGCTCAGAGCGAAGGAACCTGAGAAATACCAGATAACAATATTGAGAGAAGAGGGGGTCGTTCAGATAAAGATACCTGAGCAAGACATGCTCAATCAAGACATACAGCTTGCTAAGAGGGCTCTGGCCAGAGAAGTGCTGGAATACATCCCAGGCATCAGCAAGGTCGTGTTCGTGGAGGAGATAAGCAAGCAGAAGGAGGAGAAGGCTGAGAAGGAGCAGGCGGGGGCATCAGAAGAAAAACCCAGCGAGCAGCCCCAGCAGAGCTCCGATAAAAAATAAGTGTGGGATAGTTCATTAATTCGAGAGAATGTTGGGAAGCCATAATGCTTCTTTTCAGTTTTTTGCTTCTTTGTTGCTAACTTAAAATCCCTTGAAGGCTTCTCGTCGTGCCCCGCAGACAGGGCATTTCTCTGGAGGCTCATCGCCCACGTGAGTATATCCGCAGACGGGGCAGATCCACACTTTACCTTTCAAGTCGAGATCCTTTCCCTCATCAACGCTCTTCTTCGCCTCTTTGTAGAGTTCAGCATGTATCTGCTCAGCTTTGTAAGCGTAGGTGAAGCTGACTTCAGCTTCCCTCTCCCCCTGAAACTTCGCTATTTCGATGTAGACGGGATACATTTCCTTCACCTCGAATTCTTCCCCTCTGATAGCCAGCTCAAGATTCTTGCTGGTGCTACCGGGACCTATTGGAACTCCTCCGCTCCCCTTTGCATCCTCATTGTACTCTCTCAGTGCTCTGTAGTGGTTGCTAGCATGAACCTGCTCAGCATATGCTATTGCTCTGAAGAGCCGTGCCACATTTCTGTAGCCTTCCTTCTCAGCGACTTCAGCAAAGAAGAGGTAGCGCATGCGAGCCATCGATTCTCCGCTGAAAGCTGAGAGAAGCGCTTCCTTTGTCATGTCCTTTACCATATTCCATTCCCCCAAGGCAGGAAGTTTCTCCTATATTTTTGGCCTTTTTTATACAAATAAATTTCTTTTCTATTAATTGCACGCCTCTTTTCCGGAGATTGTTCTCAAGAAATAACTTCTGTTTCCATTGCCAGCCTCTCAGCCGCTTCCCAGCTCAGCCCTCTGTCTCCCAGTATAGTGTATCGTTCCGGTCTTATCTTGTGAGCTATAGTTAGGGCTTCTATGATTGTATTCTCTGGAATACCGAGCTCCTTGGCATTCACTGGTGCTCCAACGGTTTTCAGAACTTTCCTTATTTTCTTCCAGTTGAGCCTGTGGAGCTTGGCCATCATTATCGTTCCCACACCAGTCTGCTCTCCGTGAAGGGCTGGTTTTGGAGCTATTTTGTCCAAGGCATGGCTGAAGAGATGCTCGCTCCCGCTGGCAGGCCTGGTGGAACCAGCTATTCCCATAGCTACGCTACTGTTTATGAGGGCCTCGAGAACTATCCTCGTGCCCTCATCTACGTTCTTGGCAATTATGCCGCTGTACTTAACCACGTGCCTTGCTGAGAGCAGAGCCAGGCCAGCTGCAAATGCTCCATAGTATTCATTTCTCAGCAAATGAGCGAGCCTCCAATCAGCGACTGCCGTGAACTTCGCTATTGTATCCCCCACTCCAGCAACGAGAAGCCTCCTCGGAGAAGATGCTATCATCTCTAGGTCTGCAAGAACCAGCGCTGGTTGCTGCGCTCTGACAGAGGTGCTCCATCCTCCACCCTTGAGGCTGGCAAAGGGGCTGGCTATGCCGTCGTGGCTGGCCGCTGTTGGGATGCTAATGAAGCCCTTCTTCGCTTCCCAAGCAGCGTATTTTGCCAGGTCAATGCTCTTTCCTCCTCCAAACCCTGCAATAATGTCATATGAAAGCTTCGTTGCTTCCTCCGCAATCTTTTTAGCTTCATCGATGTGGGGAGCTTCGGAGACATGAACTTCATACGAAATATTCCCCTTTTCCAAGCCTTCCGTGAGCTTCTCTCCGTGAGCTCTCCACACATTCGGACCTGTTACAATTAGAGCCTTAGTTCCATGCTTCTTCAAGCCTTCGGGAAAATATTCCACAATGTTTGCAACGATGCTTTTTCCGATTACTACACGGTGCATCAAATCGATGATGTGGCTCTTCGCGTTCATACCTACACCTTCTCTTAAACCAGGTATCAATTAAATACTTCCGTTAATTATATTTAACCGGCTGCCAATCAGTTTCTCAATAGGTTTGAGAGGTCAGCGAAATGGAATTCTCACTGAACACCGACAGAGCACTGCATGGAACAACCACAGTTGGATTGATAGCAAGAGATGCCGTGGTTTTAGCAGCAGACAGGAGAGCTACTGCTGGTACATTCATAGCCCACAAGAGGACGAAGAAGATACTGAGAGTTGGGGATAAGATGGCCCTGACAACTGCAGGCCTTGTGGCCGATGCTCAGGTGCTCGCCGATTTCCTCAATGTTGAATTGAAGTATCTGACGATAACCAGGAAGCAGCCGGTAACTGTCAGGGAGGCTGCGCACCTCCTCTCTCTGATTCTGTACAGGTACAAGGCTTTTCCCTTCTACGTCCAGCTCATCCTCGGAGGCTACGACAGCGCGCCGAGGCTGTTCTCGCTGGATCTTTTCGGAAGCGTCCTTGAGGAGAGATACGCGGCTACAGGCAGCGGTTCTCCAATAGCAGTCGGGGTGCTTGAAGAGGGATTCAGAGAAGATATGGAGCCGGAGGATGCTAGAAGGCTGGCAGTGAAAGCGGTGCAGATGGCGCTGAGGAGGGATTCCGCAACTGGCGATGGCGTAGATAGCGTTATAATCAATAAAGAAGGAATAAAGGAGTTCTCTGATCCAGCTGTTCCATAGCTTTCTTGTCCTACAGAAGCTGCATGGCGGAAATCGCAGTGAAGACAAGGGGAACAGCTACTACTGCGGGCTTCAATCCGAGCGCTAGGACTGCACCCGCTGTCAAGGAGCCTACCAGCGTTCCCATCTCTCTAGAAATGAAGTAGGAGTGGGTTCCATAACCGCTGCTCGCTTCAGAATAGAGGTTGAATAACGTGGCATCCATCGCCAGCCCTAGGAAGTACATCCCTATGAGGTAGAAAACGAGCGTTTCTTCTCTGTACATAAGCGGCATAGCGAAGGAAAGCCAGAGCCCCCTCATAGCTATTATTGACACAGCTATTTTTCTGTCCCCCGAGAGGAGCCTGCTTATTAATAGGGAGCCGACCGCTACGGTTATCCCGGTTATGCCCTGGGCAAGCCAGTATTCCCTCAGGGGGAGCGATGTTTTCACAAGCAGAGGCATTGCAGTGAAGACAAAGTCTCCTGTTGCGACAGCCAAGAAAACTGAGAGCATGATCCTTCCTCTGGGCAAAACCGATCTCCCGCCCCAGAAAACGAAGGGCTCTGAAGCGCCCCCGAGAGCGCTTTCTATTGCCGTTGAAAGGATCCCCCTGCTACTTGCGAACCCTATGAACTGAGTGACCCCCTTTCCAAGCATATGCAGCTTCCTCTCCAGGCCCAAGTTTATAGGGGGGAGCAGGAGGAGAGTGAGAGCTCCGAGGAAGGAAGCCAAGACGAGTATGCTAGAGAGAGACGCATTTACGATTCCAGATGATATTAATATGAGAGCACTCCCCCTCAGGAAGTTCTGCAGGATTCTCTGAAGAGTGGAATACCTGGACCAGGAGAGGCTGTCGAATAGCTCATATATGCTAGTGCTGATGGCCAAGTTAGCGCTTGAGACAGCCGCAGAGTGAAACATGTATGCTAGCGTAACGGAAAATAGAGTGCTCCTGGTGAACAGGAGGAGAGACACCGTTATGGAGAGGAAGGCAATCGCCATCAAAGTCCTGTTTCTTCCTGCATTCCCGAGAGAAGAGAGAGATTTGTTCACCGCTATGTAGAGAAGGCTCCACATTGCTGCCACGATGCTGTAGTATATTGGAGAGACTTTGAACGTGAAGCCTATATATGTGAAGATAGCCATGTCGAGCATTGAGAGCATTGCCATGAAAGAGACTCCTATGTAGAACCACAACTCAGTCTCCACCTGCTATCTCCTAAAGTCTCCAGTGAGATTTTAAAAAGAGAGACAGGTTCATTTCACTTCAGAACTATGCTTTCAGAAGCTTCAGAGCTGAGCGAGATCTTCAGCAATACCTACAGCGAGAGTTTTTAGAAAAAAGCAAAGCGTGCATTTGAACGGGATCTCATATTACAAAAGAACCAATAACTGAATTAAGAAAGGATGATTGAAGTCTCGGTCTCATTCATTCTTGTAGGTTTCAATTATCTCCCTGACGAGGGTCTCGGGAATCCTGGATGGTGTCTTTCCAAGAGAGAGCTGAATGTAGAACATCTTGGATGCTTCTTCAAGTATTTCTATCTTAGCGATGGCCTCCTCAATGCTCCTTCCCATGCTGAAAACCCCGTGGTTCTTGACGATGATGATGTCGCTTTTCTGTACTGATCCGGATATGGCCTCAGCCGTTTTCGCACCTGGTGGAGCAAACTCCAAAACAACTGGGCTCTTCAGGTAGAGCACTTCCTCGGGCGTTGCGTGGAGAGGACCGATCAGAATTCCAGCATTAGCTAGAGCTACTGCGTGCGGAGGGTGAGCGTGGGCAACAGAGAAAACGTCCTCCCTGCTCCTGTATATCAGAAGGTGGCTTGGCAACTCGCTTGACGGTTTGGCTCTTCCAGAAATGACTTTCCCCTCCATATCTACCTCTACTATATCTTCTGCACCGACCTTCCACTTGGGAGATCCAGATGGAGTTATCAGTATCCCCCTCATGCTCCTCGCGCTTAGATTTCCCCCTAGGGAAGACACGAGGCCTCTATCATAGAGCCTCCTCATCCCTTCGGAAACCTTCACTCTGAGATCCTCCTCTTCCATCCTTCTCACCTCAATTTTCAAGCAGTCTGGATATCTCCCGCGAGAACTTCTCCTTTTCGACCGGACAGCCTATAGATATTTGCTCACTTTCTGCATCAACTATGAGGGGGAGGAGGAGGTCTCCTCCCTCGAAGATTTCTACTTCTTCAGCCGCCATTTCGTTTTCATCGACATCTATGTAGATAAAGTCTATGCCCATCTCCTTCAAATAGCTCACGGCCCTTTCGCAAGGGATGCAGCCTCTGCTCCCATATATGATGAGCCTCTTATTTTTCGCTCTTGATGGCATCGAGGAGCTCCCTTTCCCTCTTCTTCAATTCGTCTTCAAGCTCCTTGAGGAGCTCTTCGCTCCTGCTTTCTATCTTCTTCTTCCCTTCAGCATATGCCTCATCAAGCTCAGCAAGCTTCTCCTCCACCCACTTCTTCTTATCGATCATGAATTCCAGCACCGATCATTGTTATCGCATGTTGCTATTAAAAATGTTCCCTGCAAGGTGAGAACCATCACAGGAGCGGGAGTTGAAGAAATCCCGAGAGAGTAGGCCTTCCCTGCATGTGGCGTATTCTAATCCAAGCTTAGCCGCTTCGCTGACAACCGGCATGAGGAGCTTCTTCCTCAGTTGCCTTTGAAGGTACCTGTAGCTCCCCACAGACTCTCCCTCCTCGAAATACAACTTCCTCCAAGTCCTCTCCATTTCTGGAAAAGCTTCAATCATGTCTCTGAAGTCTATGGGCTTGGCCTTATAGGTGGAAGTGACAACCATCTTCGCCCCCGCACCTGCAACCGCCCTCACGAGCTCTCTAAGCTCTTGCTCATCATTGTTGAGCCCAGGTATGATCGGGTCTATTCTCACACCTACCGGAACTCCTGAAGAAGCAAGCTTCTCCATAGCTCCCATCCTCTCCTGAGGTGAAGGGGCCTCCGGCTCCAGCTTCCTCGCGAGAGAGCTTTGGAGGGTTGTAATGGTTGGGGTAACAGCTGTCTTCCCCCTCAGCATAATGTCGGCATCTCTGAGGAGGAGGTTTCCTCCCTTTGTAGTGATTAGCACTCTGAATCCGCTCTCCACTAGAAGAGAGAGGACGCTCCTCGTTAGCTTGTGCTCTTCCTCTTCACTTGGGTAGGGGTCGCTGCTTGTTCCCAGGTTGACGACTATCCTCCTGTCCAGCTTTGGCAGCGCCCTCGCAGCTAGCTTCAGAAAGTCCTTCTTGGGCTGACTTCTTTTCTTCCCTATATAGCTCTTCGCATAGCAGTAGAGGCATGAAAAGGAGCAGCCTGTATACGGATTGAGAGAGTACTTTCTTGGGCAGGTGCAGAGCTCACTCTGCCAAGGATCGAAAAGCGAGAATGGATATATGCTGCCTCCTATGCAGCTCACCTCAGGAGCACATGCTTCTTTCCAGTCCTCTTATCATAGATGTATATCAAATTGCTCTTCTCATCTACCCTTATCTCGTATCTGTAGCCCAGGTGGATCTTTTGCCCGCTCCTCAGCATCTGCTTAGTCCTTCTCCTAGCATATTTGGGGATCCACATGATCCCAGCTTCTCCGTGCGAATTTTTTCAACCTTTATTTTTCGGAGCCAGAAGCTCAGCACCCCTCCGCGGAGGTCACAGCATCCCGCTTTTCTTAAGAGGGGCGTTTAGGGGCGAGCGCTCTGCTTTCGCTCCCCGTGTGAGCACATTTAAGTAATATTTCAATGACAAAATTATAAACTTATCTTCCAAACATAAAGTACATGCACCTTTTCAAGACCCGTTTAAGCGGCGCCTCCATATTGTTTATAGACAATCGGAATTTTTCCGAAAACTTTCCTTATGTTCTCCACCGAATATCATACAACAGCTGCACACGTACCAGGCGACAAAGAAATTAGTAGGATTTCAGTACAATGCAGCAACAGGTGGAATAGCTTGAAGAAAGAATTCTGCATGGGCCCAATTGGATATGTGAGACACGATGTTAGTTATGAAGAGCTGAGAAACAAGCTAGAAGGAGTAGAGGGATACATAGAGATCCTCCCCGAATATGCGGAGGGCCTCACCAATTTGGAGGGGTTCTCGCATATAATTGTAATAACATTCTTAGACAGTGTTACACAGGAGCAGAGAAAGACGCTGAAGATTAGGCACAGGAAGCTTGAGAGGCTCGGGATAAAGATAGACGATGTTCCTGAAGTGGGGGTTTTTGCTTCGGACAGTCCGCACAGACCGAACCCCATCGCTCTCTCAATAGTGAGGCTCCTGTCAGTTGAAGGCAATAAGCTCAGGGTGGAGGGAATAGATGTTAGCAGCGGAACCCCTGTCTTGGATATAAAGCCATACGATCAAGGAAGATGCGTGAGGAACTTCACTGTACCGTGGTGGTCCGAGCTTCTCGAGAAGAGAATTAGAGAGAAGTTTGGTGCTCGAGAGGGCTACTATGGATTCTCTCCTTGACTGTTTTTCCAGCCACAGCACCTACATCGCTTCTTACTACTTTCAATTAATAAGCGATGTTGATTTTACAAAGAAATATGAACTACACTATTCATTGATTCCCTTAAAGGGAGCTTCATGGAACCCATTCTCTGAATCTTCTCGGCTATCATTGATGGAGGCTGTTCCCAATTTTTCGACAAATTTAATTACTTCTAAATGCTAGCAAATACTTGATGCATTATGGTGGAGAAGCTCTACAAGCTTAGCGAATTCGCCAAGTTGATGGGTGTAAGCCGCAGTGCTGTTATTAAGTGGATTAAGCAGGGAAAAATCAGGGCAATTAACATCCACGGCAGATGGTACATCCCAGAATCAGAATATGAAAGGCTTGTCAGAGGAGCATAGAAAGAGAAAGAGCTGGAGGAATTTAGTAGGTTGTTGAAGACCATTGAGAGGACAGTAATCTTCGAACCGTGGGCTAATAAATTTGTTATGCAGGCTCTCAAATCCCCCACGCATGGGGTGCGGTTGAAGCTTATGAACCCGCACCAAGGGCTAACCCCGCTCACGGAATTAAAAGTATTGTGAGGAGGAACGCATATAAAAACCGTAAAACAATCACAGCGGTAGCTTCAAAGCTCTCCATATTTCAGGATGGAGGAGTCAGAACCAGCCGAAAGATGTGGAGGCTTCTAGATGTGAGCCTTAGCCGAGCAATCTTCGACTGCTGTGAAGCACAGAGAAAAAAAGGGGGGAACTACTGGCAAGTCCTCCATAGATCTAGAGCGGGAAACTGTTTCTTCGTGAGCTCGTCACTTTTGATGAGATGAATCTGTTTATATGTATATACAAACGTACTTTAAATGAAAACTTTTTTATACTGTTGCGCAGTTATTTTTCAGATGATTGTCTATTTAGTTTCTGATAAATGAGGTAAAAAATTAAAAAAGAGGAAGGGTCGATCGTGAACGAGGAGACTGTTACGTTCAGGCCTTTGCTTCTACTCTACTCCGAGAAGGGGCCTTTTTCATGCATTGATTTGAGCTTATCTGGGGAGCAGGAAAAGCTCTTCTCTAGCATTGAAGAAGTCATGAAGAAGATAAAGAACAGCGGGCTGGAGATCCTGGGGGCTAAGGGGAGCTACAGATTGGATGGAAGCAACTCTTCCGCAGACCTGCTAATAGCTGTAAGAGGAGGAGAGGAAGAGGTAAGCAAAATCTCCGAGCAGTTGAGGAGCCTGGACTGCGTTACCCACTCTTCCATTTCAATGAAATTCAACGGATTCTGCTACTCAAGGAGGTTGTTTCCCATAGACGTTTTCGGTCTGAGATGGGTGATGATGGGGCCTGCCAACTACGAAGCTATTCTCCTCGGAGCTAAGAAGATCCTCGGCTATCAGATATTCCCGTATTTTCAGAGGAAGCTCGGAAATCAGATAGGAGAGAATCTCTATGATTACTACGTCAAGTCGATGGGAAGAATAGAGAGCTTTGACGAAGCGATGAGCTTTCTCTCAATGATGTTTTCCGTATCAGGGTGGGGAGTCCTCGAGACGTGGAAAGTAGATCAGAACGGGGTTGAGGCCACCCTGAGAGACTACTGGGAGGTGCAGTTCTATCAGGCCAAGATGGTGGATGAGAAGCCGAGAATATTGCTGGGCCTTCTAGAAGGGTTCTTCAAGAATCTTCTCAGGAGAGAAGAAGCATATGCAGATTTGGTCTTGGTGAGCAAGGAAGGGAAGAGCCTGAAGGTTACAGTATTCGTTCGATTCTGAGCTCAAGCATCCGCTCTGAGGATTTTTCTATGGAACTCTTCGGCTTTGCGGGCAGCATGCGAGTTCAGAGCTCTCCTCCACTTCTCTCCGTTATGTGAGATTCGCTCGGGGAGGAAACTGCAACTATCCTTTCTACCCCTCCTATTTCATCTATATATTCAGCCACTGATCGAGGAACGAGCTCCTTCCACCTCTCATCGCCCCTCTTCATAAGTTCTCGAATAAATGTTCCATTGTATTTTTCTCTCATGTATGGTTTCGGGGGAACTGTTTTGAAGCCGAGCTCGCTGAATATTCTGTACATAATTGGGTTCCCCACATATATAGCCTCAGCCTTTGGGCATGTGTAAACAGCGTGGTAAGCAGATGAGGGGTGGATCTCCATCGTGGGGAGCGTTGAGGTTATTATCCTTCCCAGATCAATTCCTCTTTCTGCCATTGAAAGCCTTATCATTTCTATTCTCTCGCCGGCTGTGAAGGGGTTTCTCTCTGTGTGGCTCTCGCTACTCATTCCTATGAGAAAAATGAGCTCGTCGTATTCTTTCAGGATGTCCTCAGCAACATGCAGGTGCCCCAAGTGAAATGGCTGAAACCTCCCGAAGAATATTGCCCTCCTGGGAATTTTCATGCCTGCTCACTCAGCTTTCAGTATTTTAAAGCTGCGATGATAAAAAACATTTCTATCTGAAAGGAGAAGAGCAAGAAGAGCAGATAATCTGCTCCAGAAGTTCAGAGGAGGTTCGCACATATATGACAGCGGAGATTCCGATACCAAGGGAGATATTCATTGAGGTTCTTGAAGAGCTGAAGAGGAGGTTCAAGGAGTACAACAGAGCCATAGCCTCTTCCGGCTACTACCTCAAGCCAATCCACTATGCTGTCAAGAACGTCGGAGGTGAAAGAAGGAGGTACGTCTATCTTGGCAGGTATTGGTGGAGGGTTAGCTATCGAGGGAGGACAAGTGAAGGCAAAGCGGTTCTGAAGTGGACCTACATTGGAAAGGAGAAGCCTAAAGGATTGCAGGAGCCTCCTGAGAATCCTCTGGATAGCATATCGATATACACGAAGATAGGGAACGAAGAAGTTTACTTCATTGTGCAGAAGAAAGGAGAGGATGCTCTGGAAAAAATAGAGAGGATTTTGGGGAAAAAGATCACTCGCTGACGCTCTTGTAGCAGAGCCACCAGTCGAGGCACTCGTACTTCTTTAGCCTCTCCGGGATCTCTCTCTTGTCTGTTGGGGGCGGCACAATTACCTTGCTTCCCATTATCTCGTTGTTTGGCCAGTTTGCCGGGATTGCAGCTTTCTCTCTGTCAGCTACCTGCAGCGCTTTGACTATCCTGAGCAGCTCGTCCATGTTCCTTCCGAGCTCCTGTGGATAGTACAGTATTGCTCTTATAATGCCGTTGGGATCTATTACGAAGACTGCTCTTACAGTCTGTGTTCCCTCTGCCTGCGCGTGGAGCATTCCGTAGAGCGATGCGATTTTGCCTGTATTGTCTGCGATGATGGGGAAAGTTATTTCAACTCCGAGCTTTTCCTTTATCCACTCGTCCCACTTTATGTGTGCGAAGACTTGATCAACGCTGAGGCCGACCAGCTGAACTCCGAGCTCCTCAAACTGCTTTATCCTCTTCTGGAAAGCGTAGAACTCTGTTGTGCATACTGGGGTGTAGTCTGCTGGGTGGCTGAAGAATATTATCCATTTTCCCTTGAAGTCGTCCGGGAATGTTATTTTCCCGTATGTCGTCTGGGCTTCGAATCTTGGTGCCTTTTCTCCTATTCTAGGCATGCTAGAGAAGACTTGACTCATGGTTTACACCTGATGTTATAATTTTAGTTCTACAATAAAAGACTTTCGTTTATATAAACAAACATGTAAAAAAGATTCAAAAAATATTTTTCTGCGAAAAATTAAATAGAAGCGCTGAAGGATGCTATCTCTGTGCTCGCAGAGGTGGATCAATTGAAGTATATTGTCTGCAGCGCCTGGCCTTATGTAAACAACGTCCCCCACCTTGGGACTATGATAGGAAGCCTGCTTTCTGGAGATGTGTACCAGAGGTACCTCAAGCTGAGGGGGGAAGAAGTCATATACGTGAGCGGCAGCGACGAGCACGGCTCTCCGATAGAAGTTGAAGCCAGGAAGAGGGGGATCGAGCCGAAGCATCTCACAGATGCCATGCACTCCTATGTGTCCGACCTCATAAAGAAATGGGAGATTGAGTTCACAAACTACACCAGGACGCACAACCCCACCCACATAAGCTTCGTGCAGCAGTTCATGCTCAAGCTGTATGAGTGCGGTTATCTGGAGAAGAAGAAGGAGATCCTCCCATACTGTCCAAAGGACAAGATCTTCCTGGCCGACAGATTCATAGAAGGCACATGCCCTTACTGCGGCTACGATAAGGCCAGAGGAGATCAGTGCGATAACTGCGGAAGGCTGCTTCACCCAACCGAGCTCATAAATCCCCACTGCGTTTTCTGCGGCAGCACCCCCATATACAAGGAAACTGAGAACTACTTCTTCAAAATGCAGCTTGTGAGGGATCAGCTCCTTGAGTGGCTGAGGAATAACAGGGAGCTCGACGACAATGTGAGGAACTACAGCCTCAATTGGGTCGAGGAAGGGCTGAAGGAGAGGAGCATCACCAGAGACATATCCTGGGGCGTCCCGTCTCCGCTCCCTGGAACCGAAGGAAAGACCATCTATGTGTGGTTCGATGCCCTCCTGGGATACATAAGCTCAGTCAAAGAGCACTTCGAGAAGGAGGGGAGGGGGGAAGAGTTCGAAAGTTGGTGGAAGGACCATGAAACGAGAACAGTATACTTCATAGGAAAGGACAACATACCCTTCCACGCCATAATATTTCCTGCCATGCTGATAGCTTCAGGAGAAGGGTATCCGCTTCCCTGGAGGATAAGCGCCACCGAGTACCTGCTTTTCCAAGAGGAAAAGTTCAGCAAGAGCAGGGGGATAGGAGTCTGGGCCGATGAAGCCCTCGAGCTTCTTCCTGCAGACTACTGGAGGTTCGCGCTGATAAGGATGAGGCCGGAAAGCAAAGACACCAGTTTCAGCTGGGTTGAGTTCTACAGGATAATAAACACTGAGCTGAACGACGACATTGGAAACCTCGTTCACAGAGTCCTGAGCTTCGTTTGGAAGAACTTCGGAGGGGAGGTACCCAGCTTTAATAACCAAGACCAGGACGTGGTGAGGGGGAGGGAGGAAGTTCAGGAATTTCTAAAGAACGCTCTGGCTGCCTATGAAAAGATAAAGCTGAAGCAGGCAAGCGAACACATACTTGAGATGGCCAGATGGGGAAACCAGTTCTTCAATGCAATGGCTCCATGGGATCTCCTCAAGAGCGACCCAGATAAGGCGGGTGCTGTGATCAACCTGGAGGTGAACCTGGTAAGGCTCATAGCCCTTCTGATGAGCCCGATAACTCCTGCCTCTTCCAGCAAAGTCTACGAAATGCTCGGCCTTGAAGGGCCTAAGGTCGGTGAGCTGAGGGATGCTTCGCTTGATTTCATCAAGCCCGGGCAGAAGATCAGAAAGCCGCAGCCCCTGTTCAGCAAGCTGCCGCCGGACTTTCTAGACAGAGTTGAAGAGCTCCTGTCGAATGCCAGAGAAAAGGCTTCGAAAAAGAGGCCGAGGATTGAAAAGACCCTGCGGATCGGCTGACCCCCTTGCTATCGAAGGCCCAGCTTTTTTTTATTTTAAAGTGATTTCTGCTCGATTTGAAAGGCTTTGAGTTTTTGAATGTTTTTGTAGGGCTTTCCGCATCAAGGTCAGACAAGCGTCAGATTTCTTAGAGCTTGAATTGTGGAGCCAAGTATGTAGTTCATCATCATGCTGCCGAGGATGACGCTGGCACCGCTTATAATCATCAGTATGCCGAGGTAGTACCAAAATGTCCTGGAGACTCCAGGAGTCACTCTTGCTATAGAAAAAGCGTTCATCACCGCCGTTGCTACTGAGAATACAGCTGTCATGTACATCACTGGTTCAATGGGGATCTGAGAGCCGAATATGGGGCCGACGATGTTCGTAGGTATCTGGGCCTGCATTGAGGCAAGTATTTGGGAAAATGAGTAGAGCAGGCTGACTACGAAGACGTTTATTACGACGATGGCCCCCTGCATTATATATGTCGTTGTCTCGAACGTCTTCGAGATCTGCAGCCTGTTTCTCCTGAGCGTTTCCCCTCTCACGGAATTAAAAACATTGAAAACCAACTAAAAGTACCGTGAGCGGGGTTAGCCCTCGGTGCGGTATCACCAGCTTCAACCGCACCCCATGGGGCTCCGTCGAGCCCAACGCCACGGGGCTCCCATTTGAGTTTAGGTATTTGAGTCCGATGTTTATTGCTCCTATGGCATCTCTATCAAGTCCACTTCCAGCTATCCTCAATCTGAACTTAACCGCTCTTATTCTCATCGCCCCTCTCAACGCAATGCGAATCACTGAGGGTTTGAACCTCCTAATGCGCTTCCTCGTGAAGGGATCTTTGGATGATGTATATGCCTCGGAGACACTCACAACATGTATAGGCTTATTGTTCAGAACCTCTATCAGCTTCGAGACATTCCACTGGTGGATTCTGTGCCTCAGCTTATCATTGTATATCTTCTCCTCTAGCTTCTTCTTACCCTTATGGACATTTCCTACAACTACTAAAGCATTATTCCGAACAGCAAGCTCTTCGATGATCTTAGCAGTCTTGCGTACTATGTCCTGCTTCCTCTCCTTCTCACTGAGCTTCTTCAGAACTTTCTTCACATCTCTATCCTTCGTTGACCTACCTTTGGTCAGCTTCTTCCTCCTCTCAGCATAAGCAATAACTATCCTTCCAAGGTTTGTCTCAACCCTGTAAACCTCTGAGAGCTTCTTCTCTCTGAACACTGCTAATGTAACATTATTCTCATTAATATCCATGGCAACAACATTTCTTGGATTGAGCTCTGCTTCGAAATCCTTTTTGAAGGTAAGATAAACAAGCACTTTCCCGTTGGCTGGTTTTAGTTTCAGCTCCTCTGAAAGCTTCCAGCCACTGTATAGATATCTGTATAGCTGTCTGTGGTGTCTATAGTGCAGTAGAATCCAGCCCCTGTGAGTTCTCACCTATATCATTCCATCCTCTAGCTTCCAGTCCTGCGAATCCGATAATGTTATTGTAACCTTCCTTACCTCGGGTTTTTTTTGTCTTGGCTGCTCCTTTTTCTTGAAATTCTCTGAAGGACTTAGCCCTCCTAGCAGCATCCCTATAGCACCCCTTGACAATCCTCGTTGGCAGCCAAGGGTATACCTCTCTAAATTTGCTGTAGAAAGCTTCGTGCAACGTCGACTGAGAAGCCTTGTGCTCCACGGCATAATCAACCATTATTTCGAGCATTCTCCTATAAGCATCCTCGATCTCTCTGAGCGCATGCATACCAATCCTGTTAGTCCATGCTTCTAGGATTACAGTCCTCTCAATGGTCTTCAACAACCTACTAAATTCCTCCAGCTCTTTCTCTTTCTATGCTCCTCTGACAAGCCTTTCATATTCTGATTCTGGGATGTACCATCTGCCGTGGATGTTAATTGCCCTGATTTTTCCCTGCTTAATCCACTTGATAACAGCACTGCGGCTTACACCAACAGTTCTGGTGAACTCGCTCAGCTTGTAGAGCTTCTCCACCATAATTCATCAAGTATCTACCAGTATTTAAAAGTATTTAAATTTATCGTTAAATCGAAAACAGCCTCGCGTAGAGGTTCTCCAGAATTCCCGTGAGCTTTCCGAGCTCAACTATGAGCATGGGCCTCAGCGCCTTTGCCTGGTTTGGAAGGGTCTCGTAGTTGAGAGCGTAGCTCCTTATGAATACTGGGAAGAAGTCGTCTATCTCCCTTATCAACCCCTCTATTCCCTTGGCCAGCCATCCCGGTGCCAGAAACATTGCTCCGAAGGCGATCAAGAGAGCTCCCAAGATGTTGAAGGTCATCCTTCCCGTGAGGGCAAGATATGCTGAAGCGATTATCGAAGATGCCGCTATGGCAGTTGAAGATAAGTCGATGATCCTGTAAACCGGAGGCCTGGGCTTCATCTTTGTTTCATAAACTTCAGGCGGCATGGTGAGGTAGAGGAGCAGAGCAACTGAAGCAACAGTCGCCATTACAAAGAAGCGGCCTTCCACTGCTGTAAAGCATGGAGAAGAGAAAGCTAAAAACTGGCAAGGCCTATGACGGCCTAGATCAAGAAACAGAAACCATTTATTAAGGCTGAAGGGATACTTTTTTGAAGGGTCCTGAAGGTGTAGAAGAGGAATGTCTTCAGTAATGCAGAGCAAGAAGCAGATATTGATAAGCCAGCTCTCTGTGCTGCTATTTGCCGTTGTGGCTGGATTCCTTGGAAGAACCGGCGCGATATACTGGGCCTTCATCTTTCTCTATTTCATTGTCTATATGTACCTCATGAGCAGGTTTGGGCAGCCAAAGCATCCCAGCTCAGCAAAGGCCTCTGAGCTCGAGAAGGGAAAGGTGTTATACGAGGAAGCCAGGCCGTTCGAATATGTGCAGAGCGATAAGCAATATCCCGCCGAAATGCAGGAGCAGATGAAGATGATGAACGTGAGCATGATCCTGTCCTTCGTTGTTCTCTTTTACTTCTTCCTAGCCTTCGGCCCAATCACGCAGTACATAGCTCCCAAGTTCTCTGACCCGAGGATAGGAATGACTGTCGCCTATCTCGTCCTTTTCGAGGGGAGCTTCCTCATAAGCACGGTGGGGCAACTCTACACGAGCGCGAGAATGAAGAAGCAGAACAAGAAGATGGTTGCGTTCAACATACCAAGAAGCTTTCTCGTGACCACGGAGGGCATAGTTTTGAAGGGGTTGGCGTCGAGCAGCGGTTTGAAGTTCCCGCTAAGAGGCTTCAGGGTGGAGCTGAACGAAGAGAGGAAGTTTGTTGAGTTGGTGAACGAAACCGATAAAAGCATATACAAGATAAGGCTATACACCAAGAGCCCGAAGAAGCTATATGACATAATAATGAGGAGGATCGAGGGAAGATCTCAGGGAGGAGATGATGAGGAAAAACTGTCGGAGCATGAGCGATGAAGTCACCTGTCTCAGCTGATTTCACTGTTTGGCTCTGCATCTTCCACAACCGCAAAGTCCTCAGCTCCCTCTAGAGCCTTTCACTTCATTTGACCTGTTGGCCCTCACTGCACGTTCGAAAGCTTTTCCTGTGCCCACAGATCTTTCTTGGCTGATTGAATAGCATTATATGCAGGTTCTTGGCGGGGCCTCCTCTTTCCCGGCCTAGTACTTACGCTGACCATTTTTTCCCTGAACTTGATGAGCGACCACTTGGTTGGCGTGCTAGTGGAAAAAGAAAAATTGCCTCAGATTTTATCGACCACTGTCTATCCTTTTTCCGGCAGTTTTTTAAAGTAAAACAGATAATTCTATCCACATTGGAGGTGTTTGAAGAAGTGGAGGACGGAGAATACATAGAGCTCTACGGCGAGCTGGTTTCTCTGAAGGAGCTCGGGATCTCCTCTGCGATATGCACGGCAATGGCCTTTCTGTTGTTCGCGCTCTCCCCCTATATAGCATCGTTATTAGGGATGTCGAACCTGAGCAACGCGCTCAAGATAACTCTGGGAGCTGTTGGGGCTTCCATTGGATTCTTCCTCTCCATACCCTTGACGAAAGTGAAGAGAAAAATAGTAGTCGAGGGAGAGTGAAATGGATCTCGCGATATTTGCTCAGGCTGCGTTGCTCTCCGCCATTTCAGCTTTGATCTACATATTCATTGGAATACTTCCGGGCACAGATGAAACGGCGACGATGGCTCCCATAGCCCTAGCCCTCCTGCTCTCCGGCTTGGATCCCATTCTCGTTCTTGCCTGGTTCATGGCCTCCATAGTAGCCTTCAAAATCGGAGATGCCGTCCCCGTTGCTCTAGCTGGAATACCCGGAGGCGTCATGGCAGTCCCTCAGGTTCCCGATGCACTGGTGGCCAAGGAGCACGGCATGTCAGACATTCTGCTCAGAAAAGGAAATTCGGCTGCCCTCATCTCTGCGCTCGTGGTGACCCTGTTCGTCCTGGGCGTTTCCTATGCGCTCATGCCCGTAGGAGCATGGCTCAACACACAGGATATATTCCTCGGGCTCAAGATATACAGATGGTTCTGGCTCATTCTCCTGGGCGTAATCTTTCTGGCTGCTACTTCAAAGAATAAGTGGCTAGCCTTCCTAATGATACCCTCCTTCGCTATACTCGTGCAGGGAGTGAGGGGGGTTTACGGAAAATCGGTCTCCGTCAGCCTTTTCCTCGGAATAACCATCGGACCCATGCTGTTCGAGCTGCTGAGCGCACTCAACAGAGAGCTCAGAAAATCACTCGAGAGGAAGGGTTTGAAGGGAGTAAAGCTGGCCAAAGTAGGAAAGATTTCGCTCAATCCCTTTTCAAACATGAGCAGGGAAGAGCTCCTGCATGTGCTGATATGGTCTCCAATTTCTTCAATTCTAGCTACTGTGATGTCTCCGGTTGGACTCACCATACTCATTGGAGATACGCTGAGAGAGACGAAGAGAGAGAAGCTCCAGGGATCCCTCCTCGCCTACACTGTAAGGGAAGGGATTAAGCTGGGAACCTACATAGGAGGAACGCTTGTACCGTTGCTCGTCATAGGTCAGGCTACAGGCCCAATGAGCGCCGGCCCCGCCGCACCGTTTTTCCAATCGCTACCAAACATCGGTGTACCGGCGTTCAAATACATCCTCACTCACTATAGCTACGGAGAAATAGCAGCGCTTGTCGTCTTTTCTGTAGCAGTCTCTCTCCTCATCGCATATCCCATCATAGTGAAGTATTCGAGGCAACTGACCATCCTAGTGTTCAGGAGAGTTTCTGCTGAAGCCCTCTACGGCATTTTCATAGCAATTGTCCTCCTCCTGGCGTTCTACGATGCCGGCATACCGGGGATATTCGGAATGCTGCTCGTGGCCCTCCTCTCTGGAGCGGTGAGCAGGCTGGGAGTCTCGCTGGGGGTTCTATTCATGGTCCTCGTGGGCGCTCCCTATATAACGGCGATCCTATCAGCTATCTGAGGTGAAGTCTTTGAAGGTCGTGGCGTCTGCCCCGGGAAAAGTCACTCTCTTCGGAGAGCACGCTGTCGTGTACGGACACCCAGCCTTAGTTGTAGCTATAGATAGGAGAGTATACGCAGTGGCAGAGCCCAGGAGCGATGATGTCGTCAAGATATGCGCAAGGGATCTCAGAGTCCCCGGAATAGTGATATCATATGTTGGAAATGAGGTGGTTCTGGAGACGGACTACGGGATGGTTCTTCCAGCCATCGCTTACATTAACAAGGCCATAGAGCTGACGGCGAGAAACCTCGGGATCCGAAAGGGAATCAATATAGAGATAAAGTCCGAGATGCCTGTCGGGGCTGGACTGGGAACCTCTGCTGCAGTTGCTGTTTCGACCATAGCCTCATATGCTGAAGCGAACGGATACAGCTTGACCAAGGAGGAGATAGCAAAGCTGGGATGGGAGGTGGAGAAGGAGGTGCAGGGGATCGCCTCCCCAATGGATACGTCGATAACTTCATTCGGGGGATACATGAGGATTCGCTACAGCGGAAGCTCTGTGGAGAGAGAGCCGCTCAGCTTCAAAGGAGATCTGCCCCTGCTGATAGGATACGTGGAGAGGGAAGCAAGAACGAAGGACATGGTTGCGATGGTGAAAGAAAGAATGAAGAAGTACCCCGAAATATTCGAGGGCATAATGAAGATGATAGGCTTTATTGTCGAGAGGGCAGAAGCTTCCCTGAGGAGCAGAGATTTGAAAGAAATCGGCTTCCTGATGAACCTGAATCACTCACTCCTCGATGCTCTCGGAGTTTCCACTAGAAGGCTCAACGAGCTGGTTCATGTGGCTAGAGATTCTGGAGCATACGGAGCTAAGCTCACCGGAGCTGGAGGAGGGGGTTGCGTGATAGCACTGGTTCCAGAAAGAGAGGAAGTCGTGGAGACAGCGATGAGGCTCCACGGCTCCATGGTTCTGAAGACCAAGCTCGGGGCAGAGGGGGTAAAGGTTGAAAAGATTTCTCACTGAGGTCTGAGAGAGCTTCTCTCAGAGTTGAGAAACGAGCTGCGGCAGCTCAGCCAGGGATCGCAGCACGTAGGCCCTCTTTCCTATTGAGAAGCTCGCCGGAGAATCCCTTTTGACCAGCACAGCAACAGCACCCGCCATGACGGCCCCGGCGAGGTCGTTCTCAAGAGAGTCTCCCACGTGGATCAGCTCTTCCAGCCTGCAGCCAAGCTTGTTTGCCAGGAGCTCGAACGCTTCCTTATCCGGCTTCTGAACACCAGCTTCATCGGAAAACAGAGATGCTTGGAAGAATCTCAGAAGACCGTTTTTCTCCAATATGAGCCTCGTTATCATTCCCGGCCAGAACATGACATTTCCGAGAAGGCCCATCCTGATCCCTTTCTCATGAAGCCCTTCAACTGCTCTCCTAGCGTCCTCGAATGCCATCTTTTCCGCTTCTTTTCTCGAGACAGCCTTCACCAGGGCTCTGAATAGATCCTCCTGGGAAGCTCGTAGCTCCTCAGCGAACACTTCCGCGGAATCGAGGATGGGGCTCTTGAACGCTCTTTCCAGCCTCAGTCCATACGCTCTTCTGTAAGCTCTGAACAGAGCATCCTCTGTTTCGCTCCTCTCTTTTCCCAAGATTGCCGAGAGCTCTTCGGCTATCAGTGAATAGAACATCCCCAAGTCCAGCAGCGTGTTCCATATGTCGAAGGATACGCACTTCATCATCCTGCCCCAATCATCCCTTTCTGCCGTACTTAGCTATGAACTCGTCGAGCATCCTCTTTGCTTCAAATGGGGATGAGACGGGCTTCGGAGGGTGCTTCATGTAGTAAGCGCTCGCCTCCTGAATAGGTCCCGCGAGTTTGTTGTCCAGCGCAAGCTTTGCCAGCCTGATGAGATCTACCATAGCAGCTGCGTACATGCTCTTGTCGTCGACCTTCAGCTTCACGTCGAGCTCTACTGGAAAGCCTAGGAAAGATGTGGCCTTGATGTAGATGTATGCTATTTTCGTGTTCCCCAGAAACGGAACCCAGTCGCTTGGACCTATCCTTATCCTCTTCGCCTGTATTATCTCAGCGGGGTTCTTGAGAGTGTGAGCCACCGCGCTCGTCTTGCTCTCCCTCTTGCTGCTCAGCCTCTCCTCTTCCTTCATGTTCAGAAAGTCCGTGTTCCCACCTATATTCAGTTGATAGGTTTCGTTGACGGTGAGGCCCCTCTCCCTCATCAGCGCAGTCAATGAGGAATGCAGTATAGTCGCCCCGAACTGCCCCTTTATGTCATCTCCCAGAAGAGGAAGTCCTGCTTTCCTGTACTTCTCCTGCCACTCGCCCTTCGGATCGCTCGCTATGAAGACAGGCATGCCGTTTATGAAAGCAGCCCCTGCCCTGAGGGCAGCTTCAGCATAGAACCTCGTGGCTTCCTCCGATCCCACTGGAAGCATGTTGATTATCACTTCCGCCCCGGAATCCTTCATGGCCTTCACGATTTCATCCATGCTCACTTCCCTCCCGTGGGGCATGAATATGCTCCTCATGTGCTCAGCAACGCCGTCGAGAACAGGGCCCGCAATTACCTTGACTCCGGTTCTAGTATCATCCAGAAGCCTTGGGAATATGTTTGGGCCCTCGAAGATCGCCTCCCCGAGGTCCTTGTTTATCTTCCTCACGTCCACGTCTATGGCGAGAACGAAGTCTATGTCCTGTATCTTGTAGCCTCCAATATCTTCGTACAGCACTTCCTTCGTTCTGGAAGGATCCTTCTTCGCCAGGAGGACCCCCTGGACTATGGCTGAAGCGCAGTTTCCAATTCCTATTAGTCCTACCTTTATCTTCCCCATGCTCATCACGTATAAATTTTTTTATATGTAATTCGAAACATCAATTAGAAGCACTCATTAAAAAACTTTTCAGGCTGGTAAAATGACAGATCCGAAGACGTCTAAGGCATTCGAAAGGCTGAAGAAGAAGCTGGAGGGGGAAGTTCTGTGGATTTACATATCGAACCTGCTGATGGAAGAAGGGGGACTGAGCGTCGTTGAACTGAAGAGGAGGCTGAAGGAAAAATTCGACATCTCGGTGAAAACTGTGTATCTCTACACAGTCCTGTACAGAATGGAAAGGGAAGGTCTTGTCGAGAGGAGGACTGAAGCTGGGAAGGAGAGCGTCTACCTCCTCGAAGAAAGGGGAAAAGAGATCTACCGCAGAGGGCTAGAGTATTTGAGGAGCAAGCTGAAGCTTCTCTCAGTAGGGGAGGAAGCCGAGTGAGAGGGGGAGCTCTCTGCTGTAGGTGTACTCCTCTTCAGACTTTTCGAACAGAAATATGTGCTCATGTTCGATTAGGAGGAAGTCTCTCTCCTTCCTCTTTCTCCATGCTATGGTACCTGTCATGTTGTGCTGGACTTTGATTATGTGCTCTCTGAGCGTGAATCCAGCCTTAAGGAACTGGAGCATAACCATGTAGCCAAGAGGTATGATGTGCTTCTTTGCCCTGGCATCCCCAACCATTATGGCGGCCTTCTTCCCGGGCTTCAGGATTCTGTAGAGCTCCCTTGCCACCTTCCCCATTTCCCTCAGATAATCTTCCAGCTTGAGCCTTGAGAGATCCCCATCGGCCTCGCTCCCGCTGGAATACCTTATTATTCCAGCATAGGGGGGATGACCAGCCACAAGATCTACGCTCTCATTTTCCAGAAGGTTGAGGTTCCTCGCATCTCCTTTGAAGAGCTTCACCTGAGCCTCCCTTTCCAGGAGGGGCTCGATCCTGCTCCAAGCGAGCATTACAGCTTTTTCATTTACATCAACGCCTATGCACTTCCTCCGCAAGAGGGCGCACTCTATTAATGTCGTGCCGCTTCCCATGAAGGGGTCCAGGACAAGCTCTCCTTCTTTGGAGTAGAGGAGGATGAGGTTCCTCGCCACCTGCGGAGCCCAGTTGCCCCTGTAGGAAGAATTGTGCTTGTGAGTAGCCCACTTGCCCCTGACTGGAAAGCTCCAGACAGTTGTTTTTTCAACTTCGAATCCTTTTGGCTCTACCTTTCTCGGATTAGGGACCTTGAGGGAGAACTCCCTGCCTCCCATGACGACTCTTTGATTGGCGTCTCTGAAGCGGAGGAAGTCTTCATATGTTACTTCGCTCATCCCCTCCGACAGCAGAGCGTGATGCAAAGCTATTTTTTCCGCATAAATCTCTGCTTCCACCAACCGCCATCACTGAAAAAAAGATAACGCATAAAATAGGATCAAAAATGGCAGGGCGATGCTGCTCACTCTTCGATTGCTTCCCTATCGTATGGTTTTCCCAAGGAAGCTGGCATTTCAGCTTTTCGAGAAGTGTAGATGAGGATGATGAGAGTTACAATGAAAGGCAGCATGAAGAGGAGCTGATAGGGCAGGTTCACTTCCATTGCCTGTAGAGTATAGACCAGGACTTCAACGCCAGCAAACAGGAGAGCCCCCAGGAGGATGGGCAGGGGACTCCACCTTCCAAATATCGTTATCGCTATCGAAATCCATCCCCTCCCACTGACAATTGTATTTGTATAGATCCCAGTGAACCCGAGAGCGAGATAGGCACCGGCCATCCCCATGAGAGCGCTCCCAATGATAGTGAAGACGTGCCTCATTAGGAAGACCTTGATTCCAAGCGCATCAGCTGCTCTCGGATTTTCGCCAATGCTTCTCACTTTCAGTCCAAAGGTAGTGCTGAAGAGGAGATAGTGCAGGCCAATAGCGAGGAGAATAGTTAGATAGACCATGATATCTTGGTTGAAAAGAACTGGACCCAGATATGGGATCTGCGAAAGGAGGGGTATGCTGATTTTCGGAAGCAAATTCACCCTTGGTGGAGATAAAGTTACACCTATGATCTCCTTATAGAGGAGAGAGCCGAATCCTGTTGCGAAGATGTACAGAAGTATTCCAACTATGAACTGGTCTATTTTCAAGTAGTTCGCAAAGAACGTCATCATGATTCCAATAAGAACACCAACACCTAAGCCGGCCAGTATCCCAAGCAGATAGCTTCCGCTGAAGTATGTAACCAAAAACGCTGTGCTGGCTCCGCTCAGCATAACGCCTTCAGTCGAAACATTGAAAACGCCCACCCTGCCGCCTATCATAATTCCCATTGATGCCAGAGAATATGGAACCATCAATACAAGAACGTAGCTCATCAAGCTAGTTAATTCTGCGTAGTCCATGCCTTTCACCTCCTCCTCTGCCTGAAAGCATCTACTGTCATTATAAATAGCATCATCAGAGCTTCGGTTATCAGTGCTATTTCATACGGGGTTCCCATGGTTCTCTGCATAGCATTTGCGCCAATCTCTATTACAGAGAAGAAGAAAGAAGTGAGAAGCAGCAAAATGGGATTACCTCTAGCCATCAGGCTGACGATAATTGCGAGATTAGCATAGTTGCTCTGCATACCCTCAACGAATCTGAAGTAGAGGCCGGATACCTCCAATCCTCCTGCTAATCCGGCGACCGCGCCTCCAATTACAAGAGAAAGTGGGAATAAGTAATTGGTTTTGATCCCAAATTTGAATGCCGCTATCGGGTTAGATCCGGTTGCTCTCAGCTCATATCCAAATACGCTTTTGTATATGGCGAGAAATGCTACAAGAGCTACAGCAACAGCAATTAGAGAACCGATGTTGATCTGAGCTCCTATAATTGGGAGGTGGGCTGAGGGGGAAATTGGGATCGTCATGGGATGTCCTGCTGAGACGTCTCTCCACCTACCCAGAGCAAATAGATCTACTAAGTAGAAGGAAATGAAGTTCATGAGAATTGTGGATATTATCTCATTAACATTGAATAAGTAAAGTAGCGCTGCTGGAATGCTGGCCCAGAGGGCTCCCATAATCATGGCGAACAACAACATTGAAGGGATAAGAATGTAGCTGGGAAAACCTGAGAGCCCGATTCCCACTACAGCGGCTCCAACAGCACCCAAAAGGAATTGCCCCTCAATGCCGACGTTGAATTTTCTGGCTGCTAGAGGTATCGAGAACCCAACACCCATCAAATAGATTGGAGTAAACTTGAATATTGTCAAGGCGAAGTTTGGAAGCGATGAGAAACTTGTGGTTAGTATGGTTTTATAGCCTGTTAGAACGTCCTGGTGCAGGGAAAGAAGGATGATGCCGGCCACGGCAAATGCTGCGATGACGGCCAGCAAATAATATAGCACAGTGCGAAGTTCTCTCTTCAGAGAGGATATCGAGATCTTTTCCACATGCATTCACCTCATTTGACTCCTGCCATCAGCAAGCCGATCCTCTGCTTGTTGAACTCCTCTCTCCTGAGGATCCCTGCTATTTCACCTTTGTACATCACTGCTATTCTGTCCGAAACAAGCATAAGCTCGTCCAGATCTTCCGATACGAAGATTATCGAGTTTCCTCTGTTTCTGAGTTCGATTAGCTTTTTCAAGATCCTCTCTGTTGCTCCGATATCGAGCCCTCTGGTTGGATTATAGGCAATAATCAGTTCGGGATTTAGCATTAGGGCTTTTGCCACTACAACTTTTTGTATGTTGCCTCCGCTCAATCTGCCAACTCTGACCTGTTCGCTCGGGGCCTTTATTTCATATTCGCTAATAGCTTTTCTAGCATTCTCGTTCATCTTATTGTAGAGTAGAAATCCCCTTCTCTGAAACTCCTTGAATCTTTGAAAGCCCAAGATCAAGTTCTCAGAAACGCTCATGGTTGGAAGAGAGCCGTCGATCAGTCTATCTTCTGGTATGAATCTGAATCCCGCCTCTATTCTATCTTTTATTGTCAGCTTAGAAATTTCTTTTCCTTTGAAAAATATCTTTCCTTTTTGCTGTTTATGTACTCCCATTATGGTTTCGCACAGTTCCTTCTGTCCATTGCCAGACACGCCAGCTATACCTAAAATTTCCCCGCTGTATGTAGCGAGCGATATTCCCTTGAGGTCGACTTCCCCCACTCTCGCCCAGAGATCTTCTATTCTGAGGACCTCGGTTCTTTCGCCGGCTGCAGGTATAGAAGTCATCCCTCCTATCTCGCTTTCCAGGTCGACTTTCCTTCCAACCATCATTTCGACGATCTTTTCTGCATCCATTTCTTCCTTCTTCATTTCTCCAATCTTTTTCCCCTTTCTGAGAACTACTACCCTATCTACAGTCTCAAGAATTTCTCTTATCTTGTGGGTTATCAGAACTACGCTTATTCCTCTTTTTTTCATAGCTAGCACGGAGCGGAGCAGCTCATCTGTTTCCTGGGGGGTTAAGTTGGTTGTAGGTTCATCGAGTATCAGAAGCTCGGCCATTCTGTAGAGCGCTTTTAAGATCTCTACTCTCTGCTGAATTCCAGCGGGGAGGTACTTAACTTTCTCTTCGAGAGGAACTTCCAATTTGTGCTCCTTCATTAATTCCTCTACTCTCTCTCTGTATTTGCGGATATCCATTTTGGTGAAGTCGTTTTTCCCTGTTGTAGTGCCAAGTATTATGTTCTCCAGAGCAGTGAAATTTCTCACCAGCTTGAAGTGCTGGTGAACCATGAAAATTTTGCGAGAAATTGCGTCCTTGGGGGACTGTATTTTGACTTCCTCGCCATTGATGATGATTTTTCCGCTGTCGGCTCTGTAGAGGCCGTAGAGTATATTCATTAGTGTCGTTTTTCCTGCACCGTTTTCTCCAACCAGCCCTACTACTTCTCCAGCGCCTATCTTCAGCGAAACGCCATCTAAGGCCTGCACTTCACCGAATCGCTTTCTGATATCGATCATCTCAACTTCCAAACTTACCACCGCAGTGGATATGCTCAGGCACTGAACTTCTCATTAATTTACATTTAAGTTACATCATAGTTAAGTTAAGAAGCCAGTATATATAATTTTTTTAAATATATATGTCACAAAAATTTAAATATAAATATACCAAATATAATTATCAATGTAGAATATAACAAAATAAATCGTGTAAGGTGTGTGTTTGTGGTAAAGGCTTCAAACAGAGGGATTTCAACTTCGGTTGTTGTAGTAGTCGTAATAGCAATAGTAGCTATAGCCATCGCGGGGATCTACCTCTCAAGCAGAAGCGGCGGAGGCGCTACCCAGACAACTACGACGACATCGACCTTTGCAAATACAACAACGACAACTCAACCGCCCAAGCAGTACAAACTTGCAGCTATATTCCCAGGAAGCGTTCAGGATGCTGATTTCAACACTCTTGGCTATCTAGCAATAACAAAAGCAGGAGCAACTTATAACATTCCTACATCATATTCAGACAATGTGGCTGTTCCGGACGCCTCCAGAGTACTAACTGAGTACATAAATCTGGGTTACAACATCCTCTGGGTCCACGGTGCGCAGTTCAACACAGCGGCCCTGCAATTGGCTTCTCAGTATCCAAATGTAATATTCATAATAGAAACCGACGGGCCACTTGCAAATCAGTCAAAGAACGTCTGGACCATCGATAGAAACTTCCCAACAGGATTTTACGTTTTGGGGGCCATTGCTTCGCAAGTGACAAAAACTGGAAAAATCGGATATTTGGGGGGGCAGGATCTTCCGTTTAGCGTTGCAGAGCTGAATGCTGTCCTCCTGGCAGTGAAGACCTACAACTCCAGTATTCAGGTTGTAGCGAATTGGGTCGGAGATTTCAATGATCCTGTCAAAACGAGAAGCATAGCACAGAGCATGATTTCCAGTGGCGTCGACGTGATTCTTTCAAGTGTTAACTTAGGAAACTACGGGCTATTTGAGGCCGTAAAGAACACTTCGGTACTGGTGACTGTTAAGTACACGGATAAGTCTTCGTTTGCGCCAAACAACTACATAACTTCATACATCCAAGACTACAGCGTCGCATTGAACTACATACTGGACAGAATAATTAACCACAGTGAGACTTCGGGCTATTACAAAATGAAATTTGGCTTACCGGGACAGCCAGATACAGCATGCTACATTCAGCTACCACTGAAGAATGTCCCCAGCAACTTGAATAACTTCACTCAAGATATTATTAATAAGATTGCCAGCGGACAAATCGTGGTGCCGTTCAACACAACCAGACCATAATTTTTTTCATAAAAAAGTTTTGTTCAATCCTCGCGAAGAATTTACTTCCTCTTAAGAGAAAGATTCTTTCGAGTGTAGCAAAAAGTTTGATGAGGATGTGCCAGACTCTGACCTATCCCCTCTCTAAAATGGAAAGCTTCCCTTCAGGAGGTTCACCGTTCCCCCGCATCTGTAGGGGTTTTCATCTGTAAATCTGAACCAGCCTCTTTATAGAAAAATCATGTGCTTCCATTGATTTGTTGCTAAGCTTTCTCATATTCAAAGAGTCAAGCGCTGCACTCCTGCAGAAGCTATCGCCAGGAGCTCAACTAGGCTCACAGCATCTAGAGCGCTGTTCAGAGAGAGCTCAACCGTCAAGCCGTCTATTCTCTTCGCCCACGGAAGATATTCTGCGATGTCTGCATATCCTGTGCTGAGGAATGTTATTCTCAGATTAACAGGCTTCTCCAGAGATATGAGCCTCAGCTCTCCATTCCTTGCCCTTTCCACTGATGCCTTCACAGCGCTCTTCAGCTCTTCCAGAACTTCAGGCATAGAAGGACTCGAGGATGAGTACCTGCTGTATGAGTGCTTGAATGGAATGAAAACCGCCCATGGAGTGAATTTCCTCACCTCCTGCTCAAGAGCCGCGTCTCCAGCAACCAATGCAACGGGGATTTTCAGCTCGCTCAATGCAAGAGAATTGATGAGGTACTCGCTGACCTGAACCTCATTTATCTCGATCCTCTGAATAGCACTGCCACTGTAACTGTGGTCGAACGTGGCCCACTTAGTTCCAAAACTGGCATGATAGCCCAAAAACAATGCTATGGAGCCTTCGCTTGCTCCAGTGAGCATTGACCTTAGTCTTGGGTAGCCCCTAACTAGAACAGTCCCTCTTGGGAGCTCAAAGGGATCAATGTTCAGCATTTCCCCATGGCTGTCAGCCACAACCGCTTCTTTGTACCCATTTTCGAATAATGTCCTGACAGTCTCGGAAACTATAGACGTCGCGATCCTCCTGGCTTCATTCCAGAGGGGCCTATCATGAGAGAGATGAGCCCTGCTGACTACGTGGGGCATCCCTTCCAGGTCAACCGAAATGAATGCTTTCACTTTCAATTTCACCTCCATAACATTCATGCTGGAAGTTAAATTGTTTACAATTGAAAGCCTCGCTATTTATGGCGTGTATGGAAGCTTATAAATTTCTGCGAGCACTCAACGGGGAACCAGTGAACCTCCTGAAGGGAACCCCTCGCTCTAGAGGGCGAAGAGGAGGTCAGAAGGAAAAGCGTAATAGTACGAGAAGCGAAAAGCAGCATAGATGAATGGTGATCCCGGTTGATAGATGAGCTTGAAAAGCTTATAGAGGAGGCTGACAGAGCTCTCGAGGGGAAGATCCACAGAACCCCCCTCGACTACAGCGCCACATTCTCTAGAATTGGCAACAGCAAGGTTTACTTGAAGCTCGAAAATCTGCAGAAAACCGGATCTTTCAAGGTAAGGGGAGCTCTATTCAAGATAACGAGGAATCTGGAAAAGGCAAAGGCTAGGGGTGTGGTGGCAGCCTCCAGCGGGAATCATGCACAAGGTGTGGCCTATTCTTCTTCCGTGATGGGGGTCAAGGCTACCATAGTTATGCCGGAGACCACCCCTCCATTCAAAGTAAACGCCACAAAGTCCTATGGAGCTGAAGTCGTTCTCTTTGGAAGCGTGTACGACGATGCTTACAGCAAAGCGCTCGAGATCTCCGAAAAAACTGGGGCAATGATAGTGCATCCTTTCAACGATCTCGAGGTAATGGCGGGGCAGGGAACGATAGGCCTTGAGATATTGAGGCAGCTTCCAGACGTCGAAGAAGTGGTCGTCCCGATAGGAGGTGGAGGGCTGATTTCAGGCATAGCAACGGCGATTAAGGCGAAGAAAAAGAGCGTGAGAGTAGTTGGCGTGGAGCCTGAGGCAGCCCCCAAGTACAAAGCGGCGAGGGAGAGGGGATCCCTCATTCGCATCGATCCTCATCCAAGCCTGGCAGACGGCGTCATAACAAAGTCAGTTGGCGATCTAACCTACGAAGTAATGAACGCTGTCGTCGATGATGTTGTAACGGTGAGTGAAGATTCCATTGCGAGAGCTATATACCTGCTCATGGAGAGGACCAAGCTCGTTGTTGAGGGAGCTGGTGCTCTTCCGGTGGCGGCCCTGCTCGAGGGGAAGGTAGGCGGTGATGAAAGGAAAACAGTCTTTGTCCTGAGCGGAGGGAACATAGATCTGACGACGCTCTACAGAATAATTCTGAGGGGGCTCTCCGCTGATAGGAGGATAGCAGAAATAGCCCTTATACTGAAGGATTCGCCTGGAGAGCTGAAGAAGGTTCTTGAAATCATCACTAAATACAGGGGAAACATTCTGGAAATAAAGCACGACAGGCTGGGAATAAACATCCCACCAGGCTATGCCAAGACTGAGCTCATTCTTGAGCTCCCGAGCAGCGACTTGGAGGATAGGGTTAAGGAAGATCTAAGGGCTTTCGGGTTCCGCATAATATGAAAGCAATAGCGGAATCCTTTTATATCCTCTTAGAACTGCAATAACCTAGTCGCACATTTCAAACGATTTTCAAGCATGAAAGCGGAAGCCTGATGCAAATGTCAAGAAAGTTCGAGCAGTCCTTCAAGCTTCTGCTTGGGAGGTCTGCGAAGAAGATCACCTACGGAGCTCTGGGACTAACGCTCATTTTCTCGATAATAAAAGGGACATTCATTTATTTCGGGGAGCTGGCGTTCACCTCGGCTATGCTGCTCATATCGAGAAACAGGGTGCTCAATTTAAGGAGGATACTAGCTATATCTTCGCTGACTGTTGCCATAGCCGCTATGATGGAGCTCGTGTTATTCAGACCTCCCTTCTCTCTTTTCCTAATGGTACCCTCAATAACTTCGCTCGTTTTGCTCTCTCTATCTCCCGGCAGCTACATGTATATAGTTCCATTTTTGGCCTCGGCTGTCATATACAGCAGGATAAGCGATAGAGCTGTAGCAGGGAGCTTCATCTTGCTTATGGGAATAATCGCAGTGAAGCTGCTTGCTAAAAAGCTTGCGTTTGGGGAGGATCCCTTTCTACTGTTCAGCTCGTTTGTTCAGTCTCTCTTCGGCAACACAAACTCATTCGAAGATGTCATGAGCAAGCATTCGGAGGAAAAGACCTTCAGGCTCCCAATCTTCAAAATAGAAGGGAACCCTCCAGTGCTTATTATGGTATCTGAAATCCATCCTGGTCCCTTCAAAAATGTTAGCGGTGCGAAGCTGATAGAAATGCTCAGAAGCGTGGCGAAGGAGAAGGGCTACGAGCTGGTCTTTCTCCACGGAACCGGCGGACATGAGAATGACCCAGCTTCTATAAATGAAGTGGAGAAAGTTGTCAACACTCTGCAGTCCTCTCTCGAAGAGGGTAAGTGGATCCCGTGTATGGGAGAAGGAATGGAGCCGTTCTCCATCAGCAGCTCCGATGTTAAGATAAGCGGATTCAGCTTTGGAAGCTGCCCTCCATTGATCTTGATCTCCAGAAAGAAGAGCTCTATGGATGATATCCCGGAGGAGGTTGTCAAGGAGCTCGGAGAGGTTCCTGGCATATTGGTCGATGCGCAGAACAGATTCGATGGTGAGATCGATTGGGGACGCGGAACCATTGAGGAGCTGAAGGAATTACTCGCGAAAATCCCAAAAAAGAGGTGTGAACCTGAGATCGGGTTCTCAAGGGTGCCGCAGGAAGAGCTGGATCCCTCGGGGAGAGAGATCGGGCCTCTCGGCATGGGCATCTTGAGCATCCGCTGCGGAGAAAAGCGCGGAGCCTTCGTTGTCATTGATGGGAACAACATGACGGAGGAGGCAAGAAGTGCGCTTGAGAGCGCCGCAAAGGAAATGGGATATGATGTGGTTGAGATAGCCACAACCGACAACCATGAAAACACGGGGGGAGCTAAGGGGAGAGGATACAGAGTCGTAGGAGAGAGCATTTCACCTTCTCTCCTAGCAAACAAGCTTGTCTCAGCGCTGAGGAGCAGCGAGAAGTCCTCCAGCCGCAGAATTGCCTGGTTTTCCAGTCTGGAAGTCAAGATCAAGGTTTTGGGGAAAGAAGGGTTCGGCCTATTTCAGAGGATAGTTGGAAACCTTGGCTCCTTCGGCGTCTTGCTTGGTCTCTATATCATACTCACCATCACAGTATCACTGATATTCTGACCTTCACGATTTTTGGATTTTTCCTCAAAAATATTGAAATATATACGATGAATTAAATTTCAGCATGTATAATGTGCATCTGGTGGTCTTCGTGGAGAGACTGAAAGAGTTCAACGAGATGGTCTCCCAAATAAGCAAGGAGAACCCAGACAAGTTCGCTGCTTTCGCCCATCTCTTAGAGAAGGTTGAATCAAAAGGAGCTCTGGATGTAAAGACGAAGGAGCTGATAGCACTGGGCATTGGTATAGCAAAGCACTGCGAATGGTGCATATCCTACCACATCAATGAGGCCCTCAAGGCTGGAGCTTCAAGGGAGGAGATCCTCGAAGCTGCCTGGGTCGCTGTGCTGATGGACGGTGGACCGGGCCTAGCACATCTGGTACCAGTTCTGAAGGCTCTAAACGAGCTATCCAGAAAGTAGGTTTTGTCTCGATGTCTAGAAGAATCTGGAAAGCTTAAAAAAATGTGTGGTTTTTTGAGAGCTCAGAATTTTTTCACTTCTTCTGAAGCTTTTCGGCCTCAGCCTTGCTGAGTATCCTGTAGATGGTTATGCCGGTCTCGGGGCTCTTGCCCTTTACAGCAACTCTTCCGTTCTTCAGTGTCACTATTTCGGGGTTGAGGAGCTTCACTTTCTTCCTAGCTTTCACATCGAATGCTTCGAACTCCATATATCAGGCACCTCTTCGTTTCAATTTGAGATAAGATTCGGTGCGTGCTTATATAAACATATTCCAGCCTTGTGGTGCGGAATGCTTTATTTAACCCACAGCGCTCCAGAGCTTCCCCGCACGGATGTTTAAAAACCAGCCTGTCATATATCATTAAAATTTTGATTGTTTATTCGTAAAGTGGTAATACCAGTCTGAATTTTGACAGTAAAATGAGCTCGTGTATTACGCAAAAAATAGCCTTGTGGTTTGTTTTGCTATAATGGTATTACCAGTGAATCTACCGGACATCCACAGTTAGCGATCATAAGATCTTAAAGCCGAACCGTTCAAGCGTTTTTGCTACAGAATAAATTGGAAGGCCCACGACGTTGTAGAAATCTCCTTCGATTTTTTCGATTAAAACGGAGCCGAGGCCCTGCGCTGCGTACCCGCCCGCTTTATCCATTCCTTCTAAGCTCGAAGCATAGGACAAAAGCTGCTCTTCGCTGAAGCTACCGAATTTAACCCTTGTGCTGACTATATACTCCTCCTTCCTGCTTCCATCTCTGCTCGAGACATGCACTCCACTTATGACAGTGTGCCACCTTCCGTTGAGCTTCCTCAGCATTTCCACATTCTCATTGAGAGAAGAAGGTTTTCCCAGGATCTCCCCATTTATAAATACAACTGTATCTACTCCGAGAATCACGGAATTCGGAGGCGCTGCAGCCCTGACTGCTTCAGCTTTCCTGGATGCGTTGCGGAGTGCTGTGAACTCGGGATCCCCCTCGATTACTACCTCCTCAACTTCCGGCTCTATCACAATGAAGCTCACTCTGAGCTGCCTTAGCAGCTCCCTCCTCCTACTGCTCCTGCTGGCCAGTACTAGCATCCTTGCTCCTTCCTCCCAACTCATATGCAGAGGACTCAAGAAATATTATCTTGAGGACGGCGATTTAATAAAGGAATTTCTCTAAAGGCGATATTGCTTTAACCTGGATTTCGCAACTTAGTTTTGTCTGTCTGAAAGGGTGGGTGGTATTATGGGACAAAGTTTATTCTTCATAGGGACAGGCGCTGGGGGGAGCTCGGGATCCGGGAGATGGAGGGCTTCCACTCTCGTTGAGCTTTCAGACCAGCTGATTCTGGTAGACTGTGGAGTCGGCTGCCACTACAGGCTGAGCGATAGGGGATATCTCCAAGACCTCGATCTGGTTTTCATAACTCACATGCACATGGACCACTTCCTCGGGCTCCCTGAGCTGATATTTCAAGCACACATGGAAGGGAGGAGGAGATCTCTGAGGATCGTTGGTCCCGATGGAATTGCAGAAGCTATCAGAATTGTAGGGCCCCACCTCTTCACCAACATAAACTTTAAGCTGGAGATCGAAAGGGCAATCCACGGCAGGGTTTTCAGTGTGGGTAGCGCAGTGCTCAAGACGCTGGAAGCCTGCCACGTCGTTCCAAGTTACGGCCTGAGAATAGAGGAAAAAGACTTAAGCATTGGCTTCTCATCTGACACCAAGCAACCTTGTGCGGGCCTCTCGGAACTGAGGGGAGCAAAGGTGCTCGTTCATGAGGCTACATGTGATGATAGAAACGAAGAGCTCTGCAGGACTTACGGCCACAGCACAGCGAGACAAGCCGTTGAGGCTTCGATTTCTCTGGGAAGCGAGCTCCTCCTGCTGAACCACATCGATGAGAGGTTCCATGATGTGAGATCTACTGAAGCGGAGCTTCTCAAGAACATCAACAAACCTGCTGTGAGAATTGTGAATGATTTGGAGAGGTATTTCATTCGATGAGACTTTCGAATACTAGAGCGAAAGTGGTTCCTCCTTTCTCCTCAATTAATTTGAATTTTCCCTCGGCTTTCCCTTTGACTTCTTCAGGCCTCTTCCTTATCCTCCCTTCAATAGCGTCGAGAAGCCATATGTGAGGATATTTTTTATCGATATCTATGATGACTATCCTGCGGGCGACTCTGCCTGCTTCGATCATGCTGGCCTCCCAGTCGGAGTAAAAAATGGAGTTCACGAAAAAGGCGCAGTCGAAGCTTTTTCCACCCCTGACGGGCAACGCTTCCATGCTTCCCATCACATATTCTCTTTCTCCGTCGATCTCGAAGATCTCGGCGAGGTCTATCCCCACATATAGGGATAAGCTCCCCAAAATCTTGGCGAGATTTCCCCTTCCACAACCGAGATCCAGGATTTTCCTGCAGTTGAACCTCCTCTGAATTTGATAGGAGAGCTCATATTCCTCAAAGCTCCTCCTGGCGGGGTAAAATCTGTACAGCACGGACAGATAAGAAATAAGGAGCTTCCTCCTAAGTCTTTCCAATTTGCTTCTGATCTCTTCGCTCAGCATCGCGCCCCGCTGCCTGCAAAATATATGTTAATATAAAAAAAGATTTTTGGTTCCGAAGATCACTCCTTTCTCAAGCTCCTGCTGGCGACTACTACGCCAATCGCAAGGAGAATTGCTGCGGTAAATGCAAGGATCACCAGGTCTTTGAATATGTCAGGGCTGCTGGCGGCGCTCCCCATCAGCAAAGCCTGCCTCAGTATATCTGCCGTGTATGTTAGCGGGTTGAACTTTGCGACGCTCTGCAACCAGTCGGGCATCATGGTCAGCGGAACGAGGACGTTGCTGGCAAACATAAGAGGGAGGTTGAGCAGGTTCATGACAGCCATCTGCGTCTCCCAAGACTTCGCCCTCAGCGTTATCGATATCATCAGGGTTCCGATTCCCACAGCAAACAGCACCAGCCCTAATACTGCCGCCAGGACCTGCCAAAGGCCTGCCACATTCAGCTTCAGTCCAAACGGAATTGCAATGGCCAAAATTATCAGAGACTGAGTCAGCGCCTTTATCGTTCCTCCTAGGACTTTGGATACGATTATGCTCCCTCTAGATATTGGGGCGACAAGCAGTTTGTTTAGGTAGCCGAGCCTTCTGTCCCAAGATAGGCTCATTCCTGTCTGAAGCCCTGCGAACAGCGAGATAACTGCCATCATTCCAACAGCCATGTACGAGAAGTAATCTATCTGCGCTGTCCCAAACAGCCTTGCCACTATGCTGTTGAACAGCCCCTGTATCTGCTGGGTAACGAAGGGTGGAAGGCTGTTCAGCACATCCGGAGGTATGCTGAATATTCCCGTCAGATTGAATGCCTTTCCAAAGAGCCCTATCCACAGTACCGGCTGAATGAGCATCATTATTACTACATATGGCTTGTTGACCCACTTCTTGAGCTCCCTAAGTGTGAGGGCGTTTATTTCTGTGAAGAGACCACCTCTCGAACGATCTTCTGCCACTCCGCTTCACCTCCTCCTTCTCATTATAGCTCTCTCCCTGAAAGCCTCCTCCTTTGAGACCTCTGCCTCTCTTATTCTCTTGCCAGTGTATTCGAGGAAGACCTCGTCGAGAGAGGGCTTTATCAGGTTCACGGATTTCATTAACACTCCCTTTCTGGAGAGCTCCAAGACTATGCTCGGAAGCACTTTTTCTCCCTCATAAGCCTTTATTCTGATGGTGCTTCTCCTCAGCTTGACATCCCTTATGAGCCCGTTGTTGGGGATCAAGCTCTCAACGCTCCCTTCAGGAAGGCTCTCCACTTCTATTTCAATGATGTCTCCTCCGAGAGAGTCTTTGAGCTCCTTCGGAGTCCCAATAGCCTTTATCTCCCCGTAGTCTATTATGGCAACCCTGTCTGAGAGCTTATCAGCTTCCTCCATGTAGTGAGTTGTCATGATTATAGTCATGTCCTCCTCCTTCCTTATCCTGTTTATGTATTCCCAAACAGCAGTCCTCACCTGGACATCCAGGCCGAGAGTCGGCTCATCGAGGAATAGGATCTTCGGCCTGTGAAGCAGAGCAGCTGCGAGCTCCAGCCTCCTCCTCATACCTCCCGAGTAGTTCTCCGCTTTTTTGTCGGCAAATTCCGTGAGGTCCATGAATTCGAGTAGCTCCTCTGCTCTCTTTCTCGCCAGATCCTTCGGCATGTGGTAGAGGGCTGCCTGTACCATCAGATTGTCCCATCCGCTGAGGTCATCATCTACTACAATATCCTGAGGGACCAGGCCGATTATCTCCCTGACGCGCTTCGCCTCTCTTACGACGTCGAAGCTCCCAACAATGGCCTTTCCCCTCGTGGGCTTTATCAGCGTTGTGAGGATGCTTATGGTCGTGGTCTTTCCCGCCCCATTGGGGCCGAGGAGGCTGAAAATTTCACCGTGGTGAACGGTGAAGGAGATCCCCCTCACTGCCTGTATATTTCCAGGATATATTTTCCACAGATTTTCAACGATTATTTCATCCATCTGAATCACCTTCAAAAATTGAACTGATCCTTTCTCTGGCCTCATTCAAAATGCGTATAACTTCTTCCTCTTTTTCTCCCCTGATTTCAGGCAAGTATACATAGATTGTCCTCAGCAGCCTTCCAACGGCCTTCTTGAGCTCCACGTGCTCTCCGCACTTGAGCTCCCTGACCCTCTCGATGTGCTGGTCAATCTCCTCTTTCTTTTCGTCGAGGAGCTTCTTCCCGCTTTCGGTGAGCTGGTAGTATCTGCTCCCCCCTATTTTCTCTGAAGCGATCAAGCCCTCCTTTTCGAGCGCTCTCAGAGTTGGATAGACGAGGCCTGGGCTAGGGGAATATTCCCCCGAGAAGAGCTCTTCGATAGATTTTATAACCTCATAGCCGTTTATCTTTCTGTCACCTATGACCTTGAGGACGAAAAGCCTGAAGGCCTTCCTGGCAACAGCTTTTCTTTCACCCATTCGCACGCTGTCCTTGCCCAGAGATTTCATTCTATCCGCCTGTTTTTTATTATTTCTTGATATATCGAGAAATATCTTATAAGCTAATAAACTTTTAACCAATACACACAAGTTCTTCATCACCGTTCTAAACTAATCGGAATATCGTGCCTCCCTTTGCATCTCCTCATTTTAGAGAAGAATCCTTTCTTTTATGTAGGGATGGAGAAGAGAGAGGTGCGCGAATTGGTGGGCCCGCTGGGACTCGAACCCAGGGCCTCCGCCGTGTCAGGGCGGCGTCCTAACCAGGCTAGACGACGGGCCCTCTTGCGCAACTATTTTTCGAAAAGCACTATTTAATAAATTTTCATTGAGCCTTCATGCTTTCGATCAAGCAGTTTTTTGAGGCAGGTACTCATTTTCTGGGGAACTTGCTTCTGGAGAGGTTGTAGCATCCGTTCCCTCTCTCGAGATACCCTTTCTCTATGAGAGATTCTATGTGCTTCTTAGGGTCTTTCAGCCCCATTATGCTCTCCAGCTCTCTCACTGCGAGTATTTCTCCAACAGATACATTGTTGATGAAGTAGGTCAGGACTCTGTACTCTTCGTCGCTCAGCTCAGGAAACTTGCTTCTTGTTTGCTGAGATTTCTTATCTTCGTGAAGCAATCCCCTTCTCATCCCTTTCGCTGCTTTGAGCTCAGGAGAAGGCCTATAGCGTATCTAATGGCGTCACTTCTGCTCTCAAAATGCCCGTTGCTGACAAGCTCATCTATTTCCTGCGCCATCTCCGAGGGGATCTTGCAGGTAATGAGCGCCATTCCTGACCTTCTCATCCAATCATTCACCAGTAGAGTAATAATTGCAGGTGTAGGTTTTTAAAACGGAGCTCGTTGCTAAAAAACCTCAATGAAGTGGGAAGATCAAACAGCAAAGTTAGCAGATAACCCATCGTCCTCTTTATAGCGCAAGATCCGCTCAGAAATACTGCTTTCAGTGCTCAATCCTATGTGGAGAAACTGCCCATCCAAGTTTGTGATAGAACATGTTATCTATAACTATGATTTTTACCTGTTGAATATTTGACCGTTTCGTTGGCAGTTTCCTGGAGTAAAGGGAGTCTAATGAGAACAACAGACCTTTTATACAAGCAGAGCAGAAAACTTCGTAGAGATGATGTGCTATGGATCCGATGCATAAAGAGCTCCAATTGACATGCCGCGTACTCAGGGAACTAGGATACAGACCAGTGATAGTGGGTACATATGCCTTGATTTTGCAAGGCTGGCTCCCCAAATCATATATAATAGAGACAAAGGATATCGACATATTTGTTGATGACCCGGCAATAGTGTTCGATGATAGATTCGAGAAAAAAGTAATTGGACTAGGATTCAATCTTGGGAGAAGCGAAGTTGGGGGAATTTATATAGATACGGAAAAGCCCATAGAAGTACTCTATCCTATCCACGATATTTTCATTCCAAAAAATCTTCTTAGATATATCATAACAATAAGTGAAATGGAAGTACTTGAAGGCCACGCGGTTTTGGTGGCAAAGTCTCTCGCTGGAGATATCAAGCATTTAGCTCACACAATAAAACAAATGAATGTCAAAGTGGATATGAAGATGCTTCGAAGATTATTAGAAGACACTCAAAATGAATTGGATCCCAACATTCGTCATATTGTGGCTAGAAGGATTGATGAGTTCATCAGAGAATTCCAGTTTCAGAAAGCAACCAAGAGGTGATATTGTGAGGTTCAATCTCGGAAGTCTGCTCTCTGCCCTCGAAGGCTGGATCCTATGCATAGAAGAGTGCAGCGATGAATGCTCTCTCTGCATAGACCCACCTGACGAAATTAAGACTTTAAAAGATAGCGAGAAACTCTACGTAGCTCTCTACCTTGCTGGCAGAAAAACCATGGACTACAGAGTTGCTGCAGCCATGCATATTTATTTCCTCAGGAACAGAGTGTTGGTGAATCCCGAGCTTTTGATGAAGGCCCTAAGCAAAGCGAAGATAATATCCAGAATTCCTCCGACTATGGAAGATGATTCTCCATATCTTTGGGAAGCGGTGAAATGGAGAGGTGTCGCTTATGCGCAGACGATCCTAGACCTGGAGAAACTCTTAGTTATAAAAGTCAAGCCTCCAAGGAGTAAGAGGGAGAGGGAAAAGCTTAGGATATTGCTGGAGGGTAAGAGAATCAGCACTAGGAGAAAAACTTATACTGTTGAGGGGATGATCAAGAAGCTAAGTGGCGATAGAATAGCTCCATGGATCTACGTAGTGCCGAAAAAGGCTTTGCCGAAGCTTCTAGAACTTATAAAAGAAGAAAGCCTTGAGCGGATTTATCTTTACAGCTGAAAACTTCACACTTCTGACCTCCTCCCCATTCTAAAATGGAAAGGTTCTCTTCAAGGGTTCGCAGGCTCCCCGTATCTGTTCTGGCTTACATTTGCCATCTGCGGGGCAGTCGGAGTGGTCAGAAATCCCCCACTGGACCGGTATCCTTTCCACGGGGTTCGGGCTAACCCTCATCCTCACCGAGAGGGTTAAGAGACCTTCATAGCTCAACATTCTTACTCGACCCTGTACTTTGAATGCTTGTAGAAATTTATAAGCTTCATCCTCGTCATAAATGGCGAGGCTCTCGATTGTAATTGATCGAGGAAACCTTTGCTCTCCAATGGGAGGTCAGCATGCACAGCTGGGAAAAGAGAAAGGCCGAATATATGGAGAGAATTGAAAGAGATAGGGAGATCGGTTATCTCGACCCAGGCATCGATGAAATTCTGAGAATTATAAATTCGAGGGAGAAGAGCTACACAACCTCTTCATGCACCGGCAGAATTTCAGCTGTAGATGCTGTATATCCGTGGAAGAGAGAGGAAGAGACCCCTTTATTCAAGAAGCACGATTTCGTTACAGCAAAGGAGATCAGGGAACTGCTGAAAATAGTGCCGAGGGACATCCTTTGGCTGATTGCGAGCGGTCCAATACTCCACATATGTTGCAGGGACCTAGAAGAAGCTGGATATTATTTGCAGGTAGCAAGGCAGTCGGGGTTCAAGCACTCCGGGATAATGAGCTTCTCGGAGGACTGCTTCATGGTTGAGCTGATCAGCGGAACCCAGCTGTTCGTTCCATTGAGGAGCGCAACCAGCATATTTATCAGTGAAGACTCTATAGATGAGCTTTTGAGCTTACTTAATGGTGCCCTCTCTGAAGGGAGGGGAAGGTTAGAGAGGTTTAAGGTAAATTTGGGGGGAAGAGGTTGAAGGATAGAAAGCTTTCCGAGATCGGAGAGCTGAGAGCTATAAAAGGCCTTCTGAAGATCTTGGAACCCGTCGCTCTCAGAGATCCCTGTTTTCCTTTGGACGACGATGTTCAGGCCGTCGATGATTGCAAAATAGCGGTGAAAATAGACGGCTACAGTGAGGGATCGAGCAGATACCCGTGGGAAGACCTGGAAGACTGGGGGTGGAGGGCTGTGACTGGCCCGATAAGCGACCTGTCGGCGAAGGGATACTCCGTCGTTGGGATAGTCTACAGCCTTGGAGCTCCAAGAGATGAGAGCTTCAGAAAAATCGCCAGAGTGGTTGAGGGGATAAGAGAAGCGCTGGAGCAGTACGGAGTTCCATTCCTAGGAGGAGATCTGAATTCCAGCGATGGTGGCATGTGGATAGACGTCGCTGCAGTTGGGGTGCTCTCTGCCCCCCACCCTGTTCCCCGCAGAGGAGCGAAGCCAGGGGACTCTGTGTACACGACGATGAAGAACGGCTATGGTAAGCCGGGTCTCCTGTACAAAGTTTACCTTGAACGCTCTTGGAACTCGATTTCCAAGAGGATGCTCAGGTTCAGGCCAGCGGCTGTGACCGAGTTTCCAAAGATAATCTCGTCACTGCATATAACTTCAACAATAGATTCGAGCGACGGGCTCGCCAAGAGCCTCAAGCTGATGGCTGAGGGGGGAAACATTTCCATAGTCTTGAAAAGAGTTCCCATAACAGGCTGGATGAAAAGGACTCTTTCCAGGTATGGAGTAGATATCGAAAGCTCTGTGTTGTTCGGAGGGGAAGAGTACGAGGTGATATTCACAACGGACGAGGAAAAGAGCAGAGTGCGCGAAGTTTGCTCGAGCATTGGAATAAGATGCCTGGAAATAGGCGAGGTCGTCGAGGGGAACGGAAAGCTCATTTATAGGGGGAGGGAGGTGGCTGGTGGAGGATGGGATCAGTTCAAGGGAAAGGAGCAGTGAAGAAACTCTCCGTCATCCTGCTGGATCTGTTCAAACCTGTTCAAACAGCTTTCCTCGCTGCTTCTGGGGTGATAAGCTACATCGTTTCTTCGAAAGGGTTAATAAATTGGAGGATCCTGTTCCTCCTTACCATTTCCCTGTGCTTCACAATAGCAGGAACAACCGGGCTGAACATGTACCTCGACAGGGATATCGACTCACTAATGGAGCGGACGAAGAGGAGGGCTCTTCCATCTGGGAAGATCGATAGCAGCGAGGCAGTTGCTGCATCGATAGCTTTCCTGTCCTTCGGGCTGATCGCATCGATGCTCATAAACTGGGGGGTCTTTCTGGCAGCTGTGCTAGGATCCTTCATTGACTTGGTTATCTACACGTGGATGCTCAAGAGGAGGACTCCCCTGAATGTTGTATTCGGCAGTATAGCAGGCGGCATGCCTGCTCTCGGGGGCTGGCTGGCTCATCCAAACTCCTCTGTTCTGGGAGGCCTCCTTCTATCATCCGTTGTTGCCCTTTGGTCCTTGAACCACATATGGTTCATATCCTCCTACTATTCACTTGATTATGTCAGGGCGAAAGTACCTATGCTGCCTCTCTTGGTCGAGAGGAGGAGCATGGGATTTGCATCGAACGTAGTTTCTTCATTAATACTTCTGCTGCTCGCATCAATGTGGTATTTCGGAGAGCTCGAGGGCTGGGCTCTCGCAGTCCTGGGAGCTTTTCTGGTCTACTTATCCTTTCTACAGCTGAGATACTCGAGGGCTGGCAGCCGAGATCTCGTTAAGAAGCTGTTCCGCGGCTACACAGCTTTTCTGGGCACTACTATGATCGTGTTGCTAATAGGAGCAATAGCTTAGCAAAACTGCAACAGCATCTGTGCTGCGTAGAGGCTCCTGAAGGGTGCCGAATTCTGCTCAGACGGGGCGCTTCCCGAAAACGTTCTGCTTCAAAAAAAAAAAAGAAACAGAAGGAGTTTCAGAAAAATTATTTTCTGTAGTACTTAGCTGCATCCATTATCGCATCTATTATCTGCTTATAGCCGGTGCACCTGCATAGAATCCCGCTGAGGAACTCCTTGACTTCTTCCCTTGTGGGGTTTGGATTCTTCTGCAGGAAGTAGTGAGAAGCGACAACGAAGGCGGGGGTGCAGAAGCCACACTGAAATGCTCCATGCTCAATGAAGGCTTTCTGAACTGGTGCGAGCTCGCCATCTTTGCTTATTCCGGCTGCTGTAACTACTTCTCCCCCGTCAGCTTCAACTCCCAGCACCATGCACGACTTGACGGGCCTTCCGTTGAAGAGCACAGTGCAGAGGCCGCACTCTCCCTTCCAGCATGCAGCCTTGACGCTCATCTCCCCCAGCTTATCCCTCAGCACTTCAAGGAGAGTTTCGTTGTCTTCAACTTCCACTGTTCTGACTCTTCCGTTCAATTTGAACGTGATTGTTCTCGCCACATTGCCTCACCTCATAAGGGTTTTGAACGCTTTCACGGTTAGAACCTTGATCAAATGCTTCCTGAATTCCGCGCTGGCATAGGGATCATCTATGACATCCAGGCCGTTTGCCAGCTTCTCTGCCTCCTCCTCGAGCACATCCTCAATACTTCTCGCTTTTTTCAGGCTCTCCTCGAATTCCCTGGCCCTGTACGGAAGCTGAGTAGCAGCTGTGATGACCAACCTAACATCCCTCCTTCCCGGATCGCTCGGATTTGCCAGGAGGGCCGAGATGTTGACAATTCCGTATTCCGTTCTGGACTGCAGCTTGATGTAAGTGGATTTGCTCCCTTCAGGCGGCTCTTTGAAGACGACCTCTGTAACAATCTCGGTTGGGTTGAGCTGAGTCATTGCTGGACCGAGCACGAGGCCATCGACGGGAAGCTGCCTCTCTCCTTCGGCGCTCACTGCACGCACTTCAGCATCGAAGAGAACAGCTGGGCCTGGAATGTCGACGTAGGGCAGGCCTTCCAGTATGTTACCGACAATAGTTCCCCTGTTTCTGAGGATGGCGTCAGCCATGTGGCCGGTCGCCTCATACAGCGCTCTGAACCTCTCCTTGAGCTCGGGGTTGCTATCGAAGAATTCGAGGAGCTCCGTTCCCGTGACAGTTGCTCCTACAACGAGCCCTTTTCCCGGGACATATTGGAGCTTCTTGAGCTCGGGGATGCCTTTTATATCCACGACGATCTGAGCTTCCAGCAGCCTTTCCTTCATGAACCCAAGGAGCCCAATGCCTCCGTTCATTATCTTCGCTACCTCAGCATTTTCCTTCAAAATGCTTAGTGCCTCTTCTAAGCTCTTGGGCTTTATGTACCTGAACTCAGGCAGAGTTGTGTACGGTGCAGACATGCAGCTTCACCCCCTCCACTCCTTCAGAGCTTTCATTGCCTTCTCTATCAGGTCGGGCCTCTGCTGCTTTATGGCCCTCCATATCATCTCGTTGGTCAGCGGGAGCTCTGTCAGCTCAACTCCAGTGGCCCTCTGTATGGCGTTTGCGATTGCTGGGATTACTGCGATCATGACGTTCTCTGAGAAACCCCTCGCTCCATAGGGGCCGTTGGCCTGAGGCGTTTCGAGGAACTTGACCCTTATGTCGTCGGGAACATCCCTCGCCCTTGCGATGTAGTAGAAGCTGAAGTTCGGGTTCGCCACTCCTCCCCTGTCATCGAAGATGATCTCCTCGAACATTGCCCTGCTCATTCCCATGACGAGGCCGCCTATTGCCTGCCCTGTTGCTGTGAGCGGGTTTATCACCCTCCCCAGGTCATATACCTGAGTTGCTTTGAGGACCTTCACCTCTCCTGTGAGGAGATCGAGCTCGATTTCAACAGCTGTTGAGCCGAATGTGTAGAAGACAGTGACGTGCCCGGGCTCGGGATGGCCTGTCTCAGCATTTATTGGAAGAGCCTGTCCTGTGTCCGGATCCAAATAGCTGAGAACCGCTGGATAGTGCTTCCCCTTGCCTATTATGGGACCTCCGTAGACCTGCCCGTTCGCAAATGTATATCCCATGACGATCTCAGATAGGGGAATCGACGTCCAGGGCTCTCCCTTGACATAAACCTTGCCATCGGCTATGTCGAGCTCCTCCGGCTTCACCTTGAGGACTTTGCTAGCAACATCTAGTATCTGCCTCTTGGCGTCTTCCGCTGCTTCCAGCAACGCGGACCCCACAGTGAAGAGGCTCCTGCTCCCGACGGTCTGCCATGTGTAGGGGTTCCACTCCGTGCTGTTCATCCATGAAAGATGAACCTTATCCAGCGGGAGGTCGAAGTATTCTGCCACTAGCATCCTGAATGCATTGACTGTTCCTTGTCCGTAGTTTCCTGTGGCCACAAGGACATCCACGCTCGCGTCTTCATTGAACTTTATCACTGCTGCGTCAACAGCGTTAGGAGGCTGGCTTGGGCCCTTGAGGCTCACCGCAATTCCCTTTGCCCTAACTTTCCACGGCTCCTTTGGCTGCTCCGGCTCCTTGTCCCACTCGATGAGCTCTGCGGAGGTTCTCATAACTCCTGGGAGATCTCCCTGATCTGCCCTCATGGGGGTACCATATCCCGTCGTCGAAGTTGGATCCCCCATCCTGAGGAAGTTCTTGCTCCTTATCTCCAGGGGGTCGAGCCCGAGCTCTTTGGCTCCTATGTCCATCATCCTCTCCAGCACCCAGTGGTTCTCCGGATAGCCGAAGCCCCTGATAGCTGTGGTGGGAACCTTGTTCGTGTAGGCAGTGATGCTCTCGCAGTAGGCATTGGGCATGTCATAAACTCCTGTGCACGCATATCCAGCCGTTCTGGCCACGTTTACTGCGTAATCTGCGAACGCTCCTCCATCGAAGAGGAATCTGACAGAGTAGGCTACTATCCTCCCGTCCCTCTTGAATCCCATCTTGGCCTTTGCCCTGTATCCGGCGACTATGGGCATGCTCTTCATCTGCTCTGCCCTGCTCATTGAGAGCTTCACTGGCTTGTATCCTGCTTTCTTGGAGAGCATTGCAACGAGGGGCTCATTCAGAATCCCAGCCTTCCCTCCGAACCCTCCGCCCACATATGGTATCCTTATCTTTATCTTCCCAACGGGAATTCCCAGGCTCATCGCTGTCAAGTATCTTGGAGCGTATGGAGACTGGCTGCTCGTCCATATCTCAATGTCTCCCGTTATCTTGTAGTGGGCGATTGTGTTCCATGTTTCCATGTAGGAGTGGCTCGTGAAGGGGATCCTGAACTCTCTCTCGATGACAACATCCGCTGAATCGAGGGCGTCCTCTCCCTGACCCTTCTTGAGCTTGAAGAGGTTCGCTATATTTGTTCCAGGTATAGGCTTGAATGCCGGGGAGACTCTGTACTTTCCAAGGTCGGGGTGGAGGAGGGGAGCGTCAGGCTTTATAGCCTCCTCGGGATCGAAGACCGGGGGGAGGGGGTCGTACTCCACCTCCACCAGGTCTATTGCCTTCTCGGCGGCTCTCCTGCTCTCTGCAACAACTGCTGCTACAGGGTGGCCCACCCACAGGGCCTTTTCTATCGCCAAAATGTCTCTGTCTCCCACATAAATGCCGAGTCTGTAGGGAAAGTCCTTTCCAGTTGCCACAGTAACAACACCTGGAACCTGGAGCGCCTTGCTGAAGTCAATGCTCTTTATCTTGGCATGAGGCTCCGAAGAGGTCACGAGCTTGGCATGGAGCAGACCTGGAAACTCCATGTCGAAGACGTACTGCGCTGAGCCAGTGACCTTTTCATACAAGTCCGGCGGCGGCACCGGCTTGCCTATTATTTTGAACTGAGTTGTGCTCAAAATTTTCACCCTGAATAATTTTAATTTTATTTCAGATACTATTTAAATTATTTTCCTTCAAAAATCCGGAACTAACTTTATAACTTTCATCTGGCAAATCCTTGAGATAGCGTTTGAGTGGAGAAGCTCAGACGTGCCAACCATCAGGGTTAAATTCTACGGCAGGCTAGCTGACCTGTTGGGCGAGAGGGAAGTCCTGCTAGAAGGAGTTGATAAACTCTCAGACGTATATGAGAAGCTCAGAGAGAAGCTGGGAGATAAGGCGAAGGTGCTGTTTCAAAGTGATGGTGAGCCGAGGGCGGGGTTGAAATGTATTGATTATTAGAGGAAAAGTTTATAAGTATTGATATTCAGATATGTTCAAATAGATTAATATGAGCAATGCAAACGAGCATCTGCTGAGGCCTAAAGAAGTTTGTAGAATCCTCGGCGTTAGCTATCCTACTCTTCGTAGATGGATTAAGGAAGGTAGGATTAGAGCTATTCAAACAGTTGGTGGTAAGTACCGTATTCCTGAAAGTGAAGTGAAGAGATTGTTGAGTGGAGAGACGGGTAAGGAAGTTAGGGCCGTTATATATGCTCGTGTGAGCTCTAGTGATCAGAAAAACGACTTAGAGAGACAAATACAGTACCTTATGCAATACTGCTCAGCTAAAGGATACAGAGTAGTTGATGTTCTAAGCGATATTGGTAGTGGCCTTAAAACTGACCGTAGAGGTTTGCTGAAGCTGTTCGACTATGTAGCCAACAGACAAGTGGATGTTGTGGTCGTCACATATAAGGATAGACTCACAAGATTCGGCTTCGAATACCTAGAGTACTTCTTCAGGCAACACGGTGTTAGCATAGAACCAGTCTTCGGAGAAGAACCCAAGGATGCCTACCAAGAACTTACAGAAGACTTGATAGCAATAGTGACAAGCTTTGCAGGGAAGCTCTACGGTATGAGGAGCCATAGGAAAAAGAAACTTGTCGAGAGTTTCAAGGAGCTCCTAGAAGAGGTTGAAAAGAGTGAATAGGATAGCGAGGACTGTTGTTGTCAAGAGTATTAGACTTCCGAGGAAAGTGTTCAGAGTTTTTGTTGAGCTTGAAGGTATGTACAGAAACATAGTTGAACAAATAGCAATCTATGCTGCTAGGAATGATATAAGCAGCTTCATCAGGCTCAAAGCATTGAAGTATTATGAAATGAAAAAGCTCTACCCTCATTTGCCATCTCACTACGCTTACACAGCATGCCAGGATGCTGCTGCTAGGGCTAAGAGCTTCCTTAAACTGAAGGAGGAGGGCCGTGCAAGAAGAGAACTACCAGAGGTTAGGAGGATAACGATATGGTTAGACGACCACCTGTGTAAGCCAAATGGCTATACATCTATAGAAATTGCTACTCATAAGGGATGGATACCCGTAGAAGTTGAGCCTCACAAGCAATTCTGGAAGTATGTAAATAGAGGTTGAAAACTTGCCAGTGAAGCCAAGATAAAGCTGGATAGAGAGAACAGACAGCTAATAATCTACCTGCCTTTCTTCAAAGACATCGAGGAGTATGAGCAAAAAGGCTTCGTCCCTGTAGATGTCAATGAGAATAACGTGGCAATATTGGTTGACAATGCTCCTTACCTGCTTGAGACAAACACCAAGGATGTTGTATTAGGATACTATTACCGAAGGAAGAGGGTTCAGAAAAAGTATGATAAGCTATATGGAGCTAATTCGAGGACTAGGAGGAAGGTTCTGAGGAAGCTCAACGAGAAGCACAGGAAGAATGATGCCAGGTGGAAGATAGCGAACATAATTGTTAGAAATGCCTATAGGAAGCGGTATGCTATAGTGCTAGAAGAGCTGGGGGAGAACCCTGCTGAAGGAATGATTAAGAAAATCAAAGACGAGCAGCTCAGGCACAGGATACTTCAATCATCCTTCAGAGGAGTTCAGGAAGCCATAGCGGAGAAGGCGAAGGAATACGGCGTTCCAGTGCTCTATGTAGATCCAAGAAACACATCGAGAACCTGTCCAGTACATAAATCAAGAATCATTTACAGAAACGGCTCTAGAATCGGGAGGTGCTCAAAAGGCGGAGAGCTGTGGCACAGAGATGTCGCAGCTGTATGGAATCTCCTCCGTAGAGCCCACCTAGGCGATGGGAGCAGTGCTCCAAGCCTAGGTGGCCCAACTCTAGATGGGAGCCCAGTGCCGTTGGGCTCGACGGCCGCCCATGAACCCATAGGGATAGCTAAATCTCTGTGGGCGAGGTGGAACTCCCTAGATGTGAACATGAAAACATATAAAGTAATTGGAATGAACATCTAGGGAGAAACGGTTATAGTCGTGATCAACGGAGAAGCTGCATCATTCAGAGGAGGTAGGGAAGCGAAGCTGTCCCAAGACGACAGCATAACCTTCGACTCGATCGATGTGTTCCAAGTCGAGGGGGGCGGATAGCTTCAGGAGCAATCTCTAGGAAAGTCTCAGGCCAACTCCACCCTCACGATCTCTCCTGCCTCGTATCCCTCAACGTTCCTTGGGATCCTGAGAAAGCCGCCGGAGCTGAGAAGGGAGCTGAGTATCCCGGATCCCCTCAGCAGTATTGGTTCTGCACAGAGTCGCTCTCCACATACGCTAAGCCTGACCCTAATGAAACTCTCGAGCCCCGCCTCTCCGAACACTCTGCTGCTCAGCTCAGCAAACACATACCTCAGCCTCTGCTCTCTGATTCCCAGTGCTTTCTCTATGAAGGGGATGAATATGAACCTCAGTCCAACGAATGCTGCCACCGGATAGCCAGACAGCAGGAAGACCGGCTTCCCGCGAAGCTCTCCAACGCTCGTGGGCCTGCCCGGCCTCATTGCCATGCCCCTTATGAGAATCTCCCCTCCGGCTTTCTGAAGAGCCTTAACGCAGAGATCCCTGCTCCCGGGTCCAGTGCCACCTGTGGTTATGATCGCGTCTTCCCTTCCGGCGGCTTCTGAGATGGCTGAAGAGATCGCTTCGACATCGTCTTTCACTATTCCGTACCTTCTGACTTCGAAGTAACCAAGTTCCCTGAGGTAGCCTGCGAGCAGCTTCGAAGTTGAATCGAATACAAACCCCTCTCCTCCAGGTTCGCTCACTTCCGAACCCGTGGCAATTATACCAACCCTCAGCTTCCTGAATGCTTTTGCCCCAGCTATGTTCAGAGCAGAGAGAGAAGCTATGTGCCAGGGCCTCAGCGGAGTTCCCCTCTTTATCACGACCGCACCAGCTTCAAAGTCTTCTCCCCTCCTCGAAACATTCTCATATTTGGAAACTCCTTTCATCACATATAGAGTTCCACGCTCTACTTCAGCATCTTCCAGCATGACTACAGCATCAGCTCCTTGGGGGAGCGGATCTCCTGTCGATATGGGAGCAGCCTCGTCGCAGGAGATCTCTTCGCTCTTCTCTCTCTTCAGACGAAGAGGAATGGGGTTATTGGGAGAGGCTGAGGAGAGGCCAGAGCTGCAGACCGCATATCCATCGACAGCGCTCCTGTCCTGAGGGGGAACATCTATAGGAGCAACCACGTCTTCAGCTGAAATTCTCCCAAGAAGCGAATCGAGATCGAGGATCTCGATATCGGGCGATATTCTGAACCTTTCTACTAGGAGCTCAACTGCTTGATCTACTGGAGTGTATCTCATCATTGGCCGCGACCACCGGAATATAAGAGCGGTTTCTTCATTTATAAAAAACGCTACGGAACGGTTATCGGTGCGATTTGGAGAAGAAAGTTTACCGGATTACGCAACTCGAACATCTGTCTGACTTTTTCCCCGCCCTAAAAGAGGCGAGGCTTTCAGTTGTAATGACTAGGCAGCCAGGCTGAGATGAGCGGTTAATATTTCTAACTCGAAAACCTTTTTATTAGAAATTGTAAGAATCTTAATGAAACTCGAATCTGACCCTGCTCAGAGGTGTGCGCGATGTTCGAAGAAGAGGAGGAGTGGTGGGAAGAAGAGGAAGGCGAGGAAGAAGAGGAGGAGTGGTGGGAAGAGGAAGAGGAGGAAGAGTGGGAAGAAGAGGAGTGGTAGAGGCCGGCAGCATCAGAGCTGAGGAGAGAACAAAAATTTTTAATGTATCGTGAAGCTTCTCCGCATACGAAGTTTGTTCTCCCGAGAGGAGTGGTTTTAAGCATTGTGCACAGAGAATTTGCTTCAAAGAGGTGCGATGAAAAGCTTATGTATTTACAGTTGCAGATAAATCAGAGGTGGGATCTTTGTTTCAAATTCCAATTGTTCTTCAGACCATGACAGTTGGCAACGTCTCCTCAATAGATCTGCTGACCTCTAATCCGAAATTGCTCATATCTATTGGGATACAGGTGATACTGGGTATCCTCTTAGGATACATCTTAGCTAAGGCATTCAAGTACATCATAGCATTCATACTTGTTCTAGTGGCTGGAGTGATTCTGAACGTGTGGAGCCTATCTGGATCCGGAGACTTCCTGCAGAAGCTGACAGGGAACAGCAGCGAATATCTTCAGTATTTCATGGAGCTGGCTAAATTCCTGAGCGTTCTGTTGGTGGGCCCCGTCCTGGCAGGCTTCGTTATAGGGCTGATATTGGGGTGGCTTCACAAATAATTGGTGAGCGGGGTATTAAACAAGCACAGTGATCGAAGTAGGCTCGCCGCCCGAGGCCTTTCGAACATTCATCGCCCTGTGCCAGAGACCTGCATTTCTTATTAACTTCTCTATGCATTTCATGAAATCAGCAAGACTTCTGAGGGGGTTTTTTACGCTGGCGATCGAAGCGAAGGATTTGTTCAAGGTCTACAGTGGCGGAGTCAAAGCTTTGAGAGGCCTCAGCCTTTCGGTAGAGGAGGGAAGCATCCACGCTATCTTGGGCCCCAATGGAGCGGGCAAAACTACGCTGATAAGGATACTCACAACCCAGCTGATACCGACTTCAGGAAGCGCCAGAATCTTCGGAATGGATGTAGCGAAGAAGGCGGCAGAGGTGAGAAAGCTCGTAGGATATGTTCCCCAGGAAGTTTCTCTCTGGACAGACCTTACCGGGTACGAGAACCTCTTGATCTATGCTAAAATATACGGAATACCTGGGGAGAAGAGGAAGAGAGCTATTGAGGAAGTGCTGGACATAATGGAGCTGAGAGAGGCCTCGGGCAGGCTTGTTAAGACCTATTCGGGAGGGATGTTCAGGAGGCTGGAAATAGCCTGCTCCCTCATGGCGAAGCCCAGGCTGATGATACTGGATGAGCCTACAATTGGACTTGACCCGAGTGCGAGGAGAATCGTTTGGGAAAAGATTCTGGAATACAAGAAGGAATACGCCACTACGGTCTTCTTCGCGACGCACTACATGGATGAGGCCGAAAAGTACTCGAATAAGGTGAGCCTCATAGTATCTGGTACCGTCATAGAGACGGGAACGCCACAGGAGCTGAAGGAGAAGGCTGGGGGGGATAGAGTATACCTGCGGCTTGACAGGGAGGTCAACGGAGCAAGGGAGCTCCTGGAGGGCATTGTGGGAATAAAGTCTGTGAAAGAGATGGGAGATGGTGTTGAAATGGTGGCCGGCAGGGCGCTCTCCGTGCTCCCCTCCATTATTCAAGCACTGGAAAATAAAGGGCTCCACATAAAGGAGATTAGAGTTCAGGAAGCTACTCTCGATGACGCATTCATCGCGCTGACCGGAAAGAGGATATCTGAGGAGGAGGGGAATGTGAAGGAGCTCATCAGTGAGAGGAAGATGATCAGGAGGGGGGCTTGATGGAAAGGAGGTTCAAAGGTCTCGAAGCGATACTGGCAATGGCGGAGCTGGAGATAAGGAGGATCTCCCACGATCCGGTCGAGCTGATCACCAGGGCCATACAGCCAATATTCTGGATTGCGATCTTTGGAAGTGTGATGGCTAAAGTGAGGGCCTTCCCTTCAACGGGAGACTACATTACCTTCATATCCCCGGGAGTCATTTTGCAGTCGTCAACTTTCATCTCTCTATCCTATGGGATAATGCTCGTCTTCGAGAGAGAGTCAGGCGTCCTCAAGAGACTTCTGTCCTCCCCCATACCGAGAAGTTTCATAGTTATCGGAAGGTCTCTCGCTGGAGGTCTGAGGGCTTCGACCCAATACGTTATAGTTCTCATAGTAGCTGTTGCCGTGGGGGCGAAGCTGACCGACGATCCCCTGAAGCTCATTTTGGGGTACATCATCCTCGTCATAGCCTCAATGGGATTCACTGCCCTCTCGATCCTGATAGCTTCAGGGCTGAAAACAAGAGAGAGGTTCATGGGAATAATAGGGGCAATAACTATGCCACTGTTCTTCGCGAGCAACGCTCTCTACCCAATCGACGTGATGCCCGAGGCTATACAGCTGATTGCCAGGGTGAACCCGCTGACTTATACTGTCGATGCTCTCAGAACTCTCCTCGTCTATAACAGCTATTCGGTTGGATCTGAGTTCGCATTCATTGTGGTTTTCGATGCTGTATCTATGATGCTTGCCTTGAAGCTGCTTCACAGAATCATAGAATAGACCCCTTTGCGACTGAAAGCCCCGCCTTTTTAAGGCTGGATGGAAAGCTTATGAATTTCTATTAGCTGTCAAAGCACAGGGTCGAGTGAGCGTGCCGAGCAGTGGGGAGTCCTAACCCTCGCACTCAGGATGAGGATTATATTTGACCGTATCCTGAGAGAAAAGCTTTCTTTGCATTAGCTCCGCTCGAGTCAACCTTTTAACCAAGCAATAATGATTTTTTGATGGAGATGGAGAGCTCATGAGGATGCTGGTGCTTCTCACGGACTTCGGAACGAGGGATCCCTATGCCTCTTTGATGAGAGCTGCTGCGAGGAAAGTGAACCCCGATGCAGTTGTGGAAGATTTGACCCACGGTATAGAGAGGTTCTGCATAACATGCGGTGCGTACGTTCTCTATACATCGTATAAATGGTATCCCGAGGATGCGATTTTCGTCGCGGTCGTTGATCCTGGCGTGGGGAGCGGAAGGAGAGGACTCATAGTAAAGGTCGGGAAGAGGTACTTCGTGGGGCCGGACAACGGGATCCTGTGGCCGGTCATCGAAGAGAATGCGAGCATTAGTGAAGCCTATGTTCTGGAAGAAGAGAAAGCTGCTCTCTGGGAGGTCTCTCCCACCTTTCATGGGAGGGATCTGTTTGCACCAGCAGCTGCGAGGATCTCTCTTGGAGAGGATCCCCTCACCATCTCTCGCAGGACAGATGCTTCCTCCCTCAGACAGCTGAAGCTGGAGTACTCCAGAATTATCGAGGGAGGAGCATGCTACAGAGTTATCTACATTGATGTTTTCGGAGATGTCGTCCTCTCCTCGAAGGGAAGCGAAGCGAAAGCGCTGATGGAAATGGGGAAGCTCAGGTTGCTTCTGGAAGGCAAGGAGATAGGATATGCTGTTCCTGCAGCCTCGTTCTCTCTCGTTCCAAGAAGCGCCATAGCACTCTACAAGAACAGCTCTGGCTTCCTGGAGATCTCGGCGAATATGGGAGATCTAGCCAGCACGTACGGGATAAAAGTGGGGGATGAAGTGTGTCTGAAGCAGTAAAGGCGGCTAAAAGGGTAGTTTTCCCGGGAAGATTTCAGCCTGTTCACAGAGGTCATTTGGAGGTAATAAAGTGGCTGCTGGAGAGGGCCGATGAGATAATAGTCGCAATAGGCAGTGCCCAGAAGAGCCACACCGTTGAAAACCCGTTCACGGCAGGGGAGAGAGCCCTAATGTTCATGGAGTCTCTGAAGGATGAAGGGATAAGCAGGGAACGAATAATGATAGTTCCTGTCCAAGATATAGAGTTCAACAGCGTGTGGGTTGCCTATCTGGAATCCCTGCTACCGCCCTTCGACGGCGTTGCTTCGCGGAACCCTCTCGTCGTGAGGCTGTTCAAAGAGAGGGGCTACAGTGTTCTGGTTCCCCCCAATTTCAATAGAAGCGACTACAGCGGGAAGAGGATAAGGGAGAGGATGCTGAGAGGACAGGAGTGGAGGAATCTTGTCCCGGAGGCTGTTGCTAGGATAATCGAGGAGATAAGGGGGACTCAGAGGCTAATCAGCGTCTCTCTATCAGACGAAGAAGAGAGGTAGAGCTTTTTTCCGCCTTTCTAAAGCGAAAAAGCTAAGCTTCCCCGGGAAATGACTGCTCGGAGCGAGAGGGAGCTCTCTTCCAGAAGAAGCATGTCGGCATCGGCTCCCCTCTGAATCCTCCCCTTTCCTTGAAGGAGCAGATGATCTGCTACGTTCTTTGTAGCAGGCAGCAGAGCCTCCTCCAGCTTCATCCCCTCCAAGAGCACGAGGTCTCTCACTTCGTCCAGAAGAGAGCTCACTGGGGAGACGAGAACTCTCAGGAGCTTCCCGTCCTCGCTGAATTCAGGCATGCTCCCATTGCCATCGCTGCTCATCGTTATCCTCTGCATCGGGACGCCGCTCTTCAGAAGGTACTTCACTGCCTCGGAAGGCTTGACCGACCTGCTGAAGCCGCTCTTCCTGGAGACCCCAGTGGTCACATCCAGGTAGCCGCCGAGCCTTCCAAACTCGACCGAGTTCTCTAAGACGGCGCGGCTTCTGTTCACATGTGTTGGAGCAAACTGCGCTATAGGTATGTCCGTCTCTTCGACGATCTCCAAAATCGGCCTGAATCCCTCTTTCTCTTCACCCATATGGATGTGCACTATCCCTGCCTTTCCGCTCAGCATCCCTCCAATCCTGGCCTCGCTGGCAACCCTGAGGAGCTCCCTCTTGTCCGGGTGGCTTGACCTGTGATCGGAAAGCGCGATTTTGACTCCAACGACCTCGTTTATGAGGATGATGTCGGATGCGACTGAACCTGTGATGGTAGGAGAAGGTATCTGGTAGGAGCCTGTATAGATGTATGCTGTTACTCCTTCCATGCTCAGCTGCCTAGCCTTCATCAGGAGATCCCTCAGCGACCTCGTTATTCCGTCCGTTCCAAGCAGTCCCACGGCTGTAGTTATCCCCGATCTCAGCAGGTCTTCAGCTCTCAGAGGGGGAGTCCTGAATATGGGCCCTCCCTCACCCCCCGCACCGTTGAAGTGAACATGCTGATCTATCAGGCCAGGGACGACGAAGCAATCCTCGGCGCTCACTATCTTGGGCTGTCCCAGCACTTCCTCCACCTCTTTTTCATCTATGTTCTGCTTTATGAGCACGATCTTGCCGGCCAGAGACAGTATGTCTTGCCTTCCCATTGGTTCTGGGGCGTAGACTTTGCCCCCTCTCACTATGATGGGCTCGCTCATCCTCTTTCACCCCGCTCTCGAGTAGAGGTGGCAGGCAACGAAGTGGTTGTCCTCGACCTCCACCATTTCAGGCTCCTCCCTGCGGCACACTTCCATGGCCATGGGGCACCTCGGGTGGAACCTGCAGCCTGGAGGAGGGGAAGCAGGATTAGGAGGCTCCCCCTCTATCGTTACTTCAATCTTCCTGTTTGGATCTGGATGGGGTATGCTGCTCAGGAGGAGCTTCGTGTAGGGATGGAGGGGATTGAAGAAGACCTCATCAGCAGGGCCCAATTCGACTATCTTGCCGGCGTACATCACAGCTATCCTGTCGCTCATGTAGTAAACGACGGAGAGGTCGTGGCTTATGAATATGTAGGAGGCGCCGAACTGACTTCTCAGATCCTTGAGGAGATTGAGAAGCTGCGCCTGCACGCTTACGTCGAGTGCGCTGGTAGGCTCATCGAGAACGATCAGCTTGGGTCGGGGTGCTATTGCCCTTGCAACGGAGACTCTCTGCCTCTGCCCTCCGCTGAGTTCGTGGGGATATCTGAATAAAAGGGCTTCGCTCAATCCGACCTTCTTCAGAAGCTCTGTTACTGCCTCCCTCTTCTCCTTTTCGCCTTTCACAAGACCGTGAATCTCGAGGGATCTTCCTATTATATCGATTATCCTCATGCGGGGATTCAGGCTGGAATACGGGTCTTGATGAACTATCTGCATGTGCTTCCTCAGCTTCCTCACCTCCCCTTCCTTTGCCTTCGTTATATCTCTCCCCATGAAGTAGAGCTTCCCGCCGGTCGGCTCTAGGAGCTTTATGGAAGCTTTTCCAAAGGTGGTCTTTCCTGAGCCGCTTTCCCCAACTATTCCCAGGACTTCATTCTCTCCCACGCTTATGCTGACCCCATCCACTGCTCTGACAGGGGGGGATTTTCTCAGAAAACCCGACCTCGAGAAATGGACCTCGAGCTTCTCCGCACAGAGAATGGGCTCGCTCATCCTCTTTCACCCCGCTCTCGAGTAGAGGTGGCAGGCAACGAAGTGGTTGTCCTCGACCTCCACCATTTCAGGCTCCTCCCTGCGGCACACTTCCATGGCCATGGGGCACCTCGGGTGGAACCTGCAGCCTGGAGGAGGGGAAGATAAATCAGGAAGCGATCCTGGAATCGCTGCCAGACCCTCCTTCTTTATCTCTCTCCTTATGGTCGGCACTGTTTTCATGAGCATAACGGTGTAGGGATGCTTTGGGTTCTGGAAGATCTTGGTCGTCGGAGCTATTTCCATTATCTTGCCTGCATACATGACAGCTACGGCATCGGAAACCTGGGCTGCCACGCCGAGGTTGTGAGTTATGAATATTATGGAGAGATTCATCTTGATCCTGAGCTCCTGAAGAAGCCTGAGTATTTGGGCCTGCACGCTTACGTCGAGGGCGCTGGTAGGCTCATCGGCTATTATGAGGTCTGGGTTGTTGGCTATAGAAGCTGCTATGAGAACCCTCTGCTTCATTCCCCCGCTCAGTTCGTGCGGGTACCTCTTCATCACTTCCTCTGGTGAGGGGATCCTCACCTTCCTGAGCAGAGATACAGCCTCCCTCTCGGTCTCTTCATCGCTCATTCCTCTTCCTCTCCCCCTCTTCAAAACATCCCTGAGAAAGGAGCCTACCTTGAAAACGGGATTGAGAGCTGCTGAAGGCTCTTGAAATATCATGGAAATCCTATCTCCTCTGAGCTTCCTCAGCTCCTCTCTCTTCATTGCGAGCAAGTTGCTCCCTTTGAACAGAATCTCCCCTCCTGCTACTACTGCGTTGTGAGGCAGAAGCCCCATTATAGCATGCCCAAGCGTGGTCTTTCCCGAGCCACTCTCCCCGACAACAGCAAGGGATGATCCTCTCTCGAGTTTCAGCGTTACGCCGTCCACGGCCCTGACGAGGCCGAGATCTCCTCTGTAGAATATCTTGAGATCCTTTATCTTCAAGATCTCTTCAGTCCTTGATTCTTGGATTGAGTACATCGTTGAGACCATCTCCAAGGAGGTTGAAGCCAAGAACTGTGAGCACGAGGAATACTCCCGGAAACACCCACATGTATGGGGCTGCGTCCAAGTAGTAGAGGGCCTCGCTTATCATTGCTCCCCACTCCGGAGTTGGGGGCTGGACCCCCAAACCGAGAAAGCTCAGCCCAGCTGCAGTCAGTATCGAAGCTGCTGTCCTCAACGTTGCATGGACTACGATGGGAGAAAGGCTGTTTGGGAGGATGTATCTGAAGAAAATGGATGACCTGCTCTCTCCAGCAGCTCTGGCAGCCTCAACGAAGTCCAGGGACTTCACGGAGATCACTGCTCCCCTGGCTATCCTGGCAAATTGGGGAAAGTTGTAGACCCCTATTGCGAGTATGACGTTGTTGAGACCGGGGCCCGTCACTGCTGAGACGAAGAGCGCCAGAAGGATATCGGGAAAAGCGAGGAGTATGTTCACTGCCCCCATTACGGCATCGTCAATTGCGCCGCCCAGGTACCCGGAAAATCCTCCGATGATTGCTCCGAAGACCAGCGAGATGGCAATCCCTGCAACGGCCACTGTGAGGGAGATCCTTGCACCCCAGAGGACCCTGCTGAGTATGTCTCTTCCCAAATAATCAGTCCCGAATATGTGATTCCAGGACGGCGGCTTCAGTGCTTCGGCTAAATTGCTGGATGTCGGGCTGTAGGGAGAGAGGAGGGGGGCTGATATGGCAATGACGATGAACACCAAAACTAGGGAACCGCCAATTACAACGTTTTTGTTCCTCATCATCTTTCTGAGGAGCATTCTCCTCTGCGGAGTGATTATGCTGTCCGCATTTATTCTCACTCAAGCCTCACCCTCGGGTTTATGAGAGCGTATAGAACGTCCACAGCCGTGTTCACTATTGCGAATAAAGCAACTATCATCATGAGGCCGAACTGGACGACTGGGTAGTCCCTTGCGAATATCGAGTCAACGATGAGCCTTCCCAGTCCGGGATATGCGAAGACGGTTTCGGTTATCACAGCGCCGGCGAGCAGATAGCCGAAGTTGAGTCCAGCAACAGTGACGACCGGTATGAGAGCGTTTCTCAGAGCATGAACGAACACGATCTTCCTTCTGGAAAAGCCGAAGGCCTCGCTCGTCTTTATATATTCCTGGCTCAAGGCTTCGATCATGCTTGACCTGGTCATCCTCGCGATGGGGGCCGCTCCTATCAATCCCAGTGTCAGAGAAGGGAGCACCAGGTGTCTTAGGGAAGGGGATGAACCTATGACGGTAGCAGGGAAAAGCTGCAGCTTTATCGAGAAGATCACTATGAGGAGGACAGCCAAGAGGAAGACGGGCATCGAGACTCCCAAGAGAGCGAATATCATGACCAGCCTGTCAGCAAACGTGTTTCTCTTCAGAGCTGCAGCTATGCCTAGGACTATACCCAGCGCGAGAGATATAACAATGGAAAGAGTAGCCAGTTTAAGCGTGTTGAGGAATCTGGGAACTATGAGGGTGGTGATGGGAAAGCCCGAAACTAAGCTGTTCCCCAGGTTCCAAGTGAGGAGCCTCTCCATGAACATGAAGTACTGCACTGGAAGGGGCTTGTCAAGCCCCAGCCTCACCCTCATGTTCTGAATGTCCTGAAGCGTGGCTTCGGGTCCCGCCAGTATCTGTGCGGGATCCCCAGGAAGCATGTGTATCATTAGGAATATTATGATGGAAGCTCCCAGAAGTGTGGGGATCAGGAGCAAAAAACGTTTTAGTATATAGCTCCAGAGCGGAGCCGCTATAGCGCATCACCAGCTCTTCAAGCGCTGTAGGCATACTTGAGCAGGACTATCTCTATCGGCAGGTAGACCACTCCCTTGACGTTGCTTTTCATTCCAAGAGTATCATACATCTCCACGAGGAATATCCACGGCGCATCGTTGAATATTATCTTCTGTGCTTGGCACATGGCATCGAGCCTCTCCTGTCCGAGGGTCACCATCTGCTTCTGTATGAGAGCGTCCACCTGTGAGTTGTTGTAGTAGCCGTAGTTGCTTCCCGCCGGGGCCCACATCCAGGATGCGAGCAGGGGCCTCAGCACCCAGTCTCCTTCTCCAGTCGAGGGAGCCCACCCCATGAGGAAGAGCTCCTTGTTCTGAGACTGATTGTACGGCTTCCTCACTTCATTCAGGTAAGACGTCCACTCCCAAACCTGCAGGTTCACCTTGACTCCGATGGCGCTCAGGTAGCTCTGCACGGCCTGAGCCATCTGATAGTCTCCCACATATCTCCCCTGCGGAGTCCACAGGTTCACCTCGAGCTTCTGACCGTTGGCATTCTCAACATATCCGTCACCGTCCCTATCCCACCACCCAGCCTCCTTGAGAAGCTCCTTAGCCTTGGTAACGTTGTAGCTGTAGTACCCGGCATTGCAGTAGCCGTATGTGCTCGATGCCAGCGGAGATGTAGCCGGCTTGCCGAGCCCGTTCAGTATTGAGCTAATTATGGCTTCCTTATCTACAGCATAGTTGAATGCCTGCCTCACTCTGACGTCCTGGAACTTCGGGTTCATCAGGTTCATCGCTATGTATATCACCCTTGAAGTTGGGTAGGCCCTTGTTACAATGTTGCCTGTTCCGTTCAGAGATGCAACGTCAACCGGAGGTATCCTGAGGACGAGATCCACGTCTCCAGTCTTGAGCAGATTTTCTCTGGCCTTGTCATCGGCTACAACTTTGATTATTATCTTCTGGAAGTGCGGCGCTGCGGTTTTGTTCCAGTAATTCGGGTTCGCAACGAGGGTTATGTGATCTCCCTTAACCCACTCCTGCAGCATGTAGGGGCCGGTGCCTACGGGGTTTGTCTTCACATCTTTGCCTGAGTTTATCAGAGTGGGGGAAATTATAAGTCCCGCTCCATGAGCTAAATCATTCAGAAACGCTCCGAAAGGCATCTTCAAGTGAAACGCAACCGTGTAGTTATCTATGATTTCCACGGACTGAATTATGGGAGCATAGAGGCTGGTCCTCTGGAGCTTCAGAGATGTGTTCAGGACCCTGTCGAAGTTTACCTTAACCGCATATGCATCGAAGGGAGTTCCATCTTGGAAGTAGACTCCCTTTCTCAAGTGGAAAATGTAGGTTGTCCCGTTGTCCTTAATTTCCCAGCTCTCGGCGAGCATAGGCTTGATGTTGAGGTTCTGGTCGAATTCGACCAAGCCTTCATATATTATCCTGTTCACCATCTCTGAGGGGTTGTCTGTTGCATCCTGGGGATCAAGAGTTGAAGCATCTGTTCCCATGGCAACAACAAGGGTTCCTTGAGGCGCCGCTGAAGTTGTTGTGGTGGAGGTTGTCTGAGTTGTGGTTGTTGCAGCTGGTGAGGTCGTAGAAGTAGTTGTTGAGGGGGCTCCGCCTCCCCTCGTTGCAAGATAGACTCCGGCAACAGCTACTATGAGAATGACTACAACTGCTACTGCGACTGCCGAGCTAGAGATTCCTCTCTCCCCTCTCAAAGAATTCACCCATGAAAAGTGTTTTTCTATTTGATTTCTTGATGAGTTAGATATAAATTTTTTCACTTCATTTTTAAAAAATTTTCAAAATTTATCATCCAGATTTCTCTTTTCTTCCAAATATGATTTCACTACACCGCTCGCTTAAAAATGTTTATTATGCCCCGCGAGGAACCGTAGATTAAGGATGGGCCATGTCCTCCAAATCCAAGGAGAGGAAGAAGAAGCCGAGCGGCCTCATGTCTGCGGCAGGGCTGATCAGCTTCTATGAAGACACCGATACGAAGTTTTCCATATCGCCGACCGCAGTAATCATCATTTCAATAGCATTTGTGGGAATTGTTGCCGTCCTCAGGCTCCTGCTTCCTTAGAAGCTGAATGCATTGCTAAAACAATTACACATATTCTCTGCTGAAAGCATTTTGAAAAAAGCGTGAATTTTTTAAAAAAATCACTTGAAAATGAAGAGCTTCTCGGCCTTCTCCTCTGGAAGGAGGGGCAACAGCAGCTTGCCCAGCCAGATCATAGCTATCCAGATTAGGGCGCCTCCCAGGCCGATTAGCACTTCAGCTGCCCCCGGTGCGTAAGCAACCTCCCTCACGACTCCAGGCACAACTTCGAAATACACTGTCTGCGGGACAACGACGATCAGGTAGAGCAAAGCGAAGCCTGAGAGTATGGAGAGGACGGATGATGCTACAAGAGATGATACTGATCTTTTCGATGCTGCCATCCCAGAGAGCACCGGCGATATCACCAGACCAGCAACAACCGCCGTCCAGAAGATCGGAGCATAGGGTCCACGCAGCATCCTGTTAAATGAAGCCCAGGACTCCGGGTTGAAGTACGCCGAGAGGAATGCCCAGAACAGCAGGAATGCCAGAACAAGTGAAGCAGCTGCAATCATCCTGCCGTAGTATGACGAAATGAATTTTGCCTCTCTTTCTCTCTCTTTCATCGCTATTGAAGCGAATATCCCCATGCCGGAAGCTCCCAGAATGAAAGAGCACGCTATGAAGAGAGCTACCAAGTACGAGCCGTTCCATGCCGGGTATGTCTGAACAACTCCGAAGACTTGAGACAGGTTGGAGACGAGCATCAGCTCGACAACTGTTCCAATGATCGTCAGCACAAGTGCTCCCATCGTCTTTGCGGAAGCCCCTTCCCCGCTCTCCTTCACTATTGCATAGATCAGCTCCGCTAGAAGGACTATGAAAGTCGTGGCATAGAGCACAGCCATCCACGCGATCCTCGATTCAGGATTGAAGCCCGCAAATATATCGACGAACCCGTAGGGCTTTGAAAGATCGAGCAGTATGATGAACCACGAAGGCAGGAGGGTCCCGGCTGCAAACCATAGGGCCAGCTTCCTCAGGCTCCTCAGCTCTCCGTCTTTTCCTTCATATCCAAACAGCGAGGGAGAGAGAGTGACAACTGCTGCACCTGCGGCTGTCATTGCGAAGAACATGTACCCGGGAACCAGTAAGCCCCAAGCTATTTCCCCCACTTCCTTCCTTCCAAATCCCACTATTCCCAAGGCAATTCCAACGACGAGCAATACCAGGCTCAATACGAGCGAAAGAGTTCTCTTCACTCTGCCTCACCCCCTCACGACATAAAACTTAGGATCCGTCCCCATGTACTCCTTTATTCTGGTGGTCTTAGCAGAGGAGATCCTCTTGTTTATCTCGCTGTTGGGATCGTCGAGGTCTCCGAAAGCCCTGGCCTCAGCGGGGCAGACTTCCACGCAGAAAGGCAGCTCTCCCTTCGCGACCCTCGCTTTGCATGCATCTCCCATGCACTTCATCGGCATCATCTTCACAGGATGAGGCCACCTTGCATTGTAGGGGCAGGCAGTTATGCATGCTCTGCATCCTATGCATTTATCATAGTCAATTTCGACGAGGCCTGTGCTTCTGTCCACATGTGAAGCTCCAGTTGGACAGACCTCCACACACGGAGGCCTCTCGCAGTGCTGGCAGGACAGGAGAAGGAGCTCAGGCCTGCCTCTTTCCTTAGTCACTATTCGTATATTTGTCGCTAGGGTTCCCCAGAATATGTTCGGGTTCGGATCTTCCATGAGGTCCGGGTAGTTGTTGGAAGCGCAGGCTACAACGCATGCTAGACATCCGATGCATTTGGATTCATCATATAGGAATGCGTATCTCGTCATGAGCGACACCTCACAGCTTCTTTATCCTGACTGAGCAGTTGGTAGCACCGTAGCCTATGACCGGATGAAGAGAGACCTTCGCGAGGAATTCTGGATTCACTCCCTCAGTTGAGAAGTGCTTCGCAGCAAGCAGCCTCTTCGCCCTCCTTCCGCCCGTCTGGGCCCTCACGTAAAGAACCCCTTCCCTGACCCTGCTTGTGACTTTTACTTCGGCAACGGCCTTTGCACCGGGGAGATCTAGGCTCTCAAGCTGTATGGCATCGCCGTCGCTTATCCCCAGCCTCTCTGCATCCTTAGGATTCATCCAAACCTTCCTGTCTTCGACGAACTTCGCCGGCTCCAATATTGTGGCGGTGAGGCTCGCTGTGGGGCTCTTGCTGTTTACAAGGTAGAACTCGTCAGGAGCATTCGGAAGCGTATATGCAGGAGGCGTGTATTTGGGAAGGGGATCCAGCCCAGCTCCCAAAGCTGCCAGCGAGTATATCTCGACTTTTCCGCTGGGTGTTCCCAGCTGTGTCTTGTACGGCCTGGAGTAGTAGCTCTTCTTCTTCAGTATGTAGTATCCGTTGGTCTCAAGCTCCTCCGTGATCTTGTCCTTGCTCACGCCCCACTTGTTGGAAATGCTCGCTATTATGCTGTTCAGCACCGCTGGAACGAACTGAGACTCAAACTTGGAGTAGTCCGCGTAGTCGTCCTTCCATCCGAGGGCATATGCCCTCTCTGGAAAAGCCCTCCTGGCTATTTCAAACATTGCCCAAACGGCTTCCCTGGGATCGCTGTCTTCTGGGGGCTCGACGGCCTTCTTGGTCATCTGCAGAACAGCGTGCGAAGTCCATTTAGTGGCGAAGATCTCGTCTCTCTCCAGAAATGTGGTGTCGGGAAGGATGTAGTCTGCATAGTCGGCATCGTCCTGATATAGTATGTTTACGAAAACGAGCAGATCGAGCTTGTTGTAGGCCTGTATCACCTTCGAGACGTCCATGTCCCTCAGCATGGGAGTCGTACCTATCACGAACAGAGCCCTTATGGGATATGGGTCGTCTTTGAGGATAGCATCAAGAACTGCATCGAATGTTCCGAGGGTGAGCTTGTACTTCAGCTGGTCAACCCTCTTCTGCGTAGCGTCTGCAAACATCTCCTGGGGCATGGAAGCTCCGTAGACTGTTTTGGCATAGGTCTTCCCCCCGGATGTCACGAGCGTCACTACGCTTGGAACTCCTGCTGCTTCTTGGAACACTAACCCACCAATAGCATCTATGTTCCCAACGAGAGCGTTGAGGATCAGGATCCCCCTGACGGCGTCATATTCGTTCCCGTTCTTCGCTGCCCACCATGTGTCGTCGGCAACACCGTGGTAAAGGGCGAACTCCTTTGCTATTCTCCTTATCGTGTCCTCATCGACTCCAGTTATCTTTGAGGCCGCGCTGGGAGAATACTGGGAGGCTCTTTCCCTCAGCAGGAGGAATGCCGTTTTCACGTTAGCTGTTGAACCGTCTGCGAGGGTAACGGTTCCCTGATAGTTCAGGTCGGGCTGAGATGCTGCATTGTACGGGACTATTGATGACGTGGATGCATCGTAGACCATATATGCCGTTTGGCTGCCTCCAGGCTTAATGTCGGCTTCGGTGAGAGGAGCTCCGTTCTCCTTGATGAGGAACGAGGCATTGGTGTACTTCTTCAGGAAGGTGGAATCGTAAAGTCCCTCCTCGATTATGACGTTGATGAGGGATAAGACGAAGGCGGGATCTGTTCCTGGTAAGATGGGGATCCACTCCGCATTTCCGAAAGACAGCTCCGGCATCCTGGGATCGACGACTACGATCCTGAGCTTAGAGTTTGTGCGGGCTCTGTGAACTTGGCCCATTATTCCAGTGCTCAGCGACCTTCCTATAAGGAGGAGGTAGCTCGCGTTCTCATAATCAGGATCAACGAGGTTTGGGCCTGCAGCTCCGAGGATATGAGATCTGGCCGCGCTTCCAGCGAGGTGGCAGGTGCTCACATGAGATATGACGTTTGGGGTGCCCAACAGGTAGCTGAAGAGGGGGATGTAGTAGCTCCAGCAGTCATGGTAGGTTATAGCGACCGATTTGTAACCGTATTTGGAAACTATGTCCTTAAGCTTTGAGGCTATTTCGTCCAATGCCTGCTCCCACGATACCTCCTGGAAAATCCCGTCTCCTCTGTTTCCAGTCCTCTTCATCGGCTTCTTCAGCCTGAGAGGGTCGTCGTAGAGCCACGGCAGCATTGCTGCCCTTCCGCAGAGACCCGGCTGCGGGTGACCATCTATGGGAACAGCTCCTACCGGCTTCCCATCGAGGATCCCTACTTTTATTCCGCAGGCACCCCCGCACATGCCGCACGAAGTGGCTATATATGTAGGTAGATTTTGAGCGCTCTTGGGGGCGGCTTCAGCCTTAGCAACGCTCTCTGAAAGGCTCTCAATCAGCTTTAATCCCTCGGCTGGGATAGACAGGGCGAGAGCAGTGAAGGCTGCAGTCTTCAGGAAGTCCCTCCTGGTCAGCCTGACTTTGAACTGCTTTTCTTCGACCATCTTTTCACCCGATTTGTCATTATTTTCATTTTATTGTAAATAACACTTATTTCTGTTTATAACTTTTTTAAAGATATAAATATATTTTTCTTCCCCGAAGAAAACTTTAAAGCAATGCCTCTGCTCCAAAGATCCCGGGAAAGAGCTTGTGATGAGATGAGAGGAATGGTTGAGCACGGAACGTTTCTAAAACCAGTTTCCCTAAAAGAAGCCAGAGAGCTGGCAAAGAGCAGCTTTTACATTCCTCCGAGAGTTCGCTACATTGAGTTGGAAAACTCTCTGGGATGCGTTCTAGCGGAGGACATAATTTCTCCGGTTGACATCCCTCCCGAGGATAGGAGCTTCTATGATGGTTTCGCCTTGAGGAGCAACGACGTTGCCTCAGCAGCTCCAAACCGACCTGCTGTATTGAAAGTATCGCTGAAGGGCTATGTAGAGAGGGGCGCTGCAAAGCCCGTGGGGGCGGGAGAGCCCATTCCGGATGGTGCCGACTGCGTTGCGAGGGCGGAGATCTGCAGCGTCCGGGGAGAAGAAGTTGCAGTGAGGGCTCCCGTGAGAGAGGGAGAAAACGTCATACGGAGAGGGAGCGATCTGAGGAAGGGTGATGTTGCCCTCAGGAGGGGAACGGTTCTTAGGCCGCAGGATGTTGCCCTCGCCATGGACTTAGGCTTCCGTACCGTTAAGGTATACGAGAAGCCGAGAGTTGCTGTAGTCCATGTTGGAGAGGAAGTCCGCAGGAAGAAGGCTGAAGGCTTTCCCTATCCAGAAAGCTTCTCCAGAATGGCCTCTCTCCTCCTCAGCTCTTTCGGATTTGAAGCCTCTCACCTCGGCATATTTCCTGAGGATGCTTCTGTGCTGAAGGAAGTTCTGTTCGGCGCCGCAGAATCCTTCGACTCCATCGCTGTTGTGGGAAGAGCCTCCATAGGAGAGGGCGACATCGTTCCCAAGGTGGTTAGCGAGGTGGGGAAAGTCGTTTTCCATGGAGTCACTGTATCTCCGGGGAAGGTCAGCGGCATGGCTGTTGTGAATGGTAAGCCTGTTTTCATTGTTCCAGCCCATGTCGGCTCAGCTATGGCTTCGCTGCTCCTGATAGTTATCCCAGCTTTGAGCAAATCGTTCTACGGAAGAGAGGATCCCTATCTGAAGCTGAAAGCCAGGCTAAAGGGGAGAATAGATGGCAGGCCCGGCCTAACAGCCTTCAGGACAGTCCTCTTGAGGAGGGAAAGGGGAGAATTCGTAGCTTACCCTGTGAGCAGAGAGTACGGCGGATCGCCCTTCCTGACCTCCCTCACAAAGGCCAATGGATTCATCCTGCTCGATCCTGGTCGCTCTCTTATGGAGAACGAGTTTGCAGAGGTGAGCCTGTTCTCCCCAGCAGAAGCTCTTCCTCTATCTCTTGGATTGTGGGGGGATGAGTAGCTTTGATGCTCATCGCAATAACGGGGAAGAAGAAGTCGGGAAAGACCAAGCTGGCAGAGGACCTGGCAAAAATCCTTTCAGAGAAGCACTGCGTAGCATACATAAAGCACGTTCACCACAGAGGGGAGCCTTTCGACAGAGAGGGGAGCGATACTCAGAGGATGACAAGATCGGGGGCAAGGGTTGTGATCGGGGTGTCGCCTGATGCCTTGTTTTTGAGGATGAAGACCGAAGAGGAGAGCCTGGATCTAGCTCTGAATGCTCTGAAGACTTTTCTTCCTGAATGTGGAGTAGTGCTTATCGAAGGGTTTCACAGCCTTATAGCGAGAAGAGGGGACATCTTGAAGATATATGTTGCCCAGGGAGACGAAGATGCCATCTCCATTGCAAGTGAGGATGCTAAACCGGATGTGATTTTCTGCGCAAGCTGCTCGCTTAATGAAGCTGATGGGATAAGGGTGCTGAAGGAAGCCAAAGAGGTTGTGGAAGCCGCAGAGAGCAAATTGAAATGAGTGCACTGATCTTTTTACTAAAAAGATGATTTGAATTTTTTGAAAAAAGGTTTGGTCTTTTCCTGCTGCCATCCTCTGCGACTGCTCTCTTGCCTTCGACTGCGTCTCACTCGACTTTCCTAGCTATCAGAGATGTGAGGGGGTGCCCTTTGACCAGAGGAGAGAGGAGCATCTGAGGTATGGGTGGAGGATAGCGGAAGCCCACATCCTTCATCCTTTTCAGCGCTAATGAGAGCTCCTCTGGCTTCATTCCGATCCAGAGCTCGTCATCCTGCGCCTCAGCTATTGCTCTGGCTCCTCCGCATGGAATGGTTAGCCAGGGGGTCTTCCCCTGCTTCGCTGTAGCGACAACTTCGCAGGCAGCATGACCGTTGAAATCGGAGGATGGCTTCTTCCCAACAGCGTCGAAATAGCTCACCAGTAGGAGATATGCTTGAGCCGAATTTACTATCAATATGATTCCGTCTGGATCCTCTCCGGTTATGGAGAAGTTCTTCAGTGGTGCGAATATTGCTGATTTATATTTTTCCAGTTCCAGCGATCTTATCCCAGTAACCAGCTTCTCGAAAAGCTCCTTTGAATAGGCCCAACCTTCGATCCACCTCTTCATCAAGTCCTCTGGGGGCATTCTGAATCCGAGAATGTAGCTGCCGACGACGCAGCTATCTACATTATCTCCATCCACACCCAAAACTCTACCGTAGATCGAGGCGAGCTTGATGACTTGACATAGGGCCAGCTTCTCCTTCATATATGGCAGCTTCGCCCTCTCTTCATACAGCTTGAACCCTACGGGATCACCCTTCGGCCTGAGAAGCTCAACCGTATCTGAATGGAGCTGCCTATAATCCATGGTTGATGCCCATTTATTTAATAATTTTCGGAAATATAAAAACTTTAATTAAAAAATTTTGAATAATTCCGAGAAGCTTCAAATGTTAGACGGGCATGTTCGCATGCTTCTTCGGAGGTATCCTGACCCTGACTTCTCTCTTCGTTGAGAGAACTTCGAGCGCCCTGTAGAGCTTGAGCCTGGTCTCGCTCGGCAGAATCACATCGTCTATGTAGCCCCTGGCGGCAGCCATGTACGGAGTCGCCAGCTTTTCCTTGTATTCCTGCGTTATCTTCTCAATGAACTTCTTTCTCTCTTCCGGATTCTCAATGGAAGAGATCTCCTTTCTGTACAGGATCTCGACAGCTCCCGAGGGGCCCATGACAGCTATCTCTGCTGTTGGCCAGGCGACAACATAATCTGCCCCGAGATGCCTGCTGCTCATTGCTATGTATGCTCCTCCATATGCCTTCCTCATTATTACTGTCAGCTTTGGAACTGTAGCTTCACTATAAGCGAACAGAATTTTGGCTCCGTGCCTTATTATGCCTCCGTGCTCCTGGGAAGTGCCAGGCATGAATCCAGGGACGTCGACGAAGGTTATTATTGGGATGTTGAAGGAATCGAGGAAGCGAACGAACCTGGATATCTTATCGCTTGAGTCTATGTCAAGAGATCCCGCTAAGTGGTTTGGCTGGTTTGCCACGATCCCAACGGTCCTCCCTCCGAGCCTCGCGAATCCTATAACTGCGTTTTCGGCCCAGTGCGGGAATATCTCGAAGAAGCTTCCTCTGTCGACTACCCTCTCTATAACTTCCTTGACGTCATAGGGCTTATCCGGATCGTCTGGAAGGAGAGAATCGAGCTCAGGGTCAGCTCTCTCAACGGGATCTTCGGTCTTCACGAAGGGAGGATCTTCGGTGTTGTTGCTAGGTATGTAGCTCAGCAGCTTCTTTATGAGATCCAGCGTATCTCTGTCATCCTTCCCAACAAGGCTGGCTATGCCGCTCTTCGTGGAGTGGACTTCTGCTCCTCCGAGAGACTGCTCGTCGACCTCTTCTCCGAGAGCTGCCTTCACTACTCTCGGTCCTGTGATGAACATGTAGCTCGTCCTCTGTGTCATGATTATGAAGTCCATCAGTGCTGGGCTGTATACTGCGCCGCCCGCAGTAGGCCCCATTATTGCTGCTATCTGCGGTATAACCCCGCTGGACATCACGTTCATGTAGAATATGTCGCCGTATCCCTTCAGGCTGTCCACTCCTTCCTGTATTCTGGCCCCGCCGCTGTCGTTCAGGAAGATCATGGGGGCCCCCACGCTCAGCGCCGTCTTCATCGTCTTCACTATTTTTTCTGCGTGCTTCTCTCCCAGGCTTCCTCCCATGAACGTGAAGTCCTGCGCCGCTATGAAGACCGGCCTTCCATTTATCTTTCCAAAGCCGGTCACAACTCCGTCTCCCAGACCGTACCTCTTCTCCATGCCGAATCCTGTTGCTCTGTGCGTGACAAACATATCGATTTCTGTGAAGGTTCCGGGGTCGAGGAGATATTCGATCCTTTCTCTTGCAGTCATCTTCCCCTCTTTGTGCTGCTTATCTATTGCCTCCTTTCCTCCTCCCAGTAAGGCTTCTTCCCTTTTCGAGGAAAGCAGTTTGAAGAGTTCTTCTTTGCCCATTTCATACACCTTAGTTAATTTTTAATTCAAACAATATTAAAAAAGATTGCTTTATAAAATCTCATTAAAAAATCACATGAGGGCCGAGAGGTACAGAGCTGCAACTATCGCTGTCGTTATGACTCCAGCGACGTTCGGCCCCATCAGCTCCATTATCATGTAGTTGTCGGAGTTCAGCTTAAACGCCAATTTCTGCGCCAGCTTTGCTGTTGTGGGAACGCATGAGACTGCGGCAACTCCCAGCAGCGGATTGAGCTTCCCTTTGCTGAAATAGCTCAGTATTATTCCTCCGATCATTCCACCGAGGCTCGACAGGAAGAGGGCTGTGATTCCGAGCAGCAGGATCTTCCCAACGACAGGATCCATCACCACATCTGCTGTAGTTGAGACTCCCAGCACTAGAGCTAGGAAGAAAGTCGAAACGCTGAGTATGACTTCATCCAGCATCTTGACATACCTTTCGTTTCCCACCTCCCTTATCAGGACTCCGATGAAGAACGCCAGGAGCAGCGGCGAGGCCGATGGGAATATGGCGCTCAGCAGCACTGGAACTATTATAGCGAACGCTATTTTCTCCGCTCTCCCAACCTGCACTGACGAGGGAGGCATTATCTTCGAAGCCATGGACTTCGGGACGACTACTTCGGCGAGCCTCTCATGATAGAGGTAGAGCAGGCTGAGGTAGAGGTACCCAACTACTGTTATTGGAATGAACAGCTCCGGCGCCATGGCTATCGAAGAGAACAGGACGATCGGGCCATCTGCGCCTCCTATGAGAGCAACGGAAGCCGCCTGCTTGGTGGTGAGGCCCAAGTAGGTGCCAAGGGGGAATGTGAAGACTGTTCCCAGTTCGGCAAAGGCAGCCAGTATCATGCTCACATACGGCCTGGCCAGGAGGAAAGATATGTCTGTCAGCACTCCTATTCCCATGAATACGAGGGCTGCTATCAAACCAGTCATGAATGTGAAGTTGTAGATGGGTTGCAGCCAGAAGTACGAGATCCAGTCATAGCCTGTCAGGTTCCACGAGACATGGGGGTTTATCAGCGCAACTCCATTGATCCTCAGAGCCAAGTAGGCAGCATTAGCAGCGGCGACTCCTAGGCCGAACGGTATCATGATGAGGGGCTCCAGTATCTCCTTGATCCCTCCGTATATAACGAGGATTCCTCCTATTATCAGGAATAGTCTTACGAGTAGCTCCCCCGTTGGGAGGGAGAGAAGGGGGATGGCCTGAGAAAAGTCGATGGCTACCATCACTTCTTCCTCCTGTTCATTATTCTCGTCAGGAAGACCCTAATGGTGTCTATGATGAATGCTATTGTTATTGATATGACAAAGAGGGCGAGGTAGATCAGGGCAGCGACTAGCCAGAGGTTCATGCGGTCATTCCTCCTACCTACTCAATGAGGATGAGGGGTGCATCCTTCTGGACGAACTGGCCTGGCTTCACATACACAGCCTTAACTGTGCCGGTTTTGTTGGCCCTTATCTCGATGTCCATCTTCATCGACTCTATTATGACGACGGGCTGGCCTGAGCTCACCTGCTGTCCTTCTGAAACCTTCACTTCCTTGACCTTTCCAGGAACCTTGCTGGTCACGGCTGCTCCTCCAACCGCCGACGGCTGAGGAACCGGCTGCGCCTGCACCGGCTGCGGCGCTACTGCTGTTTGAACTGCTGAGGGAGCTGGCAATTCCGGCTTCTGCTGGATCTGCGGAACCGGTGCTGCAGCTTCTCTGGCAGGGGCTTCAGTTCTCGTGGTGGATGGGGCTTCCTCAAAGCTAACACTCAATCTCGTTCCTTCCACCTCGACGTCTATCACATTTCCTCTATCACCGACTATCTTGACCAAGTATTCCTTGTTGTTAACCCGAACTTTGTATTCGCTCACCTGCATTTCACCTCGGCTATCTGAGAGCTTTCTTTTCCCTAAAGTAGGGATCCTCCCCGAAGGAGGGGTTCATCCTCTCGCTCAGCACCCAAGCACTCTGGAGCAATTTGGGTGCCTGAGGCTGGGATGGATATGCGGTTCCCTTCATCTTGAGATAAGAGTGGGCAGCTGCAGCGGCTGCCGCAATTTTCTTGATCTTGAGATAAGAGTGCGCAGCAGCAACAGCAGCCGCTATCAGCTCTGTGCTTATCAGAGCTGCTGGTGCAGGAGCTGCCGAGATCTGCGGGGGTGAAGGCGCTGGTGCTTCCAGGGCTTTCTGTCCTTTCCTTGGGGCTACTATAACTCTGAAAACAGCAAAAAATGCCCCTATTATCAGGAAGAGCAATATGTAGCTGATTAAGTTCGATGTCGATGGCACGGTGTCTGCTGCGGCTAAGCTCAGCATAACAGCTTCCAGATTGAGCATCGGATTCACCGCTATATTGCCATTATAGTTTTCTAACAATAGACGAGGATTATAAAGGTTTTTGCTATTTTTTTGAGGAAAATATTTTTGAAAAATCTGCTCACTCCTCGAAAGAGGGTGGCATGAGCAGGAGCTCCGGCTTGAAGAGCCTGAACGCTATCATGTAGAAGAGGGCAGTCTCGCCAAGCAACAAGGAAGCGTGAAAAATCAGAGAAGTGAGGGATCCCTGAACGTAGCTCATGAGAACGAGTACGCTGTTCATATAAGGTACGGCCAAAAGCGGAAGGTAGGCATATGATGGCAGCCTGCTGACATCTGCAAGAAGAGCTAGGAAGAATATGACCATTGCTATCCCCGTTACTGCAGCGGCAGTCGCGTTAGCTCCTCGAGAGCTCCTCGCGCTAACTACGAAGGGGGAAACTATCGCGCATGTGGCGAAGGCCGTTGCAGCAACATCGAGGCTGTGAACAAGCACGAGGCCAGCGTCTATGAAAAAGCCGCCTCCTCCATATGCCTCAGACAGAAGGTAGAAGTACACGATGACTCCAATGATGTCGGCCAGACCAGCCATCATTCCCACTACACTGCTGGCCAGTATCTTTCCCCCCAGAAGGGACCTCCTCTTTATGGGGAGGGAAAGGAGCGATTCCAGGGTTTTCCTCTCCTTCTCCCCCATTATGCTGTCAACCATGTAGCTCACCGCTGGGGTCGTGACGAAAAACAGGGCGAAGGCCAGCATCCTCGCAGTATATGTGAGCTCTTCTGCTGTCGGAGGCGCCGGAGCTCCCCCCGTCACATATGAGCTCTGCAGGATCCTCACAGGCTGGAGGATGTCAGAAGAAGTTGCCGATATGTTGGAATACTTCAAAAGGGCTTCGACCCTCTGCTGAGAGAAGGAAGAGGAGAGGTAGCTGACAGCGCTGCTGAATATGCTCTCAGCCGCATCTGCTCTGGCAGTATCGGCCCTCTTGTAGCCTTCAAGAAATGCTGCTCTGGATATATTGCTCAAGTTCAAGCCAAAGCTTTCAGGGATTAATATGACGTAGTCAAGTTTCTGGCTCCTCAGCGCTTCAGGAAGCGATGAGAAGCTGTAGAAGCTCGCCTTCTGTCCACTTGATCCCGCTGACATCTCGATGTACTGGAGCAGCATTTGCTCGGCCTCTTTCGAAATGGTGCTGTTGTCCAGGTTCACCACCCCGAAGGCTATCGGCTGCGTCCTGTATATAGCAAGGGTGATGGCACCCAGCAGAGGCAGAGAGAGGAGGGGGAGGACTACTACAGCGATCAGGGTTCTCCTGTCCCTGAGCAGATCCTTCATTTCCTTCCAGAGAACTGCATATGTCTCCACATGCTTCACCTCCTTTCCAGGGCTTTCACGAAGGCCTCCTCTAGGTCCCCTGCTCCATATCTCTCTGCGATCTCTCTGGGGGACCCCTCCTCGATTATCTTCCCCCTGTGGATCAGTATTACCCTGTCGCAAAGCCTCTCAACCTCCAGCATATTATGGCTACTCATTAGCACCGAAGCTCCCGTCTGTTTGGCGTGCTCCTTTATTGCCCTTCTGACCTCAAGAGAAGAGAAGACATCCAGACCGCTTGTCGGCTCATCGAGGAGGACTAGGGGGGTCCCCAGCATCAACGTTCTGGCAAGAGCTATCCTTCTCTTCATTCCTCTGCTCATGACTCCTGCTGGCCTGCGCAGCTCCTCGCCGAGGCCGGTTAGCTCAGACCCCCTCTTCGCAACTTCCTCCGCTCTCTCCCTGTCGAAGAATATCATAGCATAGAAGAGGAGGTTTTCATATCCGGTAAGCCTATCGTAAATCCCCACATCTTCCGGGAGGTAGCTGACAAGCCTCCTCGCCCTTTCGCTGCCAGCTTCCTCCCCAAAAACCAGAACAGAGCCGCTATCTGGTTTGAGCAGGCCGGCGGCGATCCTCAAACTGGTCGTCTTCCCCGAGCCGTTGGGCCCCAGGAGACCGACTATTTCCCCCTCTTTTACGTGGAAGCTTATGCCGTCGACCGCAACTCTCCCCGAAAAGGCCTTCCTAACGTTGCTGAAAACCAGCGCTTCTTTGCCGCTCAATTCGCGCACCAGCCTTCGTCTTTAGGCTTGCAGAGCTCAGCTTTTGCCCCGCTGACAACACTCCGCATCACAGTCCCGCTTAACTCGGGCCTACGCGGAGCTCTCTCTCAGCGGGGCGGTAATAATATTCGATACAGGGGGTTAAAACGCTTCAGCTCGGTGGAGTCTCCTCATCTGTGCCTCGGAGCTTGCTCAGCTCATCAACGCCTTTCCACCTTTCATAGAGCGCATGCTCTATCCCGAGGACATCGAGGATCTTCCCAACTATGAAGTTGACCATGTCTTCCACAGTTTTGGGTTTTGTGTAGAAGGCCGGCATCGCCGGGAGTATTACGGCGCCGGCCTCGTGAGCCTTCAGCATCGCTAAGAGCTCAACACGGCCCAGGGGCGTCTCCCGAGGAACCAGAACGAGGGGCCTTCTGAGGCGAAGGGCGTTGAGGGAAGCTCTTACAACGAGGTTTTCGGAGATCCCGTAAGCTATCTGAGAGAGAGTCTTCATGCTGCAGGGTGCGACGACAACTGCATCATCGGAGCTGCTTGAGCTCGAGATGGGAGCGTCGAGCCGATCTTCGTAGTAGACTTCCAGCATTCCGCTCCCCGTTTTCTTCTTGAACCACTCCCCTATATCGAAGCCGAGCTCGTGCTTGGAAACCTGCTCAGCTCCCCTAGTGTAGACAGCAGTGACCTTCACATTCCTTAAGAGCAGCTCTTCTATAGTTCTCAAGCCGTAGACTACTCCGCTGGCGCCCGTAACGGCCACAGTTATGGAGTTCTTCTTCATAAAGACACCTTTCACATTCGCATGTTGTTGATCATTTGGTGATTTAACGAGTATAATATTTTGAAGGTATAAAGGTAATATGCTTCCAATGGGAGGGCATTTTTGAGTTTGAGTGAAAATCATCAAGGAAACATGAAACACGGCTCCAGAGTTTCGCTCGTTTTGCAACCCTTCGAGCTGATTTCCTTTTTTATAGCTAATTCAAACATAAACTTTACTATTAAAGCCGAAAGCGTTTCCCCGCTCACAATACTTTTAGGTATTTCTAGACATTTTTAATTCCGTGAGCGGGGTTAGCCCTTGGTGCGGGTTCATAAGCTTCAACCGCACCCCATGGGGCTCCGTCGAGCCCAACGCCACAACCCTCCCATTTGAGTTCAGGCATTTGAGCCCGATGTTTATGGCTCCAATTAAGTCTCTATCAAGTCCATCTCCAGCTTTCATTTGCTTGCTCAACTGCCTCCAGCTCTTTCTCTTTCTACGCTCCTCTGACAAGCCTTTCATATTCTGATTCTGGGATGTACCATCTGCCGTGGATGTTAATTGCTCTGATTTTTCCCTGCTTAATCCACTTAATAACCGTGATACGAGCAACACCCATCAAATTAGCGAACTCGCTAAGCTTGTAGAGCTTCTCTACCATGCTGCATCAAGTATTTACTAGCATTTAGAAGTAATTAAATTTATCGAAAAATTGGGAAAGGCCTCTCCTCTTTAGGGTGGGAAGAAGGCCGGTGAGAATAAAACGAGTGGGATCGTATTATTTTCTCCTCCTAAAACTTGCTGTTTTTTAAGGATCACATTTATTTTGTAATCAGTAGTAAAACTCTAATTGTCAGTATGGTGGTTTAGTTGGGAGCTAAGAGGAAGCTGTTCAAGAGGGGGGTTTCCCCGATAGTTGCGACTCTCTTACTCATACTGATAGCAATAGCGGCGGCGGCAGTCCTGTACGTGTGGGTCAACAGCCTCTCTTCTTCAGCGACTCAATACAACAGCGGGAACGTGGCATCAGCAATATCAATTGACGCTGCTGATCTCAGCACCACGACAGTTACTGCATACGTGAGGAATGTCGGCGGGAGCGCAATTAATGGAAACTTCAACGTGTATGTCTACAACCAGACCGGTGCGCTGGTTGCCTCTGGAACGACAGGGTCTGTCTCCCTACAGCCGGGACAGGTGCGGGAGGTTTCTGCTTTACTCACTTCCAATAATGGACAATCTGTACAAGCAGGACAGGTTTATAACATAAAAATAGTGGCGCCGAGCGGAGCCAGCGCAGTCATCTCTGTTACAGCTCATTCTTGAGCCTCTTCAATCCTAATCAATTTTTATTCCTATCTCTCTAGCTATTTCTTTATAGCTTTCTTTCAGCGGATGCCTTGCTGACCTCCTCTTCGCCCTGAAGAGCAAAGGTTCCCTTCAGGGGCTCGCAGGTTCCCCGCATCTGTTCGGGTCTACATCTGTCACCTGCGGGGCAGTCGGGGTGGCCAGAGATCCCCCCATCTCTATTAGGGCTTTCTTTTCAATATTCAAAACTGCTACTACATCTCTATCAGCTTCAAATCCACATGCTGAGCACTTCATTTTTCTGTAGCCAGATTCAACCATTCTTGAACCGCAAATTGGACATTCAGAAGATGTGTATGCTGGGTCTACAATGATTGCTCCAACTCCATGCTTCTGCGCCTGCCAGTCTATCCAATAATCCAATCTTCTGTAGGACAGCATCATCATCCTAATCTTGTGGTCTTTAGGCAGCTTCCTCAAGGATTCTATCAGTCCGTTCAAGTCTTCTCTGGCAACAGCATAGCTGTTCTGCTCAGCTCTTCTAACAATCTCTAGAGAAGCCTTCTTTGCCCAGTCCTCGATGATGCTCCATGACTCCCTTTGGAAATACCTTATCCTGCCCAGAATGCCTTTCCTCCTTAGCCAAGCTTTATTCTTTGCTGAGGAGTATTTCCTCTGGAGATTTTCAGCTAACTTCCTGTAGTGGACTGCTCTATCGATAGGCGTTGCAACTCTATCGACATTCAATCTATTTCCATAGTAGATGTGCTTCTCGTTGATATCTACAGCTATGATTCCTTTAGGCTTGGCTGTCTCGGGCATGGGAATTCTCTTACTTATCATTAAGAACATTTTATCATTTCTGTAAACAAGCCTCGCTTCTCTGCTCTCAAATGCATCATACCTCCTATCCCAGCCTATAACCTTCAATTCATAGCCTCCGAGGACCTCTACGTAACATTTCCTTATCCTGTAGCTTAGGTTTGGAGTCAGCCACATCCTCAATGTCTTAACCTTGGGGATCCTTCCGTTAGCACCGTTGCCTAGATAGGACTTTGCTATTGAATGTGCTTCTCTATAACAATCTAAAGCTATTCTCGATGGGAGCCCATAAGCTTTCAGCTTATCATAAAGAGCTTCATGTGTCTTCGATATTGAGGGAACTCTATACCCTTTCTCAGTCTTAACAGCATTCTCAACAACCCATTTTATGGCATAATTGAGAGCATCCCTGTACCTTTTTAGCAACTCAATTGCTTCGGGCTCGGGGCTAACCCTCATCCTCACCGAGAGGGTTAGGAATCCCTCACTGCCCGACATGCTCGCTCGACTCGGTACTTCGATATACTCATAGAAATTCATAAACTTTCCATCCCAGCCATAAAAGGCGAGGCTTTCTGTTGTAATAATGATCCTCTGACACATTGATATATATAATGCTTGAGATCTCTCAGAGGTTTGGGAACCGCTTCCTGAGGTTCTTCTTCATGATTGAGATGCTTTCCTGGGAATATCCAACCTCAATTTAGCAATAGCCGCTTCTCTCTCCAAATCTATCCTATAGCTTTCAATTTGAGCTTTCACGTTTAGGTCCTCGAGAACGAACCTGAAGTCGTCTATCCAATCATCGACTCCGCAGGTCCAGCAGAAGCTCCCTTCTATCTTTATTAGCGCCTCCTTTTTCTCTTCGTTGATTTCCAGTATTTCCAGCTTTGCTTCTGGCGCGCGGAATCTGTTGTACTGCTCTTTTGCTTTATTGAGAACTTCACCGAGATTCATATTCTCACCGGATTTTTCAAAGAAGCATATATCGATGCATTATAAAGCTTTCTAAGCCTTTAATTGCTTTCTCCATATTCGACGCTTTCATGAAGCTGTTTTGGAGGTGCGCCTAGACCTTTGAGCAGCAATGCTGATCTGCATCCTCCTCTGACAGCTAATGTTACTTCGGTTATTGATAATTTATTAACGCATTTATAAAGTGATTATAACTCGGATCCGGAATGCTTTCAGTGCTCATCGAATCTGCTGGATACGGCGAAGGCAGAGATATCTTGAGGAATTTGAATTTCACAGCTAAAGAGGGAGAGCTCGTTCTGATTGGAGGGCGGTCTGGTTCGGGAAAGACGACGGTCCTTTTCGCAATGACGGGGATCCTCTCAACCCTGCTAAAAGGATATGTGAAGGGAAAAGTTACCTTCAATGATAGGAATATTCTGGAGGCGGAAGATCCCGTTTCGAGTGCTGGGAGGCTGTACGGCTTCGTCCTGCAGGACCCGGACAGGCAGCTCCTCATGCCGACCCCATTCGACGAAGTGATGTTCACGCTGGAAAACTTCGGCTACGAAGAGAGCGAAGCCGCAGCCAGGACAGAATCTCTCCTCGAGCGCTTTGGCCTGAAGGAAAAGAAGCTGGAGCACGTTGAGAACCTCTCAGGAGGGGAAAAGAGGCGCCTCTCTCTGGCTTCAGCTGTGGCTCACGATCCCCCAGTCCTCCTCTTCGATGAGCCTACTGCTTCACTTGATCCATGGGGGATAAGGGAGCTGAAGTCATTCATCAGAGAACAGCTCGAGAGCGGAAAGGCGGTGATAGTTGTGGAGCACAAAGCGAAGTACTTCCTCGATCTCTCGAGCGAAGTTCTTGTTCTTCGAGGCGACGGTGGCTCCGAAAGCTTCGGGAGCGTTCGATTATCTAATTCGCTGATAGAAAAGCTGGAGGCCTTCGGAGTGGATTCCTCCCCGGCTGCCGGGAGGAAGAGGGCTCCCGCTGCATCGACGGAGAAGGTGCTTGAAGCGAATGGGCTGAGGTGCTGGTATGATGAAAGAAGCCCTGTGATAGAAAGCGCCGACCTTGAAGTGAGGAAGGGGGAGGCAGTTGCCCTAGTGGGGCCCAATGGTTCAGGAAAAACCACGCTCCTGAAGTCGATTGCCGGCTTTCATAAAAAGTGCGAGGGAGAGTTGAAGTTTTACGGTGGGAAGAGGAGGCCTTTCTACGTCCCCCAGGTTCCCGAATACCTGTTCATCAAGAACACGCTTTCAGAAGAGGTAAAACTGCTCTCAAAGTCCACTGGCAAAAGGGAGGAGGAAATAGCAGAGCTGCTGGGCTTCTATAGCGGCATGAAGGATCTGTCTCCATACGCCCTAAGCCTAGGACAGAGGAGGTGGCTCTCCACTGTAATAGCTTGGAGCTACGACCCTCCAGTCATCCTTTTCGATGAGCCAACAGTTGGGCTAGACAAGTTCCTCCTTCGAGGGCTCTTCAGGAGAATAGCTTCCATGAAGGAGAGGGGGGTCTCCTTCCTCATATCCACGCATGACCCCAGGGTCTTGGCTGAGATAGCCGACAGAGCATATGCCCTGAAGGACAGGAAGCTGGAAGAAGTGGATCCCTCGGAGAAAGCTCGAGAGCTGGAAGAAGTGGCAGGTGCTGCATAATGAAGGGAAAGCCGAAGCCCTCCTTCCTCTTCATCTATGCAGTCATCGTCTCAGCGATGGCATTCGTATTCGACTCTTCGAGATCGCTTCTCCTTCCAGCTTCTCTCAACGCTCTCTTAGGATTCTCCTTGGGAAGGAAATCTCTTCCAATGAAGCTCGTCCTCGCGATACTTCTGCTGAACGGGTGGGGTGCTGCTCTGAACGGGATCTACTTCCACAACACAGGCTATGTTATACTGAGCTTCGGAGCCCTCACAATAAAGAGCGGCGCTTTTCAGTCCTTCGCCGTCCTGAACCTCAGGTTCCTCCTCATTATAGGCTCAACTCTCTTCATGCTGGGCATGAGCGGCGGATCCAGAGAGCTGGTGAAGTCACTGGAGAGAGATCTCAGGATGCCCTCATGGATGGCCTTTTCCATTTCCCACTCGTTCCGGCTCTTTCCGCTGATCTCGAGAGACTACGGAGAGCTCATAATAGCAAGAAAGGAGAGGGGTGTCGGTTCAAATGTACTGAACCCTGCAGTCCTGAAGGAAGTCCTCTTCTCCATCATGAATGTAGGCTACGAGCGCGCCATCTGGAGCGGCATCTCAGCTGAGCTGAGGGGAGTGAGGCTGAGGAAGGCTGGGAGAAGAGAGCCCCTCAGCACATATGATGTTGCGCTGCTTGTGCTGGCGGCTGCAGAGTGGTTTTCGGCTGCCTATTTATTATAAATTGGTTATCATAAAATTTATATCCATGTTATAGAATCACTAGAAGTAGTGGTGGGAAGATGGCTGAAGAAAAGAGGAAAGCAACGAGGAGATACAACGGGATAGATCTGGCTGTCCTGGCACTGGTAGGCGTAGTCACGGGGATAGTGTTTTCATCGGCATGGTCCCTCTACTATGCGGTTGAAGCGGTAGGAGGTCCAGTTGGGGCCAGGCTGGCCTCCTACGGCTTGTGGTTCATTGCTGCCCCACTAGCTGCTACCATGATAAGGAAGCCTCTCTCAGCCTTCCTGGGAGAGACTTTGGGAGCGTTCGTTGAAACCCTCATAGCTCCAGCTGGAGGCATAACGAACGTAATATATGGAGTCCTGCAGGGGGCAGCCTCTGAGCTCGTCTACTTCGCCTTCAGATACAGGAAGTGGGATCTCTTGACGGGCTCAATCTCGGGCCTCGCGGCTGGGCCTGTCGCAGTAGCACTGGATGCACTCCTCTTCGGTACAATAGGAAGCATGTTCGAGATGACGCTTTGGGCTTTAGCTGCGATGCTCAGCGGGGCGGTTTATGGGTTCGTTGCCGCATACGTAGCTAAAAGCATAAGGAGATGAAAGTAGTTTCGATTTTTAAAAATTTTGTTCAAGAGGAACTGACCCAGAAGGACCTCGAGTCCAAGTATCTGCCATCGCCTAGGCTTACTGTTCTGGCTTTGTAGCCTGGGTACCAGGAACCTGCTTTTATGGCCAGAGTGCCTTGAGGGGAAGGAGGCAATGTGACTCCCAGCGAGATGTTTGCTCTGGGGAGTGCTACATATACACTGAAGACATACGTGCTGCCTCCCTTAATCGGATATATACTTCCATGATTTTGCAGTGTGTCGCTATATACTACTCCGCTCACCGGCTGGCCGTCCCAGCTGTAACTCAAATATCTATCATCACCGGGGTCTGTGGAGGTGTCAACTGCGTATACCGCCTCTATAACTCCAGGGCCGCTTCCAACGATATACGAGTGCTGGTATTTGAATTGGAACTGCACTTCTGTAATCCGCGGGCCGCTGATGTAGTCAGGTATCCCAATTCCATAGTCGAGAGTTATTTCTGTATAGCCAGCATCGTACCACCCTGCTTCCGGGTATCCGGGCATCGTCCACTTTGTCTGTATCCTTATCTTGGAGCCTATTGGATAGTCATACTGGGCAGATATGTTGTAGTTTGTTGAGAACCTCAGCACTGGGGTGTACTGGTACCGCTCGTCCAGAACTATTGTGGAAGAAGGAGAGAAGCTGAGATAGCCCGAAAACAGGGGGATGAAGAATGCTGTAAGGGTGAGGGCGATGACGATCATGGAGGGTGGGGGAGGATAATCTGTCATAATTCTACCCTACATTATTACAGTCTTGCGATGATATAAAGATAGTGGAAGCCAATTGAGCTGATCTATGCATTAAAGTGGGCCCGCTGGGAATCGAACCCAGGGCCTCCGCCTTGTAAGGGCGGCGTCCTAACCAGGCTAGACGACGGGCCCACAGGAATTATTGGGAAGGGTGGGAAGATTATTAAGCTTTTCATGGTATGAACCGCAATCCTAATTACTTGTTGATTGCTATAATCATCATGGTAATAAAATTGAGCGATGAGATTTTCTTTCCATTGGTCTCACAACTTGTAGAGGGCTCTCTTCCCGATGGGATCTACATATTAGCTGGGCCCCCAGGAGTTGGAAAAAGCGTTTTTGTGAAGCGCCTGCTTGCGGACCATGTAAAGACTACGCCCGTTCTCTACGTCTCCGTGGATTCCAGCACCAAGGATGTTGAAGATTTTCTGGAAAAAATGAATCTGAAAGAATATAAGGAAAACATAGTATTGCTCGATGGCTTTTCCCTGAGCATAACTGGGATCAGGCAGAGCTCTCAGCATGAGAAGATAAACCTCGACAGTCCATCGGACTCCCTATTCGCTATTTACTCGAAGCTTTCACAGATGCCCGGACGGAAGATACTCGTCATAGACAGCATAACAGAGATGATGATAGGAACGGATCCGGGGAGCGTGATAGAATTCATAAAAGGTCTGAAGCAGATAGCTGAATACACAAGAACACTGAGCATCCTCACGATACACACGGGCCCCGAAAGCCTCCAAGAAATTCTCTGGGCCCTTGAGTACCTGTCGGATGGATATGTAGAGCTTGGATACGAGCCAAACCTTGAATCGGTTGGCCTGCTGATAAGAAGGATAAGGATCAAGAAAATGAGGGGAATGCGCCACGACACGAACTGGTATCCATTCAAAATTGGAAAGAACTACGCTCTGCAGTTCTACACCCCTCAAGAGCTGAAAGCTATAATGGACGCTATAACAGGAAAGGGCGCTCAGCAGGGCGGGTGAGCACCGAGGCATATATTCGAAGACCCTGCGGAGGCACAAATGGTGAGGTAGCGATGCCGAAGGATTTAGGCGGATAATGGAGAGGATGAAAATGAGGATTAAAAAACTAGCCCTTCTGATGTTCGCGATTTTCCTGCTGGGAGGCATCCTTGGTTTTGCGGCGGCTGAGATCGCTCCATCGGGCATAGCGCAGGAAGTGATGAGCTCCTTTGGAAACAAGGTCAGGACGATAAATTTCACGCCGTTCTCCCTGAGATCAGTCTTTCTCGTATTCTTAAACAACTTCACTGTAGCTCTGCTGATGTATATTTTGGGAATAACGGTCGTTCTTCCCTCGGTGATTGTATTTTTGAACGGGGCTGTCGCCGGAGTGGTGCTGGCTTTCGCTGAAGCAAGGGGGATAAGCCTACCTCTGGCGGTTCTAGCCATGGTGCCTCACGGTATTTTCGAGCTCACAGCTTTCTTCATATCGGCTTCCTTCGGCACCCTTCTGGGAATATCCTTTTGGAAGGCAATTCTCAGGAAAAACGGGGATCTACTATCCATTGTCCTGAAGATGCCCTTATACATCATCACAACAGCTGCACTGCTGGCCGTTGCTGCTTTCATAGAAGTATTTATTTCACCTCTCGTTTTGTCCCTCTAAGCTTTTTACTATCTTCCTGGTCCCAGATATTTTGGTTCACTGCTCCACAGCATCTGCTGTTAAGAGACTATTTACATATAGGAGTGTTTGGACATCTGCAAAAGTTTTGAAAGGGAAAGGTTTTTGTTTAAAGAGATTGCAGCCAGAGAAAATCAGTTTCAAAAGGTTAGACTCCTGCATTTTCATGGGGGCTTTTTGGCAAAAAGTTTATTAATTATTTTGAACTATATTTCAAAATGGTGATCGGATATGGGATGGTGGGGAAGAGGACCCTACCCTGGAAAAGGACCTTGGAGCTACCTGCCGCCCTGGGAGAGGCCTGGGTGGAAGTACGGCAGAGGATGGTGCTGGTGGTACCTGGGAACCCCCGCTCCTGGCACCTATGCACCTCCTCCATGGATTGACAGAAGCTCTGAGCTGAAATACCTCGAAGACTTTAAGAATTATTTAGAGGACTTCAAAAAGCAGGTAGAAGCAAGGATAGAAGAGCTCAAAAGGAGCGAAAAGTAGAAGAAGGCTTTACAGCAGAGGTTTTTTCTCCAAGAAGCTGTGACTTTTTTATTCTTCCAAGATTTTCTTGAGCTCTGCAGTGGCCTCTTCCATTTCCTTGAGAGCTACGCGGAGTATTTCTGCATTCTTGGCTTTTCCAGCACTTTCCCTTATCAGGTGAGAAAATTCCTCGGCGAATGAGGCGAGGTCCTCAGCAATTATCAATATGATTTTTTCCCTTTCCTCGCCTTCCGCGATCTCTATGGCCTTCTCTATGAGGGCGTCTCTCGGGTGCGTCTTGCCGCTCAGAAACTTGCTCAGAGCAGCTTTTGAAACATCCAACAGCTCGGCCACTTCTCTCTCCCCCCTCTCACTCACAAGGACCTCGATGATTTTCCTCCTCCCTTCCTTGCTGAGCATATGGGCAATCCTTCCGCTCAATCCGCATCCCAACTATATATGCTATTTTCATAAGATTTTGATATCTCTACCCCTTAAAGCTGGCGGCTCATGACTTGAGCAGAGAAGCTTTAGGTGGTTATAAAGGCTCTCTTGGGAAGCTAGCTGGCCCCCATCATCTGTTAAGAACCGCAGGCTTCACATGCTTAGGTTCGAGAGTTGATTCCGTTCGATTCTATTAGTGGAAAAACTCTAACCATCTAGTTCAACATATCTCTTTTCTCTTTTCATTAACAGAGAGCAGCGCCTTCCTGTTTTTAAATAATACCAGACTTTGAAACAGCAGAAAATGCATAAAGGTAAATAAGTTTTTGGTATTACCTGCCTCAACATGAATATAGCTATTTTTAAATCTAATCAGTTTTTTGTTCGGGGATTATTTCATATATCTGGCTTCTCCTTAAATAGAAGATAAACATGCAATCTCTAGGTGAAGGAAGAAAATGGCAGAGAAGGGGAAGAAGAAGGAGAAGAAGGAACAGAAGAAGCAGTGAGCTGGATTTTCCGCACTCTATATAGCCCAATTAAAAATAACAGTTTTTTTCCAGACGCTCTCTTTTCCTTGAAAACAGGAAACATATGCAATTGCTCTCTGCCTCCCATTTGCTGGTTTTTCTCTATTGAGAGCAGTTTTTGAGGAAGCCTTATCTTCTTCCTTTGATGCTCTTAATTATTTCCTCAGCAGCATCTATGCTTTTTTCGAGAATGTTACCAGTAACTATGGCGTCTGCACCAGCTTCCACAAGCTCCTTAGCAGCTTCTCCGCTCCTTACCCCACCTCCTACAATCAGAAAAGCCTCGTTGAGGCTCCGTTTAACAACCCTCACAATTTCCGGAGGAACGTGCTGCGGGCTGCCTGAGCCGGCTTCGAGATATATATATCTCATCCCGAGCATCTCCGCTGCCATCGCGTAAGCAGCTGCTATATAGGGCTGGTCGAAGGGTATTGGCCTCGCTTTTCCAATGTATCCCGCCGCTCCTCCATATCCTATTATCAGGTATCCTGTAGGAAGCGGTTCCAGCTGAAACTTTCTGACTAGGAGCGCCCCCTGAACCTGGGCGCCGATGATGTGGTACACGCTGTCGCTGTTCAGAAGGCTCATGAAAAGTATTGCATCTGCTCCCCTGACTACGTTGTTCACATCGCCAGGAAATATTATCACTGGAAGGCCCGAGCGGCGAAGCTCCCGCACTACTTCTTCCGCTTCCCTTGGCTCCACTCCAATGCTGCCCCCAACAAGGAAGGCATCGGTTCCCATCCTCTTGAGCTCTGCAGCTATGCTTCCTGCTTCACCGGCTCCCGTCTTGTGAGGATCTATCAGCGCGAAGTGCAGAGCCCCCTCTTTTCTCCTCTCTCTGAGGTATTCACTGACTTTCATTCTCTCGAGCTACCTCCCGGCTTCCATCCAGCTCTCCAATGCACTTTCCCGCCTTTATTTCCTCCTCGATGTTCCCCTGGAACGAGTTGTATATGTCTATCAGTTTAGCATAGGCATCAACAGGCTGAAAGAGCTTGGGAACTCTGAATCTGGCGCAGAATCCGCACTCTCCGCAGACTGCCTCAGCGGAAGCCTGCTCGTCCCCCGGCTTAGAGCTTACAGTTACTCTGAGAGACTGTTTGCTGCAGTGCGGGCAAACGAAGACCTTTGGTATCTTCCTCACTATTCTCTTAGGTTGAATTCTCTTCTTCTTTCTTCTCCCCAAGGAAAGCATCTCCCCTGTTCTTTAATTCCTTAGAACTCTCCCTCGTATATATCGATTTTCTAACTGTCTCAGCCCTCCCCCCAATCAGGACCTCCCTGAGGACCGTTGCGAGCTCAAGAGGATCTCTCACTATATACTTTCTCATCGTTCCCCTTTCTCTGGAAATGCATGCGGAAAGGAGGTGGTAGCAGGAAGCTCTCCTCCTCCTTATAATCACGTTCAGGGAAAAATCCTTGCAGCTGCAATATATGGGGGGAATGGAGATGTAATCTTCATCCTTTCCGAGGAAAACCGCTATCTCCGGATCCTCCGATATCAAAACGATCCTCCCCTCTCTCGCCGCCTTCTCCGCCTTTTCTCTGCTCTTCGTGCTCAAACCCTCAGAGAGGTCAGAGCACTGACTTTCTCCCTTGCTTTGTGACAACTGAACTTTCTCCCCCCACAATTATCAAGTCGGCCATCCCTATAAACAGCCCAGTCTCAATGATGCCTGCTATCTTCTTCAGCTCGGATTCCAGCTCTTCGATTTTTCCCTTCCATGACCAGGGCTTCAGGTCAACGATTATTCCAGAGCTGTCGCTCACCACGGGTCCGTACTTCCCCCCTCCCGACTCCCTGACGGATGCGTCTATGCCCTTCTCCCTAAGCCTCCTCAGAACATAAGATAGGGCGAAGGGGTTCACCTCTATGGGTATCGGCCTGCTCCTCAGATCGCTGACAAGCTTTCCTTCATCCACTATAACGGCGAAGAAGTTGCTCATTGAGGCGAGAACTTTTTCCCTGAACAGCGCAGCCCCTCCTCCCTTCACCAAGTTTCCCTCGGGATCCACGGCGTCTGCTCCGTCTATGTAGATGTCCACCTCATCCAGGGCAGATGCATCGAGAACCGTTGCACCCCTCTTTTTCAGGAGCAGAGCGGTCTCAATGCTGGAGGCTGCGAACTTCTTCCGCTTTAAATCCTCCTCCGGAATAGCAGATATCAGGTGGGCTACAGTCCTTCCGGTTCCTATGCCTACGACCTCCGCCTTCTCGAATTCCTCCAGCTTCAGTGCAGCTTCAGCTGCTCTCATCTTCCCAACATCCGTTTCCAAGATGTTGAACCTCCACCGAGGAAAAGTTATAATATCCTCTGGTATATTTCCTTAAATGATTCGGTTCAAGCATCGAAGCTCAATCGAGGGTGAAGATTTTGCCGCATGAAATACTGTTCTCAAATGTAGACGAGGCAGAGAAGAAAGTTAGGGAAATAGGTGCGCAGATACAGGAGTGCAGGTTGAAAGTAGGCAAAGAAGAGGTCAAGCTCAAGCTCAGAACGAAGAGAACACTCTACACTCTCGTTTTGAAGAGGGAAAATACGGGCGCTGGAAGCATAGAAGATCTGAAGAAGGTCGCCACAGAGCTGGCAACTAGGCTGGGCTGCCCTTCCGTTAAGGAGATTTGATCTCCAGTGTTTCTCCGGTCGAGGGGATCAGGGGCTCTATCCCCATCGTTTCTTTGATTGTCGAGGCGAATTCCCTCTGCACGGATTCCTCTCCGTGAACCAGTACTACTCTCTCGACTCCCTTCACCATCTTCAGCACCTCTATCAGCCCGCTCCTTCCAGCATGACTGGAAAAATCCATCCACTCAACCCTTGCCCTGACCTGGGGTGCTCCTTCTTCGAACATACCCTTCTCAATGAGCATCCTGCCAGGAGTCCCTCTTCCCTGATAGCTCACTAGAAAGACGGCGTTTCTGGGGTTATCATGTATCTTCCTCAGGAAGTACCTTGAGGGGCCTCCTTTGAGCATCCCAGAGCTGGAAACGATCACTCCGCCTCTCTTCCACGCATATCTCCTGTCCTGCCAGCTTCCGAGGAATGTTTGGTTCTCCCTCGCCCTCCTGAGGAGGGAGGGATCCTTCAGGAACTCGCCGTTTTCGAGCATCATCTCCGTAGCACTCCTTACCATCCCATCAACATAGACCGGAGATATCTCATTCTCCTCAAGTATTGCCATAACCTCCTGACCTCTTCCCACGCTGAACACGGGAACAAGCACCGTGCCCCCGGAAGATAGCACTTCCTTCACAGAGTCGATGAACCTCTTTTCCACGTCTTCCCTCCTGGGGTGATCTGCGTTTCCATAGGTGCTCTCTATTACTACGGTCTCGGCTTCAACCCCTTCCAGCCGAGCACCAGAAACAAGCTTGGTAGTTATGGTATTGATGTCCGAGGTGTAGAGAATGCTGCCGTCTGGGGTAACGACCCTCGTAGCTACGCTTCCGGGTATGTGTCCGCTGTGGAAGAATTCTATCTCGAACTCTCCCGCCTTGACCCTATCTCCATGCTTCACATCCTCGATCTGAGACAGCAACCTATTCACTTCGTTTATCTCGAAATCGAGATAGTACCCGGAGAGCTTCAGAAAGTCCTCGAGCATGAGTCTGGATAGATGCCTCGTCAGCCTGGTAGAAAAGGCCCTGGGCTGAACTGATGAGTACAGCAGCGGTGCTGCTCCGATGTGGTCCAGGTGCACATGGCTGAGCACCAGGGCATCCAGCCTGTTTGGAGGGTAGCTGAGCGGCATCACTGGGTTGTCGTTCTCATCAAAGTTAACACCATAGTCCAGCAGCACTGCCCTGCCGTCGTATTCGACAGCAATTGCGGCCCTGCCGACTTCTCTTCCGCTCCCAAGAATTTTCAGTTTCATCGTTGTTCCTTCTCCTCATGCAAAAAATCTCTGAAGATATACAAAGATTTTTCCCTATTTTAGCTTTAAAGACATTTTATATTTGTCGGTTTAACAATAATATGCTGGAGGTTGAGGCTTATCATGTTCAGAATGAATCCCGCGGAAATGAAGCGGATGCTTAAGAGGATGGGAATTTCAGCAGATATCGAGGAAATAAACGATGCAGAAAGGGTTCTGATAGAGAGGGAGGGGGAGAGCAATATAGTTGTTGAAGATCCAGTAATTACACTGTTGAAGATGAAGGGGGAAACGGTGCTGTATATATATGGACAGGTCAAGGAGGTGAAGAAGGAGCAGAAGCAACCGCAGGGTCCCCGGATACCGGATGAAGATGTACAGCTAGTTGCAAGTGAAGCAGGGGTAAGCCTCGAAGAAGCGAGGAGGGCTCTCGAAGCTACAAATGGCGACATAGCACAGGCTATAATGCTCCTCCAGAGCAGGAAATGAGGAGCCGGCGATCGATTTTTCTCTCATCACTTTCTGAGGAGCCCTCTCAGACTGTTCAGGAGCGTCTGCACGTCTGGGGCCTGAGAAAGGATGAGAGGGATTCCGTCGCTTTCCGCCAGCTTTATGGCAAGGGGATCAACGGCTTTTGGGCCGTGGATTACGACGGCGCCGGGCTTCAAGAAGGACACCCTGACAGCAACCATTGGAGATCTCCCCGTCCCAACATTCGTGAATACCAGAGCTCTCTCGGTTGTCAGTCCCATTATGCTCAGGAATTCCTGTCCTGTCATGCTCTCTATGGCAGCGATGCTGTCCAGCACTGTGTACCCATAGATCTGCTTATCGAGCTTTTCATTCCCGTAAAGAACAACTCCCTTCACTGCCTCCACAATTTCCCTCAGCAACACTTTTTGGGGGAACTCCCTCATATCGAGAAGGGCTGAGGGTGGAAGCTTTTGCCCTCTGGCAAGCTCCTTCACCACAGAATATCCCCTCTCCCTATCGATTTCAATCAGGGTCCTGACGAATTTCCTCACGAATCCGCTTCCCGGAGTCCTCCTCCCCTTCTCATAGTCGCTCAAGACGCTGGAGGAGATCCCCATTCTCTTCGAAAGCACGAGCTGGGTAGCGCCGAATATCTCTCTCCACTTTCTCATGGACTTTCCGGGGGAGTCGCTCCAAACTATGTCCCCAGCTATCTCCTTTGCTATCCTCTCCACCACTACCTCGGAGGCCATGCAATGACACCGATGCACTGAACTCTTGAATTATTTTTCATAGGAGAAATAATATGCATTTCGACTATTATCGAATTTTGGAAGGAAAAACATTAATTAATTCTCTGACAATAATCGATTTTCGGGGCCCGTAGTCTAGCCTGGCAGGATGCGAGGTACGGCTCTTCCCGAATCGGGAGGCCGCTCGACTCGGGACCTTGTAGCGAAAGTCCTCGTGGTCGGGGGTTCAAATCCCCCCGGGCCCACTTTCTCAAAATATTATTTCTTCTCTTCCTTCTTCTCCTTCTTCTTTCCCTTGCATCCCATGATGCTACACCTGCCTCGATTTCATCCGGTGAGGGGTGGTTTATAGACCTTAGTATATTCAGGAATCATTTATTAGACATTGAGCAAAGAAAGCAGTGCAGTGAATGTACGCAGTGGTCATAAAAATGGCAGTCTCTCTCAGCTCATCCTACAGGGCGAGCAAGCAGGAAATCGCCCAGATCTACGGAGTGCTCTATTATCAATTTGGCCGGGAAGCCGCTGGAGCTTTCTTTGAAAGGAAGGAAGAGCTGAGGGTGAGGAGGTATTCGAGCGGCATCATAAGAGAGGTGATCTTGGGGGGATCCCCCGTTCTGTTCCACAATCCGACAACTGGCTTATTCACACTGAGCTGGGAGGCGGCGGAAATCATATTCCCAAGGATCCCATCAGGGAAGATGAGGATATTTGCGAAAAGGGACATTTTTGAGAAATATACTAAGAAGGTGCTGCTGAGGCCGGCTGTTCTGGAAGCTACAGAAGATATAAGGCCAGGAGACGAGGTCTTCATCGTGGATGAGCGCGGTGAGCTTCTGGCTCTGGGAAAAGCTTTAATGAGTGCCGAAGAGATAAAAAGGCTCACCAAAGGAAAGGTAGCACTTGTGAGGAGGAGCAGAAGTGAGCTACAGGAGAGTAAGCATTTACCTGTCTAGCAGCAGAGCTCTGAAACAGGGGTACAGGGTCTTATCGGGGTTCAAGGGCTTCGGGGCGGTCGGGATAATCACTGTCCTCCACTTCGTCAGCAACCTCAATATGGAGAAGGCCGGCATAATAGTCACGAAATACCATCCAGAATATGTGTACAGAGAGGGAGAAGATCTCGTCTATCCCTTTGAAATTTACGTGAGCCACGAACATAAGTTAGTTGCTCTCGTTTCGAGGGAGCTTCCCGATGAGAGGATCAGGAATGAGTATGTCTATGAGCTGACGAGGCTTGTTGCTAAAAAGAAGCTATCTCCACTGCTGTTGGTGGGAGGGCTGGATCAGAGGTTCAAGGAGAGAGATGAGGACAGGATGAGGTGGCTCAAGAACAGGGCTTACAGAGGTCCAGTTCCAAGCGAGCCAATGCTGGAAAGGGGGCTGCTCGTTGTAGGCCCTCTTGCCCTTCAGCTGATGTATTCGGAGCTGATGGGCGTTCCGGCTCTGGCGCTACTCCCCTATGCATCTGCTGAGACTCCTGACCCAGCTGCAGCAGCAGTTGCAGTGGAGGAGCTGAATAGGATACTTGGCACGAGCGTTCCAACCGACAAGCTTATCGAGGAGGGGATGAGGATACAGGAAGAGCTGAGGCGCCTGGAGGAGCTGTCGCTGAGAAAGCCGGGTGGAAGAGAGCCCTATATGTAACAGCTTTCGTTCTTTTCCGTGATGAAAGAACCCGGGCCTGGCTTATGCCTATGGAGCGCTGTGCGCGATGAAGAGAGGCCTGCGGCTGACGATGAAAAACATTTAGCGTAGAATCTCCGGCCGCTTCTCCTCTCAGGAAGGGCGAGAATTTCGGTTGCAAGAATCTTAAACGAAAGGTAAAAACCTGAAGTTTGCTGGATCGCTTTCAGCAGGTGATTACGCAGTTATTGCGCTTATCCTCTTCAGAATATCTGTTCTGGTGACTATCCCCCTCGGCTCTCCCACAGCATTGACGACGATGAGCCTTCCAACTCCGTGGAGCTCCATGAGCCTCACTGCATCCATTATGTCCTCGTCCTCCCTGATGGTCACCACGTGCTTCCTCATGTAGTCCTCGACCTTGGCCTTCATGTTGCCTTCGCTGAAGGCCTTCGCTATGTCCGTGGTGGTGATGATCCCGACTATCCTCTCACCTTCGATCACTGGAGCCCCCCTGATCTTCTCTTTGAAGAGCAGTCCTGCTGCTTCCTTGAGGGACATCTGCGGGGAAAGCGTTATGAGGTTTTTGGTTGCTACATCTCCTACGCTCTCCTTCGGTATGCTCACCAGCCTCTTTATGAGAATGGCTATCTGACCCATTGCCCTGTCTATATGCTGCACTTCCCCGTCAATGAGTATCCTGTTGTAGCTGGTCGGTCCTATCCTTATGGTCTCTCCTTCTTTTATCTCATCGAAATTGCCGCTAGCCTTGATGATTGCCCTGCCTCCTGCCGGATTGAGTATATCCAGAATTTCAACAGAGAAGGCTGTTATGTTGGTTTCTCTTCCCTCCTTCTTTATCTTCAGAGAGCCGTACGAAGCAATGCCCGTGCTCTTGATGAGCTCTCTGGCCTTCAGCGTGGGGACATACCCTCCCATTGGGCCGGTCTTGCTCTCGAGAAGGCCGAGGCTTCTGAGGCTGGATATAACGTTTCTCACAGTGCCCTCGTCCTTCCCGATCATTTCGGCAATTTCTATGCTCTTCACGAGCCTCTTGTTCTTTTCATACAGGGTGATGAGTGCCATGAGCACTTCTCTCTGGGTCTGGGTGAGCTCGTACATGTACATTTTTTCTGTTCCTCGCGAGCAGGTTGTTATATTTTAATATTCTTTGGCAAAAAGAATACATTATAATTTTCAATTATTATGGAAGTTATCACCCTATTTAAATTTATCGATTTTTCAGTTTTTAGAGCCTTCAGAGAGAGGAGGAAGTAGCGAGAGAAAAGTTTATATAGAAGTGGTTATAATGATTCCATTGACGCTCGGAATTATCTGAAACACTCATAGAAAGCTTGTGAGGTGCTTAATATGTCTGTTGAGCCTACAGGAATACCTGTTCTTATTTTGAAAGAGGGGACGCAGAGAACTGCTGGGAGAGATGCCCTCAGAAACAACATCATGGCAGTTAAAGCCATAAGCGAGACCCTCAGGACCACTTACGGTCCGAAAGGAATGGATAAAATGCTGGTGGACAGCCTAGGAGATATCACTATAACCAACGACGGTGCGACCATTCTCGACAAAATGGACATACAACATCCTGGAGCCAAAATGATGGTGCAGATAGCCAAAGGCCAAGACGAGGAGGTTGGCGATGGAACAAAAACCGCAGTGATCCTCGCAGGCGAGCTTCTCAGACAGGCGGAAGACCTGCTGGATAAGGAAATACACCCGACTATAATTGTGAGCGGATACAAGAGGGCCATGGAAGAGGCTGTGAAAGTAATCGAAGAGATCAGTATTCCCATAGATGTCAACGATAAGGAGCTGCTCAAGAAAATAGCTGTTACAAGCCTATACAGCAAGGCGGTACAAGGGGCAAGGGATAAGCTGGCAGAAATATCGGTAGAGGCTATAACGAAGGTTGCCGAGAAGAGGGGAGACAGGTACTACGTAGACCTCGACAACATACAGATAGTCAAGAAGCATGGAGGAAGCCTGCTGGACACCGCCCTCATAGATGGAGTGGTCATAGACAAGGAAGTCGTGCATCCAGGCATGCCGAAGAGGGTTAAGAATGCTAAAATTGCCCTCCTCGATGCCCCCCTGGAGATAGAGAAGCCAGAAATAGATGCGGAGATAAGGATTAGCGACCCGCTCCAGATGAGGAAGTTCCTGCAAGAGGAGGAGGAGATACTGAAGAAGATGGTTGACAAGATTGCTGAAGTAGGAGCAAATGTCGTGATATGCCAGAAGGGAATAGATGATGTTGCGCAGCACTTCCTCGCCAAGAGAGGAATACTGGCCGTGAGGAGGGTGAAGAGGAGCGATATGGAGAAGCTAGCTAGGGCCACTGGAGGAAGGATCGTTTCCAACATCGAGGATCTCCAGCCAAGCGACCTGGGAGAAGCTGGCCTCGTAGAGGAGAGGAAGGTAGGAGAAGACAAGATGGTCTTCATTGAGGGCGCGAAGAATGCTAAGAGCGTTACCGTACTGATAAGGGGAGGCTTTGAGAGGCTCATAGCAGAAGGTGAAAGAGCCCTGAGAGATTCGCTCAGTGCTGTAGCTGATGCAGTCAAGTACGGAAAGATCGTGGGAGGAGGAGGCGCCGTTGAGGTTGAAGTTGCAAAGAGGCTGAGGGAGGTTGCTCCTAAGGTTGGAGGAAAGCAGCAACTTGCCATCGAAGCATTTGCAAAGGCGCTCGAGTCGCTCCCATCAACCCTCGCAGAGAACGCTGGTCTTGATGCCCTTGAGATTATAATGAAGCTCAGAGCGGCTCACTCGGATTCAAATGGAAAGTTCATGGGGATAAATGTCTTCAATGGAAACATAGAAGACATGGTCAGCCTCGGAGTAATCGAACCTGCTGCTATAAAGCTGAACGCCATCAAAGCCGCTACAGAGGCAGCAACGATGATATTGAGAATAGACGACTTCATAGCTGCCAGTAAGGCAGGCGCTGGAAAGGAGGGCGCTACTGGAAAGAAGGAAGAGAAGGAAGAGGAAGAGAAGAAGGAGGATTGAAGCTTTTTTCAAATTTCTCTCCAGTTTACTGAGGGCGCATTCCATCAAATCTCAATTTTTAATTCTTTCAGTATTTTTTCCGCTGTAATCTGAGGGGATTCTCCGGAAGTATCGATGACCTTCACCTTTTCTCGGCCGTAGCAGTCCTCAGCTTCGCCTTCTAGCTCCCCCATCTCCATCGCTTCGAGGTTCTCCCTTATCTTTCCCTCTTCCCACTCCCTTTCCCTCAATCTCCTTTCAACCACTTCCGGTTCGCTCTTGAGCACAAAGACCTGAGAGACAAATTCCCTGGGGAGGAGGCAGGGAAAGATGGAAAATATGAAGAGGAGCTCGCTTTTCGCTGCTTCGTTCACTAGCCACTTCTCCAAATACTCAGTGTCATATACATGGGATCTTCTCCTGGCATCGTAAGCCCAAAACCAGCCGTTCTTCTTCGCCTCCTCGTCAACCTCGATTATCTTCGCCCTGCTCTTGAGCATCCTCTCGAGAGCTCTTGCCAGAGAAGTTTTTCCTGTTCCTGGATATCCGGCTATTATTATAGCTTTTCCCATATGCAGGTCTCCAGCTGCAGCGCTGTTTCAACTGTGGAGTGCGGAAAAAATAAATCTTTGATACGCTTCATGAAAATATCGTGATCTTTATGCATGGCTGGTGGGGAAAGACCCTCATTGTCGACCTAGGGAGGAGGAAGACTTCTGAGCTCAAGCTCGATGCTGACACATATACATCGTTTTTGGGAGGGAGGGGGCTCGCTGTTAAGCTACTGTGGGATCTAGCTCCTCTGGGGGTAGATCCTCTTTCTCCTTACAATCCTCTCATAATTGCCTCCGGCCCTCTATCGGGCCTTCCGCTTCCGAGCAGCGGCAAGCTCGTCGTAGCATCCAAGAGCCCATTGACTGGGGGATACGGGGATGGAAACATCGGCACAATGGCCAGCCACCATCTGAGGAGGAGCGGCTACGATGCTATTGTCGTAACGGGATCTTCCAGAAAACCGACCTACCTCTATATTGAGGATGGTAAGGTTGAGTTTCTGGACGCCGAAGGTATATGGGGAGAGGACAGCTTCAGGGCAGAGGACAAGCTCAGGGAGGCTCACGGAAAGGATGCAGGGATCCTCCTGATAGGTCTCGCAGGAGAGAAATTGGTCAGATATGCAACGATCGTTTCGCAGAAGGGGAGGAGCGGGGGGAGGCCCGGAATGGGGGCCGTGATGGGGAGCAAGAAGCTGAAGGCAGTTGTAATTAGGGGAAGCAGGGAACCGCCCATATATGATAGAAAGGGGCTCGCGGAGAGCTCGAAGGAAGCGTATCAGTCTATCCTGAACAGCAAAGGCTACAAAGCGTGGATAGCGCAGGGAACAATGGCAACAGTTGCCTGGAGCAATGCAGCAGAAGTTCTCCCAACGATGAACTTCAGGGAAGGAAAGTGGTCGGAGAGCGAATCGATAGGAGGAGACCTGATGGAGAAGCTCAAGGTAGACAGGAGAGGTTGCCCATACTGCAACATGCAGTGCGGTAATGTAATAGAGGACCTTTCTTCCATGGAAAGTGAGCTGGATTATGAGAATGTTGCAATGCTGGGGAGCAACGTGCTACTCGACGATCTAAGGAAGGTTGCCGAGCTGAACAGGATGGCCGATGAGCAGGGAATCGATACTATAAGCTTGGGGAACTCACTCGCCTATTACATGGAGGCCAGCGAGAAAGGACTTGTGGAGGAGAAGCTGGAGTGGGGAGACTTCAGGGGGATGAAGTATTTGACTGCGGAGATAGCTGAGAGAGAGGGGCTTGGGAGCTTCTTGGCTGATGGTGTGATGAGAATGTCTGCATCCCTCGGCGAAGAGGGGAGAGAGTTTGCGATGCATGTCAAGGGGCTGGAGGTCTCGGCGTATGACTGCCACGCTGCCCCAGGGATGGCTCTCGCCTATGCAACTTCACCCATCGGAGCCCACCACAAGGATGCGTGGATAATAAGCTATGAAGTCAGCACCGACCGGTTCTCCTATTCAAAGGAAAAGGTGGAAAAGGTGGTCTTTCTGCAGAACGTGAGGGGCGGACTCTTTGAATCCCTCACCGTCTGCAGGCTTCCCTGGGTTGAGCTGGGCCTGGATCTGAGCTACTATCTGAAGATGCTGAAGAGCGCAACAGGAATGGATTGGAGCTTGGATGATGTCTCGAAAGTTTCGCAGAGGATCTACGCTTTAATGAGGGCTTACTGGATAAGGGAGAGGGATGGCTGGGAGAGAGCGTTGGATTACCCCCCAATTCGGTGGTTCAAGCACCCTCTCACCAAGGGATCCCTAGCAGGCAGGAAGCTTGATCTCAGAAAATACGATGAGATGCTGTCTCTCTACTATCAAGCCAGAGGGTGGGATGAGAGGGGGGTTCCTAGGAAGGATACGTTGATCTCTCTTGGTCTGGATTTCGCTGTCGAGCAGCTGGAGAAGACCGTAGGGCTGAGCTAGATAACTGCACTTCAGAATTTTTTGAACTTTCGTGTTGCTTTTTGGGCTCTTGCTCTTACTCCTCGATCCTCGTCTCATCTGCATAGTTATCGAATAATCTGTTCTGCTTCTTCTACGAATCGCGGAGAGCTCTGTGCAATGCTGCTCGCCCTCGAAGAAGCATGCTCTATTCTATGGGAAAACTTAATTTTTATGATATCCAAAATAACTTATATAAGTCAAACAGCCCCCTTTGTGAGGGAATATCTTCGGCAGTAAAAGGTGACTTTTCCACGAGGGTCGCTCTAATTTTTGCAGGAGAAGGAAAATCGGGCTATGAGAGCAGCTTTGGAGCGAGGTTTCCCCCTCTGGCGGCAGCATACCTTGCAGCCGCGGCAGCGGAGCAGGGCTGGGAAGTGAAGTTCTTCGATTCGATAGCTTTAAATGCAAGTAGAGATCAGCTAGCTTCTCATATTCTGTCATTCGATCCTGAGGTCTCAGCATTCATCATGAATGCATCGAGCACGGCTAACTCAAGCATGAAGCTTGCTGGAGAGCTGAAAAGACAAGGGGGAATTATAGCAGCAGGAGGGCACCACGCCACATTCACATATTCCTCCCTCCTGAAAAGAGGATTCGATGTGATATTTCTGGGAGAAGGAGAGAGGACCTTCGGAGAGTTCCTGAGGAGGCTGAAAGAGGGGGATGAGTGGAGGAGCATTAGGGGGATTGCCTACAGGGATGGGGAAAAGGTCGCCAGCACGGGGATGCCGGAGCCGGTTGATAAGCTCGACGAGCTTCCCATGCCTATGTTTGAAGTTTATGATAGAGAGAGCTATAAAATGGGGCTTCTGGATCCGGAGGGATCCACTGTTACCGTTGAGACCTCCAGGGGGTGTCCCTACAACTGCGAATACTGCTCTGTAACTAAAATGTGGGGGGCAACCTGGAGGTTCAAAAGCGTAAAAAGAGTATTGGAGGAGCTTAAGAAGGTTAAGGATCTCGGCTACAAATGGGTCTTCTTCGTTGACGACAACTTCATTGTTCCCGTGAAGAGCTTCATCCAGGAGAAGGTCGAAATTCTTCAGGAGATCATTAAGAGCGGTCTAAACTCCCTCCGCTACATAGTGCAACTCAGGGCCGACTTCGTTGCGAGAAACGAGTGGCTCCCCCCTCTCCTCTACGAGGCAGGCGTCAGAATAGCATTCCTAGGAATAGAGTCCGGAAACCCCGAGACTCTCAGGCATATGAGAAAGAACCTGAACCTCAATGAATCGGCCAAGGCAGTGCAGATGCTCTCCCAGAACGGCATAATAGTACACGGGGGGTTCATCCTCGGAGCGCCCTATGAAGATCTGAAGTCCATGAAGAGGACGGTTAAGTTTGCCACTTCGCTGCTCGACTACGGTCTGGATTCCGCCCAGTTCTCGATATACACCCCTCTGCCCGGAACAGATGCTTTCAAGAGGGCGGTCGCCGAAAACTCGTTGCTCACCCTAGACTGGAACATGTATGACGTCCTTCATCCAGTCATGAGCACTAAGGTTTCCCCGGTAAGGGTTTTTCTCGAGCAGAGGCTTGCGCACTATCGCTTCTTCTTCATTAAGGGTGTTAAGAGCTTCAAATCCGGAAGGCTCTTTTCCAAACCGATAACTGAGAAGCAGAAGATGCTCTCTAACGGAGCCAAGTTTATTGCAAAGAGGATCCCCCTCTACCTGCTCGGATTATTGAGGCTTCCGTTTTCTGCTCTCCTTATTTCTCTCAGGCTGAGGAAGAGGATTGGTGAGAGAGAAGCTGAGGAGCTCAAAGAAATCCTTGAGGCCCAACGGAACATTGAGCTTGAATGGAGCAGAGAGAGAACGAAGGCGTTATTGAAGCCAAGCTGAGAAGATCATAGATATATTTCCCCCCTCTCTTGCATTTCTGTGGAAGTTCAAAATGGGGGAAGATGGCAGGAATCGCCCACAAAAGCTGGGTCCAGAGCCTGGAGGAAGAGCTCCGGTGAAAGGTGAAGAAGAGAAGCCGGGAGCTCTGAGGCTGATCGCTTTCTTCACGGTTGCTAAGCTTGTTCTGCTGGTCTTTTCAGCTGCGCTGTCTGGCTGGTCAATAGAGAGAGCTATGACAAGGTGGGATGCTCAGCACTACATAAACATCGCATTGAACGGCTACTCCTCGCCGCAAGAATATGCCTTTTCCCCTCTCTTCCCCCTTCTGATAAGGCTGGTCAACAGGTTCTTGGGGATCCCTTGGCTCTCGGCGGCACTTGTTTCGAACTTGTTCAGCTATGCAGCCGTTCTGCTGGTTTACAGGCTGTATGGTGAAAGAGCAGCGTGGATTCTGGCTTTCTTTCCAACGTTCCTCGTCTACACACTCTTTCCGTACAGTGAAGCTGTCAGCCTTACTTTCATAGCGCTGGCCCTCCTCTTCTCAAAAAGCGGTAAAAACACCTTTACCTCTATGGTATCCTTCTCTCTTTCAGTCCTCACATCATACTCAACAGCAATAGCCCTTCCTTCGTTCCTCCTCCTCAAGAGGAAGAAGCTCATCCTGATTCCAATAGCCGTTGGAATAGCTATATTTGCCTTTTTCTATGTTGAGACGGGAGACCCCTTCTACTACTTCTATGTTGAGGGCAGGTACTGGGGGAGCGATGTAGCAACGCCGTGGGGGCAGGCTATCTGGATCCTCCACGGCTGGTTCACAGCCCAGCCGTGGAGATTGGGTCCAATAGAGCTCACCCCTGCATACTGGCTCGCGAGGAACATAGCGTTCGAAGCATTCTTCATAGCCTCCCTGATCCCTCTCATCAGGAGGGATAGGATGGAGCTCGCTTTTTCTCTGCTCATAATTATTCAGCTCCTCTTCATCACGGGTGTTCCAGCTATTTCAATACCAAGGCTTCTGCTGAGAGCTCTCCCCTCCTTCCGTGGCGCTTCTCTTCTACTGAAGAAGCGGTTGAATTTGTACTGCTCTGCTTCCTTTCTCACATCATTGTTTGTAACGGCACAGCACGTCCACTCTTTCTTCGCTTAAAAGCTGAGACGGCAGGAAGCGCACTTTCCCCGTTTTCAAGGCTGCCTCTTTCTGAAAGCTTCTCAATTACGAGTGAGCAAAAAAGGAGAATGGAAAGTGATGCGTGGAAAAATCACCTTCCCCCGATGATTCTGGTGATTTTCAAAAACTCCTCTCTGCTGACTGCTCCATCCCTTGCAGCATCCTCAACCAGGAGGGACAGATCTTCTGCTTCCAAGCCATATCTTCTTCCGAGAGAAATCAACGCCTCCCCCTTATCCTCTGGAGTGCCGCTTCCTTCCAGAATCTTCCTGACCTCGTTGTTGACTTCCATCCTCCTCTCAAAGTATGGTTTCAGCTCTCCTCCAGCAAGCTCAAGCGATCTCATGTGAACGGAGGCAAATCCCAGGTAGAACCTTTGCACCTTTTCCGGTCTTCTTGTCCTTCCGAGATAGAAGATTGGAGAGAAGCCCTTCAGCTTCCAGATGCCTCCTTCGAAGTCCTCTATTGCATAGGCAGCTTCCACCTCTCCTATGAAGAGGTCGTGGTCTCCCACCTCAATGACCTTTCGCTTAGCAAGCTCGAGGGCAGCTGAAGCTTCCGATATAAGCGGTGCCCCAAGCTTCTGACCCCTGACTATGTTGAACCCGGCTTTCTTCAGCTTGTCCCTCATGTACCTCTCTGAGACGTCTCCGAGGAAAGGCATTTTCTCAACATATTTGAAGTCGAGAAAGTTCAGTCCGAATACCTCCGAGCTGGATAGAAGCTTGTATGTGAACCTCTCAGGAGCGATCGCCACTCCCACAAGGAAGGGGGAGAAGGATAGCTGCGTCCACCACGCAGCAAGCATTCCTCCCACTCTGCCCCCAGCTTCAGCGGTGACGATAACCGGTTTGACTGGGTAGAGGAGCCTCTCCACATCTCTGAGCTCAACGTTCTTCCACATGGAATCAACCACCTCAAGAATTGAAAAAACAACTGAATTTTTCCCGGGATAAGAGCTCGTATATACAGCTCCACTGGAGAGATAGTGCAGGAGAAGTCAGGGGTCTGTTGAGTGGGCCCGGAGGGATTTGAACCCTCGACCACCCGGTTATGAGCCGGGCGCTCTGACCGGGCTGAGCTACGGGCCCGCTGGGAATATTTTTGAAAAAACTCCTTATATTTGTTTTTCCCGCTGTTCTATATGTACTGGGATCGATGGGGAGGAGAGGAAGATCTCAGCTCTACCCAGAGAGTATTCCAGACCTATGCTGAACGATGAGAGCCTCACGCCGACTCTTGAAGCCTCTGCGACCCTTTCTCCCATCTCCCGATCTACTTCCCAAGCGATTTCGAAGCTTCTCGCCCAATCGAACGGAGCTATGAAGACCAGATGCGCTTCGAATCCTTCCTTGAAGAGCTCCACCAGCTCCTCTACATGCTTCTTTCCCCTCTCGCTGGGAGCATCGGGATACGATGCCACCCCGTCTTTTTCTGCTGCCGCGCTCTTCAGCTCGACAACAGTTCTCCTTCCGGAACATTCGAGGCAGTAGTCCAGGATGCTCCGCTCTGCTATGAAACCTTTCTCAAGCAACCTGCAGCCCTGGAATGGCGGGAGGAGGCCGAGCTCAACCGCCTTCTCGAATGAGAGCTCGTGAATCTTCGTGTCTAGGACTACTGCCCCTCTTCCGCTCTTCCCGTAGGAAGCTATCAGTCTTTTTCTCGTCTTGCCTCCGCTGTGGCTGGTGCAGAGCCCCAGAGCGCCTCGAAATATGAGATCCTTCAGCCTTCCGCTGTTGCTCAGCCATGCCCTCTCCGTCCCGCTATCTGTTTGGACCTTTACGGAGAATCTGTTCTCCCTTTCTATTATAACGCACTCCTCAACTCCTTCCAGTTCGAATAGCTTTTTCCTCAACCGCGCTTCTCACCGCACTCCTTAAGGGCTCTCTCTAACCTGAGCCTGCTCTCCATATCTAAAAGAAAATACTTGGTGTCGTCGATAAGCCTCCTATCGACATCTACCTTGTGCCTCAAGCCTGGAATTATTGCATCGGGATAGTCCAGTGGAGACAGCTGCGCAAAGATTTCTTCCATTTTATTGAGGAGCTCCCAAGCCCTCGATATGCTCCCCTTCTTGACCTCTTCCAGCGCTGTTCTTCTGAGCTCCCCTATGAGGTCTGCCATCCCAAGAAGGTAGGGGACTGGATCTACCATCAAGTCGCCTGGTCCCGGCAGTTTCTCTCCCCTGATCACTCTATAGAGGAGCTCAGCCTCGACAAACTCCCCCAGAGCGTTCCAGGAGGCTGGGGAGTGAAGAAGCTCGGGGTGATTCTGCAGAGAAGCTATCATCTCTTCCTTAACTTTCCTCATCCTCTCCAAGTCTTCCAGAGCTACTTCCATATCACCGGAAACCATCTTGGATATCGCATTGCCTGAGAGCCTCGTTATCTCCCTGCTCCTGCTGAGCATGACCTCCCTCGCTGCATCTCTCTCATCGAGGCTGGCTTTAAGCTCCTCGAAGATCTTCTCCATTCTCAGAGCCTCCATGACTGAAGATAATTCCTCTGCTCTTCGCTCAAAGAGTCGATCTTGATCCCCATGGATTCCAGTTTCATTGATGCTATTTCGTAGTCGATTTCTTTAGGCACTCGAAGAACTCTCGGCTCAGTTTTTTCGGATTCTGCTATAAGCTTGACTGCCAGCGCTTGATTGGCAAAGCTCATATCCATGACCTCGCTTGGGTGTCCCTCAGCCGCAACTAGGTTCATCAGCCTGCCTTCACCGACGAGATAGAGGACCTTCCCGCCCTTGAGCCTGTACTCTCTGAGATTCCTGCGTATCTCTCTCCAGCTCTCAGCCTTCTCTTCCAGATCTTTGACGCTGACTTCCACATTGAAGTGGCCGCTGTTGCCCAGTATTGCTCCATCCTTCATCTTCTTCATGTGCTCCCACGTTATCACATCCTTGTTTCCAGTCGCCGTTATGAAGACGTCCCCTATTTCCGCAGCTTCATCCATTGGCATGACTTCGTAGCCGTCCATAACCGCCTCGAGAGCTCTCACTGGATCTACTTCCGTGACTATGACTCTCGCTCCCATTCCCCTCATTCTCGATGCTATTCCCTTCCCAACCCATCCGTACCCTGCCACAACGACGGTCTTCCCAGCAATGAGGATGTTTGTTGCCCTGAGCAGGCCGTCAACTGTGCTCTGCCCGGTTCCGTACCTGTTGTCGAAGAGGTGCTTCGTATAGGCATCATTGACAGCATACACGGGGTACATTAGGCTGCCCTCCTTCTCGAGGGCCCTCAGCCTCAGCACTCCAGTCGTGGTCTCCTCCGTTCCCCCCTTCACATTTCTGGCCTTCTCCCTCGCCTTCTCATGAAGGTAAGCATGCAGGTCTGCGCCGTCATCTATAACTATGTCTGGCCCCTTCTCCGCAAGGATCCTTATCGCATTGAAGTACTCCTCAGTGCTCTCTCCCCTCTTAGCAAAGACGTTCGCTCCTTCATCCACGAGAGCTGCAGCTATTTCATCCTGCGTTGAGAGAGGATTGCTCGCAGCCAGGTAGACCTCTGCTCCCCAGGATATCAGAGTCTTCACGAGAACCGCCGTTTCCTTTGTTACATGAAGGCAGGCAGAAATCTTGAGGTTCCGCAGGGGCTGGCTGCTCGAATACTTTTTCCTCAGATTCACAAGAACCGGCATGTTCCTCTCTGCCCACTCTATCTGAAGCTTCCCCTCGTCCTTCTTGCTCAAATCAGCTATCCAGAACTCTGGCAAAACGACCTCACCAAGGTTAACTTATTTTTCTTCGAATAATAAAGAGTGCTGTGGTGCCTTCCTTGATTGTGAGGATCTCCATGGCGATGAGCGCGGATGGGAAGACTGCAGATGAAGAAGGGGAGTGGTATCCCCTGTGCCCATATGAGAGGGAGAGATTGTATTCCCACATGAGGTGGGCCGATGCTGTCGTCGTGGGAGCGGAGACTGTGATCAATACTGATATATCATTCATGCCTCCAGGCTCCAGGGACAGGCCTCTCAGGGTGGTCGTGGATCCCTCCCTGAGAACAGATGCCAGGAAGAGAGTATATTCTTCGAAGAAGGGGCCGGTTCTGGTAATTGCTTCCAAAAGTTCGGCCGAAGAGAAGGCAGGAAGGGTTGAGGAGCTGCGGCAGGCGGGTGCTGAAGTTGTTGCCCTGGAGGAGGGCGATGAGGGGGTAAGCGCGAGAGACGTGCTGGAGGTCTTGAGGGGAAGGGGGGCTGAAAAGATCCTCGTACTGGGTGGGGGGAGAACAAATTACCACTTCTTCAAGGAAGGGTTGGTGGACGAGTTCTACATCACGGTTGTTCCGAGAATTCTGGGTGCTTCAAAGTATTCTCCAGTTTCCGGAGGAAGCTTCCCGTTCCCGGGGATAGAACTGAGGCTTTCGGAGTGGAAAATATGCGAGTGTGGAAACGAGGTTGTCCTCAAGTACTCGCCGGTCAGACGAGTCTGACCCCGTTGACTTTCTTGCTCTGCCACGAATACCTCCTGATCCTCTTCGACCGACCGAAGCCACAGGCAGCGCAGTAGCCCTTGGCTACATTGTAGCTGTTTCTTCCGCACCTTCTGCACCTTATGTGGGTATATCCCCTCGAGTGCTTTCCCATCGAAGTAGTTCCTTTGACCATTTGGAATCACCGCTTTACAGTCCGGAAGCTGGAGAGACTATTATCACGTTGTCCCCTCTTATTATGATGGTTCCCAGCTTCCTCGGCTGGCCGTCTGGGAAAAGCTCTTCTGCATCCTCGAGAACTATGTTGAGGTGGTGGTCGTAGCTCTTCAGCCTCCCCCTAACCTCTTTGTTTCCCTTCAGCTTCACCAGCACAATTTGCCCCACGGAGTTCGACAGTATCTTGTGTGCAGTATCGCTCATTCAGCTCACCATATTAAGCAGGTATGCATGAAGCTCAAGGATTTTAATCGCTCATAACGAATTAATAAACATTAGCTCATCGCATGGAGATGTTATTAAATTGAAAAGGTACACGCTTTCGAAGAAGGACAGGGAGAGCTTGAAGAAAGAGCTGAAGGAAAAGCTTGGAATATCGTCGATCCCGGATAACGTGGAAATAGCTGAAGATGATAAGAGAAAGTGCTACATCTTTGATGGAACTCCAGCCATCTGCGAAGTGGAGGGAAATTTGATACCTCTCATAAAATGGATGCTGAAGGAGAGAGATGCCTGGTCTGAAATCCCGAGAATTGTGGTTAACAGGGGGGCAGTGAAGCCTATTTCCAGCGGCGCTAACCTAATGGCGCCCGGAATTGTTTCCATAGAGGGGTCTTTTTCGAAGGGCTCGGTGGTTGTTGTGGTGGAAGAGGAGAGAAAGATACCAATAGCGGTCATGAAGGCTCTCTACTCTTCAGATGAAGTGAAAGAGATGAAGAGGGGGAAGGTTGCAGAGAACCTGCACCATATAGGAGACAAGCTCTTCTCTGCTCCCATTTGAGGTCTTGTCATTCTTCAATTCAGAAGCCCAGCAACCTCTCGAATCATTGGAGGAGTATAGAGTCAAGGTTGGATGGTGTGTATATTCTAGCATCGCTGAGCCACCTCAGGAAGTGCCTCTTCTTTTCTATGGCTGAAGCGAGCTGGGCGATGGCTGAGGGCTCTCCGTGGTTTAAGATTATGTTTCGGGGCTTTGGATCGATGTTCTCGAGGAAGTGGAGGAGCTCGTTCCTATCACTGTGGCCGCTGAATCCCTCTACAGAGTGAATCTCCATGTTTATCTTCACGGGGATCAGCTTTCCATCGGAGTCCATGAGGGTGAGCTCCCTCTGGCCGTCCTTGATCTTCCTGCCGAGCGTACCTTCAACCTGGAAGCTCACGAAGACTAGGGAGTTCCTCTGGTCCTCCGCCAGAAGTTTCAGGTATTCAACGCTCGGCCCGCCGTTGAGCATCCCGCTCGTTGCCAGTATGACTGCAGGTTCCCCCTCAGCTATCTCCGACCTCTTGTTCCTGTCCTGAACGACGATGAAGTTCTCGTTGTAGAACGGGTTCTCCCCCGAGTGAATGGCCCTCTCCACTGCCGGGGACATCAGCTCAGGGTAGTGAGTGTGGATTGCCGTCACCTCCGTCACCATTCCTTCTATATAGACCGGCATCTTGGGAAGCGATCCCGTCTTGAGCGCCTCCGATAAGATCAGCATGATCTCCTGACCTCTCCCCACTGACATTATTGGAATGAGGACTTTCCCTCCCCTCTCGGTCGTCCTCTTTATGATGGAGAGCAGGTTTGCCTCTGCCTCAGCCCTCGAAGGAAGCTTCGTTTCCCCATAGGTGCTCTCCATTATCAGGGTCTCCACCCTTGGGAACTTGTCATTAGCTTTGCTCAGCAACCTCGTGTGAGCATACTTGAAGTCGCCCGTATATACGATGTTATGCAGCCCGTTTCCTATGTGGAGGTGAACCATGGCTGAACCCAATATGTGGCCTGCATCGTAGAGGGTCAGCCTGATGTCGGGAGCAATATCGGTCACTTCTCCATACTCAACAGTTATCGTGTGCAGTATCTCCTTCTTCACCTCCCGCTGGGTGTATGGGGGGATCCTCCCCTCCTTCGTCATGATGTCCAGGTAGTCCAGCTGCGTGAGAACCATTATGTCCCTCGTTGCCTTGGTTGTGTAGACCGGGCCGCTGTACCCATATTTGAACAGCAAGGGGAGCATGCCAACGTGGTCCAGGTGGGCGTGGGATATGACCACAGCATCGAGCTCTTCGAGCCTCAGTTGCTCAGCATCGAACCTAGGTGCCATGTCGGGAAAGCTCGAGGCCCCCGGTCCAGCCCCCGCGTCGAGAAGCACTCTGCTCTCTTCCGTCTCCACAAGGATGGCGGATCTTCCTACCTCCTGAAATCCTCCCAGTGCTGTTATCCTGACCCCCCTCGTTTTGAACAAGGGATCTCTGTGGATCCTCTCACCTATGTTCCTCAGGAAGGCTCTCCTGTAGCTGCTCTCTCCAATCAGCTGCGAGAGTATGCCGTCGAGGATTTTGGATGAGGAAGGGGGAGCCCTTATGATGACGGGCCTCCACCCAGTCTTCACTATTATGTCTCTCCTGATGTTTCCTCCCTTCCCTATGACCAGGCCCGGCTTCTCCGCTTTGATTATCACATCTCCAAGTATGTCATCGAACTCAACTGCTTTTATCTCAGCCTCCTTCGGCACGAGCTCCATTATTACCCTCTTCGCCTCTTCCTTGGGCTTCCTTATCTCCGGGTCCGTCCTTATGACAACCCTCTTCCTGATGGTCTTCGCAATTTCCCTTATGATCCCCATCTGCTCGAGAAGAATCCCAGGATTCTTCACGTAAATAGCAATCTCCGGCCCTTCGAATTCGATGGATGTCATCATTGCTTCCTGCGGAACCAGCGATATTATGGAATTCCTGAGCTTAGCTATTGAGCTCGCCTTTTTGGATGCATTCGAATTCATAACTCGACACTCTCTGTTTATAATTCGCTTCGAAGCCTGTCGGCCAGAAGTTCGAAGGCCGCAGGCCAGCTAGGGATTCACCGTCGGTTCTATTAAATCCCGTTGTAACGATAGAGCTTTTATCCGTTCTCCTTATTTAATCTTTTTCCATTGTTCCTCTCGCGGGAATAAGCAGTCCCTTATGCTATCTTAGACAAAATAGATACTTGAAACAGAACCGAGGTTTCGCTCGAAGCTGAGGGCAACACTGCATTCTCAATGAAGTATGTTTGCATGCCCGCAACTGAAAATTCTGCGTGAGGGTCAAAATTTCAATTTCTATTTCTATCATTTTCGAAGGAAGCTTCTCTACTTCTCATTAGAAAAATTCGCCTTTTGTGAACATTGCTAGCCTTGAAGATTACATCTGGAGACCTCGCCGTTTATTGCAGGAATGGAAGCTTATAGAAAGTCTACGAATATATCGAAGTACAGAGCCAAGCGAGCATGCCGGGGTATGAAGGTTTCCTAAACCTTGCAATAAGGATGAGAGTTAGCCCTGAGCCTATGGAAAAAATACTGCTGACCTTCTCGGCTACAGCGCAGATGGCAGATGCAAACACGAACAGATGCGGGGAACTGGTGAACCCCTGAAGGGATCTTTCCCCTTTAGAGCGGAGAGGAAGTCAGTTTGTTGAAAATGGTCTACAAGCTTGAGGCAGCTATGCGATAAAGCTTAAATGATAGTTCTAGCCCTTCTTAAGCATGTTGAAGTTTGATTGGGTGAAAAGATGAAAATTGCTTATGGAAGAGCCGGCGTGGCGGCTGATCATCCCATTTCCGTGAAGATCGGGCTGGAGGTTCTTGAAAGCGGCGGAAATGCTTTCGATGCTGCAATCGCGGTGAGCGCGTCGCTTTCTGTCCTACAGCCTCAGAGTGGAGGGCCAGGCGGAGACGCGTTCATGCTCTTCATGAGGGATGGGGAGGTCAGAGCATTCGCTTCGAATGGAAGGTCTTTTTCGGGATTCGATGCTGAGCGCTTCATAGAAGAAGCACCGAGGAGAGGCCCTTTAACTGCCACCGTCCCTGGACTGGTTGCTCTGTGGGGAAAGATCCACGAGGAGTTCGGGAGCATGCCGTTCGATTCTCTCCTTCAGCCAGCAGTGAGCATGGCTCAGAATGGTTTCACCGCTGGATACATGCTCTCCTCTTCATCTGCTTCTGCCGAGAAGGAGCTCGCTGGATACAAGTGGGCCAGGTACTTCAAGGGCATAAAGCCTGGGGATATCGTGAAGAATGCAGAGATGGCCAGGACGCTGAAGCTGATAGCCAAGAAGGGGTGGGATGAATTCTACGAGGGCAGGCTTGCCAACGAGATAGTAGAGGAGTTGAGGGAGCAGGGAGTTGGAGCTGAAGAGGATGACTTGAGGAAGCACGTTGCGCATGAAGTTGATCCTCTGAAGCTCGACATCGATGGGAAGACTCTATACGAGTTTCCTCCGAGCACGCATGGAATCACCACGCTTCACCTGATATCCGCCCTGTATGAGCTGGAGCTGAACAAGTTCAGCTTCAGCGATCCGAAGAGGATCGATGCCTGGAGAGAGCCGATAAGGGTTGCCTATGAATTCAGAGACAGGTTCATAGGAGATCCCGAGCATATGAACCCTGAGCACATGAGGCTTCTCAGATACTCTGATATCTCGGGAATGAGTTTCGAAGAAGAGATCCCGAAGAGGGAAAACGGAAGCGACACGACTTTCTTCATAGTTGCCGATGGGGAATACGTGGTTGCTTTCATACAGAGCCTATTCAATCCCTTCGGCTCAGGTCTCGTGATAGGGGGCTTTCCGCTCCAGAACAGAGGCCTCGGATTCGCCAAGAGGAGGGGGATCCCCAACAGTCCAGCTCCAAGGAAGAAACCCCTCCACACATTGTCTATTCTGGGAATCGAGGAGGGGAGAGAGAAGAGGATAATTGGTTGCGTTGGAGGAGACATCAGGCCGCAGCTACACTTGAGGACGTATGAGAACATTTATTTATATGGAATGGAGGCTCACAGAGCTCTCTCAGCCCCGAGATTCATCTTCACCTCCTATTCCAGAGAGCCGGTAGTTGAAGTTGAAGAGGGCATTGCCATGCCCGATGCGAAGGGCATGAAGGTCGCGAGGGTGCCGCTCTTCGGGACGCATGGCTACATGCATGTAGCGAAGATCGACAGCAGGGGAGTTCTGGAGCTGGCAAGCGATCCGAGAACCGAAGGCATATCGGTAGCAATCTGATTTCCAAACTTTTTTAAATATAAGCAAGGACATTTTTATCATATTCGAGCGGAGGCTGCTGAGGGCTTGTGCGGAATAGCGGGGGCCATATCGCAAAATGAGAGCATAGATGCTACTTCTTTCAAGAAAATGCTGGATCTGATGAAGCACAGGGGACCAGACGACGAGGGAATCTTTCTGGAAGGCAAAGTCGCGCTTGGGAACAGAAGGCTTTCCATACTTGACACGAGCGAGCTGGGCCACCAGCCAATGCGGCACGAGGAATTCGCTATAGTGCTGAACGGTGAGATATATAACTACAGAGAGATGAGGATGGTGCTGAAGCAGAAGGGGTACTCGTTCAGCGGAGACAGCGACACGGAGGTGGCTCTCAAAGCCATTGCGGAGCACGGCCTCGAGAACGCGCTTAAGATGTTCACTGGAATGTTTGCTCTTCTAGTTTACGACGGAAAGAGGAGGGTTCTCTGCGGAGCCAGAGACAGGTTTGGGATAAAGCCTCTCCACTACATGAGAAAAGGAGAGACGATGTACTTTTCTTCCGAAATAAAGGCTTTCTCTGCAATTACAGAGCTGAAGCCGAATCTGAAGAGGGTTGCGGAGTATCTTTCATTCACCAGACCAGCTTCAAGCGAGACCTTCTTCGAAGGTGTGTTCTCCGTGCCACCGGCATCGATGTTCTGCACAGATGGTGAAAAGATCGAGTTCAGCAGGTATTGGGAGCTGAAGGTCGAGGAGAAGGAGTGGAGAGTTGAAAGAGCAATTGAGGAATGGAGGAGAGCCTTCGAGGAGAGCGTGAAGCTCCATCTGAGGACGGATGTCCCCCTTGCCGTTGCACTGAGCGGGGGTGTTGATTCGTCTTCTCTCCTCGCGTTCATAAAAAATCTGCTGGATGAGGGGTTGAGGGAGAAGGGGTTCGATGAGAGGAGCCTCAGAATATTCACAGTCTCTGTTGATGACGAAAACATAGATGAGCTGGAGAGGTCGAAGAGGGTTGCTGAGAGCCTCGGCTTGGAGGAAAACCTCGAGGTGGTTAAGGTCTCCAGCGCTGATATCAAAAGAGAGGAGTTGGAAAAGATGATCTACTACCTCGAGGAGCCCCCCGAGGGGCCCAGCTCCATACTGCATTGGATGATGATGAGGAGGGTTAGGGAAAGCTCGAAGGAGCTGAAGGTCCTCCTCAATGGGCAGGGAGGGGATGAGCTGCTCGGCGGATACCACGCATACATACCAATATATCTGAAAGAGGTTCTGAAAGAGAGAGGGCTTTTGAGAGCTGCGGCTGAAGCCTGGAAACTCAGGGACTACATTCTGGAAAAGCTCTCGCTTGGATTGAGAGTCTATTTGGGGCTCAGGAAAAGAGCTGTTGAGAGGTTGCTCAGTGAGGATGCATTGAGAATGCTGGAAAGCAGCAGGAATGGGAAGGAAAGAGCCGAGCGGCTCAATGAGGTGCTGAGGAGGGATTTGACAAGCGGGAGGCTCCTGGAGATCCTGAGAACAGAGGACAGGAGCAGCATGGCTCACAGCATAGAGATAAGGGTCCCCTATGTTAACCACGTCCTAGCCGAACTTTCGCTATCCATGCCGAGCAGCATGAAGATAAGGGACGGCTACACAAAGTGGATCCACAGGAAGGCTGCCAGCGGAATGCTCCCCAATGACATTCTGTGGAGCAGGAAAAAGATCGGGTTCCAAGCCCCAGAGAAGAGGTGGCTGCTTGAGCTCAGGAGCCTGTTCTCATCATTAATGGAGAGCTCAAAATTGGTCGAAGCAGGGGTGCTGAGGGAGAGCGCTGCTGAAGAGCTTAAGGACAGAGTTGAGGGGGGGAAGGTGAGCGGTGACTACGCGAGGCTCTTCTGGAGAGTCCTGTTCGCGGAGCTGTGGATGAGGGTTTACTTCGAGAATGGTTCTGGAAAGCATTAAAAAGGATTTAAACAGATTGTTTCGCTGCTTGAAGAGGCGCAGTTCAGTGGATGGGTTGAGTGCTGTTCAGATGGTGCTCTCGGTTTTTTCAGGATCCATAGTGGGCTTCTCCCTTGGACTCATAGGTGGAGGTGGTTCCATACTTGCTATTCCGCTCCTCATATACTTGGTTGGCTTCAACCAACCTCACATGGCAATAGGAACTACAGCCCTCTCTGTCTCGATCAACGCTTTTCTGAACATAATACCATATGCGAGGAAAAGAGCTTTCGATTTGAAGATAGGGATCCTCTTCAGTATCGTAGGCATAGCAGGGGTGCTCTTGGGAAGTCAGCTGGGCCTCATGACTTCCGGAGAGAAGCTGTTGTTTCTCTTCGGATTTCTGATTATATTCGTTGCCATCTACATGTTGAAGAGGCCTCAAGCTTCTACAGGGAAGCTGTCATATGCAAAGCTCTCCCTCTTCTCCTTAGCGGTTGGATTTGCTTCCGGCTACTTCGGAATAGGTGGAGGCTTCCTCATAGCTCCGACCCTAATGTACGTTGGAGGACTCGATATTTCAAGGGCCATAGGAACCTCGCTGCTTTCCGTCGGGACATTCGGTCTTGTTACAGCGATAAGGTACTACATCAGCGGGCAGCTGAATATCTTCATCTCCCTGCTGTTCATTTTGGGGGGAATAGCTGGAGGATGGGGGGGGAGCAAAGCTCTCGATGAGCCTGCCGAAGAGAACTCTAACTAAAATATTCGCGCTGGTTTTGATTGCTGTCGGCCTTTATGTTATATACAGGTCTTACTGAGGAGCGGAAGCTTCGCTTCTCAAGGCAAGTGCGAATGTTTTTTAGATATGCACTATGGGCTTTTCTGGAAGTTCATTTCAGCTCAGGCTTATCGATGCAGAAATAGTAGTCATCGGATATTTCGAGGCCGCTGAGCTGTTCTGGAGAGGAAATCCTCAGTATCAGCCCGCCCGCGGAGAAGAGATACACCAGCTTTCCGTCCTTCTGCTTGACGCTGTAGAGGGTAGCTTTCCCGCAGAGGCTCGTTGACTGCGATGGCTCAATTTTTTCCGTTGATATCCTCAGGAGTATTTCCTCTCCAATGCTATAGCTCAGATCCATTTCCTCGTGATATTCAAATATGAGTTCTGTACCGCTTGGAGACGAAGCTTTCACATCGAAGATTGATGGTATAATCGAAGGCTGAGTGCTTGATACCTTGAGCTCACCGATTTTCAGCGATGCCATCCTGATCACCCTCAGGTGGGACTTCTGCGGAAGCTGATGGCCCCCTGGAAACTTGAACCTCAGATTGAGTTCTACATAAGCTGTTAAATAGTTTTGCACCTAGCATGTTATGAGATGAAAACAAAAGCCCACATCTGCTAAACTGCTCCAAAAATACCTCTCCGCTCATTGTGCAGAGGAGAGGTGAGTTTTATTAAGTTCAAAGCACGTCTGAAAAATATAAACGTTTGAGACAGAAAGCTAGAGGGTGTTGAAAATGAGCGTTTCAACTGCGAGCAGGAGGATGATCAGCGAGCTCAACAGCTTACTGGACAGGCAGGTTGTCGTGAGGCTGAAAAACGGAAAGACTGTGAAAGGAGTTCTCTATGGCTTCGATGAGAGGCTCAACTTGCTGCTTAAGGGGGCGAGCGAAGACGGTGAGTCCATTCACCCGGTTTTGCTGATAATGGCCGACAGCGTGGAGGTTCTCGCTGCTGTAGAGTCTCCCCTCTTCAATCCTGAAGAGTTCGGGAGGATAGTCGTGAGTAGGCTGAACATAAGGGAGGCGGATGTGAAGGCCTATCCTGAAGCGGGGATCCTCGTTGTTCTTAACACCATAAGGGTCTCGGAAAAGGGTGTTGAGGGGAGCGGACCGCTAGCCCACAAGATATACGGCCTCTTCACAGAATACATGGAAGGAAAGAAGAAGGAATCGGTGCAGCCGAAGGCCTAGGGCTCAGAAGGGTTGCCTCTTGCTGAAGATTGTGGAGAGGGACCTCGCTGGAAGGATCGGAGAGCTGAAGACAAGGGGGGGCTCCATTGAGACCCCCTACCTTTTTCCAGTAGTCGACCCCACGAGGCAGGAGCTCTCCCTGGAGGAAATGAGGCGCCTCGGCTTCACTGCTGTCATAACCAATGCTTATTTAGCTTACAAGAGAGGATGGAGGGGGAGAATACACGATCTCCTCGGATCAAGGGACTTCATAGTTATGACCGACTCGGGAGCTTACCAGCTTCTGCAGTATGGAGAGGTCGAGGTGAGCAACAGGGAGATCATAGAGATAGAGAAGATGCTGGATCCTGATATAGCAGTTATACTGGATGTCCCGACCGGCGATTCCCTTTCTCGGGAGCACGCGGAGTGGACTGTGGAGGAGACTCTCAGGAGGGCCAGGGAAGCGGAGGAGGTCATAGACAGGGACAGAAGGCTGTGGGTGCTTCCAATACAGGGAGGGATATTCACCGATCTCGTGGAAAAGAGCGCGAGGGAGTCCGCTGGGATGAGCTTCGATATATATGCGCTGGGGAGCCCTACCAAGTTCATGGAAAGATACCGCTACGAAGTAGTTGCAGACATGATAAAGGCCGCGAGGTCCCAGCTGCCCTGGGACAGACCTCTCCACCTGTTCGGCGCAGGCCACCCCATGATAATACCGTTCGCTGTTGCTTTGGGTGTGGATCTGTTCGACTCCGCCTCATACATCCTCTTTGCCAGAGACGGAAGGTACATGACCGAGCACGGGACAGCGAAGATAGAAAGGATAGAGCACTTCCCCTGCTCTTGCCCAGTGTGCTCGAGATACACGCCGAAGGAGCTGAGGGAAATGGATGCAGGAGAGAGAACTGCTCTCCTCGCTGAGCACAACCTCCACGTCGTTAGGAAGATAATTGCGGAAACGAAGCAGGCTATAAGGGAGGGGAGACTGTGGGAGCTCCTGGTCTCTATGTCCAGGGGGCATCCGAGCCTGCTCTCTCTGTTGAGAAAGATCGAGAAGGATCATTCGTCTTGGATTGAGCTCTTCTCTCCTAGGGTGAAGGGCGGGGCGAGGGGCTCTCTGATGTTCGAAGAGGACAGCAACTACAATCCGAGAATCTTCAGATTGAAGAGGTTCATCGAGTTCGAGTACACTCCTCCTCCCCTGTTCGGGAAAGCTTCGGTGCTCCCGATATATTTCAGGGTACCCGATGCGAAGAGCAGAGATGAGGGTTCCCACGTCCTCTACTATGCTCCAGTGCTCGGCTTAGTGCCCTCCGAGCTCTCCGGCATCTCCCCTGCGGGACAGGGGGTGTACCAGAGATATCTGGGGGATGAGGAGCAGGACAGAATAGCTCGTGCCATTTTCAACTATTTCAAAAAATTCGGCCACATGTACGAGAGAGTTGAGCTGACAGTCTGCAGGGAGCACGCCCGCCTCATGGAAGCACTGAAAAACATGCTCGCTGAGGCTCTAAACAGCAGCTTCGAAATCAGGGATCTCTCCTGCGGCTCCGCTGAGCTTCCTCTGAAGGAGGCCGAGGAAGGAGGAGAGCAGTGATTCTGTAGAGGTGCCACTTTCCGAGCCCCGTAAGTCTCGATATCTCTCCGAGACCCCTCTTCACCTCCTTCTCTCCCCCGTGCCTGTAGGATCTGATTATCATCGCAGCCGCAACCTTAGCCCTCATGGTCCTCCCCGAAAATGCGTGGCTCCTCTCGATTTTTCTGAATATCATGCTTAGTTCCTCATCCGAGCTCAGAATCCTTCTCAGCTCCTGGTTTATGGGGTGCTCCAGAACCCCCACGTGCTTCCCGGTCTTCAGGAAGCTCTGAAAGCTGTCATTGTTTATTGTGAGCTTCCTTCCGCTGCTCATTCTCCTATATACTGAACGGAACATGCGGTAGGTTTTGGGTGCTGTTGAAGCGTTTCTCCCAATGCGAACCACCCTTTCCTCTGCTTGATTTGCTTTCTCCTCGACATATATTCTGTCGACAACTGCCCCGCAGGAGCTGCATATTACATCCCCAGTCCTGTAGTCCCAGACGAGCTCTCCTCCGCACATCTCGCATCTGAGCATGTTTCATCGTCCTTCTGAATGTTGCTGCATTATATTTTTCGGATGCGGGGGGCTTTGTGAGCGGTGACTGAGATCCTCGAAATTTCCTGCGCGATATTTATGGAAACGATATTATTCTTGGAGATGAACTGAATTCAGGTGCCGATTATGGAGGAGGTCAGGCTGGAGGACTCGACTTTCTACATTGAGCTCCCCGGCAGCAAGAGGGCTCTGCTCCAGTTCGAGCTGCTGAGAGAGCTGAATGCGATGAGGCTCCTTCATACTTACACACGTTTCTCCCTAGATGCTCATTCCAATCACATGTTTTCATGGTCACATCTAGGGAGTTCCACCTCGCCCACAGAGACTTATCTATCCCTATGGGGTCATGGGCGGCCGTCGAGCCCAACGGCACGGGGCTCCCATCTAGAGTTGGGGCACCACCTAGGCTTGGAGCACTGCTCCCATCGCCCTGCATAGCTTTAAACAGAAGGTTCCATACAGCCACAACATCTCTGTGCCACAGCTCTCCGCCTTTTGAGCACCTCCCGATTCTAGAGCCGTTTCTGTAAATTATTCTTGAGTTATGTACTGGACAGGTTCTCGATGTATTCCTAGGATCCACATAGAGCACTGGAACGCCGTACTCCTTTGCCTTCTCCGCTATGGCTTCCTGAACTCCTCTGAAGGATGCTTGAAATATCCTGTGCCTGAGCTGCTCGTCTTTGATTTTCTTAATCATTCCTTCAGTAGGGTTCTCCCCCAGCTCTTCTAGCACTATAGCATACCGCTTCCTATAGGCATTTCTAACAATTATGTTCGCTATTTTCCACCTGGCATCATTCTTCCTGTGCTTCTCGTTGAGCTTCCTCAGAACCTTCCTCCTAGTCCTCGAATTAGTTCCATATGCTTTATCATACTTCTCCTGAACCTTCTTTTTTCGGTAGTAGTATCCTAAGACAAGATCCTTGGTGTTTGTCTCAAGCAGATATGCAGCACCATTGTCCAGTATTGCCACGTTATTCTCATTGACATCTACAGAGATGAATCCTTTTGGCTCGTACTCTTCAACATCTCTAACAAAGGTCCAGTATATTATTAGCTGTCTGCTCCTCCTGTCGAGCTTTACCTTGACTTCACTAGCTAGTCTCCAACCCCTATTTACATATTTCCAGAATTGCTTGTGAGGCTCAACTTCAACGGGTATCCATCCCTTGTGAGTAGCAATTTCTATAGAAGTATAGCCATTTGGCTTCCACAGGTGGTCGTCTAACCATATTGATACCCTTCTAACTTTTGGGACTTCACTCTTAGCAAGGCCCTCCTCTTTCAGTTTGAGGAAGCTCTTAGCCCTAGCAGCAGCATCCTGGCATGCCGTGTAAGCGTAGTGAGATGGCAAATGAGGGTAGATACTCCTCATCTCGCGGTACTTCAATGCTTTAAGCCTGATGAAGCTGCTTATATCATTTCTAGCAGCATAGACTGCTAGTTGTTCAACCATGTTTCTGTACATACCTTCAAGCTCAACAAAGAATCTGAACGTTTTTCTCGGAAGTTTAATGCTCTTGACAACAACAGTCCTGGTTATTCTAATCACTCTTTTCAACCTCTTCTAGGAGCTTCCTGAAGCCTTCGATGAGATTCTTCTTCCTGTGGCTCCTCATTCCATAGAGCTTCCCTGCAAAAAGTGTTACTATTGCTATCAAGTCTTCTGTAAGTTCTTGATAGGCATCCTTAGGCTCCTCACCAAGGACAAACTCTATCCTCACACCATGTTGCTTGAAGAAGTACTCTAGATACTCGAAGCCGAACCTTGTGAGCCTATCCTTATATGCAACAACTACAACATCCACTTGCCTGTTGACTGCATAGTCGAACAGCTTCAGCAAACCTCTCCGCTCTGTGCTCAACCCGCTTGCAACATCGCTTAGAACATCAACTACTCTGTATCCTTTAGCTGAGCAGTACTGTGTGAGGTACTGTACCTGTCTCTCAAGGTCTGTTTTTTGATCTGAAGAGCTGACGCGAGCGTAGATGATGGCCCTAACTTCCTTGCCTTTTACTCCGCTCAACAACCTCTTCACTTCACTTTCAGGAATGCGGTACTTACCACCAACTGTTTGAATAGCTCTAATCCTACCCTCCTTAATCCATCTGCGAAGAGTAGGATAGCTAACGCCAAAGATTCGACAAACTTCTTTAGGCCTCAGCAGATGTTCGCTTGTATCGCTCATATTAATCTATCTGAACATATCTGAATATCAATACTTATAAATTTTTCTTCTAATAATCAATACATTACACCCCTCGCGATTTCAGAGGAAGGGGGATCGCTGAAAAGCTGCTCAAAGCTGCTGTTGACAAGGCGAGGAGAGAAGGGCTCAAGATAGAGCCCGTGTGCAGCTACTCCATCTACTACTTCCTCTCCCACCCCGAAGACAGGGACGTTTTGGTTGAATGGTTCAGGAGCAAGAGCGACAGTGAAATGAAGTCTCTCTACGAATATTACCATGCTCTCGAGAGGGGATGAGAGCTTTCAGTAATTAATAGATTTGTTAGTAGAAAAATTAAAAAACTTAGGAAGGAATTGCTTTTTTAATCGAACATTTGAAAACGGATTATCGGATTTGGTGGTGTCGAGATTTGGATGGAAAGGGACAGTTGGTTGTAATAGCCCTTGGAGGAAACGCTTTCCTGCAGAAGAATGAGAAGGGAACAGTGGAAGAGCAGTGGAAGAACGTCTATGCTGCTGCTAGACAGATAGTTGACCTGGTTAAGAGCGGATACAAGGTTGTTGTTACTCACGGGAACGGGCCGCAGGTTGGAAATGTGCTCGAGTGGATGGAGGCTCTCAAGGAAAGGATACCTCCCCTCACTATGGATATAGCTGGAGCCATGACGCAGGGGTGGATTGGATACATGCTGCAGCAGGCCATACAGAACGTTCTCATTGAGGAAAACCTGGACCACAGGTACAGAGTGGTGACCCTCGTCAACCAAGTCGAGGTCAGGAAGGACGATCCGGCCTGGAACAATCCTACAAAATATGTTGGGCCATACTACTACGATGAGGCTGAGGTTAAAAAGCTTGCGGAGGAAAAGGGGTGGGTCATAAAGCCGGATCCCAGAGGAGGCTTCAGGAGGGTTGTACCATCTCCTGATGTTGTTGACAACATTGAAAAGGAGGCCATAAAGCTGCTCTACGAGAACAACTTCATTGTTATAGCGAGCGGAGGAGGAGGAATACCTGTAGTGAAGGATGAGAAGGGAAGGGTCTACGGCAGGGAGGCCGTCATAGATAAGGATTTGGGAGGCCAGCTCCTTGCTTCAGTAGTCGGGGCCGATGTATTCATCATCCTGACGGATGTCGAAGGGGCTTATCTGAACTTTGGAAAGCCCGATCAGAAGCTGCTCAGAGAGCTGAAGGCCAGTGAAGCGAAGAAGCTCCTGGAGCAGGGCGTCTTCGGCTCTGGCAGCATGGGGCCGAAGGTGAAGGCAGCTATCAGGTTCGCAGAGAGGACAGGAAAGCCCGCGTATATAGGGCATCTGTACAAGCTGAAGGAAATATTGGAAGGCAAGAGCGGGACCAAGATCGTTCCCGGCTGATCTTTTTTTCTTTATTTGGAAAAAGCTGTGAAAAAACCTTCAGTAAACAAGGTAGGCCTTTTTCAGTGATGGGTCGGAGAGCAGGTCTGGGCCCCGCCCTTCTCTGACTATGCTTCCCTGCTCAATTACATAGGCCGTCTCCGCCAGCTCGAGAGATTCCTTAACATGCTGTTCGACAAGAAGCACAGTTATGCCGAGCTCTCTGTTGAGCCTTTCTATCGCCTGGAAGAGCTCAATTACAACAACTGGGGCCAGTCCCTGGCTCGGCTCATCGAGCAACAGGATCTCCGGCCTGCTCATGAGGCCTCTTGCAATGGCGAGCATCTGGGCTTCTCCCCCCGAAAGAGTTCCCGCTCTCTGCTCAAGCCTCTGCTTTAACTTCGGGAAGAGAGAGAAGACTATCTCCATTGATTCCTGGATCCTTTCTCTAGCTCTCTTTGTATATGCTCCTATAGCTAGATTCTCCCTCACCGTTAAGCTCGGAAAGAGTCCCCTCCCCTCTGGAACAAGCGTTATACCGAGCTCTACCCTCCTGTGAGTGGGGAGCATAGATATATCTTCTCCTCCAAGCTCAATTTTCCCCTCTCTCAGCCTAGTCATACCCATTATCGTCTTGAGCATTGTCGTCTTCCCAGCACCATTGGGGCCGATCAATGCAGTTATTTTCTTCTCGGGAACCCTGAGGCTAACTGAGTGCAATATTATGAATTCTCCGTATCCCGCCGTTACATTCGAAAGAACCAGCTCCCCTCCCATTTAGTTCGCCTCACACAGGCCTGATGCCTAAGTAAGCCTGGACTACTTGCGGATCGCTCGAGACTTCCTCAGGCTTCCCCTCCGCTATCACTCTTCCCTCATGCATCACAATGATTTTTTCGCTTATCCCCATGACCAGCCTCATTATGTGCTCGACAACTACTAACGTTATCCCCTTCTCCCTGTTTATCCTGCGCAACACCTCCATCATAGCATTCAGCTCGCTCGGCCTCAGTCCGGCCCCAACCTCATCTATCAGGAGCAACTTCGGCTCTGTAGCCAGGGCCCTCGCCAGGTCAACGAGCTTGTGCTGCATTAGGGTTATTTCTTCCCCCCTTCTATTCAGAATGTCTTCGGGGATGCCCAGGAACGCAGCGCTCTCTCGGGCCATCTCTCTTGCCTCATCTATTCTGCTTCTCCTCAGTAGGGCTCCGGTCGTCACAGCATCAATGACGGTCATCTTCTTGAAAGGCCTCACTACCTGCCAAGTTCTCGCTATGCCGAGCTTGGCTATTCTGTGAGAGGGAAGGCCGGTTATGTCCTTCCCCTCGAAGAATATCTTGCCTTCATTTGGGGGGTAGGTTCCTGTTATGCAGTTGAACAGCGTTGTCTTTCCAGCACCGTTCGGGCCTATCAGCCCAACAATTTTTCCTCTTTCAACTGTTATGCTTACCCCGTCAACGGCCCTTATACCTCCGAATCTCTTAACTATCCCTTTCGTTTCTAATATGACTGCTTCTCCCACTCAAGCTTCACCTCCTCTTCGCAATTCTGTTGATTATGCTGCTGAGACCCTCAGGCTGGAATATGCCGACAGCTATTAGAATTGTCCCGTAGAGCAAGAGATCAAGACCGGGGAGAACGGCGCCGAAGGAGCTTCTGAAGTACTCTCCGAGGGATCTCAGTATCACAGCTGAAATTATCCCTCCCTCCGCGCTTCCGAGCCCTCCTATTATTCCCATAATCGCTATGCTAAGGGAGGCAGAGCTGTCGAATATCCTGTAGGAAAAGCTCGCTGCCAGGACTATGTACACGTACCCCATCATCCCGAGGAGGAAGGAGTAAATCAGGAGGGCGTACAGCTTGTACCTCCTCGTATCTATCCCGATCATCTCCGCTGCCAGCTCGTCCTCTCTTATGGCCTTGAGGTAGTAACCCATCTTGCTTCTCTCGACTGCGAAGTTGATGATTGTAGCAAGCACAAGAAATGCTGCAGCTACAACATACATTGAAGTGTAGCTGGTGAACTTCAGGTAAAGTGCCCCTGTTTTGGCAGGAAGGTAGTAGTCGAAGGGCCCCATTATGAGTCTGGAAATGTTTCCGAATATCACGACCAGCGCGGCTGTCAGGAGGGCGTACCAAACTTCCTTTATCCCGAATCTGAATGTTGGAATTCCTATGATAGTTGCTATCAGTGCGGAGGAGGCTCCTCCTGCAAATATGCCGAGGATTGGGGGGATCCCTGCCTTCATCCAGAGTTCTGCCGTGATGATCCCTCCAATTCCCATGTAGGCATAAGCTCCAAGATCGAGTTGTCCTGCAAATCCCCCTATTATGTTCCATGTAGCTACCATTGAGGAAAAGAGGACGACGGTTGCGGCCAGGAGCTGGTAATAGGCGTTTTGCCTCAGCGCAATGGGGACTGCTGCCAGTGCTACCAACATCACAACAATTTCCAGAGTTCGGCCGCCAATGCTCTTCTTCTGAGCCAAATTCGTCACCTCTTCCCGAACAGCCCCCTCGGCCTGAACCAGAGTATCAGGAAGAAGACTATGTATACAACCGCCATTCTCGCCGAGGGGGTGAGGAAGAGCCCTCCCAGAGATTCAGCCAGCCCAACTATTATTCCCGAATATAGGACACCGGATATTCCTCCGAGGCCAGCCATCGCGACTATGACCCAAGATACCAGGCTGAACGATGTTCCCAGGTAGGGCTGCACCTGGCCGAAGGTCATCCAGAGGGAGGCAGAGAGCGCTATCAAGGCCGTTCCCAGGCCAAATGTCAGTCCATAGAGCGCTTTCGTGTTTATGCCCATCAGCTGCGCCACCTCCCTGTTCTCAGCCGTCGACTTCATAGCCAGACCCAAATAGGTCCTGTTCAGAAAGAGATTCAGTGCAAAGAGCGTGAGGATGCTGAGCGCTGCGATGAACAGCTTCGAAGTATAGAGAGTTAAAGGCCCGAGGGAGTAGCTGAAGTTGAAAATGGAGTGGGGGACTGCCTTCGGCTCCGCCTTGAATATGGCCAGAGCTATGTTCTGCAGTATGAGACCCAACCCCACCGTTACGGCTATTTGTATGAGGGGTTCCTTCCCGAGCACGGGTTGAATCATGCTGTAGTGTATTCCCAATCCTAGAAGGAAAAAGAGGGGAACCAGGAGAAGGGCTGTGAAAGATGGGTCTACTGAGAGGTCTGTTGAAAACAGCCATGCGAAGTACGCTGCCAGCATAAGGAGGTCTCCATGAGCGAAGTTTATTATGTCCATGACGCCGAATATTAGGGCCAGACCCATGGCAACAAGCGAATAGAAGAGGCCGAGAAATACTCCGTCAACCACGTTCTGAAGCACTAGCGTCGGAGAGATCATTTCGAGACCCCTCTTCTTTTTTAAAAAAAAAATTACTTTGTTGGAGCCCAGCCCGGTCTGGGAAACACTGGAGAGAACCCAGGTTGCGCTTCCGGCCAGACAACCACCGGGGTCAGGTTTCCATTGACGAGCTGAACCTGCAGTATAGCTGTCTGAGGATAGAGGTTGTCCCCGTCTGGTCCGAACTTTATGTGCCCTGAAGGATATAGCTGAGCCGCTATGCTGTTCGCGTCATTCAGATCCAGGCTGAGAAATGCTGCCCTCAAGTGGTCTGGATTGAGGGGGTCGCTGGGAAACATCTTTCCCGCCTGCTCCAGTGCCTCATAGACGGTCATCAGGGAGTAGAAGATTATGCCGGCTCCTTCTGTGGGAAGCTTGCCGTATCTCTGCTCAAACATGGAAACAACTTTCTGGTTCCACTGGGTTGGGCGGGCTGGGTTGTAGCTGTAGGTGTTGGTGTAGTAGAGGACGGCGTTGCCTGCGGCCTTTATGGAGTCGGGGTCCGTGTATCCACACGCTCCAGCTCCTGCTATGAATGCGAACTTGAGGCCGGCTGCCTGTATAGCCTTAGCGAGGAGCACTCCATCGTTGAAGTACGGCACAGATATGAGGATGTCGGCATTGAGCTGCTTTATCTGATTTATTATTGGGGTGACATCCGAGATGTCATATGGATATGTTATGTGTGAGGATATCTCGATGCCGTTTGAGACGAGCTCGAGGACAGCTCCATTGGCAACGGACGTTCCGAATATGGAGTCTTCGTTGAGGACGACCGCTGTTTTTATCGTTGTGTTCGTCTTCTTTGCCATGTCCAGAACGAAGTCCGCAGCAGCCTTTCCGTGCGAACTCGCCTTCGGCGCTACTCTAAATATGTACTGCCATCCCTGCTGTGTTAGGGAGTCGACAAGGGCATCGGTTACCAGAATCACTTTATTCTGCTCGGTGACTGTACCTATGGCTAGTGTGAATCTGGAGACATAGGCTCCGAGAATAATGGGGACGTGGTATGTCGATATAAGCTTCTGAGCCGCCAGCCTTGCGCTGTCTGGACTGCCTCCAGCATCTTCTGTAACTAGAACAAGCTTCGCTCCTCCCATCGACTTGACTCCGCCAAGCTCGTTGTTGATTATATCAACTATGAGCTGAGCTGCCTGCTGCGCTTCCTGACCGAACACTGCATAGCTTCCAGTCAGCGGCTCTACGAGGCCTATATATATCTGCGCTGGATATGCTGTTGTGTTCGTCTTCGTGACGGGAGATGTGGTGGGGGATGGCGATGTTGCGGGTGGGGTAGTTGTGCTTGGTGCTCCTCCTCTTGTAGACAAATAAATTCCGACAGCAGCAACAGCCAAGATGATGACAACGATAGCTACTATAACCAAAGAAGAGACAGCTCTATTTTTTCCCATAAGTATTTTCACCCACTCTTATAGGATACAACTATCAAATCATGTTTTCTGCCTCCACTTATTTAAAAATTTTATTTCTATTTATCTCGATAAATTTTTTAAAATTAATAATCAGCATTGGAAGGGCTCGTGTTTGATTTTCTTTTCTTCGATTGAAACTGCGCTAAATGTTTCTTAAATGGAGGCGAAGGAGTACTGGAACGACTCTTGAGTCTTTCATTAGGCTTCCAAAAATTACAGCTGAAAGCCTCGCTATTTATGAGGGGATGGAAAGCTCATAAGCTTGTCTAGCATTTAGCTAGCAATGAAAGGGCGATGAGGTTTTCCTAACAGATGTTAGCCTCAACAGATGAGGGAAATCTGTGAACTCCTGTAGGGCGAAGGTTCCCTTCAGAGCAGGGAGGAGGTCAGAGGAATCTATTCCCGTTTTTTAAAAAGAGCTTTCGGTTATGATATGAAAGTCTACTGACTCGGCTCACTGTGGGAGGGTATTCTTCACTATCTCCCCTTCCTTCATCACCATTTCAATGTTCTCAGCTCTGAGCAGAGAATCTATGCTGAGGAGGGGGTTTTCTCTGACCAGAATAATGTCCGCTATCATTCCACTCTCGAGCCTCCCCAGCTCTCCCTTCATTCCAGCTACCTCCGCAGCTGTCTCAGTTGCAGCTCTGATCGCCTCTGAGGGGCTCATCCCCAACTTATCGACGAACAGCTTGAGCTCCATAGCGTTTTCACCGTGGGGGAAGAACCCTCCGAGGAAGTCTGTTCCTGTAGCAAGCTTGACTCCGAGATTTCTGGCCCTCCTGGCGTTTTCAACGTGATCCTTGAACACTTCTTCGGACTTCCTCAGCCCCCACTCTGGTATCCCAGCCCTCTCCCCGACTTCGAGTATCTTGTGAACAATCGAGAGGGTTGGAACCACTACAGCATCTTTTTCTTTTGCCAGCTGAGCTGCTTCCTCATCCATGTATATGGCGTGAGCGATCACCTTGACTCCAGCGTTCAGCGCATTCATAATCCCTTCCTTTCCCTGAGCGTGCGCGTGAACGAACCTTCTCGCAGCTCTGGCCTCATCGACGATCACCTTCAGTTCCTCGAGAGTGAACTGTCTGTACTCCGGCCTGTCCCTCTGGGAGAGTACTCCTCCGGTCGCCATCACCTTTATGAAGTCCGCTCCTTCCCTTAGCGAATACCTAGCCGCCTTCCTGCACTCGGGCTCCCCATCGCAAATGAGGCCTTTGAGGGGCTTCATGAACTTAGAGGTCCTCGCATCCACATATTCGATGGGGAGGTAATGAACATCACCATGGCCGAAAGTTGGGGAGAGCGCGTAGCCTGCGGCGTAAATTCTGGGACCCGCAATTGTCCCTTCCCTCACTGCCTCCCTGAGGTGGAGGGCAACTATCCCTCCCGCATCAACTACTGTGGTGAAGCCTGCGTTGATCAGCTTCTCGAGATCCTTCACCCCCCTGGCAAAGAAGACTCCCATCGGCGTCAGCAGTGGTTCCTTGACGTTGTCGCCCGTCTTCATTCCGGTTATGTGGAGGTGTGCATCTATCAGGCCAGGAAGGGCTACTCTCCCCATCCCGTCTACAACTCGAGCGTCGGGCGGGATATCGACGCTTCCTCTGGTTCCTGCTGAGACTATTCTGCTTCCCTCGACCACTATCCTTCCATTCTCAACTAGATCTGTTCTGTCTGGAGAAAAAATTCTCACGTTTTCCAGCACGACCTTCTTCCCGTTCATTTCTCACGCACCTGTTCAGTTTTTCGAATAGAGATGACAAAAAACGAGATGATCCTTCCCCTCCGCAAGCGCCGGGGGCTCCTCCCTGAAGCACCTCTCGGTTGCGAAGGGACATATTCTCTGGAGCTTGCACCCCCTCTCGGGAGGAGGCCCCTGAAGCTCCTTCAGCCTGAGCTTCTTTCCTTCTGCGCCCGACCCCCTCAAGTATATGGAGGGGAGCGAGCTGAGAAGGTGCTTCGTGTATGGATGCAGAGGCCTTTCTGTGAGCTCCTCCGGGCTGAGAACTTCCAGGATCTTCCCCATATACATCACAACAATTCTATCGCTTATCGCCCTGGTTATTGGTAGGTCGTGGCTGATGAAGAGGAGAGTGAAGCCGAACTCCTTCTGCAGCTCCTTTATCAGGGAGAGGATCTGAACCTTGACCGTCGCGTCGAGAGCGGAAACTATTTCATCCCCAACTATGAGCCTCGGCCTGACGGATAGGGCCCTCGCTATCGCAACCCTCTGCTTCTGACCTCCCGAGAGCTGGTGGGGGTAGTATTCCGAGTATCTGGCTTCCAGCCCTACCATCTCGAGCAGCTCCTCCACTTCCTCCCTGCTTCCCTCCCTCCCCCCAGCTGCGAGCGCCTCCCTAAGTATGTCCCTCACCTTCATTCTCGGATTCAGGGAGGTGTCGGGGTTCTGAAAGACCATCTGGACGCCCCTTCTGTTCCTCTTGAGGAAGGACTCAGCGCTCTCCCCGAAGAGGAAGACTTTCCCAGAGGAAGGCCTCTCAATGCCTGCGAGGATCTTTCCCAGAGTTGTTTTCCCGGATCCGCTCTCCCCCAGGATCCCGAGGATCTCCCCCTCGTATGCCTTGAGGTCTATGCCGTCTATCGCTCTTATTTCTACAGCACCCGCCAGGGACCCTCCTGCCCTGTATATCTTCCTCAGGCCTTCAACAGAAGCGGCTTCGAGGCTACCCCGCACTCCTCACCACCTCAGCGCCGAGCCTCCAGCATGAGACTTCCCTCCCGCCGACCGAGAAGGCTTCCGGAGGCTCTCTGGAGCACCTCTCCTCAGCTATGGGGCACTTCGCGAAGAAGGGGCAGCCCGAATGCCGCGATCCGTTCGGTCCTCCCATCTTCCTGCCTTCAAATGAAAGAGGGTTCATCTTGAAGCCGCTCGTGGGTATGGATGATATCAGGTACTTTGTATACGGATGCATGGGGCTGTTCACGACATCTTCGGTCCTCCCCACCTCCATGATCTTTCCGCCGTACATCACAGCTATCCTGTCCGATGCATCGTATGCAACCCCTATGTCGTGGGTTATCAAGATGAGGGATGTGCCGTATTCTCTCGTCAGGCTGTTGAGGAGCTCTATTATCTGAGTCTGAGTCGATACATCCAGGGCGCTCGTCGGCTCATCGGCAACAATGAGCTTCGGCCTGAGGGCTACCGCGATCGCTATCGCAACCCTCTGCTTCTGACCTCCCGAGAGCTGGTGGGGGTAGGAGCTGTACCTCTCCTCCGGGTTAGGTATGCCGACGCTCCTCAGCAGCTCTATGGCTTCCCTCTTCGCTTCATCCTTTCCATAGCCGTTTTCTCTGAGGGCCTCGGCTATCTGCTCTCCGACCGGATAGAGAGGGTTCAGCGAGCTCGACGGGTTCTGAAAGACCGCAGATATCCCCCTCCCCCTCACCTTCTCCAGCTGCTCCTCGCTGGCGGTGGTGAGATCTATTCCATCGAACAGCACCCTGCCCTCCTCTATCACGAGGTTGTCCGGCTCAAGCCTGAGCAGTATGGATGCGAGGGTGCTCTTCCCCGAACCGCTCTCCCCGACTACGGCGAGCCTCTCCCCGCCGTCTAGGCTGAAGCTTATCCTCTTCAGAACTCTCTCTTTCCTCCTCCCGATCTGGTAGGAGGCGCTGAGCCCCTTCACTTCAAGCAGCTTCACTTCATCCTCACCCCAGACGAGGGATCGAGGGCATCCCTGAGCATGTTCCCGAGCAGGTTGAAGCCGAGAGCCAGGAGGAGCAGGACCATGCCCGGAAAGAGTATCAGGTATGGGGCTATGCCTATGTAGTTCTTGGCGGTCCCTATCATCGTCCCCAGCTCTGGGTAGGGAGGCTGTATCCCCAGCCCCAGAAAGCCCAAACCGGATGCCATGAGTATTGCTCCTCCAAGGTCAAGAGTAAATTGGGATATTGTTATATATGATATATTTGGTAGTATGTGCCTGAACATTATCCTGGCACTGCTCAGCCCGAGCAGCTTGGCGGCGATGACATACTCCATGCTCTTCACCTGCACCACCACCCCCCTCGTGAGCCTCATGTACGCGGGAATCAGGCCGAAGGCTATGGCTATTATTATGTTCGTCATTCCCGGCCCCAAAGTAGCTACGAGGGCTATCGCTATCAATATTGAAGGTATCGAGAGGAGGGCGTCCGAGATCCTCATGAGGATGTAGTCTGCCGCTCCCCCGAGATAGCCTGCGAGCAGACCGAGCAGCGTCCCTATCCCAGCGCCGAGCCCTGCTCCCAGGAAGGAGATTATGAGGGATGTCCTCGCCCCGTAGAATGTCCTCGTGAAGAGATCTCTCCCCAGCTCGTCTGTCCCAAATATGTGGGTGAGCGATGGCGGCCTCAGGGCATCAGCCAGGCTGCCCTTTATGGGGTTGTAGGGGCTTATGAGGCCCACCACCAGCGAGAGGAGAACTATGGAGGAGAGGGATGCAATACCGAGGAGGCCAGTCCTCGTTTTGACTATGGCGTAGAGGGGCTCGCTGAGGATGCCGAGCTTCCTTATCCGTTCGAAATTGAGCTCCATCACGCTCCACCTCCGAGCCTTATCCTGGGATCCACTGCTGCGTAGAGGGAGTCAACGGCCAGATTTATGAAAGCGTAGATGAGGGCGAGCACGAAGATGGCGCCCTGGACCATTGGATAGTCCCTCGCAAATATCGAGTCCACGACCAGCCTTCCGACTCCGGGCCACGCGAAGACCGTCTCCGTTATAACTGCTCCCCTCATGAGGTTCCCAAGCTGCAGGCCTATCACCGTTATGACAGGGATCATTGCGTTCTTGAGAACATGCTTGAATATTACTGTCCTCCTCCTGAGGCCCTTCGCCTTGGCAAGCTTCACGAAGTCCTCCTTGAGCACTTCCAGGAAGGCGAACCTGGTCGTCTTCACTATAGGAGCCATCACGGGAAGGGAGAGGGTGAGCGAGGGGAGCAGAATGCTACTGGGGCTCTCTGCCCCGCCCGCTGGGAGGATCTTGAGCTGAACAGCGAAGAGCAGTATAAGCATGAGGCCCAGCCAGAAGGTCGGCATTGCCGTCCCCAGAGAGGTCAGCGCAGTTGCAATGTAGTCGGGGAGGGAGTCCTTCTTCAGGGCAGCATATATTCCAAGGGGAACGCCTGTAGCAACGGCTATGAGGAGGCTCGCCGCCGAGAGGTATATCGTGTACGGGAGCCTCGAAGCTATTTCGCTCAGGACTGGACTGTCCGTCCTTATCGAGGTCCCCAGGTTGAATGTGAGGAGGTTTTCCAGGTACTTGAGCAGCTGGACTAGGAGGGGATCGCTCAGGCCGTACCTCTCCCTGATCTGCTCAACAACCTGAGGCGGGGCATCGAATCCGGCGAGCAGCCTTGCCGGATCTCCGGGCACAGACCTCAGCAGCAAAAACATGAATATGCTTACTGAGAGGACGACCACCGCCACCCCTATCAGCCTCTTGACAAAAAACTTCGCTATGGACATTCTCCAGGCATCACCCCATCTTTATGCTCGCGAAATCGACCATTTCGTATGGGAACAGAACCACATTGCTCAGCGAGCTCCTGTATGCCACGACGAACGCTTGGTAGTACAGGAATATCATGGGTGCGTCGTTCCAGACGATCCTGCTCAGGTTGGTGTATATCTGGGCCCTCAGCTGAGGATCCGCGGTCGTCATCCCGAGCTCCAGCAGCCTGTCTGCTTCGCTGTTGTTGTAGAAGAAGTTGTTGAATCCGTTGGGAGGGAACTGGGATGTGTGGAAGAGCTGGAATGTGTAGAAGTACGGATCTGGGACGCTCGGCGACCATCCTAGCAGGAACAGCTGGAGCTGCGTGCTGTTCAGCGGTGCCAGGATTGTTGAAACGTATGTTGGCCAGTCGTAAGTCCTGACTGTTACCTGGAGGCCTATGTCCCTCAGGTACTGCGCAACTGCCTCAGCAACCTGGCTGTCGAAGAGGTATCTCCCGTTGGGGGTTATCAGCGTAACGGGGAAGCCGTTGGGGTATCCTGCCTGCGCGAGGAGCTGCTTGGCCTTCTGCGGGTCGTACGGGTATGGGCCCAGGGAGATGTGTCCGAGGGAGAACGAGGGCAGTATTGAGTCCTCGGGAGATCCCAGCCCGAAGAGGACGTTCTTGATGAGTGCTTCTTTGTCTACAGCGTAGTTGAGGGCCTGCCTAACCCTCACATCGGAGAGGGGACCGTATTGCGTGTTTATTCCTATGTACATCTCCCTCGTAGAGACAACGTACTGAACTTTTACATCGCTCCTCGAGCTCAGCGATGCAACATCGCTTGCCGGGGGCTGTGTTATGAGATCGAGCTGTCCCGAGAGCAGCATCGCCTCTCTTGTGCTAGCGTCGGGAACTATCTTGAACACTATCTGGCTGAAGTTTGGTGTCCCGTTCCAGTAGTTCGGATTAGCTACTAGGGTTATGTGGTCGCCCTTCACCCACTCCTTAAACATGTATGGACCCGTCCCTATACCAACTGGCGAAGTAGATATCTTGTCTCCCAGCTGCTTCGTTGCGTTCGGAGCCACGATGTATGCAGATGCAAGGACTCCGAGGAATGGCGCGAAGGGCTTCTTCAGGTATATCCTCACAGTCGTCTCGTTCACAGCTTCAACGTGGTCTATGAGCAGGTAGTTCCCCCTCTGGGGAACCTTGACGCTGGGATCGAGGATCCTCTCGAGCGTGAACTTAACCGCTTCTGCGTTGAAGGGCTCTCCGTCCTGGAACTTTATCCCCTTCTTCAGGTAGATGGTGTACACGGTCCCGTTGTCGGAGATGGTGTAGGAATCTGCCAGCACGGGGATCAGAGTTCCGTTCGGCGCAGTTATGAAGAGCGGCTCCGCTATGAGCCTTATTATATTGCTTATCGCTGTGGTGGTCTGACCAGCCGGATCCAGGGTATCAGCATCAACCCCTATCCCCACTCTCAGGGTTTTTCCCGCGGTCGTCTGCGCCGTTGTCTGGGATGTTGTTGATGAAGTAGTTGTTTTCTGGGCCGTCGACGTCTGAGGTGCCTGCGCTGTGGAAGTCGTTGATGAAGATGTAGGCGAAGTTGCACTAGTTTGAGATGGGGGTGATCCGCCTCGCGTGAGCAGCAGCGCCGCGGCTGCTGCAATCACAATTATAACAACTATAGCCAGAACCGAACTCGTGCTTACAGACCTGCGGTAACCTTTACCTCGCGAATATTCCTTCTGAGAGAGCATGATCTCTTCCTCCTTAGGGTCTTTCAGGGAAGAAAAAAGGTTAGAGGGTGGGGGAATATTGGGTTTATTTTAATAATATTGTGGTGTGTGGGCCCTCCTCACTGGAGGGCCCAAATATAAATGGACACGATCAAATAGTAGAAGTAGCTTGCGGTGGAGAGCATGAGAGAGAGGGCTGCGGCTGGAGCAGATCGCTTAGATGACGCCGAGCCCTCTTTCATGCCTTCCCACCAAAGTGTGAGTGTGTGGATATCAGTTCTTCAAAAAGGATTAAAAAGCTTTATTTCAGCAAAATTTTGAAAAAACGGCCTTTGGGTATTATAAATCGATACAGATCTCACTCGAACTCTATAGTCGCCGGCGGCTTCGTCGTCAAATCGTAGAGGACCCTGTTGACCCCGGGAACTTCCCTAACGATCCTCGAAGATATCCTCTCGAGCACCTCCCAAGGTATTCTCGATGGAGATGCTGTCATGCCGTCCTCGCTTTCAACTATCCTCACCGCCACCGCCCTCTCATATGCCCTCCGATCCCCCTTGACTCCAACCGTGCGGATGGGGAGGAGGACAGCGAACGCCTGCCAAACTTTGCTGTAGAGGCCGGTGCTCCTGAGCTCCTCCTCAACCACAGCGTTGGCCCTCCTCACGGCCTCGAGGGAGCCCTCCGTAACCTCACCGATTACTCTTATGGAGAGCCCCGGCCCCGGGAAAGGGTGCTTCTCAATTATCCTCTCGGGGATCCCGAGGCTCCTCGCTATTTCTCTGACTTCGTCCTTGTAGAATTCGGAGAGGGGCTCAACTAGCTCGAGGCCTTTTATTTTCCTCATGACTACGTTGTGGTGGCTCTTGATCTTCTCGGAACCCCTTCCCGCTGCTCCGCTCTCTATTCTGTCCGGATATATCGTTCCCTGCACCAGGTACTTCACATTCCTGCCCTCGGAAACCAGCTCCGAGACGAACTCCTCGAAGACCTCGGCGAAGGCCTCAGCTACCGCCCTCCTCTTGTCCTCCGGATCCGATAGACCTCTCAGCCTTGAAATGAATCTTTCGGATCTGTCCAGAACATATATGTTTTCTATTCCAGCTTCCCTGAGGGCTTCCTCAGCCTCTTCAGCTTCCCCTTCCCTCAGAAGGCCCGTGTCGACAACAAGAGCGTGCACCTTGTTTCTCCCGATCGCCATTGAGACAAGAACCGCGGCTGTCAGGGAATCCACGCCGCCGCTGACGGCTGCAACCGCTTCCCCGTCCCTCATCCTCTGCTTCAGCTCTCCAACTATCTCAGCTGCCCTCTTTTCAGGAAACCACTCCTCCCCAATCGAAGCAACGGAGGATAGGAAGTTTTCGAGGATCCTCATTCCATTCTCCGTGTGCTTAACCTCCGGGTGGAACTGGAGGCCGTATATGGGGAGGCTCGCGTGCCTGAAGGCTGCGATAACCCCGCCTTCAGTCCTCGCAAGAGGCCTCAGGTGCTCGGGGAGAAAGACAACGCTGTCCGAATGGGACATCCATGCTTTGAACTTCCTGCCCACACTATCAAAGATAGGATCTTCTGTGAGGACTTCCACTTCTGTGGGGCCGAACTCGCCCCTCCACCCCCTCTCCACCCTGCCTCCGAGGGCTGCTGCTATGAGCTGGTGGCCGTAGCATATTCCGAGAACAGGTGTTCCCCTCTGCATGGCTTCCCCCATCATCTCCCTCACTGCCTCCACATCTTCCTCAGCTACGCTCCTCGGGCCGCCGGAGAGGATCAGAGCGCTCGATGTCCTGAGGGGTTCCAGAGCCGTTCGCTTTTCCCAGGGAACTATCTCCGAGAGCCTCCTCAGCTCCCTTATCCGCCTCGCTATCAGGTGGGCATACTGCCCTCCGAAGTCGAAAACTGCTATTCTCTTCACTCCGGGCACCTCAGATAGAATATTTCGAGAGAGCTTCCTCCTTCACTTCTCTCAGCTCTCTCTCGAGCTCAGCCCTGCCTTCTCCATCGATCTTGCCTTCCTCGACCACAGCCTCCCCCTCCACCAACACAAGCTTCGGCTCAGTCTTCCCAGAGTATATTGAGGAGAGGGGTTCGTCGTAGAAGGCTGCATCGCCCTCGAACCTCATGCCGAAGACATCATATCCTCCGGCAGTGGCCTTGCTCAGGAGCTCCAGAGAAGGGCCGAAGATCTCCGCAGCTTTGGAGACTGCATGCTTCACTGTCCCGATCACGAGGGGCCAGTCGCTTCCGAAGGCATCAACGAAATCGAGAGATGCTATTGTTCTTCCGTAGAGGTGGAGGTTGCTGAGGGGGCAGGAAACAACTTTCAGCCCTTCTCTCCTGCACCTCTCCGGCTCCTCGATGCAGTGGACGGCTATCATCCCCCTGACTTGTCCTCCAGCGATTTCCATGAGCCTATCCAGCTCCTGCACCCCTTCATTCAAGTGAATTGCTACTGGGATCCCCAGCTTTCTGCTCATCGACAAGCTCAACGCTATGGCTGAAGGGTCTGCGAATCCCAGGGAGTGTATGAAGATCCCTCCCCTGAACCGCCCTCCGTCCAATCGGAGGAGAGCCTCCGCTGCTCCGCTCAGCTCAACAGGGCTAGGCCACCCCTCTCTGTTCATTACGGTTGGAAGCACGACTACCCTTGGGAGGTGCGCTGTTCTTCTGAGGGCTTCAATGTTTCCATGCAGGCTTCCGGTCATGGCTACGAATGTTGCGCCGTCGAGCAGGGAGAGCTTCAGTGCTAGAGATGCCAACTTGGAAGAGAGCTCAACGTCCTTCCTCAGCTCTCCCTCTCTCAGCTTCAGCTTTCTCCGAGAAATCCAATCGTAGCTGTTCCTCCAGATCCCTCCCTCCCCGACATCTATGACCTGCGGGTGGGCGTGGGCATCGCTGAATCCGGGGATCAGGGCAGATCTGTAGCTTCCTGAAGATCTTCCGGGGATCGCAATCCTCACATCCCTGTAGATCCTCCCCCTGAAGAACAGCTCCCCTACTTCAAATTCCCCCATTCCCCCTCCCTCAGAATTCCCCTCGGCCCTCCTTCCCTCAGCGCCGATGGTGTTATCCTGACGAACCTCGACTTGCTCTGGAGCTCCTCGATGCTCCTTGCTCCAATGTAGCCCATTCCCTGCTTCAGGCCTCCGATCAGGTAATCGATTATTTCGCGCAGAGACCCCCTGCACTCCACGAAGCCCTCTTCCCCCTCGGGAACTCTCTTGAAGTCTCCGTACCTGCTAGAACCGGAGCTGAGGGCTCCTCTGCTCCCCATTCCCCTGTACCTCTTGTAGCACTTCCCCCCTATCTCAACCCTGTCACCTGGGGCTTCATCGCTCTGAGCTATGAGGTAGCCCAGCATAACTGCATGAGCTCCAGCAGCGAGGGCCTTAACTATGTCCGCGGGCTTCTCTATCCCACCATCAGCTATTACTGCAACGCCCTCTCCGTAAACGGCATCGGCAACTGCAGCTATAGCTGTGAGCTGCGGGCAGCCGACCCCTGCAACCTCTCTGGTCGTGCAGGCGTGTCCAGGCCCTATCCCAACCCTGAGCCCTGTCGCCCCCGCTTCCGCGAGGGCCCTCGCTGCCTCAGCTGTAGCTATGTTCCCCGATATAAGCGGGATGTCTAGCTTGGAGAGCCTCGCAGTTGCCTCCAGGACGGCCCTGCTGTGGCCGTGGGCGGAGTCTATCACGATGGCGCTCGCTCCTTCCTCAGCGAGCTTCTCAGCGAGCTCTGCGTCTCGGGGACCGACAGCTGCTCCAACCGGGATCCCCCTATCCCTAAGCTTCCTGATTGCTGAGACCATCTGCTCTTCAGGAATGTTCCTCGGGAGCACGCCGAGACCTCCCAGGGATCCCAGGACCTCAGCAACCTTCTCCCCTGTGACCGTGTCCATTGGAGAGCTTAAGATGGGGATGGAGAGCTTCAAACCGGGTTGCATAGAAACTGAAACGTCTATTTCTGAGAAAGAAACATCGCTGGGGCCCGGGAGCAGGAGGACGTCCTCGAAAGAGAGGGCTGTTTCCGCTTCCCTGAGCTTATCCAAGAACTTAGGCATAAGGGCGACCCTTTTTCAGCCTTTTGAAGCTTTATAGCGTTGGAAAAAATAAGCGAAGCGGTCGAAATTCGGAAAGATATATTTATCCCCGCTCGAGGAGAGAGTTTAAGTTTGGTTGAGGTTTTCCATTCTGCTTGCTTCAGGAGCTGAGCAGAGAAGCGAAGTTCAGCAAGGGCTCCTTGATTCCTCTCATCGCCTCAGGCTCGGAGACCGCCACACTCATCATCCTTCGCTTGATCTGTGGTTTCAATATTTTAATACAGGGTTTTGAGATAATAGATTTTCGTGGAGATGCTGTTTGAAACTGAGGGGGATCTCGGGCCTCATCTCTGTTCTCTTCCTCATGATAGCCTTCCTCATCGTCTTCTTCTCGCTGTATTACCTAGCACAGTCCTCCGTCTCATATGTTAACAGCGCCGTGGAGAGGGAGTCGCTGGAGCAGAAGAGCTCCGAGCTCTCCAGATCCGTCTCGGGATACTTCCTGTACAACCAAAGCAGCGGTTCTGCATTCATTAATCTAACAAACTACTTCGGGGAGCCCGTTTTCCTCTCGAAAATCCTTGTGATATACAGCAGCGGGGTAGGGGAGCTGAGAAATCCCTCCAATGCGACTGTAATACAGCCGGGGAAGAGCGCTAGCATTGCGCTGAGCGGCTTATCGGATCAGCCTGAGAGCTTCATCGCCCTTCTCTACACGCTGAGCGGAGCCCAGGCTTCGGTTCCTCTCCTTCCCCTTCCTCAGCAGCCCTCCCAGGGCCTACCTTCGAACCTGCCTTCAAACCTGCATTTGGCAGAGAACAACTTGATGCTAGCAGACGACTTCTCCACCGATCCTCTAACATCTGGAAGAATTGTTGTGCTATCCGGCTCATGGAGTTGGAGCCAGGGAAGCTTGACTGTGCTGCAGGGGGGAACTGCTTCTCCCTCTAGAGAGAACATGGCATATTTGAACCTTCCTTCATATGGATTTCAAGGCGCTCTCCCAAATGAAACATATGTGCTGGTGAAGGTTATTCAAAATGATTTGCAGGGGAGCTATGCCGATGTCGTCTTTCTGAGCTCGAATTCCGCTTCATCTTCCATATATACCGCTGGGGCTCACTATCAGAACAGAAATTGGATGGATGCGGAGGTCTGGAAGTATCTCAGCAGTGGTGGGTGGAACGGGCCTCTCTCTTCTGGAGCTTCGATTTCGGTGGAGAATCCTGCCATCATAGAGGCGAGGTTCTCGAGAGCTTCGAATAGCGCCACGGTCTCTGCGTTGCTTCTTTCGAGCCGTGGAAACTCCTCGGCTTCATATAACGATGCTTCGCCTCTCAATGTAGCATACATAGGTTTGGGGAGCCGCAACAGTCAGAGCACGACCTTCGAATTCGTCTACGTTGCGAAAAACCGCGACCCTCTCTATGTTTACGTGGAAGGTATCCCGCCGTCCTACAGCGTGGAGATAGTAGGAAATGATGGAAGCGTTTACAGGGCAGCATACGACCAGAGCTTGGGCATGTTCAAAGCATACATCTTCAAGGATCCCTCCAGCTTCTACCCAATTCTCAAGAACGCACAAATCCTGGTGGTGAACGGCTCCTCCCTCGTTTACTTCTACTCTGGAGATGTCTGCGGAGGGTGCGTCTACAGCAGCTGAGAACTCTTGAGAGGAAAAGGTTTTCTTTCACTCCTCCCCGCTCATCCTTTCGAGCGATGAGAGGGCAGCATATATGATGGAGATCCCGATGATTACTGCTATGAGGGGAGACGCATCTACGGTTATGATCATTGTTTGGCCTGATACGGAGACCTCCCTGCTTATCTTCCCCCACCCAACCAAGCTGCCCATGACAAAGAGGGCTACCGCAGCGGATGAGAGGTAGAAAGGAAGAGAGAGGGGAAAGCGGAGCGCATAGCCTATGGCATCTAGAGCTATTATCACGATGAGGCTCAGGAGCAGGTACGGGGAGCTCCAAGCAACTTCTCCCTGAAGCGGGATGCCGTAGAGCGAGAGGAGCTTTGGGATGAGAAATGCGAACACCAAATAGTAGAGGATTCCGGAGATCGCTCCCCAAACAATTCCCTTGGCAGCTCTCGAAGCTGAGCTCACCCGCCCTTCACCTCGACGGAGACTGGATATATTCCCGCGAGAACAAAGCTGATCTCGGCCCTGCTCATCTCTTGCAATAAGGAGACTGGAAGGGTTACGTTCTTCCTGTAGACGCCCTCTTCAACATCTCCGAAGCTCAGCGACGCATTTCCTATCCTTATGGTTAAATTATCGAACCTCACGGTGACGCTGTGCCTGTATGTAACTTCCACCAGGACAGTTTGGTTGGGAAACGACTCGATGGGGGAAATCTCTATGCTGATGGCGTTTGGGTTGTTGAGAACCTCGAGGAAGAGGACGGCGAGGGGGGAGAGGAGGTAGGCTAGGAGCGCAGCCCCAAGCACTGCAACCCCCAGCTTGGCAGGACCGTACAATGCGAGGTCCTCCTCTGCAGCTCAGCTTATTTTCTGAGACCCAGGAGCAGCTGTATTCCGTGCTTGATGAGGAGGGATCCTCCCCAGACGAGGATGCCGAGATACCCCAGCTTCATCGCGAGGACGAGGAGGGAGGAGATGACGGAGGAGAGAACTCCTCCAACGTCCTGAGACTGTTGAGACAGCGCGGGGCTGAATGTCTTGTAATCGCCATATGCCAGGTATGCTGCGAATATCACGAGGAATATTCCTGCGGCAATTATTATGTAGGCCACGATGGGCTCCGGCTTCAAGCGCATTACCTCCGGTGAAGATTTGAGTTTTTCTCGGAGCATGTGCATTTAAATGTTGCGTTAACCCCCCAGTTAACAGCACTCTTATTTTCTCCTCATTCTTATTCTCCAGAGAAAGGGGAGACCCCATGATTCTCGGAGACAGGGACCTGAGGTACTACATAAAGACCGGGAGGATCTACATTGAGCCCTACGACGAGGAAATCGTTAGGGAGAACGGGATCGATCTCAGGATATCCAGCGAAATTGCCAAGCTGAAATCGAACAGCATTCCAATCGATACAAGAGATAGAGATCTGGATCCCAGCGGGTACTACGAAATCCTGAGGGGGGAGAGCTTCATCATAAATCCAGGAGAAAGAGCTCTCCTGAACACCATGGAGTTCATAAAACTGCCGGACGACATCATGGCATTCGTCAACCTGAGGAGCACTTTCGCCCGACTGGGCTTCCTCGCCCCGCCGACCATCGTAGATGCGGGGTTTGAAGGCAACATAACTATAGAGGTGGTCGGGGGGTCATTTCCAGTGAGGCTGCATGCTGGAGACAGATTTGCGCACTTGATCTTCGCCCGCCTCCTGACTCCAGTGGAAAAGCCTTACGTGGGAGACTACCAAGGCCAGAGAGGTGTCAGGCTCCCAAAGATGTTCAAAACTGCATGAACAGCTGAACCCCCCTCCATTTCTTTTGGATTTCATTTTTGATTTTTCGAGTGCTTAATACCATTCCTATTTGTTTATACAAACTTTTTGAATAGAAGTTAGAAAAATAAAAAGCTCAGAAAAAGCTCCACAGGAAACAGAGGGGTGTGTGGGAGCTTCTCAGGGGAAATAAGGGGTAGTCTCCATAGGAAATTGAGGGGTGTTAACTGGGGGGTTAACTCAGCAAGCAAGATCTCTCAACCCCTTCTTCAGCAGACCCCTCCACTTCCACTGGAGCAACTGGAAACATTATTAATCGATATAGATGAACACTTTTCCGTGGTGTCGTGCTTGGCTCAGAACGGAGAGATAAAGCTCGATCCCTGGGGGTACTCCCAGATAGCCGACTACGAGAAGCTCTTCACACTGTTCGGGATCAGGCCGTTCAGAGAGCTCCTCCCTAGAATAAAGAACCCCCACCACCTCATGAGGAGGGGAGTAATTTTCGGTCACAGGGACTTCGACCAGGTCCTGAATGCCCTTGAGAGGGGGGAGAAGGTAGCGCTCCTCACGGGCTTCATGCCCAGCGGTAAGCTGCACTTCGGCCACAAGATGCTCATGGACCAGATAATATACTACCAGAGCATGGGCGTGGACGTGATCATAGCAATAGCCGACATAGAGGCATATGCTGTGAGGAGGATGAGCAGGAAGGAGCTGATAAGGATAGCCCTGGAGGAGTATGTTGCAAACGCCCTCGCCCTGGGACTCCAGAAGAAGAACCTGAAGATATACTTCCAGAGCAACATGGACGCCCCGTACTACAGGCTCGTCGGGATGTTCAGCCAGAAGATAACCTCTGCGGAGTTCTCAGCGATATACGGGGAGCTGACCCCTGCTAAGATCACTGCAGTCCTCCACCAGGCAGCAGATATACTGCACCCGATGCTCGAAGAGTACGGAGGCTATAAATACGTTTTTGTCCCTGTTGGAGCAGACCAGGATCCCCACCTGAGGTTCACCAGAGACATAGCGGACAGGTTCTCGGGAGAGCTGAACTTGAGGAGGCCCTCCAGCACGTACCACAGGTTCATGACAGGCCTGGACGGGGGGAAGATGAGCAGCAGCAGGCCTGATTCTGCAATATTCCTCTCCGACCCCCTCGAAGTCTCTGCTTCCAAGCTGATGAGGGCTCTTACAGGAGGCAGGGCCACTGTCGAGGAGCAGAGGAGGCTGGGAGGTGAGCCGGAGAAGTGCACTGTATATGAAATGTACCTCTACCACCTCCTGCTGAGCGATGAGGACCTCCTCGACATCTACACCAGGTGCAGGAAGGGTCAGCTCCTCTGCGGGGAGGACAAGAAAATGGCCGTTGAGAAGATGCTGAAGTGGCTGGAGGAGCACCAGAGGAAGCTCGAGCACGCGAAGAGCGAGGCGGAGAGGCTCGTAGATATTCCATCCTTCTAGCACTTGTAGTTCTCTATCTCTATTCCGAGCCTCTCCGCCTGCGAGCAGAGCTCGTTTATGGGTATCAGCGCCTCCTTCCCCTTCTCAGTCTTGAGATAAGCTATCTTCCCCCAGATCTCCACCCTCCCCTTCTCCTTCACATAAAAGCACCCCATGAAGCAGGAGCATTCTCTCTTTCTCTCTGCAAAGCGGGGCTTTTATTCTTCAGCCCTGCTCTCTGGAGGAGAAACTCTACTTTTCAGAGGAGCAGAACCTCTGCAACAGAATCCTCCGCCTCCGGTATGACAGCTTGAGCTTCCTCCACCATCTGGGAGACGAGATCCCTGATCTCCCACTGAGCGTGGGGAGAAAGCCTGAGGCACGCAATGTGGAGGAGCTCCCTCAAGTTCACACTCATGAGCAGTCTCGTTTCGACCGCCTGAGGGATTATATACCTCGCATCCTCCTGGGGAACTCCAGACGAGACCATTTCATCGTATAGAGCATAAGCTTTTTCCATGAGCTCCCTGAACTTTTCTCCGAAGCCCTTCTCCTCCACCGATGGGGGGACTACAAAGCTCCTTTCTACCGTAGAAAACCTCTGGCTCTCCTGGGTGTACGATGCGAGTCTGTGTCTCACCAGCTGGTGAGAAGTAACCCTCGATATGCCCTCTATCAGGAACGTGAACACCACGTGCTCCAGAACGGAGGGGAATTTGTAGGAATCGAGAACAATCTCTCTCACATTCTCTTCCTTATATTCCTTCAGGTAGTGCTCTGCTCCTTTGAGCCCCAGCTTCCCAGAGGAAACCTTCACTGCAAGAACTATCAGCCTCCTGGGATCCCCCAACGAACCTGAGCTCCACGAAAGTAGCTTAACATGCAAGAGAATCATCCCTCTCTTCAAAAGGACCGCTGAAAAATTCAAGCGCTGCATTAAAAAACATAACCTGTTGAAAGCTCACCGGATCACGCTGAACCAAAATGAGAAATTTTCAAGCTTCGCCGGGAGTCTCTCCTGCAACAGGATCCCTCGAGTCTGTTTCGCTTGTTGCGCTAAAGTTAAAAGAACGACGCCTTCTTTCTTGCTCGGTGGTTCGGCGTGAGAGAGAAGACATTGTCCAGGCTGAAAGCAGCGGCCCTAATCCTCTCGATTTCCGGAGCTGTCCTCCTCCTAATTCTAGCTCATTCCGCCCTCTCCCAACCAATCCTCGGGCTCTCTGCACTGCAGAATTTGAGCGCCGCCCCGCAGCAGATAGAAGGTCTCAAAGAGCAGGTATCTCGCGGCTGCACCATGATAGTTGTCGGGAAGAACGCAACAGCGGACGGCTCCATAATAATTGCCAGAAACGAGGACTACGCAGGAAACTGGGCGAAGCATTTGATAATTGTGCCTCACCAGCATCACAGCGCAGGCGAGCAGCTGTGCGGGGCGACGGGCTTCTGCTTCCCCCTGCCCCAAGAGACGTACAGATATATTGCCATGGAGGACTGGGACACCTCGGGAGGGCTCTACCACGAGGCCGGAATAAACGAGAAGTTCGTTGCTGTGAGCGCAACAGTCACCACAAAGATAAACAGCAAGGTGGAGGAAGTCGATCCCCTCGTTGAACGCGGCGTTGCCGAAGATATAATCACAACCGTGGTTCTCTCAGCTGCATCAACCGCGAGGGAAGGGGTGCTTCTCGTCGGGAAGCTCGTGGAGACATACGGGGCAGCGGAATCCTTCGCCATGGCTGTTGCTGATCCGAGCGAGGCCTGGGTTATAGAAGTCGTCAGCGGCCATAGATGGGTTGCGGCTCGCGTCCCTGACAACAGCTACGTTGTCTACGGGAATGAGCTGCGCATATGCCGCGTTAACCTGAGCGACCCGAGCAACTTCTTGGGATCCCCGGATCTGGAGAGCTTCGCTGTTGAAAAGGGGCTGTGGAACGAATCTAAAGGTCCTCTCTGCGTAGCTGAGGCGTATGGAACAAAGCCGTCTCCGAGCAACTACAGGAGGGTCTGGGGGATCGAGAACTTATTCACCCCATCAGCGCACCTTGATCCAGAAGCAAAGGTCTACCCATACTTCATTGAGCCTGACAAAAAGCTCAGCATCAAGGACGTAATGCAGGCTCTGAGGTACTACTACGCCGGGACTCCCTACGACACCAGGTTCAATCCAAACGAGAGAGGTGTGGGAATATCGAGGACGATAGAGAGCCATGTGATCCAGCTCCGCGGCTGGATGCCGGTCGAGATCGGAGGGGTTATGTGGGTTGCCCTCTCGGCTCCGAGAGCGAGCATATATGTGCCATTCTATGAGGGTATAAAAGAGCTGCCATATGAATACACGATCGGCACGGACAGCTACGACAGCTCATCAGCGTTCTGGGCATTCAGATCGGTCGCTAACATAATGTTCATCAATGCAACCAAATACGAGCCTCTGGTCAGGGAGAAGTTCGATGCCTACGAGAACTTCCTCATTAATTCTCAAGAATCCATGGAGAGCTACGCCCTCATGCTCTTCGGCGTAGACAGAAACGCTGCCCTGGACTTCCTCAGCAGCTACACGAAGTCAGCAGCAGAGGGGGCCGTGAGCCTCGCGAGGTCTGTCTTCTCCCAACTCATGACCGACCTCGCAAAAACCGAGAAGTGATTTTTTTCCAAACAATACAACTTTTAATAACCTTCTGGAACATATGAGAGGCTGAGAATGATGCGTCATGCCCAGCGGCAAGCAGGTAGCTGTAATAGCAGCAGGAGTCCTCCTCATAGCGGTGATGATTCTCTCAGTAATAATCCCCATCATCACAGGCCTCGGAACGAGCCCCCTCGTCAACGTGGAGGGGATCTACGAATATTCCGGGGGAGGTTGGAAGAAGATAAACAGCAACGGAACGGTCTGGCTCCCCCAGGGCGAAGGGAACTACCTCATATACTTCAGGAACCTCAACTGCCCCTCCTGTCAGCAGTTCGATGCAGCGTGGAGCGAGTACTTCAAGAACTATCTCTTCAAGTCCCCCTACAACATAACTCCCGTTGAGGTTGTCTGCACCTACTTCTCCTACAGCTGCTCCGATCCATCAGCGAAGGCCCTCTTCAGCGCATTCGAGAACGCTCTGGGCCAGTACTTCGGAACTCCCTACCTCGTCATCATAAGCAACGGCTCCTTCATATACTTCAACTTCCCCCCCACTGATTCAAGCGGAGCCTATTCGGCTCAAGTCCTCAACCAGACCGTTTCCCAGGTCCTCTACCAGCACCTCAACCCGCAGGTTGCCACTCCAACCGAAACAGCCCCGGAGAACACCACAACCACAGCGACATGAGGAGAAGAGCGAAAAGCTTTTAAATTGCAGCCCTCCTCAATTGAAGGGCGCGGGGTGTTGCCTTTTTGTCGTCGCTTCCCATAACAGTGGAGCTGCCGCGGGCGGCAGGATCAGAGTTCTCATTGCAGATAGAGTAGATGATTTTTTGATAGAGGAGCTCAAGAAGCTCGGCATGGAAGTCCTCTATTCTCCCGGGATATCCAGAGAAGGATTGCTCAGCATCATTGGAGAAGCAGATGCCCTCGTCGTCAGGAGCAGGACGAGGGTGGATGCCGAGCTGATAGAGAGGGGGACCAGGCTCAGGGCCGTAGCGAGGGCCGGAGTGGGGACGGACAACATAGATGTCGAAGCAGCTAGGAAGAGGGGGATCGCTGTCGTCTCAGCGCCTTCAGCCCCGGCCGCTTCCGTCGCTGAGCTGACCTTGGCTCTCATGCTCGCCCTGGCGAGAAACCTGAAGAGGGCTTTCCGGTCTGCTGAGGAGGGGAAGTGGGAGAAGATCGAGGGCGTGGAGCTCAGGGGAAAGACAGCGGGCATCTTGGGGTTCGGGAGGATTGGAAGAGAGGTGGCGAGGCTCTGCAGCTGCATGGGAATGAGGGTAATAGCATACGACCCAAGGAGGGAAGCATTCTCCGGAAGCGCATATATCGAGGAAGCTGGAAGCCTTGAGGATCTGCTCAGAGCAGCAGACTTCCTCACAATCCACGTTCCGCTCACAGAGGAGACCAGGAAGCTGATAGGGAGGAGGGAGCTCTCTATTATGAAGGACGGGGCATACCTCATAAACACTTCCAGGGGGGCAGTCATTGATCAAGAGGCCCTGATAGAAGCTCTCAGGACGGGGAAGCTCGCTGGAGCAGCCCTCGACGTCCTCGAAAATGAGCCCCCCGGTGAGAGGGAAAAGGAGTTGCTCAGCCTCCCAAACGTGATAGCTACTCCCCACATAGGGAGCCAGACTGCTGAAGCGCAGAGGAGGATAGCTGCTGAGATCGCAGAGAAGATGTGGCAGCTCTTCGGAGGGGGATCCTGAATGCTCCTTGTGCCTGGACCAGTGGAGTTACACCCCAGAGTTCTCGAAGCCATGTCGAGGCAGGTTGTCTCTCACAGGTCAAAGGAGTTCTCAGAGTTGCTCTCGGAAATAACCGATGGCCTAGCGATGGCGGTGGGAGGAAAGAGAGGAAAAGCAGCTCTTCTCACAGGCTCGGGAACGCTCGCTGTTGAGTCAATGATATACAGCATAGTTAGCCCAGGCGACAGAGTTCTTCTCCTCGAGTTCGGAGAGTTCGGCAGGAGGATGAGGGAGTCCCTCGAGGCTAGGGGAGCCGAGGTGCATTTGCTCAGGGCCCCATTGGGAAGAGCCACCTCAGCATCAGAAGTGCGGGAAGCTGCGGAGAAGCTGAAGCCCAAGTACATTGCGACTGTGCATGTGGAGACGAGCACTGGAGCAATGGTCAGGGATCTCGAGGAGCTGTCCAGAGCAGCTGAGGAAGCAGGCTCTCTCATCCTTCTTGATGCCGTCTCCTCCCTCGGTGGCGAAGAGCTGAGGATGGATGACTGGGGGATCTATGCGGTGGCGAGCTGCTCGCAGAAGGGCCTCGGCGGTCCTCCGGGGCTCTCTTTCGTTGTGCTGTCAGAGGAAGCTGCTCAGAGGGTCTGCGAAACGGAGAGGAAGCCCTCCTATCTCGATCTCTGCAGGAACCTGAAGTTCCTGGAGAAGATGGAGACCCCATTCACACCTGCAGTGAACCTCATGTACGGTTTTGCTGAGGCCCTCAAGCTCCTCAGGGAGGAGGGGATTGACGGTAGGAGGGAGAGGATATGGAGAGCGAGCGGGCTGCTCTACAGGAAAGCCGGATCCATGGGATTCTCCCCCCTCCCCCCTGAAGAGCACAGGGCCCACACCGTTGCTGCGCTCTTTCCTCCGGATGGAATGGCAGCGTCTGAGATAATCGAAGCTCTGAGGAGGAGGGGGATCCACATAGCTTCGGGAATGGGGGAGCTGAGGGGGAAGATACTGAGAGTGGGGATAATGGGATACGTCGATGAGGGCATCGTAGAGAAGCTCATCTTTGCCCTCGAGGAGGTCGTGAGGGGAAGAGCTTGAACAGGCCGGCCGAGTGCATATCCTGCCTCATCACAAACAGGGTCGGAGACCTCAGGGAGGCGAGAGCTGGAGAGGAAGCCTACTCAGCCCTCATGTTCGCTCTTTCTGAGCTCGTGCGGAGGCCGAGGACGGAGGCGTTTGCTGAGGCATTCAGGTTGGCTGCGGAAGCTGCTGGAGAAGAAGATCTGTACAAATACGAGAAGGAGGAGCTGAACGCATTTGCTCAGGATCTCCTCACCTCCTTCGAAGCGGATGGCCTGGGGGAGGCGGAGCTCATGAGGATTGGGGCTGCAGCCAACGCTTTCGATACCAGGGTGCTCGGCTACCAGTTCAGCCCGGGGGAATTCGATTTTAAAAAGCTCCTTGAACCTCCAGCCGTTGACGATTCAGAGCAGATCGATTGGGAGAGCGTTGAGAGCATAGCATACGTTCCGGACAACTCGGGAGAGTTCGCGGTGGATGCATTGATAATGAAGAGGCTCTCGGAGCTCGGGTACAGAGTTTTGGCGGTGGCGAGGGAGGATCCCTATGAGATAGATGTTACAGCAGAAGATTTGAGGAAAGCTGTAGGAGGCTTTGCTAGAGTGGTGGCGAGCAGGGGAAACGCACCGCCGCTCTACAGGAAGAGGGCAGGCAGAGAAGCAGCGGAAGCAATAGAGGGAGCTGACCTCGTTGTTGCTAAGGGAATAGCAAACCTGGAGGCGTACATCGACTCGGAGAGGTGGCTGGAGGGCAGAGCATTATTCCTGCTCAGGGCAAAGTGCCCCCTCATAGCGAGGGCTTTCGGAGCTGAGAAGGGAGCGCCGCTGGTTGTGAGAGAGGAGAGAGCCTGGTCTTCAGCCCGGAGAATGAAGCGAGACAGCTTTCCCATGGAATAACAGCGGGCGGAAGCTATAACTACTGCACTCTGCAATGTGCATCACAGGTGCAGGGGACTTGAGCGCTGAGCATTCCAGAAGAAGCTTCAGGGTCTTCGATGAGAGGACCGAAGAATACGACATGTGGTTCGAAAGGAACGAGGCAATATACAGGACCGAGCTCAAGCTCGTCGAGAATTTTCCCTGCAGGCCTCCTTGCCTTGAGATAGGAGTGGGGACTGGAAGGTTTGCTCAGCCCCTCGGGGCTCAGTTCGGCGTGGATCCCTCAGTGCAGTCTCTATCCATCTCGAAGCTCAGGGGGATAGAGGTAGCGAGGGGGGTTGCAGAGAGCCTGCCTTTCAGAGACGGGAGCTTCAGCTCAGCATACCTCATAGTTACACTCTGCTTCGTCGACGACCCTTTCCAAACGCTGAGGGAGTCCTCGAGGGTTCTCAAGAAGGATGGAAGGCTCGTGGCATGCATAGTGCCTTTGGACTCCCAGTGGGGGCAGTTCTATCAGGAGAGGAAGAGGAGGGGGGAGAGCGTATTCTACAGGGACGCAGTCTTCTACACAAAGAAGCAGCTCAAGGAGATGCTGGAGGCTGCAGGCTTCGAGCTGGTGAGGGCTGAGAGCGTGCTGCACTATCCCCCGGGCTCCGAAATAGTTCCCGAAGACCCCCGTGAGGATGAGGAGGGATCCTTCGTCTGCTACGAGTCCAGGAAGGGCTGAGGACTTCAGCTCGATCTCATGCTGAATCCTCCGCACTCCAGCAAACTATTATACCTGCTCCAGCTAATGCCAAAGTGGTGGCGAAGGCGGAGAAGAAATGGCTTCCGAGAAGATCCTCGTGATAAACTACAAGGCTTACCCTTCCAGCTACGGAGAGAGAGCGGTTGAGATAGCTGAAGCCGCCGAAAGAGCTTCGAGGGAGCTGGGAGTCAGGATCATCCTGGCAGTTCCCTTTACCGAGATATCCCGCCTCTCAGAGAGGTTCGGGCTTGACATAATAGCTCAGCACGTGGATCCAGTTGCTGAAGGTGCTTATACAGGGCACGTAACAGCCGAAATGATAAGGTCGTCTGGGGGGAAGGGATCTCTCCTGAACCACAGCGAGAGGAGGATGCTCATAGCGGATATAGAGGAAGCCATACTGAGGCTGAGGAGCGCGGGCCTCTACTCAATAGCCTGCGCCTCCACCCCCAGGACGGCAGCAGCTGTGTCGCTCCTCGGGCCCGATATGATAGCTGTTGAGCCTCCGGAGCTGATAGGAACGGGGGTGAGCGTGTCAAGGGCAAAGCCCGAGGTCATAACCTCATCGGTAGAACTCATATCGAAGATTGCGGGGAGCAGAATTCCTGTCCTCGTGGGAGCTGGGGTGAGCAATAAGGAGGACTCGAGGAGATCCGTGGAGCTTGGAGCCTCAGGCGTTCTGGTTGCAAGCGCTGTTATGAACTCTAAGGATCCTGGAAAAAAGATAGCTGAGCTTGCAGAGGGGCTGCTGGGAAGATCCTAGCTCCTCCTCTCCTCCAGCTTCTTGAGGACCTGCGGGAGCGTTGTGTACTCCATCTCCTCGGGGCCCAGCCTGTGCGGCATGAATGGGCCGTGCCTCCTCATGTAGTCTGCTATCTGCTGAGCAAGCCTTCTGGTCTCGTCGAACGCGGGATCGTCGAAGAGGTCGCTCGGCCCAATGAGCTTTCCATCCTTTATGTTGAACCCAAGCGCCACAATCCTCGGAGGGCCGTCGAACCTGGTGCACCTGGCATCTCTCTGCGAGACAGGCATGAGGGGACCGTTGTGGCTCCCCCTCATCCACCCGGCAACGAGGTGGGGGAATGAGAAGGGCTCCAGTATCTCCCCCAAAGCGGGGAAGCCGCTCTGCGCCCTGGCAACAGCAACGGGATCGTCCTTCCCAACATACTTCCCAGCTATCAAGTTCAGCCTCTCGCTGCTGACGGCTGCAGCTATCTCTCCATCGGACTTTCGGAACACCCTCTTTATTGTATATCTCCCTGTCGTCCCTATCAATGCCAGGATGTCGTACGAGTCCTCGGGGGCGTTGAGGAAGTATATCTTGTGCTCGATCAAATCCCATATCTCGAACTTGAACCCGGTGTGCAGCTTCGAGTCTATAACCAGCCCGGCAGTGTTGAACGGATCGGCGAAGATCCTGTAGAAGGGCAGGTTGAAGGCTCCAGGCTCCGTCTTGTCGGCCATGAATACTACGACAGGCTCGCTCGGCCTCTCCTCGAACTCCATCTCAGCAACTCCAGGGCCCAGCCCCCTCACGTTTCCCGAGAAGGAGTCGGAGAGCAGGTCCTGCCCAGCCCCGTAGAGGCCGAGCCTCTGCGCTACCTTCGTCGCCTCCTTGAAAGCCTCCCAGGCCGTTCCATGGACTTCGGAGCTGTCAACCCCCCTGTAGTGGGTCATTATGAGCTGCAGGTCGTCCCCCACATTCGTAACGTAGAAGTCCTCTATTATCCCGTTCGCCTTCGCCTCCCCGAGGACTCTGGTGGCAGCAGCGAGCAGGTCTGGGTGAACGACGTGGTGGCCGGCGAGGCCCCCCACGTCAGCCTTTATCACGCTCAGCGTGACCTTCTTCCTTCCGGACAGAATGCATCACCGCTTAACTATTGGGAGCATGGAGTTTAAAATATAACGCTGTGATTCGCAAAAGCTGGGAACTTGCACGAAAATGTTTTTATATTCCCACTCTGTTTATGCATTTGAATAAACGGTGTTAGACATGAGTCTAATAAGGGAGGCCCTCAGGCTCGAGGAGCCGAGAGAGTACCTCGTGAGGGCAATGAGAATAGAGCCCCCGCAGAACGTGAGCGAGGCCTTCAGAGTTCACCTCCTCCTCTACGGCGGGAGCATCATCACCCTCGAGGCCATAAGCATAGAGTTCAGGGGGGCAGCTGTCGGCGGAACAATATCCAAGAGGGATCTCTGCGTCAAGATGAGCGGCGAGGGGTGCCTCAGCAGGATAGACCTCGCCTTCCCCGAAGGCGCCCTCGCGACATACGACAACGGGCACCTGGCGGTTGAGTGATTTCGACAAAAATCTTAAAAAATAAATTTTTCTTCGCGCAAACATTTTTAAAAATGGAATCCCATACTCTTTTATCGGCGATTGTCTTGATACGCAAATTCTCGAGGAGGGAGGGCCTGGAGGCCTGCATTTCCTACTACGAATACGTGATGCTATCCGAGCGCGGAGAAGCTGAGCAGATCTGCGAGGACCTCTATGGAAAAGAAGAAGATGAGGACGTATTGCTGAAGAAAGTCAGAGAGCCCCTTTTAGCAGCCCACTGACTGCTCTCTCAACTGCCTCTGCGCTTATCCCCTCAATGCTCCACAGTAGAGAGCTCCTGACGAGCAGCTCGACAGCCTCCTCCTTCTTCAGCCCCCTGCTCCTCAAGTAGAATATCGCATCTTCTGGAATCGGGGAAACGGAGGTCTCGTGGGAGGCCTTGAGAACGCTGCTGCTCTCGACCTCCAGCGAGGGGACGGAGTAGCTCTTCGCTCCATCCCCTGCCCTGTAGATTATGCTGCTGAGCTCGTTCTCGCTCTCAACAGCGCTCTGAGAGGCCTTCAGCTTCCCCCTGTGCACAACTGTTCCGCCGAAGTTGAAGCCTCTGCTTACTATCTTCGAGGATCCGAACGAAGATTCGCTCGATATGTTGGTTACGTGGTCGACCTTCTCCCCCCTGGAGGCCAGGAGGAATGACCTTATGCTTGCCTTTCCCCTCTCCCCCCTCATGAAAACGTCCTCATAAACAGCGTTTGACAGCCCGCCCACTGCTGCATTCCCGATCTCCACTTTCCCGCCGTCCGAGAGAACCCTGATCCAGCTCAGCGGGAGACCTCCTCCAGCAAATGCGCTTATTACCCAAAGCCTCAGCGAGGTTTCCTTCTCAGCGATGATTTCTGCAGTCACCATGGAGGCGCCGCTGCTCCCCTTTCCGGTTAAGATAAGGACAAGAGAAGCGCTAGCCCCCTCTTCCAGTTCAACTCTCAGGTGGTGGTGGGAGCTTCCGCTGATGGGGGGAGCAGCGAAAACTTCAATCTTTTTCTCCTCCCCTCTTGGTATTCTGAGGACAACGGCGTTTCTGACTCTGAGGAAGTGCTTCGCGAGCACTCTCCCCTCCTGCATTGAGAAGAGGAAGGGCTTCTCCTCTTCAGCCTCACCGCTCCCCCTGAAGCTTCCGTCGGGGAGGAGCTCGAGCACCTCGGCTCCAGGAAGGACGCTTCCTTTTATGAGTGGCTCAGCCCTCCCGGTGGGAGGGGAGATCGATTCCTCGTAGAGCCTCCAGCTCGTATAGAGCTTTATTGTTGGGCTGTCGCTGTACTTCTGGTATGGAAGCTTCTCGACCCAAGATTCTCCGCTGAGCGTCATCCCGTACCACCTAGCTTTGAGAACTCCAGCTGGATGACCGAGTTGAGGACCGAAGCCATCTCGAACGGGATGTCCACGATAATGTCCTCCAAGTAGCCGAGGACCATCAGGCTCTTCGCCTCTCCATCGCTCAGCCCCCTGGACCTCAGGTAGAAGAGCTGCTCCTCGCTTATCCTACCAGTCTTCGCCTCGTGGTTTATCGAGGCCGTCTCTTCCTCAACCTGCACGTGGGGATATGTGTAAGCCCTGCTCTCCCTGTCGAGGATGAGGCTGTCGCAGCTGCTGGCGACGAGAGAGTTCGCAGATCCCTTGTTTATCTTTATCAGCCCCCTGTAGACATTTGTCCCCCCGTTTGCGCTTATGCTCTTGCTCACGAGCTTTGCGGCCGTGTTCTTTCCAATGGCAATGACCTTCCCCCCACTGTCCTTCAGCTTCCTTCCGTTGGATATGGAGACGGTGTAGATGGATGTCCTGGAGTCGTCTCCCTTCAGTATTGTGCTGGGATAGACATATGAGACTTTGCTCCCCACGCCCCCCTCCAGCCACTGCACCATGGATCTTTCCTCGGCCACAGCCCTCTTGTTGTTGAAGTTTATCATGTTTCCGCTCCAGTTCTGGAGCGTTACGAACTTGACCCTGCTGCCCCTGTTGGCATATATTTCTACCATCCCGTCGTGGAAGCTGTACTTCCTGTACATGGGGGCGGAGCACCCCTCTATGAAGGTGATCTCGCTCCCCTCATCCGCTATAATTAGTGTGTGCTCGAACTGCCCCTCGAGCTCGCTCGCCATGAAGAAGAATGCTTCTACTGGCTGGGGGATCCTCACGCCCTTCGGAACATACACGAAGACGCCCCCGCTCCAGAGGGCGGTGTGGAGCGCCGCGAACTTGTGCTCAGCGTAGGGGAAGATCCTGGAGAAGTACTGCTTCACGATGTCTGGATACTTCTGCACGGCTTCCTCCATAGGTATCATGACGACCTTCTTTTCCTCGAGAAGCTTCTTTACCCCCAAGTACACGGTTTCGCTCTCGAACTGGAAGCTTATCCCTGCGAGGGCCCTCTTCTCGGCCTCTGGAAGCCTCAGAGACTCATATACCTTCCTTATGTCCTCGGGTATCTCCTCCCAGCTCCTGGCCAATCCGGCTTCAGGCCTCACGTACTGGGATATCTCATCCAGGTTGAGCTCCTCAACTCCGGTGAGCCAGTTCGGAGAGGGGAGCTTTTCGTAGGCCTCGAGAGCCTTCAGCCTCAGCCTGAGCATCCACTCGGGCTCCTTCTTCGTCCTGCTTATCTCCTCAACGAGGGACCTCTCGACTTTCCCCTTAATCGCAAGGAGCTTGAAAGCCCTCAAATCCTCTGGCAGCTCTATATCTGGGCTCGTCTGGAACTTCCTGAGAAGCTCCTCTCTCCCCTCAACCATTCTTCTCTTCTCCCTCCAGTGAGCTGTTCATGAGGGCAGAGTAGCCCTCCCTATCTATCCTCTCAGCGACCTCCATCCCTCCCTCGAGGGCGATCCTCCCCTTCAGGAGAACTGCTATCCTGTCCGGCTCGATGATGGAGAAGAGTCGAGTGTAGTGGGTTATGAGCAGCACCCCCCTTCCCTTCTCCTTCATCTTCCTGATGAACTCCCCGACAACCCTCAAACCATCTACATCAAGACCGCTGTCGGGCTCGTCCATTATGAGGTACTTTGGCTCGAGGACCATGGCCTGAGCCAGCTCGGCCCTCTTCTTCTCCCCTCCAGAGAAGCCAACATTGACCTCCCTGTAGAGGACCTCCTCCTTAAGCCCGACAGCAGCGAGGGAGCTCCTCATCCTGCTGAAGATTGTGGGATCGGAGATCTTCAGGAGGTCTCCAGAAGCTCCCCTCCTCTTGTTGTGGGATGCAACCAAGAGGCTGCTCAGCTTGACCCCGGGAACCTCAGGAGGCGACTGGAAGAGCAGCATCAGCCCGCGGAGGGCCCTCTCCTCTGGAGCGAGGCCTGTGACATCTTCTTCATCGAGCAGGATCCTCCCCCTCCTCAGCGAGACGAAGGGGCTTCCTGCCAAGACATTGGCGAGGGTAGTCTTTCCAGATCCGTTGGGCCCCATGAGGGCCAGCACTTCCCCCTCCTTCAGCTTTAGGTCGACGCCCTTCAGTATGATCTTTCCTCCAGCCTCAGCCTCAATGCCCTCTGCAATAAGCGGCAAAACACTCACCGAAAAGAATGGAGCGAGGCCAGAGAAAATATCTCCACTGTATATATTTGCGGATTCAGGCCTTCTCGAGGAGCCGGAGGCGGGAGGACAGGATTCTCTTCTCTTCCCTCTCCCTCCTCTTTGTAATCTCGAGGGCTCCCTGAACTCCGTACTTATCGAGGCAGTCGAGGCATATAGCTCTGGCTTTATCTATCCTGTGCATGCAGTCGGGGCAGATGAGCCTTCCGCAGATCTGGCACCTCTCCGCAGAGTGCTTCCTTCCGCACCTCTGGCAGAGGGTCTCGGAGCAGACAAGGCAGATCCCCTTCTCCTCATCGAAGCACTCCCTGCACACATGCCTCCCGCACTTTGGGCAGAGGAGCTCTGCCTTCCTCCTCCCGCATATCTCGCAGAGACCCGGTTTCAGCATGCAGCTACACTTGGAACTGCTCGAGGGCCTGGGGGAACTCCTTCACTATCCTCAGGCTCCCGCTCGCCCCAAGTATGTCCGCCCCAGCAGCGAACATGAGCAGGGCCTGAAGACCCGTCCTTATCCCCCCCGATGCCTTTACCCCCTGCTCTTCTCCAACGGCCTTCCTTATTATGAGGATGTCCTCTATGCTCGCCCCCCTCGATCCAAACCCTGTTGACGTCTTCACGAAATCAGCACCGGCCTCAGCAACCATTTTGGAAATTGAGGAAATGAGCTCAGCGTTGAGGGAGCCCGTCTCCAGTATGAACTTTATCCCTGCACCGAGCTCATGGGCGTGGGAGGTGAGCTCAGCAATCTCCTTCTCCACATAGTCAAGCTTGCCAGACAGCGCAGCCATTATGTTTATCACCACATCCACTTCGGAAGCTCCGTCGGAGGCAGCCCTCTCTATCTGAGCCTTCTTGATCTCTGTGGGGTCGTGGCCTAGAGGGAAGCTCACGACTGTTGCTATCTTGACCTCAGTTACTGAAGATGCATCTTTGACAGCCCAAGGAGGTATGACGAGGGCCCTGAAGCCGTACTTCTCCGTCTCATCCACAGCCCTGAGGATGGACTGGAAGCCCTCTTCCGGCTTGAGGACTGTGTGATCTATCCTCTTGGCCAGCTCCTCCGCAGTCCTGGGGATCCTCCTGCTGCTGAAGAGCACACCAACTCACCTTTCCTCCTTCTTCTTCAATTCGTGCCTGGTTATGTGCCTTATCAAGTCTTCTTCGCTGAAGAAGATCGGCGCCCCTTCTCCTTCTCCGCATATGGGGCAGAGGAGGCCCGAATCCTTCGTCCTCCTCGTCCTGAAGAGGGAGCCGAACCTGTCCACAACGACTTCATCGCTCTTGCTCAAGCCAGGCACCTTCTCATATAACTCATCAAAGACCTATAAACGGGTTTCTCTTATCTTCTCCAGCCCCGCGAGGAGCTCGTCCAGAGAGCGGGAGAAAGCAGAGCTCTCCTGCCCTATCCCTATCCTGAGGAAGCCAGGGGACTCGAAGCACTCCCCAGGGTTCACCAGGATCCCGCTCATGGAGAACAGCTCCTCGCTCAATGCAAGCGTATCATCCTCCCAGGGGATCCTGGCCCAGACAAACGCTCCTCCTTCAGGGATGACTGGGTCGAGGAGATCCCCCTTTGCTTTGGAGGAGAAGAGCTCCAGGTTCTTCTTTACTATGCTCCTTGCCCTCTCCCTCAGCCTCTGAACTGAGATCCTGGTGAGGACGGCTGAGGCTATCCTGTCGCTCAAGACCGAGGGGGAAATGCTGATGTAGTCTTTCACCGACCAGGCCCTCTCGATCAGCTCCCTCCTGCCGGCGATCCAACCAATCCTGAGCCCAGGGAGACCGTATACTTTCGAGAGTCCCGAGACCGAGACAGCGAAGCCCTTTCCTATGACCTCGAGGGCGCTCGGCCTTTCCCCATCAAGCTCCGAGCCCCAGTAGACTTCATCGAAAATGAGCATGCTGTTAGCTTTCCTCGCTGCTTCACCGAGCTCCTCCAGCTCCTCTTCTTTCAGAACCTTCCCAGTGGGGTTGTTTGGATTGCATATGAAGACGGCCTTCGGCTTTTCAGCCTCGATCTTCTCCAGCGCTCTATCGATGGGGAACCTCCAGGAAGGGTGGGAGCGCCTCAGAGCTTCAGCCCTCGCCCCGAGGAATTTGAGGAGGCCGGGAAGCTGCATGTAGTTCGGCAGATCAACGAAAGCGAGATCTCCATCCTCAACCGTGCTGATGAGCACTGAGAAGTTGGCTTCAGCCGATCCAGCGGTAACAAGAACCTCCTCTGCACTCACTTCGCCGTTGTAGAGCTCAGATATCCTCTCCCTCAGCTCCGGAGAGCCCCGAGTCCAGCCGTAGCTGAGCTCCAGATTCTTCAGCTCTTCGAGCCTCAGGCCCAGCTCTTCGAGATCGCCTAGCCTCAAGGGGAAGACCCCGCTTTCGCTCATGTTCACCCTCGCGAAGTTCTCGTGGAGGCTCTGCCACCTTTCAAGGCAGAATGCCTCGAGCCTTCCGTTCAGCCTTCCCAGAACCTTCGACCTCACAGATTCCCTCGAATTCATCGCGAATCTACCAAGAAATCTGCAGGAGAAGAGATGAGAGATAAAGGTTGTGTCCCGCCCAGATCCCGAAGAAGTGTTCAAGCACTGTGCCGGAGCTGTTCATATATGGGAACTATGCATCATGGGATTTGGGGGAGAGGGATGGAGGAAGCAGCAGTTGTAGCTCACCACTTCTGGAACGAGCCGGGAGGAGCCGAGCTCGTTATGGTGAGGGAGAGCTCTTGAGCAGGCCAGTTGGGCTCATAGCGAATCCCGCTTCCGGAAGGGACATAAGGAGGCTCGTGGCCCACGCCAGCGTCATAGACAACGTTGAGAAGGCCAACATGGTGAGGAGGATAATCGCAGCCCTTGACGCTCTAGGAATTGAGGAGATGCTGGTGATGCCTGAGACCTTCGGCATAGCCGAGAGGGCCCTCTCCCTCCTGCCTCAGAAGCCCAGGATGAGGGTTGAGTTCCTGGACATGAAGGTCAACGGCGACTGGAGGGACACGCTCACGGCAGCGGAGATGATGAAGGGTAGCGTGGGAAGCATAATAAGCATAGGGGGAGACGGGACCAACAGAGCCATTGCAAAGAGCGAGACCGATGCGCCTGTTATGCCCATTTCAACCGGGACGAACAACGTCTTCCCCATTCTGAAACAGTTTTGGTTTTTATAGGTATTGATAAGCGTTAATGAAATTTAAATATCTTATTGTTAGGAGGTATGCTGATGCTGTATGCCTATCTAGTCCTAGTTTCTTGGCTAGAGGTATTGCATCTACTGATGAATATGCTGGGTTCATGAGATGGAGTTTTCCATTATATCTTGGTATGAGAGTTTCTAGATTGTTTAAATACTGCCTTAGCGCAAATTTTGAAATTTTTCTATTAGCCGTTTTCGAATACTTTTTACTTCCTGGTTTAGTAAGCTTCTCAGCAACATAATCTCTCACTCCATGATGATAAGCATATTCTACTAGCTCAGCAAACGCTTTTCTCCGGATATCTTTTGCCCTTTCCTTTGGAAATCCAGGTGAAGTAACTTCATGGAAGTGCTTGCTCCTGATATCCAAGATATTTCCTTCTCTATCTACGATAACCATATTTACTCTATCAGGGTTGAAGTCGAAACCAGCTATATATCCACAATGCTTATTGCTCTCCATATTGTGACCTAGATGCCTTACATAAACTTCTAATGGGATGTTTACATGGATTTCCACGCTCTCTTTAAGGTATATCCCTACGCTGTAAGGAAGCAAAGAAGAGTTAGCTAACTCTTCTATTATTGGTACATATTTTTCACCGAATTTAGCCTTAGCAACTATCCACCTGTGTTTCCCTGTTGAAGAAGGTATTTTTATTTTAACAATATCACTTGTTTCAAATCTGATATTTCTATTTCCACTCTCATTACCTTTACCTACAGAAAATAGCTGTGGCTTCTTTAATTTTAAGTATGGCTGATCCTGGTAGAGCTTTGCCCTCTGTAGTGCAGAATAGGAGTAGTGAGCATTATTGAGTATTCGTGAAGTTAAGAGCTTAACTATCTCTGCATCGTTTAGCCCATCCCTCAACAATGAATGCGAATATTCCACAGCATCTCTAAAATTTCTCATAAGCAGGAGTAGCCATGCTCTGTCTTCAGAGGAGTTAAGTATTAACCTCCCCTTTATCGTAGGTTTCACTTCTTCCACTTTTCTACCACCATCCTTTGATTCTCCTCATCGTAATAAACAACGAGCTTATCACCTGCCTTCAAATTCAACCTCTCAGCGATTTCCTTAGGAATGGTCATCCTCATCTTTGGAAGTACCCTATACACACCTATTAGCTCCAAAATATCACCAGAAACACTTATATATCCTCGAATTTATAAATTTATTGAAACTCGACACCGATGAAGACGGCGAGGTGGATGAGCACTAGATGAATCCATGTTCGATGAGGGGAGTCACGAAGGAATGAATGGCTCCCGCAGTCGGGCATGAAGGATTCCATGGGTAATGAACACCTGTGTGGGTTAATCAAAGCCTACGTAGGTGCAAACCCTCCGCTGCCCAATCCCTGGAAGAGCTCGGCATCCGGACCTCCATCCTCTCCCCAACCAGCGTGGATTTGGAAAAGTACAGGGAGTTTTTCGGTCTCTCTCTGAGCGGCGTCAGAGTAATCGGGCCCAGGCTCAAGATGAAGAGGTTCGCCCTATACTCCAGGCTTCTCCTCCTCCCCATGCTCTCCAGGTATTCCGGGAAGGGAGAGATGGTCCTCATAGACTCTCCATTCTACAGGAAGGACGGGAGCCCTATAGCAGAATATATTCACTACCCCATCGAGCTCTACTTCAGAAATGCTACGGATTTCTCAGCCATGGAGAGAGCGGATCCGTACATAGCTGAGAAGTACGGCCGATTTCCGTGGAACATCTACCTGAAGTCTTTCCTGATGGCCGCTTCGAAGCTCTCCAGGAAGAACCCCTTCGAATCAGCATCTCTGGTTCTCGTCAACTCGGCCTGGACTGGGAACATAGTGAGGGATCTCTATGGAGAGAGGCCAGAGATTCTCAATCCTCCTCTTCCACCCTCAGTTGAAGCCGAGGCCTCCTCTCCTTTAGAACCATTCGAAGAGAGGGAAAACATTGCAGTTATGCTGGGGAGGTTCAGCGAGGAGAAGAGGTACCACTGGGTCATAGAGAGGGTGTTCCCAAAGGTCTTGAAGAAAATAGAGGGGGCAAGGCTCTACATAATTGGGTCCTCCAGCACTCCCCACTCGAAGGGATACTTAAATAGTCTCCTCAGGCTTGCTGAGAAGAGCTCCATGAAGGCTTCTTTTCACCCTGAATGCTCGGGGGAGGTGTGCTTTCTTCCCAATGCTCCAAGCTCACTGAAGAGTTCGATTTTTGGGAAGGCGAAGGTTTTTCTGCATGCGACAATCAACGAGCACTGGGGGATAGCTGTTTCCGAGGCTATGGCGAGGGGACTTCCGGTAGTTGTTCACAGATCCGGAGGCGCATGGAGCGATCTTGCCGAGCATGGGAAAAGGGGGATAGGATATGAGGATGAGGAAGAAGCAGCTGAAGCCATTGCAGAGCTCATGAGCAGGGGGGATCTCTGGAGGAAGTACTCGCAGCTCTCCCTCGAGAAGGCTAAAGAGCTTAGGTACGAGAAGTTCAAAGAGAGGCTCGGCTCCCTCATCCGCAAGCTGTAAATTGGAAAAGTTCTGCTAAATTTTTACTTGAAATAAAGCCTACTATCCTTTTAAACCTTAACACTCGAATAAGCATTAGATCAGGAAAATGGTGATGGAAGTTATGGAAAAGGCAAAGGCGACACCCCTCTTCATACTGTTGGCAGCATCGCTGGCAGCGACTGCGGTCTTCGCAAGCGTCTTCGTCTACTACCCGCTGAACATCTCGCTGACGCCATCCAAACCGGCAGTATACTTTGTCGCTGGTAGCAACGCTGGCCAGAATGACATCATGTATGGAACCGGGAACAATATCGCTGTAAGCGTTGATAGTGCAGACGCTTTTGCGCAGATAGAAGTCCACCCAACCTACCAGACAACCTACTACAAGAACGTGCTTAATATCACCAACCAGGACAGCCAGGCCTACTACGTCTGGCTCAACGTCATCAACCCAATAACGGTCAGAGGCAACCTGAGTTCAGCGGTTTTATATGTAATTGACGACTCAGGCAACCAGCACCTTGTTGACCTCCACCAAACTACGGGACCAGTGCTGGTAGGCCAGATATCTGGCGGAGCTACTTGGAGGATCGACCTGGAGTTCCAGATAACAGGCTATGGAAGCAATGGATCACCCAGCCAGGCGCCGATACTCTCAGACACATCTGCAAGCCTGAGGCTGATCTACTCTCCGTCTAGTGAGACACCGCCGTCGCCTTAAAGTGAGGTGACACGAAATATTGCCCCAAACAAATCCATTTTAACAAAAAAATTTTTTATTGTAGCTTCAGCTCTTATGCTCTCAGCTTTCCTGCTTCAAGCTTACGCGTCCGTGTTCGTATACCACCCCATCTCCGCGAATATTAAGCCCGTTAAGCCTCCTCTGATATTTCAACCTATTTCTACGGCAGGTGTATCTTCAGTCATAGATCCGACTAACACTTCTGCACAGGTGAACGTAACGATTCCTATTCAAGCTCAGCTTCTACAGAACCCAGATTTCAACGAGAGTTCTTCCCAGCTTGTCTATTGGAGCAACTATTCAAGCACAACCAATCTCGCATGGTCTGTAGCAACAGTTGTGAGTAACGACAATTACTCCGCAAGATACTCAGGGTCAATAACAAAAGGCACTTATACGGGCAGAATCAATCAGTCTGTAAACGTTTCAGGTCAACCATTAAATATAACAATTAGTTATCAAGTTCCCGTTCTCGATAAACCTATTTCTCTGAGTATAACCTTCGGCTTGTATAATCCTGCAAGAGGCTGGGTATGCTCAAATACGACTTCACTTTCTTCTACCACTACTTGGTGTACAGTCCCGTTTGTGTGTACCCCAACCGCTGGAACATATTACGCAATGCTCGAGATAATTGCTACGACTACAGCTAATGCTACAAAAAGTCTCAAAGTTGATATTGACTACTTCACGATTACATCTACCGGAGGAGCATTCAACGGCACAGTTCTTCAGGTGTATAACCAAGACTCCCAGCCTTACTACGCACTTCTAACACTCGATGCTACAGCGAGCACCTACAGCAATATTATCTCATGCAACATCACTCTAGGCAATTCAGAACCGATCCAGATCCGGAACGGCCAGATTGTAACAAGCAGTACATCAGAGGTGCAGGTGGCTAATCAAACCGCAGTCCCAATAAATGTTGACGTAACAGTTACAGGGGGTACTTCATCGCTCAATCTGACGCTGAAGTACTGCACACTGCCCGGAGGCAACGGCGCGTGTGTGTTCTATCCGCTGACCATAACGCTGAACTCGGGGTAGAAACTCATGAAGAAATGGGAAGCAGCAGTCCTCATCGCCGCAGCCTTCCTGATCGTGATGCTGACCCTCGGATCCAGGTTTTTCATATCCCCCATCTCTCTGGACATAGTCATCGGGCACTCCATGTACCCAACTTTGAAGCAGGGGGATCTAGCCCTCGGGATCTCGGCTTCCCTTTCCGGCTACAGGCCCGGGGACATAGTCATATACTGCAGGTCGGCCAGCTACTGCATAATACACAGGGTGATCGAGATAGGAAACGGAACCATAACCGCCAAGGGGGACTTCAACCCGATCCCGGATCCCCCAGTTAGCCCCAGCGAAGTCAAGTACAGGGTTGTATTCTCTATACCTGCCTGGATCTGGATCCCCTCCCTCTTCCTCCTCGCTTCCCTCTCATATCTCGACCTCAGAAGGCCCAAAGCATCCCTCCTCCTTCCATTCAACCTCGAAGCATTTCTCTACACTTTGATCCTCCTGGTCCTCTTCCTTGTATTCCTCTTCGCCATCGTCCAGGAGCCCGGCAGAGCCGCCACGATCCAGCTTCCATCTATGACCCTGAGGGGAATAGGCTTCGCCGAGAACAGGAGCACCGTGCTCATACATTACAACCTCTACAACCTCACGCCCCTCTCCGTTCAGTCCTGCTACGCTGGAGTCCCTCAGCTCTCCCTTCCGTGCTCTGCCTCCATAATAAACGGCAGCGCTGTTTCCGCTGACATCCCCAGCGGCCTCCTCGACTATTTATACAGCAATAATGAGGGGAGCTTCACGCTCAACATAACCCTCTCCCTGGACAAGGGCGCTCTGGTCGGGAGCTACCCCCTTGTCATATCGTGGCAGAGCCCTGCTCTCAGAATAGAGAACTCCACGCTCGTGATAGAGAACAGAAACCCCGTCCCCCTGAAGATCCTCAACTCCACTGTATACTACATGAACGCAACGGCCTACTACGGCTCCCCCCTGATGGTCGGGAAGATGAGCCTCCTCAACGAGACCGAAATACCTCCAATGGGGATCCTCAGGAAGCCCTTCCCTCCGGAGCAGGACTATGCATATGTGGAGGTATACTACGAGTACATGAACCAGACGGTGAGGTGGGTTGGAAAGGCTCAGTTCTCCTGAAGCTAAGAGGATCTTCTCCGCCCTCTCTGGGATTGCTCTGATCCTCTACGGGGTCCTCCTCCTTCTATCCTTGATCCTCCCAATCTACGAGCTGAAGGGGCCGGTAGAGGGGAAAATCTCTCTCTTCCATAGTGGCCTCTCCCTCTACGGCTCCCCCATAAGCATAGATGCGCTCAGCAGGGCCTCCCTCCTCTCCATCCCCCTCACTGCTATTGCTGCATCTTCTCTCATCCTCGGAGCTGCAGTCATTGCAGCCTCCGCGAGAAGGATCTCTTTTCCAGTTCTGCACAGAGCAGCCTTTTCCCTCTCCCTCTCCTTCCCCTCATCCTCAGCTTTGGCCTACTTATCCAGGCTCGTCCTCGTTGGGGAGGCAATGAGGGAGATCCCCCTCAATCTTGGAGGAGTGACTTCAGCAGGGATGATAATCATGCCGCCTGTCCAAGTTGCTTCTGGTCCTTCCCTCGCGCTCCTCACCCCGCTCCTCTCAATATTCCCGCCCGTCCTGGCAATGGCTCTGGCTTCGGTGAGCGCTTACTTAAATGCATACACCTCCTGACTATCGCAGTACTTTCAATTCAGCAACCTCAATGATGCATCTAGATCCTCAGACCTCCCTTCCTCCCCTCCCTTATCGCGGCCCTGTAGTCTATCACCCGGAGCCCCTTCCTCACAACAGCTGCCTCCACCTCATCCCCTTCCTTGATGATGACCTCCCTCTCCCCGTCCAGTGCTAGAACGGATGGAGAGGTTCTGAGGGGAACCTTTTCCCCATCCCCGATCCTCTTCCTTTCCCCCACCCTGACCTCCCTCAGCGCTCCTGGAGCTATCGGGCACAGCACAGCCTCTCCCCCCTCATCTCCAACCGAAACATAAGCGCCGCCCTCGTCCATCTCCCCTATCTCGAAGAAGGCCCCAGGTATGGAGCTCAGCCCGATATTGTATGGGGCAGAAACAGAGGCGACTATTTCCCTCACTAGCTCTGGCCTCCACACGGCCCTCGAACCTACGAACTGGTGGAGGGTTGCGCTCACCTCAATCAAGGCTATGTCCTCCAGCTTTCCGTTCCTGTATACCTCCACCCTCTTGGACCTGAACGTCACCTTTTCAGGATCAGCTGCGCCGAGGGCGACAGTCCCAGCAGCTATTGCAGCTATCGTAGCCTCTATCATGACGGGGAAGACGTTGTTCGTCCCGGTGGAAATGGGCATAACAGGCACATCTGTCTCGCTCTTTGCGATGGCTCTGTTGGTCCCGTCTCCCCCTATGCTTATTATGCTCCCCGCAACGCCCTTCATCATCTCCGCTGCCGTGAGCGTGTCTCTCCAGTCGCCGTTGACCTTCATGTCTAGGAACTCAACCCTCATCCTGGGCTTCTGAGGCAGGAGGGAGAGGGCCCTCTCGGCTATGCCGAAGGTCTCAGGCATCACCAGCATCTCCTCAATTCCTAGAGCGTCAAGGGCTGCGATTATCCTCCTCACCATGTTGGCCTTCTCAACGTTGTCTATGACGCTGGCGTGGGCCACGAGCCTCCTTATGTCCCTTCCGGAAGCGGGATTCGCTATGAGCCCAACGGGCCTGCTCAAGAGCTCTCCCTCACCATAACGGTAACGGCGGCAACAGCAACGATCATTTCGCTGCTTCTGTCCCCCAACCTCTCAAGCCCTATGCACTCTGCGCTGAGCCCTCCCTCCCTTATTTCAGCGCCGAGGATCCTGTAGCACTCCCCTCCAGGAAGAGCCTTCAGCACCTCCTCTCTCTTAACCTCCCTGCTCCGCGGAACCCCGACCTCGATGGAAACGGCGAACTCCTTCCCCTTTTCCGTAAGGTATGGGATGCAGACTCTAGATATGGCATCCTTCACGGCCCTGACTGCGGCCTTCGTTGGGTCCTGGCCGTGCTGGTCTATTCCCAGCCCGACCTCCACGAGGAGCTTCCTGTAGCCCTCACTCCCCACTCCACTTCACTTCCCCCGGATTTTCCATGTAGTGCTTTATTCTTCCCAGGAACCTCGCGGCTGGGGCTCCATCGTTCACCCTGTGGTCGAACGTTAGAGAGAGGAAGGAGAACTTCCTCCACTCGATCCCCCCGTCTTTCCCCATGACGGGCTTCTCGAACGTAGCATTGACTCCAAGTATGGCTACCTGCGGCGGATTTATTATCGGGTTGAATGTGCTCACCCCCAGCATGCCGAGGTTTGTTATCGTGAACGTCCCCCCAACTATGTCCTTCTCCTTCAGCATCCCCTTTCGGGCCCTCTCAGCAGCATCCTCGAACTCCCTGCTCAGCTCATTTATGCTTCTTTTATCGACCCTCCTGACAACCGGAGTGAAGAGGCCAAGGGGGGAGTCTACAGCGAAAGCTATGTTGACGTCCTCGTATATTGATATCTCGCTCCCGTCGAATGTCGCATTGAAGCTGGGGAACTCCTTGAGAGCGTGAGCCACAGCCTTCCCGATCATTATTGTGAGAGAGGGGGACTTCCCTGCCTCATCCTTCATCTCCTCCCTCTTCTTCAGCATCTCCTCCATGGAGACCTCCATGTTGAGGGTGACGTGGACAGCTTGGCTGTAGCTTCTGTATAGGTTCTGGGCTATCGTCTTCCTTATGCCCACGAACTTCCTCTTCTCCTTGAGTTTTGGTAAATAGGCCTCTGCTATGTAGGCCTCGACGCTCTCCTTATCGAGCTTCCCGAACTTCCTCCTCACATCCTCCTCCTTTATGTCGTACTGGTCGAGCAGAAACCTGATCTCTTCTTCCCCCATGATGAGATCACGCCTTCTCTATTATGGCTATGGCCTCCCCTACGGGGACTTCCTCTCCCTCCTTCCTCAAGATCTTCTTCAGCACTCCGTCCTCCGGGGACTTAACTTCACCGCTGATCTTCTCCGTCTCTATGGCAGCTATGGGCTCATCCCTCTTCACGGGATCCCCCTCCTTCTTGAGCCAAGAAACTATGGTCCCGGACCTCATGGTGAGGCCCAGCTTGGGCATTACCACCTCCACTTCAACCAATCCAGACACCTCATTTCAAAGAATGCTTGGAAAAAATTATTTGAATACCTCGTCTCCGCTCTTCACCCCGAGGGCGGGGTGAAGGTCGAACCTGACAACCCCGACCCTCGCCCTTCCCGCAACTGCCTCCGAGACGAGGGCAACCCCTCTGTTCCCGAAGCCGCCGCACAGCTCGATCGTTTTTATTCCCCTCTCGACCAGCCTCTTGGCAAGGTCCGCAGCTTCCGCGTAGCTCCCAACCCCGTAGACCTCCAGCTCCACCGATGGAGTTGAGACCAAAGCTCTATCGGCATCGCTCCTCGCGCCTGGGGCTATGAATATGAACGCGGCCTTAAGCTTCTCCGCCAAGCTATCACTCCTCCATTGTCTTCCTAACAGCCTTCTCGATGTCGCTCTCGCTCGGTATCCATTCGGGCTCCAGGGCCGGGCTGAACGGTACCGGAGTGTCCGGAGGGGTCACGAGCTTCACTGGGGCCTTGAGGCTCCTGAATGCCATGCTTGCAGCCATCGCTGCTATGTCTGCTGCGAATCCGCACCTCGGATAGCCCTCATCAACTACGACAAGCCTCCCCGTCTTCTTGACGGAATCGAGGATTGCATCAGCATCGAGGGGCTTCAGGCTCCTGGGATCTATAACCTCAGCTTCGATCCCCTCCTTGGACAGCTTCTCCGCAACCTTCAGAGACTTGTGGACCATCGCCGCCGTCGCAACTATTGTTACATCCTTTCCCTTCCTCTTGACATCCGCGACTCCGAGCGGTATCTCGTACTCTCCTTCGGGGACGTGCCCTTTCAGCCCGTACAGCCCCTTGTGCTCTATGAAGATGACCGGGTCGTCGTCCTTTATGCTCGATATCAGCAAGCCCTTCGCATCGTAAGGAGTTGAGGGCATGACGACCTTGAGTCCTGGGACGTGGACGAATATCGCGTGGAGGGACTGGCTGTGCTGAGCAGCAGCGCTGAAACCTGCTCCTGCCACCGTCCTGAGGACGAGGGGTATCTTAGCCCTCCCCCCGAACATGTACCTCATCTTGGCCGCCTGATTGTATATCTGGTCGAACGCTACTCCGAGGAAGTCTATGAACATGAGCTCCACAACGGGCCTGTATCCCACTGCTGCCGCTCCAACGCCTGCCCCTATGAAGCCGCTCTCAGCTATTGGCGTATCCCTCACCCTCTCGGGCCCGTACTTCTCTATGAGCCCCTTTGTTACTCCGAACACTCCTCCGTAGACTCCAACATCCTCTCCCATCACTATGACCTTCTCGTCTTTAGACATCATTATGTCGAGGGCTTCGTTGAGGGCCTCCGCGAAGGTTATGACTCTCTCTCCCATTCTGCTCACCTCTAAATCTTCCACTCCCAAACGAGCACCCCTTTGGTCGGGGTGGAGAACACATCTTCATAGAGCTCGCTCGGCTCCGGATAGGGGCTCTCTTCAGCGAACTTCACAGCATCCCTGACCTCCTCCACCACCTTCGAGTCTATGCTCTTCAGCTCCTCCTCGCTGGCTATCCCCATGTCCAGAAGCTTCCTCTTGAACAGCTCGATGGGGTCCTTGTTCTTCCTCCACCACTCCACCTCTTCTCTCTTCCTGTAGACCTGGGGATCCCCCTCGAAGTGGCCCATGTACCTGTAGGTCTTCGCCTCGATGAGCGTAGGCCCCTCCCCCCTCCTCGCCCTCTCCACGGCCTCCTTCACGACTTCATAGACAGCCAACACGTCCTGCCCATCTACTTCCACACCGGGAACCCCGTAGGCCGATCCTCTCTCGGCAACGCTCCTTATGGCCTGCTGCTTCGAGTATGGCAGGGAGATCTGGTAGAGGTTGTTCTCGCATATGAAGACGACCGGAAGCTTCCATATTGAAGCAAGGTTCAGCCCCTCGTGGAAGTTCTGCTGGTTTGAAGCGCCGTCTCCGAAGAAAGCTGCAGCTACTCTGTCAGACTTCGAGAGCTTGAATGCCAGGGCCGCGCCGACCGCGTGGGGTATGCCTCCCCCAACTATGCCGTTGGCCCCCAGCTCCCCCTTCCTGAGGTCAGCTATGTGCATTGATCCTCCCTTCCCCTTGCAGACCCCTGTCTTCTTGCCGTACAGCTCCGCCCACATCTCCTTCAGCGATCCTCCCTTTGCTATGAAGTGACCGTGACCTCTGTGAGTGCTCGTTATCACATCATCTTCCCTCAGATTGGCCATAGCCCCTACAGCAACCGCCTCCTCACCAGCGTAGAGGTGAACGAACCCTGGGATCTTCCCCAGAGAGAAGTGCCTTGAAGCCTCCTCCTCGCTCTTCCTTATCTTCACCATCGTCTCGTACATCCAGAGGAGCTTGTCCCTCGGGATCTCCTCTCTCGACAATTTCCCACCGTTTTCTAACTAATGCACTTCTCAATGATAAGGATTTCCTTTTGAAATTATTTTAATAATTAAATAATCATGGAAAGATAGTCGGTTGCAAAACAGCCCTCCATTCTCGAGGAGCTTCCTGCAGGGCGGCTCGCAGCTTTTCTCATCATTAAACTGCAGAGCAGCGAGCACCCTCACCTCGCTGGAAGCCCTTTTAACGCTTCATCACTGTTCCTCCAGCTTTCACGCAGCTGCCGAAAACATCCTTGGAGCGCTGCCGAGATAAAGCTACCTCTCCCTGAGTATGATGAAGGCATTGAGAGCGTGGAGGGCTGCGGCGAAAATCAAGTGCCCGAATCCTCCGGGAATGTGGGACCTGAGGAAGCCTCCGATGAAGGGAGAAGGAATAGCCGCGAGCGTGGCATAGAAGTTGATGGAAGCCATGTACTTCCCTCTCTCCCAGCTCTCCGTCCTCTTCATGAAGTAGGAGCTGTACCCGGGGGCCCAAGAAGCAATGTTGACTCCCAGGAGGGCGAAGGCAGCGGAGAGGAAAGGAGAGCTTCCTCCTCCAGCGATTCCGAGAGAGAGGAAGACGGCGGAGGCCGAGGTAGTTATCTCGGAGAAGGAGAGGAGCTTCTCCGGCCTCACTCTGTCGGCGAGCATCCCAAAAGGAAACTGCAGTGCCAGCCAAGCTGCGTTTTGAACGGAGTAGAGCAGCGCAGAGCTTTCAGCAGGTATCCCTTCAGAAGCCATCAGCGCAAATATCAGCGGGACCCATGTATAGTAGGTGAACCTGTCCAGGGTGGCGAAGATCGCGAACCCCCTGAGCTTCTCCGGAATCGATGAAACTCCAAAGCCTCCAGCAGCCCTTCCGCGAGCTTCAGTCTTTATCAAAGATGAGGAAGCGGCGGAGGAGGCGAACAGCAGGGAAGAAAAGGCGAAGACCCCAGGATATCCGAGAGACGACCTCAACAGATCTCCAGCTATGGGGCCGATTATCATCGCTACCGCTGTTCCCCCCATGGCAATCCCCACCACCGTCCCGGTCCTGATGCCTCCAACTTCTATGGCAAGGAGGTTTCTGGCTACCGCTCCTCCGAGAAAAGAGGAGTTCAGAGCCAGCACAGAGAGGAAGAACATTATGGGGGATCTGCTGGAAATGGCAAAGATCGGTGAGAGAGCGCCTGCGAGGGAAGAAAGCATCACAGCTTTTTCCCTCCCTAGCGTATCCGAAGCTCTGCCGATCATGAGTATGAACAGCGCAACCCCCAGGTAAGAGAGGGATTCCAGGATCGACTGGAGGGAGTACCTTATCCCTCCCTCTTCGGCATAGTACCTCAGCTGGTAGCTGTACGAAGAGTAGGCGAGCCCGAAGAGGAGGTAGGTTGCAAACAGAAGCGCAGGGTACTTCCTGGAGGCACAGCACGAGCTTTTAAATTCCCCGCCCAACTAGATCACCTCGGTGGTGAGCAATGGAGCTCAAGTTCTCGGGAAAGAGGATCAGAGTGTACGCCGGTATGATCAGGGGGCCGGAGGGCTCAGAGTCGTACAGGGAAGTTGTGAGGCACCCAGGAGCAGTCGTAGTCTTAGCTGTCCGCGAGGGGAAGGTCCTGCTCATAAGGCAGTACAGGCACGCTGTAGGGAAGTGGCTGCTTGAGCTCCCAGCTGGCACCCTGGAGGAGGGGGAGAGGCCTGAGGAGGCGGCTGCGAGGGAGCTGGCTGAGGAGACCGGGTACAGGGCCGAGAAGCTCAAAAAGCTCATTAGCTTCTACTCATCCCCCGGCATTTCGGATGAGATCCTGCACGTGTTCCTGGCGGATGGCCTCAGAGAAGGAGCTCCGCACAGAGAGGAGGGAGAGATCATAGAGAACCTTTGGGTGGATCTCGGAGAGGCCTTGAAGATGATCGAAAGGAACGAGATAGAGGATGCAAAGACCATAGCAGCTGTCCTCTACTACTCGAGGTTCTCCCAGTGATGCCCTTCGTGCTCGTGCTCCTCCTCAGGCTCATACGCCTCAGCAGCTTCTCTCAGCTCACCTCTGAGAAGGGCCTCGACTGCCTCAGAAAGCTTCGGCATCTCGTTTCCTTTGCTAGGATAGAAGAACACCTTCACTCCCGCCTCTCTGAGCAGCTCGAATGCTCTGTTTCCCATTCCAAGCGCAAGGACAGCATCGGGCTTGAGAGAGAGAATGAAATCTATTATTCCAACTCCTCTCCCGTGCTCGTGGCTCCTGTATGGATTCTCCTTCGCTTCAATTGACTCGATCTTCCCCTCTCTGGCTTCCACAACAGCAAAATAGGGAGCCCTCCCGAAGTGGGGATAGAGGAGGAATTTATCCCCGGCCTTAGCGACAGGAGAAACTATCCTCAACAGCTACACCTCAGGTCTCGATAGCTCCACGCCCCTTATTAAAGCATATGGAGCCCTTGTTGGGATCTCCACTTCCCACCACCACACATCGCTCCTCTCTCTGCTGAGCTGCTCCACGCTTTTGAGCATTTTGGGGAAGGAGGAGGAAAGCCTTATCCTCCCGACATTGCCCACGACCTCGCCATTCCTCACCAGGAGAGCTGCATCCCTGGAGACAGTTGAGAACTGGCCCTCCACATAGCTCTGGAGCCTGGTGTACCAGTTGTTCATCACTACAATCCCGTTCCTGAGCTCTCTGCTCATCTCCCCTTCGGCCAAATCTCCAGGCGGGACCTCCAGGTTCCACGCTCTCGGCATGGTCCACCCAGCATTTCCAGTGCTCCTCGAGCCGTTCCTCGAAGCAGTTGCAGAGTTGTGCAGGAGGGTCTTCAGCTTTCCCCTCTCTATCAGTGCCTTATCCTCCGTTTCAACCCCCTCATCATCGAAGAAGGCTCCTCCGGGCAGCGAGAGGTCTCTCGGCACATCGAGCAGCGAGAACAGCTCGTTCGCAACAGCATCTCCAGGCTTGAATGTTGAGAGGAAGGAGTACCCCATCATAACAGCGAGGGCTGAGGACATGAAGGCGAGGATGTTCATCAGGTTCCCCATCACCATTGGGGAGATGATGACGTCGTATCTCCCGGGGGAGAACTCCGCCTTTTTTCTGGAGAGCTGAGCTATCTCTCCAGCCCTCCTCCCGACCTCCCTGAGAGAGGATTCGCTCAGCTTAGAAGACCCTATGCTCCAGTGGCCGCTTCCCTCTCCCGAGAACGCCCTCAGATGAAAGCCCACGGAGCTCCTCTCCTCTTCTCCCTCGAATCCAGATGTCGTCGAGAGGGCCCTTCTGAACACCTCGAGCGTGAGAGTTCCCGAAGACCTCTCAGCTCCAGCCTTTGCAGCTTCATCCACAGCTCCCATCGCAAGCGGAACGGGATCCTCGAGAAAGCTCTTCACTCTTGGATCCGCAGCTCCTTTGAGGAGAGGCCCTCCTTCCCAGCGCGGGAGGGGGGAGTAGAGCTCCGAGCGCTCCATCCTCCTCGCAATGCTCTCTATCCTTCCAGCCTCCTCGGCAATCTTCCTCGGATCCGATGTTGAAAGCTCGAGGACCACAACCCTCTCCTCGATCCCGAGCCTCAGGTACACATCAACGGTCTTCCACCTCTGCACCGTAGCTATATCGCTGTCCCATATCTTCACGAGGGCTCTATCCCTCTCCACGGTAAGAACTGCTGCGTCCTGCCATCTTCCCTTGATCGAGTTCAGTATCTGCGAGGAAATTTCCAGAGCTCCCATATTAATCACCCAGCCCTCTCACCTTCACACCCGAAATCCTCACGTTGGGTCCTCCGAACCAGACGGGGACCCCCTGGTGCGGCTCCCCCTTTCCGCAGGTTCCGGGGAAGAACCTTAGATTCCTGTCCTTTGCAACTATCTTTCCGTAGAAGTCCCCGGTCGTTATCTCCACAACGGGGTTGAGCACCGGCTCGGCTATCTCCCCATTCCTGATGAGATACGACTCGAGCCCCACGTACCTCTGGTTCCACCTAACATCATCTATGTTCCACTCCATGTAGCTCTTCATGAAGAGCCCCAGGGAGACATCCTCTATCATCTCCTCGAACTCCATATCCCCTGGCTCCATGTAGGTGTTGCTCATCCTGACGAGTGGCTCCACAGCGTAGCTCATCGCCCTCGCAGCTCCGTTGCTCCTCCTTCCCAGAATGAAGGCAGTTTCCCTGTTGAGCAGCATCTCTGAGATCATCCCCTCTCTGTAGAGGTACCTCAGCCTTGCTGGAACCCCCTCATCGTCGTACAAGTAGAAACCCATGCTCCCGGGGATAGTGGGATCCTCTATCACCGTTGCCATCCTGCTCCCCATTTTAGTCCCGATCATATCGGGCTTAACGAAGGACTCCCCGGCCTGAGCGGCTTCCCTCCCCAGCACTCTGTCGGCCTCCATGGGGTGGCCCGAGGACTCGTGGACAGCTAGCCCCACTATCTCCTGCCCCAGCACGAGCTCCAGCCTCTCGCTGGGAGGCCTCCCTCCCCTCAGCATGACCCTCTCCAGCCTGGATGCTTCCTCGGACACCTCTTCCTCCATGTTCCACTCACCGAAAAGCTCCGCTCCCCCGCTCCCGCCGAACTCCCTCCACCTCTGCATGGTCCTCCCCCCTCCTTCAAGAACGTAGTTAAGCGAAGCGTAGGCCCTGGGGACAGTCGAGCGGACGTGCGCCCCATCGCTTGTCAGGAGGAGCTTCTCCTGCATGTGGACAGAGAAGGATGCAGCGAGGACGGAGAGCTTCGCTTCCTTCAGCGATTCCTTCACCCTGTCCTCGATAGCTTTCCCGCTCTCCACGAGCTCCCCCATATCCAAATCCTCTATACTCCTCTTCTGGAAAACCTGGTACGAAGCCCTTCCGAGCCTCTCTTCGCTCACTCCAGCCTTCCTCCTCTTGGATTTTGAAGCAGACCTCGCAGCAGATAGAGCAGCATTGAGGGCATCGCTGAGAGAGCTCGATGAGAGTATGTTTGTTGAGGCGAATCCAAAGCCCCCATCGAGAAGCACCCTTATCCCAACTCCGCTGCTGCTGAAGGAGGAAATGCTAAGGACTTTTCCGTTCCTCATCATGAGGGACCTCCCGCTGTCCCTCTGGTACCTGACCTCCACATACCTAGCACCCATCTGCATGCCTCTCTCTATCAGGCCAAGAAGAAGGTCCTCATCGATTTCAGCATCCATAGCGAGCACCTGGATCATGGTTGAGGAAGGATAAATATACGCTTTTCTCCCATATATTCTCGGATGATAGAATGAGCAGGGAGCCCAGGGATTTCGGCCTGACGGTCATAGTGGGGCCCATGTTCTCAGGGAAGACCACGGAGCTGCTCAGGCTGCTGAACAGGTACAGGCTAGCTGGCTACAGAGCTGTTCTCCTCAAGCCCTCCATAGATACGAGGTACTCCGAAAGGGAAGTCGTCAGCCACGACGGCCTGAAGATGGAGTCAATAATTGTTAATCCAAGCTATGAGGGCCTCTTCTCAGCGCTTGAGATGCTTCGGGATGCTGATGCAATCGGAATAGATGAGTTCCAGTTCTTCGAGAACGATCACAGGATAATCGACCTCCTCCTGGGGCTCAGCTTGGAGAGGAAGGTTTTCGTGGCAGCCCTCAATCTGGATTTCAGGGGGGAGCCCTGGGAAATAGTGAAGGAGCTCCTTCCCAGGGCCGACGAAATAATATCCCTCCAGGCCGTCTGCACCTATATAGACCCCAAGACCGGGAAGAGGTGCGGGGCGCCGGCAACAAGAACGCAGAGGCTCATCGACGGGAAGCCTGCACCAAGGGATGCCCCGAGGATATTGATAGGCGGGAGGGAGAGCTACGAGCCGAGGTGCAGGAGGCACCACGAAGCAGTTTAGCTCCTCCTCGCGGAGTATGAGAGCGCAGTCCCGAGAACGCTCAGCGCAATGTATATCTCCAGGCCGACAAGCAGGCTGCGGTTCAGAGGAGAAAAGATGCCCTCAACAGAAGTTATTATGGATGTGCTGATGGCCTGCCCGAAGTACCTCATTGTTGCCAGAAATGCCAGAGAAGACGCGAATGCCTCCCTAGGAGTATAGGACACGATGGCAGTTGTGTTGGGGGAGGCGAAGAGCGCGAATCCAACGCCTATCAGCACAAGGGATAAGTAAACGGACGCGAATCCTCGGGATGAGACAACTGGAAGGAGGGATGCAATTCCCACAGAGATTATGCCCATTCCGCTCGTTGCTATCAGTGAGGGATCGATCTTCTCGGCCAAATAGCCGGCCAGGGGGGATAGGGCGGCCTGTATTACGGGCTGAACAGTTAGGACAGCCCCCGCCTCGAGAGGGCTCAACCCCCTTATCTTTTCCAGATACACGCTGAGGAGCACCGTCAATGCGAACGTGGCGCTGTAGTTGAGCATGGCGGCAGCATAAGACATCAGGAGCCTTGGATTGAAGAGGGAGTGATGCAGGAGCGCCTCCCTCCTCCTCTCCAGAAGCATCAGAAGCAAGAAAGCTATGGAGCCGGAGAGGATCAGAGCTGCCCCGAGGGAGGGCTCATTCATGAGCGAAGTCCCGTAAGCTATGGCAACAGTCGAGATGGTGAATATGATGGACTCGAGAGCTCCGGGAGGGTTCATGGATCCCCTCTTCCTCTCCACGGAGGGGAGAGCTGCTGCTAGGCTGGCCGCGGAGACTGCGAAGGTGAACAGAAATATGGACCTCCAGCCGAGAAGAGAAGTCAGGGCACCACCAAGCAGGGGGCCGAGGCTCAGCCCTAGATACACAGCCATAGTGTTTATCCCGATCACCCTCCCCCTCCTCTCCGGAGGAAAGGCCTCCGAGATGAGAGCTACAGCCACTGATGTGACAAGAGCGCCGCTGATCCCCTGGATTGCCCTCACCGCGAAGAATGCATATGGATCCCTCGAAGGAATGAGAGCTGCAGCAGAGGATGCTGTGAAGAGGAGGAGTCCAGCAATATAAACAAAACTTCTCCCGATCCAGTCCCCAATTCTTCCTGCTATCAGTACAGTTGCTGCCAAAGGAATTAGGAAGGAGTTGTTTGCCCAATTTGCAAAGGAGAGGGAAATACGCAGGTCTTCAGCTATAGTAGCTATTGCCACGCTCACGCTGCTCGATAGGAAGGGGACGAGCGAGCTCGCCAGCGTGGTCGAGAGGAGCAAAACCCAGGGTCTCCTGCTCAAGATAGGGCACCGGAAACAGCTGAAGCTTAAAGATCGCCTGAAAGATTAAAAAATTTCTGGAGGGGATGCGCATCGAAAAGCGATTATCAGTGGACGGAGCAGGATATGCATGGGTCGAACTGCCTTATGACCTTCTCCACCTCCTTCGCAGCCTCTTCCCTTGAAGCGTTCACTCCAGCCATTCCTATCCTTCTGAGGTGCTCTAAGGAAAACTTCTCCATAGCTAGGAGGTTCTGGGAAGTTGGAGGTATGATGTTGGCCTCCTCAATAGTCCCTCTCTCCCCGACTCTGTACCTGTGGTAGAGGATCCCCCTCGGTGCCTCCACTGCCCCCCAGTAGATTCCTGGAGCTATATTCTCCTCTCTCGCCTCGACCTGCTCGGGTCTGTAGGAGTCTATAAACTCTGCCAGCCTCATGATGAACTCGTAGAGCTCAGCGGCCCTCGCGACGACACTGCAGTGCATGTTCCTGAATGGAGGAGCAAAGCCGTATGTTTTCAGCATCCTCCTCACCTCCCCCCTCAAACTGTAGAACGAGGTGCTCAGCCTGGAGATGGGGCCCACAACGTAGACCTCCCCTTCCCTCGTCCTGTATCTGAGGGAGTTTGAATAGGGAACCTGCTCTGCCGCGACCTCCTCCTCGAACCTGCTCACATCGAACCTCCTCCCCTCATAGCAGATTTCCCTGGAAACAAGCACGTAGTCTACCGAGCTGCACAGGGCCATCTTCCTCATCTCCTGCTGGTACTTTGGTAGCCTCTCGACACTCTCCAGAACGAACTCTGAGAGAGCCCTAGCGTTGGTTATGGCCTTCTCGGCCTCTAAGGACAGGGCTCTGACCTCCGACTGCTCCGGCATGCTGTAGACTCCCCCTATCCTTACGTTCACAACATTGTGGTACCTCCCTCCCAGCACCTTCATGGCCTTCCTCGACCACATGAAGAGGTCAACAGCCATCTTGTGGAGGTGGGGATCCCTCTTGAATACCTCTAGGGAAGAACGAGCCCCGAGGAGGTCTGGGAGCTGCAGGTACAGTATATGGAGGACATTGCTCTTTATGTGCTCGGCTGTGAATATAGCCTCCCTCAGCCTCTCCTGTTCATGAGGAACATCTATTCCCATGCCCGCCTCGAATGCCTTAGCTGCAGCCATCTGGTAGGAGACGCTGCATATTCCGCATATTCTGCTGGCTATTTCCGGGGCCTCATGAGGTCTCCTCCCCCTCATGACATACTCAATGAAGCGGGGGGCCTCCACTATGTGGACTTCAACCCTCTCGATGCCCTCATCTCCGTATACGAGCCTGACCTTCCCTTCTCCCTCAACCCTCGTGAGGAGCCCCTCGTGAGAAGCCTGGCTCACTTCACCTCACCCCTCAGCATCCTCTCAAAGTATTCCTTGTCCTTGGAGTAGCTGAACCTCATCATCAGAGAGAGCACCTCTCCCCTCCTTGCCAGACCCATCCTCTCCAGCCTCTCCGCGAACTTTTCCGCATCTTTTGGCGCTAGATCTTCTCTGAGTCCAAAGCACCCTGTGCATCCCCTCCCGAAGCTTGGGCAGATGGCCCCGCAGCCAGCTGAGGTTATGGGGCCGAGGCAGGGGAACCTCCTGTTCACCAGGACGCACTCGATGCCCTTCCTCTTGCATTCTGCGCACAGGGACTCAGGAATCGAGATCTCTCCCCCTCCGAAGGCGATCTTTCTGAGCGTTCTGAGAAACGATTCTCCGTTTATCGGACAGCCAGGTATTGAGAGATCAACCTTGACAACCTCGCGGAGGGAGTACACATCTCCCTCGGCATCGATGAGCTCAGGCCTCGGGTATACGGCTTTCTTAACCGCCTCGACATCCGCCCTGTCCCTGAGGGACTGCACCCCTCCGAATGTCGAGCACGTTCCAACCGCAACGAGGAGCCTGCTCCTCTCTCTTATATCCTCAACCCTCTCCCTCTGCTCTCTGCTGACCACCGAGCCCTCCACGAAGAATATATCGAACTGGCCCTCAAAGCTGTTATCGTCCTGCAGCTCCGGGAAATACGCTATTTCAAGAATCTCGGAGAGGAGCGGATCGCTGAGCAGAGCATAGATGATCTCGTTTATGCAGCCGGAGCACGAAGCCAGCTTCTCCACTCCGATCCTGAGCCTGCTCATATCCCCTCCACCTCCATGTAGCGGGAAACCTCCTCATATGAAAACACGGGGCCGTCCCTGCACACATAGTAGTGGCCGAACTGGCAGGTTCCGCAGATCCCCATTCCACACCTCATCCTCCTCTCGAGCGATACGTATATGCTGCGGGGGTCGAGGCCCATTTCAACGAGTCTCCTTGATGCTATCTTCATCATTATCTCTGGTCCGCATATGAAGCTCACCACGCTGCTTCCAAGCTTGATCCTGCTCAATACATCCGGAACCAGCCCCACCTCTCCCATCCACCCCTCAGCGGGCCTGTCTATCGTGAACCTTATCTCGGCATTCGGGAGGCTCCTGTAGCTATCCAGCTCGTATCTGTAAAGCATGTCTCCTGGGCTCCTGGCCCCGTAAACAACGAAGACCCTCCCATAATCTTCCCTGTTCTTCCAAACATGTTTGAGAATGGGCCTCAGGGGAGCGAAGCCTATCCCCCCAGCAGCGATCAGCAGATCCCTCCCCCTAGCCTCCTCCAGGGGCCATCCCCTTCCAAAGGGCCCCCTCGCCCCGATCATGCTCCCGGCTTTCAAACTTGACAACATGTACCTCGAAACGACTCCTACCCCCCTGACCGTTATGGTTGCAATCACGCCGCCATCGGAGCCGTATGCCAAGTCCGATAGAGAAATGGGTATCTCGCCGAAGCCCTTTGCGTAGATCATCAGGAACCTGCCCGGCCTGAACTCCGAGGCATCAGCTCCCCCTATGAAGAGCTTGAAAGTCTTCGTGTCTTTAGTCTCCTCAATTACCTCCCTGACCTCGGCTATCTTAGGGATAACCATGGCCTCATTTGCTGCCATAGCTCTTCATCACCTCCTGAAGTGCGTTCCTCAAGTCAAGTCCCATGGGGCATGCAGCTATGCACCTCCCGCACCCAACGCAGGAAATGAAGCCGTTCTTCTTCTTGGAAAAGAGGAACTTGTGGAGAACGAAGTGCCTGTACCTCATGTACTGCTCCCTTCTGAAGTGTATTCCAGCAGCCTGCCCGTAGACTGGGGAGAGGCAGCCGATCCAGACTCTGCTCCTCTCAGCGCTGCCATCCATCTTGATCTCATCGAGAAACTCAGTGCAGGAGCAGGTAGGGCAGGCCATATTGCAGTTGGAGCACCCCACGCAGTCCGCACTGAGCCTTCTCCAGAGAACGGTGTCTCCGGCGGATCTCTCCAGAGCTCCCTCGAGGCTTTCCACGCTTTCTCTGAACCTCTTCTTCATGCTCTCGGCAGAGGCTCTGATCCTCTCCCTGTAGATCTGAAGCTCCTCGCTGCCCTCATCCAGCTCTCTCAGGGGGAGAGATGAAAGCAGGTCTTCTCCCTTTCTGCTCCCTCCTCTGAACAGGATGCAATCTTTCCCTATGACTGCGAAAGATACATCGAAGCTTCCCTCAGCCGCAGGGCCCGTTCCAAGCGAGCTGCAGAAGCAGAATATCCCCGGCTCCAGGCACTCCTCAACAACGACCCAGGAGAGCCCTGCCCTCCTCCTCCTGTAGAGAGGATCCTCGGAGAGAAGGGAATCCATAACTGCCATCGAAGCAATGTCGCAGGGCCTCACAGCAAAAAGAGCCCATTCATTAACCTCTTCCTTCGCAAGGTATGATGCGTAGTTTCCCTCGGAGAGCAGGAAGGGCTGAACAGGAGGGTGCAGAATTTCCTTCACCGAGTGATGAGTTGCGGAACTTATTCCTCCCTTTCCAATCGGGATACCCTCTGTGCCGCTCAGCTTGCCGTATAAAATGCTGCCCCTCGTCTTCTTCGGTCCATATACCTTCGCCCCGCTCCCCTCGATCTCCAAGAATATTCTGTCGAGGTCCCTCCTCCCACCGATGAAGTATCTCATGAGCAGCAGCTCTCCTTTTTATTTTCCATAATATATCTTAATTTTGTAATAATAATAAATTTTTTTATTAACCAAAACTGCATTCAGAGCGCATCTTTTCCCTTCAGCAGCTCTATCAGCCTCGGAAGCGCTTCCCTCAAGTCTCCAGCGTAGAAATAATCGGCGCTTCTGTTCATTGGGCAACTCCTGTCCAGATTTATCGAGATGACAGTGCCCGAAGCAGAAACTCCCGCTAAGTGGTAGACCGAGCCTGATATCCCCAGAGCGATGTAGACCTTCGGGGATATCCTCTTCCCGCTGACTCCGATGAGCCTCTCTATGCTGAGCAAACCACTTTCAACGAGAGGCTTCGTGCAGCCATATTCAGCATTGAGGATCTCGGCAAGCCCGATAGCGAGCTCAAGCGTGCCGCTCTGCCTCACCCCATCACCTATCCCAAAGACAACCGAGGCATCATCGAGCTTGATCCTTTCTGCTTCTCTGCTTTCGATGATCCTCAGCTTCCTTGGGAATTCATCGAGCTCCAGGACCTGCATCGAGATTCGCCTTCTCTCCCCCGTATTTTCAGGGAATCCCCTCCTTATGATGGCAACGAATCCGCTCCTCTTCACCTCGAAGTCGCCCCAGACGGATTCCCGGTTCAGCGGCTTCGTCACTATGATGCTCTCCCCTTCTCTGCTGATTTTCACGGCATCTGTTATTACAGGAAGCTTCAGCTCACCGGCGAGGAGGGAGGAGATCCAGAAGGACAGAGGAGAGTCATTGAAGATGAACGAGGAAGCGCCGATCCTCTTCCCGAGCGCTTTCACCGCTTCCTTCAGCTGCTCAGGGGTAGGAACACCCCTGCTCCTGAGCAGCCACCCGCTTTCGAACTCGCATGGAGAGATTACCTGTGGAGGTTCGCCCTCGACTTCTGGATCGAAGACTGCTAGGTGCGAGCTCTCTGCCACAGCGAGCGAGGCTGAGCAAAGCTCCGCAACTCTCTTAGAGGAAAACCTCCCCAATGCAACGGATAGAGAAATCAGCTCAATCACCGATCACCTTCTTCAGTATTCTAGCAAGCTCCTCCGGGGAACTGAGCTCGATGGAAGATCTCTTCCTCTCTTCAGGCCTCCTGACTCTCAAAAGCTTAGAAGATTCCGGTGCTGCTTTATTCAACCTCTTCACAACAGGTTGCTTCTTTCTGGCATCGAGCCTGTCCTTCATCAGAACTGGACTTGGAGGAAAGGCCTCAGGAGTGGGAACCAGGATTGCTGGAAGGTCTGCCTCAACGATCAGTTCGCTCTCGGGAACACATTTCGCCCTGATCTTTCCGCCCTTCAGCTCAACCACCTCGCTTATAAAAGAGAGGAAAATCATGTTGAGGAGGCCGGAAACATATCCTCCGAGAGCCCCAAACGAAGTGTCTGAGCTCCTCTCTCCGAAAACGACGGCTGCGCAACCAAAGCCTTCTATGATGTCCTTCATCATCACTGCCGAGGAAAGAATATCGCCCTCCCCCTCTTCGAGCACGTAGATGAATGCTTCGTCCACCCCCCTGGAGTACAGCTCCCTCGCCGCCACCTTCTCGAAGCCTTCTTTGAGAATGGAAGCAGAAATCAGCTTCCACCCACTGACCGCTTTGAGCCTCTTCGAGAACTCAATCGTTGAGAGATCCTGCTCATCGATTCTGCCCTCTTCAGGAAAAAACTTCACAAACGTCAGGATGCATTCGTTCAACCACCATCTCACTCCAGTTATTTTTAAAAATTTATTGTTTTTTAGAAACCATAAATAAATATTTATATCAAGAAGTAAAAATTTTTGAAAGAGGGAAAATCATGTACCGATTTCCTGAACTTGGAACAGCTGTAGGCGGAGTCGAGTTCGCGAATCCCTTCATTTTGGGCTGCGGCCCCCCTACGAGGGATGCGGACAGAATAATAAGGGCCGCGAGAATGGGATGGGCGGGAGCAGTCCATAAGACGGTCGTAATACCGCCCACCAGGGATCCGACGCCCCACATAATTCTCAGAAACATTGACGGCTACCCGTTCATCAACCAGAACATAGAGCTGCTGACGACCTACCCAGTTGAGAACTGGGAGAAGTGGATAAGGGAGATAAAGGCTAAGGCGCCGAGCGATTTTGTGCTGATTTCCAGCATAATGGGAAGACCCGAGCCGGAGACGTGGATCGAGCCCCTGCAGAGAGTTCAGGAGGCAGGCACGGACTTCATAGAGCTCAATGTATCCTGCCCCCACGGAAGTCCCGAAAAATATATGGGAGCATACATTGGGCAGGATCCTGGACTTGTAGGGAACATAGTCAGGGAAGTCAAAAAGCACGCGAAGGTCCCTTTCAGCGTGAAGCTTACTCCCATAGTTACTGACATAAAGCCAATCGCTGCGAGCGCCCTCAATGCAGGGAACAGCATATTCACGATTGCTAACACGCACGGAACAGGCATAATAGGCATAGACATTTACAGAGATGAGCCGCTTCCAAGCGTGAAGGGCTTCTCTTCGCCGGGAGGACTGAGCGGTCCTGCGGTCAAACCAGTAGTCCTCAGGCTGATTCATGAGGTCAGCACGGCCTTTCCGGGCGCTGAGATATTCGGGCTGGGAGGCATAACCAGCTGGTACGACGCCGTTGAGCACATGATGGTTGGTGCTAGGGCGTTGCAGCTTGTGACCGCGGTTATGTGGTACGGCTACGGCATCATAGACAATCTGATCAGCGGGATGCTCAGCTACATGAAGGAGAGAGGATTCTCTACTGTAGAGGAGATCGTTGGAAGGGTGAACAGCAAGATAATCCCCCACTCCTCTCTCGATTTCGAGGAATGGGGAGCGACCTTCGTTGACCCGGAGAAGTGCATTGCCTGCGGCAGATGCCTCGATCCCTGCAGGGACGCAGGGGGAGGAGCCTTGTACTATGATCCTGACTCCAAAGTGGTTCGCGCCAATCCTAAGGACTGCATTGGCTGCGGACTGTGCATCAACCTCTGTCCGACAGGAGCGATCAAGCTGCTCCCGAAGGAGGAGGCAGAGAGGAGATACAACGAGAGCCTCCTCAAACCTGCACCGAGCCTATCTTCCAGACTCCACAGAGAGTATGAGAGGGAGCACGTGGATCCTCTGACCAGGACACTAAGGTAATTGAAAAAAGCAACTGAGGATCCTGCCTTCAGCACGCGGAAAAAGCTCAGAAAAGCATCACGGAGCTCTCCAGCGGGAGCCTCGGACGGGGGCCCGGAGTTTCGGCCGGCTTACCCAGAGCTAACATCCCAACATAGGAAGCGTTCTCGGGAAGGCCTAGTGCTTCTTTGAACTCTTCCTCAAGGAGTTGCGGTACGGCAATCCACCCGCTCCCATATCCAAGGGAGAGGGCAGCGAGCATCATGTTGCCCAGCGCGAGAGTCACGCTTTCAACGCCCCAGAGGTACTCATACAGAAGGTACTCATCGCTGAGTGTTCTCCTGCTGTAGTTCAGCATCCCAATAATATAGACAGGTGCAAAATACATCCCCTCATCGAACATCTCCTCCCACTTCTTCAGCCCCTCCTCATCCACCTTCTTCCTCAGCATCCTCTTCAGATAGATCATCTGCCCCCTCCTTATGAAGCCGTGGACAGTCTTCCTCTTCGCTTCATCTCTCACCACAACGAAGAGCCACTGCTCTGCTCCGCTGGCCGTGGGAGCTCTGATTCCAGCCTCCAATATCTTCCTCAGATCTTCTTCAGCAACAGGGTCACGGGTGAACTTCCGTATACTGGCCCTGCTCTTTATAAAATCAATTATGCTCATCTCACTTCCCAAAGAAAGCACCAGATATTCCTCCCTCCTGCGCAGAAATAAAGCTTTGCATTACTCAGCTCCCGCTCCACATATGCGTCATTCCTCGAAAATATGTGAACCTCAGACGAATGTGAAGATGATGAGGAGAGCTCCGAGGACGGAGAAGAGGGCATTGGCAGCAGGGTCGTCGTATCGAAGTGAAGCCGCTCTGAATGACCTGCTGCTGAGAGGCCAGAGCACCTCAACCCCAGCCCTTGTGAGCGAGTCGAGTGCAATGTGGCTCAGATAAGCTATGAGGGAGCAGGCGAAGAAAGCGGTCCACGGGAGGGCGCTCAGCTGCATGCTGATGATGTAGCCACTGCTGAAATAGGAGGCCGCCCAGCTCAGGATGACTGCTGAAAACAAGTTGTGGAGGAGGGCCCTGTGCTTCATGGAAGCGTCGAAGTCCGGGAGGATGGAGAAGAACAGCGAAAAGACGATCATGAGGGGATCGAAATAGGAAAAAATCCTGCTCATAACGAATGCTGAAAGGCCGATCCCGAAGAAAGCGTGAGTCGACCTCTTCAATAGGCATCTCCCTGACCGTACATCAGCTCTTCGATCTCTCTCCTGCTCTCCTCCGGAGCAACCTCCCCCTTCCTGCTCTCCATCCAGAGCTCCGCGACGTTGAGATCCCTTCCCACCGTCTTCTTCTCGTGAACGTCTATTCTGACGAGGGCGGGCAGCTTCGTGAACTCCCCAAGCAGTATCGCCTCTCCCGTCCTTAGGCTAGGGAGCATTCTCAGGAGCTCGTCGCTGAGGAGCTCGCTCGAGCTCTGCACGTATCTCAGATCGTTCGGCTCAACGATCTTCAGGATTATCTTGTTGTTGGTCTGGCTGAGCGAGCTCTCGTCTATGCTCTTTGGGCGCTGGCTGACCAGGCATATGCCAACGCCGAACTTCCTCCCCTCCCTAGCGATCCTCCCCACAACTTCCTTGGTGAGCGTTTCCTCCTCCCTGGGGACGAGTATGTGGGCTTCTTCGATGAATATAAATACAGGAACGGGAAATCCCCTGCTTCCATTGCTCCTCAGATAGGACTTCCTCTCATCCAGTATCCTTCTGAGGATGTACGATGCCACCACATCGCTCCCCACATCATCGACTTCACCCAGATCTACTATGTTCAGGTGCCCCGGCTTGATTATCTCCGCTATGGATTTGGCCGCCTTCTCGGAGAGTATGCCCTCGTAAATTTCCCAGAGATCTTCCAGCTTGTTCATGACGTTCAGAACAACATCTCTGTCGAGCTTTCTGGGGGGATTGGGCAGCTCCCGGCATATGCCGATCAATTTTTCATCCCCTCCAGCCTCCTCCTCAATGAGCCCGGTGCTCGCTTTCCCCTTACCCCCCTTCTTCCCCGCTTTCTCCGCTCCGCTCAGAATATCGAGGCACTCGAGAACCTTGTGCATGTAATCTATGACGTCGAACTTCGGGAGCTCGGCCGGGTCCTCCTTGCTTATGCGTTCCCTGGCTGCTATAGCAGCCCTGTACACATACCTCAGAACGCTCTGCTGCTTTATTGCATCCTCTCTGATCTTGGCAAGCTTCTGCAGCTCCCAGATCTTGAGCGTCGCAGGGTTTATCACAGGCTTTATCACGTTCTTCCTGTCATTGCCTATGCCTGAAGCAGCATATTCGCTGTGCATGTCGAAAAGCAGAACAGTTGCTCCCAGGCCGAGAACCATCCTCTCAGCAATGATGCTCACGGTGTTCGACTTCCCCGCCCCGGTCACAGCCAGAATTGCGGCGTGCCTCGAAACAAGGGAGTCGACGTTCACATACACGGGAACGTTTGGGTGGTTCGCAAGCACCCCGATCCTCACATACCCTCTCCTCTCGGAAGGGCTGTAGTAGTAGGGGGCCTCTTCCTGCATCCCCGAGGGCAGGAAGATCTTCCTGAGGATCTCATCGCTCGCTCTGAAGACCTTGCTGCTTGGGTTAGGAGGAGTTCTGGCCGGATCGAACCTCTTTCCTTCGAGGAGGGGGGTTATCTTCGTGAGGATCCTTATGGCCCCCCTCATGTAGTTCCTCGCCTCCACAACGTTCCTCCAGGTCTCGAAAGATCCGAGGTTCGTCATGTTCTCCGGTATGAACGGGTTTCCTGCGATGGATTCCTCGACCATTCCGAGGAGATAGTCTTCATCGTGCGAGACTATAACGAACTCTCCCAGCCTAGGGGGCTCCTTGGAGAGCATGATCACCATGGAGGGGGTGCTCTCTCCTATCACGTACCCGATTTCCTTGAGCTCCGATTCGTTTATCCCGAGCCTTTCATTGCTGAACATGCCCGACCCTTCTCCCATTCAAACCACCTCACAGGATATCGATCTCCTCCCTCCCGCTGAGCTCCTCCCTCAGCCCGAGGGCGTCCGTTACCATCTCCGTTATTCCCTTCTTTATGTGGGCCTTCAAGTGGGCTATGAGAAGGGGGAATGGGTATCCGTCCTCGGATGAGAGGGAGGCCAGCTTCAGGACCAAGTCCTCAAAGGCTCTGCCCTGCTGCCCCTCACTCATCTGTGGGGCCAGGAGCTGTATCTTTAGGACGGGAGCTCCAGGAGAGAGCCTGGCATAGCCGCTTATGAGGGAGACCCTCTCCGCCTGAGCTCTCAGCGAGCACGCATCCGTGAGCTCTCCCCTCACTGCCTCCTCCAGCGTGCTGAACTTCCCCTCTACTATGTATCCTTCCTTGGTTGTTAGCTTCGTTATGACGTACTGGTCTGGTAGCGGAAGGTTGAAGAGCTTGTTGCTCCTACCAGTCTTCGTTACGAAGGCCAGGAGGCCCCCTCTCGATACCCTCTCGAGGAGCATCTTCAGCCTCAGAGCCTTCTCAAGCATTTCCACGGTCTTCGCCCTCTCAGGGTCCTCGCCCAGCTCCCTCTCTATGAACCCCTTCACTGCCACTGCCGCGTCCTCCCTCTCCTCCCTCGCCACTATTTCTTCCACTTGACGGCACAGATCCTCATCCTCTCCGCTCAGATCTCTCAGCTTCATGTGAGCGGGCCTCGCTATGAGCGATTCTATGCTCCCGTCAGCCAGCGTGAGGAATCCAGAATCGAGGGAGTTCTTCATGGCTCTCAGCTCGCTTATCTGGCGGTAAACGGTGATCCTGTCTTGAGACATGGAAGGAGGAATGAGGACATCCACATCAACAACTCTGCTCTCTCCCCCATCGATATACCTCCCCCCAAGCTCATCGTAGATGAACCTCACCGCATAGGCCTTTATGAAGTACATCTCGAATCCCAGCATAGAGACGGGGAAGGATCCCCCATCAACGGCAGCAACTTTCTTTGGGCGGGGGAGGTTCCTCTTTGAGGACAGGGGCTCTGGGGAGATCATGCCCCTCTCTATTATCTCAATGGCTCTCATCTTCTTGGCTCCAAGCACAGCGATCTTCTTCCTTATCTCCTCGCTCTTCTTCGCAGCTACCTCGAGTATGTCATCTATGTAGCTCAAAGAGCCACCGCCTCCTCCTGCTCCTCTTCTATGACGGAGTTCGCCCCGCTCTTCCTCACCCTGAGCACAACATCTCCCGCGTCTTTCAGGCTCTCCTCATGAGTCACCACAATGATCTGGGCGCCTCCTCCTGCAGAGACCGCTTCCCTCAGCACGTCTGCCAAGTACCTGACCCTCGCTTCATCTAGGTAGTTGGTCGGCTCATCCAAGACAATGAACCCAGAACCCCTCCCCCCTCCGTACAGCTCCGCCACGACCCTCTGGGCTGCGAAGATGAACGAAAGATAGACGGCGACCCTCTCCCCTCCGCTTGCCTGGTCCAGGGAAACTTCCAAGTTCTGCGCGGAGTTTATGAGAGATATGTTGAAGGAATCGTCCACGCAGATTTCGTCATACGAGAGCTCAAACCTCCTGTATACTTCAACGAGCCTGCGCCTCAGCTGCTTGAGAGCGTGCTTCATGAGAATGGAGGGGAGCCCGCTCTCCCTCTCATATAGCGACCTGACCTTCAGGAGGACCTTCAGCTTGTAGACCGCCTCGGAAAGGGATCTGCTCAGCGCCTCCAGGTAATCCTTCCTCTCCTTCAGGACAGCCTTCCTGCTCCTCAGCGAGCTGAGCTCGTCTCTAACAGCCTTCAGCTCATCCTCCGCTTCGGAAAGCATTCTGCTGACTCCTTCCAGTTGGGAGCTCAGCTTGCTCCTCCTCTCTTCAAGCTGTACTATCGCTGAGGACTCTCTACTCAGCTCTCTTTCCTGCTCCTCAAGCAGCTTGATCTTCTCCCTTACTCGCGCGAGCTCCGCGCTTTTGGACTCCGGCTTCAGCTCTCTCAGCTCCCTCTCCATGTCAGCTATCATTTTCCCCAGCCTCACCGGATCGGAAGGAATGGGGAGCTTGAGCTGAGAGCTCAAAGCGGAAGCCTCCTTCTTAAGGGTCTCAACCATTCGCTCTACCGATTCGATATCCTCGGCCTCGATCCGCCTGGGATCGATAGAAATATCGCTGCCGATACGCCCAATTTTGCTCAGGGCCGATGATTTAAAGAGAAGAGCTCTGCTCACACCGTCGCGGAGCTTCGAGAAGATTTCCTCTCTCCTCTCCAGGTAAGATATCTCCTCTTCCAGCTTCTTCAGCTCAGCCTCGACTTCCCCAACCGAGATCCCCGAGATCCTCCTCCTCAAGGCTTCCAGCTCCCCAGTCCTAGAGCGGAGCCTGTTCGCAGTTGCGCTTCCCGCCTCAAGGACTTCCAGTTTTTTCCTCAACAACTCGTATTCTCCCCTCAAGCTCTCGAGCTGCTGTGAGTATTTGGAAATGAGCTCGCTCCTGTGATCGTCGTCCAGCTCCCTCCCGCAGACGGGGCACCTGCCCTTTGCTTCCTTCAGCTCTTCTATCGCTCTCTCGAGCCTAGCTATCTCGCTCTTCACAGTTGCCGAGGCCGTCCTCCCTTCCTCCAGCATACTCGAAAGGCGGGAGCTCAGCTCATCGATCATGCTCAGAGGATCTTGAGATGAGACCTCGATGCCGGTTCTCAACGCTATTTCCCTCAATTGAGATGCGATCTCGCCCTCCTTCCTACCCGCTTCGTCCAGCAGCTTCTTCGCTTCGCTCAGCTCTTTAGCCTTCAGAGCCCTTTCTCCCTCCAGCTTTCTCAGCTTGCTCGAGATGGCCCCCTCCTCTTCTTTAACGATCTCTTTCAGTTTCTCCAGAGGTCCTTCTATTCCAAGTTCGCCGAGCCTCGCCCTCACGTCTCTCAAGCTTTCAAGGAAGGCCTCAAGATCTCCCTCCAGCTCTTCTAAGAGAAGCAGCCTTTCAGCAGCCTTCAAATCTTCCAGCTTTCTCTTCAATTCCTCGGCCTTCTTGACCTCTTCTTCCAGCTTTTCCTCCTCAATTCTGAGATCTTTCATCTCCTTCTCAACAGCGCTGAGCTTTTCAAGGGACTCCCTCGCCTTAGAAAGCTGCGACTCGACCGAGCTCAGCTCAGCTATGTAGCTGTTTTTCTCGCCTTCTAGCTCGCTCTTACTGCGGGAAAGCTCTTCTTCTCTGGATGCTAGCTCCGCTATCCTCTGCTCTATCTGCTCCTCCTCCTTCTCGATCTTCTCTACCCCCTCCAGGGATCCCTTCAGCTTCCTCTCAGCTTCCTCGAGTTCATCCTCCGTGACCTTGAACCTCTCTTTCTCCTGCACCCCCACTTCAGAAGAGGGATGAGGAATGGGGCTCACCCTCACCTCGAGATCCTTCATCCTTTCCCAGGCCTTCAGGTAAGCGCTCAGTCCCAGTATGTTCATGAGGAACTCGATCTTGTCCTTTCTCGCTGAGGAGAGCGCTTCCCCTATCTCATCGAGCTTTCCCTGGTTGAGCACTATCAGGTCTATTACCGCCCTTTTTGCTCCCCTGTCTTCCAGGGTCTCTATGTCAGAGAACAGAACTAGCTGGGCAAGCTTTCTGGTGACTTCCTCTGCTCCGGTTGCTATGAGGCGCTCCCCTCCTCCAGATTCGCGATAGAGTGCATCGTACCGCCTCTTCCCCCTCCTTCTTTCGACCCTGTACCTGTTTGTGCCATCTGTCAGCGTGAGCGAGACGAGGAATTCATCTCTTCCCCTGTGGATGGCGTCGTTCAACCTCAGGTCGGGGAGCTCTCCGAGAAGCGCGAAATATATTGCCCTCACAATGCTCGACTTGCCTGCGCCGTTTTCTCCAACTATGACAGTAACTCCTTCATCGAACTTAATTTCGCTCCTTTTGCCGTAGCTGTAGAAGTTTTCGAGAACGAGCTTCTCCAGCTTCAGAGCGGAAGGCGGCATGTGCCATCAACTCATGAACTTCTTCAGCCCCTCCTTCCTCTCGCCTTGGGCCTTTCCTATCAAAGGCCACTGCTTGAGGGCCTTCTCCCAATAATCCCTCCTCTCGAGGATTTCTCCTGCAATGTCGTCGCACTTTGACTCCTCAGAGGAGGAGAGGCAGTTCTTCAGATCAATTATGAGCTTGGCTACAGCCTCATCGCCCACGATCTTCTTCACTATCTTCAGCTCCTCCCACTCGCCATCTGCCGCAAAATCCGAATCCAGAGAGGAATCCTCCGCCGGCTTCGAAGTGACGGAGAAAATCGCATTGCTCTTCTGCAGCTTTTCGAGCCGAGACTGAAGCACCTTCCTGAGACCTTCCCCTCCCCTCACAACTACATTTATTATTGGGGGCCTCCCGCCAGACAGCTGAGCAAGGAGCTTCTCTACACTGCTCGCAAATGAAGGGATATCCTCTTCTGAGGATATCTCGAATACTTCCTGAGGCCTTACATCAAGATCAACCTGGTGGACAACTGGCTCTTCAGGGCTCAAATCCACAATGTAGAATCCCTTGCCCTTCTTCTTCCACTCGGGCACTTCGCTGAGGGAGAGGATCTCCAGGCTTCCAGGGTAAGCCAGCACCCCATCCTTCACCCTCTCCACCGCCCTGAAGTGAAGGTGGCCGAGGGCATAGTAGCTGATGCCGCTCGGGAGGGAGCTAAGCTCGTAGCCCTCAGCGAACGGGAAGTAATCTTTGATGGAAATGTGCGAAACCATCACCTTTTTCCCTGGAGAGCTCTTCGCAACGCTCTCGATTTTACCCATTATGTTTCTTCCATGCGCCAGAGCTTTCGGCCCTCTTATAGCTCCGAGGCCGTAGAAGCAGGTTTTATCTCCCCCATCTTCTAAGCAGAGAGCGTCCTCGCTTCCAAAGAAGTGCTTCAAATGATAGACGTTGCTGAGATATTTGGAGACCAGGTAGGTCGCTGGGTGCTCGCTGGCTGTTGAGGTGTCGTGCTCGCCGTTCACAAGAACGATCTTTCCCCCTCTTTCGAGGAACTCTCTCACTGACTCCCGAAAGAATATCAGTGTGGAGTTGCTAGGCCTAGGCTTGTCGAAGAGATCTCCGGCTATCACGAGGAGCTTCACATGCTCGAGCAGGATTAGTTCCATCATCTGGCTGAAGGCTTCCTCCACATCTCTGTCCCTGTCCTCCCTCCCCAGACCGACGAAATTCTTCCCCAGATGCGTGTCAGCAGCATGAGCCATGATCGCCAAGAGCTTCACCGCCTGGAAGAACCCGCGGGATTCTCCTCAAGACAAAAGACAAGTTGCAGATTAAAAATATAAAAGGATAGATAGTCGAAAGTATCAGAACTCTGGGTAGTCATCGGGGACTCTTGCTCTGAAGTACTGCTTTGTTACTGGGCTCTGAAACAGGCCCATCTTTATTCCTTTCTTTCCGCTCGGACTCAGCTTCCACACCTTTATGGGAACAAGATCAACCTCTTTTCCTGTTGTCTTGTCCTTAACTCTGACCGGCTTCTTCTCCATAGAAAATAACCTCCATTACAAATGATTAAATTATATATCCATGGTTATATACTTAATGATATGGGTGCTTGAATGGGAAGGTGCGAGAAAACGGAGCTGATAATTGAAGACATAACTAAGTGCACGGAGCATCCCCTGACAATCGTGGTGGAGATGATGAAGTGCGCAAAGGAGAAGAAGAGAAGCTATGCGATAAAGGTTCCCCACGGGAGCATACCAATGAACCTCCTCATGGAATATGCGAGGAGGTACGGGGTTCTCGTAGATGCGAGCACCGAGGGAGAGTACGCGAAGTACATCTTCTCTCCTCAGTGAAGCATCTCTCGCAGGATAGCTGATCACAGCTCTACCCTCTGTCCTGCTGTAGGATGCAATGCTATATCTTGGCTTTATATTTCTATCATTGAAAGAAAAGTTTTCATTTGTAAACCTTATAGGTGAAAAGAAAATCTTTAAAACCATAAGGCAGATAACAGGTATATCATTTCAGGGTGCTCTCCGTTGAGCAGAGCTCGGGGCGAAATGCAGAGCGTTGCGGAAGGAGAAGAGGAAATCCTGAGGATAGTGAATGTAAGGAAGACCTTCGGCGGCCTGGTCGCTCTGGATGATGCCAGCATGAACATAAAAAAAGGGAAGGTTTCCATCATAATCGGTCCGAACGGTTCAGGGAAGACAACTCTCCTCAACGTCGTCACAGGGTTTCTGAGGTGCGATTCTGGGAGCGTCTTCTACAAGGGCGTAGACATAACGAACATGCCCCCCTACAGAATAAACCGCCTGGGCCTGGTGAGGACCTTCCAGATACCTCAGCCTTTCTACAACCTCACCGTCCTGGAGAACCTGCTGGTCGCCTCCAGGGAGAACATAGGAGAGAAAGCTGTGAACGCGATGAGGAGATCCAAATGGATAGAATACGAGAAGAGGGACATGGAGAGGGCCATGGAAGTTCTCAGAGTTGTCAACCTCCAGAAGGTCTCAGACCAGCCCGCCTCGAAGCTTAGCGGGGGGCAGCTGAAGCTTCTGGAGATAGGCAGGGCACTGATGAACGGCGCTGATACCGTTTTCATGGACGAGCCGGTGGCCGGAGTCAACCCAACTCTTGCTCACGAGATCTTCTCTTTGATAAGGAGGCTTGTGGAAGAGAGAGGCATGACATTTATTGTGATAGAGCACCGCCTTGAGATAGCCCTTGGCTACGTGGACTACGCATACGCCATGGCAAAAGGTAGGGTAATAGCTGAAGGCAGTCCGGAAGAAGTTATAAGCAACCCGGTGGTGGTTGAAACCTATCTGGGGAGGTAGCAGGAATGGCCGAGAGCATAATCAGAACAGATAAGCTGAATGCGGGATACGGCAAGATGCACATACTCTTCGATGTCTCCCTGGACTTCTCCGAGAAGAAGATCACTGTCATAGTTGGTCCCAACGGAAGCGGGAAGAGCACTCTCCTCAAAACCGTCTTCGGCCTCACGAGGGTGATCTCGGGGAAAGTAATGTTCAGGAACCGCGACATCACCGGGAAGCCCCCTCACGAGATAGCAAAAATGGGGATAGCATATCTCCCCCAAACTCAGAACGTCTTCGATAACCTAACTGTCCATGAGAACCTAGTGATGGCGTCCTATACCTTGACCAAGGAGGAGGCACGAAGCAGGAGCGAAGAAGTTCTGGAAATGTTCCCCATCCTGAGAGCCTACATGAAGCAGAAGGCTGGAAGGCTGAGCGGGGGAGAAAAGCAGATGCTGGCCATGGCCATGGCCCTCATGAGGACGCCCGAAGTCCTGATGTTCGATGAGCCGACTGCAGCCCTCTCTCCGAAGATAGCCCACCAGATAATCAACATCATCAGAGACCTTAACGCTAGGAGCGGCAAGACCATAATACTCGTAGAGCAGAACGCAAAGCTGGCTCTTGAGATATCGGATCACGCAGTGGTTATGGGAAGCGGAAAGGTAATCTTCAGAGGCGACGGGAAGAAGCTCTTGGAAGACCCCGAGCTGGGGCTCCTCTATCTTGGACTGAAGGCAGCGAGTTCTACATGAAGAAAAATTTAATTAATAGCTTCGAAAAAAGAATCCTGCATAATTGGTGGTATCTATGGCCAAGATAAAGGTCACAATAGATAGGGATGGATGCATCGGAGATATGGTATGCGTTAATCTGTGCCCAGACGTCTTCGAGATGAATGCCGAAGACGGAAAGAGCCAGATAGTGGCCAAGTGGAGGACCAACGCGAACGACCTCTCATCGGGGCTGGTCGACGAGAGCCTCGAGGAATGCGTGAAGTCAGCTGCGGAAAGCTGCCCGGTTTCAGTCATTCACTGGGAGAAGGCCTGAGCTCTTCAAAGCGGCTCGAGACCTTTTTTCCGGTCCTTACTTTTCGCCTTCTTCTACCGCCCTCTGCTGCTCGATGACATCTTGAAGGAGCTTGAAGGCCTTCACAGAATCGTCCTTGCTTATTATCAGTATCGTATCTGTATAGCAGCTCATTATCTGCGTTATGTTTATTCCGTTCAAATACATCAAGCGGGTGAGGAAATTCACAACTCCCGGCGTGAACATTATGTCGTAGGGGCTTATCATGACGAGAGCGCTCTGCTTTTCAACCTTATCGAGGACATCCTCCCTCTCTATCATCCTCTCCACATTCTCTTCATCTTCCTGGCTTATCACGAAAGTGTAGGACTTCTTTCCTTGAGTGAAGTTGAAGAACCTTGACCTGGATGCCACTTCTAGTATCTCCTTCAGCTTTCTCTCCACAGTGTACTTCTTCACTGTGAGCACTGTGATATCGTTCTGAAGCTCCAGCGTGCTCTTCGCGAGGACCTTGCCCACCGACTTCATGAGGGCCTGCTTCTCCTTCTTCAGCTCCTCCTCATACCTTATGAGAGCGGCCTTGATGGCATCGAGGTTGACCCTCTTCCTCTCGGATATCTTAGCAACCTCATCTGCTATCTTCTCGGCCAGCCATGTGTAGTTCACCAGGCCCTCGCTCAGGCACTCAATTAGGCTCTGGTTCTTGGAGACCACGAACCTGACGGCTTCGGCTATGGAGATCTTCTGCTCATCTGTCATTTTTTCATTCTCTCCGCAGAGAAGTTTACCGAAAATCATTGATGATAGGACTTTAAATTTTTTCGGTCGGCGGGCTCAGGTCTCGCTCAGCTTCCCGCAGACAGGACAGCTCGGATCCCTCGAAACAGCGATCTCTCTGAACTCGAGCCTCTTGAAGTCGAAGTATATCAGCTTTCCAGCAGATTCGCTCCTCCCGATCAATATCTTCAGGGCCTCAGCAGCCTCTAGGGCTCCCAGAACCCCTGGAGATGGAGGGAATAAAGAAGGAGGTGATTCTGGATCTGTAGCGTTCCTGAAGATGCAGTGGAGGCAGGGGGTCTTTCCAGGCAGAACGACCATCAGCTGCCCGTACCACTCTCCAACGGCCGCGTGCACGAGGGGCTTTCTGTGCTTGACCGCCACCTCGTTTATTCGGAATCTGGCCCTCCAGTTGTCCATACCATCTACTATCACATCACTTTCCTGGACAGCCCTCTCGAATGATTCATCGAAAACATCTATTCTCAGCGGAATAACTTCAATGTCGCCCCGCAGCTCCTTCAGCCTCTTGGCTGCCAGCTCAACCTTCGGCATGCCGAGCCCTGCTTCAGAGTATAGAACCTGCCTGTTCAGATTCGAGAGCTCAAGCACATCCCTATCAACCAAGATGAGTCTTCCAACCCCCGCTGCAGCCAAATACAAGCTGGCAGCGCTCCCCAGGCCGCCGACGCCTGCTACCAGAGCGGTTGAGGATGAGAGCTTCTTCTGCCCTTCCTCGCCTATGAGCTGAAGCTGCCTCGAATACCTCAGCCTCTCCCTTTCAGGCAGCAGGCTCAAAGCAGATCATCCAGCTTCTTCTTGCCCAGCTTTTTGCTTATAACATCTTTGACCTTGCTGTCTATATCCTCCTTTATCAAATCCTCAAAGATCTCCTTTTCTTCGGAAGAGGCCTGAGACTTCTGCTTCACATAGCCGCAGCTCCCGTCCGGGAGGAGGTAGTTGGACTTGCAGGTAGCGTACTGACACGAAGCTCCTATGCACTCGTCTCCTATCCAGCTGCAGAAGACGAACTTTCTCCCCGTCTTGGGATCCCGCCTTATCTGATATGCCCTCTTGGTGCACCAGAAGAGAGGACAGAGGTTGCTGCACTTCCCGTTTACTGGCCGAGGAGCGATTTCCTCCTCTCTGAGCCTGCTCTCCCTGTCCTCACTCCTTCTGGGCGCTTCAGTCCTCCTCTGTTGCCTCTCCCCACCCCTGAAGTCTCTACCAAACTTGCTCAACGATCTACACCTTCCCTCAGTTTAACGAAAGGGCAAAAACAATCACGGCTTGAACCACTTGAAGAGGACATATTCTATTCTTCCCCCCTCTTCAATGGCGAACATAAACTTTTTCTTCACGCTGTGGCTCAGCCTTCCCATCCTAACTATTTCAACCGGATCCATCATGTGACCTCCTCTGTAGACGTGAACGAGGTACGGCGCATGTTCAAGTCCTGGACCAATTCTGTACACAGCATAATCGCTTCCAAACTTCAAGCCACTCCTCACAATGAACCCCCTCTTCCTCAGATCCCTGTATACTATGTACAAAGAATCGAAGTCATCTATCCTTTTTCTGGCCTCCTCTCTGACCTCCTCCGAGCTGAGCCTCTCCCCATCGGGGCTGTATATCTCTATAGCCCCCTCCTCGAGAAGGTAGAGGGCTTCGATCAGGGAAAGCTCTATAGCTTCTCCGTACTCTCTTGGCTCAGGCTTCCTTATGCCGAAGGGCTTCCCGTAGAACCCATGCTTGTAGAGATTGGAGGCATTCTCTCCGCTGGGGAGAACAACTCTCAGCCCAAGGAGGATGCCTCTCGGGGCAGTTTTAGAGCTTGTATAGTGCGAGGTACTTGAAGTCATGACTCGCTTCCCTTATGATGTCGGCGAGGTCTTCCACCAGGTCAACGATCTCTTTCAGCAGCATGAGGGAGAAGACATCCTTTGAGTACTTCCTTATTATTTCCAGGACAAGCCCTCTGTATATTTGATCGATCTCCTCCTCCCTGGAGTTTATACCCTCATGCACCTCTATTATCATTCTGGCATTTGTACTCAAGAGCTTGGATTCCTGGAAGAGATCTGCAACCATGCCCAGAGATTTGCTGGACATCTCTATGATCCGCTCCTTTGTCCCCCCATCGAGCTCTATTCCCGACTCAGCGAGAATGCTCAGCCTGTAAGCAATAGAGTCTATTATCTGTATGAGCCTGTCCAGATGCGAGAGAGAATACATGTAGAGCTCCTTGGTCAGGAGGGCCGGTGAAACCCTCACAACATACTCCATTGTGCCCTCTCTGAGCTTCTGAGCCTCATCTTTGAGCTGCTTTACATATTCATAGCCTCTCTTCACGAGCTCGTATTTGCCCTCCCTCATGTTTAGTATGATTTCCTCGACCCTCTTCCTCTCAGAGTCCACGGCGCTGAGTATCTTCTGAAGCTGCTCGGAGAGGTTCATCTCTGCTATGCTGCTCTGTATGGCCTCGTTGTTGAGATTTATGAATTCCTCGGGCATCTTTGCAACACACCCACTGTTCTATGAGGGCGGAGACGGTTGCCCTGCTCTGTATTTTTCGGTTGCATCACGAAACAATTCTAAACATGAATCCTTATAAGCTTTCATATTGTTCTTAGACCTCTTCTTGCTCTGGAAGACGAAGCAGTGAAGCCTTCCTCCAAAATCTGGAGAGAGCTGAAGAAGCGCACCTTGGAGCCAGGAGGCAGGAAGCTCAGATCTCTGCGCTCAGCCTGCCGAGCTTCCTGCTCTCCTCCAACTGCTGGATCAGCCATTCCCTGTTCTCTCTGAGAGCGCCGTTGCTCTTAAGCGAGAGGTCTATGACTCTCTCTATTAGTTCAGACTCCTTCTCCGAATCAACTAGCCTGAGGAAATCCAGTATCGTCTTTATATATTCCTTCTCTTCATCGCTTGTTGCCTGCGAGGAGTACTCCTTGATGAATAGTATCATCTCGGCCCTAACTCTGCTCCCCTTCTTTAGGAGGAGTAGAAGCCTCTTCTCAGCCTCCTCTCCCATCCTACCGTTCAATAGCTCCTCTATCTTTTCGTAAATCATCTGCCTTTCCGTCATGATTGTTTGAAAGTCTCTAGTCCTCAAACCAACCACAACCGCGAAAATCTCCGATCTTCTCTGGCGAAGACCTCCGCACTCTGTCGCCCTCAGACATTTTCACGCGGCTCTCAGCGTGGCAATGCTGTTGTCAGCAACACCGTTTTCCTTCATGAAGTCCGTGTTCGCATAAACAGTGTTGGGGGGCACAGAATCATCGATGACAACAGCGAACGTGAACTTCTTCCTTCCCGCTACAACCACCTCAGCTTTTTCCCCTATCCCTAGCTCTTTCGCTAGAGACGGATTGATCATTATCTGTCCCGGCTTGGCACTGCTGTACCTTATCCTTATCCTCTTTTCTTTCAGCACTTTCTGCTTGGCTTCGGAGCCTGCCGGCGGAATGACCGCCAACAGAGATTTTATGTCCTTCTTCTCTGGCAACTTCTCTTCGTTGTTATCGGACATACGGCCTACCTCCGTTCATCCATGCGCATAGTCTTCCTCTTTGAAAAATATACCCGTTCCAAGTCTTTAAAAGTTTCCGCGTTTTTCAACTTCAAAAATAGGCCAGCTTTTCCTGATAGAAGAGGAGCTTTCAGCGCAGCAGCTTTCTGAAGATGAGCTCCACAAGCTCCGATGAATGGACCCTCTCCTGGCTCCAGGTGTCCCTGTCCCTCACGGTTACGGAGCCGTCCTCTATGCTCTGAAAGTCCACCGTAACTGCGAAGGGGATCCCGATCTCATCAGCTCGCGCGTACCTCCTCCCTATGCTTCCAGCCTCATCGTATATCGATGGTATCCCCCTCAGCTTGAAATCTTCGTATATCTTCCTAGCCATGTCTCGAAGGCGGTCGTCGTTCACGAGAGGGAAGACTGCAACCTTCACGGGAGACAGCCTGTGCGGCACCGAGAGTATGAGTCTATCTCCCTTCTCCTTCAGCCCATACTCCATAACTACGTAGAGCAACCTCTCCACTCCGAAGGAAGGCTCTACAACGTGGGGAATTATCTTCTTGCCCGTTTCCCTCTCCTCGACCTCCTCGACAACAACTGCCTCAGGAGGAACCCTTACTCCCCCCGCTTCCAGCCACTCTCCCTTCCTCAGCAGCTCCTCGACCTCCTCAGGATTCATGGATATCAATACTGCTTCTATTTCTGAAGCCCTGTCCTTGAACAGCTTTCCCAGAACTGCCCTGTTCACTTTTATCACCTTCCTCCTGACCGTTCTGGCCTGTTCGAACTGCCTGAATACGGTGAGGTCCTGCTTGCTGTAGACCGAGTGCCTCGAGAGGTCGTAGTCCCCCCTGTACGCGTGGCCGGCAACCTCAATCCAGCCCCACCTCTCCGTCTTAACGAGGAGGTCGAAAGTCTGCCTGGAGTAGTGCGCTCTCTCTTCCGGTAGCTTCTCCTCGAAGTACATGTTTTCTTCCGGAACTCCTAGGGACTTGAGAAAGTCCAAGGACACGACCATCCAGTAGCCGAGCCACGGCGTCTTTATCACTCCGCTGCTTATTGCTTCTGAAAGAGAGAAAATCCTCGGCTCCTCCCTCCCAGCCAGCCTGTCTTCCGAGCTGAGGATCTTGAGAGCTCTTTCCTTCACTGGAACCACGTACTCCTCATGCCCTGGCTTTTCTGGATCGAAGAAGAACTCGAACTCCATTATGGTGAACTCCCTGAGCCTCAGCATGCCCTGCCTCGGAGAAATCTCGTTCCTCCCCACCCTTCCCACCTGCGCTATGCCGAGGGGGAGCTTCTCCCTCATAACTCCGTAAACTCTCTTGAAGTTAAGGAACATGCCTTGAGCCAGCTCGGGCCTGATGTATCCATTGCTGCCTTCATAGGGGCCTATCTGCGTTCTGAAGAGAAGATTGAATGACTTGACCTCGCTGAGCTCGCCTCCGCACACTGGGCACTTCAGCCCCTTCTGCCTTATGATAGCTGTCAGCTCTTCGTTTGATCTGCCCTCAGCCTTCACCCCAGCGAGCTCCTCTATCAGCTGATCCGCCCTGAACTTCCTCCCGCACTTCAGACATGTAACGATGGGATCCGTGAAGCTCTCCAGGTGGCCCGAGGCTTCGTACACGATCTCGGGCCCTATGATGGGGGTCTCTATTTCAGCCATGATCTCCTGGTGCTTCCTAATGAAGTGAAATTTCCACTCGTTGATGATGTTTTCCTTGAGCATTGCGCCGTAGGGGCCCAGGTCATACATGCCGCTCAGGCCGCCGTAGATCTCGTAGGACTGCCAGAAGAACCCCCTCCTCTTGCCGACTTCGAAGACTCTGTCTGCCGCGCTGGATAGAGACATACCAGAACCCCTCTGTGAAGGAATGCTTAAGAGTTGTAAACTAAAATATTTTTGCAGGAGGCTACGAGTGGTTGCCTATACCATCATTTGAGTTGCCCCGGCTTCTCTTAGCATGAGCTCCTTCCTAAGATGCTTCATCTCTTTCAGCAGTTTATTTAAAGCTGCATTCACGGTCACCACGGAGCCGCCTTGCGGTTTTATAATAGCTGTTCTCCCGCCTCTGATGGTTTTCTGCCGTCACTGGGGCGGATTTCATCTAGCAACTTCATCGGCTAAACAAACTTGAAGACCCTTTATGACGTGAGTAGTCCACGAGCTTCCAGGTCTTGGTCAATGGATCCGCACCTTCACTATTAAAAACCATGCTTTATGAGAGCTAAACTTCTCAAGTCGAAAACCCAAAAATGCGTCAGGACAGCATTTCTTTAGTGATGAAGAGGAATCGCAGGGATCAATCTTCACCGAATGCTTTCTTCAGAACCGCTCTTATCTTGACTTTATCTTCCTCGCTCAGAAGGGACCTGACTGCTATGGGGGGTTCAACGGTGAACCCTGCTTTCCGCATCCTCTCTTCCATTGACGATAGGGCAATCCCGCCTCCCCATCCATAGGTGCCTATGAGAGCGATCTTCTTCCCCTTGCAGAGCTTCTTTTCCATCAGATAAACCAGGTGGCTGGCTAAGGGGTGCGGAGAGTTCTCGTATGTCGAGAATACCAGGACTATCAGAGAGGAGTCCTGCATTGAAGCTACAGCATCGGAGAAGTCATTTCTCCCCTTCGATGTGAAGCCGTATGTCTTGTATTTAACGCCCAAATCATTCAAAGCCCTTGTGACTTCCTCAGCAGCTTCTTCGGAAAAGCCGTACATTGACACAAAGGCTACAGTTGCTTCCCTCTCCTCAGAGCAAGCGGCCCAGCTTTCATACAGGGAGAGAAGCCTTTCAAGCACATTCTTGCCAGAGAAGCCCGCGCCATGTGCGGGGAGAACCAGGGCTGGATCGAGGTTGAGCCCCCTCAGCTTCACGACAGCATTAATAACATTCTGGCGGTAGGCTCCTATAACATTCACGAAGTATTTTTTCATGCTGTACAGATAGCGCTGGTCCTCGAGGCCATTGACTCCTATAACCGGTTCGCTCGGTATGGAATATGCACCAAAGACATCGCCAGTGAAAAGCGCTCTGTTTCTCTCAGAATAGGAAATTATGGTTTCCGGCCAGTGGAGCCAGGGGACATGGATGAATTTGATCTTGTGCCCGCCCACCTGAAACTCGGCTCCATCCCCAACCTCCAGCCTGGAGCTCGGCTCAAGGCCGTAGAAGCTCTTCATCAGCTTGAAAGATATGGGGTGCGACACCATAGTTATATCTGGATTCTTCTCCAGCACTTCCTTGATTGCTCCTGAGTGGTCCGGCTCCATGTGGTTCACAACCAAAGCCCTCAAGTCCTTCGGCGAAGCTATGGAGCTGAGGGCCTCTATGAACTCAGCATACCCCTTTGGGCCAGTATCGAACAGAACTCCGCCCTCTTCTGTGAACATGATATAGGAATTGTAGGAGATCCCCTCGGGGATTTCCCAGAGCGCTTCGAAGAACTTGGTCTCGGAGTCATTGATTCTTATCAAGGCTATGTCATTAGTCAGCTTGGCTACCTTCCATTCCAGCCCGCCCATTTTTTTAAACCTCCTCTTTTTCATTAGCTTTATATTATATATGAAAATTTCGCATATTCTTTCAGAAGGTTCTCTGGCCTCCTCCCCTCTCTAAAGGGGAAAGATCCCTTCAGGGGCTCGCAGGTTCCCCGCATCTGTTCGGGTCTACATCTGTCATATGCGGAGCAGCCAAGAAAGTCAGAGATTCCCATTTGGATCGATATTTTTCCATAGGCTTGGGGCTAACCCTCATCCCGGTTGCAAGGGTTAGGAAACCCTCATCGCCCGACATGCTCGCACAACCCTGTACTTCAATACACTCGCAGAAATTTATAAGCTTTCCATTCTCGCCTTAAAGGAGAGGCTTCCAGATGTAACTGCAGATACATCCATCAATGTCCGCTCGGCACACATGTCCTACTGACATGTCCTGCGCTATAAAGAAGACTTCTGCTCACCGCTTCAACACTTTATGGAACCTCCTTGCAACTCTTCTCAGCTCTGCATTAGGTTTCTCAAGCCTCCAAGCCACCTCACGCCGTTACTAGCGGATAAAATTATCCGCTAAGACCGTGGCTATTCGAATGCAGATGCGGAGAAGACTGCTGAGAGCGTGCTGATGAGCTATATAGAAACGGGATCTATTGAGGAGGGTTTGCACCTACGTGGGCTTTGATTAACCCACACAGGTGTTCATCACCCATGGAATCCTCCATGCCCGACTGCGGGAGCCATTCATTCCTTCGTGACTCCCCTCATCGAACATGGATTCATCTAGTGCTCATCCGCCTCGCCGTCTTCATCGGTGTCGAAATCTAGTAAGCTTATATCCTAAGTGATAATATATAAATTTTGACACCTATCAACACCTATAAAAAGCAAAACTGTTTCAGAAGGCGCTCAAGACGATCCCTCAATCTTCTAACGGAGATTACAACTGAAAGCCTCGATTTTTAAGGCGGGAATGAAAAGCTTCTACAAGTTGCAGCTTCTAACTTATTTTCAGCGATGATAATTAATGTGTGCGGGAGGCAAACCTCAAGCAAATCAATTGAAGCACACATAATCCATACAACACCTCCCGCAAGAAGATTGAGGCCTTCTGAGGCCGATGATTGCTTAAGGCAATCCATAATTCCAAATCTCCTAGAGGGGATAGGAGTAACGGGCCGGTTGCCCGGCCTGGACTAAACAAAAAGGATGCGTCTCCAAACATATGAATTGCTTGAAGGGCGAAGATCCCCTTTAGGGTGGGGAGGAGGCCAGATCTTTGCTTCAATTCTCATTTCGTCGCTCCACTCGATCTTCAATATTCACCTTCCACCGAGGGGCCCCTCCTCAATCGCCGCTCACAAATCCCGTGCTCGCTTGCCAGATGTTAAGCTCTTTCTGCACTCAGCAACAAAGGATCCGCTAATTCCATGCAAAAAGATCTTCCAGGTCCTTTGCGAGCTGAGCAACCTCCGAACTCATGCAGTCAGCCCAACCTTTCTGAAGATGTAGACCTTGAGGGGATCTATTCCTATTGTGAAAGCGGCCGAGTAGGCTAGAGAGAAGGCGACAGCAGAGGGAGAGATGGGCTCTACTATAGCTCCGAAGACCCCCAACAGAGAGAACGCCAGGATCACACCGATGATCGAAATAGTGAGCTCTCTTCCAGGTCTGCTCTTCCAGAACCAATCCCGCTCTCTGACTATCAATACTCTGAACTGGCTGGTGAACACCATGACCAGCAGGATGAACGTCTGCATTCCGCCCTCATCGAAGCCGAAGAGCCTCAGACCCAGGTAAATGGAGAGGAGAGCTTCAGCGAGGAGGGCTATTCCAACAACCGAAGATGAGACCATTATGTTCTTTATGTTCCACTTGTTTGGACTGAGAGAGGGCTCAGCGTTGTCAGTTGCGAGAGACATCGTTGCAAAGTCGTTGGCGAAGATGAGTAGGGCCATGCCCATCAGCGTGAGAACGTCGTAGTGAAGCCACATGAGTCCGAGGACAAGGAGGAAGGTGAACTGGATCACCTTAGTGACCTTGTTTATGAGCCAAGTCAGGGCCCTCTGGTAGACCTCCCTGCTCAGGACTATGGCATCGACGATCCCCCTAAGGCCGGGTGTCAGAAGGACCATCCCCGCTGAGCTCTTCGCAACATCTGTGGCATTTACTACAGCTATACCCAGCTCTGCCTGCTTGAGCGCAGGCGCATCATTCACCCCATCCCCAGTCATCCCGACCATGTGCCCTCTCTCCTGCAGCGACTTGACTATGGAGTACTTGTCTTCGGGATATACTTCAGCAATGAAGTCCGCCTTTTCAACGGCTTCTCTGAACTTATCCTGGTCTCCCTTTATTTCCGAGAGAGAGTACCCTTGGTCGCCTATTCCTACCCTCGAGGCGACCTCCTTCGCTATGGGGAAGCTGTCTCCCGTGAGCATCTTTGGCCTGACGTAGAGCTCTTTCAGCTTCTTGATGAGCTCCGGGGAATCGGGCCTAGGAGGATCGGAGAAAGCTATTAGCCCAACGATGTTCATCTGGCCGCCCTCTTCTCCGTAGGCGACGGCTATTGTCCTCAGCCCCCTCCGAGCGAGCCCCTCCAAGAGAGCATCCAGCTTCTCCGAAGCTGAGAAGCATATCCCCTTCAAAATCTGGGGAGCGCCCTTGGCGATCCTCATCCTTTTCCCATCAAGCTCAACGACTGCCTCCGTCCTCTTCAGGGAAGGGTCGAACGGAGTGAAGGAAATTTTCTTCCCCTTCCTCTCCACCTTAAGCTCCTCTGCCTTCTTCAATATGGCTTTATCTATGGGATCCTCCGTGCTGTCGGCGCTTGCATACGCAGCCAGCTCGATCACTTTCCTCTCATCCAGCGAGGGATTCAGAGGGATGATCTCTGTCACTTCCAGGGATCCGAGCGTTATGGTTCCGGTCTTGTCGAGGCAGAGTATGTCCACCGAAGCAGCATCCTCAACAGCATCCAGCCTCGAGACGAGGACTCCCTTCCTGGCGAGCTCCCTCGCTCCGCTGGCCTGCATGATCGTCATGACTGCGGGAAGGGCAACGGGGACGCACCCCATTAGTATAGCAACATCGAAGGTGAGAACGGATATCAATCCGTTCTTCAAGCCGGAAAGGTACACATATATGCTTGCAATGATCATCACCGCGAGGCCTATGTACATCGAGTATTTCGTCACAGTGAGCATTATCTCCTGCTGGTGGGACTTCGGCCTCGCAATCTTCACGAGCTCCGCAGTCCTTCCAAAATATGTGTTTCTGCCCGTTGCAACTACAATGCACTTAGCTCTTCCCCTCTTGACAAGTGAGCCGGAGAATATGATCCCTCCAGAGGAGACATCCACGGGCAGGCTCTCTCCCGTTAGAGCGGACTGGTCTACAGAGAGATCCCCCTCTATGATCTTGCAGTCTGCAGGAACAACATCTCCGAGCTCCACGATAGCAACATCTCCCGGAACGAGAAATCTGGAATCGATGACCTTCAGAGAGCCGTCTCTGAAAACTTTGGCTTTCGGGGAGAGCCTGCTCTTCAGCATCTCCAGAACCTTTCTGCTCGATTCCTGGTGCATGAAGCCTATAATGGCGTTCATGACGAGGAGAACTGCTATTATGGCGGCTTCGATGAAGTGCCCGATCAGGATCGAGAGAACTATAGCGATTTCGAGAAGCCACGGCATCGGCCCCCAGAACCTCTTCAGGAAGTCCACTGCCGCATTTCTCTTCTCCTCTTCGACAGCGTTTGGGCCGTATATTCTGAGCCTCCTCTCGGCCTCCTCCTCCTTCAGTCCGCTCGGATCAGTAGCAAGGAGCTTGAATACCTCATCGATGGATAAGCTTTCGAAGTCCTTGGTCTTCATCTTAGATGCTTCCACAGAGGGTCGCCCGATGAATAGTGAGGAGAACATGGGTTTATTTTTCTATGTCGCGGAAAAGCTCACTGCGCTATCGCTCTTCCTCAAGCCCTCCGCTTCACAGCCTCGAGGATGAAGGTCGCCCCTCCCAGCATGTAGAAGCATCGAGCTTTCCCGAAGAGCTTGGAGAAGAGGATGAAGAGAGAGGGGGTGCTGGGAAACCTCAAATATGTCCTCCTCAGCTCCATATACCTCTTCACCCCATCCCACCCCATGACTATTGCTCCTGCGAGGGGCGGAAGCAGGAGCATGAAGGGCCCTTCCAGGATCTTCGAGTAGAGCCTTCTCCTCACAGGCTTTCCGAGATCCAGGATCGCGATCGAACCCCCAGCTTTCACCGACTCATATGCTTCGTGGGCAGCCTTTCCGTAGTCAATGGCGTCTCGGAAGGAGAATGAGAACGTGGCTCCCAGCAGAGAGTTTCTTCTGAATGGAAGTGCTTCAAAAACACCCCTCACCAGCTCGACCCTTGGCTCCTCACTGAACCTGCTCTTCGCTTGAAGCAGCATTGGCTCCAGAGGGTCCAGGCCAACCACATAAACTCCTTTTCCCGCGTTTTTCAAAATCGTGGATATTGAACTGCCGGGGCCGCAGCCAGCATCCAGGATGATCCCTTCTTTTCCCCTGAAAATCCTCTCCACTTCCCTCCCGAAGACCTTCCTGACGTATCTGAGAGAGCCCATGCTCATTATGAGGTTCGCAGCATCGTAGACGTGGACGAGCTTCTCAAGCGTTCCCACTATTCTGAGCCATGACCGCACTCCCGAATCTGCCCTGTCCTCTTCTCTAGGCAAAGCTACTTCCTCAATATGTACCTGGTCTCCAGGCCGCTGTCCTGCAGCTCGATGCCAAGCTCTGCGAGAAGGCTCCTTATCTTGTCTGCCAGGTCGTACAGCCCCCTCTCCCGCAGGCTCCTCCTTACGGAAATCATCGCCTCTATCATTGCTCTAAGCCTCTGGTCCTCAGCTGCGGTTCCCTTCTCCGGCCTGTGGAAGCCGAAGACGAAGTTGGCCTCTTCGAGGAATAGGAGGAGCTGGCGGGCCAGCGCGGCGCTTTCCCTCGGCCTAACTCTTGAGAAGAAGATGTCTGAAGCCCTCCTCACAGCCTTGAGAGCTTCCGCAGTGTTGAAGTCGTCGCTCATGGCTTCGTGGAATTCCAGGTGTAGCCTCTCGATTTCTCTGAGGGCCCCGATGTCCTCATCGCTCAACCAGTAGTCCTGCCTTCCATCCTCCGCAATGGACTTCAGCTCCTTGTAAGCGGCTGAGAGCCTCTGCTGATTGGCTTCATGTTGCTGGAAAGAGTCTTCGCTGAATTCGAGCTGGCTCCTGTAGTGGGAGCTCAGAACCCACATCCTCACAACCTCTGGCCTCCACTTCTTCAGGACTTCATCTATGTACACCATGTTTCCCAGGCTCTTGCTCATCTTCTCCCCCCTTATCGTCAGCATGCCGGTATGCATCCAGTACTTAACCCAGGGCCTCACTCCGAAAAGAGCTTCCGATTGCGCCCTCTCGTTCTCGTGGTGGGGAAATATCAAATCTCCCCCGCCTCCATGTATATCTATGGGAACGCCGAGGTATCTCGAAGACATCACGCTGCACTCTATGTGCCAGCCCGGCCTCCCCTCTCCCCACGGGCTGCTCCAGTGCGGCTCCCCCTCCTTCATCCTCTTCCATAATGCAAAGTCGAAGGGATTTCTCTTCTCTCTCAGCACATCCTCCTCCTGCCTCCAGCTCTCAGCACTCTTCCTTCCCGAGAGCTCTCCATAGCGATCGTACTTGGAAACATCGAAGTAAACGCTCCCGTTTGATTCATAAGCATATTCGAGCTCCACGAGCTTCTCAATAGCTGAAATGATCTCTCTTATGTGAAGCGTTACCCTGGGAGAGAGAGTTGGGGCTATATCGAGTTGCTTCAGGACCTCCAAGTAGCTCTTGATGTTTTCCTCCGCCACATCGCTCCAGCTCTTCCCCTCCTCCTGCGCCCTCCTGATTATCTTGTCATCTATATCCGTTATGTTCTGAACGTGGACTACGTGGTAGCCTCGCAGGATGAGATACTTCTTCACGGCATCGAAGGCAATGTATGTCCTCGCATGCCCCAGGTGCGATCTGTCGTAAACTGTTGGGCCGCACACATACATCCTCACAATTCCCGGGGTGAAAGGCTCGAAGCTTTCCAGCCTCCTCGTGGCAGTGTTGAATACCTTCAACGAAGGCAGAGAGCTCAAACTTCCTGACCTCCGCTTTTATCTGGAGAGGAGGGATTATTATCGTTTCATTCTGCTTCTCGCAAGGAAGGCTGCGAGGACGGCTGAGAAAACCGCTATTCCTACAGGAAGCGGGATGTATATAGGAGCGTCCAGGGAGCACTGATAGGAGCTGGGGTTCAGCAGAGAGAGCGTCAACTCGCTGGAGAGAACAGAAGCGCTCCAGTTAGCCTGCGATCCGCACGTAAGCGAAGCATATGTGAACAGGTTCGGCATCTTTAGAAAAGAAGTGGAAGCATATGCAACAGCTTCGTATAAGCCTCTTCCCACCAGCGGGCCCCTCAGCTCTTCGCTCGGAGGCACCATCTTTCCATCAGCTTCTATGTATCTGAGGACCAGGTAAATTTCATAGCTGAGGGCAGTGCCCTCACCCTGCTTCAGGAGAACCCTCTGGCTCAGGTTCAGGGTGCTCCCCTCGGGGATCCATCCCGTGCGGTTTTCTCCATACAGCATCAAGCTGACGAGGTACTCCCTCCTGTACTCCAGCAGAATGTCCTCCGGTCCATTAACTATGAGAGGGAAGGTGACGTTCCTTCCGCTCGAATCGATGGCTCCTGTGATTACCAGCCTCGTCCCATTCTCGAAGTAGATTTCCTCCTCCACTGGAGGAGAGAAAGCCTCCCCCGCTTTGATCCAGAGCTCCGTGGCGTTGCCTGGAAGCAAAAGCCTAATCAAATATGTCCTCGAATAAACTGCGCTCAGATTCCCCGGAGATGCTATCCTGAAACTGTAGGGATCGATGGGAGATCCGTTGAAATAAGCTGAATCGAGCACGAGAGCTGTCCCGTTGCCCAAATCCTCAAATGTTGGAAGAACTGAGGCCGGGCTCTCCCCCTCTCTGACCCAAACGCTCTCTCTCACAGCCTCCGAGATTATGGAGAGCAGGTACTCCCTCGAATATACCAGGGTAAGATTCATGGGCCCTTCTACCTTATAGCTCGTCAGATTCACTTCCTCTCCATTAGCATAGGCTGTTTCCAGCAGCAGCCTTGTCTGGTTGGGGAACTCAATGGTCTCATTCACCAAACTGCTCAGAGGGGAGAGCCTGGGGACCCAAAGCACCAGCTCCCCCAGCGGATAGCTTATACCAACTCGGTACTCAACGGAATACTCAATGACGACAACGGATCCTGGCCCCACGGAAGATCCCTGCAACTTCTGCCCATTCACATATGCAACGGGATAAGTGAGCCTCGTCCCGTTCCCAAGGTCAACTGTCCTCAAGTACTGCGATATATCGCCGGTGCTCTGCAGGAAGCTGCCGTACGGCGTTATGACCAGAACCAGGCCGGACCAGAGCTCATATGCTGATGGGTTTCCCGGAGATATCCTGGATGCTCCTATGCCCGATGGTTGCGAGCTCGCTACCACACTCTCACGCGTTGCCGCCCCCACGCTCCAGGCGGAAAGGGGAGATGCCCACTTCCCAGAGAGGTTGTATGCGAGGGAGAGCTGAATGCTTCCACTGGAAAAAACAGCTATGGGCTCATCCCCTGAATATCCTCCGAGGACGAGCTCCACATCCAGAGGAACTCCATAGCCGCTCTTCTTCGAAGGATCCACAACTATCTCAGCATCAAGGACCTGAGCATATGGGGAGAGGATCACGGTATCGTAAGGGTTGCCGTCCACATAGAAGACCACCTTCGCCCCCCTCCCGTACTTCCCCACAGCTATGATCAGCTCATGATATCCTACGGGGAGCGCACTCTGCTTCCCATAAGCATAATACTGCTCTCCAGCAATCCTTCCGGAGAAGTAGACTCCTCCGTTTCCAGAGATGCCCGCAGCAGAGAAGGTCGAGAGAGAAGAGGTCGAGTTCCAGACATTGTCCAGGTAGCCCAGCTTGCCTCCATAGTCGTTCCTCCAGTCCAGAGCATTCTGCAGCCAATAGAGCTGTTCGTTTCCGTCGGCAAGCTTGAGCAGAAGGAATGCGTTCAGCTGAACCGAGAAGCCGGGAAATGCGTAAGTTCCGTTCTCGAAGTAAGAAATGGCGAAGGCATCTCTGCTCAAGTTGATCTCCCCTCTAACGGAGGAAGTTTCAATCCTGTAGAACGATCCCTGACCGGACATGAGCAAAGCTCCATAATCAGCTATCCCAACTGGTGCAGCATTGCCAAGAGGAGAAGCCCCGATCTTAATATTGGCAGAGACCCACCTCTCCACCGCAGGAGAGCCGCACATGCATACAACGATGCTCCCGCGATAATCTGCTGGAGCTTGACCAGGATTGTAGATCCCGATCTCCACGTTTGCAGGAGAATTAATATTGAGAGTCTCGTTAGAATTGAATTCAGTCGAAGGAGCGCTCCTGTAGAGATATTCTCCACTCTTCGCGTCCATTGCGAAGACCTCGATAGGTTGCGTCGAAGCTATCTGCAGCGAAAGGGTCAAATTGAGAGCACCGGGAGATGTGAAGTTGTATGTGTAGAAAACCATCTGGTTCGACCTGAGAGGTCCAATCTCGCTGTACCAATCCGTGAGGTTCAGCGATTCGCTGTAGCACTGAAAGAGCTCGACGCCTGCTGATTGCGCGCTCGCGGATTTTTCAGAAGTTGCGAGGAATAACAAAATGAGAAAAACCGAAGCAACCAGGAGGATCCTTCTCAAAGCTAATCACTTTCCCCAGCATGTTCACGAACGCTTCATAAGCTCGGAGAACTTCTTCACGAATCTCTCCATCTTCAGCTCTTCCGCTTTCTCGAGGGAGAGCTGCGAGTACTTCCTCCAGAGATCCCCCCTGCTCATGAGCTCAGCAACTGCTTCAGCAGCTTCTTCCTCACTCTCATATCCTATCCCCCTCTTTCCATTCTCAGCAAGGTCGCTCCATGCACCTCCGGACCTGTGCACAACTACTGGAAGTCCCCTCGCCATAGCTTCGGAAACAGCTATCCCCCAGTGCTCGTTGATTGTCGCATGCAGGAAAACCTTCGCCTTCCCAAAAACCGAGCTCTTCAGTGAGCTCGGAGCGTTGGGCAACAGGAACAGATCCGCTCTGCCGTCTGGGCTCTTCGAAACCCTCAGCCCGACATCCTCAGCCAGCTTCTCTATCCTGGTCAAGTAGTTCCTCGTGCTCCTTATTCCCGAGGACCCAATTATGTAGAGCCTTGCATCCTCTATCTCTTTCAAGACCTTTGGAAATACCCTCTCTATGACCCAGTGGTACCTCTTCTCCTCGCTGAACCTCCCAAGCATGACTGCAATGTTTTCCCTCTCTTCGAATGGTTCTAAAGGAGAGGAGGCCTCGGCTTCAATTGAGGGTGGAAGAGGAGGATTGAGAACCTCTGGCCTCTCTCCGTAGACCTCCTTTGCCCTCTCAGCTGTCCACGAAGAATTGGTAAGAACGAGATCCGAAGCTTCGAAGGGGTTGATCCCTATGAATCGGGGCAGGAGGAACTTGTAGACCCTCCAGTAAACATTCATCGGAAACTTGCTGTAGCGCTCGAGGATGTAGGGATCTTCCCCGTAAAAGTACCCCGTCCCCCTGTACTTTTCTTCAACCGACATCTCCAGAGGAAAGTGAATGTACTCTGCAGTCTTCACTCCCTTCTTCGTGAGATCTCTCAGGGACCTCCTCGCAGTTGGCTCGTCTGTGAAGAGCACTTCAGGCTTGAACTTCTTGAAAACTCTCTCAGCTACAACTGAGATGAGGAGCCTCAAGTATATTCCAAAAGCCCTGAGGTCCATCGGAAAGCTGTAGGCTTCCATCCCATCGAGGCTGATCCCGTACCACTTGGGGTACTTGCTGATGTCGATTTTCAGCGGCGAAGCCAAAGTGACTTTATACCCCATCGATTTGAGAGCTAGTGCTGCTGAGGAGCAGACCAGCTCTCCTCCTCCAGGTTCGTTCCAGTAGTGGTGAAGGACGACAGCCCTCTCCATGCTCTTCATCGGCTAAAGTTTCGGATGTTGGGCGTTATAACTCTTCTTCTGGTGCTCAAGCATTGGTGAGGAGGAAGCAGTTAGCAGGGAGGTCTAATGAATGCTCGGGAAACTTCAGTCGATCAGTATATTGAGCGCTGGTCTGAGGGGGGAGAACGGTATCCCGCTTCCAGAGTAGAACTTGCTGAACCATTCGTAGTAGTGCAGCCTCAGCGAGTGCGCGAAGACTATGATCCCCTCCAGACCCGCCGCCAGCAGGTTCCCAATTGCATATACCACAACGGCAGCAGCTGTGCCTGCTACACCACCCATCAACATTTCAGCAAGGACAGCAAAGCTGTACATGAGCCCCGCATGGGCGACGCTCAGTCCGAGAATTCTCAGGAAGCTCGCCGTGTTCCCTATCATCATGAGGACTGTGTCGAACATCTCCATGAACGACATCGTCAGCACCGAGGACAAAGAGCCGCTTTCGTGCTCGATGAGGTGAGCGAGCGGTTCTGCTATGAATATCGAGAGGAGCCCGAGGGCAGCTCCGTACTTTACGATCAGGCTTTCAACCCCTCCCCCTCCTCCGAACACGGCGCTATATATAAGGTGGCCCGCCTGTGGCGCGTTGTATATGACGAATGGGTAGAGGGCAAACGTGAATGCAAGGAACTTGGGGAGGCCGCGCGTCAGCATCCCCACAAGATCCCTTGAGAGAATGTGGTTGAGCATTCCTATGAAAGTTCCGAGGATGAGGAGAGTTGCACCCAGCCTCAGCGATATATTTATCATTATGTCCACGGCGCTGGCTCCTCCTTCGAACGGGGTCGGGAGCACTGGGTGGCCGTGCCAGAGGATTTCGCTCAGTTTTGTGAGCGGGCCGAAGAACTCTCCAGCCAGAATCCCCGTCACTATGCTCGCTCCTCCCAAATATAAAGCCAGCAACCCCGTATTCTTCCACCCTTCTCTCCCTCCCGCTTTCTTCATCAAGATGAACCCGAACAGCATCACAAGGAGGCCGTGACCAGCATCTGGAAACATCAGGGCGAATATCACGGGGAAAGTCACAGCTACCATGAGGGCCGGGTATACTTCGCTGGTCTTCGGGGCGCCGTAGTTGTCAACTAACATCTTGAAGGGCGCTAGCAGCTTAGGCACTGAGACTGCTGAGGGAGCTCTCTGCGCTCTGAACCCCCTCTCTGCCCTCCCCACGAACAGGATGTACTCCCCCCTGAGAGCCCTCTCCAGGGCCTTCTCCATCCTCCTGAGCTCGCTGGATGGCACAAACCCCCTCATCGCGACATAGAACTTGGTGAAGTTTGATAGCGACAGAAGCTTCAGGGCCTCTCCTGCCGTAGCAGCTTTGGCGTAGAGCTCTATTATTCTCTCCCTATACTTCAGAAGCTCTTCTTTCTTGGCCTCTATAGCGGCTTCAAGCTCCTCCAGCCTCTCCCTGATTTCTTCGCATGCCGCCGCCGGATTCTGCGGCAACCCCTCCGGCACTTCGAGCTGCTTGAAGCCTATGGAGAGAAGCTTCTTCTCTACTTCCTTTTCCCTCTCCTTCAAAGCTATAACAGCTATGTTGTAGCTTCCCTCGCTCTTCTGCCAGACGATGAAGTATTCATCTGAGAAGAGAGGGGGGATGCTCTGGACCTGCTCTTTCGGTACCTCTCCAATCTTCACGGCAAATAAATTCAGCTCAGACAGCTTCCTGAGCTCTACGTCCAGTGAGCATACCGATTCCAGGTCCTTCAAAATATCCATGAGCTTCGATGCCTGTTGCCTGCTCTCCCTTATCTGAGAAAGGAGGGGATCTGCTTCTGCCTCAAGCTTTGAGATCTCCTTGACAAGCTCCTGAGAGAAGGCAACCCAGTCCTCGACCCTTATCGATTCATCTACACGAGGGGAGAACTCCCTCAGCTCCTTCAGATATTCCTCCAGCTTCTTAAGCTTTGAGGAAATCTCGAAGCTTGTCCTCTGAACGAAAACATCTTGAGCGCCGGGAAAAGAGGAATCGAGCGAAACCGGGTGGAAGCTTCCGCTAGAGAGCAGAACAGAAGTCAAGGTGTTAGCTTTCTCCCTGGTAGTGATCAGCACCACTTCAGCCAGCACTTCCGGAACGAGCATCGACCTATACCTCTTTCTGCAGAAGCATTGAAAAAATCACGGGGCATCCTTTTTAATATTTGCTTCTCATCCACTGTAGCATCTTCTCGGCATATTCGATTCACCGCTTCAACCTATCGCTTTGCTCGCTTTCAAACTTTCAAAGTATATATAGAGGTGCTCTACAAAGTCTCTGCTGCAGTTTCCTGGTCTCAGCTTCATCGGGGGGACGCGATGAGCTCCAATCCCAGAGAGGGAAAGGTTGTGGTTATAGGAAGCGCCGACATTGTTGCGATGTACAGGACGCTGGGATGCCTCGGGGAGGTGCAGAGAGATCCAGCTGAGGCACTCAGGCTTGTAGATGTCTACGCCAACAGGAGCGATGTTTCCTTGATACTGATCGAAAAGGACCTGGGACAAATGATCGAGAGGGATGTAGAGAAGATCAGGAGGAGGACTGGGAAGATAATCTTCATGCTCCCCTCTCCGAGGACCGAGTTCGCCCCATCGAACATGAGGGAGGAAGTGCTTAAGGCTCTTGGATTCGGATGATTGTTCGGATACAGGCTAAGTATTTATAGGGATGCAATTCAATTTAAGAGCCGTTCTCAAGGTGGTTCGCGTGGAAGGGGGGAGGCCCGAAAAGCTCAGCGGCGCAGCTGTGGAGAAGATATCGAAGGAATACTCGGATTACTTGGCCGGCGTCAAGAAAGATGCGTTGAGCATGCTGGAGGACGGCTACAGAAAGATCCGGTCTGAAACATCCTCAGCTCTCATCGAGCTTTACTCTTCCTATGAGGATTACACCAAAAGCCTCGAAGCTTCTCTCGAGCTCAACCTCAGGCTCTCTGTGCAGAAAAAGAGGAACGAAATCATAGAAGCGGTGCTCGCAGAAGCGGAGAAGAGGTTATTTGAGCTAGGAGAGAAGGAGAGAGAAAAGCTCTACAGCTCTGCCCTGAAGAGAGCCCTAAGCAGCGCCCTCGGAAGAAAGTTCGAGCTGCACACAGAAGCTAGGGAAAAGAAGATGTTTGAGAAGCTCATCAAAAAAATGACGGATGAGGAGGTCGAAGTGAAGGCAGACCTGCCTGAAGGCAGTGGGGGGTTCGTCCTCTACTTCACCGATACTGGGATCTCCCAGGACTTCACTTTGAAGAGGGCGTTCGAGCTCATGAAGGATGAGCTCATGGTAGTTGCAAGGAAGTCTCTGTTTGAGGAGGAGTGATCTTCTTGAGCGTTCTGGGAAGAATAAAGAGGATATCTGGATCGCTCGTCGTAGCGGAGGACATGGCCGGCATAAAGATGTATGAAGTCGTCGAGGTAGGGGAAGAGGGCCTCGTAGGAGAGGTCTCGAGGATCGAGGGCGACATCGCATATATCCAGGTATATGAATCAACATCTGGATTGAGGCCTGGAGAGGTGGTAAGGGGCACAGGGAACCCCCTGGCAGTGGAGCTGGGGCCGGGGCTGATAGGACAGATATTCGATGGCATCCAGAGGCCCCTCGAGGAAATAAAGAAGCTCAGCAGCTCAATTTTCGTGAAGAGGGGCATACGCATTCCAGCGCTACCAAGAGAAAAGAAGTGGCACTTCAGGCCTAGCGATCAAGTGAAGCCCGGTTCAAAAATAAATGGTGGAACGGTTCTCGGAGTTACGAAGGAAAGCGAGCTGATTGAGCACAGAATACTCGCACCTCCAAACATCCACGGAACTCTGAAGGAGATCCAGCCTGAGGGGGACTACACAATAGAAGATGAGATAGGCACTGTTGAGCAGGATGGAAAGAAGGTACCCCTCAGGCTGCACCACACCTGGCCAGTTAGGATACCGAGACCCTATCTTGAGAAGCTGGAACCAAACGAGCCCCTCATCACCGGGCTCAGGATAATAGATACGCTGTTTCCGATAGCCAAGGGAGGGACAGCTGGCAATCCCGGGAGGCTTCGGAACAGGAAAGACTGTAACTCTCCACGGCCTCGCCCAGTGGAGCGAAGCTAAGGTTGTCATATACATAGGATGCGGGGAAAGAGGTAACGAGATGACGGAGGTTCTGGAGAGGTTCCCGGAGTACAAGGATCCGTGGACGGGGAGGCCGCTTATGGAGAGGACAATCTTGATCGCGAACACCAGCAACATGCCGGTTGCTGCGAGGGAGGCGAGCATATACGTAGGGATAACGATGGCGGAGTACTACAGGGACCAGGGCTACGATGTGCTGCTCGTAGCTGACTCCACGAGCAGGTGGGCTGAAGCCCTCAGGGAGATCGCTGGAAGGCTGGAAGAGATGCCCGCAGAGGAGGGGTATCCCAGCTATCTGGCATCAAGGATCGCTGAGTTCTACGAGAGGGCCGGAAGGGTTGTTGCTGCTGGCGATCCGAGGAGGGTCGGCTCAGTGACCGTTGGGGGAGCAGTCTCACCGCCCGGAGGAGACTTCACTGAGCCGGTAACCAGCCACACGAGAAGGTTTGTCAGAGTTTTCTGGGCTCTCGATACATCGCTCGCCTATTCGAGGCACTACCCAGCCATCAACTGGCTCATCAGCTACAGCGCCTACGCCGATACAGTGAGCGAGTGGTGGGTGAAGAACGTCGACAAGAGCTGGCCGGAGGACAGGAGGAAGGCCCTCGAGATACTCTACAGGGAGAATGAAGTTAGAGAGATAGTGAGGCTTGTGGGAACCGAAGGGCTGAGCGAATCGGATAAGCTGATACTGTTCACAGCAAGGCTGCTGAAGGACGGGTTCCTCAAGCAGAACGCCTTCGATCCAATAGATGCCTTCTCAGACCCGAAGAGGCAGTACAAAATGCTCCGCTCAATCCTCACAGTTCACGAAGCCGTTAGCTCTTTGATCTCTCAAGGTAAAGCTGCAATGGGGGACGTTGAGGCGGCAATCTCCGATCTTGTTGCACAGCTGGTCAGGGGAAGATACACAATCCCCCACGACAGGCTCGAAGAGTTCGACGCCATCGTGGGGAAGATCCTCGAAAAGCTGAAGGAAATCGAGAAGGGGAGGTGATGTTTCATGGCTGCGAGGGGGAAGAGGAGAGTCGCTGGTGCTATTGAATCGAGAGAGGTGGAGAGAATAAGGGGGCCGCTCCTGTTCGTCAGGATATCCTCAGGTGTCGCTTTCGATGAGATAGTTGAAGTGGAGCTTTCAGGCGGAGAGAAGAGGAGGGGGAGGGTTCTCGACGTCAGCTCCAATGTTGCAGTGATTCAGGTGTTCGAAGGGACAACGGGGATCTCGACAACGGGCACAACAGTTAGGTTCCTCGGAAAGACCCTCGAGATAGGGGTTTCCGAGGACATGCTGGGAAGGATATTCAACGGCCTGGGAGACCCAATAGATGGAGGACCAGCGATAATAGCTGAGGACAAGAGGGACGTTAACGGAGAGCCGCTCAACCCAGCCTCCAGGGCTTACCCCAAAGACTTCATTCAGACCGGTGTGAGCGCCATAGACGGGATGAACACGTTGGTGAGGGGGCAGAAGCTCCCGATATTCAGCGGAGGCGGTCTGCCTCACAATATTCTCGCTGCCCAGATAGCGAGGCAGTCGGTCGTCAGGGGGGAGAACGAGCAGTTCGCCGTCGTCTTCGCGGCTATAGGCATAAAGTACGACGACTTCCTCTTCTTCAGAAAGTTCTTCGAGGAGACGGGCGCTCGAAGCAAGGTGGCCATGTTCGTCAACCTGGCAAACGAACCGGCTATGATAAGGCTTATGACTCCGAGGGTTGCGCTCACCCTAGCGGAGTACCTAGCGTACGAGAGGGACATGCATGTGCTGGCAATAATAACCGACATGACCAACTACGCAGAGGCCCTCAGGGAGATAAGCTCTGCGAGGGAGGAGATACCCGGGAGGCAGGGGTATCCTGGCTACATGTACAGCGACCTCGCTTCAATATACGAGAGGGCGGGAAGGGTCGTGGGCAAGAAGGGGAGCATAACCCAGATGCCCATACTCTCAATGCCGAACGACGATATAACCCACCCGATCCCAGACCTGACAGGATACATAACGGAGGGCCAGATAGTTCTGGACAGGGGGCTCTACAACAGAGGCATCTACCCTCCAGTAAACGTGCTCATGAGCCTCTCCAGGCTCATGAAGGAAGGCATTGGACCGGGAAAGACCAGAGAGGACCACAACGATGTCTACAACCAGCTCTACGCTGCCTACAGCAGAGCTCAGGAGCTCAGGAGCCTGGCAACTATAATAGGAGAGGAGAGCCTCAGCCCCACAGACAAGAAGTACTTGAGGTTCGGCGAAGTATTCGAGAGGACGTTCATAAATCAGCTTCCCACCGAGAACAGGAGCATAGAGGAGACCCTCGATATTGCCTGGAACGTTCTCTCCATATTGCCTGAGAACGAGCTGACCAACATAAGGCCGGAGCACATTCAGAAGTACTACAAGAAGAGCTGAGGCAGGGGGAATGAGCTCAGACAGCAGAAGCAGGCTTCCCACGAAGATCAACCTGATCAGGCTGAAGAGAGACCTGGCCCTGATAAGGAGGATAAGGAAGGTTCTGGACGAGAAGAGATCGGCGCTCCTCCTCTACATCAGGACAATGATATCTGAATATGAGAAGCTCTATGCACAGACGGCTGAGGATCTGAAGAGGGCATACTCGAAGTTCGAGGAAGCCCTCCGCGAAACGGGCCTGAAGAGGTCCCTCGACCTAGCCTACAGCGTTCCCCCAAGCCTCCTGATCTCTGCGAGGACGAAGATAGTCTTCTCGGTCAAGACCCCATACCTCTCCCTGAACAGGGAATCCATTCCCAGGCTCTCGCACCCAGCAGACATCCCCCCAGGAATATTTGAGGCGAGGGAGGAGCTGGCTGGAGCCTTCGAGAGGCTCCTCAAGCTGATAGAGCTGGAGAACTCCATCTACATGCTTATAGCTGAGCTCAAGAGCACCCAGCGGCTGATAAACTCAATTGACTATGCTATAATGCCCGACTACGAGAGGAGCATAAAGTACATATCCCTCATTTTGGATGAGAGGATGAGAGAAGAGTTCATGAGGCTCAAAGTCCTCAAGGAGAAGAGAGCATCTGCCTCCCGCGAGGAGAGAGGATAGTCTCGTCTCTCCAAATTAGCAACATTTAAAAGCGAGGAGTTGAACAGATATGAACCAGTTCTTTGTGAGGGAATGAGTATGATGATCCGCAGGTTCGTGCTCTACGGAATGCTCGCCGTGCTTTCCTTAGCGCTGCTCGCTTCAATTGCATCCGCCCAGACAACCGCAACTGCTGCTGAGACCTCCACAGCAAGCTACAAGGCTCTTGGAGCTGCCTTAGCTGTGGGTCTCGCCGGCCTGGGAGGAGGCTATGCTGTCGCTGTTGCAGGTTCGGCAGGCCTCAGCGCTCTGACAGAGAAGTCTGAGCTCTTCAGCAACGTCCTTCTCATCGTAGCGCTGGGAGAGGGAATAGCGATATACGGGCTCATAGTAGCCATCCTGATAATAATAATGATATAGCGAGGATAAAATCTCTCAAAAGCTTTGTTCGCAGACTTTTTTTATTTCCCTGTGGGACGATGAAAAAGCCTTTGTGGAGATGGATCATGCCTGCTCCCGCTGCCAACTTCGGGGAGTGGTTCGACAGGGTGCTGAGAGAGGCGGAGATCTACGACTACGGCAGGTACCCAGTAAAGGGGATGGGCGTTTGGCTGCCCTACGGCTATGCATTGAGGAAGAACGTCATCGAGCTCGTCAGGAGGGAGCTCGATTCAACAGGCCACGAGGAGGTTCTCTTCCCCCTTCTCATACCCGAAGATCTGCTGGTCAAGGAAGAAGAGCACATACGGGGCTTCAGAGATGAGGTCTACTGGGTCACCCACGGAGGCCTCGAGGAGCTGGATGTGAAGCTGGCCCTCAGGCCTACAAGCGAGACCTCCATAAGCTACATGGAGAGCCTGTGGCTCAACAGCTACAAGCAGCTCCCGAAGAAGTACTACCAGATAGTGAGCATATTCCGCTACGAGACTAAGTCCACGAGGCCCCTCCTCAGGCTCAGGGAAGTCACAACGTTCAAAGAAGCGCACACTGCGCACTCTTCATTCGAGGATGCGGACAGGCAGGTTAGGGAAGCAGTAGAGATCTACTCGAAGATATTCGATCAGCTCGGCATACCCTATGTCGTATCTAAGAGGCCAGATTTCGATAAGTTCGCGGGAGCCCTCTACACTGTAGCATTCGATACAATACTGCCGGACGGAAGGGCCCTTCAAATAGGGACTGTCCACCACCTCGGCCAGTCTTTCTCCAAGCCGATAGATGTCAAGATAATGCTGAGCGATGAAAGCATCGATTACGTCTGGCAGACAAGCTACGGAATATCGGACAGAGTGATAGCATCTCTGATCGCAACCCATGGAGATGAGAGGGGAGCGGTCATCCCTCCAGGCCTCTCTCCAATCCAGGCCGTCATAGTTCCGATATACTTCAATGAGGAAGAGAAGAGATCCGTGCTGGAGTATTCGAGAACGATAGAGAGCAAGCTGAAGGACTGCGGCTACAGAGTGAAGCTGGACGACAGGGAGGAAATGACCCCCGGAAGGAAGTTCTACGATTGGGAGATGAAGGGAGTTCCAATAAGGGTTGAGATAGGGAAGAGGGAGATCGCTACCTCTTCCGTTGTGCTGGCAAGAAGGGACCTCCTCAAGAGGAAGACGGTCTCATCCTCGGACATGTGCTCCGAAGTATCCTCCCTCAGCGCGGAAATAGAGGAGAACCTCAGGAGGAAGGCGTGGGAAAGCTTCAGCTCGAAAATCAAGCGCTCTGAGAAGATTGAGGCAGATCTCGGGGACGAGGGCGGGAGAGGGATACTCGAAGTTCCCTGGTGCGGGAGAGATGAGTGCGCTCTCAAGGCCCAGGAGCTCAGCGGCCTCAAGGCCTTGGGCTCCCCAATCGACCCCCCAACCTGGATAAAGGGCACAAGATGCCCCGTATGCGGAAGGGAAGCGAAGACCTCCCTGAGGCTGGCTAAAACTTACTGAATCAAACGCTTTTCATTTCCTCTTCTCTATGGAACAGCTCGCTTTAGATCACACCTGCAAAGGTTTAAAATCTTCTGGAGCATATAGAAAGGATGCGCGCTTGTCCATTCAGCAGGAGGAGATAGTCTAAATGCCGAAGAAGAGAGAGAGCAGAGGAAGGCACAAGGGAGGAAAGGGATACGTAGAGAGAATTCAGTGCGATAACTGCGGAAGGCTAGTGCCAGAAGACAAGGCAATCTGCGTGGAGAGGATGTACTCTCCCATTGAGCCACAACTAGCTAGGGAGCTCGAGAAGAAGGGAGCAATAATAGCGAGATATCCTGTGAGGAAGTGCTACTGCATCTCCTGCGCTATCCATCTGGGAATCGTGAAGGTCAGAGCAGAAGAGGAGAGGAAGGCAAAGCAGAGCTTGCTGTGAGCTTCACTTTTCGGTGCAGAGATCCTCACAGATCTTCTTCATTTTTATCGCATCCCTCTCGAGAACCGGGCTCTCGCTTATTATCACTGCATTGATCCCGACCTCTCTGTAGGCTTCGCAAACATCCTTGAACTCCGGTCCGTAGCTCTCATCGAGCGCGTGGTGCTCCTTCTCCCCTCCCCTGGTGAACTCTATCTTCGAAAAGTGCGTGTGCAGAGGATCGATGGCTTCTCTCCCCAGCTCCTTCTCGAGCTTCTCTATAACAGCTATTACATCCCCCGGACCTTCCGGGAACTTCCCCAAGCTCCTGGCGTGCAGGTGGGCCCAGTCAACGACTGGCCTGCACCTCTCCACCTCTCTGCATATCTCGATGACATCATCAACCGAACCAACCTGCTTCGTTTTTCCCGTGGTCTCCGGGCCGAGCCAAACGCCCTCGGCCGCAATCTGCTTGGATCTCTCCCTAACTTCCTTGAGGGCCTCTATGACCTTTGAAACCGCCTCCTTGATCCCCCAGTCCAGATAGTACCCAGGGTGAAACACGACGACGTAGCTCCCCATCCAAGCTGAAGCCTGCAGAGCATCGAGCAGCCTCTTCTTGCTGCTCTCAACTTTCTCCCTCTCCACGGCGGAGAGGTTTATGTAGTAGGGAGCATGCATGCTGAGAACGACTCCGCTCTCCCTCGCTGCGCTTCCGAGCTTCTCCGCCCTCTCCCTCGAAATGTTCACCCCCCTCACAGCTTCGTACTCCATGGCATCCAGCCCGATGCTCCTCAAAAAGCTCGGCGCTTCCAGCAGATCCCCGGAGAGATCAATAGGCTTCCCTGCTGGTCCAAACCTCAGCTTCCCACAACCCATACTGCATCCCCTTTCATAGATCTTGTACAACTCAGAGATAAAACTTCATCCCATCCCTCGCGGCGTAGGTGGTTGGGAAGATCCTCCTGGCCTCCATCTCCAGGGCCTCAACATCATCGCTGTACCTGCTGCTTATGTGGAACAGGAAAAGCAGCTTCGCTCCAGCTTCCTTAGCAATCCTCGCAGCATCCCCAGCTGTTGAATGCCCGAAGCTCCAGGCCTCTTCGCGCAGCTCTTCGCTGAATGTGGAGTCGTGCACAATGATCTCAGCTCCCCTAATCCTTTCGATGTAGCTTTCACAGGGCCTCGTGTCCCCCGTATACGCGAGGGAGAACCTCACCCCTCCTCCCCCAGTTTTTCCTATGATGAGGTAGCCGAAAGACGGAGACGCTGTGTGGCAGGTTTCGAACGGGACTATCTCCACATAGCTTCCCAGCTCGATCCTCTGGGGCTCCCTCACCTGTATTTCGAACTGAGGCGAAAAGCCTGTGATCCTGAAAGATGATTCGAGAAACTCGCTCAGCCCGGGGGGCGACATTATGAGCAGGGGCTTCTTCCTTGACCCCATTCCCATTGTCTGGATTAGGCCGGGCAGTCCAAAAATGTGGTCCCCGTGGAGGTGCGTGACGAGAACAGCATCTATCCTCGAGGCTCCGATTCCGTATTCGGAGAGAGCCAGCTGGGCCCCCTCCCCAGCATCTAGAAGCAGGTACTTCCCCCTGTACTGCAGCAGGATGGAGGGCAACCTCCTCCCCCTATTCGGTACCCCTGCCGAAGTGCCGAGAAAGACTAGCCAGGAGTCGCTCATTTCCTCACCAGCACCAATATTGTTCGCGTCAGTCTGTTGTGCACGTACATGGGGCACCTGAACTTCTGCTCGAATTCGCTCGGAATAGAGAGCCTCCTGGCTATCTGCTCGTCAACTGAAACTACCACCCTCCCACCGCTCTTCAGGAGGTTTGAAAGCTGGAAGAGCGTCTTCGAGAGGAGATCCGCCGCTTCGGAATAGAGAGACCTCACAGACCTGTCATATGGAGGGTCGCTCACCACGAAATCGAAGGCGCCGCTCCTCGCTGGGATGAGCGAGGCATCGGCCCTGAAGACTTCGAAGGGAGCCCCGGAGAGCTCCTCCAGATTTCTTCTAGCCCCAGCGCACATATCCCGCCTTATGTCGCTGCAGAGGAGCTCTAGCCCCGTCCAGACCTCTGAAGCGGCAAGAGGAATTGTTGCAGTTCCGCAGAACGGATCGTAGAGCTTTTCTCCATGACCAGGAGAAGCCAAGTTCACCAGCAGCCTGGCATACCAGGGGTTCAGAGCTCCTGGCTTGTAGAACGGGAGATTGTGTGGATTCCTTCCCATCACATCTCCCTTCCCCTCGCTCGATATCGGCGCTCCGGCTATTATTACCCCCTCTGACATGTAGACATCGATGGGGTCCGCGCTGCTCCTCCTCTCCGCACCGCACCTCTCCTTCAGCACCTTTTCGACCGCCCGAGCGGCATCTTCCCTCTTCATTTTTCTGTTCATTCCCTGCACCCTCTTGACGCGGATGTCTCCGAAGCTTTCCACGCACTTCAGGTGCCAGATCCTTCCTAGCGCATCCAGAGCTATGCTCACAGCTCCGACTGATCTGATGGTCGAGGATCTCCGCTGAGCGAGAACTAAGCTTTCCCTGCTCTCCAGCTCAAAGAGAGCGAGTCCTGTGAAATGGTAGACCTCCCTGAAGCCCTTCTCCTTCTCCAGCAGGGAGACGAGCTCGGCTCTGCTCAGGCACGGAAACTTCTCAGATATGTCGGCATAGAAGAGCTCGCCCAAATCCAGGATTCCTCGGCTGCTCTTTTGAGGCCCTCGCTATTAACTTTTCCCTCACGAAGAGCCCAGGGCCTCTCTTATGTATGCCGCAGCCTCTCTTGAGACATCGAAGTACTCCACACCCTGAATTGGAGGAAGGGTGTTTGCAGCGATCACCTCCGAAACTCCCGCGCTCCTCAGCCTGCTCTGCGCCTCCCCCACCATCAGGGCGTGAGAGACGGCAACATACACTTCCTTCGCCCCGGAGCTCTTCAGGAGAGATGCAGCCTTAGCCACTGTCCCCCCGGTGCTCAGGATGTCATCAACGATGACTGCGCTCCTGCCCTCCACCTCGATCCCCTCGGCGCTGACCTCAACCTCCCCAGTCTTGAGGTCCCTCCTCTTGCTGAGGACGGCGAGAGGCGCTCCGAGCCTTCTCGCTATTGACGATGCTCTCTTCTGCGCTCCAGCGTCAGGCGCCACGACAAGAGGATCCCTGACAACGCTCATTATCTTTGCAGAGAGGGATTCCTCTGGAATCACGTTGTATGCTTTCCCCCTGAAGTAGATGAGCGATTTCTCTTTGTGTATGTCGATTGTTACCAGGGAGCTCCCTCCCATGAAGGACAGGATCTGCAGCAGGGCCTTCACGCTCACGGGCTCCCCTGCTATGAAGGCCCTGTCCTGCCTGCTGTAAGCCATATATGGAATATAGAGAACGATCTTCCTCGCCCTACCTTCGCTCAGGGATTCCATGATGAGCAGGAGCTCCCAAATGGAATCGTTCTGGGGTGGAGCGAGCGACTGCGCTAGGACTACCTCCCTCCCTGCAACATCTCCCTCCACCCTCACGTAGCTCTCTCCATCCGGGAACTTCTTGCTCTCCAGCCCAACGATCTCTGCGCCCAGCTCCTTCGCTAAGCTGCTGCAGAACCACTGCGATTTCGTTCCGCATAAAAGGACCTGGTCCAAGTGAAGACCACCATGCAATTTGGAATATGAAGCATGGCTAAAAAACTATCCTCTTCTCTAATATGCCCTTTGCGACCTCTCTCACTGCCCTTCCAACCGAAGAAGATTTCGCCATCCTCTTCAGAATTTTGTCCTCATCCTCACCATATGCCTTCTTCCACTCTTCTATGCTGTCAGCAATCCTCGCGAGAGCCCTCTGGTGTACTATGCACAGTCCACCATCAAGGGCCGGGAGGTCGCAGAGCTCGCACTTCTGCTCGGGAGACATGTAGCTTTTCATATAGCTGCTCAGCTCATTCTCGAGCCTCAGCGCCTTATTGAGCTCGCCCTCCAGAAACTCCCTCGCTTCCTTCACCACCTCTTCCCTCCCCTCTTTTCCCTCCCTTATTCTGAAGAGCCTCTCTTCGAACTTCCTGGTCAGCTCCGTTTTGGTTATGTCCGGGAACTTCTCCTTCAAGAAGAGCGCCACAGCGATGCCGAGCCTGGTAGGCCTCACTCCTCCCCCAGCCTGAACCAAATACCCCCTCTTGAAGAGCGTTTCTATTATCTGGGCCCTCGTAGCCTCTGTTCCTATGCCCTCCCTCTCCATCCACTTCAGCAGCGAGGTCTTCGTGTGAAGCCTCGGCTTTCCCTGGAATACTGCCTGCACTCTCGCGGAGACAACCTCGACTCTTTCCCCCTCCTTCAGAGGAAGAGCCTTCTCTCTTCCCGCCGAGAAGGGGTAGATTGAGGTCCACCCAGCCTTCACAAGAGCTCTGAACTGTGCTATAAGCCTCTCTCCTCCGGCAGAGATTTGGACCTCCTGCCTCTCGATCAGCGCGCTTTCCATGAATGCCGCTATATATCTCCTGGCTATCAGGTCGTAGAGCTTGAATTGGTCCCCCTTGACCCCCACCGGTCTCTTTCCGGTCGGATATATGGCTGGATGCGCAGGATCTTCTTTTTCTCCCTGCACTGGACTCAGCTCTCCTCTTCTGAGCACAGCAGATGCGGCCCCTCTGTAATCACCGATTTGGGAGAGCTCGCTTAGTATCTTTCTGTGCGGGATGGAAGGGGGGAGCTTTTCGCTGTTGGTTCGAGGATAGCTTATGAGGGCGTCGAGGTAGAGCTCTTCAGCCAAGCGCTGTGTGTAGCTTGGAGAGAATCCATAGACTCTGGAAGCCTCGTACTGGAGCTCTCCCAGATTGAAGGCAGGAGGCGGGCGGAGGGATTGTTTGCTGATCTCAACCTTCTCAACAACTCCATAGCCGGCGCTCACTATCTTCTCCCTCCTCTCGACGGCCTCCTGCCTAAGATTGAAGGGAGAATCGGCGTGGGTTGATGAAAACTTATCGCCTCTGAAGGACAGCTCCGCCCTCAGCGCAAACTTGGGCGGCGAGATGAAGGTCAGGAAGTCGAAATACCTCTCCACTGCTTCGACCAGCGTCGGGGTCTGAACTCTTCCAGAGCTCAGCACCCTCTTCTCTCCTGCAAGAGAGTTTATCCAGCTGAGCAGCCTGCTCAGGTTTATTCCCCAAATCCAGTCCAGCTCGTGGCGGCAGATTCCAGCTTCTATCATCTCCCAATCCAGATCTGATAGAGAGGAGAATGCCGCCCTGAGCTCCTCCTCCGTGAGCGTTGAGTACTTCATCCTGAAGGCCCTGGATCCGTTGCCGAGCATCTTCACTATCATGTATCCTATGACTGAGCCTTCAATGTCGAAGTCGCATGCATTCACATAGGCGGAAGCCCTCCTGGCCAGCTTCGAAAGAACACTGTAAAACTTCTTCAAGTGCCCAGATCCCCTTTCGGCCTCCCACCTGGGCACCCATTCGTACTCGAAAACAGGAAAACCCCTCTTCTTTGTCGAAAGAGAGAATAAATGGCCTGCCGCACTAGCGACCACATAAGTCTCCGATCCTCTCTTGAAGACCCAGTAAGGCACGCCATATTCCCTGCACTCCTCCGCATTTTTGGAGAGAGCCCTGGAGATCGCTGCTCCAGCCTTTGGCTTCTCTGAAATTATCAGCACGAATCCGTCTTCTATAGAGTCAGAGCAGCTCTTCCGCACAGATTTCGGCATGAGTTGAGCACATCCTCTGCCCGCTCTTCTGCATTCAAGCCCCTAATTTAGCAATCTCGAGAAAAAGCTTATTCAAAAAGAAGCGATGAGAGATTCATTTTTCCCAGAGAGCGGAGAGATCCTCTCTTTATCTTCCAAGCTTGGACTTCTTCTCCGCTTCAATCAGCCACTTAACAGGTATCAGCTGCTTGACTCCCCCCCTAAGCCACCTCGCCACTGTTATGGGAAGGAGCCCCTCTTCCAGCTCCTTCTCTGCTATGTATATCGGGTCCTTTGGAATTCCTGAAAGGTCTATGAATGGCGGCGCTCCGAGCGAAAGTTGCAGAGCCCTAGCGCTTATTATCCTGGCTCGCTCGAATCTAGTAAGCCTTTTCGGAGGAATTATTTCTTCGACGCTCTTGGGAATCGTGAAGCTCATAAAGTGAACCCCCAAAAACAGCAACAGAACAAAAATATGGTTATGAAGTTGAGGAGATTAAAAAGTTTTCAGAACTCTGGCATCTTGGGAGTTGAGCCGGGGGCTCCCCCTTCCTCTCCTTCCTTCCCCTTCTCCTTCTTCGGCGGCTGAGCAGCGATCAAGTCGTCGATCTTCAATATCGTTATTGCTGCCTCCACGGCGCTCTTGACAGCCTGCTTCTTCACTATTATAGGCTCAATGATGTTCTCATTGAATGTGTTCTCCACTATTTCTCCCGTGATGGCGTTTATCCCTGCCTGGACTTTACCTTCGCTGTGGAGCTGCCTCAGCTTCATCAAGGCGTCGAGTGCATCAAGACCGCTCGTCTCAGCGAGGATCATGGGTATGGTTTCAAGCGCGTCTGCAACAGCTTCCACTGCCAGCTGCTTCTTTCCGCCAAGGGTCATGGCGTACTTCCTGAGCTGGAGAGCCAGCTCTATCTCCGGAGCACCTCCTCCGCCGATGACCTTCGGATCCTTCATGACGTTCCTGAGCACATGCAGGGCATCATTAATGCTCCTCTCGGCCTCGTCCAGTATTATGTCGTTGGCTCCTCTGAGCAGTATCGTCACGCTCCTCGCATTCTTGACTCCCTCGACGAAGACCATCTTGTCGTTTCCTACCTTCCTCTCCTCTACAAGGGTAGCTTCTCCAAGATCTTCTGGCTTGAGGTCCCTAATGCTCGTGACGATCCTTCCTCCAGTGGCCCTCTCGAGCTTCTCCATATCGCTCCTCTTCACCCTCCTCACGGCCAGTATTCCTCTCTTGGCGAGGAAGTGCTGCGCAACATCATCTATTCCCTTCTGGCATATCACGACGTTTGCTCCAACTTCGGCTATCTTGTCAACCATCTCTTTGAGGAGCTTGGTCTCTTCCTCCAGGAATGCCCTCATCTGCTCGGGACTTGTTATGTTTATCTTGGCTGAAATCTCGGGCTTCTTTATCTCGAGCGGAGCATCCAGCAGTGCTATCTTGGCGTTCTCGACCCTCCTCGGCATGCCTGGATGCACGACCTCTTTATCCAGAACCGTTCCCCTCACAAGTATCGAGTCGGTGAGGGATTCGCCTTTCTTCTTCTCTATCTTTACGTTATCGAGCCTCACATTGAAGCCTCCGCCGTTCTCAATTGGTTCAGCAACAGCCTTCGCAGCCTCAAGTATCAGCTCGGTGAGCTTCTCTTGAGTAGCACCGCTTCCAATGTACTTGCTAGAGATCGAGGTCTTTATGAGCCTCTTGAGCAGCTCATCGTCCTGAGTGGAGACCTTGACGGCAATGCTGTCCAGAATCTCGATAGCCTTGCTCAGCGCATTCGAGTACCCCTCCATGATGAGGGTCGGGTGGATGTTCTGATCCAGGAGGAACTCCGCCTTTTCCAGCAGAGCGCCTGCCAGGACCACGGCGGTTGTTGTTCCATCGCCAACTTCAGCGTCCTGAGCTTTAGCCACCTCGACTAGCAGCTTTGCTGCTGGGTGGTTGACCTCCATCTCCTTAACTATCGTGACGCCGTCGTTCGTCACGGTGACGTCTCCGAAGCTGTCAACCAGCATCTTGTCAAGGCCCCTAGGCCCAAGGCTGGTCTTCAGGATCTCAGAGAGAACCCTCGCGGCCATGATATTTGCTCTGAGAGCGTCCCTTCCAGTTGTTCTCTGCGTTCCTTCTTTCAGTATAAGTACGGGTACACCGTAGCTCATAATTGTATCACCTCAAGCGTTCGTTATGCAGATGCATTTCTCTATCAAGACGAACTCAACTTAAATCATAAATCTACTTCTATAAAAACTTTTCGCTAATCTCAACAGTCTCACTCCAGCTTCGCTTCTCGAGCTCATCGGATGAGGCCAGCGTGCTTGTTCTCCTCCCCTTCCTTTCCTCCATATCCCGAAACGCCGTGCACAGAACCAATACGTTAATTATTTTTTCCTTCGACCCGCAGATTTGAACGGGTGCAGAGCTGTTGGAAGCGGGAAGGAAGATTTTCCACACGCTGCTTTCTCCTGAAGAAGCTCTCGAAGCCGTAAGGAGAGAGGGGCTCCTTTCGCCTCTTGGCACCGAGGCTGTGAGGTTGGAGGATGCTGTCAATAGGGTTCTCGCAGTTGACATCTACTCGCCCATCGACTACCCTCCATTCGACAGGAGCGAGGTCGACGGATATGCAGTTAACTCCAGGTCCGTTGAAGGGGCAGACGAGCTTCATCCGATCAGGCTCAGGCTCAAGGGAGTGCAGAGGATCGGGGTACCACCCTCACTCGAAGTTGGAGAAGGAGAATCCGTTGAAATAGACACTGGGGCAGCAATTCCCAGGGGCGCCAGCGCCGTCGTGATGGAGGAGCACACGGTTAAGCTGAGCAGCGAATCCGTCGAGGTCAGGAGATCCGTTGCTCCCGGAGAGAACATCTCTTTTGCTGGTTCGGACATAGCGAAGGGGGAGCTGATACTTCCGAAGGGGAGCATACTGTCGGCGGAGAAGATCGCTGTGCTCAGCTCTCTCGGCATAGACAAGATAGAAGTCTACAGGGCTCCGAGGGTTTCGGTTCTATCGACGGGAGACGAGCTCGTGGAGCCTGGATCTCCCCTTAGTCCTGGAAAGATATATGAGTCAAACGGCAGGATGGTCATTTCCTACCTCTACTCCATGGGAATCAAGCCGCTTTTCGCAGGCCTCGTCCCGGATAACTATGAAGCAATGCGAAAAAAGGCCGAGGAGCTCCTCGAGGGGAGCGACGTTGTCATAACGAGCGGAGGAACCTCTGCCGGAGAGAGAGATGTGGTCTATCGGGTCTTTCAGGACCTGGGAAAAATAATCGTCCACGGGCTGAGAATGAAGCCTGGAAAGCCCACAGTTATAGCAGCCTCGGGGAGGAAGCTCCTCATAGGCCTCCCGGGCTTCCCCCTCTCAGCCCTCTCCAACATGATCCTCCTCGTGGAGCCTATGCTAATGGAAATGATGGGCGCCCAGCCGAAGGATCTGAAGATGAAGGTGCTTTTTTCCGGGAAGCTGAGGAAGGGGCTCGGGAAGACATGGGTTCTACCCGTGCTGCTGAGCAGAATTGGGGAAAGGCTGTTCGCAGTCCCCCTACCCTATCAGTCAGGCAGCGTTTCAGCCCTCATGAGAACCGATGCTATTGCGATACTTCCGGAAGATGTGGAAGTCGTTGAGGATGGAACCCCGATCTACGTTGCTCCGCTGGCCAGGAGAGGATCCCTTTGGAAGGAAGCTCTCATCGTCGGGAGCCACGATCTCCTCCTGCCCGAGATCATTAGGGAGCTCGGCCTTCTAGAAAGAGTTGGAATGGCTTTCGTAGGATCTTTCAGGGGGCTCTCCCTCCTCAAGAAGGGAGTCATCGACATCGCACCTATCCACCTCCTAGACCCAGCAACCGGAGAGTACAACATCCCGTTTTTGAGGGCGGATGAAGAGCTCAGGGAGAAGGCCGTGCTGATAAGGGGGTACAGGAGGAAGCTCGTTCTGGCGTACAGGAAGGGGGAGGAGGTGAGCGGAATTGAGGAGCTTATGGAGAGAGGAAAAAGATTCGTCAACAGGAATGTTGGCTCTGGAACTAGAGCATACGTCGACACAATGCTCAGCAGGCTGGCTGAGCGAATGGGGGTGAAGAAGGAAGAGCTCTCGAGAAAGCTCAAAGGATACGAGTATGAAGCCCCCAATCACAACGCCGTTGCCGCTGCCATTGCTCAGGGGAGGGCGGATGCGGGCATATGCATTGAGCACGCAGCTTTCCTGTACAATCTCGACTACAGGGAGGTTGCCGAAGAGCGCTATGATTTCGCAGTTCTGAAGGATAGCATGGAAAAAGGAGCCGTGAAATCGCTGATAGAGCTCCTCAGGAGCGGAAGGCTGAGGGAGATCGCTGAGAGATACCACGGCTATGAGATCGATGAGGCAGCAGGAAGAGCAGTCTGCTGCTGATCTTTCTGCTCACTCTCACTTTCTGTGGGGGCCTTCGTACCTGTCTACCTCCTCGAGGAGGTGGTTCAGAACATCCTTGAAAATGCTGATGCCCACCTCAACAGCGTTCTTCGAACCAGGCAGAACCACTGCCACCTTTCCATCGGGGAGGATGAAGAGCTCGCTCCTGGATAGAATAGCGCTGATGCCAGCTGACTCGAGCGATTTGAGCCTGAAGAGCTCTCCAAATCCTGGGAGCTTCCTCCAAGCAAGGCTCTCCAGGACATCCACCGTTATGTCCCTCGGGCTCGGTCCCGTTCCTCCAATGAAGACCAGAACCCTGCTCCTCGATTCCCTCACAGCCCTCACTATGTCCCTGTAGCTGTTCCCAATATACTTCATTGAATCTACGGCATACCCAAGCTGCTCGAATGTTCTCTTCGCCAGGGCGCCGCTTTCATCGGTTGCTTCTCCAGAAGCGACTCTATCGCTGACGACCACTATCTCTATCATCCGCCTCCCCTCTTCACCCTCTTCCTCTCCCCGACGATCCAGTAATCTCCATCTTCCCTCCTCTCCAGCTTAAATATTGGAACCTCGCTCTTCACCCTCTCCACTGTCTCCTCGAGGGCTGGGAAAGCCTGCTTCCTGCTGGCAGCTGCAACAGCTACAAGCATCGTGGGATCTCCCGGCTTCAGCCTGCCGATCCTGTGCACCACTGCAATCCCCTTCAGCCCCCACTTCATTGCTTCCTCCTCCGCGATCTTCTTCATCGCCTCCTCTGCAGCGCTCCTTATGCTGTCATACACCAGCTCGTTCACCTTGCCCCCATCTTCCACTGATCTCTTGACGGTTCCGAGAAAAGAGGCTATGCCTCCGACTTCCCCCATCTCATCGCCTGCCTTCAAGATTTCCACGACCCTCTCGAGCTTCAAATCTTCCGGATCCTCCGTCGCTTTCGCAAAGATGACAACCATCTCTCACCCTCCGGAAAACCTTGGAGCGATCTCTATGAGATCGCCCTCCTCTACTCTCCTCTCTGGGCTTGAAGGCCTTCCGTTTATGAATATCACGAGGCCGTACTCCTTCTCTGCTCCGGGCGGTATCAGCTTCAATACGAGCTGCCTCGCCTCTGCTCCCTCTTCAGCTTCAACTTCCTTTATGCCGCCGATTATGTCGGAGTATATCGAGATCCCCCTAACCCTGACCTTCATTTTCACCCTTCACCTTTTTCAGGACTTTTATTTCCTCTATGCATGTGCTGGGGTACTGGCCCATCTCATCCTTCTCATACTTCTTAACCATGTCCCAGATGTTCAGGAGAGCGGCGGAGACCCCTGCCAGAGCCTCCATCTCAACCCCGGTCCTCGCGTGCGCTCTCACGGTAACGTAGACCGCAACTCGTTCATCTTCGAAGTCGAACTTCACGTCTACGCCGCTTATTGGAATGTTGTGGGTGAGCGGGAGGAGCTCAGGTGTCCTCTTCACGGCCATTATAGCTGCTAGGGTTGAAGCCGAAAGCACGTCTCCCTTCTCGACCTTCCCCTCTCTTATCATAGCTATCGTCTCTCTCTTCAGCCTGATCTTTCCAACTGCTGTCGCCTCTCTGTAGACCTCGCCCTTCCCGCCGACATCCACCATCTTTATTCCCATGCTCTCACTCTCTCCTGAAGAAAGGCTTCCTGAGCTCAACGGCCCTGCGAAGGGCCGCGGCCAGCGCCTCTCCATCTCTTCTTTTCATGGGCTCTAAAAAATCAACATACGGATCTTCAACGAAGAGGCAGGTCTTGAACTTAGCATCGGGGGTTACCCTGAGCCTCGTGCAGCCTTCGCACAGGGAGGGGTTGCCGTATCCCTTCACGAACGTGACTTCTATGCCTGTGGACAGCCTGTAGCTGGGGCGGTTCTGAAATGCCTTCACCTCAACATTCTCGACCAGATCTCCCAGCAGGCCCTCGAGGCCGTTGAGGGGGAAGTGCTCCTTGGAGTAGACTGCTGGAGGCGTTCCCAGGGGAATGAGCTCTATAACGTTCACATCCGCTCCAATGCTGGATGCGAACTGCACTATGCTCCTCAGCTCATCTGCATTGGAATTCATCAGAACGAAGTCGAGCTTCACTTTTATGCCGTACTCCTCCGCCATCTTTATCCCCTCAATAACCCTCCTCAGGCTCCTGGATCCCCCAGTAAGATATGCATAGGTGCTCTCGCGGAGGGAGTGAAGGCTCACGTTTATCCTCTCTAGCCCCCCTTCAGCCAGGGCTTTAGCCCTATCGACGAGGAGCGAGCCGTTCGAAGTCATTGTTACCCTCCCTCCCGCTTTGCTGATTTCCGCCACTATCTCTCCTATGTCATCCCGGATCAGGGGCTCACCTCCAGTTATCTTGTAGTCCTTCACTCCAAACTTAACGGAAACCTCAGCTAGGAAGCCGTAATCGGAGGGATCCATCAGTTCATTTCTTGGCGAAGAGGTTATCCCCTCTCTGTGGCAGAAGATGCAGGAGTAATTGCACCTCATTGTGACCACAAGCCTGTAGCTGTTGACGCACCTGTTGAATCTGTCTCTCAACACACATGCTTCCAATGGAGCTCATCCTCTCGCATTTCATGAGATCCCAAACTTTCACTTGAAGATTCTGAGGACTGCTATAGGTATTTGCCGTATATATACGTAGGAACGGGACACATGACTATCCTCCTCGCCCAGAGGCAGTCGGCGCAGCTCGGAGAGTTCCCCCAGCAGTCCACATCCGTGGTTTTTACAAAATCGCAGGAATCCCTCAGGGGGCAGTCGATGCAGGAAGGGTACATGTAGTTCTTCATGATGAACCTGAACCTCGAGTATTCCCTGCTCATCCAGATCTCCGCGAGGCTCCTCTCCTTCACATTTCCAAATGAATAGGCGTTGACCTTCTTCTTCCTCCCGAAGATGTACTCGTAGTAAGTGTGGAGGAACCTGTAGCACGGAGAGACCTCACCATCCCACCTGATCACTGCTGCATTGTTCTCGTCGAACTCGCACCTCCTCTCAGTAGTGAGCCTGAAGTTGGGCAGCTTCACGTATATCCCGTAGGTAGCGATCTTCTCAACTTCATCAACTATCTTTTCCATATCGACGCTCCCATCGTAAACTATATCGTCCTTCTGCTCTTCGCTCAGCGGAAGTAGGTTCGTTACGAGAACCGAGTCCACGCCTATGTCCCTCAAGTATCTGACAAGCTTAGGCAGGTCTCTGTAGTTCTCCTTCGTCACGACAGTCGTTACAGAAACGGTTGGCTTTCCGGAAGAATTTTCTCTTATCCGCCTGATCAGCTCCCTTATCCTCGAATCCACGAGGAGGGAGGAGAGATGACCCAGCGATGGAAGAGTGGGTTGCGTCGGGAGCGAGTCCATGGAGAAGTAGACGAGATCCACATCATTCCTTACAATTTCGTCGATCAGCTTGTTGCTCAGAAGCGTCCCGTTGGTCGTTATTCCGAGAGCGTATCCCCTCTTCTTCACCTCCCTCATCATTTCCAAAAATCTCGGGTGGACAAGAGGCTCACCGATGCCGCCGAATATGATCATCCTAAGCTCGGGAAAAGCCTCGGCATCCTTCAAGATCTTCAAGAACAGATCGAAGCTCATGTCACCGTCTTTATCTTCCCAGTGCTGCTTGAAGCACATCTTGCAGTTCAGGTTGCACCTGCTGGTTATCTCGAGATAGAGGTAGTGCATGTCGAGCTTTGGTCTCACAACTACCTCGGCATCCCAGAGAAAAAACCTGTGCTCCAGCTGGTCCAATTTCAGCCACCGCCGACCGGAGGGAAGATCACCACAGTGTCTCCATCTTTTATTTCAGTATCTAGACCCTTCAGGTGAAGCACGTTCACCCCATTCACCAGAATGAGGAAGCCCTTCTCCAGCTCTTTCTTGAATCCGGGGTAGCGAGAGTCGAGCAGATCTATCAGCTCTCCCACAGTTTTTGCCCCCTCAACTTCAAGGCTTCTCGATCCCACAATATCTATCAGCATGGCATATACTCTAACATGGATCATTTCAAACAACCCAGCAAGCTTTGAGAAGACGTTAAAAAAAAAAATTATTTGGCCAGGGGGAGGAGGTCCAGCTCCTTCAGCTTCTCCTCCGGTATCCTCCCGTCCTCTGTCCACCCTCTCAGGGCGTAGTACCTCGGCAGCATTTCCTTCAGCCTCACTGTCCTTCCCTTGTTGGGGCCTTCAGGCATTGGCTCCTCCAGGAACCTTCTCGGAAGGGTGTCCTCCGTCTTGGGATCCAGGCCTGCCTTCAGATTGAAGAGCCTCTCAGCGTTCCATATCCTCTCCCCGATCTTGAGGTATTCCTCAGTTGTCAGGTTCCAGCCAAGAGCAGCGTTAAGCATATCTCTGTAGTCGTCGGGACCGAGGCCGAATGTTGTGAAGAGGCAGAGCCCAGCAGAGTCAATTATAGCTGTAAGGTCCTGGAAGAGAATGAGCATCTTCACCTTATCATCGCTGATATCGTGGGGATCCATCTTCTTTGGATAGCCGAGGATCTCCGGGCTTATCATGTAGTTCTTTATGTGGCATCCTCCCCTGTTGTTTGTAGCGTACCCGAGGCCATGGCCTTCGGCTCCCCTCGGATCGTAGGCAGGAAGCTCCATCTTCTTGACTCCCATGAAGTACTGCTCTCCGTTGTACATTTTTGCCAATCTGTACCCTCCCTCAGCCAGCTTGTCTCCAAACCCATCCCTCTTGGCGAGCTTCTCTATGTAGTAGTGGAGAACTTCGGTGTTGCCCCATCTTAATGGGGGAGCAGACTTTCCGAGCTCAGAGTCCTTCAGGAGGCCCTTCTCGTAGAGCTCCATAGCTGTTGCGAGCGTCCCTCCTGTGGAAATAGTATCCAGCCCGTACTCATCGCACATGTGGTTCGCTTCAATGATGCTGGCCAAGTCGTTTATCCCGAGGTTGGATCCCAGAGCAAATATGCTCTCGTACTCCGGCCCTTCTGTAACCCCTATTGTTGGGAGCTTGTTCATCCTCGCGCATCCTATTGGACAAGCGAAGCACGGATGGTTCCTTATCAAGTACTTATCGGCCATCGCCTCGCCGCTCTGCTCAAAAGCATACTGGAAGACGCCGGTCTGGAAGTTCCTCGTCGGGTAGAGGCCGTTCTCGTTTATTATGTTCACGAGAACAGCTGTTCCGTACTTTGGAAGCCCTCCTCCTGCAACTGGATCAGCCCTGAGCTTGTTTATCTTCTCCCTTATCGTGAGCATGAACTTCTCTCTATCGGCAATTGGCACATCCTTGGTTCCCCTCACTGCTATCGCCTTCAGCTTCTTGCTCCCCATAACGGCTCCCGGACCGCCCCTTCCGGCAGCCCTGTGGACATCGTTCATAACGGCGGCTATCTTAACGAGCTTCTCTCCTGCTGGCCCTATTCCAGCCACCTTGATGTTCTCGTCCTTCAGCTCCTTCCTGATTGCCTCCTGGGTTTCGCTCATTATCTTTCCCCAGAGGTGCGAAGCATCCCTCAGCTCCACGTGCTCATCTTTTATATATAGGTACACGGGCTTTTCGGAAGCCCCCTCTATCACGAGGGCGTCGTATCCTGCTCTCTTGAGCTCAGCACCGAAGAATCCCCCCGAGTTGGCGAAAGTTATGTATCCCGTTAGAGGGCTCTTGGTTACAACGTTGTACCTCCCGCCAGTCGGAGCGCTCGTTCCAGAGAGGGGTCCCGGAGCAATTATCAGCTTGTTTTCCGGAGACAGCGGCTCGACTTTAGGATCCATCTCCTTGAGCAGAAGGTATATAGCAAGGCCCCTGCTGCCGAGCCACTTCCTGGCGAGCTCTTCGTCCCAGCTCTCGACCTTTATCTGCTTTGTCGTCAAGTTCACTCTGAGAAACTTCCCCCAATTACCATACATTTTTACCACTCTTATTCAGGTTGTGATTCTCTAAAGTTAATAATTGAGAAATCATCATATAAAAGAATTTCGCATTTTAATTGCACATAATATATTTCTTAACGTTTTAAAAATTAATATCATTATTTATTTTACAAAAATATACAAATAAAATTTAAATGAACGTTAAATACTTTTAATTCGTAATCAACGAAGAAGTTGAAGCTAGCGATCGGAGCCTGAGGCCTTCAACCTTCTGAAGGCCGCTGCCAGCCTCTCCGCCTCCCTATCTAATTGCTTTATCCCAAGCCTGTGAATGCAGTCTTCCGGAATTTCAGCTGAAAAAACTACAAATCCCTCGGGATCCTCGAAGATCTTGACCCCATAAAGGAGGAAGTTAAGCTCAAAGATCTTCCTCTCCAGCCCCTCGCTCAGCAGGTCTGTGAGGAGGGAGAGCCTGACATACCCCTCAACATCTCTCTCGAGGAGAAATGCCAGCTCTCCGCCTTCGCTTTGGCATTTAGCCATAAGAACCTCTTCTCTTATGAGGGTCGAACAGCCCTTAGCCCTGAAGGCCGATTCAGCTGCTGAGAGCAGCTGCCTGTAGCTCAACCAGCCCACCACGCCCCCGCACTTTTCTTCTCGCCGATCTCACAGATTGAACCAATTTTATCCATTTCATATAGGATATTATGAATGCTTCTCTCATCCGAGTAGTCGCCCGTGCTCATCATTTGAGCTTCTCAGGCTATTTTTAGCTACCCCGGCATCTCTGAGCATTGGCTTCCCCCTCTGCCGCTTCATCTCTTTCAGCAACTCATCGGGAGCTGCATTGACGGGCACCACTAGGCCCGCCTCAGATGGCTGCTCTGCCGTCTTTAAGGCGGGATTAGAGGTTTAGGCATGCAACCCCTTGGCATCGTCCTAGCAGCTCCAGCAGCTGAACAAACTTAAAAACCTTTATGACGCGAGCAGTCCATTGACCTCAGCTTCTCGCTTCGCATTTCCTATGTGCTTCGAAGCTAAGAGGACAGCTCTATGCTCATTCCCACATGGATCTGCTTGAACTTGGAGCCGAAGGCCCTCTGAAGCTCACAGAACGCTTTCATCCCCGTGCAGTGCCCAGCATATATGCTTTCTATATCGAAGGAGGAAAGAGACTCTATAGTCTTCGAAATCCTCTCATCGGACGCCTCTGCAAGATGGAAGCCTCCCAACAGGAACCTGATCTTCCTAGACCCTGAGAGAGAAACAGCCTTGCTGAGGATGTTCACTACTCCCGCATGTCCGCAGCCAGTTATCACGCCGATCCCATCCCTGAGCCTCACAACGAGGGCTATATCGTCAAGGAGCTCATCGTGCTTCAGCCTCCCCTCATCATCAACGAACATGTAGCTTTCCTCGACTCTCTCGAAGTCGCTCTTCCTCTCTATTTCCCCCGTCGTGAAGAGGCCTGGTGCTATTTTGACGGGATCCTTCGTTACGATGGGATAGCCTCCCAACCTCTTCAGCTCGCCCAAGTCATGGAAGGAAACGATTCCAACGGGACGGAGATAGGGCTCTGCGACGAAGGAGGCCTTCAGAGCAAGGGGGTGCATGATTATCGGGATCGTCCTGCCGCCTGCGCTCTCGAGCACCTTCACGAGACCGCCCGTGTGATCCCAGTGCCCATGTGTAAGGACTATCGCATCCAGGCTTCTTGGATCGATTTCCAGGCTCTTCATATTGAAGAGGAGGGCCTCCCCATTCCACCCAGTATCGATAAGCACCCTCTTGACTTCTCTTCCATAGCGGGCCTCGAGAAAGTAGGAAGCTCCGTGCTGTCCCAGGAGCCTCCCCCTGAATCCAACCACATTATCTGCAAGAACAACAACCCTCACGCTGTCAATGGAACCTTCATCCAATCTCTCCACCGCTTTTTCTATCAGCGCCCATATCATATATCTTTTCCGCCGGTTCTCATGGAAAAAGCGGATGTTGCAAGGCTCGGAGGTGCCTAAAAGAGCTCTCATTGGGCACATACCTCTTACGAGAGCAGCAGGTGATAAAGAGAAAAAGCACAATCAACAGATCCGAGCTTTTACGTAATATACTTACTTTTTTGTCAATTATATATATCTATTTTTTTTCTTTTAGATAATTATATAAATCCCGCTCTATATTCGGAAATTTAGTGATCTGCTTGCGCAGCTTCTTTCATGAACTCGATGGAGCCAGGCTGAATCTAGCGCACCTGAAAGTAATGATAGTATCTGGCCTCGGATTCTTCACAGATGCATACGATCTCTTCGTGATCGGTGTAGTTATACTGATACTTTCTGGAAGCGCTCAGACTTCGATACACTTGACCGGCAATCAAATGGGTGCGATAGGCTCCTCTTCTCTGGCCTCGGCCATTCTTGGGCAGCTTCTGTTTGGGAGAATAGCAGACATTTACGGGAGGAAGAAGATCTATGGCGTCGAACTTGCGATACTCATCGCAGGGGCCATCATGAGCTCCCTGTCATGGAGCTTCGAATCTCTCCTGATTTCGAGGATTATTCTGGGAATAGGAATAGGTGGAGACTATCCCGTCAGCGCTACAATAATGAGCGAGTACTCCAACGCGAGAGATAGAGGCAAGCTTGTGGGCCTAGTGTTCTCCATGCAGGGAATAGGAGCAATAACAGCTGTGCTTGCCGCATACACGCTGACAGCCTTCCTTTCTCCTGAGGTTGCTTGGAGGCTTCTCCTGGGGCTTGGAGCGCTACCTCCCATGTGCGTTGTTTTTTTCAGAAGGAGAATACCGGAGACGCCGAGGTACTCGCTTCTGGTCGCGAGGAACCATGAAGAGGCTGTCAGAGGCCTGAGGATGGTTATCGGAGGAAGCGATGGGGATTTCACGAGCAGAAAGGTGAAGATCGAATACAGCATAAACACGTTCTCCGATTTTCTCAAGCGCTTCTGGGAGCCTCTCTTCATCGCTTCATCCACCTGGTTCCTGATGGACGTAGCATTTTACGGCACCGGAATATACTCTGGCTTCATTGTTTCAGGCTTAATCCAGAGAGCCTCTCTCCAATCTCAAATTCTGATGGCAGGGATACCTTACTTTGTAGGGGGCTTCGGATACTTCTTCGCGGCATTTCTGATGGACTCCATGGGGAGAAAGAGGATTCAGATTCAGGGATTCCTTGCAATGGCAGCCATTTACACCGCTGTCGCTCTCTCCATAGTAGCTGAAGGCAGCAGGGTGAAGGAATTAGCTTTACCCAGGGAGTTAGCTTTCCTGATATACAGCGTTTCCTTCTTCTTCATCAATTTCGGTCCCAACGAAACAACTTTCGTTCTCCCCACAGAGCTGTTTCCAACGAAATTCAGGAGCACTGCCCACGGGATCGCTTCAGCTTCAGGAAAGGCCGGGGCCGCTGTGAGCACATATCTGATGCCCATGCTGTTAAACAGCATTGGGATCAGAGGGATGCTCTTCCTCCTTTCTGGGGTTTCTCTGCTTGGAGCTCTGATTTCGATGGGGCTGAAGGAAACAGCAGGATTGGTCCTCGAGGAGGCTTCGAAGGAGAAAGAGCTTCTGAAAATAGCTGCCTGACTTTCTCGCAGGATCAAGCTTTACGACTGCGAAAACCTCGCTTTTTTAAGCAGGAATGGAAAACTTATAAATCTCTAGCTAGTAGTTAATAGTTAGTGAAAACCATGAAGCTGCGCTGCCCTCGGTGCGGATATGTCTGGGACTATAAAGGCAAAAACTTGTACTACGCTACATGTCCCAGGTGCTTGAGAAAGGTGAGCATATCAAAGTATAGGGTTGAGTGAGCATGTCGGGCTATGAAGGTTTCCTAACCCTCTCGGTGAGGATGAGGGTTAGCCCCGAGCCCGAAGCAATTGAATTGTTGAAAAGGTATAGGGATGCCCTCAATTATGCCATAAAATGGGTTGTCGAGAATACTGTTAAAACTGAGAAAGGGTATAGAGTTCTTTCAATATCAAAGACGCACGAAGCTCTTAGTGAGAAGCTGAAGTCTTATAGACTTCCACCGAGGATAGCTCAAGATTGTTATAGAGAAGCTCGCTCAATAGTAAAATCCTATCTAGGCAACGGCGCCAATGGAAGGATACCTAGAGCTAGAACTCTCAGGTTGTGGCTGACTCCAAATCTAAGCTACAGGATTAGGAATGGTTATGTAGAGGTCCTCGGAGGCTTCAAGCTGAAGATTATCGGATGGGACAGGAGGTATGATGCATTTGAGAGCAGGGAAGCGAGGCTTATCTATAGGAATGACAAGATGTTCCTGATGATATATAAGAGAATTCCCAAGCCCGAGGCAGCCCAGCCTAGAGGAATCATAGCCGTAGATGTCAACGAGAAGCACATATACTACGGAAATAAATTTTCTATTGAAAAAGTTGCAACGCCTATCGAGAGAGCAGTTTACTTTAGGAAACTTGCTGAAAATCTTCAGAGGAAATATTCCTCAGCGAAGAATAAAGTTTGGCTAAGGAGGAAAGGCGTTCTGGACAGAATAAGGTATTTCCAAAGAAAAGCTTGGAGCATCATTGAGGACTGGGCAAAGAAGGCTTCCCTAGAGATTGTTACGATAGCTAAGCAGAACAGCTATGCCGTTGCCAGAGAAGACCTGAACGGACTGATAGAGTCCTTGAGGGAGCTGCCTAAAGATCATAGGATAAAAACAATAATGCTGTCGTATAGAAGGTTTGACTACTGGATAGACTGGCAGGCGCAGAAGCACGGAGTTAGAACTGTCATCGTAGACCCAGCATACACATCTTCAGAGTGCCCAATATGCGGTTCAAGGATGGTTGAATCTGGCTACAGAAGATTGAAATGTCCAATATGCGGATTTGAAGCTGACAGAGATGTTATAGCTGTTATGAACATCGAGAAGAAAGCCCTAAAGCAGATGGGGGGATCTCTGACCACCCCGACTGCCCCGCATATGACAGATGTAAGCCCGAACAGATGCGGGGAACCTGTGAGCCCCTGAAGGGGATCTCTCCCCTTTAAAGTGGAGAGGAGGTCAGATAGTGATTTCTGCGATCATCCTGGCGATAGTGAACTACTTCTTCAACGTGATGATTCCCGAAATATCTACAACATACCCGCAGCTCTCAAACATAGCGGTAGTTAAGGACTATTATCCATACGTAAACGCAGTCCTCGTGCTGATTTTGGGCTGGCTCATAGTTTCATCCACTGCTCAGGCGTTCTATGCCATGCTGCTTCCAAAGTACGGGATCTCAGCAGCGGGGGCCGTTAGGAGCTTGGTGAGGATCCTTGGAATCGCTGCCCTTATAGCGGGAGTCGGTGGCAGCGCTGCTGGAGGCGCCGCTGGGGTGGCCCTGGGTGGCTTCATCGGCATGATCGTCGGATATGCTACTCAGCAGGTCCTTGGTCAGGCCGTTGCAGGGATATTCGTCCTCATCTCGAGGCCTTTCAAAATCGGCGACATTATCGATGCTGCTGGAGAGAGCGAGGTTGAAGTGACCGATATAGCGTCGCTGTTCACAACTGCGAAGAGGAAGGACGGGAACCTGGTTCTGATACCGAACAACACGATGATAGGTCAAAAGATAGTTATCCACGAAGGAAAGAAAGCTGAAAGCAAGTAGAGCACATATTTTTCCTTTTCATGAGGTTAATTTTTTAATCTCAATAAACAAACTTTTCAGAGGCTGTGCCGCGGTAGCTCAGCCTGGTTGGAGCGCCGGACTCATACGGAGATCAGGGGAATAGGTCGCTCCTGAGAGATCCGGAGGTCCCGGGTTCGAATCCCGGCCGCGGCACTTCCAGAAAAAACCCTTCTATTTATTCTCTCCATTTTGTGCTCTGCTCTCTGGAGCAGGTCTGTAGAAGATCAGAGGCTTCTCTCTCATCAGCCCGCTGGGCTTGATCAGAAGGATCGCTATTATTGAAGCGCTGAGGAGGAGGTAGTCAAGCCATGCTACGTTGAAGGGAAGGAAGCCGGACAGCTGTTGCTTGTATGTGAAGATGAGAGTCCTCGCAGTGACGAATGCAAAGGTCCCAACCAGCGGGCCGAAGTCTGTGCCCATCCCCCCGAGCATCATCATGACCCATGGCCAGAAGGTCCAGGAAAATCTGTCGTAAGCTGTAGCTATCACTCCTATCGTGTAGTAGGCGTAAAGGCTCCCTGCCAGAGCCGCTGTGGCGGAGCCTATGAAGATAACAGTTGCCCTGCTCTTCACGATATCCTTTCCCAGCGCATTAGCAGAGTCCTCGTTCTCCCTCATTGCCTTCAAAGCTCTCCCGAATGGAGAGTTCAGCATCTTCCTGGAGAAGAGGAAGACGAGGAGCGAGACAAGGGCCAGCACTAATGTGTAGTAGACGTATCTGTTGTCTCCGAAGCCGTAGAAAGGATCTGGAACCTGGACTCCAGACGTCCCCCCAGCGATCGGCTCGTAGTTGTATCCTATGACCCTAGCTGTTTCGGCCATAGCCAGCAGGGTTATGCCGAGGTAGTCCTCCCTCAGCCTTACAGAGGGAATCACGCTTATGAGCCCTATGATCCCGCCGATAACTGCAGAGAGGAGAAGGGCAGCAGTGAATAAAAGAGCAGCATTCGCAGGAGAATGCGCGAGCCAGGGATCGAGAACAACAGCGATGGAGTTGCTCTGCAACACATAGTTATTCACCGTGAGCGGGGAATCAGGGTGGGCCAGATTGTAGAGGAGAACGCCCAGCCTTGGGGAGAACCACGCAGTGAAGAGGGCTCCGGATATCACGGCGAGCATCTTGCCGAAGTTGGGAAGGCCCATGTATCCGGCCTCAATGTTCAGGCTGACTACAACGATGAGGTAGATGAAACCCGTGGAAGCAATTGTCAGGAGCAGCTGGAGAGCCTCGCTGGCCATCTACTTCAGCCTCCTCTTCAATGCTTTGAGCTCTATTCCCGCTATGCCCTTTGGAAAAAGCAGGAGGACCAAGGTCATTATCAAAAGGGGGATGACAGGTCTGTAGGCGGAGCTGATCCCCGTTGCCTGGGTTATGTACCCAAGCAGAACGGTCTCGCTCGTCCCCACAACGAAAGCCCCGATTATGGAGCCGTAGAGAGAACCTATTCCTCCCAATATGCTCGATGCGAATATGCTCACGATCAGCGTCATCCCTATCGATGTGTTCGTATAGAACTTCAGCGGTATGAGGGATCCGGCCATTCCAGAGATCCCCCCAGATATGAACCAGGCGAACACATTTGCGAGCTCGACATTGATCCCTATTACTCCCGCGAGGTTCGGATTCTCAACGACGGCTCTGAGGGCTATGCCGAACTTGGTTCTCTTCAGCAGGATTTCGAGCGATGCCAGGACCGATAGCAGGAGGAGGGGGGAGATTATGACTGCCCTCTGGATCCCATTGCTTCCCATAAGGTCGAAGCTGTAGAACGTGAAGTCCCTGGCATCCAGACGGAGAGGAATGCTGTACCCCAATCTGCTTGAAAGTGAGGAAACGGAGGAGAGGAGGTAGGAGGACATGCTGTCTACATATATGTTCAGGAGGGAGAAGAGGAGCATGTCAACGGCTATCGTCGCTATCATGAGAACTGTGGGACTCCCTCCCCTCATCTTCAGGGGCCTGAGGATCAAAACGTATTGCATCACCGCAGCAGCCCCCACGATGAGGAAGGACAGGATAATGAACTCCAGATAAACTGCCGGAGGTATAGTGTAGCTGTAGACGGCGGCGTTGATCTTCTGGGGATCGGGAGACAACGAAGCTGTTGCTCTGACAGCATCGATCCTGCTCAGGGAGACCGAGCTCCATGCTATATAGGCGCCGAGAACAGCGAAGCTCGCCTGAGCGAAGTTCGGAACTCTGGTTATCGCGTATGTGAGCGAGAGGCCCAGGCTGATGAGGGAGAGTATCGAGCAGTATGTAACTGCGTTCATGAGCTGCGGAGAGAGCATCTGAGAGCCTCCTGCCGAGGAATGATTAAAAAGTTCAATTATAAGTGGATTATATTGCTTTCTCCCAGCTTCCAGTTCAGCTGAAAATGAACGCTTTCGTTGCTGTATCGTACATCCCTGCATATACCCACTGGTACTGGTTCGCCTCCTTCGCCACTCCGTAGATGAAGTAGTTCGCAAACGCCCTGTCACCGTTTTGATTCAGCTGGGTCCATCCCGTGACTCCATAGAAGTCAGAAGCTATGGTCGGGAGAACCTTCACCACCTTATCCGGATTGTACTCTCCGGCGGTAACTATGGAGAGAGCGAGTATCCATGCGATGTCATATGTGTTGTATGCATAGGTTATGGGCTCCGTCCCGAGCTGCTGAACGAACCTATTGGTCAGGGCATCGTACTTCGGATTGGGGAGCGTTCCGGATATGGTTGCAGTGAAGTTGGTCTTAACGGCGAAGGCTGCAGCAACTGGATCTCCAATCAGCTTTCCTGATTTAGCTATGCCGTCTGTCCCTATCCACCTCACGCTGGAGAGAGAGGAATATTGGCTCGCCTGATCCATGAACTGGACCCCCTCCTCGAAGGATATCAGGATTACTCCGACGCTCGACGCTCCGTACTTGCTAATGAGGGAGCTAACGGTGCTCGCCAGCTGATTGACCTCAGACGTGTAGTCGCTGGCCTGAGTAGAATATCTCGGCCCGCTGATGGCATCTATGCCGAGGGATGCGAGATTGGCGAGCGTGGAGTTTGCTAGGTTGTCTCCCCAGTCATCCCCTCTCCACACAACTACCACATGCTTGAGGCCGAAGTGGTTGGCCAGCTGCGCTAGCGCTTCCCCCTGCATCCTGTCGTCGACTACGAGCCTGAATATGAGGTCGTTTGGTACAGCGAGGGCTGGAGACGTGCTGGACGGGCTGAAGATCAGGATGTGATTAGAATTCGCGAATCCCATGAGGTTCTTAACTTCGGAGCTGGCCATTGGGCCTGCGACAAATTTAACTCCCTGCGAATAGAGGCTCTGGAGCTTCTGGAGGGCAACATCTGGGTTTGTCTGCGTATCCTCTATGATGACCTTGACTTGATAGGGAATGCCGGAGGCATTGAAGAACGAGTTAATGTCCGATGCTGCCATCTGCAGTGCCAGGCTGTTCTGCTGCCCGAATGTCTGCAGGTCTCCGCTCAGGGGAAACAGCCCCCCGATCTGTATGACCGTAGTCTGCTTTGCCTGCTGAGCAGTTGTGCCGGTGGAGCTCGGACTGCTCGAGGGCTTAGCAACATATCCTACTGCAACTCCAATGAGCAAAGCGACGACTGCTACGATTATAAGCTGAGCTTTTGAATCCATACATGCGACCTCCGTTTTTGGAAAGGGGGTTTAGATGAAGTTGAATATAAATTATTTCACCCCTTTCTTGTGGGAAACCGGCATTTCAGCAGAATCAATTATCGAATAATATTAATTATAATTTTAAATATTCTCTGCTCTGGAGCCTCTCACCGCTTCGGAACATCACTCCGCGGCCCTGTGCTCCTCCCCCCTCACAGCTGATAGGGCAAAGGCTATGAGAAGAACGAGCATGGAAGCTCCAAACGCAGCCTTTATCCCTACGAGGAATCCAGCTGCAAGGCCGCCAACAACGCTGCTCGTCCCCATGAAGATTTTGAATGCAAGCTCTCTCGGCAGGGATAGGGAGGAGACCCCTATCGCGAGGACGTAGCTCAGCAGCATCCCAACATTCCCGAGGGTCCTCTGTATTCCGCTTGCTCCTCCGTAGTACCCTCTAGATGCATTGGCCATTATCGCGCTGTTGTTTGCTGGATAGAAGAGAGCGGATCCTATACCCCCGATCATCGATGAGACGACTATGAAAGAGAGGGGAGTGTTCGGAGTGAGGACCGCTATGTATATCGCAACGCTGGCCATCATCATCCCTATCCCAAGAGTTGCGGGTATCCTGGAGCCTATCCTGTCCGAGAGCCTTCCTGAAAAGGGAGAAATGGCGCTGGCGATCAAATATCCGGGCACGAGGAGCAAAGAGGTCTGGAAGGGGGTGAGCCCCCTTACTCCCTGGAGATACATCGTCATTATGAACGAGATGGAAATGTAGCCCATGCTCTGGAAGAAGGATGCGAGTATCGCCGCAGTCAGCAGCCTGTTCCTGAAGGCCTTCAGGTCGATTATAGGCATTTCCTGCCTCGGCTCTACATAAAAAAGCATAACTGCGAACAGAGAGACCCCCAGAGCGACGAGTGAGGCTGCTTCAATATTCATCCCAGCCCCTGCTGCTTCAGTGCTCCCGAGCGAGATCAGGACGAGAGAGGCCGTCATGAGCAGCGTCCCGAGCAGATCGAACTTCCTCCTGACCGTAGCATACGACTTTATGTACTTAGCTCCGAGGGCGAACGCTGCTATTCCAATCGGCACATTTATATAGAAAATGAACCTCCATCCCAAGGCCGTCGTTATGAATCCGCCGAGCACAATGCCGAGAGTGGAGCCTATGTTCCAGCCTATCGACGTGTACCCGAAAGCCCTCCCTCTGAGGTTCGGAGGGTAGTAATCGGCGATAACGGCTCCAGAGGTGGACTGCATCATTGCTCCTCCAAGCGCCTGCAGCGCTCTGAATGCTATCAGGGCCTCCATGTTTGGAGAGGCTCCGCAGAGGGCAGAGCCTGCCGTGAATATCAGGAAGCCTAGATTGTATATCTTCGACCTTCCAATGTTGTCTCCGAGCCTCCCCATCTGGGCGCTCAAGGCAGCGATCACGATGATGTAGACCATTATTACCCATCCAGCCATCTCCAGGTTGCTGTGAAGCTCATCCACAATTGTTGGGATGGCTAAAACTACAATGGTGCTGTCTATTGCCGACATCATTACTCCGAGGAAAACTACGAGGAGAACCAGCTCCCTTCGAGCATTCTGCTGCATTTCGCTTCGCCCGCCTCTATCCTGCAGGAAGCTTCTGAACTTCACTGCTCGAGCTCCTACTTCAAGATATTGAGGATTAATAACTGTTCCCTGAAAAACTATAATAGCGCTACAGGAAAAATACAAGTGAAGCACCATGTCCAGGCTCCCCCTTCTTGCTACTGGAAAGCTCGGAGCAGACTACGAGCTGCTCTTTGCCTATTGGGAGATAGCCAAGGAGGAAGGAAAGGGGAGGGAGAAGGATGTAGTTCTGAGGAGCGAAGACATGGACATGCTCGAGTCTCTGTCGAAGCAGAGAGGCGGCAGGATCAGGCTCGATGATGCAATCTCAGCGCTCATCCCCTCCATACTCAACAGGATAGATGCCCAGCTTGCGCAGAGAGCTTACAGAAAGGTCCACCAGATCGAAGTGTCCCATGAGTTCGCTGCTGCAGCGCTGGCGAAAGTGATAGCTCTCTGGACAGTTGAGGCTCTGGAAACCATGGGGAGGGTCAGGATCTAGCTTTGACTGCTGCTTCCAAATATCTCCGCTCAAATTGAAGTTGTGGACGAGTTTCGCAGGGAAGAAGAGCTCTTCTGCAACACATTTTTTAACCTAGAGGGAACTATTTAATCAGAGGGGGCCGGTAGCTCAGCTGGAAGAGCGCTGCCCTCGCACGGCAGAGGTCCCGGGTTCAAGTCCCGGCCGGTCCACCACTTTTGGCTTCAAAGCTTCACATCTTGAAGGAGGCGCTGCCTTTTGAAGAGAATAGAGCTTCCTCCTCCGAGGAAGATATCATCCCTCAGCTTGGAAGAAGCGATGCTCAGAAGAAGGAGCGTGAGGAGCTTCAGGGAGGATCCCCTAAATATCGAGGAAGTCTCGATGCTCCTTTGGGCGGCCGGCGGAATCATTGAGGAAAACGGGTTCAGGAGGACGGCGCCGAGCGCTGGAGCAACATACCCGCTCGAGCTCTACATATTCATTGGGGAGAAGGCGATGGCGGAAGCACCGGAAGCTCCAACAGGCGTGTACAGATACATACCGGAGGAGCATGCTCTCGTGCTCGTAAAGGAGGGAGATGAGAGGAGGAGACTCGCTTTGGCATCGTTCGGGCAGAGGTTCATCCTGTCAGCCCCCATCTCCATAGCAATATTTGCTGAATACGAGAGGACGGTTTCCTACTATGGGGAGAGGGGATACAGGTACGTGCACTTCGAAGCGGGGCACTCTGGGCAGAACATATACCTTATGGCAACCGCTCTAGGGCTGGGGACTGTGGCTGTTGGCGCTTTCGACGACAGCTCAGTCAGAGAGCTCGCCGGATGCTCAGCTCAGCCGCTCTACATATTCCCGGTTGGAAGACCGAAGAAATCCCAGGAGCCCGGCAGCTTCGAAGGCATAGCGAAGAGGATCTCGGCGGAGAGATCTCGATCTCGCAGGGAGGAGAGATGAGCTCTGTGGACTGCAGCAAGATAAAGCTGTTCGTCGTCAGAATCTCGGAGGACTCCCCATCGGCGAGCACGGGAGTCAAGCTGTACAGGCTGGGCCTTGCAGAGCGAATAGGAGAGAGGAAGCTCAACAGAGCGAGGGGAATATTGCTCGACCCCTATGCATCTTCTCCGATCTCGAGGTCTGACAGCAGAGAGGCGGAGAGCATCATCGTCGTGGACAGATCTTGGAATGTTCTAGAGGAGGACGAGAAGTTGGTTTCTGTCCGCACAAGAGCTGTGAGGAGGAGGCTCCCCTTTCTGATGGCCTCAAACCCGGTGAACTACGCAAAGGCTTTCAGGCTAAGCAGCGCAGAGGCAGTTGCGGCCGCCCTTGCAATCCTGGGGTGCTGGGAGAGGGCAGAGGAGATCATGTCTAAGTTCAAATGGGGGGAGAACTTTTTTACCTTCAACGAGGAGCTCCTGCATAAATATGCGGAGGCAAAGGATGCCGAAGAACTGGAAAGAATCGAGAGGGAGATCATTAAGAATTTGATGGAAGGGGACCGAAGATGAGGGTAACAGTTGAGGCAGGGAGCAGGCTGCACCTCGGCTTCTACAGCATACTGAATGAGTCCAGGGCCTACGGCAGCGTCGGCATATACCTCGAGGAGCCGAGGACGCTCGTCCGCATTGCTCCAGAGGGATCAGCTCCAGATGAGCTCAGAAGTTTGATCTCGGCCATATGCGGCAGTGAGGCCGAGCTTGGAGCTCAGGTCCTCTCATCTCCTCCAAGACATGTTGGAGCTGGATCCACGACTCAAATAGCTATGTCCGCCGGCCTGGGGGCGAGCATCTACTGCAGGAAGAGGCTCAGCTACAGGGAAATAGCCGTTGCAGCTGAGAGGGGGACGGTCTCGGGAATTGGAATCCATGCATTCAGGTTCGGAGGGCTGATAGTGGACGGCGGGAGGGCGTGGAGAGAGGGAATGAAGCTTTCTCCCCCCAATAGCCCAAGAGATCTCCCCCCGCTGATCTCGCGCATCCCCATCCCCAAGGAGTGGATAGCCGTCCTCATTGTACCGAAGGGCGGCAGGAGGGTGAGGGAGGAGGAGGAGAGCTTCATGCTCTCCCCCGAGCTCCCAGACTTCGATCAGGGCCAGCTGCACAGGAATTTGGTAATGCTGCTGCACGGAGCGCTGGGAAGAAACCTTGGGCTTTTCTCCAGAGGGATCGAGGGGATTCAGAACCTGATGGGAGAGTACTTCGAGAGATATCAGGGGGGCCGCTTCTCCGGCGAGCAGACCCGAGCATCTGTTGACGTTCTGAAGGCCGCCGGCGCCCTCGGGACAGGACAGAGCAGCTGGGGGCCCCTTGCCTACGGCTTCTCTTTGGAAGAGAGGAGGGAAGCGCTTCTGGCTGAGATCCGCCGGCGGCTGAAGAGGGAGGGGATAGATGCGGAGGTCATCATCACTAAGGCGAGAAACAGGGGAGCAGCCGTGAGGATCGAAAAATGAAAGAAAAACAAACGGTACTTTTATATATGGTAAGTGCTTGATTATATATTTGGTGGGAAACTAAATGCCCTCAGCCATTGTACTAATAAATGCTGAAATTGGGAGTGAGGAAGAAGTATTCAACGAGATATCCAAGGTGAAGGAGGTAACTGAAGCTTACGTAGTATACGGAGTATATGATGTGATCGTCAAGGTAGAAGCGGAAACTATGGACAGGCTTAAGGAGGTCGTGGCCTCTCAGATAAGAAAGCTGCCCAAAGTCAGGTCCACGCTCACAATGATAATCGTCGAAGGGAAGGAGCTCAAGAAGAAGTGAAGAAGCTAGCTGTGGGCCTGGACGGCTTCGATTCGAATTTCTCCGGCTGCACTACTCACTTCACAGTTTTTTTAATCAAGCTTCTCAAGTCCTACGGCATAGATTTCAGGCTGAAGTCCGGGCCGATTCTCGTCAGGCTCAACCCAAACGTCCCGTTCAAGACGAGGGGGAACGCGGCAGTATCGCTCATTACAGAGGGGGATCTAAGCGAAAGCCTCGTGGAGAGGGCCGTGGAGGAGCTCTCCGGCATATACAGCTTCGATGGAAAGGGCTCAGCATTCATCCTCGACCTGGACTCCGCCCAGAATATAGAGAGGGCCGTGGAGCTCTACCGCAGATCCCTTTCAGATCTCGTCCCCAGGAAAGTCGCCCTCGAAGTTGCTGAGGAGATCGGAGGAATGATCGCTGCTGGCGAGAGGAGCCTGGTAGGCTCGCTCTCTGCTTTGGGCTACGCTTTCTCCGGATCGGAGTCCACATTCGAGCTCCTGGCCTACAGGTCCCTTGATGCTGAAGGGGAGAGGATCATCGATGAGGAGAGGGCCGCAGAGGTACTGCTCAGCTTCCCCTCCCTCTTCAACAATGTAAGCAGGAAGAGGAGGAGAGTCGTCGCCGTCCCAAGGGGGCCGGATCCTGTGCTCATAGGGATAAGGGGGACAGATCCGAAGGAGATAGTTGAAGCTTTCTCATCAATCCTCCCATACATGGAGAAGCCTTCCTCCTGGTGCATATTCAGGACAAACCAGCACACAGATCCTCACAGGTTTCCCAGGAAGATAGAGGAGCTCAAGGCTTACAGGACAGGACTGATAGAAGGGAGAGTGAGCAGCAGTCCCGAGGTGAGAAAGGGGGGCCACGTATTCTTGAACATCGAAGATGACAGCGGCGAGATAGCTGTTTCCTTCTACAGCGAGACTTATCCGATGAACAGAGTAGCCTCAGCGCTCAGGAAGGGAGACAGGATCAGGGTGCTGGGGGGAGCTGTGGATTCGAAAGGAGAAGGAGGGCTCATATTTGAAGCTGAGAAGCTGTGGATCCTGGAGCTCTCGGAGCTGAAGATATTCAGGAATCCAAGGTGCCCAAGATGCGGAGCTAAAATGGAGAGCGCAGGGAGAGGGAAAGGATACAGGTGCCCGAAGTGCGGATACAGGGCAGCGGAAGGCTTGGAGAAGGAAGAGGTGGCGCTTAAGAGGGATCCCCTGCCTTCCCCCATCTCTCCAATGGAGGGTAGGGTAAGGCACCTGGTCAAGCCATCTGAACTGGAAGGCGTTGAGCTCCCCAGAGTGGATTTGAAAAGCGGAGGGGAGAGCTGCTCTATCTGAAGAGCGCTGTCCTGCGCAGCTCCCGGGCCTCCCGCATAGAGCCACGCAGCAGGTCTTCAAAGAAAACCGCCGAGGCAAATTTTATAATCGCTCCAAAACCTATTTTCTTTCATAAAAGTGAAAGCGGGGATGTTATAGATGGGTAAAGTGAGGACCGCAATGGTAAAGAGGACAGCGAGAAGGCTGATCTCAATGTACCCAAGCCTCTTTACGGACAGCTTCGAGAAGAACAAGGAGCTCGTCAGGAAGCTTGTCGATATACCGAGCAAGAGAGTCCAGAACAGGATAGCCGGCTATGTGACCAGGCTGGTGAAGATAAGCAAGAAGAAGGAAGCAGCAACAGCTTGAGAGAGCGGTGTCTGCCTTTTGCCCAAGGTGATATTTGTAGGGCAGCTCAAGGAGATCTTTGGCGGTGAGAGCCTGGAAGTTCCTGGCAGAAGCCTCAGCGAAGTGCTCAACCTTCTCTCCTCGAAGGCTTCAGACCTCCTAGATCTCGACAGAAAGCCCAGCGGAAAGTACGTTTTTCTGATAAATGGGGTCGACTCCCTCATCTACGGCGACGATGCTCCGCTTAAGGAAAATGACGTTGTGACGATAGTGCCCATAAGCCACGGGGGATGAGGATTGTCCAGCGAAGATTCGAAAAGCGACAGGTTCCTCACCCTTCGATGGGACGATATAGAGGAAGCCTCTCTCACCATTGCTGAAAAGATCTTTTCCTCGGGCTTCACCCCGCAGGTCATCGTTGGGGTGTTGCGGGGAGGGTGGATCCCTGCGAGAATGCTGAGCGATCTTCTCGATGTGAAGGAGGTTGGGGCCCTCGAGATAAAGTTCTACAGGGGGGTAGAGGAGAGGAGCGAGCGCCCAGTGATAACGCAGCCGCTGGTCTGCGACGTAAAGGACAAGAACGTGCTCATAGTGGACGACGTTGCTGATACAGGAAAGAGCCTCCAGGTAGCTCTGGGGGCTGTTAGCCTCTACGGTCCCAAGCTCATAAAGACGGCATCCCTCTATACGAAGCCGTGGAGCGTGATCGTTCCGGACTTCTACTATGGCCAGACAGACAAGTGGATAATCTTTCCTTGGGAGAAGAGGGAGACGGTTCAGACTCTAGTTGAAGCTGAGTACAGGATAACAAGCAGGACATCTGTGGATGTGGAGGGGATATCGAGGGATCTCTCCCAGAAGGTCGGCCTCGATCAGGAGAAAATAAGGAGGATACTTAACCTCATCGTGGGGGAAAAGAGGCAGAAATGACCCAGAACTCCTCTTGCGCCAATGTGCCTATATATCCCAGCATGTCTTCCGCGCTATTCTTCACCATTTCGAGGGATAGACTCAGCATCCCTCCGGAGATAACAGTTCTCGAAGCCGAGCTGCCTTCTGCCCTTATAGCATCGTGCGCGCATGCTGCTAAGGCTGCCGAAGAAGCCGTCAGAGCTAATGAAGCCGGCGACTCCCTCAGGAACAAGCGGCTTGAGGTTCTGAGGAGGCTGCTGGTGAGGAAGCAGGTCAAAGATATCGAGGAGTTCTTGAGCAGATACAGCGGGGAGAGCTGCTTCGCCTATGTAACCAAGAAGCCTATAGATGTTCCTGAGCAACCTCCGTGCCGCTTCAATGAGAAGGCCGTGGAAGTTATTTTGGAGGATCCCGCCCTCAGGGAACTGGGGGAGCTGGCGCTGATTGCGGCGGTGGCTCTTTCCTCCATAGGCAGGTGGATCTCCTGAAGCCTTTCGTCTGGCAGACCGAGAGAAGCGAAAAAAAGAACTATGCTTCCCAATTCTCAGATTTTCGCTATGAGCTGCAGCTTGATATACTGTTCCTGAAAGAACTGCATTGGAGGTACTCATCATGCAGCCCGTGGTCATCGACGGCAGCTTTGGAGAAGGCGGGGGGCAGATAGTGAGGACTTCCCTGGCCCTCTCCGCCGTCACGGGGAGGCCCGTGAAGATAGTCAACATAAGGGCGAAGAGGAGGAATCCCGGCCTGCAGCACCAGCACCTCTCCGCAGTGAAGGCAGTTGCCATGATATCGGGAGGAGAAGCTGTAGGAGCATCACTGGGAAGCACCGAGCTCTCATTCTTTCCCGGGAGGCTGAGGGCGGGTTCCTTCAAGATAGATGTTGGGACGGCGGGCAGCGTAACGCTCATAGCTCAGGCCCTCCTTCCCGTGCTCCCCTTCCTGCCCGGAAGGACGAGCTTCGAGATTGTTGGGGGAACGGATGTCCCGTGGAGCCCAACTTCTGACTACTTCGCCTCCGTTGTTGCGAAAACAGCTGAGATTGTAGGCTTCAAATTTTCATTCGAGATACTCAGAAGAGGCTACTATCCAAGGGGAGGGGGGGCGGTGAGGCTTACAATAGAGGATCCCCCCGGATCTCTGAAGCCATTCAGGCTGCTCAGGAGGGGGAGGATAGAGAGGTTCGAAATAAGGAGCGTTGCGCACAACCTCCCGAGACACGTTGCAGAGAGGCAGGCTGGCAGCGCGCAGGAGGTCCTCTCCCGAGAATTCCGCGGTTCCGAGATCTCAACCCTCATTGAAGACGATTCCTCTCCTCTCAGATCTCTCGATCCAGGCTCCTCTGTGAGCATTGCTGCATACACAGAGAGCTCGATCCTGGGGGCTGACTCTCTCGGCGAAAGGGGGAAGAGGGCGGAGCTTGTCGGGAGGGAAGCGGCGCAGAGGCTCATCGAAGACCTCCGCACGGATATGGCCCTCGACAGGCACATGTCGGACATGATCATCCCGATCGCTGCTCTGGCTGGAAGGGGGAGCGAGGTCGGTGGAGCAGCGCTGACTGAGCATGCTCTTACAAACGCTTCTGTGGTAGAGAAGGTCCTCGGGGTCAGAGCAGCGGTTGAGGGGAAGAAGGGAGAGCCGTTTGTGATGAAGATCCTTTGAGGACTACTTCTCCTCTCCAGCCTGCGGAGGCATGCAGAACTTCTTCATAATTTCGAGAATTATGGAGGTGGTGCTGTTCGGGGTCACTCCCGTTTCCCTCCTCTCAAGCCTGATGACCTCCACATTCTTCAACCCCCTCTTTTCGAGCTCCCTCTTGAGCTCCTCCTCTCTGACCTTCTGGTCTGGGCCCAAAACGATTATGTCGGGGGAAAGCTCGACAATGGGCTTGAGGAAATCGCTCCTGTCGCCGAGAACTGCGTCTCTGACCCACTTCAAGGATCTGACCATCTCCAGCCTGGAGCGCTCCGGGAAGATCGTCTCCCTACCCTTCGCCTTCTTCGAGTTCTCATCCCTCGAAACTACGACGTAGACCTCCCCCAGCTTCGCAGCTGACTTAATGAAGTGCAAGTGCCCTGGATGGAGGATGTCGAATGTCCCAGCAACGACGACTCTCTTGGGCCTCTCCCTCTTCCACTCTATCTTGATCTTTCCCCGTATTGCCAGAGAGTCCAGAAGCCCCTCTGCGTAGGATACAGCTGCAATTGCTGTGCTGCAGTCGCCTCTCTGGAAGTAGTACTTCGCATCTTCCAGGTATAGGGAGGAGAGCTCGATGAGCTTCCTTTCATCTTCTTCCAAGGAAAAAGAGCCCCTCTCGACCTGCTTCAGTGCATCTTCGACCATGGGGATGTAGAGCGATGCCTTCTCACACGCGTCGCTCATCCTCTGAACACCTCTATGGAATCTCTCTCAGCAAAGTGGAGCTTCCCTGGGACTATCAAGGAGTGGGGAGGCCTGAGATCCTTCTCCATGATGGCTGAGGCTTCAGCCAGTATTATCCTCTCGTCCGGCCAGGCAGCCCTCTCTATGACTATGACTTCCCTGTCCTCGCTGAACGCGCCCATCCCCTCTCTCTCCTCTGCTTCGATCAGCAGCCTCACAGCATCCCTTGCATTAAGGGGGCCCAGCCTCTCATCTATATCGAGGAAGAAAAAGGTGTGGAGCCCTCTCTTCAGGTTCTCGGCCATCACCAGGTAGGGGTATGTCGAGAAGATTCCGTCCCTCGAGTAGACAATGGTCGCGCTCTCCCCGAACTTGTAGGAGAAGAGCCCTGTAGCAGATACGGAGTATGAGAATATGTTCACCGAGGGCACATACTCGACCCTGCATCCCATCTTCAAGAAGGAGGTTCTTAGCACTGAATGCGTGGTCGCTATGAAAGGATCTCCAACCGTTGCAAGTGCAACAGTCTTCCCCTCTGCTGCTTCCCTCATGAGAGCTTCTCCAGATCTGTCTTCCAGATCCCTCCTCGAAAGCTTCACTATCCTCCCCTTTTCCACCCCAATCCTCTCCAGCGCCTCGGCAACATCCGGATAGTAGAAGCTCGTGTATCCCTCATAGAAAACCTTCTCTGCCTTCCTCAGCTTCTCAGCAGCCTCACTGGTTATGTGTCCCTCTTGGAGACCGAGACCAACGAAAACGATCTTCCCTGGACAGCTGCTCAATGAAACATACCCCTGACACTAGGTATTAAAACCGTGAGGAGTATTTATCAGTTCGGAGTGAGCAGTCTGTGGGAATAGGCAGGGAAGGAGGGATCCTGACCGTAGGGGGCATATCGGCAGAGGAACTCGCGAGGGAGTTCGGGACTCCTCTCTACGTGTATGATGAGGAGACAGTAGAGAGGAACTTCGCCAGACTGGCTGGCTCCTTCAGCTACAGGCGCTTCAGGATTCTCTATGCCGCAAAGGCCAACTCCAATCTCCACATCCTCAGGCTCTTCAGATCTCTCGGCTCCGGCCTCGATGCAGTATCCCCATACGAAGTCCTCCTCGGCAGGATGGCGGGATTCCAGCCGGGCTCCATCCTGTTCACGGGCAGCAGCGTCAGCAGGGAGGACATGAAGATCGCTGAGGAAGCGGGAGCTTTGGTGAACATAGACTCTCTTTCGCAGCTGAAGAGATATGCTTTGTTGCGCGGAAATGGAGAGGTGTCTCTCAGGCTGAACCTAGGGTACGGGGAAGGGTACCACTCCTTCCTCGTCACAGGAGGAGCAACGAAGTTCGGGATCAGCATATATGATCTGGAGGCAGCCCTCGAGCTTTCCAGAGAACTCGGGATCACCGTGAAGGGCCTGCACACCCACATGGGTTCCGGGATAGCTGACCACAGGCTCCATGCCAGAGCGCTCCGAGATCTTCTTGAGCTGGCCGAGAGGATAGAGACCGTTGATTTCATAGATATTGGGGGAGGCTTCGGCATAAGCTACAGGAAGGGAGACCCCTCCCTCAGCATTGAGGAGCTTGGGAGAGAGCTCTCTCTTCTCATGGAGGATTTCACGAGCAGATCTGGGAGGGATGTGGAACTCTTCACTGAGCCCGGAAGGTACCTCATAGCGGAGGCTGGTATCCTGCTCGCCAGAGTGGTTGATGTGAAGAGGGTTCATAGCGAGGGCGGGAAGCGCTGCTTCATAGGAGTGGACAGCGGAATGGGTCACCTCATAAGGCCCGCGCTGTACGGAGCTCATCATGAGGTAGTTCCCGCAAGGATCAGGGAGGGTGGAGCCGTAGAGGCGGACGTCGTGGGGAACTACTGTGAGAGCGGCGACGTCATAGCTAGAGGCATCAGCCTCCCTCCAGTTGAAGAAGGCGACATCATTGCCGTCATGAATGCGGGGGCGTATGGATTCTCCATGAGCTCCAACTACAATTTGAGGCCCAGACCAGCGGAGGTCATTGTTAGGAAAAGTGGGAAGGCGGAGCTGATTAGGAGGAGGGAGAGCTTCGAAGACATGATCAGGACAATGCTCTGAGGCAGGATCGGGTTCCCGGAAAAAAGCATTCAGAGATAGAGCTGCTCCGGCTCTATGACGGAGCCCGGCTTGAGGGTCTTCCCCCCATTTATTATTGCCCCCTCCCCAACTATGGCTCCTTTCTTCCTGTACGCCTCCCCCTTAGCTCTCGCCTCCTGCAAGTCATAATTGAGAGTGACGACCATTGGCCTCAGGGTTGCCCTCTCCCCTATGACGCTGTCGGTCACATTTGAGTTGGAGCCGATTGTTGCTCTTGAGCCGACGTAGCTTCTCTTGAGCTCCACGCCAGCTCCTATAACTGCATAGGGCTCTACGGAAACCCCGCTCCTCAGAAGGGTGTGGGCTCCAATGAAGGCCCCCTTCGAGATGTATGCAGGCCCCTTTATAACCGAGTAGTGATCTATTGTGGCGCCGCTCTCTACGACTACTGGGCCCTCTAATATGGCGGTTGGGCTCACCTTCGCGTCCTGGCCTATGAAGACTCCCTCGCTCTCGCTGAGCAGAGACTTGACCAGCTCCAGAAGCTTCCACGGCGATGCGAGGGGGGTGTATCTCCCTGAGTAGATGTAGAATGACGGCTTCCCAGAGTTGAGGGCCCTCAGGACTGCATCAGCTGCTCTCTCGGAGCCCTCGAAGAACGAAAGGAGATCTTCCTTCTCCCCCACTATGGTGCCTGCGAAGGTGTAGGGCGAGGCTTCTTCCCTGATTATTGAGGCCCTCCTCACATACTTCCCAATGAACTCGACTTCTACTCCGATCCTCTCGATCTTCTCCTCCTGGAGGGACTGGTCTGGAACAACAACGGCGAGCCTAGCGCCTCCGCTCTCCTTCCAGCTATCCACAGCGCTCCGCAGGAAGTCCGGAGGGAAAACATGGCTCCCTACGATCAGGGCAACCTCATCGTCCTTGGCTTCACGAAGGGCCTCGGAGGCGCACCTTGCTGCAAGCTTTCCAGCGCAGTCGAGGAGCAGAACCCTCTCCCCTATGGAAGCCCTGACCTGCTGTGAAATTGAAGGATAAGCCACAACGATGTCCTCGAAGCCTCCGCTCATCGCCGCTTGAGCGATCCAGACAGCTACAGGCTTCCCGAGAACAGTTATGTTTGGAACAGGCTTTTCCTTCTTCGTGAGCGGGAACAGGCTCTCCAAATCCAGACCGCTGACGTATACTACTGAAACCATTTTTCATCACTCCACGGTCACGGTCTTTGCGAGGTTTCTAGGCCTGTCCGGATTGAACCCCCTTCTAACGGCGGTGTAGTATGCTAGGAGCTGGAAAGGAGGGGTGAGGGCGTAGGGCTCCAGGAGGGGGCTGGTCTCGGGAACTCTGAACAGCACCCTCGCCCCAAGCTTCTCCCTGAGCCTCTCTGGAGCCAGCGCAACCGTCATGGCCCCCCTTGCATTCATCTCTGCAACATTGCTCGCAATCTCCTCGAATGAATCGCCGCTAACTATGAAGAAGACGGGGAAGTCCTTCTCAACGAGCGCAATCGGCCCGTGCTTTGACTCTCCTGCAGGGTATGCCTCTGCATGTATGTATGAGATCTCCTTCAGCTTGAGGGCGGCTTCATACGCCAAGGGGACTCCCAGCCCCCTGCCGAGGAAGTAGAGGCTCTGAGAAGCATATATCCTTTCTGCCATGCCCTTCGAGGCCCCCTCCGTCATAGCTATAGACTCTCCAGCTATCCTCCCAGCCTCCCCGAGCGCACCGATCATCTCCCTCCCCTCGCTTGCATCGATCCTTCCGAGCCTCATCGCCAGCTTTATGGAAAGCAGCGATGCCACAAGCGCCTGAGTGAGGAAAGTCTTGGTAGCAGCTACTCCTATTTCCGGGCCGGCCCTCATGGGAATGGTGAAGTCCGCCTCCCTACCTATGGTGCTGCCCATTACATTTGTAATGGCTACAGCTGTTGCTCCCCTGGCCTTGAAGGCCCTCATCGCCTTCATCGTGTCTATAGTCTCCCCGCTCTGGCTGACGGCTATTATAACATCCCCCTTCTCCGCAAGGTGCTCCACAGTCCTGAACTCAGAGGCTATGAAGGGATAGACAATCCTCCTAGCAAGCTTTTCAGCGTATAGCTTGAGGAGAAGGGAGGCGTGGTAGCTGGTTCCCGCAGCAGTTACGAATATCCTCTCCCCCCTGCTCAGGAGGTCAGCAGCCCTGTCCAAAATATCGTCGCTCATGAGGCCTTCATATGTGTTCCTCAGGACCTGGGGCTGCTCGTGTATCTCCTTTATCATGAAGTGCGGATATCCGCCCTTCTTGACCATATCAGACTTCCAGTCAACGCGGATTATCCTCTTTCCCAGATCAACCTCCTCACCGCTCAAGCTCTCTATGTGTAGCTCGCTCGGCGATATCCAGCCAACTTCTCCGTCCTGGAGGGGGATGAAGGTGTTCGTGTGCTCCAGCATGGCCGGTATGTCGCTCGCTATCAGCTTCATCCCATCTGATAACCCAACTATCAGCGGGCTCTCCTTCCTGGCGAAAAATATCTTGTCGGGCTCCTTCAGGGCAACCATCGCTAAAGCATAGCTCCCCTCAAGCATGGAAACGGCTTTCTTGAACGCAGTGAAGACATCGGAGCTCTTGGAGAGCTCCTCCACCATGTGAGCAAATACTTCCGTATCCGTCTCGCTCCTGAAGATGTGGCCTGAGGATTGGAGCCTCCTCTTCAGCTCCAGGAAGTTCTTTATGATCCCGTTGTGGACTACTGCAACTTCCTGCTTGCAGTCCACCTGGGGGTGTGCGTTGATCTGCGTTGGAGCTCCGTGCGTTGCCCATCTTGTGTGTCCTATCCCCGTGCGGCCAGGCGTGTTGGGGAAGTCATACCTTTTGGCTACCTGCTCCAGCATTCCGTCGCTCTTCTTTACGGTGATCCTCCCCTCATCAGCATCAACTATAGCTATTCCCACGCTGTCATAACCTCTGTATTCGAGGGATCTGAGGCCGTTGGTGATTATCTCAGCGACCCTGCTCTTTGAGCAGGAATCTGCACAGGTGACCCCTATTATTCCGCACAAACCGGTGTACCTCGTCTGCTCTCTCTATCATACGGCGCAATTTATAATTTTTAGCGTGAAGCCCTCAGCGGAAAAGGAAAGCTCTCTCCCCTGTATGCAGCATCCCAGAACATGTACTCATATATCGAGCTGAGCCTGAAGGCCTCCTCGGCCTCTTTCCACACGCTCTCGTCCGCTGCGCGGAGGACCTCATCAGCTATATTGAGAACCCTCTCAACTATCTTCACGTACTCCCCCGTGGAATAGGTCTCGATCCACTTCCTGTAAATCGCGTTTGGGGAGCCCCTCCTCTCCAGGAACTTCCCCACCTCCAGGTATATCCAGTAGCAGGGCAGCACAGCAGATACTCCAACCGGAAAATCTCTGAGCAGCGCGGAGGAGAGCAGGTGGTTGACGTAGGCAACGTTTACGGGATTTGGCGGAGTCTTTTCCACATCCTCCCTGCTCATTCCCCACTGGCTGAAGAAAAGCTCGTGGAGGCTCTTCTCCACATCGTATACCCCTTTCGCATCCTCGATGAAGGCCTTCTGCCACTCTTCACGGGGGGACCTAGCCGAGAGGGCAGAGAGGGCCTTGGCAAACCCCCTGAGGTAGATAGTGTCCTGGACTACATACCTCTTGAAGGCGTTCTCATCCAGCGATCCGTCGGTCAGCCCCTTCAGGAATGGATGGTTGAGAATTGCCTCATATACATCGGTTATCTTGCTCCAGAGCTTCTGCACAGGCCTCTCCTGCATGGGGAGCACCCTATGATAAAAATCCGATGCTCGAGGAGATAAGCATTGCTGCTTACCTTAAAAACTCTGATGCTTGAAGCTATTTTCTCGGTGGAGATCGATCCGTGAAGAGCAGCTGGAAATATGCGGCATTCTATGTATTCTTCAGCATACCGCTGAACTTCGCAGCTAAGGATCTTCTCTCGGCCTCGGGTCCTCTTTTCCTCACATTCGCTCGATCGGCTTTTGTAGCAGCTCTCCTTATAATCATGCTAAAGAGGATCCCCAGGGTCGATTCTTTCCAAATAGCGATGTCTCTCCTGATCTATGCGAGCACAGTCCTGTGGCTGATGAGCCTCGAGTTGCTTTCTCCTGGAGACTCCATAGTGCTGGGATATTCAATGCCGTTCATCGCCATCATCCTCGGAAGGCTCCTCTACGGAGAGAGGGGCAGGCTCTGGATAGCCCTGCTGTCGCTGTCTGGCTTTGCCCTCTATTCGGTTCCCCTCTCCACGGGATCCAGCCTATCCGGCGTCCTCCTTTCCTTCAGCAATGCCTTCCTCTGGGCCCTCTATAGCGTTCTCTATAAGAGAAAGCCAGAAGCTGATCCTGTGGAATTCAATGCGGGGATATTCCTCGCAATGAGCGCTGTATCGCTCCCCTTCGCACTCCTGGAGAAGCCTCCAGCTCCCGCCCCCTTCCAGCCAATGCATGTCCTCGAACTCGTCTGGCTCGCTACCGCTGGAGGAGCCTTCCAGTTCATATCCTGGAACAGGCTCATTGTGGAGGAAGGAATAGAGAGAGCAACAATGATCAGCTATCTTGTTCCCATAGGGGTTCTCGCAATTCAGTCGGCATCATATGGAAAAGCCCCTGAAGCGGTTCAGATCCTCGGCCTCAGCATAGCGCTTCTCGGAGTATTCTTCCCATCAATTGCAGGAAAGCTCCCGCATCACCGCTTTAATAAGTAGGGAAGGGTTCCCAAGAGAGCATCAGGGGAGGTTCACCCGATCATCGGTTCCTCACTCAAAACAGCCTCATCATCTGCTCCTCTTCCAGGAGCTCTCTCACCTTTTTCTCTACATCCTCCTTCTTAACAGGGAGCTGGAGGCCAGACTTCCTCACCCTGAGAACTACGTTGCCCGCCTCTTCCTCCTTCCCGCCAACAATGAATATGAAGGGCGTCCACTTCATCCCCCACTCTCTCAGCTTTTCTCCGAGCTTTCTGGGAGAGTCGTCCACATACACTCTTGTCAGCCCTGCTCCCCTTATTTCCTCTGCCACATCCCGAACATAGCTGGCAGAGGCGTCCCCCACCTTCAGGACTGCAGCCTGATAGGGGGAGTACCATATCGGCAGAACAGGAGGAGAAGGCCTTCCCATATCGAGCGCGATCAGCCTATCAGCTATCATCGATATCACGAAGCTGCTCACCAGAATGAACTTCCTCCCACCTTTCTCAAAGGAGAGCGGAATCTTCTCAGCCTCGTGCTCAGCGCAGATGCTGTCCCCGCATGAAGATAAGCGCATCACTTCGAAGAACTCAGCCGAAGGAGGGTTGAGAGCAGGGAGCACTGCATCGTAGAGCTTCTCCCCTCCAGGCTTGAATGTCAAAGCGATCAGTCCACCATCGCCGCAAGAAGTTGCGAAGTCTTCGGGATCCTCCCTCAAGCAGAAGATTCTCTGAAGGTTGAAGCTCTGGAAGAGGATGGAGCGCCACGGCTCCTCGATCGAGAATCCTCTCTCCTCAACTCTCAGCCCGAACCTCGGAAGGTATTCTCTGAACAGCCTCTCGTGCAGCTTCTTTGAGAGCTTCGCTGAAAGAGAGGGCTCCCTCCCTCCGAAGCTCCTGGAGAGCTCCGCCATTGGGTGGCCAAAGGAATCGAGGAAGAACTCCTTGTACCACCCGAAGGAGGCTCTCAGAACCCTCATCCCGCAGCTCGAGGCCTCGCTCTCCACCTTATCGAGCAGCTCTTTCGATCTCTCTGGAGATTCGAGGGAGCTGGAGAGGTGGGCGTATGGATAAATGACAATTGCCGAGGCCCCAACCCTCTTAGCATGGTCGCAGATCTCTCTTCCAGCCTCTTCAGCCTCCCTCTCCCCATCCCCCCTCTCCACAGTTATGAAGGCAACGAGGGCATTTTCGGCCTCCCCGCTCTCTCCTCGGATCTCCTCAGCGCTTTCCACTGCCTTTTCCCTGATCCTGTAGCCGAACCTCTTCGCGTGTATTTGCAGCGTCCTCAAGCCTTCCTCCCTACATCGACAGGAAGCTTTTCTTTTCCCCTTGATGTTGCTGGGGCTGAATAGCGGGTATGGGAGGAGGAACCTGGAGCTCCCTCGAAATTATTATGAGGGAAGACATGACCTGGGGAAATATCATCGAGGAAACGATGGCTACCCTCTCCTCCTGCTTTTTCTTCTCGAAGAGCTCCGCCTTTTCCTCGATGCCCTGCGTCTGAATCCTCGCCTTGCCCCCCAAGCTTATTGATACGGCCATGGGATCGGAGCTCAGGCTGACTTTGAACTCATATATCCCAATCCCAGCCGCCGCATCTTCGCTTATCTTTGTTACAGTGATCTGGGTGTTGTACCTGAACATTGGGGGGAGAGCTTCGGAATACCTCTCTCCGCTTATCCTGTCGATTAGTATCTGCACCACCGGCAACTCCACCCACCTCTATCCCAAGACCAGAGAAGCCACCTGAAGGGCCCTGCTCCTCGCATCTTCTGCATTCCTTCCGGCTACATTTATTATTATTCCCGTTCTGGCATCCCTGAACTTGAACCGCTTGACCCCATTTATCTCGTATTCTTCAACTAGCTCCAAAGCGTAGCTCTCGCGGCTCATGGTCAACACCTTCATCACGAGCATCAGTGATCGAGGACTTAATCATCGCCCTCTAGGTCCTGCTAATTAATTGATAATACAGCAAGTATAATAGTTTGCGGCGGAGCAGGTTTCCCCAGAAGAAGCTTTTCCTGTGGGGGAAAAGAGCAGTAGCTGTGGGATCTCGAAGTGCAACGGCTCCCATCAGTTCTCGAGGTAGTGGAGAGGATCATCGAAGCAATAATGCTGAGAAGGCCTCCCTGAGCCTTTCATACGAGGTGGACAGCGACTCCGATATCACCCTCGTATCCCCAACAACGCTCATGAAGTTCGCGTCCCCCACCCACCTCGGAACAACATGCATGTGGAGGTGCCCCTCTACTCCTGCTCCAGCAGCCCTCCCCAGATTCATCCCAACGTTGACTCCATCTGGTCTGTATGAAGCCTTCAGCGCTGCGAGAGAAAGAGAGAGCACGTCCATCATCTCCTTCCTTTCTTCTTCATCAAGCTCCTCTGGAGTGGAAACGTGGCGGTAGGGTACTATCATGATGTGGCCCGCGGTGTAGGGGTATCTGTTCAGGACCACGAAGACCCTCCTTCCTCTGTACACTATCAGGTTCTCTCTGTCGCTCTTTCCGTTCTTCAGCATATCGCAGAAGATGCACCCTTTTCTCTCCTCCGAGGAGATCGAGCTCAAGTAGCTGGATCTCCAGGGAGCCCACAGGACTTTCAACTTTCCGAGCACCCTATTTACTCTTCGGCATCCTTTATTCCGTTCTCGGTTATCGCGAAGACTGCCTCCCCCTCCGGAAGGTGCGGCGCATCAACGACCCTTGCTATCCTCTTGTTCCCCCTGCTCTTCCTAAGCTGAACCCTCACTCCGGGCGCGTGATAGAGCACGTGCCCTCCGACAGCCTGTGTTGGGTCGCCGTAGAAGACGTCCGGCCTCGCCATGACCTGGTTTGTTATCACAACCGCTATGTTGAATATCTCAGCTATCCTCATGAGCTGGTGGAGGTGCCTGTTCAGCTTCTGCTGCCTCGAAGCGAGATTCTCCCTGCCTGGGTACTCCGCCCTGAAGTGCCCTGTAACAGAATCGACGACCACCAGTTTTATGTTCCTCTCCGGTATCATCTCGGAGACCTCCTCCACAACCGCCATCTGGTGGTCGCTGTTCACCGCCCTTATGTAGAAGATGTTCTCCATCACCTCGTCTGGGTTCAGCCCAAGGTTTCTGGCCATGGCCTCTATTCTCTCCCACCTGAAGGTTCCTTCGCTGTCTATGTAGACAGCCCTTCCGCTCAATCCTCCCCTCTCCGGAGGCAGCTGGACGTTGACGGAGAGCTGGTGGCTGAGCTGAGTGTTGTGGAGGATGAGGCCAGAAGATGATATGAAGTAGTGCGTCCTAGGAACTACCACATCATACACGAAGCCGTCGTACTTCTCAATCCTCGCCCTCTCAATCCTGAGGACCTCAGCAGACGGCCTCTCTCCTGGCCTGTAGCTCTCCAGCTTCAGCGTCATGTCGCCTTCTCTGACCATGAAGGCCCTCCGCCAAACCAGCCTTCCCCCCTCTACGATCAGGAATGGGTGGTTGAGCGTCACTCCCAGTTCGCTCCCGTCAGAAAGCCTCATCCTCACTATCTTCTTGACTTTCTCCCTGTAGACAGTTGGAGCTTCAGCCGGAACAACTGATCCTCCAAGGATCGTTGGGACGAGGGCCTCTCTCAGCTCAGCGGCAGTCCCGGTCCCGAGAGGCTTCCCCCCTCTCTCGCTCTCGGCCTCCTCATACAGATCAGAGACGGAAACGCTCTTCGCGAGCCCCCCCGGCCCGATAACAGGGAGCTCAGTCTCCGGAGTGAAGCACTTTCCCGTCCCGAACTCGCCGAAGAACTCTGTTATAGTCCTGGTCTCAACCCCGCCTCCCAGGAGATCGTCGAGCGCCTTGCTCCCAGTTGTTATCTTGCCGACGGTCTGCCTCTCCTTCTTTAACTCAAGCGCAGTCTTGAACTTTATATCGAGCGCATCCCTTGCGGCCTTTATAGCCTTCTGTGCTGTGACGAGAGGTATTCCGACGGCAGCGCTTATTTCCTGAGGAGTTGCTACGGCAATTGCTTCGAGGGAAGCGTAGCCTGCCTCGACAAGCTTAGCCGCTGTAGCAGGGCCTATTCCCGGAAGATCAGTCAGGCTCTTGATCTTTTTCTCTTCTTCCGAGGACTCCTCTTCCTTCTGAGCTTTTGGTGCCAATTTTCCCAACCTTTTCTTGAGGAAGTATCCACCTTCCAGTATAAATAAGTAGTTATCCGAAAATATTACTTTTCCTTTCCACGTTCAAACCAAGATTACTCAGAGGGAGGAGCTGACATCATGCATCGAAAAATGAAATAAGGAAAATTAGAGGCCTCAAAAGGCTAGAGAGACCTGGGGGAGCTCAAGAACCGTCTTCTTCTTCCTATCTTTTATCTTCTCTATAGATCTCAGGAAGTCCTCCATCCTCACCCGGTCTCTCCCCTCTCTAATGGCGAAGTAGCCTGCCTCAACGCATGTCGCCTTTATTTCTGCTCCAACGAACCCCTCAGTGAGCTCGGCCAGCTTATCAATATCTACATCTCTATCCGTGCTCATCTTCCTGACGTGAACGGCGAATATTTCTGCCCTCCCCTTCTTGTCTGGAAGCGGCACTTCTATTATCCTGTCGAACCTTCCCGGCCTGAGGATTGCGGGATCGAGTATATCTATCCTGTTCGTCGCTCCGATTATCTTGACGTTCCCGAGGGGGTCGAAGCCGTCCATCTCCGCGAGGAGCTGCATCATGGTCCTCTGCACTTCTCTCTCCCCGCTGGTTCCAAGATCGACCCTCCTCGCAGCAATAGCGTCAAGCTCATCTATGAATATGATGGAGGGAGCCTTCCTCTTCGCGAGCTCGAAGACCTCCCTCACTATCCTAGCGCCCTCTCCTATGAACTTCTGCACGAATTCACTTCCCACGACCCTTATGAAAGTGGCCTTCGTCTCGTTGGCCACGGCCTTGGCTAGGAGGGTCTTTCCAGTTCCCGGAGGGCCGAAGAGGAGCACGCCCTTCGGCGGCTCAATGCCCACCTTTCTGAAGAGATCGGGCTTTAGGAGGGGGAGCTCCACCGTTTCCCTTAGCTCCTCGATCTGTTTGGAGAGCCCCCCTATATCTGAGTAAGATACATTCGGCCTCTCTACAACTTCCATAGCCTTCACGTACGGATCCTCCCTGTTGGGGAGAACCTCAACAATGCTGGAACCTCTCTGGTTTATGGCCACGCTGGCGCCTGGATAGAGCTCCTCCCTCTTCACATTGCCTCCGATCGATACGATCAGGTTGGGACCGGAGGAGCTCTTGATGACCGCCCTCCCGTCAGGTAGAATGTCGAGGACTACGCCCTCGATGAGGGGGGGCGACAGGAGCTTCTCCATTTCCTCCTTGTAGTACTTCACTTCCTTCTTGAGGACCAGCTTCTCCTCTTCCAGCTCTTTTATCTTCTTCTCCAGGTACTTGACGTACTCAGCTATGCTGTCTCCCTCTATCCTCGTCAGATCACCATCGCTTTCCATATTAACCCCTGCACAATACTTTATAACAACCACACTAATTTATTCTAATATATCGGTTTAAATGGTATAGGGTGCTTTATTAATATGCCGGAGCAGCTCTACTGTGAGCTTTGCGGAAGCCCAATTGTTGGGAAGGCCTACAAGATAACGATAGAAGGAGTCAGCCTCACCGTCTGCGAGAAGTGCTACAGAAAGCAGAGCGCTAAAGCGCAGGAGAAGTCGGCGAGGGAAGAGAGGGAAGCGAAGCCGGCAGCTCAGCCGAGGCCCAAGAGAACTCAGCCCAAGATCAAGCACGAAGTGGAGTTCGAAGTTGTGGAGGACTATGCTCAGAGAATAAGGGAAGCAAGGGAGAGGAGCGGGATTTCCCTCCTAGCCCTCTCGCAGAAAGTCATGGAGAAGGAAACGGTGCTCAAGAGGGTTGAGCAGGGCAGGCTGAGGCCTTCCATAGATCTCGCAAGGAGGCTGGAGAAGGCTCTCGGCATAAAGCTGCTTGAGCCGGTTGTCGATGAATCCAGAGAAAGCTCAATGAAGATAGAGAGCGAAGACGAGATAACGCTGGGCGACATAGTGAACATACGCAAGAAGGGGTGATTTGTGTTTCTGAGCAGGAGAAGCTCAGTCCTCCTCTTTGAAAGGGGCACCAGCCCCTACATCCTCAAAGAGCTCGAAGTCCTTGCTTCTGTCCTCGGCATATCAGTGCTGGACAGGGTATCGCTGAGGGCCAACGGATCGGGGGTGAGGATAAGCGATTTCAAGCTTGAGGAGCTCGACAGAAAGCTGAGGCAGAGCGGTTCGGACCTCGTCCTCATTCAGCCCGAGTTGCCACCGAGCGAGAAGATAGCGATAATGAAGAGGACAAAGGCGGAGGTGATGGACAGGACGCTGCTCCTGCTCGAGGTCTTCGAGAGCAATGCCGGCTCGAGGGAAGCGATGCTTCAGATAGAGATGGCCAGGTACAGACACGAGATCCCCCTCCTAAGAGAGATCCTGAACAGGAGCAAGCGAGGCGAGCTCCCAGGCTTCCTCTCAGGAGGAACCTATGCCATAGACAGGTACTACAAGCAGGTCAGGAGGTCTATGGCAAGGGCCAGGAAAGAGCTCGAGGAGATCAGGAGGAGGAGAGCTATTCTGAGGGAGAGGAGGAAGAAGATGGGGCTCCCGTCTGTAGCGATAGTGGGATACGCAAATGCGGGAAAGACGACGCTCTTCAATGCGATGACCGGGAGCAATAAATTGGCGGGCCCTGTGCCGTTCACCACGCTGTCCCCCAAGACAGCGAGGCACACGTCTCTCCCCCTCCTCCTGGTCGATACTGTGGGATTCGTGCTGAACGTTCCCCCGGAAATCCTTGAGGCATTCTACGGGACTCTAGAGGAGATCAAGGAAGCCGAAGCCCTCATATTCGTCCTGGACATAAGCGAAGAGGAGGAGGTCCTGGAGGAGCAGATGAGGCAGGCAGCCGAGACGTTCAGGAACCTGGACTCCGCCTACAAACCAACTGTTATTGCGGCGAACAAGATTGATGCCGTCGGGAGCGCTGAGATCGGAAGAAAGCTGGAGCTCGTGAATTCGATGGGGTCCGAGCTCTTTCCCGAATTCCGGGGAGCTCATCCTGTGAGCGCCCTGAGGAGAACAGGAACGGAGGAGGTGGAGCGAGCAGCATGGCTCGCCTTGAGCCAGAGACAGGCGTTCTCAGAATAGGCCACAGGCCAGAAAGGGATAAGAGGGTGACTACTCATGTCGCTCTCGTTTCCAGGGCCTTCGGAGCTTCATACTTCTTCCTCTCTGATACCTGCGATTTAGGAGTGGCGAGGAGCCTCCTCCAAGTGGAGGGGAGCTGGGGGAGGGGGATCAAGCACTTCTCCTGCGGTCTTCCATACAGAAAGTACATCGGCGACTGGAAGGAGCTCGGCGGGAAGGTCGTCCACCTGACAATGTACGGAGTCCCCCTGGATGAAGGCCTGGAGGAGGTCAGGAAGTACAGGAAGCCTGTGCTCATAGCAGTTGGAGCGGAGAAGGTCCCCCGCGACGTATACGAACTTGCTGACTTGAACATCTCGGTAGGAAGCCAGCCCCACAGCGAAGTCGCGGCCCTCGCGGTATTCCTCGATAGATTATATAATGGAGAAGAGCTATATCTTGCATACGAGGATGCCAAGATTTCAATTGAGCCCTCCAGGAGAGGGAAGAAGCTGAGAGTTCTGGGTGAAGGCGGAAGATGAGCTCTAATTCGGGAGATGTCTCAGGAGGAGAGGAGCCGGAGGACAGCTTGGAGGAGTTCATATACAGGCTGGCCCCGAAGGGATCCATAACGCTCTTCAGGCTGCTCAAGAATGAGGGCCGAGAGATGACCGAGGATGAAATAGCTGAGAAGCTCGGCATAAACAAGAACGCCGTGAGGAAGGTTCTCTACAAGCTCCACGACCTCAACATTCTGGTTTACAGGAGGATGAAGGAGGAGAGCACCAACTGGAACACATACTACTGGAAGATAAACTGGGAGGGGCTCTCCGCAGCTCTGCTCTCGAGGAAGAGGGAGGTGCTTGAGAAGCTCAAGCTGAGGCTGTCCTATGAGAAGAGCAACAGAGTCATCTACCGCTGCCAGAAGTGCGGGAGGGAGTACAGCTTCGATGACGCTCTGGCCAACGACTTCACGTGCCCCATATGCGGGGTACCCCTCGAGTATGTGGACAGATCGAAGGAGATAGCTCTGCTGGAGGAGTATGTCAGGAAGCTCGAAGAGGAGCTGGCAGATGAGTCGAAGAAGGTACAGGGTGGTTGATCTCTTCAGCGGAGGAGGGGGCTTCTCCAGGGGGTTCAAGGAAAGAGGCTTCGAGATCGCTCTTGGGATAGATAATCTGAAGGCCGCGGCCAGAACATACAAAGCCAACTTCCCTAGTGCAATAGTTCTGGCGGAAGACATCAAGGAGGTTACTGGAAGACTTATTGAGGAGCTCGTGGGGAAGGCGGACGTCCTCATAGGGAGCCCACCCTGCGAGCCCTTCACAGCGGCGAACAAGAACAGGAAGAGAGATCCCCTGGACAGGCTTTATTCAGATCCCCAGGGAGTCCTGACGCTGAACTACTTCAGAATCCTGGCCGAGCTGAAGCCGAAGGTCTGGGTCATGGAGAACGTTCCAGCGATAACGGAGGGGGAGCTCAGGAGCGCCCTGGAGAGGGAGGCGGAGAGGGCTGGCTACAGCAGGGTTTACTTCAATGTTCTGAAGGCGGAGGACTACTGCACGCCGAGCAGAAGGACCAGGCTTTTTCTGTCGAACATCCAGCTCTCCCCTGAGAAGTGCGGGAAGAAGATCAAGGTCATTGAAGCTATAGGGGACCTCCCCCCGCCCAACTTCGAGCACCCTCCCAACCACGAGCCCGCAACCCTGAGCGCAAGGAAGCAGAGGAGGATGAGGAAGCTCGGAAAGGGAGAGGCCATGATATACTACGAGGGTTACGGAGGGAAAGCTCTGCCGAACCTCATAAGGCTAGACCCCGAGGACATCGCCCCCACCGTTCTCGGAAGCAGCAGGTTCATCCACCCCTTCGAGGACAGGCTCCTCACCGTCAGGGAGCAGGCAAGGCTCATGGGCTACCCGGATGACCACATCTTCCTCGGGGGGAGGGACGAGCAGTACAACATGGTCGGGGAGAGCGTTCCAGTAACTTTATCTACTGCTATCGCTCAAGAAGTCCTCGAATATCTCGAGAGGGAGCATGAGAAATGAAGCTCTCTGTCGGCCTCCACGATATAAGCAGCACATCCAGGCTCTCCGACTTCCTCCGGACGCTCTTCGCTTTTGACCTGGAAGTCGAGCTCGTGGTCTTCTCGAGGGTAACAGGCGCGGCAGCTCAGTACGGCATACCGGAGGCAAGCAAGCAGCTCTTCAAGAGGGGGATAAGCTTTCTCGTCCTCCAGGACATCGGAGAGTACAGGGAGATATTCCGGGACTACGGCATACTGCAGTACTCAGCTGCGCGGGGGAGGCCCATCTCCAGCTTAGAAGACCTAGAGATCCGCCCGGAAAGCGGGAGGATTCTCCTCCTCTTCTCGGGAAGCGATACAGGGTTCACATCGGGGGAGATCATTGAGGGTGCAGAAGCTGTGAGATCGGCTTCAGCTCCTAGAGAGCTTCCTCCAGAGTCCGCCCTAAGCTTGCTGCTGCATATTCTAGCAGAAAAAGCGGAGCAGACAAAAAAAGTATGAAATAAAAAATGTTTTGTTTTTTGTTTTGAGGTTTGCTATTAAGCTTCTTTGAAGGCCTTGGCCAGCGGTATGTACAGTATGAAGTTCAGCACAACTCCCAGGTACCAGCTGAGATTGGTCGGCCATGGTATTGGACCTGTCCACGATATCTGCCCGATCGCCCAGCTGAACAGGTATACTATCAGGATGGTCAGCACGTAGGAGAGGATGGCTGCATATGAATATCCATTGTGGTACCAGTACCCCTCAGGCCCCTTAGTGTACAGCTTCTGCAGGTCGTAGTTCCTCTTCTTCAGCACGTAGTAGTCGGCGACCATTATTCCTCCCATCGGTCCCAGTATTATCCCGTAGTTCGATGAGAAGGCCGTGACGTAGTTTACGATCCCCGGTCCACTTGATACTGCCCACCACGGAGCGAGGAAGAATCCAATTATTCCACTTCCTATGGCAGCCCACTTTAACGGCATCTTGAGCGTCGAGGTCAGTATGTTCATGGCTGCCGGTATGTTTGCTGTTATGTCTGTGCTGAACGGCGCAGCGAAGGCGAATATCTCACCGAGTATCATCGCAACAACGCCTGGAGCTCCGTACAGTATGATTTCCTGCGGGGTGACCCTTCCAGTGTAGACTCCCAGGTAGTACCCAAGGAGGGAGCCGATTATCTGCCCTACGACTATTCCAACAAGGGGTCCCACTATCAAACCAGTTACTCCTCTCTTGTCAGAATAGAGCCCTCTGGAGAGGTCGCTTATGTTGAGCGCTATAGGTGCCCACCAGTTTGTCTGGACAGCCAGGTATATTGCGAACGGCATCGAGAAGTAGGATACCCCCGATGGGATCTGCCCAACTGGCGTCTTGCCGCTGAGGTAGTAGAGCAGCCAGATGAAGTACAAGACTACGAGGGGGCCTGCGATGTCCACGAACCTAGCTATAGCTTTGAGGCCCTTCCACATCACATAGGTTGCCAGGGCCACATACGGCAGAACGATTATCCCAACGTACTTGAAGGAGCCGGCAGAGACGAGGTCTGGATTCCTCCCTCCGTAGCCAATAGCATAGAGGAGGATCATTATTATTGCCAGGCTTCCGTTGTAAGCCTCGATCCCGTACCATCCGAAGCCGACGATTCCTCTCAGCACTACCGCTATTTCAGCACCCTTGAATCCCCACGATGGCCTTAGCTGGACAGGATAAGGAATGCCGTACTTAACACCAACTATTCCGTTTAGCCAGAGCACTATGACTGCGGCGAAGTTCCCCAGAAAGGCTCCGACGGCCACCTGGACAGGTGTGAGTCCTAAGCTCAGCCCTATCGTTCCGAGGAAGAACATCGGAATGCAGACGTTCAGCGCGAACATCATCCATGAGAAAGTCACCGTTCCATACATCCTCTTTTCTGGAGGTATGGGCAGAAGCACCGGGTTTTCCTTATATCCCTTTGGTTCCACGTTTCCACTCATGCGGAATTACCACCCAATTTGTAAGTACTAATATGATAAATCTCACATTAATATTTAAATATTATGTCAAAAAAATTTCAAACATTAATAACGGGTTCTTGTCATAAGAAGAAACCAGCAGATCTTTCCAGTTCTCCTCCTCCTGCCGCGTCCGTCAGTATAGGTAATATCTTTTTATAGATGCACGCTGCAATATTATTAAGGTGGGAAATTTGGTGGAATTGAATAAAGATGTCGCGCTTAAGATGTACAAAGACATGGTCAAGATCAGATACTTCGAGGACACGATAAGGAAGTACTACTACGAGGGGAAGCAGCCCATCTTCAACATAGCTGCCGGCCCGATCCCGGGAGAAATGCACCTCGCAACTGGTCAGGAGCCGGCTGCGGTCGGCATGGCCGTCCACCTCAAAAAAGAGGACTTCATAGCTGCGACCCACAGGCCGCACCACATAGCAATAGCTAAGGGAGTTGACCTCAAGAGGATGGCTGCCGAAATCTTTGGCAAAGCCACTGGTCTCGGAAAGGGGAAGGGAGGGCACATGCACCTCTTCGATGTGAACGCCGCCTTCGGGTGCAGCGGGATAGTTGGAGCATCTTTTCCGCAGGCTGTCGGAGCAGGACTCGCATTCAAGAAGCTCGGGAAGGACAACGTAGCAGTAGCGTATGGAGGAGATGGAGCGGCTAATCAGGGAACCTTCCATGAGGCCCTCAACCTAGCGGCCCTCTGGAACCTCCCTGTCATATTCGTCATAGAGGATAACAAGTGGGCTATAAGCGTTGCGAAGTCCAAGTCAACAGCCGTCTCCAGGAATGCTGACAGGGCTGTTGCCTACGGGATACCCGGAGTATTCATACCGGACAACGACCTCTTCGCCATGTTCGAGGCATCCAAGGAAGCGGTCGAGAGGGCCAGGGCGGGGAAGGGGCCAACTCTCATAGAAATCGAGACCTACAGGCTCTACGGCCACTTCGAGGGCGACCCCGAAGTCTACAGGCCAAAGGATGAAGTTGAGAAGCTCAGAGCAAACGACCCTATCCTCAGGACAAAGAGCGAGCTCATAAGGAGGGGGTGGATGACAGAAGAGCAGAGCAGGAAGCTCGAGGAGGAAGCCAAGAGGGAGGTCGACGATGCTATAAAGTTCGCGGTCGAGAGCCCCTATCCCAGGCCGGAGGAGGCCCTCGAGGACGTCTTCAGCCCATCTCCGGTGCCTCCTGAGCCAGAGAGCAAAGGGACGAGGAGGCTCCCGATGTACTTGGCGATAAGCGAGGCAATTGCCCAGGAAATGGAGAGGGATCCCAGGATCATCGTGATGGGCGAGGATGTGGGGATATACGGAGGGATCTTCGGGGCCACCTACGGCCTTTACAGCAAATTCGGGCCCGAGAGGGTCATAGACACCCCAATTTCCGAGGCTGGATTCTTCGGAGCAGCGCTGGGGGCTGCCATGAGCGGCCTCAGGCCGATAGTAGAGCTCATGTTCGTAGACTTCTTCGGCGTTGCCTTCGACCAGATGTACAACCACATAGCCAAGAACCACTACATGAGCGGGGGCAGCGTCAAGGTTCCCGTGGTGATGCAGACGGCAATAGGCGGAGGCTACAACGATGCTGCTCAGCACTCCCAGGTCCTCTACTCCATATTTGCCCACGTTCCCGGCATAAAGGTCCTCGTTCCATCCAACTCCTTCGATGCGAAGGGGCTCATGATCAGCGCCATAAGGGATGAGAACCCAATCATGTACATGTTCCACAAGGGCCTCATGGGCCTTCCCTGGATGCCGTACCCGCAGTCCGCCGTCTCGGTTGTTCCCGAAGAGCCCTACCAGGTTCCGATAGGCAAGGCCAAGGTCGTCAGGAGGGGGAGGCACGTCACCATAGTAGGAGCAGCGCTCACAGTTCACAGGGCTGTGGAGGCAGCAGAGAAGCTTGCATCCGAGGGAATCGAAGCCGAAGTGATCGATTTGAGGACTCTGAAGCCTCTCGACAGGAAGACTATTGTTGACAGCGTGAAGGAGACGGGCCACCTTGTAGTCGTTGATGAAGATTACATGAGCTACGGAGCTACAGGAGAAATAGCGGCAGTTGCCGCGGAGGAAGCTCTCCCCTACCTAAAGTCTTACAGCAGGATAGCTGTTCCAGACGTTCCGATACCGTACAGCAGGCCCCTCGAGCAGTTCGTCCTTCCATCTGTCGACAAGATAGTTGCTGCGGTGAAGAAAAACCTCGGAAAGTGAAATCCATACATCGTTTTTTTGAACTTGTTTTCTGAAAAAACAAATATGGAGTGGTTAAAATGATAGTTCAGGTTCCAAGCAAGTGGGAAGTTTCCAAGTACGGGAGCGGTGTGGTGGCGGAGTGGTACAAGAGGGAGGGAGAGCCCGTAAAGAAGGGGGAGATAATCTGCCTCATAATGGTCTCCAAGATAAGGGTTGAGGTCGAGTCTCCCGTCGACGGCAAAATAAAGAGGATAATAGCGCAGAAGGAGACCGAAGTGAAGCCTGGAGATCCGCTGGTGGAGATAGAGTGAGCAGGGAGAAGGGAGGAGATTTTCACCCTGATGATCCCGTCGGCCTCATAATAAATCCCGTCGCGGGAACCGATCTCAGGAGGCTGACCTCGACGGCAGCTTTCATGGACAACAACATGAAGGTCAGGCTGGCAAGAAGCGTGATAGGCGGAATGGCTGGGATGGGGATAAAGAGCTTCGCTGTTATGCCCGACTACCTCGGAATATACAGGGCTCTCATTGATTCTCTGTCTTCCAGCGGAATAAGCATATTCCCGCTCAGTATGGAGGCTGAGGGAAGAGCGGAGGACACGAAGGAGGCTGTGAGAGAGCTGAAGCGGCTGGGCTCCCCCCTCGTTGTCTCCTTCGGAGGGGACGGGACGGTCAGGCTCATAGCAGAGGAGTCGGGAAGCATTCCTATCCTCCCCATATCTACGGGAACCAACAACACCATCCCCTACTTCACAGAGGGGACGGCTGCAGGGCTAGCTGCAGGGTACTTCCTGAGGGGGCTGGTCGATGAGGAAACGGCTCTCGTGAGGCTGAAGAAGCTCGTCGTTGAGATCAATGGAAGGGAGGAGGGTATAGGGCTCGTTGAAGTTGCGATGACCGACTACCCCTTCAAGGGCGCAGCAATGATAGACGTCTCGAGGGTGAGAGATGCGGTTGTGAGCATAGCTGAGCCGGGCGGCATAGGGATATCTTCCGTCGCCGGTATGATAGAGAGGCTAGGCTTTTCATCGAAGTCGGCGCTCAGGATAAAGTTCGGGAGCTCCAGGAAGGTGAGGGCCGTCGTATTTCCAGGAGTTGTAAAAGAGGTAGGCATCGAGAGCTACGAGCTCATCCCCGCAGGCTCCAGGGTTGAGCTGGAGAGAGGTCAGTTCGTTGAGGCGGATGGAGAGAGGCTCTTCCACGCATCGGAGGAAGACAGGGCGAGCGTCCTCGTCTCAGAAGATGGTCCCTTTTTGGTGGACGTCCCCTCCATTCTGAGCGCGGTCTCCTCCAGGAAGCTCTCCTTCCTCTGAAAGCATCAATGTTTATTTTAATGTGTTTTGGAATACTCTTTCTTGAAGCGCGGGGAAAGCTTTCATGCAGAGGAGAGCACCTGTAGTCATAAAGATCAGCGGGAGCTTCATTCAGCCCGACAGGCCTGAGATGGTGAAGAGCTATGCTGAGCTGCTGAGGGAGATATGGGAGAGCGGGTACAGGCCGATGGTCGTTGTGGGGGGTGGCAGGATAGCGAGGCTCTACATAGAGAGCGCCAGGAGCCTCGGGGCCAGCGAGTCCATGCTCGACCTTCTGGGCATAGATGTAACGAGGCTGAACGCCCACCTCCTCATCACCTCCCTCTCGGACCTCGCCCTCCCATATCCCCCGAGGAACATCGATGAGATACTGAACGCCAAGCAGGATCCACTGGAGCGCATAATGGTGGCGGGAGGTCTCCAGCCGGGCCAATCCACCAATGCCGTCTCAGCGGTCGTGGCAGAGCTGGTCGGAGCGAAGAGGATAATCAACGCTACTAAGGTGGATGGAGTCTACGACAGGGATCCCAACCTGGACAGGAGCGCGAAGCTGCTGAAGAAGATCACGACGCTGCAGATGAGGGAGATCCTCGAGAAGCAGAGCGCCCTCGCGGGGAAGTACGAGCTGCTCGATCCGCCCAGCCTCACCATAATAGAGAGGAGCAAGATAGTCGTGCATGTAGTTAACGGAGAGATTCCTCAGAACGTGATGAAGGCTCTGAAGGGAGAGGATATAGGATCGACGATACTCCCCATCTGAGAGAGGTCTACGCAATGGATGGAAGAGGGGGAAAGCTGAGGATCGGCATCATAACCAGCAGGAGGGCTCACCCCATCATAGAGGAAATAGCGCAGAAAATAGAGAGGAGCGAGCCGGTTGAGTTCAGGATATTCCCGCTGGACATCGCCGTCATCTCCTTCGCGAGCGCAGATGTCGTGAAGAACATCATCATGAGGAGGCAGGATTTGATCTCCAGGCTCAGGGAGTGCGATATGGTCCTGATCCCTGGGAACCTGGAGGGGGATGCGAGGAGAGTACAGGAAGTCCTGGGGATCCCCGTATACAAGGCAGGCTCCCAGCCCTCATCCCTCCCGAGGGTTGTGAAGCTCCTCCTCGAGAAGGGGGAGCTCTCCCCAACGGAGCCGGCTGATGAGCTCCTGAAGCTGAGGGAGGAGGAGCTCCTCAGGTCAACCCTAACTGAAGCATACAGAGACTTCGATGAGGCCTTCGAGATTGGAGGCCTGAAGATACCCTCGAGACCTCCTCCCATACTGATTGCAGCGGAAACCCCGGTTACCCTTCCGCCGGAGGAGCTGGAGGAGCACGCAGAGCGCCTCGAGAGGAGCGGAGCAGACATAGTCATCGCGGGCATACCGTGGGGTGAAGGCGTTGAGGAAAGCAGGAGGAGGATAGCTGCTGTGGAGAGAGGGCTGAACAAAGCTGTCCTGGGGGTCGACTCCGCGGATCCCAAGATCCTTCTGGAAGGGGCATCGATGGGGGCAGAGCTCCTTCTCTCCCTCAGTCTAAGGAGCATCGATGCCCTGAGGGAGGCGAGGAATAAAGCATTCGTCGTCATACCAGGAGATCCTGCTGAAGGCCTTGTCCCGAGGAGCGGAGAGGAAGCCGCATCCATGCTCCAGAGGTCGATCTCTCTCGCGAGGGATAAAGGGTTCACCAAGCTCATCGGGGATCCCATACTCAGCCCTCCCGGCCTCGGGTTCGCCGAATCGGTCTCTGCGTTTAAGCTCTCCTCCCAGCTCCTCCCAGAGATCCCGCTCTTCGCCGGCCTTTCCAACGTCATGGAGCTCTTCGATGCTGATTCCCACGGACTCCTGGCTCTCCTTGTCCAGCTGCTCGGCGAGATTGGGGTGAGCATCATGCTCACCTCCGAGGAGTCCTGGAAGGCCAGGAGATCGACCCTCGAGGCCAGGGGGGCTTCTCTGCTCACCTCATACTCTCTCAAGGCCAGGGCGCCCCCCCACAATGCGGGGATAGATCTGCTGTTTCTGAAGGAAAAGCATCCTCCCACGAGCTTCGCTCTTCCGGAAGGGTCCTCCGTTGAGGATGTTGATGAGGAGCCGTCCCCGGAAATCCAAAGGGAAGTATACTTCACGATCGGGGTTGACCAGGAAAGGAGATCGATCATCGCCTGTGCCCATGCTGGGGGTAAAGTCATGTGCTTCAGGGGTACCTCGGCCAGGTCCCTGTACAAGAGGATCTTGAGGAAGGTAGACGGCATCTCTCAGGGGCACGCCGCCTACCTGGGATATGAGCTCTCCAGAGCCGAAGCCTCCCTCCTCCTGGAGAAGAGCTACATTCAGGACGAGGATCAATGCAAAAAGCTAATTGACAAGAAAAATAATATCGTGAAGCTGTATGAAGAGCTCAGGAGGATGATAAGAGTTGACTGAGCTGAAGGACTTCAGACTCGCTTATGGTGAAACAATCCTCTACTTCGGGCCAAACTCCACCGAGAGGATCAGAGACCACATCAGGGGAATGAAGAGGGCCCTCGCAGTGACCGGGAAGAGATCGGCGAGGGAGAGCGGCGCCCTCTCAGACATAGAGAAGATCCTGGGCGAACTCGGCATCGAGATGAGGATCTACGATCGTGTCCACTCCAACCCAACGGTGGAGATCGTCGAAGAAATTGTCGGGGAGCTGAGGGATTACAAAGCGGACTTCATAATAGCCATTGGAGGGGGGAGCGTAATAGACTCAGCCAAGCTAGCCTCTGCCTCCTATGCTGAGAACAGGAGGCCTGAGGACTACCTGAAGGGCAACCACAGGGCCTCGAAGCACCTCTACCTCGTTGCATTCAACCTGACCCACGGAACTGGCACAGAGATAGACAGGTATGCGGTAGCTACGATAACCAGGACTAAGGAAAAGCTCGGCACATCCGTTGCATACCCCAACGTTTCGGTCGACAACCGTTCATCCTAACCGTGCCTTCATATATCAAACTGTAGTACCATGCATCTGACACGGTTAGGTTCATCACGGCTCTTTATTCCCCGTCTCCCCACCTGCGGGAGCCGTGCTCCCATCAGCGAAGAGCGGTTCATTCCTAGTCCCCCTCACTCAGATCATCGAGTTCATCCCTATTCTACTAGATATTATTTACAGATATATTTATAAATTTTTCTGTAGTAATTTAGTTTGTAGGTAAGTGTTATGCCTGAGGAGTACGTGTTTCATGCCAAAATTTCTAAGACTAGCCATGGTCTTCTCTGCATCTATATCCCAAAGGAGCTCAGCGAGAAGATGGGGCATCTTCATCGAAGAGAGGCGATAGTGCGTGTCACAATATCAGACAAATAGCGACATAGTTGATGCATCGACACTCGTAAAATATGTTACTGTAGTTGGTAGATTGGTTCCCGTATCGCCCGATGACTATATAGGGCTTGTTAGGTTAGCATATGATTTTAAAAAAGCAACACTCTACGCTACACGAATGATAACAACCGGCATGAATACTAACGCTATACTCAAAGAACTCAGGAGTATGCTAAACAAAGCCTATGGAGATTCAGCATATAAGACAGCCAAAACACTATTTGATGGATGCAGACATAATGGAGGCAACCCAAAACAAATCAAAGTTAGGAAGTTATTTATTATAAGTGAAGGAGAGGCGTCAAGACTTGGGAATAGGAACATTAGGCTTGAATCAATCGACACTATCAAGGTCAAGTATCCATATGATGGTTCATGGCTTTTATTCAATGCCTTTTTTGGAGAGAAATACTTACCGATTATTAGAGAGCTTATAGAACTGGCAAAGCAGAAAAGGATAAGCTATGGTGCAAGAATTTCGCTTAGAAGTGGGAAAATATATCTTTTTTTATCGATACCGACAGAGTTTTATCTAAAGCATTTTGGTAAAGGTAAAGCTGAAGGGAAACTTATCGCTGGTTTCGACCTGAATAGTGACAGAATTAACATGGTGATAATCGATAGGTATGGCAGGATAAGACATGTAAAGACTGAGCGGATCCCTGAGGTGACATCGCACGGCTATCCGAGGGGTAAAGCTAAAGCTAGAAGACTTGAAGCTTTGGCGAAATTACTTAAATATGCTTACTACCACAATGTTGGTACCGTAATTTTCGAGAACTTGCTGGTCATAAAGAAAAGGAAATACACTAGGAGTAAAAAAGCTAACCGAAAGATAACGAGATTCGCCAAGAGGGAACTACTACAATATGGAATTGTCATGGCTATGAAGTACGGCTTCAAAGTACTGCTCGTCAACCCAAAAGGGACGACAAAGTCCGAGAAGCATGATAAAGTTATGGAGAGATGCGGATTAGATAGGCATGCAGCATCAGCGTATCTCATAGCCTTAGGAGGCATGGAAAGACGTGAAACATATCAGAAAGCCATAATCTAATGTTTCAGCTCAGGTACCTCCTGACCCTTTCTAGGAACCAGATGCTCTTCACCTCCCTGGATGCTCTATACCACGCACTCGAATCGAGCGTCTCTCCCGCCTCGAACGTTATGGTTAGGGATCTCTCCAGAGCTGCAGTGGCGAAGATAAGGGAATACCTGAGGAGGGCCGTGGACAGCCCGAGGGACTTGGAGGCCAGGTACATGCTGCTGTATGCCAGCATGGCAGCGGGGATCGCCATAGACATGGCTGGAACGAGCATAATCCACGGCCTCGAGCACGGGCTCAGCGGCGTCGTTCCTCAGCTCGAGCACGGCGCTGGTCTCGCAATAATAGGACCAGAGCTCATGAAGATGCTATACAGGGCCAAGCCGAGGGAGGCCTGGGAGGTGATGAGCCTTCTGGATCCATCCCTCCAGCCGAGGGCCGAAGACGCTGAAAGGGCTGGAGAGTCTCTGAGGAAGTTCCAGGAATCTGCAGGATTCAGCCTGAGGCTCTCCGATTATGGCTTCAGCGAAGCTGAGCTGAGGGAAGCAGTGAGCGTTGCGTGGCCCCTCTTCGAGAGCAGGGTAACTCCGGAGATCCCTCCCCTGAGCAGGGAGGATGTCTTCTCCATCCTCAGGAGGCTGCTCTGAAATTTAACATTTTTTGATGAAATAATTTTTATAATCATAGGCTCCAACTATTAACTGCAGGTGCATTTTCCTTGCAGGAGGAGAAATTTCTTTACATAAGGAAGGCCGTTCCGAGGAGGGATATAGACAAGGTAACCGGCGAAGCGGAGTACATAGCAGACCTCGAGATTCCAGGAGCGCTGTGGATGAAGCTGGTCGGCAGCCCCCACCCGCATGCCAGGATCCTCTCCATAGACACCAGCGAGGCCGTGAGATCTCCCGGTGTAGTCGCTGTCCTCACTGGAAGGGACTTCCCCTTCAAAATCGGCCACCACATCAGAGACAGAGATGTACTAGCTCGGGAGAGGGCCCTCTACCTAGGCCATCCAGTTGCTGCAGTGCTAGCCGAGAGCCTGGAGGCGGCGGAGAGGGCGGCTGAGCTTGTGAAGGTCAGCTACGAGCCCCTCCCCCACGTTCTCGACCCGCTGGATGCAATGAAGCCAGATTCCCCGATACTCCACCCGAACCTCCACGAGTACGAGCACGTCCCCTTCCTCTACCCAGTACCGGAGACGAACATAGCGCACAAGTTCAAGCTGAGAAAGGGATCTCTGGAGGAGGGGGAGAGGGAGGCGGACGTCGTCATCGAGAGAGAGTACAGGCTTCCAATGCTCCACCACTCCTACCTCGAGCCCTGGGGAGCAGCCGCAAGGGTGAGGAGCGACGGCACAATAGAGATATGGACCTCATCTCAGGGGCCATTCGCTGTTAGGACGCAGCTAGCTCATTCCCTCCACGTCCCCGAGTCCAAGATAGTCGTCCACTACTTATATGTCGGCGGAGGCTTCGGAGCGAAGAGCGATCTCTTCCTTGAATACCTCCCCGCCCTCGCATCTCAGAAGGTGAATGGGAGGCCGGTCAAGCTCATACTCAACAGGGAGGAGAGCTTCTACTACGGCTTCCACAGGGGAGAGTACATACTGAGGCTGAGGACTGGGGCGAGGAGGAGGGATGGGAAAATCGTCTTCCACAAAGGTGAATACATCTACGGAACGGGCCATGCTGCTGATCTCGGTGCTCTCCTCGGCAACACAGTTGGATGGCTCGCCACAGGGCCTTACGACATTCCAAACGTCTGGATAGATGCATACACGGTCTACACCAACAAACCCACAACCACAGCCTTCAGGAACTACACCCACACGGAGCTCTGGTTTGCCTTCGAGCAGCAGATGGACATCCTCGCGGAGCAGCTAGGCATCGATCCCGTTGAGTTCAGGCTGAGGAACCTGATAAAGCCCGGCATCTCGACCCTCCCAAGCGGCCAGCCGACCTCAGAGGACTGGGGCGATCCCGAAGCTGTCCTCAGGAGGGCGGCGGAGCTCATCGAGTGGGACAAGGAGCCGGAGCAGCCAAAGGAGCCGTGGAAGAGGAGGGCCAAGGCAGTGGTGATGGCTCCCAAGGGGCCGTCGATGCCTCCCAACATAACGGCGGCTGCGGTGGTCAAGATGAACGAGGACGGGAGCGTCGATCTGCTCACTGGGGTGGCGGAGCTGGGCCAGGGAACGATGAACTCGCTGGTAATGATGGTCGCTGAGGAGTTGCAGATACCCCTCGAGAAGGTGAGGGTCTACGGAATCCAGAGAGATACTTCCAACACCCCGTACGATTGGGAGACATGCGCGAGCAGAGCCACTTTCGCTGTAGGGCAGGCAGTCCTCAAAGCTGTCGATGATCTGAAGCAGCAGATAAAGCAGCTCGCCTCCCAGGTACTCCGCGTCGACGCCTCCTCCATAGAGCTCAGGGACGGGAAGGCTGTGGTCAAGGGAGAGCCGTGGAAGTCGGTGAAGCTGGAGGAGCTGGCAATGGGCTACACCTTCCCCGATGGGCACGCTGTGCACGGGCAACTGATAGGTAGGGGCAGCTGGGTTCCGAGGAGGACGACGGGACTGGATGAGGAGGGCAGGGGGCATCCCCTCGAGTTCGTGACCTACAGCGCTCAGGCTGTCGAGATAGAAGTTGACCTCCTAAGCGGGAGGATAGATGTCCTGAGGGCAGTTGCTGTAGCGGATACTCCGTACATCAACAAGGTGCTGGCGCTCGGCCAGGCATATGGGGGAATCCTCATGGGCATAAACATGGCCCTCAGGGAGGAGATAAAGTTCGGGGACGACGGGAAGATACTGAACCCGGGGTTCACAGACTACAAGGTGGCGAGGGCGGGAGACATTCCCAAGAATATTTCTGTGGAGTTCCTCGCAACTAGGCTGCTCCACGATGCCCCCTACGGAGCAAAGGGCATTGGAGAGGTGTTCCTGGGAGGCTGGCCGGCTGCCATAGCCAACGCCCTCTACAGGGCAGCGGGGGTCAGGATCACGAGAGCTCCCCTTAGCCCCGAGAGGGTGATCGAGGAGCTCAGGAAGCAGAGGCCTGAGCTCTTGAAGGAGCTCATACAGAAGCTTTGAGGTGAGCCGAAATGAGAGCAGAGAGTCCAGTGCTGTTCAGAACGTCCCTGCCCGAGCTAGGAGGATACGTCAGGCCCAGGGACCTCCGCGAGGCCCTGAGCATTCTGGAAGAGCTAGGCGATAGGGCAAAGATATATGCAGGGGGAACAGACCTCCTGATAGATGCGAGGCTCAAAGATCTTCGTGGTAAAGTAATCGTAGACATCAAGGGGATAGAGGAGCTGAGGGGGATAAGGGAGGACGAGAGAGGCGTAGTCATAGGGGCAGCAACCACCATCGAGGAGATAAGGGAGAGCAGCATCATAGCATCGAGGCTCCCCCTCTTGAAGCAGGCAGTTTCCAGGTTCGCGGACAGCTTCATCAGAGCAAGGGCTACCATAGGGGGGAACATCTGCAATGCCTCTCCGGCTGCTGACACCCCTCTAGCCCTCCTGATCTACGGGGCCGAGGTCGAAGCTGCAAGCGTGAAGGGTGAGAGGAGGATCCCCATCAGCAGCTTCTTCACAGGGGTCAAGAGAACAGCCCTTCAGCCGGGAGAGCTCGTCAGAGCTTTGAGGATCCCTGTGCCCCAGGGAAGGCAGAGGGTTAAGTACATCAGGTTCGACAGGAGCGCCGAAGACCTCATGATAGTCGGCATAGCTGGAGCAGTTTTCGAGGGACCATCTCCAGAGGAGATCGAGCTCTCGCTGAGCTACGGAGCAGTCGCCCCAACCCCCCTCCTCTTCAGAGGGCTTCAGGACGCCTACCACAGCAGTGGTGCGGAGGGCGTTCTGCGGGAGGTCATGGGAAAGATATCCCCGATCTCCGACGTGAGGGCCAGCAGGGAGTACAGGTTGCACCTCGTCGATGTTGGGACGAGGCTCCTGCTGAGGGAGCTCTTCGGAGGTGATTGAAATGATCTCGCAAGACGGAGAGGTTAAGATAAGGCTCAAAGTCAACGGGAGGATTAGGGAGCTCAGCGTCAAGCCCAACGAGAGGCTCATAGACACCCTGAGAGAGAGGCTCAATTTGAAGTCTGTGAAGATGGGCTGCCTGACCGGAGAGTGCGGAACCTGCTCCGTCATCTACGACGGCCGCCTCGTGAAGAGCTGCCTCATACTGAGCGCTGAGGCCGACGGCAAGGAGGTTGTAACCGTCGAGGGTATCGCTGGAAGCGAAGAGATGAAGAAGATAACCGAGATATTTGCCAAGCACAACGCCTTCCAGTGCGGCTTCTGCACCCCAGCATATGCCCTCCTCGCATACTGGCTCATGAAGAGGAAGCAGAAGCCCAGCGACGAGGAGCTTGTTGAGCTTTCAAACAGCATACTGTGCCGCTGCACTGGATACGTTCAGATTCTCGACGCCCTTAGAGAAGTTGTTGCTTCCCGCACTTAACTTTTTTTTTTAAAAACATCACTTATCAAGAAGATGCCGCAGCCATGGAGCTCAGAGGAGTGAATGCTGTCGTTCTCGCAGGAGGCCTCGGAAGGAGGTTCAGGGAGAAGGGTGGAGGAGAGAAGCTCTTCGCTCCAATTGAGGGAAAGCCAATGCTGCTGAGGCTGGTAGAGAGCCTCTCCCCAGCCTTCCCCAAAATCATCGTGACAACGAAGGGGGACAAGATCGGGGAGATCGAGAAGCTGCTTGGCGGGTTTGGGAACGTGGAGGTCATCGACGACGGCTTCGAGCACAGATCCCCCATCTTCGGAATGATAGCAGGGGCCAGGGAAGCTGAGAGCCCCCTCGTCTTCGTCGCTTCTGGGGATTCCCCCTTCATAACCCCCTCCCTCCCCTCGGCCCTCCTAGAGCTCGGCAGAGGTTGCGAGGCAGTTGTCCCTCTCTGGCCCAGCGGAGCAGCCGAGCCCCTCATTTCTCTCTACTCGAGGGAGCTCCTCCTGAAGTCTTCCCAGGTCCTCGGCCTGAAGCCTGTGAGGGGGGATGAGGCTGCGAGGGCCTCCAGATCCCTAGCCCTCGTCCCGGTCTCCCTCCTCGAGGAGAGGGGAGTTGATGCGAGGCAACTTCTGAGCATCAACGAGCCTTCCGAGATTTCAGCTTTGGAAGGGAAGGCTTTGGAAATAAAGGGGCGAAAAGAAGATCCCGTGATCATCGAGGAAAAAGAGAGACCCTACTGGGATGCTGTGGAAAAAATAAAGGCTGGGAAGATGCTCGAGGCCTCTCTCAAGTTCGCTGAGGAAGCATTACTGCTCTCGAGAGAGAGGCCAAACCTCCTCTCCCTCCACGCCCTCCAGGACTCTTTAACCTTCCTTTCTCGGGGCAGCAGCGCTCAATCCATCAGGCCGGGAACATAGAAAAACCTCTCGAAGGCCCTGAAGGCCTTGGAGAGCGCGAAGCCAACGATGACGTATATTGCTGCAAGGATAATGTACACCTCAAGATACCTGAAGCTCCCGGCAGCTATGTACCTCGAGACGTAGAAGAGCTCCGGCAGGGTCACGAACGAAGCTATGCTGGAGTACTTGAAGAGGGCCACGAACTCGTTCCCCAGGGATGGGAGGGAGGCCCTGAGCCCTACTGGTAGCACTACGCTGAACACAGCCTTCCACTTCGAGAGACCCAGTGACTCCGCGGCCTCGTACTGGGTCTTCGGGACGCTGTTGAGCCCGGCCCTGAGGTACTCGGACTGATATGCAGCTGAGTTCAGGGCGAAAGCGAGCACGGAAGCCTGAAGAGGCGATAGGTTCAGCCCTATGGAAGGCGATGCATAGTATATGAAGAAGAGCTGCACCATCATCGGGGTTCCCCTGAAGGCTTCAACATATGCCCTCACGAGCCACCTCGGCAGCTTCAGCGAAGAAAAGACCCTCACCGCAGTGAAGAGGGAGGCAAGGAGGAATCCGAGTGCAAACGAGAGGAGGGAGACCAGGAGAGAATAGCCCAGGGCCTTGAGGAGGATCTGCCAGTTTCCGGCGATTATCTCGAGCCCCAGCAATGCTCACCACTCCGGCTCTATCTTGTAGAGCTCCCACATTTTGCTCAAGAAAGCCCTCGTCCTCTCCTTCTTCGGGGAGAAGAGTATCTCCTTGGGGGATCCCTCCTCCACGACCTCACCCGAGTCTATGAAGGCGATCCTCGATGCAACAGATGCTGCGAATCCGAGCTCGTGCGTTACGACAACCATCGTCATGCCCTTCCTAGCTAGCTCCTTCATGACCTGAAGCACCTCCCCCGTCAGCTCCGGATCCAGAGCTGAGGTAGGCTCATCGAAGAGGATCACCTCCGGCTCCATGGCCAGAGCCCTCGCTATTGCTACTCTCTGCTGCTCTCCTCCGCTCAGCTGAGACGGGTACTTTTCCCAGAGCGCCCTCGATATGTGCACTGATTCGAGGGCAGCCTCCGCCGCCCTCCTGGCTTCATCCTCCCTCATCTTCTTTACTTTCGTCAGCCCGAACATCACGTTCTTCATCACCGTCATGTGGAGGAAAAGGTTGAAGTGCTGGAAGACGATCCCTATCTTCTTCCTGTACTCAACCGGATCGATCCCGGGGGAGGTGAGCTCAATCCCCCTGAACAGAACCTTCCCCCTGTCCGGCCTGACGAGGAGGTTCATCATCCTCAGAAGCGTGGACTTCCCTGAGCCGGAGGGGCCTATTATCACGAACCTCTCCCCCTCTTTCACTTCGAGGGAGATGCCCTTCACAACAGCTCTGCCGTCGTAGATCTTCCAGACATCCTCGAGCCTTATCAAGCTGCTCACTTCAGCCACCACCCACGAACTCCTGAATGCTGTAGCCGTACGAAAGCCTCCTGTAGAGGTAATTTGCGAGAGATGATAGGGAGAAGCAGATTGCCAGGTAGATGAGGGAGACGAATATCATTGGATAAGTGAAGCTCAGGATGACCTGAGCGACGTGAACGGACTGGGTGAACATCTCCGTGACCCCTATGGCATAAGCAACCGATGTGTCCTTCAGCAGCGTCGTGTACTCGTTTATCAGAGCTGGTATGGAGAGCCTGAGGACCTGGGGAAATATGACATACCTGAAGCTCTCCCACCTGCTCAACCCTATTGCCAGGGAGCTCTCGTACTGGGAAGCACTCACCGAGCGCATGAGGGACCTGAATATCTGGGACTGGTAAGCTCCCGAGAGGATCCCCATTCCAACAGCCGCTGCTGCGAGATTCGGCAGCTTTATTCCAACGGAGGGGAGGCCGTAGAATATCAGGAAGAGCATGACGAGGAGGGGGATCCCCCTGAGGACATCGACAGCTGCATCAATAGCCCTCGCAGCAACCTTTTCGGAGAACGTCCTCAGGAAGAGGAGGAGGAACCCGAGCGCGAAGCCCAGGGCGAAGCCTGCAAGTGAGAGGAGGACAGTTACCCAGAGAGCCCTCAGAATTATCCCCACATATGGGAAAAAAGATTGAGGGGCAAAAACCACTCAGCTGCACCTCAGCCGAACCACTTGCTGACCAGCTGATCCCACTGCGGGGAGTTCATGAGCTGCTGGAGGGCCGAGTTGAGCTGGTTCAGGAGCTGCGTGCTGTCCTTGTTCACAGCAATCCCCAGCCTCTGCCCCGTATCCAGCGTCGCGGAGATGACAACGGGGTACTGCTTCGCGAAGGCCTCAGCTGCAGTGGTGTCTATCATAGCAGCATCGAGCTTCCCGTTCACCAGGTCCTGGACTACCAGTATGAAATTCTCGTAGGACTTTATGTTTATGCTCTTCCCAGTCTGGTTCACATACTGCTCAAGCATGAGCTCTCCCGTCGTCCCGCTCTCAGCTCCAACCGTCTTCCCCACGAGGTCATCGAGGGACTTCGGCATGAAGCTGCTCCCTTTCCTCACAACTATTGACATTGTGTTGTTGAAGTAGGGAATGGTGAAGGAGACCACCTTCTCCCTCTCGGGCGTTATTGTCATCCCCGCAATTATAGCATCTATCTGCTTGTTCTGGAGCGCCAGTATCAGGCTGTCGAAAGACATTGGGACGATCTCAACCTTGTAGCCCGTCATGTTCGCCAAAATGTTGATCAGCTCTATATCGAACCCCACGATGTTGCCCTTGTCGTCAATGAACTCAAACGGCGGGTAGTCCGGGGAGGTCCCTACCTTCAGCACTGGGAGGGAGGCCTGTGCAGTTGATGATGTTGCTGCTGGAGACGTTGTTGTCGATCCCGCAGGAGAGGTCTGCGCTCCCGTCTGCTGCACCGTTGAGGTGCTGGGCGCTCCTCCAGCTCCATGCCCAAGGTAGAAGGCTGCCCCCGCAGCCGCTGCAACAACTATGACGATCAGAGCGGCTATCAGTGTTCCTTTCACTTCAACCACCTTTCTGCATGCGTGAGTGATTCATGACCTCCCGCTCTGTTAATAAAGAATGCGCAACGGTGAGGATATTTTTCCCAGGAAATGCAATGCCAGTTGCATTTCCCAGCAGTTTGGGAAGGATTCAGATGCCGAGCATAGAGAGAATGAGGAGTATAGCTGTAGCTGAGAGGCTCAGGAGGGCGAACTTCATCATCCCCCTCAAGCCTCCCTCGCCGCTTATCTTCCCCATATAAGCCCCCAGCCCTGCTATTATGGCATTGGAAATAGCCACCGATGCAGCAATGGCTGAGCTCAGATCGAGGAGGCCCCTTATGCTCAGAATGAATGGGGAGAGGGCAGCAAGCGTGAAGGCTATGCTCCCGCTCATGCTCCATAAAGCTACGTACAGCGGTGCCAGCCTGGCCACTTCCCCATAGATCGAGTTCTTTACCTCAGCCAGGAGTTGCTCCTCTATCTCCCTGAGCTCCCTCAGCCTCTCGGCCTTCTCTGTCACGTACACTCCGAGGAAGGAGCTGAAGATCCCCATAGTCAGCGATCCCCCCAGAGCGGAGCCCAGGTACGAGTGGGGGGAGGAGGTCCCAAATATGAAGTTCCCCAGCACTATCCCGATCGCAGTAATGAGGCTGTCGAAGCTGTTAGTCACGAACATCCTCCTCGCTATCTCATCAACTCCCATGCTGCTGAGCATCCTCTTGATGCGGTGCAGCTCATCGATGCTCCTTCGCAACTCTCCGCCTTCCCCCTCATCCTAATTATGAAAGCTCTCAGGATAAAAAAAGCTCCCGAGAAACTCTATATTTCCGCGATTCCAATGAGAAGATCGAAGAGCCCGGTGTGTGAGCCTTGAGCAGGGAGTTCGAGCTGGTCCTCTACCAGCACGGGAGGAGGAGCTACGGCATAGAGGAGAACGTGAAGAGAGCTGTCAAGAAGCTGGGAGAGCTGAGGATCGATTCGCAGGGCATAGCAGTTTTCCCCGAGATGTGGTTCGGCCCAATCGCTCTGGAGGAGGATAAACTGAACGAGGCCCTCACCCCGCTCCACCTCCTCTCCTCCGACCTCGGCCTCCACATCCTTCCCGGAGCCTTCTACGTGAGGACAGGGGAAGGAGCATTCAGCAGGAGCTACATGATATTCCCAGACGGAAGGATGGAGCTGATGTCCGAGAAGATCTTCCCCAGCCTCCCCGTGAGGGAGAGGGAGAAGATAAGGGCCGGGAGGATCCTCAAGACCGTAGACCTCGGCTTTGTGAAGGTTGGTGCAGTCATCTGCGTCGATGCCATGTACCCAGAGATTGCCAGGTGCTTGGCCTTGAGAGGAGCTGAGCTCATACTGAACCCGGCCAGCATACCAGAGAACAGGGCATCGCTCTGGAGGAGCCTCGCCTCTGTGAGGGCGGCAGAGAACACGGTTTTTTGGGCAGCCGTCATGCTGACGGAATCCACCTATCCCGACGGAAGGCCTGTCAGGGGAGGAAGCGTTGCAGCCGATCCCAAGGGGGAGATAATAGCCGACAGCGGAGCTCTCGAGCAGGCCATCAGGGTTAAGATAGACCTCTCTGTCCTGGAGAGGCAGAGAGAGAGGTGGCCCTACCTAAGCGACATCTCGAGCTCAAGCTTGAGCGGGATCTGCGGAATCTTCCTGAGATGATGCTTTTCCTCCAGCCAGCCTCATCTTTATCCTCAGCTTCTCCTCATCAACCTCGAACTCCTTCCCTCCCTCAGCCTCACCATATTCTAGCTTCGAGGCCCTCGTCTCGCTCATTATGTACTCCCTGAACCGCTGCACCGCCCTCCTCAGCTCCTCCGACTCCGTGAAAACCTCGACCTCTATGACATCATTGTACTGGAGGCCGGCGCTCTTCCTGAGCATCTGTATCCTTCTCACCAGCTCCTTCGCGTACCCCAGAAGGAATGTCTCCTCGTCGCTCTCCTCAACTACGTAGACCTTCGCACCCCCCTCGACATCGAGCTCTGCCTCGAACTTCTCCGGCTTCTTCACTCCAACATCCACAGCTGTTACGTTGGCCATCGTTGCAACGATCTCCGCTACTTCTCTCCTCTCCTCCTCGCTGAGCTCCTGGGGGAGGATTAAGGCAACCCTTTTCATAGGCATCCTCCTCTTCATCCCCCTTCCAGCCCTGTATGCTAGGATCGACTCCACAGCCCTGAATGCTTCCTCTACGATGCTCTTCGCCCTCTCATCAAGGAGGCTCTGCGGCAGCCAGCTCACCTCCTCCATCATGACGCTCTCCTTCTTCTTCCCTCCAAGGCTCTCGGCAACGGCCTGGTAGAGGTACTCGGCATGGTAGGGGGTGAAGACTGCCATCAGGGGGAAGGACCTAGTGAGGACGGTGTAGAGAGTCGCGTATGCAGCCCTCTTCTCCGGGGCATCCTCCTCTGTCCACACCCTCCTCCTCACCGCTACAACATACCTGTGGCTCAGGTCCTCTACCAGGAAGTCGTAGAGGGCCTTCGAAGCTGCATGTATCTCGAAGTCCTCAGCCTTCTCGACAACCTCCCTCATTACCTCGTTCAGCTTTGTCAGCACCCACCTGTCAGCAAGCTTCAGATTCTTCAGATCATCCTCGAGCCTCTCCGCCTTCCATCTGTCGAGCTGGGCGTAGGAGACGAGGAACCTGGCAACGTTGTAGATTATCCTCAGCTTCCCCCCTATCTCCTCTATCTCCTTGTCCACATACCTTATGTCCTGCCACGGGGAGTTCCTGTAGCACATGAAGAGCCTCAGCTGGTCTGCCCCGTGTCTCCTCACGGCATCTCTGGCCATGACGACGTTTCCCTTGCTCTTGCTCATCTTCTGCCCCTGGCTGTCCAGTATGAGCCCGTGCATCCCGAGGGTCCTGTATGGGCTCCTCTCATGCAGAACTGTGCTAGTAATCAGGAGAGTGTAGAACCACCCCCTCACCTGCTCCGGCGGCTCGAGGGCGAAAGAGTAGGGATAGAGGTAGCTGTGCAGGCGCTCCATGTTCAGCTGCCTGAGCGCAGCTGTATGAGCTACTCCGCTGTCTGCCCAGACATCAGCTACGAAGGGCTCCCTTTTCATCTCCCCTCCGCACTTGGGGCACTTGAGCACAATTTCATCGATATACGGCTTGTGGGGATCCTCTATCTTCCTCCCAGAAGCCTCCTCGAGCTCCTTCAGCGATCCGAACACCCTAGTATAGCCGCAGCTCTCGCACCGCCATATCGGAAGAGGGGTCCCCCAGTACCTCTCCCTCGAAATGCACCAGTCCCTCGACGAGGAGACCCAGGAGTCCATCCTGCTGTAGCCCCAGCTCGGCCTGAACGCAGTTTCCCCGAGAGCCTTCCTCATGTCCTCAACCACAGCAGTCGTCCTGAAGAACCACTGCGTGCTGGGGTAGTAGATCAGCGGGGTCCCGCACCTCCAGCAGTGCGGATATTCGTGCTCCACCTCCTCGTATATGAGGACCAAACCCTTCTTCCTCAGCGCCTCGACGACCGCGTTGCTTGCATCTCTGAACCAGAGGCCGGAGAATGCTCCTGCCTCCTCGCTGAAGTACCCGTTCTCCCTGAGGGGAGTCCAGACCTCGAGGCCGTGCTTGAGCCCGGACTCGTAGTCCTCGGGCCCGTGGGCCGGTGCTGTATGAACTATGCCAGTCCCCTCAGTCAGAGTGACGTACTCAGCATCTATGACAGTGCAGTTCGGAGCCTTGCACTCAGCATCTTTGGGGACCTCCTCCGCAAGGGGGTGCCTGTAGCTCATTCCAACGAGCTCCTTCCCCTTCACCCTCCTCTCTATCCTTGCATCTTTCGCCTTAAGCTTGGAGATAAGGGAGGGGAGGAGGGCCTCCGCTGCTACATACTTCTCTCCCCCCACATCGAAGAAGGCATAGTCAGCCTCCGGATTAACGGCGAGGGCTCTGTTCGCAATTATCGTCCACGGCGTCGTCGTCCATGCGAGGAAGTAGAAGCTGCCGTCCGAGGACTTGACCTTGAAGTAGAGGCTGGGGTCCTTCACTACTTCTGCACCGAGGCTCAGCTCGTGGTTGCTGAGGGCTGTTCCGCACCTGGGGCACCTGGGGACAACCCTGCGGTCCCTGTAGAGAAGGCCCTTTTCGTAAGCCTTCTTCAGGAAGGCCCAGACCGTCTCCAGATACCTGGGGTGCCTTGTCTGGTAGGCGTTTTCGTAATCGAGCCATACCCCCAGCCTCTCGTTGTCCTTGACCCACTCAGCTATGTAGAAGTCAACGCTCTTCCTGCACTCCTCGATGAACCTCGAGACCCCAACCCTCTCCTCTATATCCCTCTTGCTCTTTACCTTGAACTTCCTCTCCACCTCTATCTCGACGGGGAGGCCCTGCGTGTCCCAGCCCGCCTGGGCCCACACCCTGTGCCCCGTTACAATGTGCAACCTGATCATTACATCCTTGTATATCCTCCCCCTGGCGTGCCCGGCATGCATGAAGCCGTTGGTGGTCGGGGGGCCTTCGAGGAAGGAGAACAGAAGCTTCCCCTCCCTCTCCCTCCATGCCATGTCGAGCACTTTCTTCCTCATTCCCTCCCTGCTCCAGTACTCGGAGACCTTCTTCTCGATATCCTCGTAGCTGTAGTTCTGCGGAAGGCTCCAGCTCAACTCTCCCACCTCAGCGAAATAGAAGATCCGATATCCTCGTCCAGGAAGGCCAGAAGGCTCCTGAACCTGTGCATCCTGTCGAAGCTCATCTCTGGAGGCCTCCCTCCGATCTCGAGGATCCGGCCTCCCTGCGAATAAACCATTCCGATTCCTGCTGCGGCATCAACAATCCTAAGCCTTGATCGGGCATCTATGAATGCATCTATCCTCCCGAGGGCGACATATGCGAGCTCCAGGGCGGCGCTGCCCAGGCTCCTTATTGAGACGTTCCACCCGCTGGAGGAGAGGGCATCGTAGAACCTCTTCACCTGCTCCAGAGCCCCCCTCTCATCGGCGTAGACAGCCAAGTACACATCTTCCCCCCTCTTCCTCCTCTCCTCAACTGCATCCTCCCTGCTCACCTTCTTCGCTCCGAGAAAAACCCCCTCCTCCCTCGAGAAGTTCACGGGCTCATCCCAGAATACAGGGTAAACGCACCCGGCTATGATGCTCTCCGCCCCATTCCCAAACCTCTCAGCGAAGGCAATGCTTATGCTGCTCCACCTTATCCCGCGGGAGAAGTTCCTGGAGCCGTCCAGGGGGTCTATGACTGCAGCTATGGGCTCACCCCCCATCTCGAAAACCCCCCTCTCCTCAGTAACTACCTTCCCCGCGAAGCCCTCTGACTCAAGGATCTCGAGGATGAGCTTCTCGGCCTCAACATCAGCCCTTATAGCTTCTCCTCCCTCCACCACCTTCTCAGAAGAGGAGGGCTCCGCGGCCAGCTTCCTCAGCAGCCCAGCAGCCTCCCTCGATACCCTGAGGCTCAGCTCCCTCAGCTCTTCCTCACTTCTGTTCGCTTCAACCACCCCATGCTCCTTCCCGATGGACGAGCGCTTAATAGTTTAAACCTCTAAAGGATATTTATCTTTTCCAGCAGTCGCCTCCAGAAGGGGAGGAGGCTGGAGAGCTTGGTAGCGAAGGCTTTGATATACACCCATGGAGATCTCGACGGGGTTGCCTCGGCAGCCGTGTACATCTACCTGCTGAGGAAGGCGGAGAAAGATGCAGAGATCTCTGTGAACTTCGCAGAGCCCAGCACCCTCCCATCCGTCCTCTCATCAACCCTCCCGCAAGAGACAGAAGGCCTCAGGATAGCGGTCATGGACCTCGGGCTGAACCCGAACACGAGGGAAGAGATCTTCAGAGTAGTGGTGAACCTTGGAAAAAGGGCAACTGTAGAGTGGTACGACCACCACATCTGGAGCGAGGACGAAATCAGGAGGATGAGGGAGGCAGGAGTCTCACTGTTCATTGACAGGGACAAGTGCGCAGCCGGCGTAGTTGCGGAGCACGCCTTCGGAGGGCTCGAGCCGGGGGACAACCTCTGGATCCTCGTCAGCTCAGTCTGCTCCTCTGACCTCTGGAAGTGGGACGAGCCCCTCTCCCCTCTGTACTACAGGGCCTTCGGGAGGAGAGAGGAGAGGATGAAGAGGGAGGCACTGGAGCTCTTCAGCAATGGAGCCATATGGAGCGATGAGTTCAGCAGCGCTGTGGAGGAGTACTTAGATCTGGAGCTGAAGGGTTACAGCGAAGCGCTGAAGAGGGCGAGGAAGCTGAGAATAGGAGGCCTGGAAGTAGCTTTTGCGGTCAAGCCGAGGGGTCCCCCCAACTCCAGCCTCCTCGCATCCCACCTCATGAGCAGGCTCGGGGCCGATGCTGCCGTCATAATCAGGGAGGACGGAGCTTTATCCCTAAGGTCAAGGGGTGCAGACGTGAACAGAATTGCGAGGTGCCTCGGGGGAGGGGGGCACATGCAGGCCAGCGGAGCAATGCTCTCTCTGCCCCTCCGCCTCAGGCTCTTGAGGCTCATTATCCCCCCTCTCTACAGGGTCCTCCTGGAGAGGTACGCAGCTTCCGAGGTCAGCTCCTGCTTCTCTGCGGTCAAGGATCAAGAGAGCTAGACAGAGAACCCGCAGCTCCTGAGCCTCTCCTCCATACTCCTGTAGGCCTCCAGAAACTCCCTCCCAGCAGAGCTCAGCGAATATCCCCTCCTCCCCCTCTTCCTCTCAACGAGGGGGACCATTGCCTTCGATTCAGCCATCTTTATCTTCATCCAGGCCCTCTTGTAGTTCATGTTCATCTTCGCGGCTGCCTTCCTTAGGCTCCCGCTCTTCTCTATCTCCTCCAGCAGCTCAGCAAGTCCCTTCCCCCCGATGACAATGCCGCCTGCCTCAACCAGTATCTCCAGCCTTGGATAGAAGCTGCTCTTCTGTGCAGATATGGAGCACCACCCTGCATTTTTAAGCTCTTCCAGCAGATATAAAAAGCTGGGGCCCGTGGCCTAGCCAGGATCAAGGCACCGGCCTGCGGAGCCGGAGATCCCGGGTTCAAATCCCGGCGGGCCCGCATACCAAAGCCAGAATAGTTTTCATGTTTTCCAGATTGCCGCAAAACATAATGGTTAACCACGGAACAAAATCAAAGCAGAAAACAGCATCAGGCCTGGGCTTTTTAAAAAAGATTTTTGTTCAAGAGGAATTGTACCAGAAGGCCCTCGTGTCCAGGAAGCTGCCATCGCCTAGGCTTACTATCTTGGCCACAGCCCCTGGGTACCAGGTGTCAGCTTTTATTTTCAGAATAACATAAGGGGTGGGAGCTTTGGTGACTCCCAGCGAGATGCTTACATTGGGAAGGTTTATCCCCACACTGAAGACGTATGTGCTTCCTCCCGTAACGAGGATATCTAGTGTATCATTTTGCAGTAAATCTATATATGCTACTCCGCTCACAGGCTGTCCCAGCTGTACTGAACTTCTTTCAATCCCCCCGGTTCGCGGAAGATGCTAACTGCATTTACCACCTCTATATAGCTATCCCACCAATCACATACGAGTGCTGGTATTTGAATTCGAACTGCACTTCTGTAATCTGCGGGCCACCGTTACGCCAAGAGCTCGTCATCATATCTCCATCGACGGTCATTTCTACATATCCTCCATCGAACCAAATGTCGCTGAAGGATGGATCCCTCCACTTTGTCTGTATTCTTATCTTGGTGCCCAATGGATAGTAGTACTGGACAGATATGTTGTAGTTGGTGGAGAACCTCAGCACTGTTGTGTTCTGGTACCACTCATTCAGAACTATTACGTCACCCGGAGAGGAAGGAGGAGGCTTTTGGAGGAGTTGCCCAGAGGCTGAGCTGTTCTTCGGGATGCTGTGCGCCACCACAGCGACCATCTTCTGCGTGTTGGAGTCCCTCGCAGGGTCCACAGCGAAAGTGTAGAGGCCGACGTAGGAGCCCTTCTCCACAACCGCCATCAGATTCACCGATTTGTATACATACTTATACTCGAAGGACAAAGGGGAATTGAATACCGTGAAGTAGTAGGCAGGTAAACCTGGAGTGAATGAAGCTACTCCTGCAGAATTTGAGTACCTCGTTCCTACGAGCTTCCAACCGTTCTCGGTCATCATGTAGAGGTATACCTTGGCATTGGGGAGAGGAGAACCATCGTCGCCCACCGCCTTTATGTATATCTCTTGGGGGTATGTCGCTGGGTAGTCCTCGTTTCCGATTTCACGACATTCCAGTAAGCAGGAGCAGCGAAGAACATCAGTATTAGGCCTATGACGAGCAGGGAAACATAATCAGCCATAATTCTTCCCTAATTTTATTACTGTCTTGTAACGATATAAAGATAGTGCCAAATTTAAAATATATAACATCAATTCACAGAACCATCTCACACCTAGATGGCATCCCTTGATTTTCAAGCCGGAAATCTTTAGGGTGAAGCAAAATCTATCGCTAACAGAGAATCAGGGGGTGCTGATGACGTCTAAGTTGCTGGTATCTTGCTTACTTCGCCGAGCTTCAGGTACACCACCAGCAGCAGGATGCCCGGTATAATTCCTCCAAATATGAACCCTAAAATCATCCACATCAGAGTGGACGACTTTGCTTCCTCGTAATTTCTTTCATCAATAAGCTTTACAATGTTGTTGCTTCCCATAAATATGATTATATTAATGATTCCGCCGATTATTCCCAAAATACCTATTGGGTGGATTGATGTTGCTGCTATACCGATAATCATTTCAAGTATTCCGAATATCAGTGAGACCATAGCTGCACCAGAAAGGAGGCTCTTAGCATCCTCGGCCGCTGGGTTTTTGGCTTGTGACACATCATCAACCTCTACATAAAAATAGCACCGCAGAAAGTATAAAAATTTTATGTATAGCTTGCACTCCTAGGTTTGCACTTTAGCGGGAAAGACTAGGCCTGTTCTCAAAGGTTAATCTCGGTAGCTTTTGTCTTATCTGACAGCACTTTAAGCACTTTCATTATCCATATCTACCAGAATCTTGATCTCTGACGGTACCGACAAGATCGAGACCGCCAGGTACCGGCGACCCGGGTTTCCACGGGGGCTGGGATTTCAGTAAAAGCCTCGCAGGAGAATAGCGTGATGATACCGAACAAGATACGCCTAGCTCTCCAAGCTATGTTAGAGCACGTGAAACCTCTTCCCGACGAGAAGGTGGCAAAGTACCTCTCAGAGGCGCAGGAGTTTGTTAAAGATCCCGACGACGCTCTATATGTTGCAACCGCGCATCTTCTGCGTAGCGAGGAGGGGTTTAAGCAAGCTATACTAGTTTTATGGAACAAGCGTGACTTCGACCTCTGGCGGCTGGTGGAGCGATGGGTAAGGGTGCTAGATCCTGGGGAATTCTATACTAACTATCTGAGGTCTCTCTTCTCGCCTGTCCAGGTTCAGTGCCTGTTATGCAATACCGCTAGCTTAGAGAAGGTTATCGAGGCCGCGCTTTCTACATAGGTGAGCGCCATATACTTGGTTGTTAACGAAGAGCCTCCAAACAAGATTGAAATCGAAACTCCGTGCCACATGATATTGATAGAATGGGAGGAGAGATATGGAGAGGTACTATGTCTCACCGTAGCTACTAGCTATAAGAGAGTGCATCGAAAAAGCACAGCAACCAATAGAAGAGGAGAGGTTGCGAGAAATGGAGCTAGCCAGGCAGTTATGCAAGCCATTTCCTTTCTCTTCCCAACAATATAATTCAAAAAGCGATAAGTAAAAAGAGTATAGCCAACGGATCTACGCATAACCCAGGCATGTATCCTCCTCCTTTTCATGAGTTAACTTCATTGGATGCTTTAAAAGTAGTTCTTTCATCCGAATCTTCCTCAATAAAATGCTTCCAAAGTTTACTAAGCATGTCAACTCTTTTCACAGGTACAGCTCTTCCATCATTGTTATTTAGTTAATTATTGAGTCAATATGTGCTTTTTCTGCGGGAGTTTACGCTTTTCTATTATTTCGCCAGTGCTTAGCCTCCAGCCGCATATATCATGAGCACAGATAATCCCCGAGATGACAACGGCTTCTATTCCGCCGCCTGGGAATGTGGAAGCACTTGCCAGGTAGAGGCCCTTTATGGGAGTTTTGAAATACGGCCTTTTTGTGTTAATTGATTGATGGAATGAATATATCGCTCCTTCAGGCATTGAAGTGTATCTCTCGAAAGTTTTAGGCGTTGCCGCATCCATTACGACTATATGACTACTTATGTCCGGGATGACCTTCTCAACTTTTTTGATTAATGCTTCAGCCAGCTCCCCTTTCTTCTTCAAGTACTCCTCCGTTCCCCTCTCAGGAAAGTCGTGGTAGCTTGCGAGGGTTAGTATTGTAAGGCTTGCCATGCCTTCAGGTGCCAGCGCAGGATCTGCGTTTGAGTTTATAACGACGCTGTAACCTTCATCTAGGTTGTTGATTATTGTTGGGTAGCTCGATAGATCCATATCCACACCCAGAAATACCACGAAAGCAGATGGCGACATCCTCAGATTTTTTATGTATTCAAGGAAATCTGTGCTCAGATGTTGCTTATCAATAAGCTTTAAGAAAACGGTTTTTGCGTTAACATTGGCGACAACTACAGGGCTCCTGAAAACTCTCTCACCAATCTTCACGCCTCTAACTTCTCCATCCTCCACAAGTATCTTATCGACTCTGTGCTTTGTAAGAACCTTGCCGCCATTGCGCTCTATAAAATCTCGCAAGGTACTAGCAAACCTCTGGGCACCTCCTTTCGGGAAGTATCCTCCGTAAAGATAGTATGCAACGGCGGCTGTTAGAGCGCTACTCGCAGGTGTTTCATCCGCTTTTGTCCCTAAATAGCCGAGCAACGCACAGAGTAAAGTCTTCAAATCTTCGTTCGTGAAAAACTCACTGAGTTTCTGCATGTATGTTTTATTCATCCAGTCATAGAAGTGCGGATGCTCCTTTGGATAATCGAGAAGCTTCTTAGGGCCAAAAACCTTCGCTATAAGCTCTGCTGGTAGCGGAGCACCGTAAACAAGGTCCCTATAACACTCATCATATGCTTTCTTGGCTTCGTCGAAGAATGTGTAAATGTTATTCGTCTCCTTCGGAAAAATCTCTGCGAGAGTCTGTATGAACCCTTCCAGATCATCAGCATCTATTTCTCTCTCCTTGAAGATAAACCTAACTCTGTTCCTCACAAAAAGCTCATCTCTATTAAGTCCAAGTTCGTTCAGTAGATAGCTGACGGGCCCCCTCTCCCACAGCCCACTTACATCCTCAACCCCCGCGTTGAATGTGAAGCCCATCCTTGCAAAAGACGAACAGTAACCACCTATTTGATAGTACTGTTCCAGAACCAGAACTTTATACCCTCTTTTCGAAAGCAGAGCTCCGCAGGTTAAGCCGCCTATGCCTGAACCAACTATAATAACGTCATATTCATCTTTACCCTTAGGCCTTCTAGGGTCTAAATCTACGCTCCAGTCGTACCTCTTAAAATCCTTTAAAGCGTAGTACGAGGGCGCTTTCAGAGGAAAGATAATAGAAAACGCCACACCAGCAGCTATCAAAGCATTAGAAAGCATCAAAGTCAAAGGGAATCTGAGCGTTAAGAAAATTAACGAATTAGCGGCGAAGACCGCTGCCCAAAATGCTGTGATTGCTTTGTTAACGGTCAAAAATATCTTGTCCCTCCAGTAAATCTCCGGATAATCCCTCTTTGATACCTGAAGGGTGTAGGGCTGTTCAATAACTAGGGAGGTTACAGACATTAAAAACAAAGCGAGATAGCTGAGGAAGCTGTTCTCCTCAACGAATATGCTTGAGTTGAAGATAAATGTAGCAACGGAAGCCGTGCTGAAGTAGAAGAGGGAAGTTATGTCCATAAGATTTGAATTCTTCTTGTGTATCTGATAGATTATTAGGATTAGCGAGATTAGAAGCGGAAGCGCAACCCCTAGCCTAGAGTCGATGCCACATAAAACCCAGTACGCAATCCATGGCGCGAAAGAAATTAGCAGGAAGAGCACGCCGGGCAGCTTCCTAACCATGGCTTCAGCCTTCGCAAACATATTTAGCTCTATTGATGTGAGGCTTATCATATTTAAGAAGCTTATGATTAGATTTTAATCGTTATGGTCAGCTTTTTTAAACAAAGAAAAGATGAAAGATGGTTTGTGGGAAAGAAAATGCGGCTCTGGTCTTTGCATCCGAAATATCTAGACTCTAAAGGTTTGGTTGCTTTATGGAGAGAAGGGTTGTTAGCAAAGAAAGTGCTTGAGGGCAGAACAAATGGTTATAGAAACCATCCTCAATTAGAGCGTTTCAAGAAGCATAAAGCTCCTTTGAGGGCAATAAATGCCTACCTTTTCGAAGTATGGAAGGAAGCGAGTAGGAGAGGCTATAATTTCGATCTTGAGAAGATAATACCGCTTGAGATAGATGAGAAAATACCCGTGACGAGAGGTCAGCTCGCATTTGAGTTTCAACATCTTCTGGAAAAGCTCCGCCAACGTAGTCCCGAAAGATATGAAGAAATAAAACATGTGAAGGAGGTAGAACCGAATTCAGTTTTCTACATTATTAAGGGTGGCGTAGAGCTTTGGGAAAAAGCGAAATGAATTCGATATATCAAATTAGAACTGATGGGTGTCTAATACATGCATGTACCTTGGAAAAATGCTGAAAATGCGCTAAACCATTAACTGAACAAGCCATTGAACATACTTTTGTATACGAAATGATAGTGAGTATTATCCTTTTATGGCTGGTGACAGTGGTTTTAGTCCTCAGGATATTCCATGCCAGAAGGCTGTGATTCGATAGAGATAGGGGCCTCATGTGGAAAGCAATTCAACCTCAAGAATGAGAGATGTGAAGATGCTATCGAGTCTCGATGATTTTGTTGAATGGTTTGTTGAGCTGAGCAAACTCAGGATATTTCGGGCAAAAAACACGTAAAACTTCAATGTGATGAATGGGGATAATCGAACGTCCTTTTTGGACGCAAGTTGGATTGTTGAATAGAATAGAGAATATGGTTCTCGCAATTGTCGAGGAAAGGGTATTGATGAAGCAACTTATTCAAAGAGCCCTATGTGTAGTAAAAACAAAAACAATCACAGTGCCTGAGGTATAGGTCATAGACCTTAGCATGATCGATGCCATATTGTCGGTGGAGCTTTTCTGATGCGACAACTGTTGACCTCAATGAGTGCGTGCAGGCAAGTATTGTATGGAGGAAAAAGATCTGGGGACTTTTGGAGAGACCCAAAAGCAGAGATTGGGTTAGCTTTTCTTACTGCCGGGATTTGGAGATCATATTATGCTTGCCTGTTTGCTTAGTGAGACGCATATCGTTGGCTTATCCATATATCTACTCTATATATCTACAATTTTAACGCTGACTATGGTGCTCATGTAGCTAAGTCTCACTCGAAAAGGAGGGCTGGGACAGCACTATACGTGCAGCATGCCTGTTGTACTGCTACTACATTCGGCTTTAGCCGGTTCCACATATAGATTTTACTGGAATTCCATAATCAATTGTAATTAGTTTTTTGAAAGCGCTATCTTTACTTCCAAACAAGGGAAATGCAAAAACTCACCTTTTCGAAGAAGAGGTGGGTCAGCACCCCCACTAAAGTTAGGAAGGAGCTCTTGGAGGAAAGCAAAGTAGTTGAGCAATAACTTTTATAAGAAAATCTCTCGAGAAAGAGGTGAAAAGAGGTGATGAGAAGCAGATTGATGAAGCTGGAAGAGGATCTGAAGAATATGCGAGCCACGCTGGATAAGATAAATGTGAACAAGATCGTAGAGATGATCCGCGAAGATAGGGAATCGAGATGAATAAGCCTAGCTATTTGTTTGATGCATCGCTTTCAGTCTTTTCTAATTGCTTCAATTGCTTCCGTCGTCTAGATGAGACTGTCTAGACTAACCACGCTGACCATATCTTTCAGTCTTTTCTAATTGCTTCTCGTAACATAGCTGTACTGAAACTCATTTGAGTTTAAAGCTTTTCCTGAACTCCTCACTGGATTTCAAAGCTTCCTCAAGGTCTTCCTCGGTTAACGAGAGCCTCAGCTCCTCGAAGGCCCTGCCTGGCTCAGAGGCCTTCGCTCCTGAATGCCGACTTCGAGAAGCGCCTGAGGAAGCAGCAGCAGCATTTTTCTTCAATTGCTCCACCGTGCAGTCAGTAGTTCAATGATTATAACATAGCTATAAATAAATTGTGCACCATCCTGACAATCATGACATTCATGTATAGAAATGTGCAATTAGAAAACTGAGTAGGATCGAGATCGATTTATAGGACGGCAAAAATATTCATTACTGCAAATTACTTCAGCCTAGCTCTTATCGAATTCGCGTGCTCCATCAACCCCTCAACTTCAGCTATCTTAGCAGCGTGCTCTGCCAAATTCATCAAGCCCTCGCGGGTCACATATTGAATATCCACAATTTTGATGAAGTCTAGAATACTCAAGCCGCCCCTTTTCTTTGCGAACATGTTTGTAGGCAGCACATGGTTTGCGCCTATAGCATAGTCGCCCAAAGCTATTGGAGTGTAAGGACCTACGAAAACTGAACCAGCGTTTTTAACCATTTTTGTTGCCTCAGCTGCACTGACCTCAGCTGATACTATTTCCAAGTGCTCCGGAGCATATCTGTTGGCGAAGTCAAATGCTTCCTTGAGGCTGTCCACCACTATTATAGATCCATAGTTCTTGAGGGATGCTTCTATTATTTCCCTCCTAGGGGATGAATGTGTCAGCTCGTCGAGCAGCTCAGACACCTCATTAGCGAGCTTGGGAGAAGTAGTCACCAGTACTGTCGCAGCCATCGGATCGTGCTCCGCTTGAGCTATCATGTCCATTGCAACATAGTACGGATTGGATGACTCATCGGCAATTATCAGAGCTTCGGTTGGCCCCGCGATGAAGTCAAAGTCCACGACTCCATAGAGAAGCTTCTTGGCTACAGCTACCCACACATTCCCCGGACCCACAATTTTCTCAACCCTCGGAATGGTCTGGGTTCCAAAGGCCATGGCAGCTACGGCATGGGCTCCGCCAACCTTAAAAACATCTCCAGCTCCGACCAAATCAAGCGCTGCGAGCGTGGCTGGGCTTATCGAGCCATCCGGCCTCGGAGGAGTGCAAACTGCGACCCTTTCAACCCCTGCTACCTTTGCCGGAATAACCGTCATCAGAACCGTTGAAGGATAGGAGGCTCTGCCTCCTGGGACATAGATCCCCATGCTCTCGATGGGAGTCCAGAACTGCCCTGCATATACGCCGCTGCTAACTTCGGTTATCCACATCTTCTTCGGCAACTGCTCTCTGTGGAATTTTTCGATGTTCTTGGCAGCCACCTTGAGGGCATCGATGAAGTCTTCAGGCACACTGCTGCGCGCTTTGCTGAACTCCTCCCTGCTCACCTTCAAACTTTCCTTATCGAGCACTCTCTTCCCGAAAAAGCTCTCGTAGAACCTTATAATTTCATCATCGCCGTCCTTTCTGACACGCTCAATTATACCCTCCACTTCCCGCTGAATGGACTCAACATCAAGAGAAGACCTGGCAAGTATCCTAGTGAGGTCCTCGCCACTCAGCTCGGTCAGCTTCTTAGGTTTTATGAGAGGCACTTCAGCTCACCTGTTTCGACTGATCTATGGGGTTGCCGTCTATATCCAGCAAAGGCTTCGGAGGATCCTTCTTCTGCGTTGCTAATGCCGTTGCGACGAATGTCAGCGTGCCGATGACCAGAGCCGGAAGAGCTGCTATATATATCGCGTCCCAAACAGCCCAATCCAGCTCACCGCCTTCGACTTCAAGCGCGTATGGGAGGAAGTAGAATATCAATGGTATCCAGACAGCCAGGTTTGCGACAACTGAAGCTATTGCTGCCGTTCTGTTTGACTTCTTCCAGTACATTCCAAAGATGAACGGTATTCCCTGAACCATCAGTATCAGCTCCCAGCTGAGGTTCATCAGGAAGTAGATGGTTTTAGCCCATAGAGCTATAGCTACCGAAACGAAGGCTATTACAGGGACAAGGATCCTCGAGATGAGCAGTTTGCTCTTCTCGCTCAAGTTAGGCTTGATCATGGGTAGCAGGTTCCAAGCTATCATAGTCGGAGGGATGAGGGAAGAGCTGCTGGCGCTACTCATGAGGGCTGCCAGCAGTCCGATGGTGAATACAGCAAAGACAGATGTTGGCAGGAATTTGAGGGCCATCGTCGGTATCACCTCATCTGGGTTTTCCAAGCCTGGCAGAGAAATTGAAGCCCATATTCCTATCAGTGCCGGTATCAGGCCCAGTGTCCAGTAGCTGAGTCCAGCGGCCAGCGCTGCTCGTTTGGAAGTTTTAGCGTCTTTGGCTGACAGAGCTCTCTGAACCAGATCCTGACAGGAAAGCGAGCCCATGCCCTGCACCAACCAGGAAGATAAATAGTACATCATGCCTAAAATACCAACGAAGCCCAGATATTCAAAGCCTGGACCCGGCAGTATCGAATATCTATCCAGGGGAATGTTTGAAGAAATGGATTCCCAGCCTCCAGCAGCGTTTATAACGAAAGGGACAGCCGCCACAGTTCCAGCTATGAACAAGATCATCTGCGCGAAATCGGTGAGGGTGACTGACCACATGCCCCCAAGCATTGTATACGTTATGGTGACCAGCGCACCTATCAACAATCCCTCTTCCCAAGTTATGCCTGTGTAGACTTTGAAGATATCACCGAAGGTTATTAGCAGAGAAGCAGTCCATCCCATGTAAGCAATGACTTGGACAACCAGCGATAGAACCTCCATGGTTCGACCATATTTGACCCTGAAGAAGTCCGAAACCGTCACATACCTCAGCTTTCTCAGCAGATGAGCGAAGAATATTCCGAAGAGAATTATGCTAAGCCCTGCACCCAAGGGATCCATTATGACCCCCCGGAGGCCGTAAGTGTAGGCCATCGAAGCGCCGCCCATCACAACTCCAGTGCAAAACCATGTTGCGAGAATGGTGCCGTATGTTAGCCAGAAGCCGAGCCTCCTCCCAGCTACAACATAATCGGTTAAACCCTTGACCCTTCTAGAGGCCCAAATGCCTATAAAAAGCATAGCTATTAAGTAAGCCACTGTTGCCCAAAGAGCAACTATGACTTTATCCATGAGAGCACCTCATCACATTTTTGATAAGCTTAAATTTATTTTTTGTGGAAATATAAAAGGGTTAAACTGTTATTGCTTTAATTATATTAAAGATACTATAATCTCTCAAAGCAAAATGCATAACCACTGAGGCAGTTTTGTGGTATGAAAGTGGCAGTAACAACCATTTCAAAAATCCGGAAGACGCTGTATCAGGTCCCTTCGGGAAGAGTCCAACTATAACCATGGTGGGTGTCGATCCGAAGGAAAAAAAAGCTTTCCGTCTCGTTGAGATCTTCGAAAACGAGGCTTCGAGATTCAGCATCGGCTCTGGACCTGTGCTCATATATATTTTAATGAAGAAGAATGTGGAAGCTGTAATATCATCTGAGATCGGTATTGATATGGACGAACTTCTCAGAGCGGCAAAGATCGACTACATTAAAAGCAAGCCTGGCACAAAGGTCAGGGAAGCTGTAGAAGCTCTGATCCAAAGCTTCAAGAGCATTCACTGAAAGCTTCGCATCGGATAGCGCATCTTTCGGCATGGTGGGAGAGAGCCTGAGAGCACGGGAGCTTCAAATGCAAAAATCCTCTCTATGCGATGCTTGTGCGGACGAGAGAGATCTGCTCGATCTAGAGCTCTTTCATGATTTTGCTGCAATATCTTCTGGCATTTGAGTTGGCTTTTGGGAGAGTAGCGGACTTTCGGTTCAGCCTGGGATCCTCTCTGCAGCGACAGAAGCACTTCAGACAGACCAGAGACATAATCCTGACGTTTTTGTCCCCGTGGGAAGGGAAGGCATAAAGTCAATGCATCCGTTTCGCTCATTAGCGACTTTCAGTCTTTTTTTGTTGCTTCCTGTCGCATAAATGTGCGGAAACTCCTTTATAAAGCTTGTTCCTTTTCCTTCGGTATTTTCTAATTGCTTCCTAAAACTGAAAGATGGCTTCTTGTCATCGATTTCCTCAGGCAATTAAGCCCCCCGCTTTCACTTTGACGCGCTCAGAGCCGTTTTCGATCCTAATGTAGCTGTGGTCTTTAAGAGCGGATCTGGGCACTCTCTCCCCTTCACTTAGACCGATTTTTTCAGCCATCCACACTGGGATCCTCAAATAGTTACCGGGTTCACCTTCCACTTCTGCTGTTATATCGAGGTCGCCTCGAGTCTCATACTCATCTTTCCCAAGCGCTATTACATGGTCTAAGAGAGTTCCCTCTAAATGGAACAGCGAGCGGAGCGATGTGTATAATATCCGCGAATAAGGCGATGAGTACGAGTCTATGAGCTCCGCAACGCTGAGCTTCTCTTTTGCATATTTATCGTCCAGCTGCTTTAAATAGCCCCTGATCTGCTCCCAAGCAACCGTTTTATCGCTGTACGCTCTCAGCACTTCTCTCGCATCCTCGAGGTACTCTTCATCTTCCAGCAGAACCCAATGCTCTTCCTTCACATCGACTATAACCAATTCAGCGTTACCTTTCTTGTAGTACCTGTTCACCCTTCCTATTGTCTGCTCGAGGCTCCTGTAAGGAGTTAATTCAATAACAGCCGAGTCGAAGTCCAAGTCCACGCCAGCCTCTATTGCGGGAGTGGAAACGAGGATCACCTTCTCAGCTCTCTTCTTCATGTCTTCCCTCACAGACCTGAATATCCTTGCTTTGTCCTTCGTCGGCATCCTGCCGTGGATTATTCCCACATTTGCAGAGAGCCCTTCTTTTTTAAGGGCTTTGACGATCTCTGTGTAAACACTGTAAGCTGTTTCGGGCACTATGGTCCTCACGAGCACCGTGCCGTGCTTTTTCAGGAGGCTCAATGCGTGCTCCGATATTGCTCCCGATCCTCTTACGAAATCGACTTTTACCATCCCTTTCGGATATTGCTTTTCCATGGGTGGGGCGCTGTACTCATCAACATCCAAGCCATTCCTCCGCGTCAGCATCTTAAGGTGATCTGCAACTGTTTCTGGCATAGTAGCAGAAGCCAGAACAACCGGTGCGTAGAGAGAGAGCGAAACCGCTTCATGCATAACAGTTACAAAGGGGTTAAAAGCGTCGTCCGCATAGCTGTGCATTTCATCGAAGAAGACGAGAGGAGTCCCCATCCTGATCAGCCCGCTGTAGAGAGATGCTTTCCTCTCCACTGCAACTGAGAGCAGCCTGTAGAGGAGCTCATCCATCGTGGTGACATAGACATCGGCTCCAAAGGGCTTCGCTGTCCTCTCCTCTTTGCAGAAGCCGTGAATGCATTCTGTGATCTCCGTATCGCCGCCGTAGTCCAGAGCGAGGCTGTATGGGATCCCATATATCGATGAGAGCCTTTCGAGGAGCTTCGAGAGCCTGTCTTCCATGTCTTCCACAAGTGCTCTGAACGGCTCCACGACGAGCACCTGCTTCCCGCTGTACAGACCCGGCAGCACTACAGCTTCAGTCTTCCCGCTTCCAGTTTCTGCTCTAAGGAGGAAGACTCCCTTCTCCATTGAAAGGATCTTTTTAGATGCTTCCAGCTGCCAAGGATAAGGATCGAAGCCTGTAGCTCCCTTGAAGAACGTTTCGAAGCTACTCATGATCCCGCCTCCTTTTTAGAACTCTGGATGAGATCCTGCTTACGGTAAGCGCTTATGCTCACATTGTAGTCTCGGATCTTTTCTATGGGAGATATACTTCTTTCCTTTATGGCTACCTTATAGACCGTGTATTTTGCTTGGAAGGATGTGCTGCTCCTGACAGCTTCTCTCATCCCATGGAAGTACAGCTTCACATCGACATTTGCCCCATTTACATCAAGCACAATCGAAACCGGAATGTGGGGTTCAACTTTTGTCAGGGAATCGCTGTCGAGGATCCCTTCGCCATCGGTGCTGTATCCCCTGCATAAAGAACCTTCTATGTAGCCGGCAACCGCATCTGCTATATGGAGCAGGATCACGCCCCTCAATATATCGCTTTTCAGCTTGCTCAAGGGGATCCTCACTCCGTGGTTGGAAAGATAGGCTTTCGCCAGAGCCACGGTCTCGAAGAATGTATCAACATCCCTAACATTGATGAAGTGGTGGAGCCTCCCAACAGCTGTAGCTACAGCAACCTTAAATATGGCATCACTATCGAGCCTTCTAGTACCGTGTGTTTCAGCAATATGCTTCTCAGCATCGATGAAAGACAGCTTGTAGGGGTGACCTCTGAAGCCAATAACATTCACACCATCCGCTTCCTCGATCCTCATAGTGCAAGGCTTGTACATGTCGTGGACCTCTGCGGCTATAACTGCGGGATCGTCTTTGTCGAGCCCGAAGACTTCCCTCATGAACTTTGCAGTAAATTCTTGGTGCTGTGTCAACGGAACAGCTGTTGCTATGAAAGCTCCGTTTTCAGCACCAATTATATTCCCTCTAGCGATTTCAATGCTCTCGCTCACTTCCGCTCCCTCACGCTATTGCTTTTGGAGGAGCTCGAGCCATGCTTTATCGACGGCATAAGCCTCTTCATTGTTTCCAAAGAGCATGAAAGCATCAGCATTGTCTATTTGGTTTGGCACAAAGAGATAAGACTCAGCAACACTTCTGTCACGCCTGTGTCCTTTAACGGCTCCGGGATCCATTACATTGGATGCGAACATGAGGCTGAATCTATCAACCTTTCTAGGAGTAGGCAAAAACTTCAGCTTATCCATGTCTGCACGATCAATACGATCTAGGATCCTTTCTGCTTTTACTGCCAGAAGGTTCTTCATTCTGGTCTTCATAATGAACCAGCCGCTTGAAAGCCTCTTGAACAGCTCCTCAGCTTTCATATCGTTCGTTAAGACAAAGCCAATGAACGGCTCGGGGACTAGCGCATGCTCGACCTTTCTCGCTTCATACAAATTGATCCTTCTTTTATTCAGCATGGCTCCATCCATTATTGCGTAGTGCCAAGTCTTTATGGAGAGCACAACATCGTACGGGATCCCGCTCACGCCTTTAGTTAGTGTGTCAATGTATTTTATGATATTCCAGTACTTCTCAATAGTATAGACCTCGGGTTGCTTCCCATTAACAATACTTATCGGGTAAGCACCGAGAGAAACGGCATCGAAGTGGAACTCTATGTATGGGGGCTTGAAACCTTCTACTGCTTCCTCCTTCTTAGCTATGTACCACTCGGTTCTGGATCCTTCGACCTTAGCAAGGAGCCCAGTGCCTATCTCGCAGGGCAAGTAGTCTCCTCTGACATTATGCCTGTTCATCATATATGTAAGCGCCCTAAAGAGGTAGCCTGAGAGCGTCGATGGAGGTATGTGGTAGTGGACATCATCCCAATAGCTACTGTGTGGCGACCGCGGAAGGAAAAAAGGGGAGAGAAAAAGGGCATTGAGCTTAACAAGCTTCAGCTCTGCCAATCCGCATCACTGCTTGCTACTGTTGTTTGGCACGTTTTTGAAGAAGCCTATTCTGGGAATGCTAAGCTGATCGATGTTTCCTAGGTATTCCGTCCCGAACTTGTTTGCAAGTGCTCTGAGGAACGCATACGCAATATTGCCTACCAGCCTAACAGCTTTCCCCTCTTTAACTTTGTTGAGAATGTCTTCAACATTGATTTGTTCTGCATTATTAATAATGCACTCTCTGCACTCGTTCTTGTAGCTCAAGGCTTTTCTCTCGAACTCCTCTAGAGCCTCTGTAACCGAAGTTATCACTGGAGATATTACTACGGGATCTGGCGACAGCCAATTGTAGAGGTCCACGACCACAGCTTTCTGCCTCTCATTAACGCTTTGCTTCTCGCTGTTGTTCTGCTTCTCATTATCACTTTGCTTCAGCCAGAAGCCGTCGAAAATGCTAAGACTTTTAGGTGTTCCAGCTCCAGCGATCTTTAGACCTTCGAGGAATGCGTATGCCAAGGCATGCGGCTCGTAGTTTTCCCAGCCTAGCATGAAGCCATGCCTGATTACTGGTATCAAGACGCCCGGCTCGATGTACTCCTTCTTCCACAGAGTCTGCTCAGACACTTCATTCTTATCTTCCTTCTCGGTTTTAGCATAAGCATCATAGGAAACTCTGTTTCTCTGCCTGATCGAGATGTCGTCTTGAACCGCTACTCCGCCTCCGTACCCTACTCTACCTCTTATATACGAGGCTGGGCTCCTCCACGATCCGCCCCACACGAATGTCAGTATATCTCTAGGATCCGGCACTCCGTTTAGATAGGTGTCGGTTATGTCTATGCTTAGCTTGAAGTGCTTGTAGTACGGCACCAGCACATTATCCTTCGTCCTGACGAGGGAGTAAGCTATTGCTCTGCGCTCGATCCCCCTCTGCTTTGTTGGGCTGTAGTACCCCTTATCGATCATCACAGCTTTTACATCGTTACCTGTCTTCACTTCTGCTCTGAGGCTGACTTTCTCAACAATGTTCAGGTTCTTTTCGCTGTGGCTACCGAAGTAGAGCTCCTGCGGCAGCTCTAGGATAGCATATATGGACATGTTTATGTGTGTGTTCGCTGAAAACACGGCGTTGTTTATCCGATCTACCATTTCAGGTGTGAGCCCGTTTCCTTCTGACTTGGATCCCCTTTTAGGCATGACCTACCACCTCACTCTGTCAGAACATCCTGATTCATTACTATCATTGCTGTATGGGCATCTTCGTACACCTTCATCCCGTACCGCTCCTTCAGCCTCACTTCCGCAGAAGGTATTGAATTCGCTTTAACGTACAGCTTATCCTCCTTTTCTTCATATTCAAAGCCAAACTCGTCGAGTACATTCTTCAACATCTCCTTTTCTTCAGCACTCGAGAACAGTATGGGTATTGAACCTATTGACCCATATCTCTCTGATACATACGCCAGCGCTTTGGTAAGGCTTCCATTCCTCACCTCTTCAGCAAAAGTCTTCAGGAAGTACTCGTCGCTTGTACCTTCCTCAATGTTTTGGGATCCTTCTTTCTGCTTTGTCCTGTCATTTGCAATGTATATGATCCCGCTGGCTATCTTTGCTATTGTTAGAGCTACCCACTCTTCCTTTTTACCTATATATGCTCTTGTGAAAAGGTATTTTGAGGCATGAGACATGCTTTTTCCACCCCTTTTATTTAGTTTTTTCAAGATTTGGAGAAAAAACCTCATTGAACCGAAAAGATCTGGGTTCCGGACATAGGCGATCACTTCGGGAAGAGCCGGATCCAGAGAAGCGTTCCCGACGCACAGCTTGAGGAGGGACAGCTTTTCAATGGCATCTTCGTTCAAACCAGACACCTTTACATGGAGCTTTTCGTCTCCGAAAAGGGCATTATATGTCAGGGCTGGATCAACGAACCCGCTTGCAACGGCCTTAATCGCCTTCTCCGTCTCAGTTTCTCCCATAACTTTGGGCTCTTCGAGTTCTATTTCTACGCCATTTATCTCCCCTTCTACGATTTCTTTGTCTTTTTTGCCATCTTTCTCGCTGATTTCCAGTGTGTAGAACAGAGCTACCAACATGCAGCGCAAACAGATATGAGCTTTATTTGAAAAATCCGTAGTAGTTTCATGCGGAAATCTCATCCTCCCTGCCCCCAGCTTTCCAGTTGCCCTTGAAAGGTACTCGCTTGAGCCGCAGTACATGCATGCCTTTCTGGAAACAGCTTCCGCCCTCTGTTCCATGTTCCTAGCTGTCATTGCCGAGAGTATCTTTTCGTCATCCAGCGCTTTTATCTCTACTGAACCCTTGCCAGTGTAGTCAACGAGAACAATATCATTTTCAGGATCGCGCTGCTGTAGAAAGGAACTGTTTTTCTCTATTGCTTCTTTCAGCACATCAATGATGTTTTTACCATTTTTTTCCTTCTTCTGGCTTTTCTCCTTCTGAACATTAAAATTCCCCAGCACATCTGGATATTTCAGCGCGTGCTTTTTCAGCATAACAGCTGGAGCTAACCCTGTAGGACTGCCTTCTCCGCTTTTTCTATACCACGCAGACAGGACTTCCTCTGTGGTCGCTTTATTCAGCATAGTTCGGAGCTTTGGAATGAAGTACTCGCGGACGAAATCGGAAAATTCGCTCCACACATCTATTTTTTCGGTGTCCTGTATAGGGAGGAGGATGTGCAACGTCCCAGTTGCAGTATCGTACCGCTCCAGCAGAACTCCATGCTTGATCATTAGGTAGTATCCGAACTTGTGGACGAGGTGTCTGTACGCTTTTTCTATTGTTTCGTTCTTCACATTCAGGCGGATGAAATTAGCTGTCTCCTCGATGAATCCCTCTATTCTGTACAGGGGCACTGAATAAGGCAATGTGAGCCAGCTCTTCATTATGTCCATTTTTCCCATCCAGATGGCATTTTTTCCATCTATTTTATTTTAGGAGAGATATCTTTATAAAGTTTTCTATCTAATGTCTAAATTAGACATAAAAATGGAGAATGGTGCCCTATCATGGGAAAAGTGATCAGTTGCGTAATAGGCTTCGATGAAAAGTTAGCTTTTCGGTCTCTCCTCAGAGTTGGGTTCGGACCGAGCGATGTCATTGCGCTCATTTATTCAAAGACCGGTAGCGATTACGATGTAAAAAAGGTTGAGAGTGCCGTTAAAAACATCAAAGACCTGCTGAGCTCTGCCGGAGCAGAATTCTTCGATGTTGTAACATCGGGTATGGATTTCGTTGGAGATGTGTCTATTATTGTAAGGAGCCTGAAAAAGGCCGCTGGGAATGAGGTGGTAGGCATCGTTTCTGGGGGGATGAGGATAACCGCATTCGAAACTCTGCTGGCCCTCCAGATCTATAAGAACTTCATCAACCAAAAGAGCAATGTGAAAATCCATATCGAGAGAGAGGACGGCCTCTACAGCATAAGCCTTCCTTTAGAGGTAATGAATCTCATGCCCCCTCCGTCCAGGGAGCTGGAATCGATAAAGCTGCTGAGCGATGGAGAGAAGCTCGATGAAGCTGTCCGCTCATTGTCTAGTGCGATGGGGGTTTCCAGATACACAGCATACAAGCTGCTGTACCGGCTGAGGAAGAGGGGGCTGATCACCATTCAGGGCAAAACACTGCAGCTCACAATAAGCGGGAAGCTCATAAAGGAGGCTCTGAGAAGTGATTGAAGGCTACCTTTTCGAGGCGGAAGTGTTTTTGAGATCTGACTGGAACGCCCCTCTGTTCACTGGAAAGCTGGTCAAGTCAATGATCATCGATGCACTCCCCGAATTGAAGGTGCTCTTCAACAAATCCTCGGGAGTTCAGCCAAAGCTCATCCATGTTTCTCCGCTCTTCCATTTCAATGGAAACGGAATCAGGTGCATCTACAGTGGGACTTCGGGGTACCTAGATAAGAGAAAACCTGCACCGAAGGTAACGATCAATGGAAAGTATAGGTTCTATGTTGGCTTCGTAGAGGGCGGATCTGTGGGGTTCGATGCTGTATACAATGCCCTTATGGGGATATCCGGAAGGCACCAATTCTCAAACCACACATTCGAAGCTGAACTCCTTTCACTCAGGACAGTGGATGTAGAAAGGGAGGCTTCGCGTGCTCTAGAGAGCATGCGAATTAGCAACGGAGGAAAGGTTCGCTTGGTCTTCAGCTCCCCCACCATGCTCAGAGATCCGTTCAGGACAGATAATCACAAAAGCCTCATGCCTTCCCCTCTGAACATATTTTCCACGCCGATCTACATATACCTATACCTTTCGGGAAAGCTGACCCAGAAGAGGCTGTATAAATTAGCGATCATTGCCCACAGAGTGATCAACGAGGCTCACACTGTCCATGATACAGTGAAGAAGGTCTGGGTTCACTATGATCTCCGAAAAAACCCTGTTCCGGCCCTCATTGGGTATGCCAACCTCTACCTCAATACTTCTTATTATGAAAAATACATGCTGCGGTATGATTTGCCAGAGCTTCTGAAAGAACTCTTCAAGCTCTCGATGATTCTTGGGATCGGGACTTCGAGAGCAGCAGGGTTCGGGCATGTTGCCTTTCAGCGGGTGGGAAAGACTTGAAGCATGCGGAGAGAAATACAAAGGAAAAAAAGTCGGCAGCTGATGGAGTTTTGCCATTTTCCGGAGATCCAAGCAAGACTTATAAAGGAGTTTCCGCACATTTATGCGACAGGAAGCAATTAGAAAAGACTGAAAGATTTCGGATACTGTCCTCGATACGCCGTTCAGCTCCCAAGCTATCTTTTCCGCTAATGAAGCAATTAGAAAAGACTGAAAGGTGCTTTTGTACGGCACTCCATACGAGCAGGTCATGTCCTCGATCCTCCCCCGAAGCAATTAGAAAAGACTGAAAGATGAGGAAGAAAGCGTCGAGCACTGCGAAGCAGTTAGGCTACAAGCTCCAGAGAAGCAATTAGAAAAGACTGAAAGATTTGAAGGTGAAGATAAGACCTCACGCTGTGAGGCACAGCTATGCGATGTTCGTCCGAAGCAATTAGAAAAGACTGAAAGTCTGGGATCCCCGTGACATAGACTGTTGCGATGGGGGATCCATTCGTAGCATTGAAGCAATTAAAAAAGACTGAAAGGAAGTGAGAGCTATTCCTATGACCCTTCCTACGCTCGAGTTTACGCTTACACCGAAGCAATTAAAAAAGACTGAAAGAATTTGAGTGGAGAAATCTGAGGAAGGGCAACCGCGGCCAGTATCGAATGGTTGAGAAGCAATTAGAAAAGACTGAAAGTCGGAGTTCACCATCAGAGTTAGGGCAAGAGGATGAGATCTTTCACTTTGAAGCAATCAGAAAAGACTGAAAGTCACCGTTTACTGTTTTCCAGCTGTTGCGCTGAGGTGTCTGGAGGAGCGTTAGCTTGCGCTTCCCTCATCCCGGCTTCCAAGTATTCCGGCAGCGAATTCCACGCGGCTATCTCCAGAAAAGATGCGATAACCGAGACGAACTTCAAAACAGTTACTATGCCGAGGAAAGCACCTATTAAGTAAGTCACCCCAGCGGCGTTGAACAGTCCCTCTCTTGCGTGCTTGCTGATAAGCTTGAAGGACCCCCTCAGGCTGTTGGCAGCAAAGAACCCGATGATGTAGACAACAGCAACGAGGAGGAGGACCGAAGGGGTAAGGCCCGACTCTGAGGTGAAAGTCGCGTTCAGCGAAAACCTGCCGGAGGCCGCCGATATACCTGCAATTGCTAACAGCATCCCCACGATCCAGAGCACCAAAGATCTGACGAAAAGCCTCCTGATCTGCGCATCTTCAACCAGCTCTGAGAACCTGGAAACAGCTACGTACCTGACTCCGACGCCTGAGAATGAGAGAATTACGGCAACTGCAGCAGCCGCTTCTGCGTTAAAGAGAGAAGCAACCCCGCCGAGGAAGAGGAGGATCGATCCAACGATTCCGAAGCCCTTAACCTCGTCCATCGGCAGCTTCTTTGATTCGGGAGGTGCTTGAGAGCCCTGCGGAAGCACAGGAGGAGCTTTTTCCAAGAGTAGCACCCGCTCACATCAAGTTTAGCGAACCTAATATTAAAATGTTTCAGGATGATTATCATCATCATTATTCTGAGCGAGCAACAAACAACTGAGAAATTTGCCATGCTTAGAACGGATCTCAAGCTCCTCGCTTCTCCTTTCTTTAGCCCCCCTACAAGAGATCTCATCCTTTCCGCAGAATTCATTATAAAGCAATATTGCGGCTTAAGCTGAGCGTGTCCAGCCAATATGTTTCGAAGCAGTCAGAAGATAATGAAAGAGCTCTTCTGGGCTCCTCCACGTCCTGAAAAGTGAGGCTTTCGTCGTAAAGCCCTGACGTGCCTTATTGTGCTATTAATGAATTAAGCGCGGTGGTTGCCATTGAAGCGCATGCTCCAATACCATCTCAAGAGGCATTCCCTATCGCCAACTGAGGAGAGTTACGTTAGGCCACGAGCGCCTCTCCAGGAGCCTCCTTTACAACAGCGCCTGCGAGTTTACCACAGCTTTTCTTCAAGCCTCAGGAAGCCTTTTATCTATCAGCGCAACAGACTTTACTGCCTCGCACTCGGTGCTCCAGCATGCCCACATGCTCTTGCTAGGATTGCTGCATCGCTGCCAAACGCTTCATCAAAACCTAAGTTTGCAGGGCGAGTGGCTTTATAGAAAGGCTCTTCATCTCATTTTTTGGAAGCATTGATGAGCTCAAGCCGACATTTCCATGCCCCTGCTTGTAATTCTCCGCTTGCTGGATAATAGCGTGCCAGCCTCTCTTAAACCACAAACATAATATATATACGTATAACATATATCGCAGGTTCCGTTAACTACAAACTTAAGTATGGAGGTTGGAAAGCATGGTGTCCAGTCTCAAGAACAGGACTGCGCTGGTGACCGGTGCAGCGATGGGTATAGGCAGAGAAATAGCTCTGCGGCTAGCCAACGAGGGCGCAGGCCTCATCCTGTTTGACTTATCCGAGAAGGTTCACGGCGTTGCAGATGAAGCCAAGAAGCTGGGCGTCGAAGCTCTTGGCGTAACTGGAGATGTATCCAGGAAGGCGGATGTTGAGAGGATGGTATCGGAGGCCGTGAGGGCTTTCGGAAAGATAGACATAGTGGTCAACAACGCGGGGATTTACCCTTCGAAACCATTTCTGGAGATGAGCGAGGAAGATTGGGATAGAGTAATCAATGTGAACCTGAAAGGCACGTTCCTGGTAACAAAACAGGTGGCGCCGCTGATGGTTAAGCAGAGATACGGCAGGATAATCAATATATCATCGGTGGGCGGGCTCGTGGGATTCCCAGCACTATCTCACTACTGTGCCAGCAAGGCAGGGGTTATAGGGTTTACCAGAGCAGTCGCATTAGAGCTAGCGCCCTACGGCATAACGGTAAATGCAATAGCCCCAGGACCCATTGAGACGCCGGAAGCTAAAGGCTCTGCCCAACAGGCAGCCGAGCAAATATTGAGAGCTATACCAGTAGGCAGATTGGGAAAGCCGGCAGACGTAGCATCAACAGTAGTCTTCCTGGCCTCGGAGGAGGCAGGCTTCATAACAGGAACTGTTATAGTTGTTGATGGCGGCTACACCGTCCATTAATCACAGAAAGCTTTTTTCCCATCCTCATATGAGCTTTCAGAATAATCCCGCGTTTTTTTTAAAAACAAGCATCAAAATAAATAATGCTGAAGGTGAGAAGGGAACTCGCCAAGCTGCTCCGGATAAATGCTTCTTCAAACGGGTATGTGAGGAGAGAAATGTCACCCCTCTACTTCAAGATTCATATGGCTAGCGAGCGGAATGGCGGAAGGAGATGCGCAGATGCTGTCTCGCAATCGGACTTCAATGTTATTGCTGAGATGCCCAAGAGAACTCATCAAGCCCTCTATTAGCTCGCTGGGCTCCATGAGCAGAGCACCCGTCCTCTCAAAAATCTTCGACAGCTCGAACACTCTGCTACTTCACCAACCCCAAGCTATCGATGCGTTTATAAGACATGGAGAGGCAGCTGCTTCTGAAACTTGCTGCTTGCCTCGGAGTTCCAACAAAATATCCTCTGATATATCGCGTAGTTCTTCAGCACCTGAGCGTTTCATCGATTCTCGAGCAGAGACTTCATAAGCCTAGCGTTCTCCAGCATCCAGTGGTCATTGTTGAAGAACACGTAAACCTTTGCTGGATCCAGGCTGTGGATCTTCTCTGCAACTTCACGCAGCTCGCCCTCGCTGTATTCATGCGCGTACCACGCCGTCCTTCCGTGCATCCTCAAGTATATTATTCCTCTGCTCTCAACTATCCACTCAGCTGTGGGCGCATCAATGGAGACTACTGTCAGCCCCGTCCTCCTTCCCCACTCAGAAGTCCCCTCATTGAAGCATGAGTCGTGCCTGAACTCCACTGCCATCCTCTGCCCCAGCCCCGATTTTTGGTGGAACAACTTTATCCTCTCGAGGTTGCTCTCTGTGCAGGTGAAGCTGGGGGGCATCTGGAAGAGGTAGAACTCCACTGCATCATCCAGCGGCTCGAAGAGACTGCGGAACTTCCCCCACGTCTCGATAGCATTTCCGCTGAGCCTCCTCAAATGCGTTATCGATCTGTGCACCTTAACGCTCCACCTCAGTCCGCTACCTTTCCTCGCCCACGAAGCAACCTGGTTCCTGAAAGGGAACCTGTAGAAGCTGGCATTCAGCTCTACAGCGTTAAGCCCGCTCTCTTCAATGTACCAGTCGAGGTTGCTTCCCTCATTCCAATCATAGAGCCACCCGCTTGTGCCCACATACACCTCCAACGGCTCCACCATGATATGATTACAACTGAAAGCCTCGCCTCTTTAGGGCGGGGATGAAAGCTTATATGCTTTTGCATCTATCTATGTCATTATTTTCATCAGTGATGATAATGTATGTGTGCGGGAGGCAAAATTCAAGCAAATCAATTAAAGCACATATAACCCATACAACGCTATCCGCACGAAGTTATGAGGCCTTCTGAGGCCGATGATTGATGAGCTCCATAACCCCGAGTCCCCTAGTGGGGATAGGGGTAATGGGCCGGAGACCCGGCCCGGGGGTGAATGAAGCAGATGTACCCCCAAACCAGTGAACCGCCCAAAGGGAACCCTCGCCCTTTAAGGCGGGGAGGAGGTCGGATCATATATTCTTCCACCGTTTAAGCTGACTGTCTCCTCGGCCAGCTCATTTATGTCACATATATGTATCCTCCTATAGGACTTCAAAACCCTTATCTTCACCACACCATGCTTCTCCAGCCTCCTCTTAACCTCCTCGATGAATGCCTTTGTCAAGCCATTTTTACCAGTTGCATATCTACTTTGCCGGCTATTCTAGCCTTTACTTCCTCCTTGAAGTCTTTATCATATACCTCCTCACCCATCCGCATTTCAGACACCTGTAGACTACTCTCGAGCCCCTTCCCTCACTCCTGATTCTAACGCTAAGGGTTAAACCGGGTATTAACGGTGTATGACGCCTCCTACAGTAACCCCTCCTAATATACCTTGGAGGTCTAATCCCTGCTTTCCCAGCCATCCTGAGCATTAAATCTATATACCTCCTCGCGAGCTCTAAATCCCCTCTCCTAGCCATCTCAACGGCAAGCCTGTAGAGTATAAGTATCCTCTCCCTAGCTATCTCACGAATGTACCTCTCACTAACCAAGGGCTCCAACCATTCGCGTAGCCAGCGACGTGATTTTATCTCCCCTGCAGCGATATAAAGGTTGACGGGTGATCGCCCTGGCGAAGCTCAAGATAGTGCTACTCGAGGCAGCACTAGAGACGGTTCCTCTGGGCATTGCCTCGCACCCAGCTGTCGCGAGGAATGCTACGAAGAGAGGTAAGCCCCCTACAGAGGTCTTGCTCGATGTAAGCATACACTACCCCGCTATGAAGAGGTTGCCTTTGAAGCATAAGAGGGAAGGCCTGACATAGTCCACATAAGCCTCCTCGAGTCCTTGGAGAGACCCTTGAATAAGGCTGGAATGCTCGAGGTATACGTGTACACTATACAGGGACACGCTATAATCATAGATCCCTCGACGAGGCTACCCAGGAACTACAATAGGTTTACAGGCCTCTTCGAGCAGTTATTCAAGGAGGGCCGCACCCCCCCCCGGCTCAGGAAAACTCCTCATACTGGTTAAGACTATGCCTCTCAAGTCACTCGTGAAGACCATGAATGCAAACGGGATAACCCTGCTGAGGGAGACATGTGAGCATCGATGGGTAGATGAGGTAGTGGGGGAGGCCCTAAGGGAGAACCTGGCGATAGGGATTGGTAGCTTCCCCCATGGGGACTTCGAGGAGGATACATTAAGGCATGCATCCGAATGCTACTCTATATACAGGGAGCCCCTGGCTACATGGATTGTTACATCAAGGATCATAGGTAGTGCTGAAAGGATACTAGGGATAATGGAGTGAGCCAGGGCTCCACTAGTATTACACTCCTAAGCGTATATGTTACTACTTGATAAGCTAGTTATCTGGTAGTGGGTTATATCAGGGCCATCAATTATCCTCAAATATGCCATCAATTATCCTTAAAATATTGATCAAGCTTAATACTTAAAGTGAGGTCATGCGTGATGCAGACTAGTGAAGTACGCTTAATGAGGGATCCTTTCGACGAGTATATTAGGTGGAGTACTCTAGACGTTAATGAGAACGCGAACAAGTATATTGGCCCAAGTAGCTTTTTCAGCTATCTCCTCGAGGACTACATGAAAAGAGATATACTCAACCTACTACCCTCTCGCATCCTAAGAGCACATAGGGATGGATTAATCTACGTGCATAAGCTACCCCACAGCATATACATACCATACTGCACCGGTCACAGTATTGCCAGGCTCCTCGAGAAGGGTTTAAAGACCCCCACAGTTATATCTAGGCCGGCAAGGCACCTCGACACCTTCGTGGACCACGTGGCTAACTACCTTATAACCCTCCAGCACTACTTCACTGGGGCACAGGCCTTCTCAAGCGTTGAATGGTACGCTGGTCCATTCATAAAAGCGGATAGGGCAGACTACAATAAGGTGAAGCAGAACATACAGAGGCTTCTCTACAACCTGAACTACCCAACCAGGATAGGTCTTCAGACCCCCTTCACCAACTTCACCATTATAATGGATGCAGCGAAAAAAGCCCTTGAAGGGGACTACGCCGTGTACGACGGAAAAAAGACTGAGCCACTCGGAGCATACGAGAAGGAGGCTAAGACATTCCTCCTAGCATTATTCGAGAACTACATGGCTGGAGATAGCGTCGGGCAGCCATTCACATTCCCGATACCGACCCTCATGACCACAGCGAAGATGATCTGGGAGGACCCGGAGATACACGAGGCCGTATTCAAGACAGCGGCTAAGAGAGGTAGCTTCTACTGGCTCAACACGAGGCTAGTAGAACCAGACGCTTCCTACGCATTATGCTGTAGAATATCCATAGACATGAGGGAACTCGAGTACGCCCACAGGAGCAGCAAGTTCAGACTGGGTAGCCTCAAGAAGGATGTTGAAGCTGTCAGGGAAGAGTACTGGAGCAAGATCGAGAGGCAGAGGTTCGGCGGGCTGTGGGCCATGCCGGACATAACCGGTAGCGTCAACGTGGCCGACGTGAACTTACCGCGTCTAGCCTTTGAGGCACGCGGTGAGGACGATAGGTTCTGGGAGCTGTACGACGACGCGCTATCCCTGGTTAGAGAGGCAATTGACTGGCAGAGAAACAGGTACATCAAGCTACTGAGAGAGCACCCCAGCTTCTACTACATGATAATCAAGTACATGCCTGAGTTCCCGACTTCTCACTTCAACACTATCGGGCTGGTGGGTTTACCCGAGGCGGCTGCCATACTAATGCAGGAGCCAAAGCTCTGGCTGGACGGTAACAGGAGTGATTGGCTAAGGGCAGCCGAGTTAATGAGGAAGATGGTTGAATACGCTACCAATACTGCGAGAAAGTGGATGATGGAGAGTGGTACACCGTGGAACGTCGAGGAAGTGCCAGCGGAGTCTGCCTCGCCGAGGATGGCTGAGATAGATTTGAAGAGGTACCCGGAGCTAGCCGAGTACCTGCCCGATCCCAGCGACCCAGTCTACTCTACGAGTATAGCGCCATACTATGCTACGGAAATGGAGCTACCTGATAGAATAGAGGTTGAATCCAGGGTGCAGAAGTACTTCACGGGTGGAGTAATGATGCACATATTCCTGGCAGAGGAGCCGGAGCCAGAGGCTCTTGCCAAGCTGGCTAAGAGGATAATGGATACAGACATAGTATACTGGAGCTTCACACCAGCCCTAACATACTGCCCCAAGTGCAACAGGACGTACACCGGGCTATACAAGGCTTGCCCGGTATGCGGGAACGAGAACGTGGAGATATGGAGCAGGATAATAGGGTACTACAGGCCACTGAAGAACTGGAACCCTCAGAGGAGGAAGGAGTTCTTGACCCGGAAACACTATGCATTCTAACACTTTTCTCTCTCTTCATCCCTGACGCCACGAGCCTCCCACTCTGTTCTCTAGGTCTAGTAGAAATCGTTCAAGGGAATGCATGAGCAGATATGGTGTTATCCATGAATCCCGGTAGTATAGTCCTTTACGGGACTAGCTGGAAGAATATCAGTCTGATCGACGTCCACAACTCCGTCACTTTCACCCTCTGGCTCTGCGGGTGCAACCTAAGGTGCCCGTTCTGCCACAACTGGATGCTGGCCGTGAACAGTCACGACGTGTGCAAGCCCCTAGATGTCAAGAAACTTCTTGGCGATGTAGAGTCCTCAAGGCTCTTCATAGACTACTTCCACATAACCGGTGGCGAACCCCTAGTTCAGTTCAGGCAACTGGTCGAGCTACTCCGGGCGGTGAAGGATAGGGGTGTTCCAGTAAGCCTGAACACCAACTTAACGCTACACGGCCCCCTCAAATACACCATCGAAAAAGGAGTGGTGGACCACGTTGCTACCGACCTGAAAGTCCCGTTCGCCGAGCTAACGGGCCTCGGCAACTACTCTACGGGACTCTGGGGGATGTACGTTAAGTCCCTGAAGCTCGTGACCGAGAAGTCTATACCGCTGGAGCTCAGGGTGCCAGTGGCCAGGGAGCTGACCCTGCGGGAGATACGGAGCGTCCTTAAAGAGCTGGAGCCCATCCTCTCGAGGCACATCGATAAAACCACGGTCATAGTGAACCCTCTGCTCTCGAGACCGGTTGTAAACCCGCGTGACTTAGAGTGGTGTGGCAAGTACTGTTTCCCGCCCATCGACGAGGTTAAGCAGGTGGCGTCAGTCTTCTCCGAGCTAGGTTTCAAAACTGTAGTGAAAGAGATGCCGTCGTGACAGAGAAGTATATGCCAATGGTCAGGCTGGTTTCCTACCTACACAACTCCAATAGGATAATAGCTGTGGCGTCCAAGGCGACGCTGACCAGCAAGGACTACGAGGGAATAGACTCGAAAATGGATGATGGGGAGGTGTCGAGGTGGCTCGTGGAGCTAGTCAGACGTAGCCACGGTAGTCCTCTAGAACACAGCTTATACGTGTTTGAAGTAGTATGCAGTAGAGTCTGCAGCCACCAACTGGTTAGGCATAGGCATGCAAGCTTCACGCAGCTAAGTCAAAGATATAGTGATAGCTACCTGAGGATGCTTGTGAAACATGCTGCCGAGTACCTGGGTGAACCAACTTCAACCCTAAGTCTAAGTCTAGGAGCGATTATGAATATTACACTTCAATTCTAGCCAAGTACCTTGAATCTAGGCCAAGCTACAACAGCCTCCTAGAAGCAGTCTCCGAAGCCTACATCATCCCCCTAGCCACACTCAGGGGCAGGGATCAAGGCTTCCTCGAGTTCCTAGTCGAGGACACCATGGACTACTATAAAGCCCTAGCCAGGGGATACACACCTGAAGACACACGCTTCCTCATACCACAGGCAGTTAAGACAAGGCTAGTGGTATCGATGAATGCACGTGAACTCGTAGAGGTATTTCTCCCGTTAAGGATGTGCACTAGGGCGCAGTGGGAAATAAGGTATGTAGCCTGGAGCATGTGGAAGATATTGAACGAAATACAGCCAGAGCTATTCAGCTACACGGGCCTCCGCTGTGTTCACATTGAAAACCGGGTACGTAGCAATCCACGCAGCCTCCAAGAATACCTTGAAGGTAGATGCAGCTTCACAGTAAGCAGGTGCCCGGAGCTCGTTGACAACACTAATATCCCGGCCAATGAAAAGCCTGTGGAGTTCTGCTACAGCATCGGCATAGGCTGCTGCGTCGCGGTTAAGCTACGATAGCCTTTTTCATCCTGTCTTTTTCCCATTTGAAGCAGTTAGAAAAGACTGAAAGTATCCTCCTTATAGCTGGGATGTCTACCTTTATGATGGAAGCGGCAACTTTAGAAGCAATTAAAAAGACTGAAAGTCATCAGGACGATACTGTTCAGGTGTTCTGGATCCAATGTTGCGACTATCGTAAATTCGTGGGAGAAGCTCGTAAATGAATGGTTATCAGCTCAAAGCTCTGCCAAGATGAGGAGCTTTTTCTTCGGAGGAGTGCCACGCATAACCTCACCATGGCTGTCTGCACTCCTCCAGATGAAAAGTATTAAAGGAAGCGTGGGGAATTATAAAAGAGGATAAAGATCCGCACAGAGTTTCGAAAATTGTGACTATATATTAAGGACCCCAAAAAACCAACGAAATTTAGAATTAAATTTAAAAAATAAGTTTAAAAACCAAAGAAAAATAGATTAACAATTCTGCAATGGTGAAAATAGCGATGAGCGCTACAATCTCTGTAGGTGAAGGGAGAAGAGGTACTGTTGCACACAATGTAAGTGAAGAGAAAAAGGGAGTATGGGAGGAAGCCCTGATTGAGGAGATGGTTTATCTAGTAGGCCATTTAGCACATGCAGAACAGCATCTCATGGAGATTGAGAGCCAACAGCAGATGCCCGCTATTGCACCAATGATAGATAAAATCCGTTACGCAAGAAAGCTTGTAGGAGAAGTTCTCTTTGAAACTCTTATTATAGGGAATGAGAAATCTGGAGACGAATTTAGAAGCAAAACTGAAAGCTTGTGGTGCACATTAAAGCACCTCTCGATGGCCCTAATACATTGCGATGAATCAGCCGAAAAGATCATGAAGAGGCTGATTGAGGCGGCAGAAAAATCCGCAGACAAGGAAACCATAAAGAACTCGGCTGAATGCCTCAGAAAGATGTATATCGTTCGAGAGACCATAACAGAGAAGATAAAGGAGCTTCTTTTTGAGACCCCCAAAAAGATCGGTGTTGCTGAGGCTATTCGGTGCCGCGAGGATCTGTGCTTAGAAGAAGAGGCTAAACCCTAAGCGTTGCAACCTCGCATTGACATTTTTGAGTAGCGGTGATTTTAGAATTTGGGGAATTGAGAGCTTTCGATTCGTGCTTCCCGCCCAAGGAAGCGATGAGCGCATTATGCTATTTTTCAATACCTTTTTTCAGTGCGAAAGGCTCGCATGATGCATCTGTGGCTGTGGAATGGAGTGCTCAGTTAATTTCAATAGAATCGGCATTGGATGCCTCAAAGCTATAGGAAAGAGACACGCAGGCGCTCTCCTAATCTTATCGCGGTCCCTTTAGTATTGCGGCAATTGAAATTAGATGATTGGACTACAAACGTAAGAGTCCAGAGGTCGAAAGTGCTCTCATATCTGAGGCATTCAGGCACTGCGCTGAGCTGCGAACTTGCATGAATGATAGAGAAATTAGACAGACTGCATCGAGCTTAGAAATGCCTTGAACTTTAAGAAACCGGATCCCGCATCTATAAAACTTCCAATCGAGCTCATCTCTTGGCTGCACCAGTGCTCAAATACCTAGAAACAGCCAAAATGGCGAAATAATCAATCAAAACAGCTGAAAAAGCTCAAATTTTGTAGCACATTAATCAGTCCGGCGGCAGCGTTTTCCGCAATGATTATGGCTAGAAGAATACAGAAATTCTAGTCGAGCGCAAATTCACCATCAATTGAAAGCCTTGAGCTGAGCATATATTTAGAAGTTGAGCGATTCACCCGGTTTCAAAATCACAACGCTGGTCTCAGGTCTCCTCTTCTTCACGAGTCCAGCGAACTCTTCGGGATCCGCTGCGATTGCGGGGAAAGTGTTGTAGTGCATGGGAACCGCTATTTTGGGCCTCAGCAGTTCAACAGCTTTAGCAGCCTCTAGGGGGCCCATTGTGAAGTGCCCTCCAATTGGAAGAAGCGCCACATCAGGCCCATACAGCTCACCTATGAACTGCATTTCAGCCACCAAGCCTGTGTCGCCGGCATGGTACAGGGTCTTGTGCTCTTTTTCGCCAATTACAACAACTCCAGCAGGATCTCCTATTGACGATGAGTGGTGAGCCGGAGTCAGAACCATTTTAAGCGAGCCAAACCGAGCCGGACCCCCTATGTTCGCCCCTACAGCTCTATCAGCGTCGCCTACTTCTCTTCCCAAGCGCTCTGCTAGCTCGAATACCGCGAAGACCCTTGCCTGCTTGTATCGTTTCATAAGCTCTACAGCATCACCGACGTGATCACCATGATCGTGCGTTACAATTATGAGATCCACGTTCTTGACTTCCTTCACAAATGAATCCACGGATCTGTGCGGCGATAATGGGTTTGTAATCCACGGATCGATCAGTGCGGTGAGCCCATCTAATTCCAGTTTGAACGCCGAATGGCCATACCATGTGAGCTTGGCCATGGATACGAGGCCCTCCTCCTAATCTACTCTAAGCAAGGAGACGGATTTAAATTCTTGCAGAAGCGTGTCCTTCGGTGCTCAATTTAATCGATAGAGGGCTCGAAAATTATCCCAGCGCAGGCGAAGTAGCGTGCCGCATAAACAAAAGAAATCCATCTGCCTCGAAGCATGTATGAAGCGAGCTGTGCTAGTTCAGAGCCTACACAGTCACATGAAGAATCAAAACCAGCGCTAACGATATACCAAGTAGAACCCCCGATAGGGTTATCATCATGGATGAACGAGTTTGTTATGGGTACTTACACACATTGAGAAGCTGGCAGATGAGGATCCAGAGAAATGAGCGGAACTTGAAAATGGATGGAAATTTAATCCTGAGAATAAATTGTCGCTATGCCTTTCTCATGCCAGCATTTCAATAGGAAGGAAACGAGCTTAGGGTTGTGAAGCATGAGGATCTCAGATAGAAAATGTTAATAATTAAAAAATTTATAATTAAAGAAAGAATTGAAAAAATAGAAATTTTTATACTGGGGGTATATGCTGTGGCAACGGAGGCATCAGATAAGGGGGAAGCCCGGAAGGGCGGGGGTATTAGCTTAAAGCTTTTCGCAACAGTTGCGATAATTTTGGCTCTCGCTGTATCAGCACTTGGATTCTATGCATATACCTTAAGGAATGCGAACAGCGACTTGAATGAGCAGGTGGCTGAGCTAGGCAAAAATTACACCTTGCTGAATGCTCAATACGAGTCCCTTAAAGCAAACTACACGTCTCTTGAAGCAAGCTGCACATCGCTGAATACCCAATACGGATACCTCCTCAATAACTACACTTCCCTTAAGGCAGATTACACGTCGCTTGAAGCGAACAACACCTCGCTGAAGAATCAATATGATTCTCTGTCAGCAAGCTATGCTTCACTGAATGCTCAGTGCAGCTCTCTGTTGATCAGCTATAACAGCCTTGGGGCAAACTTTACTTCGCAGTGCTATCTAAACGATTCTCTGCTAAGCAGCTATAAGAATCTTGAAGCAAGCTATGCATTGCTAAATACTCAATATGAATCTCTGTTGAGCATCTACAACAGCCTTGAGGCGGAATATAAAAACCTAGCAAATAAGTATAGCGAAGCCCAAGCTATCATATACCTTGAAAAAAGTGAAACCCTTGAGAAAGATAAGCACGTTCAAATCCCGGCAGGCAGCAACGTATGCCTTACATACAACTTAAGCTACACAGGCTATCTAGTAATAACATTCTCTGCTGTTGGAAACGTATACTTCTATGTAGGCAATGGGAGCTACTGGGTTAGGTATCCCTCTGGTTGCAATTCTCCGTCTGGTTGCCCTATTGCGGCAAGTTCGGGAAGCTTTATAGTGCCAGTGTTGCCCGGGACTACCTACGTCCGCATATACACCCCATCTATATATGCTGGATCAAACATTAACGATAACGGTGACGTACGTATACTGAGGAGGGGAGACAAATGCTTATTAAAAGTATAATGCAGCTTTTCCAAGCAGACCTCCTTGATTGTGTAGTTGAGCTGTGACTATAAAAAAGAATGGGAAAGAGGTACTCCTCACGAACTGGTTGCATACATCTTCTTAACTCATGGAAATTCTAAGGAGTCCCCTGTATGTAATGGCTTGAATCGTGTTCCAAATTTCTTCCTGAATTCTACTTGAGCATCGAACCCTGTGCAGTGTCCTCCATATACTGATTCAACACCCATTGAGTAGAGGGCGTCTACTGTTTTTGTTATTCTCTCCATAGGTGCTTCAATGAGGTGTAAGCCGCCAATAATTGCTGCAACTTTTGAAATGCCCGTTAACGCTATAGCATGTTTTGTTATGTTAACTATTCCCGCATGGCTGCATCCAGTAAGTATAACTAACCCCTCTCCCTTTACAGCTGCGATAACTGATATATCGTCTTCCATAATGTCTTGAACGACATGGTTTGAAGAGTCAATTGTCTTGAGTGGGATACCTACTTCTTCGAAGTCTGTTTGACGCGGCACGCTTCCAGTAGTTATAAGCCCGGGCATGAGCTGCAGGGGGTCTGCTGTGAGGAAAAGGATTGCGCCAAGTTTTTCTAGGTTTGATTTCGCATCGTTGGGCATTATCCCTACATGCCGTAAATATGGTTTATCGATGAAATTAAGCCTAAAGATGCTTGGGTGCGCTACGACAGGTATTCCTGATCTCCCTATTTTTTTAAGTACTTCACTTAGTCCTTGAGTGTGGTCGTAGTGGCAGTGGGTAAGCACGATAGCATCGATGCTCGCCGGGCTAATTTCCATAAGCTCCATGTTATGGAAAAGCACTTCAGGGCTCTGACCCACATCTATCAGGATATTCCTCGCGACGTTGTCTTTGCGGGCAGTTATATAGAAAGAAATCCCATGCGCACCCCAAAACGGGCTCTCGTACATCACAGTGTCTTCAACTAGAATCCTGACCCGAAGGGCGTCCAACATATCTATCTTATCTGCAGTCATGATGAAACGCCTACTTAAACCTCCTTCTTATAATATCAATAAACAGGAATAACACAATAGCAACGATTGTTGGAAGGAGCCATGCCAAGCCTTGACTTCCTAGAGGCATTGCCGCATTCAGCCTCGAGAAGGGCGTGTTTTCAAAGCCAAGACCTGATAGGAAATCGCCTATGCTGAAAAACATTGCTGTAATAACACCTGCTTGAGTAGCAAGCTTAACCTTAGAAAAGTCGGGAACGAGGAACATAAATATCATAACTATGAGGGCGGGATAGATGAGCATTAACCACGGAACAGTGTATCTTATAATTCTGGAAAGACCTAGAAGACCCAGTGAATAACCGACGATGTTGCTGGCTATTACGGTATACTTATACTTAATTTTACCCCCGCTCATTTGCTCAAAATTATCGCCTGCCGCCGACGTAAGGGCTGCAGATGTTGTGATGCAGGCTAGTGCAAGAAGGATGGCAAATACTGCTTTGCCGATATATCCTAAGAGTCCTTCCGCTATTCTAACGGTCAGTTCTCCGATATCCGCTGTAGGGAAGAGACTACCTGAGGAAGCGCCCAGATAGACTAGGCTAGTTGAAGTGAGGAAAAGACCGAAAGCAGCGAAACTTCCCGTCAGTAAGATTGTACGGGTTTGCAGTTTTGGATCTTCAATGCGTCGTAACTTTAATTCGTTAAGAAGCCAAAGACCGAAAATCGCTGCTCCTAAAGCATTCATTGTGTTATATGCGCTGGTTACGCCGTCGGTGAAGGCGGTGGCAGACCCTGTTGATGGAATTGGCGATAGAGGTGTGAGGATTCCCTTAATGGCTAAAATAACTATGAAGAGAATGAGTGCTGGAGCTAAATACTTACCTATTTTGTCCATGGCTTTAGGGCGGCTGTAGGCAATATAGTAATTGAAAGCGAAGTAGATAAGGAGGCTCACCCAAAGGGGGATCTGCGGGAAAAATTCTGCAACAGCCATCTCATGCGTGGCGGAGGCAACACGCGGCAGTATGAAGACAGGACCTATGATGAGGACTGCTAGCGTAGTATATGCAATCCCAAAAGCCTTCCCTAAAACTTTTGATGTAAGGCCGTAAAGAGAGGCTTTATGTATCGATATAATATAATAAACTAAAAGTACTAAGACACTATTCACGAAACCATATCCAAGTGCTGCTATAAGCCATGAAGCTCCTGCGCTTCTTCCTAAAAACGCTGGGAAAATAAGATCTCCTACTCCAAAGTGCCCTGAAAATATGGATGATGAAATGATAAAAAGGGCTGTGAGCGAAAGACCTAACTTCGCATTCTTGCTCATAAATTCACCTTAATGATGTGGAAAATATATAAACTTTTTTTAATTTTCTTAACACCCCTCTACTAGTCCTCTATTGCTGTTAATATAATGATGGTTATTGTTAAGGCTAACCATTTCCCGTTCTTTTTATCATAGGACTTTCCAGGACGAGTTGAGCCTCTTCTCCGCGCTTCACAGCGGTCACAGATGCTAAAGGCTACTGCTGTACATTATGTATCAATGAAGTAATGAATTGATGGATAATATGGTCAATCAAAGATTTGATTTCGACTTTTGTTAAAACTTTTAGCGATTCTGTCAAAGCAATGTTTAATTATTCTATATTGCCAAAATTATATAATATAACAAAATTATATGCATCAAGAGGAGGATATATGAAAGGAAGGAGCGTCGCTCTGTTCGCTCTCGGCCTGTTGCTGGCGCTCCTTGCATATCCAGTTGCCTTGTTTGTAAGCTTCCCTCTGGCTTATGCTTTCGCAGTTATAGCATTGATGCTGGGGGCAGTATTGGCGCTAAGAAGCCCTCGGAAGGTGAGCTGGTAATAGGTATGGTGCTTGCAGTGACCGCAGCCGCTGCTTTGGGGGGGAATCGCTTCTGCGCAAATGGCGTCAGCGATGCTTGAGAAGAGCGCTGAAAATATTGCAGGGTGCAGTGGGATAACAGCTTCTATAGGGCAGCCTGTTTCAGCAGGCTCGTGGAATGTGACAGTCCTTTCTGTCAGCACTCCTGACTACGTAAAAATACCTAATCTTGAGAAGCTAGAGAGCTCGTACTACATGCCTTCAGACTGCGGGAAGATCGTAGCTGTCAAGCTGAAGATCGAAAACATTGGAAAAGATGCGAGGAGCCCCTCAGTTATACGGGGCTTCAAACTGGTAACAGATGCGCATAAGGTCTACAACAGCACATACTACCCCGGGATCCCCGTGCTTAATGTGATTAGCGAAGTTCAGGCGAAGGCGCTTGCTGTCGAACCGCAGATCGATCAGCTGGCCGATAAGCTTGGTGTTAATTGGATAGTGGAGCCTGGAGCATCGGAAAAAGGATACGTAGTTATCGAGATTCCGGCCAATGAAAAGCCTGTGGAGTTCTGCTACAGCATCGGCATAGGCTGCTGCGTCGCGGTTAAGCTAGGATAGCCTTTTTTCATCCTGTCTTTTTCCCATTTGAAGCAGTTAGAAAAGACTGAAAGAAAACGATCAAGCTTTATATAGGAGTATCCGCATATTTATGCGACAGGAAGCAATTAGAAAAGACTGAAAGAATCATTTCCACGGGTGCTTTCAACGGGTGCGCAGGGCATAGTTTTCGGCCCAGTCCCCTCCAGGAGGCTCGGAAGGAGCCTCGGAGTGAACAACCTCCCACCGAAGACGTGCAGCTACTCCTGCGTTTACTGCCAGCTCGGCCGCACGACCAGCTTCACTGCATCGAGGAGGGCCTTCTACGATCCAAACTTCATAGTGAGGAGCATTGAAGAGAAGCTGAAGAGCTCATCCCCAGACTACGTAACTTTCGTTCCGGACGGAGAGCCTACGCTTGACATCAACCTCGGGGCGGAGATAAGGGGCATAAGGGAGCTTGGAGCAAGGGTCGCTGTGATAACCAACTCGTCGCTGCTGTGGATGGAGGATGTCCGGGAAGACCTCACGGCTGCGAGCTGGGTCTCCATCAAGGTCGACTCCCTCGATCCCGAAGTGTGGAGGAGGATAAACAGACCCCACCCAAGCCTGAAGCTGGAGAGGATCCTCGACGGGATCAATGAGCTCGCGCGGGAGTACAGGGGGACGCTCTGCTCCGAGACAATGCTGGTGAAGGGGATCTCAAAGCTGGAGGACCTCGAGGAGACCTCTCGCTTCCTCGCAGAGCTGGGCGTGGCAAAGGCATACATTGCAGTGCCGACGAGGCCCCCAGCTGAGCCTTGGGTCGAGCCCCCTGACGAAGAGTTCATCCTCCAGACTCACCAGCTGTTTTCTGAGAGGCTTGGGGATGAAAGAGTTGGGCTGCTCCTCGGCTATCCAGAGGGGGAGTTCGGCTCGGGAGGCTCAATTGAAGAGGAGCTCCTCTCCATACTCTCCGTTCACCCGATGAGGAGGAGGGAGGTGGAGAGGCTGCTGGAAAAGAGCGGTGCTCAGGCGGAGCTGGTCGAGCAGCTCGTGCAGTCTGGAGAAGTCGTGAAGCTTTGCTACAGGGGGGAAGAGTTCTACATGAGGAAGCTGCCTGGCAGGAGCCCCTAGCTTTCTCATCGCCTCTTTCATCCTTCTCTTACCGCTTCTGCTCTCAGTGAAGTCAATTCGACAGATTATGGCAAATCTCTGCAGGAGCTTTAATTGAACCAACAGCATTGTAAGGAATTCCTGCATGATCCTGGAAAGCGATGCAGGTTCTTAGTCTTGCTAATTTTAAACATGATTAAGTGATTAAAGGCGAACGCGGGCGCCTATAAAAACTCTTAGTTTTGCTAAATTTTAACAGGCGCATCTCAATGAAAGTCCTGGTCATAAGCGACATCCACGCGAATTATGAAGCTCTCAAGGCAGTCCTGGAAAGGGCGGGAAGATATGATGATGTGCTCGTGCTAGGAGACTTAGTGGACTACGGCCCAGATCCGGAGCTCGTTGTGGATCTTGCAAGATCTCTCGGTGCTAAAGCTATTAGGGGGAACCACGATGAAGCAGCAGCCTATGGAATTGACTGCAGGTGCGGCCCCGAGCTGCACGAGCTCAGCGTCTACACGAGGAGCAGGATAACTGCCTCGAAGCTTTCCCGCGAAGACCTCGAATATTTGAAGCTGCTTCCAGAGAAGATGGAGCTCACATTCTCGAGCAAGAAGGTCCTCATAGTGCATGGAAACCTCCAGTCCCCCCTCTACGGCTACACCTACCCATGGCTGAAAGACGAGGAGCTCTGCGGCCTCTTCAGCCCGAAGAGGCAGGTGAGGCTCTCCTCCAGGGGAGAATGTGAGGAAACTGGGCAGGACTACATATTCATTGGCCACACACACCTCCCATTCCTTAGGTCTTCCCCCTTCTTCAAAATAGCGAACCCGGGAAGCGCAGGTCAGCCCAGAGATGGGGATCCGAGGGCTTCAGCTATGCTGTTCGATCCAGACGAGGAGAAGGTAGAGTTTTTGAGGGTGCAGTACAGCATCGATAGGGTGGTAGATAAGCTCAAGCTCATCATCGATGACAGCAGGTTCCTCAATCAAGTGACCTCTCTGCTCAGGACCGGAAGAGTCACCCCCGATCGGTGATAGTTTTTAATCTTGCTATTCTTTAAACCACTATAGCAGGGGTTGCTGCATGAGCCTGGAAAGCGGCGCAGGTGGGCACCACCGGCACCACGGGCAGAGGAGAATGCTCGAAGAAAGCACAGTTCTCGGTTTCCTAGATGAAGCTCTCAGAGGTAGCTGCTCGGTCATAGACCTTGGCTGCGGCGATGGATACTTCACGAAGATGTTCCTGAAAAAGTGCAGCAAGGTTGCATGCGCAGACCTAGATGATACGCACTTCGGGGAGCTCAGCAGCATGGGAATCGAGACGTTCAAAGCTGACATATGCACTTTCAATCAGGGTACATACGATCTTGTCTTCATGTCCAATGTCTTTCATGGCCTCGTGCGTAGCTGCGGAGAATCGTTCTATGAGAACCTGCGTCAGCTAAGCAGGAAGTACGTAGCCATACTTGACTTCAAATTGGATACGCCCTTCGGTCCTCCTAAATTCATGAGGATACCGAAGGAGAAGGTGATAGAAATCCTCCAGCCTTGGGGCTTCAGGTTTGTGAAAGAAAAAGATCTGGGGACTCACTACTTCCTTCTCTTCGAAAAGATCTGAACCACCTGTGTTTTTAAAATCAAGTGGATGGTAGCCAATAGGCAAGTCGAGTTTTGTTACAGCCGAAAGTTTGCTCTTCAGGGCGGGAGGAGCTCAGCCTCGAATTGGTCATGGAGCTGGGAAAACTGAAAGAGCAAAATCAAAAAAAGTTGGAAGCTGGATCCTTCTAACTTAGAGATCATCAGCCAAGCGACTCCACATAGCTGATGAACTCCTGGGTGCTCGTGAACTCTCTGTATTCGCTGTCCGAGTATATCGCATATACGCTCCCGTTCGTATATCCTTGCTGTCTCCAGTAGTCGAAGAACTCCTGGAGGGCGACAGAAGCATCCTTCGGTGTTAATTCCCCATTGAGGTTCGTGTAGTATCCTCCGGCTGGATCGAGGATTGCCAGCTTTCCCCCCTCCGCTGGAAGCGCTACGGCAGCGTGGGCAGCGTCGTCGAATGATACCAGCATGACCCAAACATAGTACTTCCCCCCACCGTAGGCCGATATCATGCTCGCCAGGAGATTTGCCATATCCTCACAGTCGCCAGTCCTCTTAGCCAGAGTTTCGTTGGGGAACCTCCAGTAGTCACTGAACCACTCAAGCTTCCCGCCAATGCTTGGAAGCAGGGGCTCTGGAGAGTCGTATGAGTAGTAGATGTTTTCGTTTACCCAATCATACAAGCTGTAGACATCGTCCCAATATTCGGTCCCTTTCAATCTTTTCTAATTGCTTCAAAGCAGGACTATTGCGACTCTGTTGCTACTTGATTGCTCTTAGTCTTGCTATTTTTTAAACATATTCTGTTAGGGACTTAGACGGAATCTTGGTGATCTCTTAGTCTTGCTAATTTTAAACTATGTTCAATTATACTCTGTTTTCAGCTTTATATTTTTTGCCCATAAATTTTCGCTATGAAAAAAGAGCATGCATGCTGGAAAACTCTAGCTTGACATTTCGGAGTGAAAGCATAAGCGTTCTAATATTAGACATAGCTCTTCCTGACCCAAACAATTGTTAACTTCTTCTCCGCACACTTACCTTCAAGATATTGTGCTAGACAATATGCCTTAAGAAACAAGTAGCTGTAACGCTCTTCTTGGTCTTTCTTTGCCTGAGCGTCAAGTAACTGTATAGCCATTTTTAGCTTCGATCACATCTTCCTGTTCAAGCTCCCCATCTTCTCCTAATGGTAAAACCCACAGCCCTAACCTCGTTTAAAATTAGCGAGACTAAGAGATTTCACTTATCGGGCAGAAGAGCTCCTTAGCAATGCAAGCTTCAGAACAGCCTGGAAGAAATCTAATGGAGAGATAAAATCTTTGCCATATAGTGAAGAGCACGATTATGGCCACACTGGAGGCAGAAAAGAGGAACAGAGGAAAATTTGAGTTGGGCCTTCTCTTTCTCTTCACAGTTGCGTCGGTTGTAGCAGTTTTTCTAGCTCACACTGAGCATAAGTTGCCTGCCTCTAGGTAACCTAACATATCGGGCATGTCATCTTTCAGCCAATATAAATAACTCGAAGCATGCGGAGAGAAATACAAGGGGAAAAAGTCGGCAAGTGATGGAGTTTTGCCATTTTCCGGAATTTCAAGCAAGCTTTATAAAGGAGTTTCCGCACAGTTATGCGACAGGAAGCAATTAGAAAAGACTGAAAGTCTCGTCACAAAGGCTGGAACAGAGGAGTACTCCTTCACAATTGTGACCAATATTAAGACCGTGAAGAGGGGAGAGGTCAGGGCTGCAGCTGTGCTTCCTCCAGTTGCTTTCTACGGAGTTGTGAGTGAGGCGATGTATGTGAGCGATCCCCTGCCGCGCGAGCACAAAGGCAAGAGAGTGCCTAGCGATTTAACATACTTGAAGGATCTGGTGAACTCGGTAGACTCGATAGTCAGAGGGCTTAAGCATTAGGCTGCAGCTTTCCGCATTGAACTGTGCTTTGCTGTCCTTCGAAGGGTAGCTGAGCATGGAAGCATAGAGGAGGGGAGCTCGGGCAGAGTCCCGATTGAAAAGAAATGATCTGGATCAGATGGATGTGGAGGTGCATAATATGGAAGTGGAGCTGGTACCCACCTACCAGTTTGTCAAGTCTAAGTGCAGCATGAAGGGCAGCCCTGCAGACATGGCCTTCGGGAAGGCCCTCGATACAGCTCTATCGCAGCACAACTACTATCAGTCACTGACTTTAAGGCCACTCCTCAGGGAAGCGATGAGGTGCACCATGAAGGTTTTCGCGGATGAGCTGCGGAAGCAGGGAGTGGAGCTGTCGCGCTCGGAAAAAGTCGCTTATGCAGGGAGGGCATGGAGGATGCTCTCCTGCTGGAGGAAGAGCAAGTATGCGGAGCTGCTCAGGCCGCGAACTCACATCATACTTCTAGAGAAAAACGGAGCGCTATATGGAGTGTTCGCGCAGCCGGACTTCTGGAATGAGGTCGGTGTCTTCTACGAAGTCAAAAGCTACAATGTGGAGGAGGACGAGGATGCCGCGAGGTGCGTAAAGGAGCAGTGCAGGGTTTTCGCTCTGCTGGGAGAGCTCAAGCTTGTATACTTCACTAAGGATGCAAACGGCTACTACGCTCTCGTTGAAAAGCAGGTGGAGAAAGATCCAGGAGTGCTGGATGAGCTGTGGGAATACATATCATCGCTGGAAGAAGATCAGAGCACTCATGCTGAGCTGGATGAGCTGTTGAGATACTATCCCGTGGTGAAATACAGCTTCAATGCGGAGGAGAACAGATGGGACTTCTTGGGGTACGTTGAGCCGGATGAGGAAGAGATCCAAGAAGAATTTTATGAGGATGACTGGGAGTAAGGACTGGTTAAAAATTAGCATGACTGAGAGAGGAGCTAGAAGCATATGACAACATGCAGTAGCTTAAGATCCAGCTACTCTAAAAGCTGGTACTGGATAATAGTAGTATAGCAATTGCAAATTAATTAAATCAAATTAATTAAATAACATATTAACTGGTACAAAGTAATATTTATAAACATTGTATATCAACACACTTATTTGCAGAGTATGTTAATGAATTGTTGGAATAAAGTGTGGCATTCTGTACTTGCAGTACCTGGTAGAAAAGGTGGTTTAAATGACTGAGGTTATTTCTTCACGCGTTTCAGTGGACTATACCGTAGAAGATGCGATAGTGTACCTCCTAGAGATACTCGGAGGAAGCGTAAAAGGAGTAAAGAAGCTGATGAAGCTTATGTTCCTTTTACAATATGAACGTGAAGGTAACACTGTAGTAAAGTACCTCTATAAACATGAACCAGTCGCTAGAACCGAGTTCTTCATATGGAGCTATGGCCCACTATCCAACGAAGTATACGAGGTCATAGATGAAAAGCTCAAAATAGAAGACAGAGAAGTTCCGGTAACAATATCTCTATCTGGGTCATCACATGCTGAGCTACCTGGGCCCGTAAAAGAGCGGATTGAGTATGTTGCTAAAAAATATGGCGATATGATGGGGTATGAGCTGGAGAAGAAGGCGATGGAGCTGCTGGAGCTGGATGAGTATGCAAAAACGGAGTACATGGGCGTACTAATAGACAGCTACATTAAGGATGTATCTGGCAGGAAGAAGCTGGACCTGCACTTCGTAGACCTTGCTTATCAGCACTCCAGAGAATAAGTATCTTTCACTCGTTCAACAGCTCAGTAATAAACGCGTTATGCTTTCACCGGTAAAATATCAGAATTTCAGAGATATAGGTATCATAATTGTTTTCCATTTTTTAGGGCTTGCCTTTCGAAGTTATGCAGTTGCTAAAGGTATTTTCCACTTATCGCACCACTTTACTATGGAAGCATATATCGACTCATGTGCTTTCTTCCTACTGACCTTATTAATCTCTACTATATAGTAGGGCATCCTCGTATTTTTTGGTTTATTCAGCTCTAATAGAATACCTACTGGTACTGCACTACACTTCTCAAGTATTTTCCTCGGATTAGGATTTTCATCATACACTTCATCTATATTAGGAAATGGAGGGATGTTTTCGCTACTCTTTCTATATAGTTTAACCTCGATAAGCAGGAGAAAATTGTTTTTGACTGAGACAGCTACATCGTACCTGTTGCCCTTATTCAAGATGCAGCTCTCGCTTTTATTCATGATTACTGGATCTGGAACCACAGAATATTTCTTTTTGGTAAACGAATATGAAACTAGTGCGTTTCCCAATATGCCCATTCCCTGTTCGATCACCTTGTATCTCGTACACTCCTCATCTTCCTCGCAACGACTTATCATGGCATTTAATCCATACTTGCCCCACTGGATTATCTTCTTGTAAAAATCCAGAGTTATTGAGGTACGCTTGTACTCGACCCTAATGCCGCCTGCCTCTGTGAATTCTTTCACATAGTTGCTTACGCTATTCACTTCATCCATATAATGTGGTCCTCCACTACCTGGACTAGCGCATGCAAACGCCAGTTCAGTCCTCTATCATATTAATGGTTCTACATATATCTTCTAGAAATAGATTATTTAACTTTATGCTCTATTTCTTTCACGGTATTTCTTATAGGAATATGCTTAAGGAGGCCTAGGAGCGATTCATTCTTTGCTCTGAGTGATATTAACCGAGACCTACTTTTGACCAAGCGGTCCTCATTAATCTTGGCCGTTGATGACGGGCTCTGTTTATAGCGGGGTCATCCTTGCCTGGAGGCTCGTGAAGGAGTATAGTTATAGGGGAGGAGTTATTCTATTAAGACATCCTGTTACAAGCACTACGCTCTAGCGTTTGTTAGCATTGACCCGAGATCCCTCAATTTTCAGAAGACTAAGCATCGCAGACCTAGGGATATAATGCTTTTTGGCATATGAGGAAGTTTAAAATCGGCAAGACTAGAGTCCACTATTCCCAACATCACACGCTTCTCATAACGCATGCTTTAGTTTAAAATCAGCAAGACCAGAAGATGCTATGCGCAATCACTGAGCTTGGCTGCTGTGCTGAGTCTCTGCATGAGCAGCTATTGCAAGGAGGGCTGCTCCAACCAAAAGCAGGATCGCTCCTCCGACCGTTGCTGCTGGGAGGTTCAGCATTCCCCAAAAACGATGCAGAGCTTCGAGGAGGCTCCGCCCGATCATGCTGGCCGCAATCGCAGCGGCTCCCGCGAACACGAGAATGATTCCGAGGGCGAGCAGCGCAGCACGCCTCACCTCTCTCCTCTTCTCCCCAATGCTCTCGGGTCCGCTCTTAGATGCTTCTGCTTTCCCTCCATCTGCCTCCGGAGGCTTTTCGGGAGTCACGAAGCACCCAGCGAAGTAAAGCACAAATGCGGGAAAAGGAGCTGCGAACAGAAGCCCCACGAACACAAGCCTGATGAGAACCGGATCGACTCCGAAGTACTCTGCTAGGCCGCTGCAGAAGCCGCAGACTACTTTGTCCGTTCTGCTCCTGTATATCCTCTTCGGGCTTCCTCCCGACACTTCCGGATCTTCCTCCTCAGGTGATTCTGGAGCTCCAGATCCCTTCTCTATCCTCTTTTCCGCTATGTTTTTTTAAATCTTCATCTACATGCTACTGCGAGAGCTCTGCCAGCCTTCAGCATGAGGATATCGCGGAATCTGCTGCATAGGATACCAGCTCTTCCCAAAAGCTCTCCCCGTTTTTGATAGCAGAGGAATCGAAAAGCTGAAAGCGGAGTAGCACTGCTCTTCGAAAAGAATGAGAGGGAAAAAGGCTGAGGGAAATTCTGTAAATATTTATAATGAAAAAGGGGCCAAAATATTGGATCTGCGGATTGCCTGGTGGATGGATTGGTCGAAGCCGCTTTAGTTGAGAGGCTCGTGAAAAAATACGGCAGAGTTGAAGCGCTGCACGGCATATCATTCAGAATAGAGGAGGGGGAGTTCCTCGGCCTGCTCGGCCCCAACGGAGCTGGAAAGACGACGACTCTGAGGGCTCTGAGCGGCGCCCTCAGGATAACATCGGGCAGCGTCCGTGTTTTTGGCTGGGATGCTGTGAGTGAGGCAGAAAAGGTTAAGGAGGCAGTCGGGGTTGTTCCTGAGAGCCCTGCCCTCTTTCCCGAGCTCAGCGTTGAAGACAACCTCATCCTAACGGGGAGGCTCTACGGTTTGAGCACCACGGAGGCGAGAGAGTGGGCGAGGAGCGTTTCGGAAGAGCTTGGCCTGGAGGAGGTGATGAAGGGGAAGTACGGGGAGCTTTCAAGAGGGTTCAAGAGGAGGGCTGATGTGGCAGCAGCCATGATGCACTCCCCCAGGATGCTCATACTGGATGAGCCGACCTCGGGACTGGATGTCATGGCGGCAGTGAAGCTGAGGGAGTCTCTCAGGAAGCTGAACGAGAGCGGCACAACTATCGTTTTGGCAACTCACAACATCTCGGAGGCCATGAGCCTGGCGAAGAGGGTTGTGGTCCTGAACAGGGGGGAAGTGGTTGCAACAGGCACTCCTTCTTCGCTGAGGGAGAAATTGGGAGGGGAGGCTCTGGTTACAGTGATTCTTTCCAAGCCGAGCATGAAGCTCCTAGAGCTCGTCAGGGTGCACTACCCTTTCAGTACAATGAACGAGAGGGAGCTCAGGGTGAGCGCAGCGAACGCTGCGGAGGCCGTGAAGAGGGTGATGAAGCTGGCGGAAGCTGAAGGGATCGAGATATTGGACCTCTCAATAAAGGAGGCTTCTTGGGAAGATGTGTTTGCTAGGCTCCTGAGGGGGGCTGAGGAAAGAGCCCAGAGCTCCAGGGGAGGTGGGTGCGGGTGCGGATGCGGTGGCAGAGAGAGCTGAGAGCTGCTTTCATAATATTCATAAAGGACTTGAAGCAGTACTACGGCAAGGCCCCAACTCTGAGCTGGGGGCTGCTATTCCCCTTCACTCTTGTGGTGCTCCTGGGGATATTCGCGGGGGCCTTCGAGCCTTGGAGGATGGTTCCTGGTCTGCTTTCAATAGCCCTCCTATTCTCTGCTACAACGATGCCTCAGGTAGCGCTGGGATTCGACAAGATGAGCGGGGGGATAAGCAGGCTGATCTACGCTCCTCTTTCGAGCTCCGCAGTTGTTTTTGGGAAGGCCCTGGGAGGGGTTTTCTTCGGGATGGTTGGCGCGGGCATAGCTGTGGGAGTGCTGGTTTGGCTCAGCGGTCCGGTGCCCGTGATAAACCCCGCATTCCTTGCCGCAGGTTTGGTAATAGGAGCGCTCACGTTCTCCTTCCTCGGAGTGCTCTTCGCGGCAGCCCTTGAGCCAACTCAGGCTGTGGCAGCGCTGAACTTCGCGAGGTTCGCCATGATCTTCCTGGGAGGCGCTGTAATACCGAGGACGGTCATGCCATCTTTTCTGACCCCTCTTGTCTACTCGACGCCCCTGGTCTACACCACGGAGCTGATAAGGTACGGCGCTTACAACCTCTACGACTACACTGATCCCTACACAGCCCTCATAGCTGGGCTCATCTACATGACAGCTCTTGCCCTAATCTCATTCAGGCTGGTTCTGAGGCTGCTAACCCCCTAGCCTCTTCTCCCTCGTGGCTATGTATGTTATGGAGACAGCAGCAGCGGATGCAGCGAGCAGCGCAAGTATGAGGGTGTAGTTGATCCTCGGCCTGTAGCTCGTAGATCCGCTCTCTGTCGGCAGAGATGTTTCGGAGCCTGTCGCTGCTGTTTGGGTCTGCTGAGCGCTGGAAGTAGTGCTCGAGGCGGAAGAGGTGGAAGCCTCGGCCGTCGTTGAGGAGGATAGGGTTGTTGAAGTTGCATTTGCTTCGGCTTTCTCCGCAGGGATCCCCGCTATGCAGTAGAGCGTGTAGTCCCTGCTGCCGATGACTATCTCGGGGAGCCCGTCCCCATCAACATCTCCGACAGCAGGGGGGGCCATGAGGGGCTCTCCCGTTGTGAGGCGCCACTCGAGGGAGCTGTAGTAGCTCTCTGTTCCGTTGAGCTTCAGGATATCGAGCTCGCCATCGTATCTAGGCAGTAGAACCTCGTTGATCCCGTCCCCATCGACATCAGCAATTATGGGGGAGGCAACGGAGGAGACTCCCAGGTATGAGGCTTTGAGTCGGCCGTCCAGCGCATATATGAAGAGGCCCTGGTCGGTTGCGAGGACGATCTCCGGCTTTCCGTCCCCATCCACATCCCCTATGGATGGGCTGGACATGGCGGTTCCGTTGAAGCTAGACCTCCAGATCAAGCTAGATTTCGCGACGTCGACAGCGTAGAGCTCGTGCTCTCCAGCGATAAGCACATCTTCTTTTCCATCTCCGTTCAGGTCGTACAGGACAGGCCCCCCGTAGACCTCGCTGGGGAGCTCAATGCTCGTCAGCGAATAGTTTCCATTCGAGAACTTTATAACGTGGATGTAGTCCCCCTCCGAGACCACGATCTCTTGTTTTCCATCTCCATACACATCACCGGCAGTGGGAGGCTGAACTGCTCCAGTCCCAACCCTGATCTTGTAGAGCAGCTGCCCGTCCCCCCTCACCACATAGACCGTTCCGTCCAGCGCGTTCGCCACAATTTCAGGCCTCCCATCGCCATCCGCATCAAGCAGCAGGACGGTTGCTCTCTGGAAGCTTCCCGGGATGCTCCACTCCTCCTCCCCAGTAGCCCCGTTGATGCAGTGGAGCCTGCCGTCGTTCCCTCCCACTATCACATCAGGGATCCCGTCTCCATTCACATCGCCTACTGCTGCATTGACCAACCCCCCACCTGTCCTGTACTTCCAGAGGAGAGAGCCGTTTCCCATAAGGGCGTAGAGATAGCCGTCGCAGGATGAGAACACGATTTCATTGTCGCTGTCTCCATCGAGGTTGGCTATGACGGGGGAAGATGCTATGCACAGGCCTGCCTTGAAGGTCCACTTGACCTTGAAATCGATGTAGTAGTAGCGCGTCCCGCTCCATAGGTTCCCTGCATATCCAGTCCTGGCATTGTCGTGCTTGTAAGTTCCCCATATTATGCTGTGGGGAGGCTGCTGCGAGGCGAGAGCAGATGCTGGAAGGAGGAGAGAGAGGAGGACAATAGAGAGCAGGGCGAAAGCTGCTTTCCCGCTCAAAGTTCTCCACCGCTCGAAAGCTCTGCATTGCGGATGTTCAAGGGCAGGAGCCGGTCTGCGCGGCTCCTTTCCCGGAAGCTCGTGCACCCTCAGGCAGGGAGGAGGCTTGCTCTCGTTGCCTGAAGAGAGCACCCCTCGATTCACCATAATCTCAGCAGGCCGAGTATTTAAAGTAATGCCGCGGAGCTTTCTTTTGTGGATGTCCGATCCTTCAAGCAGTGGGAGGGCACGCTCTTAATGATGAAAGAAGATTTGTCCTTCCATTATGTGCATTTGCGTGGGAGGAGATGCGAAGGCATTCTGCTGCTTTCTGAGGCTCCAAGCAAGCTTTATAAAGGGCTTTCGGAGGATAGGGAAGAGCAAGGCTTTGGTGGTCCTCTTGGAGGCTTCTTTTGCAGTTCTCGGCAGGATCTATGCATCATTTTCCCCCCTGAGAGTTGTTTCGGGGATTCTCGTAAAAGAGGGAAGAGTCGCTTTCGCGGGGAGCTCTGAGGAAGCAGTGAGGCTGGCGAGGGAGCTGGGGGGAGAGGTACTGGACTTCAGGAAATACGCAGTGGTTCCAGGGTTCATAGACTCCCACATGCATCTCAACAGCCTGGGAATGAGCCTCATGACCCTGGATCTGAGGGGGGCGAAGTCGATAGAGGAGGTGAAGAGGAGGATCAGGCAGTTCAGGGACGAGGGAAGGGGGGAGAAGGTGATCATAGGGAGGGGGTGGGATCAGGAGCTCTTCGAGGAGAAGAGGTGGCCCTCGGCCTCGGACATTGATGAGGCCGCCGGCGGGATCCCTGCTGTTCTCGTCAGGGTCTGCGGCCACGCCGCCGTCCTGAGCTCATCTGCCCTGGAGATGCTGCTGAGGGAAGGGGTGGATCCCTCGTTGCTCCAGAGGGATGAAGCCGGAAAGCCTACGGGAGTGGTCTTCGAGGAAGCCGTCGGGAAGGCTCTTTCGCTCCTCTCGGGAGAGCTCGACAGGAGGGATCTTCTCAAGCGCGCCTCCCTCGAGGCAGCCAGGCATGGGGTGACAGCTGTCGGCTTCATGTCTGCGAAGCTCTCGGATCTAGAGGCCCTGGGGGAGCTGAGGGAGCACGAGGAGCTGAAGACCAGGGTTTTCGCTTATCTCGACCACGGTGAGCTGAAGAGCTTCAATGATCGCGGTTCCAGGAGGTATGGGGGGATGGCGGCGGTGAAGGGGATAAAGCTGTTCGCTGACGGCAGCTTCGGAGCGAGGACGGCCCTGCTCTCGGAGCCTTATGCAGATGCCCCTGAGACAAGGGGAGTTTCAGTCATGAGCGCGGAGGAGCTGTCCCACTGGATGAGGGCTGCAGCGGAGAGGAAACTCCAGGCAGCAGTCCACGCCATTGGAGATGCGGCCCTCGATGCAGTCCTCGAAGCCTTCAGCTCCTCCGGGGTAAGGGGGAGCATGGGGAGGGTTGAGCACGCTTCCCTCGCCCGGCCCGATCAGATAGAGAGGATGGCCTCCCTGGGCGTTGGTGCAGCTGTTCAGCCGCACTTCATAGTCTCAGACTGGTGGCTGGTAAGGAGGCTGGGGAGGGAGAGGGCGAGGTATGCCTACCCATTCAAATCCATGCTCAGGGCCGGCATAAGGCTTGGGTTCTCCACAGACTCCCCCGTGGAGCCGATAGATCCTTGGCTTACTGTTGAAGCTGCAGTGAGGAGGGGGGAGAGGGAGGGAGTGGAGCTCCACGAGATAACAAAGCACGAAAAGCTCAGCATAGAGGAAGCTCTCCACTGCTACACGAAGGGGTCCGCTGCGATAATGGGAGAGCGCAGCCTCGGGTCTCTGGAGGAGGGCAGCGAAGCGGACTTCCTGGTGCTGAGCAGAGACCCCCTTGCAGAAGAGGACCTGAGCTCTGTGGAGGTCCTCGAGACCTATGTAGGAGGGAGGAGGGTTTTCTCGAAGATCGGGGAGAAGGGCTGAAGGAAAGCTCAGCTCTGAAGAAAATTATATAATCTCCGCGGGCTTTCTTAATGATCAGCTATTTTCGACTTGCGTGGGCATCAAACTTAAAATAGCCGGAGTTGGTCCGCATGAGCTCTGAAACGGAGTTGGAGAAGATCGAGAAGCTGTTCAGGCCGAGAACGATAGCTGTTGTTGGAGCGAGCAGGAACCCCTCTAAGATAGGGGGGACGATCCTGAAGAACATCCTCGCCAACGGCTTCAGCGGGAAGGTCTATGCAGTGAATCCCGATGCCAAGGAGATAATGGGTGTGCCGAGCTACCCCAGCCTCCTCGATATTCCAGATGAAGTGGACCACGCGGTGATATCTGTCCCAGCAGACAAGGTTCCAGAAGTCGTTGAGGAGGCTGGAAGGAAGGGCGTGAAGGTGGTTTCGATAATAACCTCGGGGTTCAAGGAGACGGGGAGGGCAGATCTCGAGGAGAAAGTTGTTGAGATAGCGAGAAAGCACGGCGTGAGGATACTGGGCCCCAACATATTCGGAGTGGTCTACACCCCCACCAACCTCAACGCAACATTCGGGCCGGAGAAGGTTCTCAAGGGGAAGATAGCTTTCCTGACGCAGAGCGGAGCCCTAGGAATAGCGCTGATGGCCTGGACAGCAATGGAGGGCATAGGCCTCTCCTCCATAGTCAGCCTCGGCAACATGGCGGATCTGGATCCCGTTGACCTCGCCAAGTTCTTCGAGAGGGACGAGAACACAAAGGTCATAGCGATGTACCTGGAAGGCATATCCTCGGGGAAGGGGCAGAGCTTCCTCAGCGAGTTCAGGAAGGTGACCAGGAGCAAACCTGTAATCGCCCTGAAGGCTGGGAGGTCGGAGAGGGGGACGAAGGCCATAGCGAGCCACACGGGGAGCCTGGCCGGGAGCGATGCAACCTATGCTTCAGCATTCAAGCAGGCAGGTATACTGAGGGCCTCCGATGTCGAGCAGCTCTTTGACTGGGCCAAGATGATGGCAAGCGTTGACTCCTTCGAGCTGAGCGGTAAGGGGTTCGTGATAATAACGAACGGAGGGGGGATGGGGGTGATGGCGACGGATGCAGCAGAGGCCAACGGCCTGCCGCTGCTTGAAATGAGCGAGGAGCTCAAGCAGCAGTTCAGGAAGAGCATGCCCTGGTTCGGGTCACCGAACAACCCGATAGACCTGACGGGGCAGGCCTCGGCTGACAGCTACGAGGGAGCCATCAGGACGGCGCTGGAGAGCGATCAGATATCTGGAGCAGTCATCATGTACTGCGAAGTGGCATTCCTGGATCCCATTGAGCTCGCCAAGAGGATAGCCAAGACGCTGAAGGAGCACAACGTGAAGAAGAAGCCTGTGAACGTGGTCATGCTGGGAGGGGAGAGGACGAGGGAGGCAGCGAGGATGCTGGATGCTGAGGGGATACCGAGCTACCCAATTCCCGAGAGAGCAGTGTCATCGATGGCAGCTTTCTACAGATACGCCCTCTACAGGTCTGGGAAGACAGAGTCCCTCTGAAGCTGAAGCCCGCATTTCTTTTCAGATCCCGAAGAACTTTTTCACGTTGTCAACCGAGATCTTTTCGGCCTCCTCCTCGCTCAGCTCCCCGCTTTCTATGAGGGAGGAAAGGGATCTCGCTATGTCCCACGGATAAATGACCTTTCCCGGCCTGCTCGGGTCGTCTATGAAGTCGCTCTCGAGGAGGAGGAGTTCGGATCCCCTCTCTCTCAGCGCAGCGGAGATCACCTCCTTCCTCCCGAGGACTGTCGACCAGAGGCCCAGCTGCTCCGCCTCCTTCGAGACGGCTACAGTAGAGTGGTGGATGATGATTGAGTCCTTCTTCATGCCGAGCTTCTGCGCCAGCCTCGAGATGCTCTCCGCTGTGAATCCAGGGACCTGCTCGAGGTGGAGCTGCATTGGGCACCCGCTGTCCCTCGCGGCTTCGGCAGCGGCCTCGAGCACCTCCTGCGCAATGAGGGCCGAGTGCACAGGGACCTTGTAGTGCATCCTCCCAACTTCTCCTATGCCGTCTATCTCCCCGCTCCTGCAGGAGGACTCCAGCTTCTTCACCGCCGAGAGGGCGTAGCTTCTAACCTCTCCTGGGCTCTTCCCAAGCTCTATGAGCTTATCTATCTCGGCTGGGTGGAGGCCCGCAAAGCACCTCACCTCTAGGATCCTGGAGGATGCTGCTTCTCTGCAGTCCCTCGAGTGCAGCCTGACCAGCTCCTCGTACTTGTCTAGGTCGAAGAGCGGCTGGCCGAGGTAGTCCCAGGAAGGCAGCATTATGAAGGCTATGAACCACCCCCCTTCCTTCGCGAATGCCTCAGCTATCCTCCTCGCCCCCATCCCCTTCAGGGGGTTGGAGTGGGAGTGGGAGTCGGAGAAAATGGAGCGCTTCATTTCTTTCAGACTCCGCAGGAGGCCAGCTTGAACCTCTTGTGAGAGCTTGATACTACTCTCTTCCAGACCTGCTCAACCCTTTCCTTCGGGATTCCCAGGATGGATGAGGCCTCCTCTATCGGCTCCTGCCTGTCGACGAGGAGGTAGAGTATTCTGTCCAGCTCCTCGTAGCTCATCCCGAGCTCTCCCTCTGCGGTCTGCCCGGGCCAGAGGCCGGGGGAGCTCGGCTTTCCAGCTATCCTCTCGTCTATTCCAATCGCCCTCGCCATCTTCCTCACCTGGGTCTTGTAGAGGGAGATTATCGGGTATATGTCTCCAGCTCCGTCCCCCCACTTTGTGAAGTAGCCGAGCAGGAACTCGCTCCTGTCGCTCGTTGCCGCGACGAGGAGGTTCCTGGTGTTCGCGTAGAAGTAGAGGGATGCCATCCTCACCCTCGCCTTCACGTTCCCCTTCGCTGTTTTCTCCGCGCTATCGTAGCTGAAGCCGAACATCCTCAGTATAGATTCCACAGCATCGGTTATGTCGGCAACCAAGTACCTGATGCCGAGGCTCTCCGCCACAAACCTCGCATCCTCGAGGTCTGAGGGGGGAGTCTCTTTCTCGGGGAGGATGAGGCCGAAGACCCTGTCTCTCCCAACCCCCTTTACGAGGAGGTGGGCTGTGAGGGCCGAGTCGAGGCCTCCGCTTATCCCCAAAACGTACCCTTCTTTTCCAGATGAGATGAGGTAGTCGGCCGCACACTTCGCTATCTTCTCGGCTCCTGCTGCGTAGTCGATGTCTGGAGGGTATGAGCTCATCTTCCGCTCTCTCCACCTGCTCATTCTCCATCTGCAAAAGATAAAATTATCGCTTCAGTGAACAGAGAGCTGGTGGTGCTCAGGCTTGAAGATCTCGGTCGCGATCTCCGCATTCAGCTCGGAGCCCTCAGGGGAGCACAGAGAGAAAGCATTGAAGTTCCTCGAGGAGTTCGATGCTGCCATGGAGGGGAAGGTCTCGTTCTACCTGCTCGGGGGCTACAGAGGCCTCATGAAGCATGCAGCTGACCTCCTGCTCTCCAGGAAGAGGAGCGTCGCAATGGTCCTTCCCCTTGAGTACGAGGAGGAGGGAATCCCGGAGGAAGTCCTGAAGATAAGGGCTGGGACAACGTTCACCAACAGGAACGTGATCATGGTGAGGTCTGGGGACATGCTCCTCTGCCTCGGAGGAGGCCTCGGCTCAGCGACGGAGATATTCAATGCGCTCTCAATGGGGAAGCTCGCAGTCGTGCTGAGGGGGGCGGGCCTCCTCACCGATGCCTTCGAGAGGGCCCTGGGAGAAGGGGAGGTCGATCCGAGGAAGGGCGGCGTGCTTAAGTATGCAGAGAAGGGGGAAGAGGCAGCCAGGGCAGCTGAGGAGCACCTGCTCAGGAAGAAGCGCTCCTAGATAACCAAATATACTCCTGTTTCACAGAAGGGAAGCGCGGAGTGGTGGGAAAATTGCCTCTGCTTTCTCTTTCGAGGGAAGAGGCCTCGAGGATGCTGCTCGAGGGGAGGATAACGATCTCTGTCTTCGGCCTGGGAAAGATGGGCCTTCCTTTAGCCCTAGTATTTGCGGACAGGGGGGCGATGGTCATAGGCGTTGACGTGAACGAGGAGCTGGTCTCAAAGCTCATGAGGGGGGAGAACCCCTATCCATTTGAGCCCCAGATAGACGAGATGCTCAGGAGGTCTCTTGAGAATGGGAGGTTCACTGCTACAGCGGATGGAGCATGGGCTGCTTCGCAGAGCGATCTCTCCATAATAATAGTCCCTGTCTACGCCTCGAGGAGGGGGGTGGAGCTGAGGAGCATGGATGAGGCTGTGGAGCAGGTTGGAAGGGGGCTGAGGAGGGGATCCATAGTTGTCACTGAAACCACGCTGCCTCCCGGAACCACGGAGAGCTACATCCCCAGGCTTGAAGCTCTCTCGGGCCTGAAAGCTGGGGAGGAGTTCGGAGTCGCCCACGCTCCTGAGAGGACGATGAGCGGGAGGGTGGTGAAGGACATAACGGAGAGCTACCCGAAGATCATTGGGGCGATCGACAGGAAAACGCTGGAGCCGCTCATTGGGATATACAGCGCAGTGAACAGGAAGGGGGTCATACCGGTTTCGAGCATAAGGGCGGCAGAGGCAGTGAAGGTGTTCGAAGGCGTCTACAGAGATGTCAACATAGCCCTGGCCAACGAGCTGGCGATGATCTCTGAGAGGCTTGGGCTCAACGCTGCAGAGATAATAGAGGCGGCGAACTCCCAGCCCTACAGCCACATCCACAGGCCTGGGGCTGGGGTCGGAGGTCATTGCATCCCCGTCTACCCCTGGTTCCTCATAAACCAGTTCCCCGAGCTGGCCAGGCTGATAAGGCTCTCAAGGGAGATAAACGAGATGATGCCCCTGCACATGGTTGAGCTCACGCTGAGGGCCCTGAACGCTGCAGGGAGGGCAATGAAGGGGTCGAGGCTCGTGGTCCTGGGCCTGAGCTACAGGGGGGACGTGAAGGAGCACGTTAACTCCCCCTCGATCCCCCTTGCGCAGGAGCTCATGGAGTGGGGGAGCAGAGTTGAGGTCATGGATCCCTACTACAGCAGCGCTGAAATAGAGAGGTTCGGCCTCGAGCCCTTCAGAGGAAGCTTCGAGGGTGCCGATGCCCTCATCGTTGCTGCGGATCACAGGATGTTCAGGGAGCTCGATCTCGCGAAGCTGAGGGAAGAGATGAGGACCCCAGTCATAGTGGACGGGAGGCACATATTCCTCGGGAGGAAGGAGGCTGAGCTCTTCTACTACATAGCCCCAGGAATACCTCTGAGGGAGCCCTCTGCGGGGAGGGGGTGAAGACCTTGGACCCCCTCAGAGATCTGAGGAGCTACCTGGAGTGGCTGGAGAAGAGGGGGGAGCTCGCTAGGATCGAGGACCCCCTCTCTCCCGAGCTCGAAATACCGTCTCTCCTGAGGAAGGTCATGTACTCAGGAGGCCCAGCTGTCCTCCTCACCAACATCAAGGGGTTCGAGGGATGGAGGGTTGCGGGGAACTTGTTCCTCTCCCTCCGGACGGTGAGGGAGGCCCTCTCAGTCGAGAGGCTCGAGGAGATAGGGGAGAGGTTCATTCCTGAGGCCCTCATCCAGCCTCCCCATGCTCTATCGGAGAAGGTTAAGGCTGCGGGGGAGCTGCTGAGGCTCTCGAAGTACCTCCCCTCGAGGACTTCTAAGGCTCCATTTCTGGAGAACTTCCTAGATGGGAGCAGAGATCCGCTGAACAGGATCCCGTTCTTCAAGACCTGGCCCAAGGACGGGGGGAGGTACGCTACCTTCCCCATGGTTATCACCAGGGATCCGGAGAGGGGGGTTGTCAACATGGGTGTCTACAGGATCATGATCCTCGATGGGAGGAGAGGGGTGCTGCACTGGCAGATCCACAAGAGGGGGGCTCTCGCCCAAGCAGCTGCGCTGGAGAGGGGAGCTGAGGAGATCCCCGTGGCAGTTGCTATGGGGAGCGATCCAGGCACCATGCTCGCCTCCGTCTCCCCGGTCCCCTACCCCATCGACAAGGTCCTCTTCGCTGGAGCTGTGAGGGGAAGGGGGGTTGAGCTGCTCGAGCTCCCAAACGGGATCCCTGTCCCTTCAAACGCTGAGGTCGTGATTGAGGGGAGGGCGAAGCTGAGGGAGCTCTCGAGCGAGGGGCCATTTGGGGATCACTGGGGTTACTACGACAAACCGAGCGAGAAGTACCCTGTCCTCGAAGTAGACAGGGTTTACTTCAGGAGCGACCCAATATACTACGGGAGCGTTACCGGGATTCCCCCACTGGAAGATGCGGTGATGGGGAAGGCGGTCGAGAGGATCTTCAAGCCGCTGCTGAAGCTCCTGCTGCCCGAGATCGTGGAGCTGAACTACCCTCCGGAGGGGGTCTTCCAGGGAATGCTCATAGTTTCCATCAGGAAGAGGTACCCTGGACACGCCAAGAAGGTGATCTCAGCCTTATGGGGTCTGGGGCAGAGCTCCCTCACCAAGATCATAGTTGTCGTCGACCACGACATAGATCCCGGGGATGTTGGAAAGGTCATATGGGCCGTCTCCTCGAACGTCAACCCTGAGAGGGATGTCGTCATACTGGAGGGGAGCCACAGCGATGCCCTCGACCCTTCTAACACCAACCGCTCATTCGGAAGCAAGCTGGGCATAGATGCAACTAGGAAGCTGCCCGAGGAGAGGGAGGGAAGAGAGTGGCCTGAAATCCTCGAAGAGGACGGAGAGGTCCTCAGGAGGATAGAGGCTGTGCTCTCAAAGCTTCCAAGCATCTGGAAGGGGGCAGAAAGGTTCCGTGAGTAGCTGGGATCCCGGGAGGGTTTCGAGGAGGAGCAGGCTTGAAGCAGCGCTGAGGCTCATAAGGATCGAGCACACGCTGTTCAGCCTGCCCTTCGCATATGTTGGGATGGTCCTCTCGGGCTATCCATACACAGCGAAGACTGTTGCACTTGCAACCCTTGCGGTCTTCGGTTTGCGCAGCGCAGGGATGGCCTTCAACAACATAGCTGACCTGGAGATAGACAGGAGGAATCCGAGGACTGCAGGGAGGCCCCTCGTAGTTGGGGCCCTGAGCTTGAGGGATGCCTGGGTCATTGTACTTGCAGGATCCCTGCTCTACTTCCTCTCCGCATTCCTGCTGAATGCATATGCTTTTGCCCTCTCTCCCCTTCTCTATGCTGTGGCCATGAGCTACCCCTATGCTAAGAGGCTCCACCCATTCCCCCACATCCATTTGGGGCTGAGCCTAGGCCTCGTTGTGTTCGGGGGTGCCATAGCTGCCTCGGGGGGCTGGGTCAGATCCCTCTTCGAAGCGCTCAGGAGCGTCCCGTGGCTCTACCTAGGGGGCGTCACATTCTGGGTTGCGGGGTTCGACACGCTGTACAGTATAATGGATGTCGAGTACGACAGGAAGGAGAAGCTGGGGAGCATACCCAGCAGGTTTGGAGTTGGAGGAGCTCTGGCCTTCTCCTCGGCCTTCTACTCCTTAGCTTTTGCTCTCTTCACGGCAGCTGTTTATGCATACAGGCTGGGCGCGGCATCCCTCATCTCGGCTGCAGCCTCTGGGGCGATTATGGCTGTGCAGGAAGCGATGGCCGCGAGGAGCTTGAAAAACATACCGAAGGCCTTCAACATGAACCTGGCGCTCGGGATATTGGTAAGCGCTGGGGTGCTGATAGATGCAGCTCTGAAAGTCCTTCTCTGAGCAGTATATAGAAAGAAAAATTTACCTTTCTTGTGAAATGCGCGGTGGGGTGTGGAAATGAACAGGACAGCCCTCGCAGTTCTCCTGATCTCTGCTGCAGTTATTGCTGCTGCACTTGCAGCCTATCATCTTTCGGCTGGGAGCGGAGGAAGCATGTTGATAAGGGCTGGAACGCTCCAGGGAGGCATAAGCACACTGGACGAGATGCAGTACTTCAACCTGAGCTCCAAGGAGGGAGTTAATCTCCAGGTCTACAGGTTTGAAAAGACGACCGACATACTTGCGGCGATCGAGAGGGGGGATATAGACGTTGCCGTCATACCAACTGAGATGGCAGCGAAGCTCATCCAGAGCGGGATCCCAGTGAAGATAATTGCTCCGGAGATGCTGCAGAACCAGGCCGTCCTGAGCAGGGGGGATGTGGCATCGCTGCAGCAGCTGAGGGGGAAGAGCGTGATCTCCCTCCTCTCGACGGGGAGCTACATGATGTTCAAGGCCTACATGAAGATTATATACAACATGACCGTCTCCGACTCCCAGCAGGGTGGCGGTGATGTTATTGGCATCAACTCTCCGCCTGGGGCCATCCTAGATGCCCTCTCCAGGGGAGACGGCGCTGCTGCTGTGGTCTGGGAGCCCTTCGTTTCGATTGGGGTGGAGGGATACAACTTCACTGTTCTAGCCACATTCCAGCAGCTGTGGAGGGATTCCAGCTCTTCCGGCCTCCCCGTTATGCTGGTCTGGGTCGCTTCCCAGAACTTCACAGCCGATCCGAAGAAGGTCAGCGCTTTCCTCTCGATGAGGGAAGATGCGGTGAAGATGTGGAGCAGCAGCTCCGCCTCTATTGAGAAGATGCTGGAAGACCTCTACGGCTTGAACGAGAAAGAGGCATCCTACCTTTACAGCAGGGTCACCATCCTCGACAACAGCTTGAACTCCACGGTAAGGGAGGGGATAAGGAGCGCGTGGGCTCTCGCCTGGAGGGGAGGCTACCTCTCCCAGGATCCCTCTGGCATAGGTGATCAGGCATTCTACAGCGCAAGCTGAGCCTGCTGGGCTGGATCTACCTCTCTGTAGCAGTGCTGCTCTCCTGGGCCCTCCTGCTCAGGCTCTTCCCGAGATCGATCCCGGGCCCTGGTGAGGTTGCACTGTATTTCGAGAGCGCTGGTCTCGGCGCAGTTCTCACCAATGTTGGGAAGACTCTTTTCAACACAGCTATGGGATACCTGCTCTCCCTCCTCCTCACAGTCTTTTCACTCATCCTCTACTACTCAAGCAGCCAACTTGCGGCCTTCATAGAGGCCCTCAACACGTTCATCCAGAGCGTCTCCGCCCTCGTCTGGGCGCTCATATTCCTCCTCATATACGGCCTCACGAGCTCAGCTCCCCCGATCTCCGTAGTCGCAGCGACCTCCTACCCAATCCTCCTCACCCTCGCTCTCAGCGGATCCAAGATGGTTCTGGAGAAGTACGGAGATGTTGCCAAGGTCATGGGGGCAAAGAGAGCTCAACTGCTCAAGTACTTCATCCTGCCTGGATCGCTCCCCTACATAGTGAGCGGCAGCAGGGCGGCTGTGGGGAGCGCTCTGAGGATAAGCGTCGTTGCGGAGGCCTTCGGCAGCAGCGGGGGAGTTGGGTACATGCTGGTCTACTGCTACGACCTGGGGAACAAGGGGGGAGTCTTCGCATGGAGCATTATGCTCATTGCCCTGATGATGCTGCTCGATCTCGCTGTGCTGAGGCGCTTGGAGAGGTGGTCGATGAGTTGGATGAGCTAGTAATCGTAGAGGATCTGAGGAAGAGCTTCAATGGGTATCCGGTCATAGAGGGAATAAGCTTCACCCTCAGGAGGGGGGAGTGCCTCGGCATAGTCGGTCCCAACGGTGCCGGGAAGAGCACGCTGCTCAGGATAATCGCTGGGATAATAGAGCAGGACTCAGGCAGAGTTGAGGTGAGGGGGAGGATAGGGTACACCCCGCAGGAGAACATGCTGCTGCCCTGGTTCAGCCTGAGGGAAAACATCCTGCTCGCAGCCAGGCTCTCAGGGATGGATGACGGCGAGTCGAGGTCGAGGCTCGAGTCCCTCGCTTCCCTCCTCGGAATAGAGGAGCACCTGGACAAGAGGATAAGGGAGGTCAGCGGCGGCACGGCGAGGAAGGCTGCGCTGGCACGGTCGCTGATAACTTCTCCAGACGTCCTCCTCCTCGATGAGCCGTATACCGGGCTGGACGTGAGCTCGATAAGATCCCTCCACGGAGCTCTCAAGCGGCTTAGGGAAGAGAGGAGGATGGGCATGCTCATAGTCTCCCACCAGCTCGGAGAGCTCAGGGAGATAAGCGACAGAGCTCTGGTGCTCAGCCACAGGCCGGCGAGGGTGGTCAGGGAGATAAGCTGGAAAGATAGAGATATATCACCGGAAGACATCTTCTGATTCATGGGCGGGGGTGCCCGAGCTGGACGAAGGGGGCGGACTTAAGATCCGTTGGCGAAGGCCTGCGTGGGTTCAAATCCCACCCCCCGCACCAGCTTACTTCTCTGAAGGAAAGATCACCCAGCTCTCGAGGCCTTCAGGATTTCCTCCAGCTTCACCATCAGCTTCTTGAGGGGAACAGAGAGCTCCTCCCCGACGGAGAGGTCAGCAATCGCGATCCCCAGGATTTCAACGTCCTTCACTGATGAGGTCCTCCTCAGAAGATCGATAATCAGCTTTGGGGGGAGCCTGTGGGACCAGAGAACCGCTTCGGCTTCAAGCTCATCTGGGGAGAGGAGAAAGATCCTGCCTCCCTCAGAGCCCTCAACAAGGAGGGCATCGGCAACAAGGAGCACCTCCGCATGAGACACGGCAATCTCTGAGAAGCAGCTCTCGAGGCCTCCCAGACACCTTACGGTGCGGACTCCCCCGAGAGCCTCATCTATGAGGTCGCAGAGCCTGAGGGCTGCAACATCGTCGGAGCGGAGCTCTGTTCCAATGCAGGCTACAGCAGCTCTTCCCGTTCTGGAGAGAGAAGTGAGCTTCTCGGCAAGCTCTTCGGGAGATATCTCTTTCAATCCGCATCGTTGTAAGTGTTGAGAGGCGGCGCATTTAAAGATTTCATCATTATGCACAATTATTATTGAAATAGTTGTATGGCTTTTTAATAGAAGAAAATATTTTCACTTTTTTCAATTTTTACATAGAAAAACTTATAAAATTGAAAAATAAACCGAAAATTGAGGAGATTAAATTGCCCTCAGAGATAGAGGCCGAGATGCTGTCAGTCGTGCTCATTGGGGCCGTGTTCTGCGCAGTCTACGCGCTGAGCAGCAGGGCTCCCCTCTTCAGGACAAGCAAGGGGGCATCTCCATACACGGCTGGGATATCCTACAATGGAAAGCAGTTCGCTCAGGTCTCCGACATGATCGTATTCCTCTCCATCCTCCTGGCGGCAGAGTCCCTCACTGTGGCGCTCTTCTTTGTGAATGCCACTGCGTGGACGATCCTCCTCTTCTCGGCCTTCCTCATAGCAGTCGTCCTTGGCTACTACACCTATATGGAGGAGGAGCGGAGTGGGTGAGAGATCATCTTTGAAGCTCGTGAGGAAGAGCCCGTGGCTCTTCCATTTCAATTCCGGAGGATGCAACGGATGCGATATCGAGGTTGTAGCATCTCTAACCCCGAAGTACGACATAGAGAGGCTGGGGGCAGTTCTGACCTCCTCTCCCAAGCATGCTGATGTCCTGGTCGTCACAGGTCCCGTGACCAGGCAGACTGCTGCATCCCTCAAGATGATCTACGAGCAGATGCCGGAGCCTAAGATCGTGATAGCTGTTGGCACCTGCGCGTGCAGCGGAGGAGTGTTCAGGGGAGGCTACAACGTACTCGGAGGAGTCGACAAGGTGATCAAGAACCCCATATGCATCCCAGGATGCCCCCCTAATCCGAGGATCATATACTCAACTCTGAAAAAGCTGTATGAGGGCAAAGTTGGAGGAGGAGAAGATGGGAGCCGTTAGCATATCTAAGGAGGATCCTTCTGTAGCAGCCACAATTCCTGAGACGCTTCCAGAGACTGCCAGGGCAGTGCAGCAGAGGTACCCCCACTTCATGGGGATAACGGCCGTTCACGCAGGATCAAATATAGAGCTCCTCTACTCTTTCAGCAGCTGGAGCGGGGAGATGAAGCACCTCCTCGTCACGCTTCCTGAGAGAGGGGGAGCCGTAGAGAGCATAAGCAGCGTTGTTAAGGGGGCCTACATCTACGAGATGGAAGTGAGGGACATGTTCGGCGTCGAGTTCCTCAACCACCCCCTCCCCGGCTCGAGGCTCCTCCTCCCTGACAGCTATCCAAGCACCGCTCCTCCTCCGCTCCTCAAGACTGTTTCGCTGGAGCAGCTCCACGAGATCCTCGACAGCGTTTCACAGATGGAGCCTCCTTCTCCGGCCATACCAGTTACAGGATCCTCGAGGCACAGCGTGGAGAGCCTCGTCATACTGCCCTTCGGCCCCTACCACCCAGCCCTCAAGGAGCCCGAGCACTTCGCCATAGCGCTTGACGGTGAAAGGATAGTTGAGGCGAGGCCGAGGATAGGATATGTCCACAGGGGGATAGAGAAGCTCGCCGAGAACAGGACCTTCCTGCAGGCTCTGTTCCTCGTAGAGAGGGTCTGCGGGATATGCAGCTTCCACCACTCCTGGACCTACACCCTCGCTGTTGAGAAGCTTCTTGGCATATCTCCGAACATGAGGGCTGAGTACCTCAGAACACTAGTGGCTGAGCTGGAGAGGATCCACAGCCACGCCCTCTGGATAGGCCTCCTTGGATACTGGGCTGGCTTCGACTCCATGTTCATGTGGCTCTGGTCCGCGAGAGAGAGGGTGATGAAGCTCTTAGAGATGATAGCGGGGAACAGGGTTAACAAGTCCTTCATAACCATCGGGGGAGTCAGGTACGACGTCTCAGATGAGAAGCTGAAGATAGTCCAGAGGGAGATAGCCGAGTTCGAGAAGGAGTTCAGGCGAATATCTGAAGCAGTAATGTCGTATGAGCCGATAGCTGAGAGGACGAAGAACATTGGGGTTTACCACGCAGACCTCGCTGTAGCATCGGGCGCCGTTGGGCCCGTCCTGAGGGCGGCGGGCATAGCCTACGACATCAGGAAGGCGGAGCCCTATGGAGCTTACCCCGAGCTTACCTTCGATGTCGTTACTGAGAAGAGGGGCGATGTCCTGAGCATAGCAAATGTGAGGGTAAAGGAGACGTTCGAGTCAATAAGAATAATACAGCAGCTCGTGGAGAAGATGCCTGGAGGAAATCCCGTGCCCTCGGCATTCTTCATGGGAACTTCGAAGGATGGAGAGGCTATGGCGAGGACGGAGCCGCCGAGAGGCGAGCTCTTCTACTACGTGAGGGGGAAGCTCGGGGCCAAGAACCCCTACAGGGTGAAGATAAGGACTCCCACGCTTCCCAACCTTGTCCTCGCGGCCGAAGCTCTGAAGGGCTACACGCTCGCCGACGTCCCCCTCATACTCACGATGATCGACCCCTGCTTCAGCTGCGAGGACAGAGCCATCGTTTACCCCGGGAAGGGCGATCCCATTTCCGTCAGGCTCCCGAGGGCAGCTCCATCCGGGGTTAGCCTGGGGTGTCCCCTGTGAGCAACAGCAGCCTCGTCCAGATTGCGGTATTCTCTTTGCTGCTTGGGGTAGCTTTCGCATTCGTCTCCTTCATCTTCGAGTGGTTAGAGAGGAAAGCGCTCGCAAAGATCCAGAAGAGGGTGGGCCCCCTCTTCTCTGGACCATGGGGGATCCTTCAGCCGTTCTACGACTTCGCCAAGCTTCTGAGCAAGCGGGAAGTCCTCCCGGAGGGGGCTGAAGTGGTCCTCTACAGGCTAGCCCCGATAGTTGGGGTGACCCTACTCACCTACGGATTCCTCCACATCCCCTTCATCTCCACATCCCCCCTCCTGAAGTTCGACGGTGACCTCCTGGCTGTGCTGGTGATCTTCGCCCTGACCTCTTTATCCTACCTCTTCGCCGGCATGGCTGTGAGAACCCCGTTCACTGTCGTTGGGACTAGCAGGCTCATAGTGCAGTACTCGCTCTACGAAATGATCTTCCTAGCCAGCTTCGCCCTCGTCTTCCTGCAGGTGGGCTCAGCAACCATTGCTGACATAGTCGCATACCAGCTTTCCTCCCTTCCGATCATAGTTTACCAGCCCATCAGCTTCTCAGTCGCCCTGTTCTCGCTGCTGGCAAAGCTTGAAAAGCCCCCCTTCGATCTGCCGCATGCCAAGCAGGAGATCGCGGCGGGATGGATGAGCGAGCTCTCCGGGAGGACTCTCGCTTTCATGAGGCTCTCGGAGGACATGGACTATGCGCTGAGCGTTTTCCTGATAGTAGCTCTATTCCTTGGAGGAGGAAGCGGCCCGCTCGCCTCCCAGCTCCCCATTCTCTGGCCCGTCTACTTCATCTTGAAGGCATTGCTTCTAGTGCTGCTATTGGCATTCATTGAAGGGGTAGCAGTGAGGGTGAGGAGCATCCTGCTCCCGATGAGGCTGGGGCTCCCGCTTTCCTCCCTCCTCGTCCTTCAGTCTCTTCTTTTAGCTCTCTGGAGGATGGGATTATGGTAGCAGCTAAGGGAGCGAATACACTCAAGGAGGCTCTCAAGAGTTTCTTTTCGAAGCCCGAGACCCTGCCCTCGGAGGAGGCGGAGAAGGCCTTCAGCGATGCATCGAGAGGGATCCCCGCGCTCATTCCTGAGAAGTGCATCGGCTGCTCCCTCTGCGCCCTTTCCTGCCCATCTCAAGCCATATCGATGGTTCCGGGAGGCAAGAGGACGCTTGGGAACAGGGTGGTTGATGTTAAGAACCCCAGCTTCGACTATGCGAAGTGCATATACTGCGGTCTGTGCTCTCAGGTCTGCAGGCAGGGGGCCATCGTCATGAGGAAGGACCTGGAGCCGATAGTGATAATCAAGTGAGGTGGAAGGGTTGGACATCCTCGCAGATGCTCTGAGCGTTTCAGGCCTCATCCTCATGCTCTATGCCCTCACATCCGAGAAGTGGTCCCACAGCGCAGTCTCCCTCCTCTTCAGCTCCCTGCTCGTTGGCCTCTCTCTTGCCGAGAGAGCAGAGCCTAAGGTGGGGCTGGCAATAGTCCTCATCTACAGCGGGGGGCTCACCGCACTCACGTATGCTTCGACCGCCCTTCTGAGCAGGAGGGAAGCATCGGTTTCCGTTTCAAGGAGGATCTTCAGCATTGTTCTCGTCCCCGCGATGGCATCGCTGCTGTTCTTAGCTGCTTTGAGAAAGAGCTCCCCCCTGGCAGCAGTGCCCTGCTTTCCAGTACGAACCGCCACTGCTTCTCCTCAGGATGCGCTGGCCCTTGCAGCTGTGTTCGTCATGGCTGTTTCCGTGATATTGGTTCTTTTCAGAGGTGCCGAGAAGTGATCGATCCGCTCTCATTCGCAATTTCGGTTATGTTCATCGGATCTGGGATAGCTTCAATAATGACCTACAGGAGCCTGTTCCGCCTCATACTCGGAATGATCTCCGCCTCCCTCGGAGCCGTCTATTTGCTGGCAGTGAGCTGCCTTCCCTACTACTCAGTAGTCCTCGTGGCTGGTGCGGCAGGGATATCTGAAGCTGCCCTCATATCGTTCCTCATCGTCCTCTCAAAGAGGAGGGAAGTGGAAGACTTCGATGAGCTGAGGAGCTCCTCCAGGTGATAGCTATGGGGTTTGCAGAGAACATGCTTCTTGTCCTATCACTGAACGGATTCCTGGCTTCCGCACTGATCCTCATGTTCAGGAAGCACAGGAGAGCAGCGGAACTTCTCACCATATTATCCTCTGCTATTTCTCTCGCTGCATCATCCTTCCTCATGCTCAGCAACTCTCCTCCCCTTGAGCTTAAGCTCATCCCCCACGTAACCCTTCTTGCCGACAGGCTCTCCATATTCTTCTCTTTCGTGGTCAGCCTGGTCGGGACTGCCGTCGCCCTCTACAGCGTTGAGTATATGAGAGAAGCTGAGGACTACACAAGATACTACTCTCTGATCTCTCTTTTCATAGGAGCGATGCTCAACCTCGTCCTCTCCTCGGACCTAGTATTCCTCCTGTTCAACTGGGAGCTGGTTGGAGTCTGCAGCGCTCTGCTCATAGGGTACTGGTGGGATAGGGAGAGCGCCAGGAGGGCAGGAGTGAAAGCTTTGGTGATGACGAGGATCGGAGATATAGGATTGATGGCCTTCGCAGCAGTCGCGCTGTACTACGGGGCCTCGCAGATCCCCTCGATCATTTCTGAGAGTGACTACCTCCGCATCCTCCTCCCGTTCGCCCCGCTGCTTATTCTTGCTGCTATGGGGAAGTCAGCCCAGTTCCCCCTCCACACCTGGCTCCCAGATGCGATGGAGGGTCCCACAACGGTGAGCGCCCTCCTCCATGCTGCTACAATGGTCAAGGCAGGCGTCTACCTCATGCTGAGGTTCTACCCGCTGATAAGCTTGAGCAGAGAGAGCATTTTCCTCCTGCTGGCAGTCTCGCTCGCTACACTCTACCTCTCATCCTTTGCAGGACTGGTCTCCATGGATCTGAAGAGGATACTGGCCTTCAGCACCCTGAGCTCCCTCTCACTTATGTTCCTCGCCTTGAGCATGGGCCAGTTCTACCTTGCGGTTCTGTACCTATTCAACCACGCTCTGTTCAAAGCCCTCCTGTTCCTCACAGCAGGAAAGATAGAGCACACATTCCACACGAGGGACATCACTAAGCTGAAGGGGCTCTGGGGGAAGGGCATGAAGCTGGAGACAGCCGAATTCCTCGTAGGAGCGCTCAGCGCTGCTGGCCTCCCTCCGCTGGCAGCAGGGCTGGTCAAGGAGGAGATTTTCGCAGTGCTTCCCCTCCACATTCCTCCAGCTCTCAGCTATCTCATAGCAGGCACCCTCTCCTTCTTCCTCTCCCTCTTCATAATGAGGCCGTTTGCGGTCTCGTTCTTGGGCGGAGGGGAGAGAGGAGAAGAGCTTGAGAGAACTCCCATCATGAGCGGAACGAACTTCGCCCTCCTCGCAATGACCCTCGCAGCATATCTGCCGACCTCATTCCTCGCAGAATACTTCGGCGCCGAGAGCATAGGGTTCGAAATCGAGGCCCTCCCCTTCTTCAGTGTGCTCCTGGGAATAGCGGTTGCGCTCCTGATTCCGAAAATTCCCCTTTCTCCTGGGCATGGAGTCAGGAAGGTGCTCGAGAGCTCCTTCGGCCTGGACATTCTCTACAACAGAACTGGAGAGCTATTCTCGAGGAGCCTCTCGTCCCTTGCTTCCAAGGTAAACAGAGATAAAGCTTCTCAGGGGATAAGCGGGATGATAGCTGTCCTCCTCATAATACTGATTCTGGTGGTGGTGCTCCAATGAACCTGGAAACCAGCGCGGCAGTTGTCATGCTGGCATATACGATAATCTCGTACGTCCTTTACGCAGCAGCAGGCAGGATCAGGCAAACCGTTCTGGTAGCGTTCTCCTCCGCAGCAGCAGTTCTGCTCGCCTACCTCTCATACGGCAGCAGAGGGGTTCCTGGGCTCATAGGCTTTTTCTCGAGCATCACCCTCATATTCATGCTGGTGGGAAGCGAGCTGGAGGGGGCAGAGAGGAGGGATCTCCTATCATTGCTGGGAACTTACTTCGTCGGCATCTCCATAATGCTGACGTCTACAACAAGCGCCTTCAGGCTGTTCATCTACTGGGAAGCGATAGCTGTGCTGATGATAGGGGCTCTGGGTATATTCAGGAGAGAGGAAGGCTATGCTGCAGCCCTGAAGTATGCGGTGATATGCCTCCCCGGCTCAGTAATTGGGCTAATGGGCCTGATAATGGCAGCAGGGGAATCGGGCACTTTTCTCTTCCCCCAGCTCCTTAGCGGCTCCAGCCTCCTCTCCAAAGCGCTCATCAGCATCGGCTTCGGAGCAGAGGCTGCCCTCTTCCCCATGTACGTGTGGCTCCCTAGCGTCTATGTCGGAATGCCTCCACTCCTTCTGGGCATCGAAGTATCCTCCCTCCTTCCTGCTTCCGTATACATAGTGGGAACTGTGGCTTCGACCAGCGCTCCCATAGCAGCAGCGGTCTCATTCCTCGCCCTCGCGGGCTCCATCATAGGCTCCCTCTCGGCAATAGCGCAGAACGACCTGAGGCTGCTCCTCTCCTACAGCACGCTGTCGCACATAGGGTACATGATAATGGGACTGTCGGTGGGGACAGCTCTGGCGAGAGACTACTCCCTCCTCCACATTGTAGCACACGAAATTCCGAAGGCTTCGCTGATAGCAGTTGCCTTCGCTGCTCTCAGCAGGCTGGGGGGAAGCAAAATAAGCGACCTGGGGGCGATGAAGGGAGCCTACAAGTTCGCTGCAATAGGAGGAGCCCTCGCTCTTCTGGGGCTTCCCCCGTTCCTCAGCTTCTGGAGCGAGCTGTTCATATTCCTCGGGACCTTCTCAAGCACGGTGCTCTGGAAAGCCGCAGCTCTCGTCTACTTCACAGCCATACTCATTTCATCGGGCTATGCCTTCAAAATAATCTATGCTTATTCTGCTGCTCCAAGCAAGGGTAGAGAGGAGCGCGCAACTGATGCATTCGGTATCCTTCTGCTCCTCTTCTTCGCTCTATCGCTTCTCCTCTCCCCGCTGCAGTCCTACATTGTGAGCTACTTCCTCGGCTAGCTGGGAGCCGGTTTTTCCCTAGTCTCTCTATACTAAAGTTTATTAGTAGGCCGCTCTGCGTGAGATAAAAAGAGGCTGGTTGCAGTGAGGAAGGAAACAGCTTCCATCCACGGCCACAAGTTCCACGGCGATCAGTTCGGCTCCAGAATGGTCCCCATATACCTGACCTCGATGTTCGAGCAGCCAAACAGAGAGAGCGGCGAAACGGGGTCGATAGAGGGAGAGAGGGAGCTCAAGTACTCGAGGGAGGAGAATCCAACTACCAGGTACCTTGAGAAGGTTCTGGCGGAGCTGGAGGAGGGGGAGGACTCGCTAGCATTCAACAGCGGCATGGGGGCTTTGACAGCTCTGTTCCTCTCGAAGCTGAAGCCCGGAAGCAGCGTAGCTGTTCCCATCGAAGCTTATTCGGGAACAATAGCTCTCCTCCAAGCTCTCTCGGAGAGGATCGGCTTCAGGATTGTGAAGGTGTGGCCCTCTACGGAGGCTGTAGCAGAGGCGATCGAGAGGGGGGCAGACATCGCAGTAGTTGAAACGGTCACGAACCCGACACTCAGGGTGATAGATGTGAGGGAGCTTGCCAGGGTGAGCAGAGAGAGGGAGGCACTCCTCATCGTCGACAACACGCTGGCTTCTCCCGTCGTCTACACACCTCTCTCCGACGGCGCATCCTTTGCTGTCGAGAGCGCAACGAAGTACATCGCTGGCCACAACGACGTGATAGGAGGGTTCGTCTCTGGGAAGAGGGAGGAAATAGCTCAGCTCTGGGAGTGGAGGAAGCTGACCGGAACGATAATGCAACCTCTGGAGGCATTCCTCGTCCAGAGGGGGGTCAAGACCCTTCACGTTCGTTACCAGGCGCACTCGAGGAACGCTCAGGCAGTTGCCGAGTTCCTCTCCGAGCACCCCAGGGTCGAGGAAGTATTCTACCCTGGTTTGAGCAGCAGCCCCTACCGCGAGACAGCGGACAGGCTCTTCAAGAGGAAGCTCTACGGGGGCGTCGTTTCTTTCAAGGTGAAGGGAGGAAAGGAGGAAGCCCTGAAAGTTCTGAGGAGCGTGAAGCTGATAATACCATCTCCGAGCTTCGGCGGAGCGGAGAGCCTGCTGACTTATCCGGTCATCTCTGCATCTAAGTACATTCCGCCGGAGGAGAGAGAAAGGCTGGGTATAGGAGAAAACCTGCTCAGGCTCTCCGTCGGGCTCGAGGATGTGGAAGATCTGAAGGAGGATCTCGACCAGGCGCTCAGGTGACTAGCCTGAGGTCCGGGGCTCCTTCAGGAGGCTGAGCACCCGGTCAGCCAGTTCTTTCACCGAGGAGTATGCTGATGATCTCTTCAGCATGGGCAGATTCCCGAATGCCAGCTCCAGCCTCTCATCTCTAGCAACTGTTGCTATCACCCTTAGCCCCCTCTCCGCATAGGCCTTTTCCACCTCTTTGGAGACTGCTGGGCTGCCCACTCCCTCGTTTATCACGACTCCAAGGACGCTTATCTTCGCTTCCTCAGCCAGCCTGGCGAGGTTCAGCGTTGGGACTATGGAGAGTATGCTCTGGGCGCTCACGATGAGGGCTCGGGACTTCGATCTCATGTACTTCATGAAGTCCAGGGTCACGTCCGAGAGGCCCGGAGGCATATCGACGATCAAGTAGTCCAGCTTACCCCATATGGTTACGGCGAGGAGCTCCTTGAATACTTCGTTCAGCTCAGTTCCCCGGAGAGGAGAAGGGTTTTCCTTTGTGAAGAAGGCAAGCGACATCAGCTTAACTCCCAAAGCATCAGCGGGGAGAACACCCTTCTCCTCTCTCAAGGACATGTGCTCCACATTTAGACCCAGAATTCGGTGGGTGCTGGGGTTTGTGAAGTCGAGGTCGAGGAGGCCAACAGAGTAGCCGAGCTCCGCGAGCCTGAGGGAGAGGAGGGAGGAGACCGTGGTTTTTCCCACTCCCCCCTTGTAGCTCATGATGGGGAGAATGGTTGAGACCTGCTCAAGCCTCCTCGGAATTATGCTCTCTCTCGCATCCCCCATCAATCCAGCTCCACCTCCTCTATGTAAACTCCTCTCCCGCTCACTATTTCGTAGTCCCTGGAGCCGCACTTCGGACAGGATGCGAAGGAGTGAATGGCCTCCGGAATGAAGTGGATCATCTCGGAAACATCGCTCCCCAGCTCCTCCGGGAGGAGCTTCCACCTGTAGCCGCACACCCTGCATTCCAGCTCGGCTTCCGATGTTCTGTACTCTATTTCCCCAACATCTACGCTGAACTGTCTAAGCAGCTCCCTCAGAGCGAAGTCCAGAACATCGAGGTCTATGGACTGCAGCCTCCCAACGCTCAGAACAACTCTCTTAGCCTTCCTGTCCTGCAGCCTCTCGGAAAGGTGAGCTGCAATGGACTCAGCCAGTGCCCACTCGTGAACCAATCCTCCAACCTCCCGTAATCATTTAGAAGGGAAGGTATAAAAAAGCATGTGCTTTTTCAGCAGAAGGAAAAATCACTCGATCGGTATAACGGTTCTTACCTTGAAGCCTCTCGTGATGTAGGCCAGATATGCTATTCCCACAGCGAGCCAGGCGAAGCCAAGCTCTTTGGCATATATGTCGAGACCGTACCAGATTGCTGCTGTGACGAGGAAGCCAACGAACGGAACCAGCGATAGCAGCGTCTTCTTCTCCAGCTTTATGAAGCGGTAGGCCAGTGCTATGTGCATGACAGCGAATGCGCTCAGGGCCCCGAAGTTGACCACGGAGGAGAGGTCCTTCAGCGTCAGCAGGTAGACGAGGGGGGCCGTTATCAGAGCAACGATTATCGTTGAGACGTATGGAGTCTTGTACTTCGGATGAACCTTGGCGAAGAACCTCGGGAGGTGCCCCTGCCTGCCCATTGAGAAGAGAACTCTCGATATTCCTGCCTGCGCCGCCAGCGTATCTCCAACTCCCCAGGCAAGAACAGTTCCTATGAGGGTCAGCAGCTGGATGGGCCTTCCTCCAGCTTCCTCAGCTATGTAGAAGAACGCAACGTCTGGTGAATCGAAGGAGTAGCCAGGATGAACGACAGCGGCTAGGTACGTCTGCAGGATGAACATTGAAGCTATTATCGGGATCACCAGTATCACCGCCCTGCTGACAACTTTCCTAGCTTCGATCGTCTCTTCCGCCAGAGTCGTCATTATGTCGAATCCGAGGAAGCTCAGGACAGCCACCGAAGTTCCCGAGAGAACGGCACCCCAGGAGAACTCCGATGGGTTGTAGAAAGGAGCCAAGGTGAAGCTGAGCGACGGGTCTGTGGCGACCTTGTAGATGGCTGCTGCCACAAAAGCGACCAGCACGAAGTCCTCGAAGAGGAAAAGCGCCATTGAAGCCTTTGCTGTGAGCTCGACTCCGAGCACGTTGAGGACCGTTGCGAACACTATGAATATTGTTGCCCACACTATGAGGCTTATACCAGTCAGGGCTTCCAGCCAGAGAGCAGATACCAATATTACGAGGGCCGGTATGAGCACGTAGTCGAGCAGTATCAGCCATCCCGCCAGGAACCCGATGTTGTGCCCGAGCGTTTCCCTAACATATGCGTAAACAGAACCGGCCTCGGGGAACCTGAGAGCGAACTGACCATAGCCCCACGCCGTGAAGAACATCGCTACAGCTCCGAGAGCATAGCACAGCGGGACGTGGCCCCTGCTGAGCATAGCTACGATTCCGTAGATCCCCATGGGAGCTATGGGGACCATGGTCATTATTGCGAAGGCTATCAGGTCCCTCATCCTCAGAACTCTCTTCAGCTGCTCCTTTCCCTGCTTGTCTTCGCTCACGCTTCTCACCTCTTGAGGGCGGAGAGGAATGTTCTAGCGTCCATCAAGCTTGAGGGGATCGAGACTCTGACGGTCTTCTTCGGATCCACCAGCTGGCTTATCTGGATGTCGGCCGCCAGGCTGGAGAGCAGGTAAGCATCGTGCCAGTCCAGCCCGAAGGCAGCAGAAAATGCCTTGACAATGGATCTGGCTGCTTCCTTCAGCGATTCTTCGAGGCTTCCAGCTGAGACTATGAGGTAGAGGCCGTCTCGGTACTCGAGGACAGGCCACGGAGGGGAGAGGTTCTTCAAGACTTCGAACTCCACCGTCACCTCTCCCTTGACTTCGCAGCCCGAGACGGAGATCTCTCCATCGGCCATGGCAGAGTGGAGATCTCCGAGACCGAAGAGGGCTCCGCTGAACTCAACGGGAAGGTAGAGAATAGCACCCTCTGTTATGTACTTGGTGTCCAGGTTCCCTCCATTCCTCCCTGGAACTCCCGTGGGCTGAGCCTCTATGGAAGCCACTCCAATCACTCCGATCATGGGTCTGTATGGTACCTTAACGCCTCCGAGCTCCACAAAGTCCCCTCTCTTCACGCATTTCCTAATCCTCGATTCCCTAACATCTTCTCCGAGGAAGCCCTCTCCAGGAATTGCTACTACAAGACCCTGCTCGGATGTCTTTATCCTCTTTATCTTGACGGCCAAAGCGTCTCCGGGGTCAGCGCCCTCAATGAATATCGGGCCGGTCGCCGGATTCACCTGCGAAAAGTCTATCGAAGCGAGCTTCTGGCTCTCATCGCTTATTTGGTTCGAGAAGCAGTCCCTTGTTTCAAGCACTACTTCTTCTCCCGGCTCCACTCTTCCGATGGGCTGCAGATTTGGGTCGAATTTATAGAAGACTCTGGAGGAGTCGAATCTTTGAACCACCGTTGTTACACCCTACGGCATTTCTCTCCTTATCGTTTTTAATAAATTTCATTTTCTTTTTTCAGATAAGCAAATAAATTCTCATTTTAAAAAATTCTAAAAAACTCGAAGACTTCGGATCGGTGAGCCTCTTGAGGCTTTTCAGCAGGAAAAATTCCGTCTTTCTGGTGGAAGAGGGAGGGAACCGGATTGTCAGGAAGCAGTTCCGCAGCAGAAAGGCCTTCCTCAGGGAGCTCGAAGCCCTGAGCTACTTGAAGGGAAAGCTCGATGTTCCCGCAGTTTTGGACTTCAGAGCTGAGGCGAACGAGCTATACCTGGAGTACATCAGCGGCGACCTTCTCTCGGATCTATCTGGGGAGCACTTTCTCGATGGCGTGGCTTCGGCTTCAGAGTGGCTGAGGAAACTGCACTTCGCAGGATTGGCCAAGGGGGACTGCAACCCTAGGAACTTCATACTCGGTGGATCGAGGATTTACGGGGTTGACTTCGAGGAGGCAAAAATCATTGTGAATGGAGGAGAAGATCAAATCAAGGACCTCGTAGACCTCGCTTCAACTTCGGCACTGGTGATGGTTTCTGGAGGCAGCGGAGCTGAGAATGCCCTGGACTCGATCCTCGAAGCGGTTCAGGAGGGGTACGGAAAGTTCGCTGAGCCTGCAGACGAAGTTCTGAGGAAAATGGCTGAGTTTCTGAGGAGGAGGATGAAGTACAGGCCCGAGAAATCTCAGCTCTTCAGCGAGGTCATTGAGGCTGCAGAAAGGAAGAGGAGAAAGGCTGTTCCCAATTTTTCGATAAATTTAATTACTTCTAAATGCTAGTAAATACTTGATGAGGTATGGTAGAGAAGCTCTACAAGCTGAGCCAGTTCGCTAGAACTGTTGGTGTAAGCCGCAGCGCTGTTATTAAGTGGATTAAGCAGGGAAAAATCAGGGCTGTTAATATTCATGGCAGATGGTACATCCCAGAATCAGAATATGAGAGGCTCATCAGAGGAGCGTAGAAAGAGCTGGAAGCAGTTGAACAAGCAGATGAAAGCTGGAAATGGACTTGATAGAGACTTAATTGGAGCCATAAACATTGGGCTCAAATACCTAAACTCAAATGGGAGGGCTGTGGCGTTGCCCTCGACGGAGCTCCATGGGGTGCGGTTGAAGCTTATGATATCGCACCGAGGGCTAACCCCTCTCACGAAATTAAAAGTATCGGAAACCAACTAAAAGTACCGTGAGAGAGGAAACGCTCACGTGATTCCTCAGTGCGAAAAGCAAAGGCTATTCATAGGCTCTCTCAGCATCCTTGAGCTAGGGTTTGCACCTGCGTAGGCTTCGATTAACCTACACAGGCGTACATCACCCATGGAATCCTTCGAGCTTGACTGCGAGAGGTATTATTCTTCATAACTCCCCCTCACCGAACACGAATTCATCTGGTGCTCATCCACCTCGCCGTCTTCATCGTGTCGAAATCTAGTAAGCTTGTATGCTCATGGGCTTGCATAGATGCTCATCAATACCTATAAAAAGCGAAACTGTTTCAGAAGGTATTCCTCTTCCTCAGTGGTAGGAAGACCTTCCTGAGGCACCCCCTGTCGAACATCTCCCTAGCTCCTCCTCCATGGGAGACGATCCTGTAGCAGAGCTCTCTGTTCAGCACCAAACTCCCGCAGATCCCCTCGACGCCGTATTTTTCGAAGGGATGATCAATCATTGGAGATGAGGGGCCAAGTATGAACTTGTGGGCTATGTGCTTAGAAGCTGGAAGGATGTAGTTTATTGTGTGGTTCGATATTGTAGTGCCGGTTATGTACAGCCTGGTTGCTTCTCTGAACAGCTTCGAATATGCCCACCAGGGATAGACCTCGGCATCCTTCGAGGCAACCTCCATCAGCTCCAGAACGTAGACTTTCTTAACTTTGTCCTTGAGCCTCCTTATGTATGAAGGGAAGTACCCTACGAGGACGACGACATCATTCGGCTCGAGCTCCTCCTCAATCAATGCATCCCTTTCCGTGAGCTCCCCCCTCGGCCTGTTGACGAGGGCGTTTGCGGCTGCGAGCCCGAAGCTGACCTCCAGACCGCGGCCCGAGAGGAGGAGCTGGAGAGCATCCTCGATCCTCATCCCATCCAGATTTCCTGGGAGTCCGAAAGACATCCCCCCATCTCTGTTTGTGTAAGATACTCCAGCCCCTCCGTCGTCCAGTTCAACGTATGTGTAGCTCGCCCCCACAACAGCCCTCCTTATCCTCTGCCCTCCGGACCTCTTGAGAGCTTCTTCGAAGATCTCCTCCATGACGCTCCGCTCCACAGTTATCCCCTCCTCAATGCCTTCACAGATCACCTGTAGTGCTCTTGAGAGGGGAACTCTCCTCTCCTCACCTCGTTAGCGTATCTCGATATCGCATCGCGGGCTATCGAGTAGAGATCCGCGTATCTTTTCGCGAATGGGGGAGGCTGGGGCGTGAGCCCGAGGACATCGTGGAGGACGAGGACCTGCCCATCGCAGTGGGGGCCCGCTCCAATGCATATTGTAGGTATGCTGAGCTTCTCGGTTATCCTCTTCGCTATGTCCGAGACCACATACTCCAGAACGATGGAGAAAGCACCCGCTTCCTGAACAGCTTCGGCATCCCTGTAGAGCTGCTCTTCTTCCTCTCTCCTCTTCCCTATCATCCTGTATCCCCCCAGCCTGAGGAACCTCTGGGGCGTGAGACCTATGTGCCCCATCACTGGGATCCCTGCCCTGACGAGAGCCCTTATCTGCTCGGCCACCTCCTCTCCTCCCTCCAGCTTGACGGCATCTGCACCAGCCTTCACGAACTGGGCCCCGCTCTCGAGGGCCTTTGAAGGGCCAATCTCGTAGCTCATGAAAGGCATATCCCCCACGATGAGCGCTCTGGGTTTTGCTCTAGCCACTGCCCGCGTGTGCTCTATCATCTCCTCCAGGCCTATCTGCAGGGTGTTCTCCATTCCAAGAACTACCATGGCCATGGAATCTCCAACAAGTATTGAATCAACGCCTGCCTCATCCGCTGCCCTGGCGAATGGAGTATCGTACGCGGTTATCATGACTATCTTCTCTTTCAGCTCCTTCTTCTTCAAGAACTTCCTGACGGTCATCTTTTCGCTTATAGGAATCACCACCTATTCATTGATAAGGGAAGGTTTTTGCCTTTCTGTTTTTATTTTTTTCTAAAACAATATAAATTAATTCTGGTGAGTTTATGTCAGCGCAGGTACTCGGCCTCAACAGCCTTGATCAGATGGTGGAGGAGCGATACGGTCCTCGCGTCGATGCCGAGCCTTTCTCCTTCCGATGCTATGTAGCCGTTGATGTAGTCGATTTCTGTCTTCCTCCTCATCGTGACGTCCTGAAGCATGCTGCTGCTGTTCTCCCTTGTCCTCTCGGCAACCTTAATCAGCGCATCGGCTGGATCCTCTGGAAGGGATATGCCCTTCTTCTCCGCTACCATCCTTCCCTCCTGCACAGCATCTCTTGCGATCTTCAATGCATAGCTGTTTTCAAGCAGGACTCCGTTTGGTTTCCTCAGGAGAGCCGTGATCGGATTTATGGCGGAGTTGATTATCCCCTTCAGCCATATGTGGGGCTCTATATCGCTCACAGCCCTAGCCTCTCCTCCCCCCTCTTCGAAGTCGCCGGCGATCTCCTCAGCCTCGCTCCGGGCTTTCCCCCTTATCCCCCCTATTATGATCTCGCCCTTCCCCCTGAGCTCAGCGCAGAACTCTCCGCACGATGTCAGCCCGTAGGTCACCGATGCAGCCAAGGACTTCTCCTCCCCGAACAGCTCCCTTGCGGCCTCGATGTGCCCAAGGCCGTTAGAGAGAACGATCACGCTCTCTGCTCTCCCCTTCAGTGCGGAGAGGGACCACGCAACATCGTAAGCCTTCACAGCTAAAACGGCCCTTGAGCACTTAACGGGGGCGCTGATGCTATAGGTCATGACCTCCCCTGTCCAAAGCTCACTATTCTTTTCCCTCAGCTCAACCTTCACGAGCGAGTTATTCCCCCTTCTGGAGATAGCAACTGCATCTCTGTTCCTGAGGAAGTACAGAGCCAGAATGCCCACGTTCCCCAGGCCCACGATGCAGTATTCATGCTTTCCCGAGATCACCCGTTTTCACCGAGGCCTATTTCTAGGACTCCGCTGGGCACAACGGAGACGTATAGGATGTCTCCTTTCTGCCAGTAACCTGGCCTTGGTATGAAGCCGGGGGAATCGAGCCTCGGGAGGGAGGTTCCATTGAAGTAGACCGCCACCACCTTTCCTTCTACCTGAAACTTGAGGGTCACGGGGATCGGCTGGAAGTCCAGGGGCTTCTTCAGCCCAATTCTGAAGGAAGTCTCGTTCAGTGTTTCGACCAATAGGTATGATCTCTCAGTGGAGTACTTGTATAGCTCAGAGGGAACGGTTATCCAAGTACTCTCACTTTCTATTGTGGAGATGGTCTCATTGAGAGCTGAAACCATTTGGGATGGGGACTTCCAGTCGAAGCTGGTGGCGTGGGTGTAGATGACTGAGACCCCGCCGATCCTGACGTTGAGCATTGTGATTGGCTTTAGAATCCTGAACGCCCAGGAATGCTTGCCGTCTATCTTCAATGTAATGTGCATGTCGTACCAGTGAGATGGAGCATTCAACTGGAAGGGCTTATCGCTCATGACTATCCTTATCCCCAAGCTCCTCATCAGTTCCAGCTCAGCCCTGTCTGTTCTTCCGTATGGGGGGATATATGTGAGGACCCTGTAGCCGCTAATGTTCCCCTCGATGTCTTCTATCGATCCCTCCAAATCATCAATGGTCCTCGGAGGGAGGAGATGGTATCTCGTGTGAGCCGCTGCCTCCCACCCATAGACTCGAACCAGCTCGCTGTAGAGAGACCAGATTTCGCTGTTGTTGAGCCCTGAGCGATCTGCCGTGATCACTCCGAAGACAACCCTCATCTCGGGATGGTTCTCCAAAATGTAGCTTATGAGGTCCATCTCGAAGTTCTGGTAGATCACAGTTCTGTTCCTGATGTTGAAAGTTATGCTCGAAAGCTCGCCCGGGTCTGCTACGAAGTCATCGACTCTGAAGATGCAGGCTGAAGAATAGCCAGCATAGTACTTCGAAGCCCCTAGGTAGACTACGGAGCTGCTCTCGCTGTGTACTTCCCTCGTTGCGAGGACTAGAAGGAGAGCTGCGAGGATGATGAGGAGCAGAGCAGCCTTCCTCGTGATCAGCCATCTCCTCACCATTTGCTCAGCCTCCTCCTCGCAACTGCTTGGTACAGGGAAAACGGAAGAGCCACAAGGGCGATGAAGGCCTGCATCCACAGTATCAGGGGAACCATGACGACGGTCTTTCTGGAGCTGGATAGGGGGATCCTTATGCTCGGCTCATTTCTGTAGAGAGTTTCAAGGAACTTGTAGAGAGCAAAGGCTTCGAGGATCCCGGTTGCGTAGCTAATGGCCAGATAGGTAATTGGGTATCTATAGAGGAATGCGAGCAGTATGTAGAACGGGGTGTACTGGAGGGCGTTTACGAAGTAGCTCGCGAGCCCCCCGCCTCCATATATCCCATAGTACGTCAGTATGCTTGAAACAATCGTGTTCATGATTACGAATATGAAGGGGAGGCTTCCCAAGCTCGTGTACAGCGATGTTAGTAGCAGGTTCCTCCTCCCGTTTGCTATCAGCCTCTTCAGCCTGGTCATCATCAGCTTCTGAACTCCTAGAGTTATCCTGAAGACCTTTGAGAAGAACCTCCTGAGGCTGGAGGGGTCAACGGTGTAGGAGAAGGCACTCGGAATATAGAGAACGCTGTAGCCCCTCAGCTGAAGCTCCCAACTTACAGAGGTGTCCTCGACATACGTGTCTTCGGGGAATCCCCCCACTTCGATGAGAGGTTCTATCCTGTAGAGGGCGCAGGAGCCGTTCAGGCTGTTGACGCTCTTGAAGACCGTCTCCGAGAATCTCACCGTCAAGAGGTAGTAGAGCGAGGCTAAGTTCCTGAAGGCCTTAGCGAAGAACCAGGAAAGCTTCCCGCTCCCCTCAGGCCTCCACAGGAGGACTGTGCCGTTCGCTCCCGCCACGCTCCTGTCTTTCGAAAAGAAACTGAGGATCTTCTCAAGGTACTTCCTCTCCAGGATGGTGTCGGAATCCAGGACGAGCATGTACTCATGCTCCTTGGATATTTCGTTAAGGAGGGCGTTTATCATCCCAGGCTTTCCCGTATGCTCCCTGAAGGAAACGATGGTTATGAAGATCTTAGCACCGGACTTTAGAGAAACCCTGTATTTCAAATAGCTCTTCTTCTCATCGTAGCCTGCCGAGACCAGCTCGCTGGGCATCTCTCCTATGAGGCCGATGATCGTCTGGACTGTGGAGTCCGATGATGCATCGTCCAGAACGTAAATGGTCCTCGGAAGAACGGACTGATTTATTGCTGAGAGAATGGACGGCCTTATGTATTTCGAAGCGTTTCTGGCGGGAATTACAACTGCTACGCTCGGTTGCTTCTGGAGCGGAGAGAGCTCAGATTGAACGGGAAGCTGGAATAGCTTGCTGTAGTGGACCCTCCACGACCTGAAGGTCACGAAGCCCCTGTATATCGGGACGATCCATATAACGTATAAACCGTATTTGATGTATGTCAGCAGGAAGCTGAACTTGACCAAATCATCTGGCTCGACAAACTGCGGCAGCGCTGCGGGAAACATGCATTAGGCACCTTCTTTATGATCTTAAGCCCTGAGCAGACTCAATTTTCATCGTCAATTCAATATTGTTTTGTAGTTAAAAATACACCAGCAATCATTATTATAGTTTTTTGGTTTGTAGGAAAGAGGATATGAGACGCTCAGGACCAGCCTCAAGCTGAATGGACCTTCTGATGCCTGTTTGGGCAAACTTTTGTCTTCACAGGCAGGATGATCATAATCTCAAGGAGGTCAGAGGATAAACCATAGCTTTCGCTCACATCGAGTCCTGAGCAACTATCAGCTTATGAAGAACCGTTCTCGGATTCCTCGATTCGCTCTGTGAGGGAAGCTTTGGGAAACAGGGCTGTGTTCGAGCAGTCCCTGGGTCAGAGGAAAAACGCGTACCCGGCCCGGCGAACTCAGAGATTCAGAACAAAATGCTGCTAAAGGTGGTAATACCATCTCAATATGTTATTTGCGATAAAGAGGAAAACTTGATTTTTCCGAATGTTTAATATTTTCAATTCTGTTATAATGGAAGAATGTGGTAGAAATGCTTTGAAAAATAGGGAAAACCAATTTATACAACCTCTTTCCAAAAAAATGCCAAGGTGGTAAAATGTCTCGAACTAGAGCAGTCTCTACTTCGCTCGTTATAGCTGCAGTTGTAGTCATCCTCATAGTAGCTGTTGCCGGAGTCTATCTTGCAACGAGGGGAGGCGGAGCCCCCTCAACAACTACTACAACGACCTCACCAGCTGCGACAACCACAACTCAAACAACAACATTGCAGCTCTCAGGTTCGCTGACGGTCCTTGTCCCCTCGGGAGACCCCACGCTCCTTCCGTTCATCCAGATGGTTGCCAACGACTTCATGGCTAAGTATCCTAAGGTAACTGTCCAGGTGCAGCCCGTTCCATATGCTCAGCTGGTCACAACTGCTCTGACATCTCTGAGGAACCAGAACCCATCTCCAGATCTGATCATTTACTACCCGTCTCAGGCTTCAACGCTCGGCCCATATCTGCTTGATGTCAGGCCGTACTTCACCAAAGGAGTCTTCAATCTGAGCGATATACCTCCATCGACGCTGCTTCCCACGTACCTTCTCGATAGCCAGGGAGGAATTGTGAAGGTCTCGGGAGTCCCGTTCCAGCAGGTCTTCGGCTATGCCCTAGTCTACCAGAAGAGCATATTCCAGAACCAGACGCTGAAGAGCGAGTTCGAGAGCAAGTACGGATTCCCGTTCGACCCAACTAAGTGGGATACCTGGGACAAGCTCATAACTGCTGCCCAGTTCATCCAGTCGAAGGGAGTGACGAAGTACGCCCTCCTCTTCCCTGACGGCCTGACGCAGTCGATCTTCAACGGCTACGTTGCCATATTCTTCACCTACGCGCTCAACGATTCATGCACGGCTGTTCCTTCGGCATCTGCACAGGGAGTTCCAGTCCAGGGATACTGGGCGTTCTTCAAGCAGGTCAACGGAACTATAGTGCCAACGATAAACTGCACTGCGGGCATCGAGGCTCTCAAGACTCACAAAGCGCTTATACAGTTCGAGCCTCCGATAGACCAGCAGGCCATGGAGTACGACCAGCTGAGGGACCTCTTCCTCACTGGAGACTATGCTATGGTTGCAGCGTGGACGAGCTTCATCCCAATATACAACAACGCCTCAGTATCTAAGGTTGCTGGGAACATAGGGATCGCACCTCTGCCGAGCGTAGCGACTGGGCAGGCCCCCACGTTCATAGGAATAAATCCCAACTCGAAGGACCCAGACCTCGCTGCTCAGTTCATAGCCTTCATGATGACTCCGCAGGAGTACAAGAAAGGGGCTGAGCTCTACGGCTTCCTGCCAGCGACATTCTCCGGAATGGAAGAAGCCGCTAAGGTCAACCAGACTGCGTGGGTCGCCAACTTCATACCCTTGCTGAAGGAGATGACCATACCTGACTTGAAGAGGATGGCCCTCGTCAACTATATTACCAACTTCTTCACGGATCTGAGGCCGATATTCATCAACACTGCAGCCGACTACTTCCGCGGGAAGATAACGGCAGAGTACGCCATGAACTATATAGCTGAGCAGTGGGTAAAGCTGATGAAGGTCTCGTCCTGAGGAGGTCCTCGGAATGAGGAGGATAAACAAATACATTTTTTTGCTCTCTCTCCCAGCTGTAGCCTATCTCTTCATATTCACGATTTACCCAATCATAAGCAACTTCATCCTCAGCCTCTACACCCAGGACGTCCTGGGCAATCTCCACTACACCGGGCTTGACAATTACCTCTGGTTCCAGAAGGATCCCTATCTGGTGAGGATAACTTCGAACACGCTCCTCTACATGACCACTACGCCGGTATTCGATATAATACTGGCAATACCTCTGGCGGTTGCTCTGAAGAGGGTGGGCAATAAGTGGCTCTTCCTCATTATGCTCCCAGCCTTCATCCCCCCCGTTACAGCTGCCAGCATGTGGTACCTGATGATAAACCCGTTCTTTGGTCTGGCATACTACTTCACGAAGGAGAACCTGGCTTCCTCTATTTGGACTGTAATTCTCGTCAATGTCTGGAGGAGCCTCCCGATGGCAACTCTGATAATATATTCTGGTCTAGCGTCGATTCCGAGGGAGATCGAAGCAGCAGCGAGCGTCGACGGCATAAGGGGAGCGAAGAAGCTGTTCATGATCGATCTTCCCCTCGTTGTCCCCCAGATACTTATGGCATTCGTGCTGATGACATTAACAGGCCTCTTCACATTCGATCCCATATACATAGGCACATCTCAGGCAGGTCCGAGGATCCTCGACAACCTTGCTTACTACGCTTTCGACCAGTTCTACTCCGGTGTTCCAGGCTACGCAGCAGCTATAATAGTCCTGTTGAGCATACTCTCGACTGTACTCTCGTATGTCTACATAAGGGTTCTGGGTTCCAGGAAAGCCGTTAAGTTTCCCGCACCCTCCTTCCTTCCATCTTCCGATCTGCCGCTGTGGGTTCACAAGGTGGTGATGACAGTTTACCTGCTCTTCTTCATGATTCCCATGTACTGGGTAGTCGCAGTCTCTGTCAAAACTCCAATAGAGCTCATAAGCATTCCGCCTACCATCATTCCAAAAACGGTCTCAAGCAGCAACTACATGCTCATGTTCACCGACGGCCTTCCATACATAATAACAACGCTGGCCGTCTCGTCTATAAACACCCTCACAACTCTCGTTCTCTCCGCCCCGCTTGCTTACACTATGGCCTTGCACAAGACCGGTGGGAGGAAGCTGCTCGTCTACATCCTCTATCTTAACGCAACGCCCACCCTGATATACATAATACCGCTGTTTGCTATACTCAAGTACCTCGGGATAATAAACACCTGGTGGGCACTGATCCTGACATATCCAATTATGACGATCCCGGTGACTACTTGGATACTCTACAACTACTACCTTAAGTTCCCGAAGCAGCTTGAAGAGGCATCGCAGATGGATGGAATGAACCCGCTCAGGACCTTCATCCGGGTAGGCATTCCGCTCAGCAAGAGCGGTCTCAGCGTTGCAGCCATATACGCATTTCTCTACTCGTGGGGCGCCCTCATATTCCCTCTGGCCTTCACTTATTCCCCCTACGACCTGTCCCATCCACTGTCCTTCTCGGGCGCCCAGACCTTCTCCATATTCATAGGGCTCCTCATGAGCCCGGTCTCGATGAGCTATGGGGGCGTAGCGGCAGCAGGAGTTATAAGCTCAATTCCTCCCCTGATCCTGCTCTACTGGGGGAGGAACAACCTGCAAAAGATTTGGGGTTCCGGAGGTGTCTGAGATTTGCCACTGAAGCTTCAGGGAGTGAGGAAAAAGTACGGAAAGTTCGAGCTGTTCATCGAAGACTACACGTTCCTCGATAAGAGCTACAACGTCGTCCTCGGGCCCAGCGGCTCCGGGAAGACCACGACGCTCAGGATAATAGCTGGGCTTGAGTACCCCGATGCTGGGAAGATACTGCTCGACGAAGAGGACATAACATATCTTCCCCCCTACCGCAGGAACATAGGTCTGGTATTTCAGAACTACGCGCTCTACCCCCACATGACGGCATACGAAAACATAGCTGTCCCCCTCAAGATAAAGAAGCTGAGCAAGGATGAGATAGACAGGAGAATAAAGAGGGTTGCCACGATACTTGGCATAGCTGATCAGCTCGAAAAGTACCCCTCTCAGCTCTCCGGAGGCCAGCAGCAGAGGGTTGCAATAGCTAGAGCCCTGGTTAAGGAGCCCAGGATCCTCCTGCTAGATGAGCCCCTCAGCAACCTAGATGCCAGGATAAGGATAGAGGTGAGGGGGTTCCTGAAGGAGCTCCAGAGGGAGCTGGAGATGACAGTGATCCACGTGACCCACGACCAGGAGGAAGCAATGGCAATTGCGGACAACATAATGCTCCTGGAATCGGGGAAGATAGTGCAGAGCGGGACGCCCTTCGAAATATACAGGAAACCGAAGAACCTCTTCGTCTTCAACTTCATCGGCTTCAGCAACGTCCTTCCTGCTGAGATCCTCGGGATAAAGGATGCCGACAAAGTGGGGTTCAGGCCGGAGGATGCGAGGCTGTCTAGCAACGGAGGTACTCTGGCGGGAAAGATCAAGAGGATACAGTATCTTGGATCATACAAGCTCATAGAGGTTGAAGCTGAGAGCGGACGCATGATCCTTGTTAGGGTCAAGCCTGAAGAGAATTGGAATGAAGGAGATAGGGTTTTCATAGACATCCCTCCTTCTTCACTCATCCTCTTCAAGGATGGATCCTCAGTGCTGAAGTGAGGGCAACCTTCTATGAAGGCCCTCTCAATAACGCACACAGATCTGGATGGAGTAGCATCCTCTGCCATTGCACTCAGGGCACTTGAGCCTGGGAGCTACAGGGTTGTCTTCACAGAGCCGGACTCTCTTCACCTCACGCTGAGAGCTCTCTCCTCGGAAGGGAATAAGTACGACCTCGTATCCATAACCGACCTCGGCCTGAATCCGAGCACGGTTGCTGAATCTCTCAATATAATCTCGAGCTCACTCAGCCGTTCTTCCAAGGTCATTTGGATCGACCACCACATCTGGAACAGAGAGTGGGAGGAGATGGTTGCCGCTTCTGGAGTGGAGCTCATGCGCGACACCTCTACATGTGCTGCCGGAATTGCTAGCAGGCTGAGGCCTGGAGATGCATACCTGGAGGAGCTCTCGAAGATCGTGTGCTCAGCCGATGAGTGGAGGTTCGACGACAGCAGGGCTCCCTGGCTGGTCAGGTATGTGGGTTTCAGCAGGGATCAAAGATGGCTGCAGGAAGCCCACAGAACTATATTAAATTCGAGGAGCATCGAAGAGCTCGTTGAGAAGTCGAGGGCAAGGAGCATAGAGGTGTTCGATATAGAGCTGAGATACTCAAGCGAGTTCTTGAAGAGGGCAGTGGTCGTAGAGAGGAGAGGAGTAAGGGTAGTATTTGGAATCAAGGAGGAGCCAGAGGTGAGCGCCAGCCTCCTCGCTCAGCTGATGTTTGGCAGGCTGAGAGCAGACATAGCTGCAATACTGAACGAGAGCAACAGGCTCGAGTTCAGATCGAACAAATGCAACGTGAGGGAGATCGCTCTCAGGCTGGGAGGAGGAGGGCATCCTAAGGCGAGCGGAGCTCCTTCACCGCTTGGTGCGGGAAGCTCGCCTGTTCTCTCAAGCGAGGATAAGATCAAGATTGTGCTTGACAGGATCCTAGAAGCAGTCGAGCAGGTGGGATGCATCCCTGTCTGAGAAACCTTTTCTAGGTTCCTGTGCACACTTCTTCTACGGGCTCAGCAGCGAGCCTCTCCCTGAGCGAAATTGTCTTCTTCAGAGACTCGTACAGCTCATCGACCTCCTCCTCTGTGTTGTAGATGTAGAAGCTGGCCCTCACGCTCCCCGTTATCCCCAATCTGTAGTGGAGGGGGTGAGCGCAGTGCCCCCCGCTCCTCACGGCGATGCCGTACATGTCCAGGGCCTTCGCCACGGTGTGGTGGTGGAGCCCCCTTACGTTGAAGGCCACGAGCCCCGTCCTCTCCTCAGGACTCTTGGGGCCGATCACTGAAACCTCATCGCCGAGCTCAGAAAGCCTCTGGAGAGCCCTCCTCACGAGCCTGATGTCATGATCCCTCACGCTCTCCATCCCGATCCTTTCGAGGTACCTCACAGCCTCCGCCAGCCCTATCATTCCAGCGATGTTGGGAGTTCCAGCTTCAAACCTCCAGGGGAGCGGCTGCCAGACGACGCTGTCGAGGGTGACATCCTCTATCGTTTCTCCCCCAACTCTGAATGGGGGGAGCTCGCTGAGGAGGTCCTCCCTCCCCCAGAGTATTCCGGTTCCCGTTGGGCCGAGCATCTTGTGTCCGCTGAAGGCCATGAAGTCCAGCTCCAGCTCCTTCACTCTAGTCGGTATGTGCGGGACATACTGAGCTCCATCTCCCACAGCTATTGCCCCAACCGAATGGGCGAGCCTGGATATCCTCCTCACATCGTTGACAGTGCCAACAACATTGCTCGCCATGGGGAATGCCACGACCCTTGTCCTCTCGCTCAGCTTCTCCTCGAGATCCCTGTAGTCGATCCTGCCTTCAGAATCCACATCTGCATATTTGACCTTCGCCCCAACCTTCTTCGCTACTTCCCTCCAGGGAAGCATGTTGCTGTGGTGATCCATGACAGTGAGCAAGATTTCATCGCCTGCCGAGAGCTTCCCAAGCCCCCACCCCCACGCAACTAGGTTTATAGCATCGGTGGTATTCATGGTGAGCACTACTTCTCTCCAGGAGCCGGCCCCGATGAACTCGGAGACCGCCTCGTGGGCTCTCTCGAACTGCTCGCTCGCCTCCTGAGAGAGCGTGTGCATCCCCCTGTGGACGTTGGCATTGTGGTAGAGGTAGAACCTGGCTATGGCCTCAACGACCTGCCTCGGCCTCTGCGTAGTAGCAGCGTTGTCGAAGTAGATGAGCCTCCTGCCGTTTACAGTCCTGCTGAGGATGGGGAAATCCCTCCTTATGCTCTCGACATCGAGGGGCAATCCTCTCACCGAGATGTTCTTTTAATTGGAACTCTCTTATTAAGTAGATCCAGCTTTCCCGAGCAAGAAAAAGAGAGGGATCAAGCTTCTTCGCGGGCTGTGCTCCGATCCTTTCTGCGGATGTACTTTCTGCACCTCTCCTCCCTGTACTTGGAGAAGACCCGAGAGAGGTATTCCTCAACGCTCAGCACCCTCAGCTTACCCTTCTCCACCCTCTCGAGCATCCCGAAGGCTACAAGCCTCTTCAGGATCCTCTTGGAAGTCCTCGTTGTTGCGCAAAGATCGTCTCTGAGCTTGCTCAGCAGCACGAGCTCGCTCTCAACTTTCCCAGCATAGCTTGAAGAGAGGAGGAAGAAGGCCATGAACTCCCTCTTCTTCGGCCACCTCAACTCCCTCACCGCCTTCCGCAGCTCCAGGACGAGGGATCCTCGCTGAGAGCGGAGAGATCAGCTCTTATGGCCTCCCCCCACGCATCCTTCTCGAGAACCAGGAAGTCCTCGGTGAGGGGGGGCGGAGGAGCAGCAATAGACCCCTTTCCAAGCACAATCTCGAGATGAGAAGCCACCTTCTTCCCTTTCAAATACACGGAGGCTATCGATGCAACCGGCTCGCAGAGGACGAGGATTTCTGCACCCTCCTGCTGGAGGAGCTGCTTCGCCTTCCTAACCGCTTCATTCACATCGGAGATGGCGACTTCGTAGACAACGAAGCCTTTTGGTATCCTCGTCTCATATCCCTCTCTTCGCTGTGCTTCTCTGCATTCAAGCTGAGGCAGGGCCTCGGCCTCAATCCTCCTCTTCGAAAAGCTCAACGGTTATCCTGGCCTTGACTTCGCTGCTGCTGAATGGAGGAGGAGCTTCTCCGAGGTCTATGCCAATGACCACCTGATTGCCCAGCGAATCCGTCATCTTGACTTCTGCCACATACCTTTTCTTCGGGCCCTCCTCCAGAGCCTTTATGACGCCTTCATATATCCTCGAGAAGGCCATCTGGAGGGCTATGGGGCTCGAGAAGTCCTCGGGCTTGAGCTGTATGTTTGCGAGCCCACCCATGACTTCTCCTATCCTCGCCTTTCCCTCGAAGACCGCGACCTTCTTTACTTGCTCGCTCAAATTAGACACCACTTCACGTTTCTTGATCATCATTCTAATATTTAATTTCAGATGACCCAGTAGAGGTAGAAGGCCAGCGAGGAGACCAGGAGGCCTGCCCAAACCACCTTGCTGAGCCTGAATATCTTAGCTCCGTCGAACGGCCCAATTGGTATGAGGTTGAAGAGAGCGAACCATGCGTTTATGAGCGAGAGCATGGAGAAGAAGCTCGGGTTAAACGGATATAGGGCAGCGCCGAGCAGGGCTATGAGTATGTTTGTTGCTATTCCAGACGCGCTTATTCTGAGCAGATCCCTCTTCACCAATACATTTCCGTAGCAGTATATGCCGACGTAGCCTGGAGCGAGGAATGCTATTGGGAGGACGGAGGATATGAGGGTCAGGAAGAGGCCAAGGGGGTCGAGGACGAACCTGCTCGAGCAGCCTGCTCTCCTCGCGAAGTACCTGTGAGCCATTTCGTGGAAGAAGAACCCTATGATGACAGCTATGAGCCCCTGGTAGGAGAACTTCCCGAGAAGTGCAACGACAACGGATATAGCCCCTATCCCGAGCGAATAGCTCTCCCTTTCGTTCAGCCTGTATACTATGCCGCTCAACTTGCGCACCTTCACTTCATGCTTCTTCCGATCAGATATTCGTCCAAGCTCCTCTGCGAGAGCATCTCTCTGAGAGCTCTTTTAAACTCATCTGCTGCCTCCCTCGAAAGCACTCTGCTCTCCACGATGCTCAGGAGCTCTTTCAGATCATTGACTTTAACTGGATCAGAGGAGAGCGCTGCCCTCACAGTTTCCCTTATATGCCAGTTCCCGACGGGGACTATGTACTCTGGAAGCACTTCCCGCAGTATTATGAACTTGGCCTTCCTCCTGATCCTGTGCAGATGCTCCAGCACGGCCAGCCTGGCGGCGGAGTACCCTCCGTCCATGTGCGATACCTCCCCCCACTGGTTCTCCCTCACCACCCCAATTTCAGGCTCGGAAGAGTCCAGGGCCCATATGCTCCTCGGGTACCAGACTTCGATCCAGTACCCCTCATAGCTCCCCGGGATGAGGGCGATGAGAAACCTGTTGTGCAGGTACTCCCCCCTGTAGAGCAGGATCTCTCCAACCGTTTCATATCCAAGGATCCTCCTCCTCAGGTAGTCGCTCAGGGAATCATCGACGGCCGTTATCGCCCACCTAGTGGGGACGAGCTTCCTTCTCCTCTTCGCTCCGAGCAACCCTAGGCTCAATGCCCTCTCCAGAAGATATACATCCTTCTCCTTCGTGTAAAGCTCTACCAGAGCTTCCCCTGCCCTGATATCATCCCATATCATCCTCTCGAGATCTCTGTCAACCTTCGGAGAGCTGCTCACCCTCACTCTCTCCAGCGGAGATAGGAGGCCAATGGGTCTCACAACGCTGTCGAAGGAGAGCTGGAGGACGGGAGGCTTCTTCAGCTGTACTTCGCTGTCGACCGGCTTCAAGCTGACCAGCGCAAGCGATACTTCTCCTTCATAAAGCCTCCACGGATCGGAGGCTGGGACCCTCAGGACTCCGCTCAGGAGATTGCTCCTCATTTCCACAATTCCCTTGAGATCGAGCTTTCCATGCCACGACTTGGGATCATCGTAGAGAGAAGGATTCTCTCCGGAGCCCGAGGGAGCTATGTTGTAGAGCACTGCCACATCGGGATATCCCCTCTCCCCGACTATGCTGCTGGGCGGCGTCATCCCGGAGATATCCTTGGACCTGACGACGGAGACATAGGTTCTAAGCATACCCCGTGCTCTTGCGAGCAGCGGGCACTCCTCGAGGCCGCAAAGCTTCTTTGTACCCTTGCACAAGATGCAAAGAGAAGCTCTTGGAGGCATGATTCTCAGCAGGCTGCTCTTCTATCTAATAAATCGTCAGTCGCAGGTTATATAGATGGTGCCGTTTTCCGTTCTAGGTCATCGCAGATCTTAGGCCACTCCGCATGGAGGTCATGGGCACCCTTCGAGCCCAACGGCACGCGGCTCATATCTATGAGGTACTTCCCAACTAAGTTCTCGGCTCCCACTGCTCCTCTGGGCACTGCCCGTCACTGGAGCGAGTTTATATCTCAACTGTTAACGACTCCTGATTCCGCTTGAGAAGAAATGGATCTCAGAAGATCTTGTACCGAAGTATTCCAGCTATCCCGTCGAATGACTCCTGGAGCCACTCCCCCTCTGGAGAGTTGAGGGGGACGACCACCAGCTCAGCTCCCGATCTCTTCGCCAGGGCCTCCAGCTCATCTATCAGAGGATGGTCTTCGACAACGAGGAGGTGCTGGAGCGCACCCATCTCCGCCGCCTGCTTGACCTCATCGTATCCGAATACAGCCAGACCATCAGCCTTCGCCATGTGAGCCTTCAGCTCCTCAACACGCTTGAAAGCGTCGGAGTACCTGTGATCCTGCAGTACATCGGAGGCCTTTATGACGAGCTCCCTCAGCCCCGCCTCATTCTGATAGCCCACATCTATCAGCTTGTCTATTACTAGATCCCTGAGCCTCTTGTCGAGGTACTCGCCGCTGACGAAGTCCTGCTTGCTGTATCCAGGGCCTCCAATGAGGATCCCCTTGAGCTTTCCCTCGAGCAGCAGGGGCTCGAAGAGCTGCTTGGCCCTCTCTGCCACTGTCTTGTAGAAGTCCTCAACCATCTGCTCTATTATCCTGTCGAACCTCCTCTGGCTCTGCCCTCCCTTAGTGTGCTTGCCCGGTATGTAGCTCATGAAGTTGTCCAGCAGCTCTATGGTCGTTCCCTTCAGTAGCCCGATCGTTGCCTCATCCCTCTCGATTATGATGAGACCATGGTAGCTCTTCTCTGATATCATGTCCTCCAGGAACTCCGTGTGGAACCACTTATCGGTTCTGTAGTAGTAGACCTTCACGGGCTCGGGAGGCGAGAACATCATGCATATCTGCTTCCCGGTATCGGAGTTCACTCCGCAGAAGAGGACGAGCCCGTTCTCCGGTATCTTGTTGATATTGCCCAGCCTGTCTATCGCCATGCTTAAAGACGTCTGCACAGCATCCTTCGTCCTCTTCAGCTTTATGTTGTCCGTTATGCTCAGCTCCGTTCTAAGCATGTTGACAACGTCGCTCACCGGCCTTCCGGGAGGGATGTACAGTGAAAGGAGGGTCGTAGCTGGAGCCTTCCACTGCTTCAGCTCCTTTATGATCATCTTCAGCTGCTCCTTGGTGACCTGATAGCTCATCCCGACCTCACTTCGCCTTCTCGCTTCTCTGCATGTCTTTTCCAATTGGAGAGATGAACCTGATTCCTAATAATTGTTATCCTATTCGGAGGACTAAGCTCAGCTCTGCCCTTCGACTCCACTCTCAAGGAAGCTTTTTTCTGAACTCTGTTGTTTTGATGTAAAAAGGGTCGCCGCTCCCATCTAGCCTTTTGCTCTGCTCAGCTTTTCAATTATGGGGTCAATGGACTTCCTTATGGTTTCGGGTACCCCTTCGAAGCCCGTATCCAGAAATCCTCTTATCAGGAGAGATACAGCCTCTTCCTCAGAGAACCCCTTGGTTTCCAGATACTCGATTTCCTCTCTCCTGATCTTTCCTATGCTCGCCTCATGGGTCAGCTCGGCATCCTCCGTGAGGGAGCTGAGCTCAGGCACAGTCTTTATCTCGCCTTCTCCTCCCAAGATCATCCCCTTGCACTCTATATGCCCCTTCGCCCTTTCCCCCTTAGCCACGATCTTCGCCCTCGACTCAATTCTGCTCCTCTCCCTGGACAGCAGCCTTGAGAGGAGGATCGAGGAAGAAGACTTTCCCAGCAGGTGCACTTCCATGCTGTACTTCAGCGAGCTACTGCCCCTTCCTGCAACGATCTGTTCGGTCCTTGAGGAAGAGCTATCGCCTTCCTGGATTATCTGCGTCGTGAACGAGATCGATTTTGCTTCAGAGTAGTTGATATAGACGTCGTGGTACTTTCCTCCATCTCCCACACTGACCGATGTGAAGGCTGAAACGCCGACGAGGGGGAGCCAGTTGTGCAGCATCACTTTGGTGTACTTCGCATTGGAGCCTATGTGTATTTCTTCCAGGCTCGAGTGCACTGCCTCGTTTACAAGAGTGAAGCATCCTGAAGCTCCGATGGCCTCGGCGTTGCTCTCTATGACTGTGAGGTTGTAGACCTTCTGCACGATTCCCCTGTTCCCCAGGACAAAGCAGTTGAAGATTGGCTTGCTTACCTTAACCCCCTTCGGGACGTAGAGGAATATGCCACTGTCTACCTGCTTCAGGTCCCCCCTGACCGTCTTGAACGCATACCTCTCGAATATATCAGGATAGCTCTTCGCGGCCTCATGTATTTCCATGTAGACTACTCCCATCTCCTCGAGCTCCCTGGACAGCCTTCTGAAGAGGAGGGACTCGTTGAGGACAACTCCGCCTCCCTCTTCAACGCTCAGCCCAAGGCTCTTCGCCTTCTCGAGAGCATCCCTCAGACCTTCTTTCTGAGGATCCATGTTCACTCAGCCCCCAAAATTCCATACCCTCTGTTGAGGACGCTCTTCAGCATCTTCCTCGCATCCTCGCCCAGAGAAAGCCTGCCGTTGATCATTACGTACCCCTTCCCCAAGCTCTTCAAGTACCTGGCCATCGCGCCCGCATGGGTTACGAGCAGGATCCCCACCCCATTCTCGGCCATCTGGTTAATCAGCTTAGCTATTCTTCTGATCGAGTCTATGTCAACCCCGCTGTCGGGCTCATCGAGGAGGGCGACCTTAGGCTTCGAGAGGGCTACAGTCGCCAGCTCTGCCCTCTTCGACTCCCCCCCGCTGAACCCATCGAAAGCGTTTCTCTCCAGAAGGTACGAGATCAGAGTTGTGTTAACAGCATCTCCGAAGAAATCCCTAGAGCCGTGGATCTCGGAGAGCTTTTCGAGGAGAACCCTCATCTTAATCGGCAAGGGTGGGGGGATCTGGTGCGCGAGAGCAAGACCAAGCTTCGATCTCTCCCAAGGCAGGAGGTGAGTTATTTCTTTCGAGTCAAGATATATCTTCCCGCCAAGCACCTTATAGCTGGGGAGCCCCATTATTGCCCTTAGGAGAGAGGTCTTCCCGCTCCCATTCGGTCCCAGGAGGACTGTAATTTCCCCCTCCTCTATCTCCATGCTCACGTCTCTCGCTACTACTTTACCCTCAACTGCTACAGTCAGCCCAGTTACCTCGAGGACCTTCCTTGTCAAGGCGGCCACCTGATGAGCAGAGGATCAAAGGCCCACAATCAAAGAGTCCTCACACAGCATAATAAATCCCTGGCAGCGAGGAGGAGAAGCATGAGAAGCACATGAACATTTTCAATAATCTCAGAAAAAATGGAAAAATAGATTTAAATAAAATTAGAATAATATTGTGATTTGATTGAATGAAGGTGGAGCAGCTTGTCTTCTACCGAATTTGAAAAGCTTATGGACAAATGGCTCAATGCCAAAGATTTCTATGTTGTTGGAAAGAGGGTAGAGAGGGCCGACACTCTGGAGAAGGCACTGGGCAGGGCGAAATTCATCGAGGACTTCTACATGAGCGACATGCTCTTCGTAAAGCAGGTGATCAGCAGGCATCCTCACGCTAGAATTCTGTCCATTGATGACTCTGAAGCGAAGAGGGTCAGAGGCTTTCTCCTCAACATTACGGCCAGAGACATACCGGGAGAGAACCAAGTAGGCTACTCCCTCCCCGATCAGCCCCTCTTGGCACATAGGAAGGTCAGATATGCGGGAGAGATCGTGTCCCTCGTCGTAGCGAGGGACATCGACTCTGCGATGGAGGCAGCGGATCTGATAAAGGTCGAATACGAGCCGCTCCCCCACATCTTCGACCCCCTCGAGGCCATGAGGAGGACGGATGTCCTCGTTCACGATGAAACGGGTTCAAACATAGCTTTCAGGACCAGGGTCAGGAAGGGAGACGTGGAGAAGGGCTTTTCCGAATCCCATGTGGTCGTTGAAAACGTTTACCGGACCTCCCATCAGGATCATGTCTATCTAGAGACCGAAGCGGCCATAGCCATACCCGGTCTCGAGGGGAAGCTTACTATCCTCTCACCATCACAGCATCCGCACCTCACGCAGAGGATCGTTTCGAGAGTCCTGGGCATTCCGGCGAGCCACATTAGGGTAGTTGTCCCCTACTTGGGGGGAGGCTTTGGCGGAAAGGACGATGAGGGCCCCCTCACCTCGGCCAAGGCGGCACTTGCTGCTTTCCTCACCGGAAAGCCGGCGTTCATTGAGTACTCAAGGGAGGAGAGCTTTTCAGTGCACCCGAAGAGGGAGGCGACTGTGATAAAGTACAAGAGCGGGGCCGATTCCGAAGGGAATCTGAAAGCTATAGAGGTCGAAATAGTCCACGATACCGGCGCTTACGCTAATAGGGGGCCTTTCATTCTGTGGAGGGCCACAATGCACGCATCCGGACCATACTTCGTTCCAAATGCGAAGGTCGACGGATACTGCGTGTATACGAACAAAGTCTACCAGGGCTCCTTCAGGGGCTTCGGCAACCCCTCAGTTCAGTTCGCTGCAGAGAGCCAGATGGATATTCTAGCTGAGAAGCTCGGGATGGATCCCCTGGAGATCAGGCTCAAGAACGTCCTTACTCCTGGGGCCACAACGATGACTGGGCAGACGCTTGATTCCTCCGTAGGCGTCAAGGGGGCTCTAGAGGCTGTTGCCGAAAAGGCTGCCTGGAGGGAGAAGAGGAGGCTCTACTCTTCACAGAGCGGGAGGTTCAGGAAGGGGATCGGCCTCGGCGTCATATGGCATGGGATAAGCACATCTCGAGGTGTGCCCGACTGGTCAGCAGGGACAGTGAAGATCGAGCCAGACGGTTCCGTTTCGGTCCTTGTGGGCATCGTAGAGATCGGGCAGGGCTCCCCCTCTTCTTCCCACAGGCAGATAGTTGCGGAGGTGCTCGGGGCTCCTCTCGATATGGTTCATGTTTACTTCGGCACGACCGATGCCCCGGACACTGGAGCAACCCACGCATCGAGAGGAACGGGAGTTGGGGCGATAGGGATATATGCGGCTTCGATCGAGCTGAGGGAGAGGCTCAACGCCCTCGCAGCGAAGATCCTCGGGACGGATCCGGAGGACATAGCAATAGTAGACGGCGTCGCCAGATCTAAAAAGGATCCCTCCAAGAGCATAGCCTGGAAGGACCTCGTGAAAAAGGCATACGAGAGCGGAGTGAGCACCTCCGCAACTGGCTACTTCTTCCTCCCCAAGGGGAAGTTCAACGATGAGCTCGGGCAGGGCTTCGCCTACATTTCCTACAGCTACATGGCTATCATCAGCGAGGTCGAAGTCGACACCCTCACGGGAAAGGTCAGCGTCCTGAGGGTTTACCCAGCGATCTCTGCTGGAAAGATCATAAACCCCGTGCAGGTCGAGGGGCAGGTAGAGGGGGGATATGTTCAGGGCATGGGCTTAGCACTCACGGAGGAGCTGAAGTTCAGCGAGAGGGGAGAAATAATCAACAGAGACCTCACAGACTACGTCATACCCACCTCCCTCGATGCTCCCCAGATCGAGGATCCCATATTCATCGAGGACAGGTTCAAGTACGGTCCCCTCGGAGCGAAGGGAGTCGGAGAGATGGCCCTTATACCGGCGCCGGCCTCCATAGCAAATGCGGTATCCCAAGCCATAGGGAGGAGGGTGACGGAGCTCCCCATAACTCCGGAGAAGGTCCTCAAGCTGCTGGAGGAGAGGTGATCCCAATGTTCTACAGAATCCCCAAATTCGAGTATGCTAGAGCTGGAAGCATGAAAGAAGCGCTCGAGATTCTCAGAGAAGGGGACTGGAAGCTGCTCGCTGGAGGAACCGATCTCCTGATAGACATGAAGATCGGGAGGCAGTCCCCCAAGAAGGTTCTGGACATTTCCAGGCTTAGAGAGATCCGCTATGTGAGATTGGAAGGCGATCGGATGAGAATAGGAGGTGGATCGAGGCTGCAGGAGCTGCTGGACAACATCATAGTTAGGGAAAAGGCGCCCCTCCTCAGCTCTGCCTTGACCGAGATGGCTTCCTGGCAGATAAGGAATGTTGCAACCATAGCGGGGAACCTCTGCAATGCCTCGCCCGCCGCTGACTCCGCCCCACCCCTCCTCGTCCACGATGCCGTAGTAAAGCTGACATCTTCCTCGGGGAGCAGGAAGGTTCCGCTGCGGGAGTTCTTCCTTGGCCCGAGGAAGACTATGCTGTCCAGCAGCGAGCTCCTTGAGGAGATCGAGCTCCCGCAGCTAGATGGCTACTACCACTGGTACTACAAGCTCGGGAGGAGGAACGCCTTCACTCTTTCCGTGGTCTCCATAGCCCTTGCTGTGAAAATTGAAGACGGCACATTCTCGGATGTGAGGATAGCTATGGGTTCAGTTGCCCCGAAGCCCATCAGGGCATCCACAGTTGAGAGGGAGCTCATAGGAAAGAGCGCGGAAGAAAGGAATGTGAGCAGAGCAGTGGAGCTGCTCGAAGAGGACATCTCCCCCATCACCGATGTGAGGGCTTCAGCTGAGTACAGAATGAGGGTTTCTAAGGCTCTTCTGAAGGAGGGCCTCCTCAGCTCGCTCAAGCACTTTGGAGGTGATCGCGCGTGAAGGTCTCATTCAAGCTGAACGGCACCCCAGTGGAAGTCGATGCCGAGCCCAACGAAATTCTGCTCGACACGCTCAGGCTTAAGCTTGGAGTCAGAGGAGTGAAGAGGGGGTGCGAGAGGGCTGAGTGCGGAACCTGCACTGTTCTCCTGGACGGCAGGCCTGTCTACTCCTGCAGCATCCTCACGGTCCAGGTTGAGGGCAGCGAGATCGAGACAATAGAGGGGATCTCCAGGGAGGAGCTTGGCAGGAAGCTGGCGGAGAGCTTCTCGAAGGAAGGTGCTGTTCAGTGCGGCTTCTGCTCCCCGGGCTTCATAACTACTGCGTATGCGCTGCTCAAAGCCAATCCGAAGCCGTCTGAAGGCGAAATAAAAAAGGCCATTGAAGGGAACCTGTGCAGGTGCACAGGTTACAAGAAAATAGTTGAGGCGATCAAGAAGGCATCTGTTGCTGAACTGAAGTAGATCTGCGCAGCCACACCCCGCTTCTTTTTTTCTCCACCTCTCCGCTTCTTGCTATTATCTCGCCCCTCAGCACAACTGCTTCCACCTTCCCCTTCATCTTCATTCCTATGAATGGGGTAAGCGGGCTCTTGGTTATGAGTGACTCCCTGCTTATCACCGTTTCCGCCGCCGGATCTACTATGACCACGTCTCCATCGCTCCCCGGCATCAGCTCCCCCTTCTTCGGCCAGAGGCCGAACAGCTTAGCTGGATTCCTCGATATGAGCCTGGGGACGTCCTTCAGCTCTATTTGTCCTGAAAGCGCTAAGTTCAGCATTGAAATGAAGAGGGTCTGAACGCCAACGAATCCCGCTGCAACATCCCAGATGTCCTTATCAGGCGACTTCTCCTCGGGCGAGTGGGGAGCGTGGTCTGAGCCTATTGAGTAGATGGTCCCGCTCCTCAGGGAGCTCAGCAGAGCCAGCCTGTGCTCCTTTTCTCTGATCGGCGGGTTGACCTTAATGCTGCTGCCGTATTCTTGATAGTGGGAGCTGTCGAAGTACAGGTAGTGGGGGCACGTCTCTCCTGTCAGGCTCACCCCCTCCTCTCTGGCCATCCTGAGATATTTGAGCACGTCCTTCGAAGATATGTGAGCTATATGCGCCCTCCCTCCCGTTTCCCTTGCGATCAGGAAGACCTTCATGACAGCCATCTCCTCGGTCACTGGAGGTCTCGAGAGGAGGTGGGCAGCAGCATCCCTCCTCCCCGAGGACTTCACCTTCTCAACAAACATGTTCACGAGCTGGTCGTCCTCAGCGTGGAAAACGACGGTGAAGTCCAGCTTCCTCGAAAGCTCGAGAGCTCTGTAGATAGCTGGGTTGCTCGGAGGGGGGAGATTTCCTGTGGTTGGTCCCATGAAAGCTTTGAAGCCGACTGCCCCCTCCTTCAGCATCTCCTCCATCCTGTTCAGGCTCTGGTCTGTCAGCAGTCCATAGAGAGCAAAGTCAACATTTGCCTTCCTGCTTAGGAGCTCCCCCTTCTCTCTTACCCTCTCTCCTGAGTCGACAGGGGGGATCGTGTTAGGCATCTCTATGACCGTTGTAACACCTCCTGCAGCAGCCGCTGCTGTCCCGTGATCGAAGTCGTCCTTGTACTCGAGGCCGGGCTCCCTCATGTGGACGTGCTCGTCAACTGCTCCAGGGAAGACGAGCTTCCCCTCAGCATCCAGCACTTCCTCCGCCCAGCTCCTGGGGAGGGATCTTCCGATGCTATGCACTTTTCCATCGATGATTAGGATGTCTCCGTCGAATATTCCTTCTGGGGTAACGATGTGTCCCCCCCTTATAAGGAGATTCATATTGCTCTCAACTCCTCATGATCAGTATTCAGTTATTTTATGATAAATCAATATTATTAAAATTTAAATAAATAGACTTTTCAATAGAATTCCTTGGGTCTGTTGGAAATGACCGAAGCTGAAAGGCGTTATACCTTCATTGGGAAGGACATCCCCAGGAGGGATGCGGAGAGCAAAGCGAGAGGATTTCTTGAGTTCGCATCTGACATATATGTTCCAGGAATGCTTTATGGGAGGATAGTCTACAGCCCCTATCCCTTCGCCGACATTGAGGAGATAGACGCAAAAGCAGCTGAGTCCATGGGGGCTGTTGTCCTGACTCCTCTCGATGTGCCGAGCAGGCCGTTCAACATAAGGCTGGTCAGCGTGAACGAAGTGACGTTCAAGGACTGGAGCGTTCTCACATTCTCCCCCAGGTACCTCGGCGACCCCGTTGCTGCGGTTGCAGCTCCTTCAGAGGAGCTCGCCCAGAGGGCTGCGGAATCGATCAAATTCAAGTTCAGGAGGATCTATCCTCCAGTCCTCGATGCCTTCGAGTCCATGGGTGCTCAGGCTCCGGCAGTGAGGGAGAGGATCCTGAAGGGGGAGGAGGAAGTCCAGGTGAAGAACAATGTTGGGGCTGAGATGAGATACTCTGAAGGGGATGTCGAAAGGGCAGAGAGGGAGTCCGACGTAGTTCTGGAGAGGACCTACAAGACGAACAGGAGGTACCACTTCCAGCTCGAGCCGAAGGTCTCCCTATGCATTCCGGAGCCGGATGGAAGGCTGAGCGTGTACACTACTACGCAGACAATACACAATACCAGGATCCTCATAGGCCAGGTCTTCGGGATTCCGCTCAGCAGGATATCCGTGAAGAGGATCCCCATAGGAGGCTCGTTCGGCTCAAGCATACAGACCAACCTCGTTACCCTAATATCCGTGGCCCTCTGCCTGAAAGCTAGGAAGCCCGTCAAGATCTCCCTCACGAGAGAGGAGGACATGTACGACCATGCTGACTACGAGATGCACCTGAAGCTCAGGGTAGGGGCTAAAAGGAGCGGAGAGCTCACCTTCGGAGAGCTTGTGAACATAATGGATATTGGAGCCCACCAAGTCCAAGCTTACCCCCTCCTCGGCACAGCGCTGGGGTGGTTCGTCTCCCTCTACAAGTGGAGGAACATAAGATACGAGGGGAAGGCTGTATACACGAACAAGACTCCATCCTGCGCCTTCAGGGGTTACGGGGCTCCCCAGATCTCGTGGGCTGTGGAATCGATAATGGACGAGCTTGCTGAGGAGCTCGGCATGGATCCCCTGGATCTAAAGCTGAAGAACTACGTCGGCCTCGGAGACGTGTTCTGGGGTCAGGGCCCGACCGTGAGGAGCATCATAAGATCAGATGGAGTGAGGGAGCTGGTCGAGAGGGGGAAGCAGCTCATAGGTTGGGAGAGGAGGCAGCCTCCTCACCTGAAGAAGGGGAGGTACAGGATGGGGCTCGGCTTCGGGAGGTCCTTCCACACCTCGGGGGCCGGAGGCCCCATATCGGGAGAGGTCATCGACTACACGGGCGCAACCCTGAAGCTCAACGAGGACGGGAGCCTCGACTACATAACCGCTCTGCAGGATCATGGGGGTGGGACGCTCGAGGCCCACGCGAAGATAATTGCGGAGGAGCTCGGCGTTCCGCCCCACCTCATAAACATAGTCCCCTCCGACACCAGCACGACTCCATACGATGTGTGCACCCATGCCTCAAGAGGGACGTACGTTGGAGGGGAAGCGGCGAGGAGGGCAGCCCAGATAGTGAAAGCGAAGGTCTTCGAAGCAGCCTCCAGGATCCTCTCGAGGGCCGTGAATCCTGAAGCTTTCAAGATAAAGTACGATGAGTCCCTCGAGCAGGCGGTCGTGTATGTCGAGGGAATGAAGGATATGAGGGTGACGCTTTCGGAGATTGCGAGGACATCGTGGCAGAGAAACTGGGGGACGATAGCTGCAACTGTAAGCTACAGGGCGACCTCTGCTCCCCCGACCTTCACGGTGTTCTTCGTGGAGGTCGAGGTGGATACGTACACCGGAACCGTGAAGCCGAAGAGGGTGGTGGCAGGAGCAGACCTCGGAACAGTCATAAATCCGAAGCTCGCTGAGGGGCAGCTCCACGGAGGCTTCGTGATGGGCTGGAGTATGGCCTACCTGGAGGACACTCTCTACGACAGGAAGAGTGGGGAGCTCATGAACAGGGGGATGGTTGTGGACTACAAGATCCCAACATCCCAGGACGCTCCGAAGCTCGATGACTTCAGGGTCATCTTCGCCAACACATATGAGCCCACGGGCCCCTACGGAGCCAAGGGGCTCGGAGAGGCTGCCCTCAATCCAGTCGCCGGCGCCGTGGCCAACGCAATATACAACGCCATTGGGATAAGATTCTACACGCTGCCCATAACGCCTGAGAGGATCCTCGAAGCTCTCTCGGGGAGGTGAAGAGCTGTGAGCACCCTCAACAGGATGAACACGAGGATAATCCCGGTGACCTTCGTCTACCACGAGCCCAGGACAGTTGAGGAGGCCCTCGAGCTGCTATCCGAGCTGGGGGAGGATGCGAGGATACTGGCAGGGGGAACAGATCTCCTCGTCAAGATGAAGGCAAGGCAGGTCGAGCCGAAGCATGTGATAAACATAAAGAGGATAGAATCGCTCAGGTACATTACCGAGGAGAAGGGATCTATAAGGATTGGGGCTCTCGCGACGTGGAGGGATCTGGAGAGGTTTTCCAGCATAGCCGGGAAGATCCCCGCCCTTATGGATGCTGTGCGCCAGATGGGGAGCGTTCAGATCAGGAGCATGGCTACCATAGCGGGGAACCTCTGCAATGCATCGCCTGCCGCTGACTCCGCCCCACCCCTCCTCGTCCACGATGCGAAGGTGAAGGCTCTGAGCGTGAGGGGGGAGAGGGAGATAGCGTTGAGGGAGTTCTTCATTGCCCCAGGGAGAACAGCTCTGAAGCCCGATGAGATGCTCGTTGAAATAGAGATCCCCGAGCCTCCTCCGGGCAGCTCCTCGGCATTCATAAAGCTGGCCAGAACGGCCATGGATCTGGCGAAAGCTAGCGCCGCGGCCTACCTGAGGATCGAGGATGGAATAATAGCTGACGTGAGGATAGCTCTCGGATCTGTAGCTCCGAGGCCGGTCCGCTCTCCAAGCGTTGAGGCTGAGCTGCTGAACAGGCCCTTCAGCGAAGCTCTGGTTGAGGAGGCTTCGTGGAAGGTTCAGCAGGACATATCGCCGATAGATGATATAAGGTCTACTGCTTCCTACAGGAGGAGAGTTTCTCCCGTTCTCGTGGCAGATTCTCTGAAGATGGCTTATTCGAGAATCGGAGGTGGTGGAGCTTGATGATAAGGTTCAGGCTGGATGGGAGGGAAGTTTCCGCAGAAGTAGAGCCGAACGAGCTGCTGCTCAACGTTCTGAGGGAGAAGCTCGGAGTTAAAGCTCCTAAGTACTCCTGCGGAATAGGAGAGTGCGGCGCATGCACTGTCCTCCTGAACGGAGAGCCCGTGCTCTCCTGCCTTACCCTGGCTGTCGACGCTGATGGTAAGGAAGTCGTGACCGCAGCGGGAATAGAGGAGAAGGCTTCATCAGTCATCTCCAGGGCCTTTGCGGAGGAAGGAGCCGTGCAGTGCGGATACTGCTCCCCTGGATTTACTGTCATGACCTACCGCCTCCTGCAGGAGAAGAGGGATCCCAGTGAGGAAGAGATCAGGGAATTCCTCAGGGGCAACCTCTGCCGTTGCACTGGCTACGTGAACATTATTAAGGGAGTGAAGAGAGCAGCAGAAGAAATGAGGGGTGTAAGATGAAGGACCTGAGAGGCAAGGACATTCTTTCTGCCTTCGACTTCGATAGGGAAACAATTGAGCACCTTTTCCTGGAAGCGGAGGAGCTGAGGAGCAGGCTCAGAGAAGGGAAGCTCAGATTGGCCGAGGGGAAGATCCTCGCAACGGTGTTTCTGGAGCCCAGCACGAGGACCAAGATGAGCTTCCAGATGGCCATGCTCAAGCTGGGAGGGAGCGTCATAGACTTCCAGCCAGAGACCAGCTCCATTCAGAAGGGAGAGAGCGATGTAGATACCATGAGGATAATCGATGGCTATGAGCCAGATGCGATCGTTCTGAGGCAGAGCAAGCCGTTCTTCCCCCACAGCATAAAGGATGAGATAAGGGCCCCAATAATAAACGGTGGCGATGGAACAAACGAGCACCCAACTCAAGCTCTCCTCGACCTGTACACGATATGGAGGGAGCTCAGAGAGATAGATGGGCTGAGGATAGGCATAATGGGGGACTTGAAGTATGGGAGGACGGCCCCTTCCCTCTCCTACATGCTGACCTTCTACAGAAACGTCCGCGTCTACTACATCTCTCCGAAGGAGCTCAGGCTCAGGGAAGAAGTGAAGAGGAACATTGAGGGGAAGCTTTGGTATGCAGAGGTCGAGAGGCTCGAGGACATCGAAGAAGAGCTGGACGTGCTTTACGTAACGAGGCTGCAGAAGGAGAGGTTCAGCGATCCCTCGGAATATGAGAGACTTCGCTCAAGCTATATAGTTACGGTCTCGGCCCTCAAGAAGATGAAGAAGATCCCAATCATAATGCACCCCCTCCCGAGGGTTTGGGAGCTCCCCCAGCAGGTGGATCAGCTTCCGCAGGCAAAGTACTTCGAGCAGGCAAAGAACGGAATGTACATCAGGGCAGCCCTAATCAAGGAAATACTCGGCCTATAGCAATACCTCCATTCTTTTTTGCTGTGCTGGCCTTTTCAAATGCCTTTTCAAATGAATGTCAATTTCGAAAAGGGCTCGCTTCACAAAAATCCTCAATGCTGAACCGCTCACCTCGATGACAGAATCCTTCATTATTTTAATGGCACACCATTGAGTTTCTCCCTACCCCTCGGCAGCAAATCATTTAGAAGGCTGACCTCAAGTTAATGATCTCTGTTCGGGTGAGCAAGGTGAGCTTTTCTGAGAAGATCTCTGAGTTCTTCGAGATAGAGAAGAGGGGAAGCACAGCTAAGATCGAAGTCATCGCTGGAATAACCACCTTCCTCTCCATGGCCTACATCCTCTTCGTGAACCCAGCGATACTCACCGATGGCTTCTCGATAGCGCTCCGCCAAGCCCTCGGCATACCAATCTCGAGCCCCATTCCCGATCAGTACCAGGGCCTCCTCTACAGCATAAGGCTTGGCTTCACTGCTGCGACCGCTATCTCTGCAGCTGTGGCGACGCTGATAATGGCCCTCTACGCCAAGCTCCCCTTCGCGCTGGCACCGGGGATGGGAGAGAACGCATTCGTAGCCTACACGATAATCCCCCTCTTCGCAGACCTCATCCTTTCGAGCGAGAGGGCTGCTGGTGTGGAGGCTGCGGAGCTCGCCATCTACCTCGCTCTAGTCTCTGTCTTCTTCAACGGCATACTCTTCCTCATATTCTCCATGGGGAAGATCAGGGAATTTATCATAAATTCAGTTCCAGAGTCCCTCAAGCTCGGCATCGGGATAGGAATAGGCCTGTTCATAACTCTGATAGGGTTCGCCGATGTGGGGATAGTGAGGGGAGGAGCGGGAACTCCCATAGCATTCAACACTGAAGCGCTGAGGACCCTTCCCTTCTACCTTGGGATGCTGAGCTTCTTCATAGCATCGGTCCTGCTCGTGAAGAGAGTGGTAGGAGGGTTCATCATAGCTATACTCGCCTCAACTATTGCGGCGGGGGCTTTCGGAATGCTCTCCCTCCCTCCATCGCTTGTAACTGTCCCAACTCTCACGACATCAATACTCAACAATCTCCCAAAATCCTTCTATTTGTATGCCTCTCTCTTCGGCATTGGATTCCCGATAGCCTTCTCTCTCTTCCTCGTAGACTTCTTCGATGGCATCGGGACCATCACGGGGCTGGCGACAAAGGCGAGGCTGGTTGAGAACGGGAAGATAGTTGGAATAGGCAGGGCGCTGATAACTGATGCTCTCTCCTCTATTCTCGCTCCCTTCTTCGGCACTTCGACGGTTGTGATCTATATAGAGAGCGCTTCGGGAATTGAGCAGGGGGGTAGGACGGGGCTCACTGCTCTGGTCGCATCACTCCTCTTCTTCCTCTCCATCGGGCTGACGCCGCTGTTCACAGCGATTCCGTCTTTTGCTACGGGGGGCGTCCTCATGCTCGTTGGGCTCCTCTTCCTGACCATGGCTGGGAAGCTGACTGAGCTCGAGGACTACAGCGAGCTCATCCCTGCATTCGTAACCATAACATCGATACCTTTCACATACAGCATCACGACAGGGATAGGGCTGGGCTTCATCACCTATGTGCTCATAAAGCTGCTGACGGGGAAGCTGAGGGAAATCAAGCCTGGAGTTGCTGCAATAGCTGTCCTGTTCCTGATATACTTCATCCTGGTTGCGAAGGGATTCTGACCTCAAGCAAAGCAGTTTTTTATCTCCTTCGTCATTTTTAAAAGGTTCGCAAACGCATTCAGCTCATTGGGAATGCACTGAAGCACAAGATGGCTGGAAGTTATGGCCAGAATAGCTCTTATAGTCAATCCAATAGCTGGGATAGGCGGTCCCGTTTCCGCAAAGGGAAGCGACGCGATCCCCTGGGGAGAGCTCGGAGTGTACATAGGCCCTTCGTTCAAGGCATCGATCCTCTTTGCGAGGGAATTCAAGAGGTCTGTTCCAGAAGGGATCCTGAAGAGAGAAGAGATCCTTGTCCCGAGGGGGTTGATGGGGGAAATTGCGGCGAGGGAAATGGGGGGAAGGCCGAAAATTATCTGCAGGCCGAAGTATCCGAGCAGCAGGGAGGACACGAGAAAGTGTTCTGCCAGAGCAGCAGAGGAGGGGGCCGACCTAATCCTGTTCGTAGGCGGCGATGGGACTGCCTTCGATGTCTATGAAGGCTCAGGAGGGAGGGTAAGCCTTCTTGGGATCCCAGGGGGGACGAAGGTCTACAGCTCCGTTTTCGCCAGGAGCATAGCCTCCGCAGCAAGGCTGCTGTCTTCTTACTTGAAGGGGGAGTTCCTGCACACAACAGGCGAGATAATTCTGGTCGATGAGGAGGAGCTGAGGAAGGCCGGGAGGTTCTCTGTCTCTGGTGTATATCTTGCAAGGACTATCGAATCTCTTAGCGCACCGGAGCACCAGCAGAGCAAAGACTTCCACGCCTCCGAAGAGGAGGAGCTCAGGGAGCTGGCGGAGTGCGTTTCCGAGGAGATCTCCGAGGAACAGCCTCTCATCGTTGGGCCGGGGAGGACGGCGATGGCCATTTCGGAGAGGCTCGGAATAGAGAAGAAAGATCTCCTGAGCGTTTCGGCTGGATGGAGAGAAAGAACCTACTGCTCAGACTGCTCTTCCTCGGATATAGCAAGCTTCTGCAGCCTTTCCGGTGGGGCTAAAACCGTTAAGGTGATCATCTCCCCCCTCGGGAGCTCTGGGTTCCTCCTTGGAAGGGGGAATCAGCAGATACCGACCTCAGTTCTGAGGGAAATGAGCCTGAGCAACCTGATAGTTGTTGCGACAAGGAGCAAGGCCTTTAAGCTGAAGCAGCTCTATGTGGACTTGAAGGGAAGCGGGGCTGAGGAGAACTTCGTTGGCTATGTCAGGGTGAAGATAGGCTGTGGAGAGGAGCTGGTGATGAGAGTTCAGCGCGCTTGAAGGTTGTGTGAAATGTTTATAAGCTATCCAGCCGGCAGCAATAATGGGCTCAGAAGAGCGGCGCCCTCGGGATCGCGTCCCCCTCACAGCCCGTCCCAGAAGCCTCCGCTCGCGAATGGGATCCCTTTCTCCGGAGAATGAGAGAATAAATGAGATATGGAGGTAGTAGCCCCTGCTGTTCGAATTCGTTGATCCGAAGAAGAAGATGCTGAAGATGAGGGTGGAGAGCCCAGATGACCTGTGGCTCCTCTACACCCTTCTCAAGGAAGGCGACAAGGTGACTGCGAGGACGATGAGAGATGTCAAGCAGGGGGAGGGGGAGAAGGGGAGGAGACTCCCCATGATACTCACGATCTCCCTCAAGCACATGGAGTTCCAGCCCTTCACCAACAGGCTGAGGATGAGGGGCATAGTCATTGAGGGCCCGGACACATTTGGAATACTTGGATCGCACCACACCCTCTCGGTGGGTGTTGGGGATGAGCTGCTTGTGGAGAGGGAGGAAGGGTGGAGCGCAAGAGATGTGAAGAGGCTCGAAGAGTCTTCAATGAAGCTCGGTTCTGTCATTATTGTTGCAGTGGACTACGATGAGGTCGCAGTCGGGGTCTTCAGAAGGCAGGGGCTGAAGAGAGTCCTGGAGAGGGATCTGAGGCTCCCGGGAAAAGGGGATGAGAGGAGAGAGGCGGAGCTCAGTGAATCTGTGGAGGATATAGCGAAGGAAGTTGCGGGGATCTCCGAGAGGGAAGGAGATGTGGTCGGCATAGTTGTAGCGGGACCCGGCTTCCTCAAGGAGAAGGTTCGTGAGGAACTGCAGCGGATCTTGAAAGATAAGCCCGTACTCATCGAGAACGCGAGCATGGGAGGATATGCAGGGATCAGGGAGGCCGTTGCGAGGGGTAAGCCGGCTGAGCTTCTCAGGAGCCAAGAGCTCCATGATGTGGAGGAATCGTTTGAGAGGATCCTCAGGCAGCTGGGGGAAGATCCCCAGCTCGTGGGGATGGGAAAGGAGGAGTGCGGTGAAGCTTCGAAGGTGGGGGCTGTGGATGTCTGCCTCGTCCTCGACGAGCTGCTCTCTTCTGCAAGCTCTCAGGAGAGGCTCGAAATAGAGGGCATTCTCAACAGCATTCAATCTTTCGGAGGAAAGATCCACGTGGTTCCGTGGAGCACACCGCTGGGCGAGAGGCTCTACTCTCTCGGAGGGATGGTCTGCCTGCTGAGGTTCCCGCTGTTTCGAGAAAGGTCTAGGTGACAGATTCTCTGTTTATGACCAGGCGGTCCTTCGTGGGGTGAGCCTCAACGATTTCCATGCATCCTTCCCGAGCAATTTGCCTCACGATGTCGAGGTCGTCTGGATGGAAGCAGAGCTCCTCTCCCCCGCACCTGAAGAGGAGCCCCCTCTCCAAGTACTCCCCAATTTCCTCTTCCCCCAAGCATTTTAGCACTCCATAAAGCAAGGTTCCTTCGGCCGTGGCCTTCTCATACACCCTCAGGTCGCTCTCCGCAGCCCTCGCGAACCTCCTCCTCGTCTGGATCTCGTCCTTGAAGGATGCTGGGCAGAAATGGATCGGGATCCTCAGCCCGCGCTCCTCTGCAGCCCTCATGGCTTTGAGCGCAGTCTCAGCGCTTCCCGAGACCGCCTTGCCGTCCCGAGAGAAAGAAAATCCCATGATGCGGAGGGAAGACTCGTTGGACTCGCTTACCTCCAGCTCATTTATGTTGAGGAAATCCGCATTTACTTCATCGAGGAACTCTGCCAGGGCAACTATTTCACCCTCCCTGCCCGGGATGGCCGGGATCTCGGCGCCCACGCTCATACCTGTTAGCTCCTTCGCTCTCCTGATCCTCTCTAGCGCCTCCCTCCTGGTTGGGTGGAACCTTATCTCGTCGAGGCCAGCAGCTTCGAGGGCTCTGAGGACCTCGTCTCTGGCAAGTAGCCCGTTCGTGTAAAGGTGGATGTGGAAGGAGGGCCCGAACGCTGCCTTGAGAGACCTTATGACCTGCAGAGTCCTGTCCAGCCTCTCCAGGGGATCCCCTCCCGTTATGCTAGCTGAAGAAGCCCCGCTCCTCTCGATCTCCGCGACAGCTTCCTGAATGGTCTCAGCCCTCCTTTCATTGACGAACATGACGTCCCTGTTCTTTCTTGCGGAGCTTATCGGGCAGTAGTAGCAGCTCTCCCTGCAGAGCCCTGTTATGAAGATCACCGCCTTGCTTCCAGAAAAGCACAGAGAGCAGCCGGCGGCGATCTTGCCTCTGTAAACGGCTGCGTACTTCGATATCCTGATGCTTCCCTTCGTCAAATCCTCTCAGCCACCGCCCTTCTCAGGGCAGGATCCCTCTCCATCAGCTCCCTCAGCCTCTGCTCGAAGCTCTCCCCGGGCTCGAGGGTCTCGCTGAGATAGACCCCAGTCCTCCCGATCTCGCTCCTTCTGCTGAGAACCCTGACCCTCTCGAGAACAGTATCGAGGCTTATCCCGAGCACCGATGCTGCTTCGGCCTCCCTTCCCAATATGCTCGAGAGGACATATCCATTCTCCACTGGCCTGACAAGCTCAAGCCTCTTGTTCACTCCCGGAACCCTAACGCCCCGGAGCAGCTCCTCGAAGCTTATCGCTCCCCCGAACCTGTAGAACTCGCTCTCCCTCCTCTGAAGCTTCACCAGAGGAAAGCTGACAACCTTCAGCTCCTCTGGGTCAAGCACAATGTATGCCTTGGGAGAGCTTGAGGGCGTTGCCTGGACTATCCTCCTCTCGTAGAACCTCTCTCCTGCCTTCTCCAGCATCAGCTCGACGAGATATGAGGGCACAGGTTCCAGGAATGCCACATCCACATCGCTCTTCTCATGAACGTCCCCCCGAGCCACGCTCCCGTGAAGGACGAGAGAGGAGCTCAAATTTTTGAGAGCCGACATTATCTTCTCAGCAGCTTCTCTTTTCTCCCTTAGGAGCTCCAGATCTCTCTCGCTGTAGACCACCAAGCGTTCATCGAAGTTTCTAGAAATCTTCTCTCTGGCCATTTTCTTCCGCTTCCTCTAACAGTACCACTCTGTAGCGTTTTTCCCATTGTGATACGGTCTTCATCGGTTCCCACCTTGCCCATAGGGATCTAGCTATCCCCATGGGCTCATGGGCGGCTGTCGAGCCCAGCGGCACGGGGCTCCCATCTAGGTTAGACCATCTGGGGCTTAGAGCATTGCTCCCATCGCCCAACTGGAAAACTATTAGTCAAGACATATATAAATCCTGCTGAATCGAAAAAACACAAATTGATAACAGAGTGCTACGATCTAACGGTTCTTCCCCGCAGAAAGCTGAGCAGAAAGGGGTTGAGGAGGCGGTCCAAAGCCCCGCATCCTTGGCCGCTAGACTACCCGGCTTCTGCAACATTCTTTCTTGATTGAGGCCCTTTAAGGTTTTCTCCGCCCTTTCTTCGGGCCTTTTCTCTTCGCTACTCCTCCTCTTCCTCTTCGATCTCCAGCTTCTCTCCTTCTTCGATCTCCTTGAGCGTAGGCTTCCTGGTCGTCTCCTCAAGCAGCTCCTCCAGCATCTTGACATCATCGTCTCTTATGTAGGGAGCAACGACAGCGACCCCTCTGTCATGGTAGTTGTCCTCGCTGACCTTAAGGCTCTCGTATACTATGAGGAAAATCGGAATGGTAGCCGTGAGCGTATCCTTCCCTGTTCTCTTGAGGCCGAACTCTTTGTAGAGAGATATGGCTTCCCTGTCCTGCCCGACCTTCAGCTCAACCTCGATGGAATCTCTCAGTATCATGAAGTCGCTGAAGGTGGGAAGCCACTCGTTCATGAGGAGGTCCCTTCCAACCGCTTTAACTACGTCCTCAAGGGCCCCCTCCACTATCTCCTTCTTCTTTATTTTTCCTGAGTGCGCTGTGAGAACAACGCATTTCTGCTGCTGAGCTGGCATCGTTCGCACACCAGACTGTTTGGTTCATTTAAAAGGGGAGAGGTTAAAAAATGTTCTCTAGCAGAATTTACTTTCCTAGGAGTTCAGAATATGCCTCCTTGAGGAGCTTCATCCCGCTCGCTATCTCCTTCTCGGTTGGGTAGCTGAAATTGAGCCTCATGGTGTTCTTTCCGCTGCCGTCATGGAAGAAGGATTCTCCGGGGACGAAGACCACTCCCTTTTTCATCGAAACTTTCAGCAGATCCCTCGTGTTCAGATCCTTGTTGTTGAAGTACATCAGCAGGAAGAGCCCTCCCTTGGGCTTCGTCCAGTATCCTTCCCCGGAGAAGTTCTCCTCGAGCGATGAGAGCATTGTATCTCTCTTGCTCCTGTAGAGGGGAAGGGATCTGGAGAGGAACTCCCTGTATATCCCCCTCCTTATCCACTCTATGGCTATGAACTGCGATATCGTTGAAGTGTGGAGGTCTGCTACTTGCTTTATCAGCTCGAGAGCTTCGATTAGGGAGCGCTCAGCCATTATCCATCCTATCCTCAGTCCCGGCGAGAGGATCTTGCTAAGCGTGCTCATGTAGATTACTCTGCCCTCCTCATCCAGCTGCTTTATTGGCCTCATGGGCCCCCCTTCGAAGGTTATGAGGTTGTACGGGTCGTCTTCGAATATCAGGAAGTCGTACTTCACAGCCAGCTCGTAGAGGTGCTTCCTCCTTTCCTCGGTCAGAGTTGTTCCCGCGGGGTTGTGGTTCGTCGGAACCGTGTAGAGGAGTTTTACCTTCTTTCCTTGAGAGTAAATACCGCGAAGCAGGTCCTCCAGCTCCTCTGTGTTCATTCCGTTCATGTCCTGGGTTACTCCGTAGATGACGGGCCTCCTCGGCTTGAAGGCGTTGAGGGCAGCCAGATAAGTCGGCTTTTCCACAATTACTATATCTCCCGGGTTTATCAGTGCCCTAGCAGTTAGATCGAGGCCCTGCTGGCTGCCGGTCAGTACGATCATATCATCGTACTCGCGCCCAACAAGGTTGAGCTCGATCTTCATCAGATCTCTGAGGGTATCGATGAGCTGGGAGATCCCCTTCGTCGGGGCATACTGCATCGCCTTCTGAAAGTTCATCATAAGCGATTTTTCAAGGATCTTCACTGCCTCCTCGAAGGGAAACTGGCTGAAGTCCGGAAGCCCTCCCCCAAAGCTTATGACCTTCTTCTGCTCAGTTACCTTCAGAAGCTCCCTCACGTCGCTGGCCCTGTACATCTTCATGTCTTCACTGAAGAAGCTCGAGAGAAGCATTCTCCTACCCTCACCATTTCACATGAAGATCATTTGTTGATCATCCTATTTAAACATATCTGGTTTTTATTTAATACTATTAGAAAAAATTAAAATAAATAAAGCCAAGAAAGGGTTGCTTCCGCTCAAATTATTCAAAAAGCGGAGAGCACTAATTTATAATTATCCCCTTCGAATTGATATTTTGCTTCAGAGGGCAGGATGCATGTTTCCGCACCGATATGGGCGCGTTCTTGGATTGGCACTTTTGGTTATTGCGCTCACTGCAGCATCTCTCCTGAGCTACGGCTTCATATTCCCCCACCATACGAGGCTCGTCGTCTCAACGACGACATCCCTCTATGCAACGGGGCTGCTGGACTACCTTGCGGAAAAGTTCAATTCCGCTCACCCAGACGTATCGGTTGAGTTCGTTGCTGTTGGAAGCGGAGCTGCACTAGAGCTGGCGAAGAGAGGGGATGCCTGCGCGGTCCTCGTGCACGCTCCAAGCCTTGAGCAGAAGTACATATCGCAGGGGGTCATAACGGATCACCAAATATTCGCTTACAACTACTTCATTATAGTCGGACCGAAAAGCGATCCTGCCAACGTGAGCGGGGCCTCTTCAGCAGCAGATGCATTCAGGAGGATCTATCTCGTGGGAGAGGAGGGAAAGACCGTCTTCATAAGCAGGGGGGATAACTCTGGAACCAATGTGAAGGAGCTTCAAATCTGGAACGACTCCGGCCTGGATCCGATGGGAAAGCAGTGGTACAAGAGCATTGGGGGAGGGATGGATCAAGCGCTCCTCGTGGCAAATGAGCTCAACGGATACACGCTGAGCGATATGGGTACCTTCCTGCTCTTCTCGAAGAACGGAAGGCTTCCAAATCTTGCCCTGCTCTTCCAGAATTCCGCCGAGCTTATAAACATCTACAGCTCCTACATTGCAGCCAGCTGCTCCGGCTCAAATTTGACAGCTGCAAGGGAGTTCGTCGACTTCGTAAATGGAGCCCAGGACCTGATCGGGAGCTATGGACTAGATAAATATGGGGCTCCACTCTTCTACCCAGCGAAGGGAAATGAGGATTTCCTGAACAGGACATGGAGCGAGTTAGCCAAGGGATAGGAATATGGATCAGGAAACTATCATGACGATAGTGAGATCCATCTACATATCTGGAACAGCTACTCTGATAGCATTCCCTATTGGTATTTTCCTGGCCTACAGGTTCGCTGTCAGGGGTATATCTGGGTGGGCCTCAGCCATAATCGAATCGCTTGTAGGATTCCCAACTGTGGTCCTCGGCCTCCTCCTTTACTTCCTCCTCAGCTCCTCCGGCCCCCTCGGCTTCCTCCACATGCTGTACACGCCAGTTGCAGTGATATTTGGGGAGGCCGTGCTGGTCATTCCAATAATAACCTCAGTTGGATACAGGCTCCTCAGACAGAAGGCCCTGAAGATATCCGAGCTTGCTGCCACTCTGGGGGCGACCAGAGCTCAGACGGCCCTCCTGATCCTCCAGGAATCCTTCAACGGGATCCTTGCCACAATGATAATGGCCTTCTCGAGAGCCATAGGCGAGCTCGGCATAGCGCTGATGCTCGGGGGAAACATAGAGGGCTACACCAGAGTCATGACCACGGCCATCGCCCTGGGAGTCTCAAAAGGCCTCTTCGGAGACAGCCTCCAGCTCGGGCTCGCCCTCGTGGCCATCATGATAAGCATAGGCCTCCTGCTGAAGCTGGTGGGCGGTGAAGAGGATTGACAGAGATCAAACTGATCGATGCGAGCTTTCATTACAAGGGGAGGGCCTCAGCAGCAATCTCCAACGTGAGCACATCCTTCAGGAAGGGGGAGACGGTGCTCATATACGGACCCAACGGCTCGGGAAAGACGACGCTCATGAAGACAGCAGCCCTCATATACAGGCCATCTGAGGGCGAGGTTCTCCTGGACGGGGAGAGTTTCTGGTCTCTCAGCGAGGATAAGAGGACTCTTCTGAGGAGAAAGGTGACGTATGTTCACGAGAAGCCCGTGATGGTGAGCGGAACAGTTATGGACAACCTGCTCCTCGGCCAGAAGATAAGGGGGGCTGATTTGAACGAAGCAGAAGAGGAGGCAAAGCGATGGCTCTCGAAGTTCGGAATGGAATTCATAGCAGACCTGAAGGCGGAAAAGCTTTCGTCAGGACAGATGCAGCTCGTCTCCCTCATTAGGGCCTTCCTCCTCTCCCCCGACATCCTGTTCCTAGATGAGCCCTTCGCCCACCTCGACAGGGAAAAGAGGAGGTTCCTGGAGAAGGTGCTGGGAGAGGGCTTGGGAGGAGCAGGCATCGTTATATCGTCCCACGACGAATCTCTCTCCCAGAGGCTGGGGAGCGACAGAATAATATACATGGAAGAAGGGAGGATCGTTCAGGATAGCTGAACCTCTCCAGAACCTCCTCCAAAAAGATTAAAGGGCTCAGAGCTTTGGCCCTTCTTCACTGCTCAGCAGGTCCAAAGGCAAAAATGCTTTCTATCATCGCCCGAATCGATTTGATCTCTGGAGGGAAATATTCTTATCGTGTCTTTCGGGCTGCATATAGAACAAACTTATAACGGCGGCATTGCAACAATTGCATGAATGCGGAATCTGCTTGTTTCCATTCAACTGTGAACATTCAGGACTTAGCAGGGGTGGAGCAAAGATGGTGGTCAACGTAAAGAAGATAAATGACTTCGAGTGGCTCATCGAGAAGGGAGAGAAGCCCTGCATGAGAGTTCCAGCAGTGGTCTTCGCAGATGAGTTCCTGATCTCGAAAATGAAGGAGGACCTCACGCTTGAGCAGGCGGCCAACGTAGCCTGCCTGAACGGCATAGTGGGCGCAAGCTATGTGATGCCCGACGGCCACCAGGGCTATGGATTCCCCATAGGCGGAGTGGCGGGGATGAACATAGAGGAAGGCGGAGTAATAAGCCCAGGAGGAGTGGGATATGACATAAACTGCGGCGTCAGGCTGCTGAGGACCGAGCTCGACTTCGAAGATGTCAAGGGAAAAATAAAGGAGCTCGTGGACGAGCTCTCAGTCAACGTTCCGAGCGGCCTTGGAAGCGAGGGTAAGATAAAGGTCTCCACCTCCGCGCTCAACGAGGTGCTCGACAGGGGAGTTGAGTGGGCGGTGGAGAAGGGATATGGATGGAGCGAGGACCCGGAGCACATAGAAGAGAGGGGGAGCTGGAAAGCTGCAGATTCCTCCAAGGTCTCCCAGAGGGCTAAGAGCAGGGGGGCCCCTGAGCTCGGCAGCCTCGGCAGCGGAAACCACTTCCTAGAGGTCCAGGTAGTCGATAAAATATACGATGAGAGGGTTGCGAAGCAAATAGGCATCACGCATGAAGGACAGGTAACGGTCATGATACACACCGGGAGCAGGGGCCTCGGCCACCAGGTGGCGAGCGACTACTTGCAAGTAATGGAGAGGGCCATGAGGAAGTACGGAGTGAATCCTCCGGACAGGGAGCTCGCAAGCATTCCGTTCAGCTCCGAGGAGGGGCAGGATTACTTCAAGGCTATGGCGGCAGCCGCGAACTATGCCTGGACCAACAGGCAGCTCATAACCCACTGGGTGAGGGAGAGCTTCAGAAAGGTCTTCGGAGCGAGCGATGACAGGCTCGGGCTGGAGATAGTGTACGATGTAGCCCACAACATAGCGAAGGTCGAGGAGTACAGCATCGAGGGGAGGAGGGTGAAGCTGGTTGTACACAGGAAGGGAGCAACGAGGGCTTTCCCTCCGGGGCACCCGGAGATCCCCAAGGATCACCAGCAGGTTGGGCAGGTCGTCCTCATACCTGGATCGATGGGGACTGCGAGCTACGTTCTCGTTGGGACTCCAAAGGGAGAGAGAACCTGGTTCACTGCCCCTCACGGCGCTGGAAGGTGGATGAGCAGATCCAAGGCCCTGAAGAGCTACACAGCAGATCAGCTGCTCAGAGAGCTGGGGAAGCAGGGAATATATGTGAGGGCAGCTTCAAAGGGAGTCCTCGTCGAGGAGGCTCCAGCAGCTTACAAGGATGTGGACAGAGTAGCAATGGTAGCCGACAGGGTTGGAATAGGCAAGCTTGTAGCAAGGCTCAGACCCATAGGCGTGACGAAGGGATGAGGTGGGCTGCGGGGTGAGGAGGGAGGAGCTGCTGAGGGAGAGGATAGCAGATGATCCCCCAAGCGATGAAGCTCTGAGGTGCGGAAGAGAGCTCATAAAGTACTACGACCAGATACACGGCTTCATGTCCGGCCACTTGGCAGAAGCGGCGAGGATACTGGAGGAGGGGGTGAGAGAGAGCGAACTCAGGTTCCTCTCCTTCACCGGGAACATCGTCTCGACGGGTTTGAGGGGGCTCATAGCGAAGCTCATCAGGGACGGGCACTTCAATGTTGTTGTCACAACTACAGGGACCCTGGACCACGATGTTGCTAAATCCCTCGGCCCAGGATACTTCAAGGGGAGATTCGAGCACGACGATGTCATGCTCCGGGAGATGGAAGTCCACAGGCTGGGAAACATACTCGTTCCCGTCGAGAGCTACGGCCCAGTCGTCGAGAAGTTCGTCAGGGAGCTGATGGAGGAGCTGAAGGGGAGGAGGGTCTCCCCCAGCGAGCTGATTGCATTGGCAGGAAAGAGGATCAGCGACAGGAACTCCATACTGAGGGCAGCCAGCGAGAGGGGAGTCCCGGTGATAGTCCCAGGGTTCTACGACGGGAGCTTCGGGACAAACTCCCTCATATTCTCGAGGCTGAACAAAGTAGAGATCGATCTGTCGCAGGACCAGAAGCTGCTGGAGGACATGGTCTTCGAAGCAGAAAGCAAGAAGAGCCTCGCCCTCTCCATAGGGGGAGGCATAAGCAAGCACCATGTCATATGGTGGAACCAGTTCAAGGGAGGCCTGGACTACGCTGTTTACCTCACCACAGCCCCCGAGTACGACGGGAGTCTGAGCGGAGCCCAGACGAGAGAGGCAATATCGTGGGGAAAGATCAAGAGGGAGGCGAAGCACGTCGTAGTCTACGGGGATGCGACCATAACTCTTCCAATACTGGTCTCTGTTCTGTATTAGAGGTTATAACTATTAAGCCCTCTTAACTGCATTTTGGATCAGTAATTCTGCTCTGCAGCAGTCAGTGCTGGAAGCGATGATAGATGGCAGAGACAACAGCTGAATCCTTCAGGCAGATGAGCCCCGCCGAGTTCTTCTACAGGAACAAAGAGATCGCGGGGTTCACCAGTGCCTCCAGAGCGATGTACCAGGCTGTTAGGGAGTTCTTCGAGAACAGCCTCGATGCTACCGAAGTCCACGGCATACTGCCGAGGATAGTTGTGAGGATTTCGAGGGAGGATCCCAACAACCCCAACTTCTTCACCATAACAGTCGAGGACAACGGCATAGGGATTCCGAGCACCGTTATTCCCGATGCCTTCGGTAGGGTCCTATACTCCTCGAAATACAAGCTCAGGCAGACGAGGGGGATGTACGGCCTCGGCGCCAAGATGGCGATTCTGTACGGGCAGCAGAACACGGGGAAGCCGTTCGAGATATTCAGCAGCACCGTTCACTCCAAGAAGATATACTACTACAAGCTGATGATAAGGATGGACAAAAACGAGCCCCTCGTGCTCGAGGAGGGGGAGTGGCCCAAATCCAGCGGCTGGCACGGCACTGTGGTGAAGCTGACCCTGGAAGGGGAGTGGAGCAAGAGGACGAGGGACTACATATCAGTCTACTTGAAGAGGACAGCGATAATAGCTCCCTATGCGGATATAGCATTCATCTACCCTTCGACGGAGGGGGATGGGAAGGATCCCGAGATCGCAGTTTACAGGAGGGTCACTACCAAGCTCCCCGCTCCTCCGAAGGAGACGAAGCCACATCCTTTCGGCGTGGACCTAGAGATGCTGAAGATGATGATTGCGGAGAGGCCCTCTGCCTCAATGAAGGAGTTCCTCATGAAGAGCTTCCAGAGGATAGGGGAGAAGAAGGCCCTGGAGGTCCTGGAGAAGGCTAAGATAAGTCCCGAAAAGAAGGCATCATCGCTCACAGACAAGGAGCTGGAGAGCCTATACAAGGCCATGAGGGAAACGAAGTTCATAGCTCCATCCCCTGAAGCTCTCTCCCCAATTGGGGAGGATCTCATAAAGATAGGCCTCAAGGAGGTGCTGGGAGCAGAGTTCGTTGAAGCTGTTACGAGGAAGCCGAAGTCATATGGAGGCCACCCGTTCATAGTAGAGGCAGGCATCGCCTACGGAGGAAAGCTTCTTGAGAACCTGGACGAAATAGCGAAGGACTCCCTCAAGGGGCAACAGGGCCCCTACATAGCCCTGCTGAGATATGCCAACAAGATACCCCTCCTCTTCGACGAAAAGGCCGACGTCATATGGAGCATAGTCAACTCCGAGGAGTTCAACTGGAGGACGACCTACAAGCTCGAACAGACAGACGTGGTAGCAGTCCTAGTGCACGTAGCTTCCACGAAGGTTCCCTACAAAGGCGTTGGGAAGGAGAGCATAGCTCCTGTTGAGGAGCTCAGGAAGGAGATAGAGGCAGCCGTTCAGGAAGTCGCGAGGAGGCTGAGGGTCTACATAACGAGGAAGAGGAAGAGGCAGGAAGCGCAGGAGAAGCTGAGGCTCTTCATGAAGTACATTCCCGAGGTTGCCCAGAACCTGGCGTTCTTCGCTGCAGAGGAGGACGATCTTTCTAAGCTGTCAAAAGCTCTCGAGGAGCGCCTCCTGGAAATGGCGAAGAGGAAGGTGAGAGTACAGCTCGAGCAGGCGGAGGATCTGGGACCCGTGGCTTCAGCCCAGGCTCCTGAGGCGGAGAGCCTAGCAGCTGAGGACCCATCTTCCTCCGAAGATGAAGAGGAAGGAGGTGACGAGGAGTGAGCGCTGTACAGGACAGGGCCGATCTGAGGGCGAGAGAGCAGTCGATGAAAGCCATTCGAGAGATATTCCTCAAGCTTGTAGATGAGATAAAGAGAGGAGAGGAGCCTACTCTGGTCATCAAGAAGAGGACGCTCTCCAACACGATCTACGATCCGAAGAGGAAGCTGCTTCTGCTGGGAAATCAGAAGCTGGTGAGGAAGCTCTTCGATGAGTCAGAAGCGAGGACCTTCATGCAGACGGTGCTGATGGCAAGGATCATATATGAAGCTCTCAAGAACAATGAGTACCCGACCATAAGAGACCTCTTCTACCGCGGCAAGCACACTCTGCCCTACGCATCTCCCAGAGACAGGTTCAAGAACACGTGGGAGGAGCAGAAGGAGAGCGATGCTGTGCTCAGAGACGTCGAGGTCCTCACCAACAAGCTGAGAGAGGAGATGCTGATACTGAGCAAGGAGAAGGGCAAGGTGGTTGGGGACATGAGGCTGAGGAGCGGCAACGACGTCATAGATCTGAGCAAGATGGGGCACGGGGCATATGCCATCGAGTCAACCCCAGACCTCATCGAGTTCGTCGACTACCAGGCCGAGTACGTGCTCGTGGTTGAGAAGGACGCAGTCTTCCAGCAGCTGCACAGGTACGGCTTCTGGAGGAAGAACAAGGTCATCCTGGTGACCAGCGCCGGCCAGCCGGACAGAGCAACAAGGAGGTTTGTGAGGAGGCTTAACGAGGAGCTCAAGCTCCCCGTCTACATTTTGGCCGACAGCGACCCATACGGGTTCTACATATACAGCGTCTTCAAGATAGGATCGATAACCCTGAGCTACGAGAGCGAGAGGCTCGCAACTCCCAGGGCAAGGTTCCTCGGAGTAACGATGAGCGACGTCTTTGGCGACGACGTGCCCCTCAGCGAGATATACCTCTCTCCAGAGGAGGCAAGAGGCGGGAGCGCAGAGAAGCTGAGGAGAGAGAAGAAGGAGAGGTTCCTGCGCGCCTTGAAGGAGTTCGGCTACAAGGGCAAGCTGGACAAGGAGCCCTTCATGACAAGCGAGGAGAGGAAGAACTTCATCATAAGGGCCAAGGAGCAGGACCTCGAGAGGGCCGTTGAGCTGGTTGGGGACAGGGTCTACAGAGCATTCGCCGGAGAGCAGCTGAAGACCACGAGGAGCGGAAGGAAGAGTGTCAAGAGGTCTCCCGGCTACCAGTGGTTCCAGGACCCGAAGTGGATAAAGGAAATAGGGATATTCTTCCTCACCCACAGCAAGCTCGAGATCGAGGCCATGTCGAGCAAGGGGCTGAAGTTCCTGGCAGACGAGTACATCCCCAGGAAGATAGAGAGCAGGGACTGGCTGGACTGAGAGGATCCTCAGTCCTCCCTCTTCAGCACGGTGTGGAAAGTGTTCTTCCTGCATGTGCGGCAGTAGTGGTAGATCCTCCCCATCTCTGCTAGATTGAAGCTGACTTCCAGGTACCACTCCGTCCCGCACTCATTGCACTTGAGGAGCCATCTCGTCACTTCTTTTCACCTCTCGTTGCCTGCAGAATGAGCTCCGCAGCTTTCAGGAAGGCCCTCGCGGCCTCATTCCCCATGAGGTCCTCCGCCTCATATGGATTGCCGAACTCCGATAGAGGCGTCGATAGAAGAGGGTCGTAGGGGATCCTCGCGATCACCTTTCCTCCCAAGATCTCCTCCACCCTCTGCCCTCCCTCGCCCATTATCTTCGCTTCTTCTCCATTGGGGCACTTCACGTAGCTGAAGTTCTCGACGATCCCGAGGAGGGGTATCCTCTTTATCTTCAGGAACGTCACAGCCCTCTTCACAACGTTAATGGAAGCATCTGATGGAGATGTAACGACCACGGCACCGCTGAGCTTCGTGGCATATTCTGTTATGCTCTGTATCTCATCTCCTGTCCCCGGAGGAGTGTCCATGAGGAGTATTTCCGCGCCCCCCCAGTCAACGGATGCGAGCATGTCTCTGATGAACTTCATCTTGAGCGGCCCCCTCCATATGACTGGGAGGTCCTTGTTGGCGAGGAAGTAGCTTATGCTGACAACCTTAACTCCCATTGGGCCTTCGACGGGATATATGGTCTCTCCCTCTGCCCTCAGCTGGGCATCTTCGATGCCTAGATATATAGGTATGCTCGGGCCGTGTATGTCGCCGTCGAGGATGGCTACTTTCCCCGCATAGCCGAGCCTTGAGAATGCAAGGGTCAGGTTGGCGGTTGTTATGCTCTTACCAACGCCTCCCTTCCCGCTCAGGACGACTATCTTCAGCGGAATGGCTGAGGTCTTCCTCAGCGCCTTAGCCTTCATTTCCGCCTCCTTTCTCATCATTTCAGCATAATTGGAACCCAAACTCAGCAGCACCTCCTGTGAGTTCAGAAGGATGGGGGCATGGGCTTGGAGCGCTTCATCTCAGCGGAGATCTGCCTTCCGAGACGAGCTTCGCTTGAACTTGAAGCGAGGGCTCGTCTTTCACGAAGCAGCCCGGCCCCGATCTCCACGCCTCCGCCCAGCCCGATCCTTCCCATAACATTTTTCACTTCTCGAAGCTCACCAGATGCAGATGATCTTCAGGTATGCAAAGAATCAACTTATCGCTTATATTTTTTCTTAGTTTCAGCCACTCTGCCTTGCTTATTCTCAGCCTCACAGCAGTGCCGTTTAAATCCGCTACCACCACAACATCTGTGAGCTCATCGCAGTAGATGCCTACTCGGGCCTCTATGGCGTTGCCGTCAACGCAGGCATCCCCACTTCTCGAATCGAAAACGCCGAAGAATCCTGGGTTCGGCCTAAGATGCAGCTGCCTCCCTTCCAGGCACTCCTCGTGCCTCGGTTAAACCTCACCAACGCAGTCTTCCCGTTCAGCTCTATCAGAGTCTCGCTGCCAATGAGGTATTTTTCAATGCGAGCTGAAATCTTGATGAATTCGAATAGATCCAGCATGTACTGACTTGAGGCAGCTCTCTCCTCGTTGAGCTAAATCGAGCCAGCAAATAAAAACTTGTCAGTGCAAATTAGAATAAAAGGTTCCGATGAAGAGGATCCTAAATGCAGATGATTGCGAGATGAAGAGAAACCCACGCAATGAGGACCTCTACACCTTCCTGAGAGAGAGGCTCGAGGAGCTTCCCTGGCTCTTCAAAGTTCTGGACTCCGTAACTGACTGTGAGCTGGAGGGGGGCGAAGTGCTTCTGATTGTAGATAGGGAGACGGGGAGAGGCATTGAGGTAGTCGCGAGGCCAGATCCCGAGGCCCAAGGATTTGTTCCAGTAGCCTGGAAGAAGCTTCAGGTTCTGAGCGCCGATGAGGACTGGGAGAGCCTTCCCAGAGCGCTCGCTGGATGCGAGGACAGCAGGATACTCAGGCAGGGAGACCTCGTCCTCATTGAGTGCGGAGCTCCCCAGCTCTCCCCCGAAGAGGCTGTTGAAACCATGAAGAAGTTCGGAGACCCGGAGGTGCTCTGCTTCTATGGATGGGAGGAGTGATGTTCCAAGAAGGCTCTCAGTGAAGGGGTGGCTGAGCAGCGAGGAGTTCAGCGAGCTGCTCAAGTTCAGCGACTACAGGGGGGCTAGGCCCGACGGGTCCAGGGAGTTCGTGATCAACCTGAAGAAGGCAAGGAGCAACGGGATCAGCATTGATAGCGTGAGGGAATCTATAAGCAGGCTGGAGAGGAGCGGAAAGCTTTCCGCAGCTGATTCCGAGCCTCCCAGCAGTTCAGCGGAGAAGATGAGGGCATCCCTCCTTCTGGAAGGAGACAGGATAGTGCTAAGGCCCAACTTCTTCCTCAAGGGACTTCTTGGGAAGCCATCGGAGTACCTAAGCTACGACAAGGCGTTGAAGGGCTACATAGTTCCCCCCGCGAAGCTCTTCGAGGTCGTTGAGAAGCTCGCCTCTCTCGGCGTTGAGGTGGAGGACAGGACGAGCATATCGAAGAGCCTCCCACTCAGCTTCAGAGTTGAGCTGAAGGCGGAGCTGAGGGACTACCAGGAAGAGGCCCTGAATAAGTGGATCGAGAACGGAAGGAAGGGGATAATAGCGCTCCCGACGGGATCCGGGAAGACGGTGATCGGGATAGCTGCCATAGCCAAGGTTCAGGAGAGGACGCTCATAATAACCTACACGAAGGAGCAGCTGAACCAGTGGATAGAGATGATACTCAACTACACCAACATCCCAAAGTCTATGGTATCCCCCTTCTACAGCGAGGAGAAGAAGCTCGCTCCAATAACCGTCTCCACATACCAGACCGCCTTCAGGTACATAAGGGAGCTCTCCTTCAGGTACAGCTTCCTCATAGTCGATGAGGTCCACCACCTCCCTGCCGATAAGTTCAGGACGATCGCTCTTGGAATGTACTCCCCAGTCAGGATGGGGCTGAGCGCAACTGTGATAAGGGAGGACGGGAGGCATGTGGATCTCTTCCCCCTGATGGGAGGGATAGTCTACTACAAGACCCCGCAGGAGATGGTTGATAAAGGGTACCTGGCTCCCTACGAGACATTCATCATCAGGGTGAGGCTCACTGATGAGGAGAGGGCGAAGTACGAGAGGCTCAAGGAATCGTACAAGAACATAACAAAGGGGATACCGTTCAAGGAAGTCCTGGCGAGGGCCCAGAAGGGGAACCCCATCATGGCCAGGGCCCTCAAGATACACAACGAGATGCTCCAGATATACCAGAAGGCGAAGGAGAAGGAGAAGGTTGTGATCAACCTCGTGAAGAAGGAGCTGGAGGCCGGCTCCAAAATACTTGTTTTCACCCAGTACGTTGATCAGGCGGAGGAGCTTGGGAAGATGCTCGGTGCCAAGGTTTTGACAGGATCCACTGATTCCAAGGAGAGGAAGAAGATACTGGAAGAGTTCAGGGAGGCCAAGTCGGGAGTCCTCGTCCTCACTACTGTTGGGGATGAGGGACTGGACATCCCAGATGTGAACGTGGGTATCATAGTTGCGGGCACGGGGAGCAGGAGGCAGTTCGTCCAGAGGCTGGGGAGGCTGCTCAGGCCTAGGCCGGGAAAGGTTGCGAAGCTCTACGAGCTGGTCACCAGCGGGACTGCCGAGGAGGCACAGATGAGGAAGAGGAAGAAGCTCAGCCTCGACATGTTTGGAGCTGGAGAGAAGGAAGGAGGCAAGTGAAGGCTCTCCTCGTTCTATCGCTCGCGCTAAGCGGGGACCTCCCCGCTCTGGCCCACGAGCCTGAAGCCGCAGAACGGGCAGAACTTGGAGCCGGGAGGTATCCTCCTCCCGCAGTTCGGGCAGAAGTTGAAGCCCCCAGCTTCAAGTGCTCCCATTTTCTCGGTTCCTCTCTGCTCGGAAGACGACGAGAACTTCTCTCTGTACTCCCTCTTGAGGTCGTCCTTGACGAGGTGCATGTAAATCTGGGTGACCTTAATGTCCGAGTGTCCCAGTATCCTCTGGAGGGCTGGGAGGCTCATCCCCCTCCTCACTGCTACAGTTGCGAAGGTATGCCTGAGAACATGGGGCCTCACCTTCCCCACATCAATTCCAGCGCGCTTCGCAAGACTCTTCAGCCTCTTGTAGAGGCCGTTGTAGGAGAGCTCAACAAGCCTTCTGCCCCCTTCCCCTCCAAGGAGCTCCACCCTCTTCCTCACAGCTTCGCTCGAAATCTCCCCAAGGAAAACAGTCCTCTCCTTCCCGTACTTCGCGTTCCTCACAGTTATCTCCCCCTTCTGGGGGTCCACATCATCTACGGTTATGGAGAGGAGCTCGTTGGCCCTCAGCCCAGTCTCGAAGAGAAGGGAAACTATGAGGAGATCGGTGAGGTCGCGGCAGGAAGAGAGCAGCTTTTCCACCTCCTCCTCGCTCAACGCCGAGATCTCCGAGCCGCTAGGCCTCTTGACGACCGGGACTGCTTCCCTTGGAAATCCAAGCCAGCTGAGCCACCTCCTCACGAAGAGCGAGTAGTAGTGCATCGTGACCTGGATCCTCCTCTTCTTCACTGCGTCCCTCCCAGCAGACTTCAGCCTCGAATTTATCCACGCTACCACGAGGGAAGGATTCACTTCACTGACCTTTGAGGCTCCTGATGACTCTATGAAGTCCTGTATTGCGGCCCTGTAGCTCTGGACAGTCTTCTCGGTGGACCCTGAGGCCCTGAGCAGGTTCAGGAAGAACTCCATAGCTGTCCTCAGATCTCCTTGCTTTATCTGCTCAGGAGGAGGGGCTAGCAACTCAGCATCTCCTGCAGAGAGTATCATGTCGGGCTGAGTTTTAAAAGAAGACACCAGGTCATTCCTATCTAGGTCAGTGGAGAGCAGAGAGACGGAAAAGCTTTAAAGGGAGATCGGGTTAAAAACAGAAATTGGGGGTTGAGGAGGCTGGGGAGATCCCCCGCGACCGGGGTTCGAATCCCCGCCCGGCTACCATTGCTTTCACTTCTCCCCAGCCCTTTCTTCTCTCTCTTCGAACTTCATGTTGAAGAGCCTGTACAGCTTCTTGGCCCTGGCTTCCCCTATTCCTTCTACAGCCATGAGCTGCTCTATGCTCGAGGACACTACAGCCCTCAGCGTTCCGAAAGCAGTGAGAAGCTTCCTGGCAGTCTCATAACCAGCGATAACCGCCAGGGAGTTCAGAATCCTCTCGCTCTCTGTTGCCGCCTTCCTCCTGACGTATGGGAGGAACTTCCCCTCCCCCCTCCCTTCCTCCTTCAAAGCCCTTACCTTAGCAGCCATCCATCTGGCGGTCATCTGCGGATCCCTCGTGTAGATGACCGGTATCCTGAACTCTATAGCGATCTCGTCGATGGCCCTGACAACTGCTGTTGGAGAGATCTCCCTCTCTTCCAGAACCTCCCAGAGATCCCCCTCTATTAGGAAGACTGCCGTCAGCTCACCCTCCCTCGAGGCAGAGGAGAGGGCTCTGGCCTGGCTCCAGAGCCGCGAGTCCAGTATGCTGTTTATGAAGTCCTCTGCCCTCTTTCTCTCCACGAGGATCCCCTGAGGTCCCGAACCAAAGGGGATGAAGTAGTCTCCGGCCTCGAGCTTGCTTACTGCGACCCTCATTCCAAGCTTCCTGAGCTCCCTCACTACTGCATCAGAGCGGGATTCCTCGTTGGAATCCACGACGATATCAGCAGGAAAGAGCATGCTGTTTCCGCCGATCATAGTTGTTTGGAGTGGAAAATGTGGGATATAATCGTTTCCGGGTCTCTTGGAAGGAACCTAACAGGAGAACTACTTTTCGAGGTACTTCCTCTCGATGTAAGTTATGGCTACAGTCAGGATACCAGCGACTCCTATTCCCACAATCAATATCTCCAGGAATCCTGAGTCGAATATTGCGGCTCTCAGTATGTCCAGGTTCGTTCCGCCTTTGAAAGTAGAGAGGGAGTCCCCCAGCCTCATGAAGGCGAATATGAAGATCAGGGTGAGGATCATCCCGACTATGTCTCTCCAGACCCTGATGCTCCTGTTTATCAGCTTGACTATCCCCTTTCCGACCAGGATGGAGAAGGCGCTCAGCCCGAAGATGGGGGAGGAGTTCTCTATCGCTGTGCCAATGGAGGCGATGGTCTGAGAGGAGTAGATCGTGTAGGAGAAGAGGACTATGCCAGCCACCAGGAATATAGTTGCTACAGTCGATGAGACAAACATTATGGGACTGCTGGCCCAGTACTCGTATATTTTTCCTTCGAGGTTGAACCCTCTGACAATCATGGCGCCTCCCAGGATAACTCCAACCACGAAGGTGGCGTACTGCAGGTAGCCGAAGAAGCTCAGCACCACCAGAGAAAGCAGGATTATTCCGGGAACGCCGAGGAATATCCTGGAGAACCGCGGCTCGAATATGGCTTTCTTCAGGTACTTCCCCAGGAGTATGTAAGTCTCTTCGACCCCCCTCATCTGCTCCACGACTACCCTCCTCACCGAGACTATTGGGAGGACGGACTGTATTATGGGGATGACGAGCTCATCCTCCGTCCCGTCGCTCACCACAACGGCGCCGTCAGCCCCGATCTCCCTCTTCAATCTCTCCACATCTTCCCTTATCCTCAGGTCCCCCTTCACTGGATCCCTCTCGTCCCCTGCTACGAGGGCTATTTCAGCTTCAACGCCCTCCTCCTTCAGCTTATCGAGGAGCTGGATCCCCGCGAACATCACGTTCAGGTCGCTGTCCTCTGGGGACTTCTCCGCGAACTCCACAGCAGCCTTCAGGACGTTTTCTCTCCCGACGATGGGAGCTCTGAAGCCTGTCTCCCTCTCTATGTCGTCGTCTCTGTCCACCACAAGGACCAGCAGTTTCCTCCCTGTCAATTCCCCACTCCTCCTGGAGAAGAAGCCTCCCCGCATTCATGGAATACTTTGACTGTGGTTCAGTTAAATTTTTTCCTCTTCATTTCAATACCCTGCCTGTCTCCATGTACCACAAGTAGAGGTCGAGCGAGTCCAGGCCGATCCCCAGCTCCCTCGCGATGCCCTCGAGGATCCTCTCTATATCAAGGTACCTCCTCTTTGTCAGGCTCCTCGGCTTCTCGTATACACCGTACCTCGAGAGGAGGTCGAGGATGTGGAAGTCTATTATAGCAATGTCCGAATGTCCGGTGTTCCTCAGGAAGTGGCTGGCCTCCTTCATTCCTATTCCATATACGTTTTTCACAAGCCACTCTCTCTTTTCCTTTCCCGAGCCCTCCTTCTTCACGATTCTGCATATTTCGCTGAAGAGGGGCCTGTTCCTCACGATGTACTCGGCCCTCTTCTCGGGATACCTGTGCCCCATCCTCCTCAGAATTCTCTCGAGCTCTTCCTGAGGGAGCTTCAGGAACCCCTCCCCCACAGCCTTCTGGATGGAGATGCCCTTCTCAGCCGAGAAGTTAGCAGTGAGTATGCAGAAGGACAGCTCAGAGAATATCTCCGCGCAGCTCCCCTCCTCCCTGAGCCTCTTGAACTCGCTCAGCCTCGACTGCACCAAAGCCCTGACATCCTCTCTCTGCATGACCGACTTCAGATCTTCAACGAGCCTCGAGCTCAACGAGGTCCACCTGCCACCAGCTTCTGCTGCAGAGAATTTCAGCAGCACAGCTCCATGAGCTGCACTGCTGCTCCAGGATTTATAAAGAGCAGCTCTAGGAAAAGAAAGGTTTTTTAAAAAAAATCAGGTTAGGACTATACCTCCATCAACGACGATCGTTGATCCCGTCATGTAGGAGGACTCCTCTGATGCTAGCAAGGCAACAACGTTCGCTATTTCGCTGGGGTCGGCGAAGCGCCCGAGAACTATCCTCTGGGAGTTGAGCTTCTCGAACTGCTCATAGGTCATGTTGAGGTTCCTTGCAGCCCTTTCAACCATAGGAGTCTTCACCCAGCCGGGAGCCACGGCGTTGACTCTTATTCCGTACTTCCCGAGCTCCAGCGCAGCCAGCTGGGTGAGCATAATGACTCCGGCCTTGGAGAGGCTGTAGGGAAGAGCTCCAGCCAGCGGCTTCAGGCCAGCAACTGAAGCAATGTTCACAATCGAGCCTCCCTTCCTCTTGATCATGAGGGGGGCGAAGTGCTTTATCATGAGCCAAACTCCCTTCAGGTTTATGTTCATGACTCTGTCGTAGTTCTCGGAGGTCGTCTCAAGTATAGAAGCGCTGGGAGGCTCTATTCCAGCGTTGTTCACTAGAATGTCCAGGCCTCCGAACTTCTCGGAGACCTGCTTCGCTGCTCTCTCTACATCCGCTTCGCTGGATACATCAACTTTGTAGAACTCTGCCCTCCCCCCGCGGGATCGGATCATCTCTACGGTTTCCTGCCCTCCCTTTTCGTTCACATCAAAGACCAGAACTGTGGAGCCGAGAGAGGAGAGCTTGAGGGAAATGGCCCTTCCAATCCCGCTGCTTCCTCCGGTCACAATTGATATTTTTCCATTCAGATCCATAGAAGTCGCCCTACTTACTTATTAAGAAGCGCTTTCTTAAATACATTTCACTTATATGCAGCTTTCTGCGCAGCGAACAGAGCAAAAAGCTCCTGCAGAAGCTCTTTCAGTTCTGGAGGAACGCATTAACAATATAAACCTCGTCAGGAAAATTAATTTGCTGAACAGAGGAAGGGATCGGACATGCCCAGCCACGGTTCGCTAACAAAAGCCGGTAAGGTCAGGAACCAGACTCCAAAAATAGAGCCGAAGGGGAGGAAGAACAAGCCCCCCAAAGTGAGGAACAGGATCGAGTATTTCGTCAGAGTTGTGAAGCCTACTATGAAGGCGGCTTCACCGTCCTCCAGATGAAAGCAGAGGGCGCGTGAAACGCATTTGAGCTGCAGCATATCCTGGAGGAAGATCGCCAGAGCCCTTTCTGTTGCTTCCATTGCTACGTTTGCTGGGTTCTTCGGCCTCCTGCTCTCCGTCATCTTGATAAAGGCCATCTTCATCCTCCTTCCCTCCCCCAGCTTGGCTGTTGCTGTTCTCCGCTTCGCCCTCTCCGGTGCAGTCATACTGCTCTGGCTCTACCTCTGGTGGAAGAGCGCAGTCTACATGAGGAACAGGATTCTTTCGAAGAGCCTCGCGAAGGCTTCAGAAGATTGATCGAGGGAGAATCGGCCGGGATGATGACAGCGGGGGATGCCTTCAGAATAAGCTGAATCAGTGTGGAAAATGGTAGCCCCTGACCGGAATCAGGAGGCGGAAAATCCCGAGAAATCTTCCTTTTTTCGCCTTTCGTAAGGCTGCAGCTCAGAGAGAAATCAGACGTTGAGATAGTAGTAGAACTCTGCGGGAGTTATGAAGGAGCTCAGCCTCCTCAGCTCCTCCCTCTTGACCTCTATGTACTTCTCTATGGCAGATTCAGAGAAGGCGGGGAGGAGGAAGCCGTGGTCTGCCTCGAGCTCGTCAAGGGCCTCGCCGAGGGAGGAGGGGAGCTTGGCTATCCCGAGCTGCTCCACCCTCTCTGCAGGAAGCTTGTATATGTTCTCATCCACTGGATCCCCCGGATCTATTTTCCTCCTTATTCCGTCCATCCCAGCGAGCAGAACAGCTGATGATGCGAGGTAGGGATTTGCGGAGGGATCGGGGGGCCTGTACTCCACCCTCTTCGAGCTCGAGGAGTTCTTGTGGTAGGATGGGATCCTCACGGCCGCGCTCCTGTTCCCCCTGCTCCATGCAAGGAATATTGGGGCCTCGTAGCCCGGGAGTAGCCTCTTGTAGCTGTTGACAGTGGGGGAGACGATCGCTGAGAGGGCCCTGCCGTGCTCGAGGAGGCCCCCTATGAAGTACCTGGCAGTCTGGCTTATCCTTGCATATTCATCGCCCTCATCGTAGAAGAGGTTCCTCCCCCCATCCCACAGGCTGACGTGTATGTGCATTCCGCTCCCGTTGTCTCCGTAGATGGGCTTCGGCATGAAAGTTATGACCTTGCTGTGCTTCTTCGCTACAAGCTTCGAGACGTACTTCACGAGCTGAACTCTGTCTCCGAGCACTGGAGGAGAGGAGGACTCGAAGTTTATCTCACCCTGCCCTGATGCCCCGACCTCGTGGTGGTGGGCTTCAACTTCTATGCCGAAGCTCCCCTCCAGCACCTCCGCTATCTCCTTCCTCACAGCAAATGAATCATCGAAGGGAGGCGGTGCGTAGTATCCTCCCTTCGGAGGGAGGGAGTAGTTCCTCCTCCTCTCGAATCCTCCAGAGTCTGCCCTTATCCTGTAGCCAGAGGATGTGCTGGAGAGCGAGACCCGCACGTCGTCGAATATGTAGAACTCGAGCTCCGCCCCTACTAGGGGGGTGTAGCCCTCAGCATTGAGGATGCTTACCGTCTTCTCGGCTATGAACCTGGGATCCTTCTCCAGCCTCTCCTTCCCGAACATGTCGAATATTGCGGCGAATGCATCACCAGTCCCCTCGAAGAAGGGGTCTTCCCTGAAGGTTTCAGGTATGATCTTCACCACCAGATCGCTCTCGAATATCTCCTTGAAGCCAGGAACGCTGCTCCCGTCGAGCTTTCCGAAGCCCTCTTTCAGTGTCCTCTCGCTGAGCTGGTTGGAAGAAATAGTAACCTGGTGAAGCTGCCCTATCAGATCGGTGAGGAAGAGGTTTATCCACCTTATCTTCTTCTGCTTTACCTCCTCAACGAAGCTTTCGCTCATGCTCCAAACCCTTTTAATGATCTGTCTAATAAGGCATCAACAAATAAAAGATTTTTGCGCCAAATGAGAAAAAATTTTCATAAATTTTGTTGAAATGCTGTATCTTTTTCAATCTTTTTTCACAGGCACCGGCTCCCCCTAAAATATATTCGCGGCATGCACCGAGAATACATGAGTGGAGCATCTGCAGGGGAAAGCGTGCTTAAAATGGAGGAGCGCTTGAGGGCAATAATGAAAAAGCTCTCCGAGGACCTCGGGGAGGAAATCGTTGAGAGGCACAGGGAGGAGATAGCTGAGAGCAGGGAGCTCGCCGAGCTGCTGAGGAGGTGCTCTTCCTGCCAGGATCCCTCTGAGCTCACGAGGCTCAGGGAGTACAGGGATCTCCTCAAGAGGCTCAAGAGGATCATGTACTACGAGAGGAGGAGGTTCAGCGGAGAAAGAGGAGAAGTAAGCACTGAGGAGAGGGGGGAGAGGATCGGGGAGATCGCTGCCTTCATCATGAAGCTTCTGGAGCAGATGGGAGGAAGGAGCGTCCTCGACATAGGGTGCGGAGAGTTTCCCAAGTTCCTCCTACCGAAGCTGCCGAAAGGAACCCTCTACATAGCTGTAGATTCGAGGAAGAAGATAGTAGAGAATCTCAGCTCCCTCAGAGCAGAGGGGATAAGTTTCTTCCCGGTCCTCGCTGACGCAGCTGAGACGGACTTCGAGGCCCTCCTAAAAAGCTTCGGGGTATCTGAGGTCGATCTTGCTTTGCTCCTCAGGACGCTGAGGGTCCTCCAGAGGACGAAGAGGGTGAACGCTGTCGATTTCATAGAATCGATACCATCGAGGGCCTTCCTGATAAGCGAGCCCTTGAAAAGCTTGGTGAAGGGGGGATCCACAGAGAGGAGGGAGAAAAGGTTCCTCTCATCCCTCGCGAGGGAGCTGGAGGAGAGAGGGGTTTTCGCCTACCACGAGCTGTTCCAGATCGGAGATGAGCTCTTCCTCCTCCTCAAATAGCGCAGGATTCAGAAAATGAGGCTTATGGTGGGGCGGAAAGGTATCGGCTTCCTCCTCGAAACGTGATCTGCAGCCTCCTCATCATCTTCGCTCAGTATCCTCACCCTGCACCCCACCTCTCTCTCGATTGCCGAAGAGAGCCCCCTCAGCAGCCCGAGCTCATCGAGCTCCCCCTCCGCCAGTCGATTCCTAAGATCCTCAGGAAGGCTCTGGTAGAACTCGTAGAGGTACCTCGCAGCCTCCTGCGGCTTTGTCCCGAGATTTGCCTTCCCTACTTCCCTCATTAGCTCCTTCATCTGCGCCCCCTCTCTGAGGGAGGAGAAAATCTCGGAGACAGCCCTTCCCTTGCTCTTCGAGGCGACGACTACAACGACTTCTTTTGGCTCCCTCTTCAGCGCTCCCTTGATGCTCTCCACATCCTCTTTTATCCTCTCGATGACCGCGAAAGCTATCTCCTCCTCCGGGTGGCTGCTGAACCTGCTCGGGTCGGGCCACTCCTCGAGAACCACAGAGCCCTGCTTCCCTGCTCTGTGCCAGAGCTCTTCAGCGAAGGCTGGGGTGATGGGGACCATCATCTTTATCCACTCCTCCGCCATCCTCCTCAGCAGCTCCCAGTTCGGCGATGCCTTCAAAGACATGTACTTCCTTATGTCCTGCTCTATCAGGAAGTAGATCCCTATGGAGGCATCCCTGAACTGGTAATTCTCCATGCTCTCAGTTATCGATGATATCCTCCTCCTGAAGACGCTCTCGAGCCACCTCTCCTCGCTCCCAACCTCAGTGCTTCCAGACCTGCTGCTGAATATCTGCTCTGCAAGCTCCATTATCCTGCGCAGCCTCTCGTGGATGACAGGTATGAGATCCCTGCTGTAGTTCGCGTCGTTCCCTATCTCCGCTGAGTAGGCAAGGGCGAGCCTGAGGGAGTTGGGCCCGACCTCCCTCATTGCTTTGAAGAGGGGGATGAAGTTCCCGAGGCTCTTGCTCATCTTCTCCCCCTCAACCATTATGTGGCCGTTCACGACTATCCTCCTAGGCCACAGCTCCTCAGGGAAAATGGCGACGTGGTTGAAGATCATGAAGGTGAGGTGGTTTGGGATGAGGTCCTTTCCGCTGTGCCTGTTGTCGAGCGGGTACCAGTACAGGAACTCCTCCCTCATCCCCTCGAGCTCCTCTGCGCTCACTCCCAGAAATTCAGCCAGTTTCCCCGGATCCCCCTTGCCAAGAAGCACGTAGTCCCAGAAGGCCTCTGTGAGCTTTTCTGAAGGGATGCCGAGCTTCCTTATCCTGTGGATCATCGTGTAGAATGCCATGTAAATTGTTGAGTCGCTGAGGCTCTCTATTATCCACTTCTCGTCCCAGGGCAGGGGAGTACCCATCCCCCTGCTCCTAGCGCATGCCCTCTTCTTGAGCCACTCCACAACGCTCTCGAACCAGCCCCTGTACTCTGGAGGAACTATTTCCATCCTGCTCAAGGCTTTTCTCACTTCGGCCTTCCACTCCTCGTTCTCGTAGTCTATGAACCACTGGTTCTCCAGTATCTTCACAACTATTTCGTTCCCGCACCTGCAGTAGACGGGGCCGTTCGCTATCTCGTAGAAGGAGTCAGCCTCTCCTCTCTCCTTCAGGAACTTCACCAGCGCTTCCCTTGCTTCCTTAACGCTCCTTCCAGCTATGCTGCTCGCGAACTCCTTTGCTTCCTTCCCCTCAGCCAGCTCAACTATCGAAGCATCCATGACGCCCTCGCTGAACTCCTTCAGGTAGATCTCCTTAGTAGCTCTATCGAGTAGGTCCCTCTGCTCCGTGCTTTTTATTCCGAGGAGCTTCACCTCATCCTCCGCTGGGAATTCTCCGAAGCCCTCGAGGGAGATCACCTTCACAGGGCGGATCCTCCTGGCCTCCTCCGAGAGCTCTCCCCCTCCCTCTGCTGCTTCCTTCAGGGCAACGTAGTCGTATGGGGCGTGGGCTGGGACGCTCATCACAACCCCCGTTCCGAAGCCCTCGTCCACGAAGGAGGCGGGGAGAACAGGGATCTTCCTCCCAGTCACTGGGTTCACCGCATGCTTCCCCACAAGGTCCTTTCCCTTGAAGCGAGAAGCAGGAGGCTCAACGTTCTTCTTCTGGAAGGAGATCTTCCTGTATGCTTTCTCAGAGAGCACCACCATCTTGCCTTCTATTCTCGCCGCTACGTAGCTCGCCTCTGGGTTCACCCAGATGTTCACTGCTCCAAAAACAGTCTCCGGCCTGAGGGTCGCAGCGGGGAAAACGAGGTTTTCCTCCGATGGGAAGAATATGAGCGTGAGCTCCTGTATCTCGGGCTCCACGTCCCCCTTCGTGTCGTGCATCCCAACGGGCATCTGGTGAACTGGGCACCACCCGACAGGATGCGTTCCCCTCACTATGTAGTTCCTCTCCCTGAGCTTCTGGAACTGCCACCTTATGAATGACCTGTACTCCTCGTCTACGGTTGTGAACTTCCTCCTCCAGTCGATGGAGAGGAGGTAATCTCTCATGTCCTTCTCCGCCCTTCCCTTGAAGTACCTCGCAAGATCGAGGGGCGTCTTTATCTTCTCTATATCCTCGCTGCTTACCTCGTACAGCTCCCTGTACTCCCTGAGGAGGACCTCATCTCTGTTGAGGAGGGCTTCGGTTGCCGTGAGTATCGGCGTCCCGGTGAAGTGGAAACCCATGGGGAAGAGGACGTTGAAGCCCCTCATCCTCTTGTACCTCGCAACTATGTCCGGGATCAGGTACGTCCTCCCGTGCCCGAGGTGGAGGGGGCCGTTGGTGTATGGATATGCAGCTGTCAGGAAGAACTTCTTCTTCCCCTTCTCAGGATTGCTCTGGTTGATCCCCTTTTCTTCCCAGAACTCTGACCACTTCCTCGAAATCGAGATGTCGAATTCGCTGAAGCTCTCCAGCTTAGCTCACCACGCTGATTTATCAAACAATAAGGAAGGAGAAATGAACAATTTAAATGTTTCAAATGAGCTCTCCATCCTCTTATCGCTCAGCGGAAGGAAATAACGCATGCCAGCTCATCAAGCTCGGCCGAACAGTATTGTATATATTCCAATAGCGATGAATTATATCTTGAACATCGAAAATAAGGCGGCAGAAGGATAGCATGATCACAGGAAAGGTAAGCAACGAAGTCGCCTCCGAGAAGGCTGAGCTCGAATGCTGTTTACCGATGCCTTCGAGAGGGAGGAAGAAAAGAGCTGAGAGGTGAGAAGCTACGGGGGAAGAAAGCGGGCCTCTTCCGAGGAAGGTCCTCTCAATATACGTGGTGGACACGAGCGCATTCACAGATCCGAGGCTGAAGGCTTTCTTCGGCTCCGAGAGCCTTGAGGCCACGATCAAGGGGATCTCTTCTCTCTTCGCTGAGTTGCGCTTCAGGCTCGATCTCCAGTTCTACACGACTCCCTCGATGGCCGGGGAAATGAGGAAGTACCTCTTCTCAAATGGAGTCTCCCTCGAATCCCTCAACGACCTCTTCTCCTGGATAATCGTGAAGGCTCCCGACATGCTCGCAACGAAGATCCCGGCAATAATTATGAGCGAGTACATATCTTCTGTAAGGGTGAGGACCTACAGGGGCCTCAGGCTCATTGAAGATCTCGTAAAGAAGGCGCTGAGGGCTGGAGCATCGGGAGGCAGGGGGGAGGAGGCGCAGGCCCAGCTCATACACGAGGCGAGGGAGAAGTTCAGGGAGATAATGAGGAAGGGTATAGTGGACAGCCCAGAGGACTTCGATGCAGTGATCCTGGCATACGAGCTCAAGGGAACCCTCGTTACCAACGATGAGGGCATCAGGAGGATGGCCGAGAAGATGGGAGTCATCGCTGTTGACCCTCCATCCTTTTTCGAGGGCCTGAAGAGGCTAAAGCTCATGCTCTACAGGAGCAGCGGAGAAGGAAAATAATTTATTTATTGGTTAGAAAAAAGAAGAAAAGGAGCTTGGGCATGATGATACGATGGTATACTGAGCTGGAGAGTAATGAAGAGAAATCCCCTGACTGACCGGAAGGAGAGATGAAATGATAACTTACAAGCTTCTGGCGAAGGCCCTGAACATAACCGAGATAAGGGCCAGGAGGCTCCTCAAGTCCAAGAGCCTCAGGAGGTCTTCCTACGGGGACCTCGAGTACCTCGTTTTCAAGAGGGACATCGGCCCATATCCTGAGGGGACAGCTGTAATCTTCCACAACGAAGATATTCCAAGGGTCGTTCCGGGGTATCCCCAGATATCGAGGATCCTCCTCCTCAAAACCGCTGTCCCCCAGCACTTCAAGGACCAAGTAGTTGTCGAGGAGAAGCTGAACGGCTACAACGTGAGGGTAGTAAGCTATGCGGGGAAGCTCCTTGCTCTCACGAGGGGGGGATACATATGCCCCTACACAACCCATAGGGTGGAGAGGATATTCGCTGAGAGAGGGATAGAGGACATCGAAGGATACACCACCGTTGCTGAGGTCGTGGGGCTTGAGAACCCCTACACGAGGTTCAGGTACCCCGAGTGCGAAGGCTTCTGCTTCTACGTCATCGATGTCATGAAGGACGGGTCCTACCTCCCCATCGACTCGAAGAAGAAGTTCTGCAGCGATTTCGGGCTGGACTGCGTGAGGGAGCTGGGCAGGTTCAGCAAGGATGAGACAGAGGAGATAATGAATATAGTCAAGAAGATGGAGTCGGAGAACAGGGAGGGCATAGTCCTCAAGGATCCCCAGAACAGGGTTCCTCCCCTCAAGTACACCACCTCAGCCACCAACATCGGGGACATTGCGGAGGGGATGAAGTACATGTTCGACGAGGGGAAGACCTACATATTTCCCAGGATCCTCAGGGAGGTCTTCAAGAACTTCGAGGAGCAGCCTGGCGAGGAGGTTTTGAGGGAGAGGATGAGGAGGCTCGGAGAAGCCCTCCTCCTCGAGCCCCTCGAAGCAGCCAAGAAGGTTGCATCTGGAGAGGCAGTAGCTGAGGAGTTCACCCTCAAGTTCTACTCCGAATCGGTAATAGACGAGTTCCTAAACTTCATGCAGAAGCAGGGCATACTGCTCAACATAAAGAACATGGAAAGGGAGAACGGAGAGATAACGATATGGTTCATGAAGCCTAAGAGGACCAACCTGGAGTTCAGGAACATAATGAGCTCCGGCCTCTCTCCCCTCGACTGAAGGTCTTTCCTTTGCTAAAGCATGTCGGAAAGCTGAAAAAATCAGAGCGCGATTTTCCTTTTTTCAGAGCAATTTTTTTGTTTAAAAAAGAAGAGAAAAGATAATATATTCTCAGAAATCAAAGACTCACGTGGCTGTTCCCCGGCAAACGAGGACATTGCTGGAGGGGAGCAGACTTCCCGAAATGCTTTCGAGAAAAGGTGATGGGATGTGGTCTCAAAGATCCCTATTTCTAAGCCCATAATAGGAGATGAGGAGGTTGAAGCAGTAGTCAGGGTTCTGAGGTCCGGCATGCTCACTAGGGGGGCCGAGACAGAGAGCTTCGAGAAGGAGTTCGCCTCATACATAGGGACGAAGTACGCAGTGAGCGTGATGAACGGCACAGTTGCTCTCGAAGCCTCCCTCAAAGCACTAGGAGTGAGGAGCGGGGACGAGGTCATAGTCCCTGACTTCACGTTCATTGCCACTGCAAGCGCAGTTGTCAATGTGGGAGCGAGGCCCGTCTTCGCTGACATCGATGAGAGGACATACTGCATAGACCCGGAATCGGTCAACGAGCTCATAACCGGGAGGACGAGAGCAATAATACCGGTCCACCTCTTCGGGCACCCAGCAGATATGAAGGCGATAAACGAGATAGCCGAGGACAGGAGGTTGCTCGTCCTAGAGGACTCGGCGCAGGCGCACGGGGCGGAGATCGATGGTGTGAAGGTAGGATCTCTAGGGCACGCTTCAGCCTTCAGCCTTTATGCTACGAAGAACATGATGACCGGGGAGGGAGGGATGGTTACAACAAGCATCGAGAGCGTCTACGAGCTCCTGCTTAAGCTGAGGAAGCACGGGGAGGCCAAGAGGTACGTGAGCGACATGATAGGAAGCAACCTCTTCATGACAGAGATGCAGGCAGCCATCGGAAGGGTTCAGCTCAGGAAGCTCGACAGGTGGAACGAGATCAGGAGGAGCAACGCGAAGTTCTACATCGAAAAGCTCTCGAGAGTCAAGGAGATAGTCCTCCCAACTGAGCTCCCTGGCTACAAGCACGTCTTCCACCAATTCGTTATAAGAGTGCCCTCCGAGCTGAGGGACAAGCTGGTGGAGCACCTCAGCAGCAGGGGGATAGGGGTTGCGATCCACTACCCATACCCGGTTCACGACCACCCCGCATACAGGGCTCTCGGCTATCCTGAGAGCATCAACCCCGTCTCGAAGCAGGTCTCGAGGGAAGTCCTCAGCATCCCCGTCCACCCGCTCCTGACCAGGGAGGACCTCGAATACGTAGCTGCATCGATACTGGAGTTCTTCAACCAGGGCGCCTGAGGAGGAATGCTTTGGACTTCTCACCGCTCGCGGAGCTCTTCAGGGAAGAAGTTATCCCCACTTCCTCTTCTCCAAAGCTGAAGAGGCCGAGGGCCCCCTTCTACCTCGAGGCCTGGTGCCCCTGGATGAGAGCTAAGACCCCCAGCGCTTCTTACCTGTACTCACCGCACAAAGCTGAAAAGCTTTCTCCAGAGTTCTCGAGCAGGCTCATCGCTTCAATAAGGAAAGAGCTGGGGAAAGCTGGCTTTTACCACAGCTTCCTCGTCAGGAAGCTCTGGAGCTTCTCGTGGAAAAAGATCGCATCGATGAGCGGGAACCCCGAGCTCCCCTCTTCTGATCTCGAGGGGGGCTCCGAGGAGGAGGAGCTGGACGCTGAGGTCCTAGTCATTGCTGGAGAGGGGAGCGCTGTCAGCTTCGCCAACGCTTCAGCTGAGCTCTCGAAGGGTAAAATAATCATGATCCCCACCCGCCCCCTGAAAGATCTGGAGAGGGAGGCTGGAGAGAGCTTAGCTGGAGAAGTCGAGGTGCTGGATTCCTCCTATCTGGGAATGTTTGAGGATGGAGCGTATGCGCTGAGCAGGGAGAGGAGGAAGATCTACAGGCTGAAGGCCGGGAAGCTCGCCTTCTCCACTGGGATGAGGGACGCCTTCCCGATATTTGAGAACAACGACCTCCCAGGAATAGTGAGCTCGCAGCTCGCCCTGAGGCTTATGGGGGAGCACTCTGCCTTAAGGAATGTGAAGAAAATCGCTGTCCTCGTTGGGGATGAGAGAGGGCTCGAGACAGCGAAGGAGCTCTCGAGGATGAGGGAGGTGATCCCCATCGCAGTTGGAAGCTTCGCAGGAAGCGATGCTGCTAGAGAAGCAGGGGCAGTTCCAGCGCAGGAGATAGAGGCAAAGGGGTATCCGAAGCTGGAGGGCATAGAGGTGAGGTCCCCAGGATCTGAGGGCTTTGAGGCGGAGCTGCTGGCTTCAGCCCTCAGGGCTGTTCCCGAGATAGAGCCCCTTCTCCAGCTGGGATCCCCGATCACGTTCTCCCGCAGGATAGCAGCTGTAACGGCAGCAACAGATGAGGCAATGAGGATCGAGGGCTCGAAGTCGGTGTTCTTCTTCGGCGAAGCTTCGGGAACTCCGAGGGAGCTCGCCAAGGAGGAAGCTGAGCTTGCGGCAAAGCTAATGGCTGGGAGAAACCTTTCAAGCGAAGATGAAAGGAGGCTCAAAGAGATAAGGGACTCGAAGCAGCTCCAGGATCCAGGGGAAGTCATTGTGGAAAATCCTCCACTCTTCCTCCTCGCGAGGAGCGCAGGGGGCATGAAGTTCGTCTGTCCCTGCCAAGACGTAACCCTCGAGGACCTGCTGAGAGCTTACGACATGGGCTACAGGGATCTCGAGAGGCTGAAGAGGTTCACAGCGCTTGGGACAGGGAGCTGCCAGGGGAGGATCTGCAGGTTCTCCGCAGCTCTTCTGCTCTCCTACTTCAGGAGGGTTTCCCTTGGTTCCCTCGGCAGCTTCAGGCAGAGACCTCCCCTCGAGCCTGTTGAAGCAGCATTCCTCTCCTAGGTGATCCCCGTGGAGTGCAGGACAGCTGTAGTCGGGGGAGGCGTAGCAGGTCTTTCTCTAGCTATGAACTTGGCCCTCCTCCAGGGGAAGGGAGAAGATATATGCGTCTTCGAGGCGAGGCATCTTGGGTACGGATCCTCCCTCAGGAATGCGGGGAGGTACAGAGTGCACTTCGGGGACGAGAGGAACCTGGAGTTCGCCATTGAGTCGGCGAAGTACCTGAGAGAGCTGAGCAGGATAACGGGGATGAACACCCTCTTCACGAGATCTGGATACCTCTGGATAGCTTCGGACGAGGCATCCTACAGAGTGCTCAGGGAGTCCAACGCCCTCTTCTCCAGGTGGAAGGTGCCCCTCGAGGAGATGCCTCCGGAAGAGCTCTACAGGAGGTTTCCTTTCCTGAGGAGGAGGGAGGAAATCATCGCAGGGTTCTTCGGGAAGGAAGATGGGTCCATACACCCCGATGCAGTTATCTTCGGCCTGGAGAGGAAGTCCAGGAAGCTGGGGGTGAAGATATTCGAGCGCTCCCCCGTCGAAGGAATAGAGATCGAGGGAGGAAAGGTTGCTTACCTCTCGGTCTCCGGTTCCAAAGTGAAGGCGGAGAGAGCCGTTCTCGCGAACGGGGCTTGGCTGGGGGAGCTCTCGGAAAAGCTGGGCCTCGGGATACCTATTGAGCCGGTTAGGAAGGAGATAGCTGTTACCGAGGCCTACGCCTTCAGGATAGTGCCTTTCGTCGTCGACTCCTCCCTCCACATGTACTTCTCGCAGACTCTGAAGGGGGAGATAATAGGATCTACGGCGCTTGGGACAGAGCCCAAGGGAACAGTGGATCTGGGAAACACCTTCGCCTGGATGAGGAGCTTCGCCCGCAGGCTCTCCAAAGCTCTCGTCGGCGGATCCCTTGTAAGGATAATGAGGGTTTGGAGCGGCTACTATGAAATGACCCCGGACAGGTCTCACATCATTGGCAGATCTGAGGAATGGCCAGAAGGCCTCTATGCTCTAGGAGGCTTCAGCGGCCACGGCTTCATGCTCGGTCCACTTTCCGGAAAGCTGCTGGCAGAGCACCTCCACACGGGAAAGGTCAGCAGGCTCATGGCTCCCTACTCTCCTGACAGGTTCAGGGAAGGAAAAGAGCTGAGGGAGACCTTCGTCATAGGATGAGGCTCGAGCCTATCGATGAGAGAGTAGGAAGCTGAGAGCCGAGCTGATAATCCAACTAATCGATCGCTGTGGCACCGATAGCGGTGTGAGCAGGCTTCTCAATGCAGCAGCTCAGTGAGCAATTTTAGTGATCATGGCTTATCTCATCGATGATCTGACTTGCTTTTCCAGCTGTATCGCTGAACTTGCTGAGCATCTCCTTATCGTAAGTTATCAATCTGGAGCCTGTAGCTCTTGCTAAAGCTACGTATACCGCATCATAAACGGTTATGCCGTGGCTGAAGGCTTCCTCGATAGCTTTATCTAAAACCTCTAGGTCGCTCACAACCTCTAGACGAAGGCTTTTCAGCGCTTCAACTGCATTTATGACATCCGTCGAGTTTAATCCTTCAACATATCTCAGAGCGTTTGCCAGCTCAATGAAAAGTAGCGAAGGAACATATATGGTGAGTCGGCCATTTAAATAGAGATCTCTAATCCTTCGCATCTCTCTGGACTCTTCCTCCTCAACAAACCATTTGGCGACAGCACTTGCATCAAGGACGAGCCTCGTCTTCACCTGCGATCCCTGTATTCCCTGATTACTTCGGCTAGAGGCTTCTCGGGCTTTGCTTTGCGGGAGATCTCGTCCATAACCTTCAGAGCCCACTCGACTTCTTCTTCGCGAACCTTCTCCTCTATTGCTCTCCGAATAACATCGCTCCAATTCACATTTCTAAATCTATCCATTCTTTCCTTAAGTTCTCTAGGAATCCTGACAGTAATCTTGACCGACATGGTAGCATCAAATAATATATGTCTTGTCAAAACTTATAAGTCTTATTTTGTGAGTACATAAATTGACCATACCTAAAGATGCCGGCCAGAAGAGAGCATAAACTTTGAAGATAGTCTGCTTAGGAGCCTGCTATTAACAATCCAAAACAATTGTTTCCCTCACGCATCTGATTTGTTAGTACCTTCAATTGATGTGCAGTTTATACCTTCAATACTGCAGAGCATTCACATCCATAGAATATAGAATTGAAGTGTTTGTAGCAGCCGTTTCCTGTCTGCGGCCTTTTAGGTCTCCGTAGGCGGTTCATCACGGTTTCCCCTAGCCCCCTCCCCACGGACAGCCGTGGGTCTCGGAAGCTAGGGGTCATCACAATATCTATAATGCTTCAGAGCTTATAAGTTATAAGTTTATTAGGTATACTCCATCAGCATATTTAATAGAACTAAAAGCAAGAAGAGCATTAATAAACCTACAAAAATCTTAAAAGACCTGCTAACCAGAAACCGCACCAAAACCCTGCGTTGAATGTTACTTGATAAAGTTGAGTCATCAGAGAATCCGACCTCCTCTCTGCCCTGAAGGGAACCTTTCCCCTTTAGAGCGGGATGAGGTCAGCTTTGTTCGAAACATTAAGGCACGGTTAAGGTTAACGGCATAGGGAGCAACCATGCTTTTGCCGCAGTCATAGGCCCGCTCACAGAAGTCCTCATAATGATAACGCTGGTCAGCGTCGCTTTGAGGCTCAGGAAAGCTCTGTACAGGAGCTGATTTTTTGCTCTATCAGCTCTATACTTCCAGCGTTTGAGAGAACCTTTTTCTCGGTTCCTTCGGAAAAAATTTTCAGAGCTGAAGCTACAGCTCATTCATGCAGAGTTGTTTTTGAATTTAGAGATGAACTCTTCGCTGATCTTCTTCGCTATTGCCTCCACGGTCTCCTGGTCGAAGTCCAGCGTTGGCTGCTTGGCTATGCCAAGCTCCGATACCGTCACTTCATATGTCGGCACTACCCCGTTCTTCCTGAGCACGTTGGATGCGCATTTGAGAGGGCAGCCGTTTATTGCTATGACCGCTTTCGCATCGCGGAATATTTTGAGATGAAGCTGCGAGCCGGCTCCTACGGCTGAAAGGCAGCACATCCTCACAAGCTGCGGGTACCTATTCGTGAGGATACGGGCCACCTCATTCCCTATCTGCCCTGTACTGGAAGCGCCGTCGCACGCTGCGACTATTATGAGGTTGGGGGCATAAGTGCTGCAGTGCGGTAGCAGTGTGAATTTTTTCTCGCTCATGAATCTCACCAATGCTATTTTTTATTGCCTTGCTGTGCATGCTGGAGGCCTCGCTTCTCGTCGGAAGGAGAAGACGGGAAATACTTCTTCACCCACCCCTCCATGTGCAGGTAGAGGATGGCCAGCACCGGCTGAATAGCTGGGACGAGCGCGGGGGAAAGCGCAGCCATGCCTCCGCTCATGCTGGTTGTAGCTATCGCTGCAGCTACGCTCGCATTTTTCGTTATCGTCAGGAAGGCTACAGTCTGATGGTCTGCATAGGATAAGCGCAGCAACCTGTCCAGCAGAAGCAGGGCTCCTATGGTGATCAGCGTAAGGATGGTCTGGTACAACAAAATCGAACCGGCTATCCACGGCTCTTTTATGAGAACCGTTGTCTTTCTAGCTAACAGGAAGAAGATGAGGGCGAGCATGCTCAGCATCGTTGTTGTGGAGAGATACGGCTTGAGGGTTTTATCTACATAGCTTGTGGACTTCTTCTTCGAAGCATAGTACCTTATGAGCTGGCCGACTATGAGGGGGAGAACCAAGACTATGGCGAGAGATTCTACGATAGTAGCGAGGGGTATCTCCATCTTTATCGCTGAGCTGTAGAGCGCCATGTATGCAGGGGTAACCGCAAGGGTGAGAAAAGTGAGGATCATCACGAGCATTACGGCAAGCTCCATGTTCCCCGATGCGAGCATCACGTAGCCGAGGCTGCCCGAAGAACCGGGGACCGTGTTGACCAGGAAGAATCCGAGCCCAACAAGTTTGTTGCTGAATATGTAGGAAAAAGCCCAAGCAAGCAGAGGGGAAAGTATGTATGCAGATGCCAGAGTCATCAGGATCCCCCTCATCCAAACCTTGAACTTGTTGAAGCTCCTTGCAACCTCGATCAGCTCTCCCCCCTTCATCGTAACGGCTGAGGGCAGGATGGTCATTATTGCCAGAACTTCCACTAGATCGGAATAAATCTGGTTGCTCATGCTCGAGAACAGCTTGAACTTCTCCCCCGCCAGAACAGCAATCAGGATCGATGCGATCGTGTAGAGGATGAGATACTTCCTCAAATGCTCGCTCAGAGCGTTCGCCGAAGTCATCCAGTCCGCCTTGCACAGCAAGCTGATCCCCCTTTACTTCAGAGTACTTTTATACTTTTTGGTCAGTCAATCTAATCAGTCAATTTGACCAATTAGTAAAGATTTATAATTCTCCTCGCTGAATGCAATGATGGTGGAAGAGTTGGAAAGGAGCAGAGATGCTGAGGAGAGGATAATAGAGGCTGCCGCCAGGGTCTTCGCGAGGTACGGTTACTTCAACGCTCCTGTTCAGCTCATAGCACAAGAGGCAGGGGTCTCCAAAGGCCTCGTCTTCTGGCACTTCAGGACAAAGGAGGAGCTCGTGGTCAGGGTAGCAGAAAGAGCCCTCCCCTCGGATGTTATAAGGAAGTGCGTCGATTCAGGCTTGAGGGGAAAGGAGCTGCTCTATTGCATCGGGAAGAGCTACCTGAAGAAGTACGAGGATGAAGTGAACAGGCTTCTATTCATCAACACGCTTGCCCTCTCTAACGTCAACGAGAAGATGAAGGAGGAGCTGAGAGGCATATGCAGCGGGCTTCTGGAGAGAGCTGCAGAGAAGGTGTATGGGGATGCGGGGAAGGAGAGCGTGACCAGGATCAGGTCGTTCTTCGGAGGGCTCATGTGCTACACGCTCAACCCTCCAGCGAACATCTCGAGAAAGGAGTACCTGGAAAACCTGATCAATCTGGTTTCCCCTCCTGCGCAAAAGGGAGAAGAATCTTCGCGGAAGGAGTGATCAGAGCAGAAGCTCCGCGGTAGCTTGAGGAAAAGCCGTTGAAGATGAAAATCTCGATGAGCCCTGGAGAGGAACAGATTTATACGTCCATCATCCCACCTCTATTCTTGGTGCTGGGGCTGTGAAGCAGCGCTATCTGAAGGAAGCCATCCAGGAGGTTGAGGCATCGGGGCTGTGCTCATCTTTTCCCGAGCTGCTCGATGCGGAGAAGGTCTTGAACCTCCCGGGAGAGGAATTCGAAGAGTTCTCCAGGCTGATGAGGTCCGTTCTGGAGCCTACTCGCCTGAAGATCCTCTACCTCCTCCGCCAGACCTCACTGCCGACATGCGTAATAGCTCACCTCCTTGATCAGGACAGAACGCTGATTTCCCACCACCTGGCCAGGCTGGTGGAGCTCAACCTGGTGGAAGTGAAGAGGGTGAGAAGATTCAGCGTATACAGCCTAACCGAGAGGGGATCTGCTCTGCTGGACGGGATCCTTGAGCTGCTCAGCGACCTCTCTGGGATCAGCCCGCCCGAGCGCTAGCTTTTTCTCGAAGCATCGGGAAGGGATCGAGGTGCTTGAGGAGGATCGAACAGCTTCGAGCTCGAGAAATCATTCTGCAGCTTTCATTTCTGCTTTTCTCTGTGCAGGATGAGGTGCAAGCGGAAAAATCGTTTGAGTGGAAAACTGTTCTGAGAGATCATTCGCCGAAGTACCTGATCGCTCCCGATGGGCAGACCTTCTGGCATCCCCTGCAGAGCTCGACGCAGTTCTCAGGATGAGCGACCCTCGGCTTCCCGTCTTCCCCAGGTTTATAAACGCCGTGGGGGCAGAAGTTCAAGCACGTCAGGCATCCTGTGCACAGATCGTAGTCTATTATTGGGTACCAGTTCTTCGCCAAAGCTTTCCCCTCAGTCCGCCAGCGTCTTCTCTATCTCCCTCGCCGCCTCCTCGGTCGTCATGTTCCTTATCTCGACCGGCTTGAACTTGGACTCGTCGAACCCCGTTTCCTTGAACACCCACTTGAACATCTTCATCTGCATGTCAGGAGCGCAGCCGGCCACCACCAACTTATCGATCCCGTTCTTCCCCGAGAGGAGAACCCTCCAGAAGTTGTCGCCGTCGCTGGCGCAGAGCTGGGGGTGTATTGCTGCGAAGTCCACCTTCTTCTCCCGCCTGAACTTGTTCACCAGCTCAAACACATTTATCTTCGAAAACGAGGGGCAGGTTCCCTGGCAGACGCAGACTATCAGCCCTTTCATATGAACCACCATTCATATGAATGAAAATTCACAAATTAATAAAAATTACAGCTGAATGCCCCGTCTTTACTGCAGGGAAGAGGGTACAGCATTCTGAAGGTGGCCTGAGCTTGAGCAGGAGCCTCAAAATTCCCTGCACAGCTGCTTCATAGGATCCTCCTCGATAGGATAGAGGACGCCCTCGAATCCAAGAGGTGCAACTGCATAGCTCTGAGCGGCGGCATCGATACGAGCCTCGTTGCCTACGTTTCAAAAGTCCTCCTCGGCACAGAACTCAAGGGCTTCCTGACGTACTACAGAGGGGGCCTTCCGAGGGACATGATGTACTCGATGCGCCTCTCCAAGCTCTTGAACATGGAGCTCGAGACGGTGGCGATCGATGATGACTATATGTGCAGAAAGATCCCGCTGATAAAGCAGATGGCCGAGAGGGGAGGGCACGACGACTTCATAGAGTACAGGAACGATGCCGTTTTCCTCGCATCGATCGAAGCAGCAAAGGAGCGCGGTTGCAAATGCATATACACGGGCTCCGGAGGCGACGAAGTGTTTGCAGGATATTCCTTCATGTACAAAGAGCTCACTTCGGAGGAAATAGATGAGAAGACGAAGAAATGGGGCCTTCAAGGGAGGTACCCGGAGTTCGAGATCGCGAGAGCTCTGGGCATTGAAGCATACAGTCCATATTTAGACAGAAAAGTTCTCGAGGTTGCTCTAGAGATTCCCGTTGACTGCTTGAGGATGCAGACATTAGAGGGAAAGACGATTCTGAGGGAGATCTTAAAGGATCTCGGCCTGGAATTCATAGCCTCCAGGGTCAAGACTCCAGCTGAGGCCGGTGCAGGAACAGATGGCCTCGGATCAGAAGACTTCGAGAAGCTCCTCCAGAGATGCGCTTGAAGCTCCTTTTTTAAAGCATTGAACAAGAGCTCTCATTTTTCCGAGGAGCGCGCGGGCTTTTCTCCTGAAGAGCCGAGATCTTCTGCTGTTCTCTTGAAAAAACCCCTCGATGCAGGTCAAGAGCTCTTAACAGATGCTGTGGAATAGCTGAAGCCTCAATGTATATTTGGGAGCACAGAGAGAAGCTCTGTTGGTTTGCTGAGATCCTGGTAAGGAGATCGTGGATGAGGAAGTCAGCTTGATAGAGAGGGCTGCGGGAGCGAGAGATCACTGAGAGAGCAGCGTGGCACGAAATGGTGCGCAAGGCTTTTGAAGGGACAGAGCATATCTGCAGACTTGAATGAGCTTTGGAGAGTGGGCGGAGCTGGCTAAACCTCTAGCCTCAGTTGTCTGGCTTAATTACAACAGCATGGGCATCATCGATACTGCTCTGGAGAGCCTACAGGGAGTCTACGACTTGGATTACCCGGAGCTGGAGCTGATAATAGTCGATAACGGCTCCAATGATGGAAGCTTTGAATTTGTGAAGGAGTTCGCTGAAAGGAAGAAGCCCGGCAATGTGAGGCTCAAGATTGTGAAGCTTGAAAGGAACTTGGGATTCGCGGGGGGAGTAAACCGAGGCTACTCAGCGAGAGATAAGGGATCTCAGTACCTCGTCCTCCTGAACAACGATGCAGTCCCTTTCCCGCAGAGCCTCAGCAGCATGGTGGAAGTCCTTGAAACCCACGAATCCCTCGGTGGAATTCAGGGGGTTGTAGTGAAATACGATTCCCCAAACAGGATCGATACTGCTGGAGACTTCATCAGCGAAATCATCACACCGCATATAGCCTTTCGCGACATGGACTCCTCCTCCGTCAAGAATGCCTTCTTCGTAACATACCCGGATGGGGCGTACTCCGTATACAAGATCAGAGCTCTTGAAAGAGCTCTCGGAAGGAGCGACAGGCTATTCTACGATTTCACTTATGCTTATTTGGATGACGTTTACTTGGGACTGAAGCTGTGGAACGCGGGATTTCGCTCAGCATCGATCCCCCTGCTCACAGCGAAGCATGCGAGATCAGCCACCTTCGGGAAGATCAAACCTGTTCAGCTTTATTTAAATATAAGATTTAGAATGGCTCTGAACGAGATGGCAAACAGCAGGTGGAGGGGGCTCATAATTGCCCACCAGCTGAGCAGGGTTCTTCTGAGGGTGCCAAGCAACATGAAGTCTATTGCATTCTCTGCCGTGAGGATGGGGATGAGGATGGGGAGGTTCTTGAAAGCAATGGGAGAGGGCATAGACCTATACAAAGCTCCTATAATTGAGCTGGACGTTGGGGATGCGATTGTGAGTTTGCTGTATGGGAGACGCTTCGAAAGGCTGACCACCAATCTGGTGATCAAGCTTGCAGAAGAGCGCTTCCGCTTTGACTTTTAGCTTATTCTCGCGGAGCCTCTTTCTGAATCGATAGGGTTTTCCCTAGTGCTCGGATTCTCCTATGGAAACTTCGTAGAGGGTGAAATCCGGAGATCTGAATAGCTCGGCGATCCTCAGATCCTCAATCTTGAACCAGGTATTCCAGCTCTCCGCTGAACTGGAAGGCTCAGTGCTGTTCATGATCTTATTCAGCTCATCTGTGAGGTTGTGAGCCGTCGCAACGTAGAGCAGCTTAGACCCGGTGGCGTTCATCAGATATACAGCTTCTTGGAGGCTCGGCATTCCGCTCAGTATAGCGACTTGCGTGAAGTTCCTTATGTACAGGTGCATCATCGGGTATATCGAGAGCGGCATCAGTATCTCTGCAGGCTTCTCCTTGATTGCCCCCGCAGCATATTCATAAACAGTCAAGTTGCTCACAGCTGGGGCCATCCTCCACGGGTATCCCCACGACGTCCAGTCCGGAGAAGCTCCGTTCCACAACTCGAAGTTCTGAGATCCATTGCTCGTGAAGACATAGGCTGTTCCGGCTAGCACGATAAGTATAGCGAAGACCGCGAGAAGGCCCTTTGATCTGCTGAACAGGCCGGATACTGCGTAGGGGGTGAGGAGGGTCATCAGGGTGAGGAGCCACCTGTAGGGGGTGATAGATACGGTGAACAGGGTGTAGGAAAGGGAAAAAGCGAGGGAGATGGCAAGCGCAACCTTGATGGAAGGATCGCTCTTCCTCAGAGCAGGGAGGGCGGGGAGGAATGGAATGAGCATGAGCATGGAGATGACGGTGAACTTAAGACCCGTGTTGAACCTTCCGCCTCCAGCCACCGAGAGCCCCTCGCTGGAAAACGATGCTGCAGGTCTGGAAGGATAGCCTGCGTAGAATAGGAGGAGGATGGATGACAATGAAAGGGGGATCAAATATGCGAGCCTGTGCAGACCTTTAGATCGGGCCGCCTCGACGAGGGATATAGCAATTGCCGCGAAGCAGGAAAGCTCATAGCTCATGGCCATGAGCACAAGCACGGAAACCTCAAGCGCAGTGCTGTGGGATGGCTTAGAAGCCTTTATGTAGAAGTATAGCATCAGCAGGGCAACTCCAAGGATGTGCCTCTGCCACTGCTCGGTCTGGCCTAGGATCCACGGATTGAATGCGATAGCAACTGCAGAGAGGAGGGAAGCGGCCCTTGATCCAGTTAGCCTGTATGCTATCATCGCGGAGAGGAGGGAGAGGAGCCCTGCCATGATTGGTGGGTAAAGCTTGTAGAACAATATGGGGCTCAAGCCCGTCCATGCTGTGAAACCGGAGATATAAGTTAAAAGAGGGGGGAGGTTCCTGAAGCTGCCCAGCCAAGGATATGCCGTTGCAATTTTTGGGCTCGATGCGAAGTCCAGAGCGTTTGAGATGTACTCTATGGTGTCCCAACCGATAGGGAGAGCGGTTCTGAGCTCGGGATAGAGCCTCACGAGAAAGCCCACAGCGAAGGCCGAGGCCCCAACCCATTCAACCTTGAACTTCTCCTGGAGACCCCTCAAGAATGCTTCCAGGTCCTCTGCAGTCAGCCTCCTGCTGAAAACAGCGTGCTCATTGAATATTGTGCTTACGGAAGAGGAGACGGAAATGAGCAGGTTTCCGATGATGATGAGCTGAGCGAGCCTGAACGATGTCAGATCTATTATGCCTCCCCCAATCAGCTTTGCATAGAAGCTCGTTTCGATGAGCGTGTAAATTGAGGAGCACAGCCTTCCAAGCACTGCTGAGAACAGCCCAATCCATGCCAGCAGGTAGCTCGAGAGGATGTAGCGGGTTCTGCAGCGCTTTATCTCGAGGAGGGCGACCAGGATGGATGAAGAAAAGAGCATCCAGAAGTCGTAGTCGACTGCTTCGAGCCACGGCTGGGAAAAAGTTGCATATCTTTGGGAAGCGGCCCACATTATGAGGACGAAAGCTGCGATCGAGATGATGCCTATGAATGCTCTGAACCTGAACAGCATAGAGAGCAGAGGGCTTTCCAAGGAATTTCCGCCTTCGCCTTCCCCGCAGCGCTGGCTCATTCACAGTCCCAGATTTTCGTAAGAGTTCTAATGGTTTTATAACCTGTCTAGCCCATCGGGCTTTCAAAGCCTTCGATACAGCAGGCTTCGAAACGTTTAATACTGAAGCTTTCACAACTAGCTATGATTGACAGCAAAATCGGAAGAGAGCATCAATGGTGCTTAAGGGCCTGATCCTTGCAGGCGGGGAGGGGACCAGGCTCAGGCCCCTCACCCTCGTCATGCCGAAGCAGCTTATACCGCTGCTGGGAAAGGCAATAATAGAGTACCCGATACAGCACCTCGTCGAGGCTGGGTCGAGGGAGATAGGGATAGTCATAGGGTACCTCGGCCACATAGTTGAGGATTTCCTCGGTGACGGCTCAAGGTATGGAGCAAGCTTCACATACATCGAACAGCTCAAGAGGCTCGGGATAGCCCACGCGATCCACTTAGCAATCGAGCACGGGTTCATCAACGACTCGTTCATAACCTACCTTGGGGACAACATCCTCGCCCAGGGGATCTCCAAGTATGCAAAGAGGTTCGAGGAGGAGGAGCCGGATGCCTATGTCCTTCTCAGCAGGGTGAGAGATCCCAGCAGGTTCGGAGTGGCCCTCATCGAAGGGGGGAAGATAGTAAAGCTGATAGAGAAGCCCAAGGAGTTTGTTTCTGACAAGGTTGTTGTAGGTATATACATGTTCAGAGACCCCGACCTCGTCGAGAAGGCATTCAAAGATCTTAAGCCTTCATGGAGGGGGGAGTACGAGATTACAGAGCTCATCCAGTGGTTCATCGACAGGGGGCACAGGGTTCTCTACGATTCAGTGGATGGGTGGTGGAAGGACGTGGGGACTCCCGAGAGCCTGCTCGAGGCCCTCTACCTCCTGCTCGACTCCATAGGATCGAGGATAGAAGGGGACCTGAAGGGGGATGTGGTAGGGAGGGCGATAGTTGAGAAGGGAGCTGTAGTCGAGGGGAAGGTCTACGGCCCAGCCTACATAGGGAAGGGGTCTTTCGTAGCGAGCAGGGCAGTCGTCGAGCAGTACGTTTCCCTGGAAGGCGGCGCGAGGATCCTCTCCGGGTCCGTCTCGAGATCCCTGGTCATGGACCAGAGCATTCTTGATCTGAACGGGCTGAGGCTGGTGGACAGCGTAGTCGGGAGGAGCAGCAGTGTCAGGTGCTCGAGGGAGCTCCGCGGCGAAGTGAGGCTCTCCATCTCCGACTACAGCAGGGTTGAGATATAGATTCCGGGTGGTGCATTCATGAGGATCGCAGTACTTGGAGGAGCGGGATTCATAGGGAGCAACTTTGTTCGGCACATCCTCGGAAGGATGGGGGGCAGGGCCGAAGTCCTCGTCTACGACAAGCTGACATATGCGGGGAGGCTCGAGAACCTCAGCGATGTCATCGAGAGGATAGAGTTCGTTAGGGGGGACATAGCGAACGGGGAGCTCCTCGCCCACGTTCTCAAGGAGTTCAAGCCTGATGCGGTTGTGAACTTCGCAGCAGAGACGCACGTGGACAGGTCCATAAACGAGCCGTCTTCCTTCATAAGGACAAACATATTCGGTGTCTTCACAGTTTTGGAAGTCGTGAAGGAAGTGGGGATCCAGGTCTTCGTGCACATATCCACGGATGAGGTCTACGGAGACCTTGCTGGAACAGATGAGGCAGCAGATGAGTCCTGGCCTTTGAACCCATCGAGCCCCTACTCAGCTTCTAAGGCCTCGGGAGACATGCTCATCAAGGCCTACGGAAGGACCTACGGCCTTCCATACAGGATAGTGAGGCCATGCAACAACTACGGCCCCTACGAGCACCCGGAGAAGCTCATACCGAGGACCATTGCGAGGCTGATGCACGGGAAGAAAGCTACTATCTACGGGGACGGGAAGCAGGTTAGGGACTGGCTTTATGTTGGGGACTTCGCTGAGGCCCTCGCGAGCATAATTGAGAAGGGAAAGGACGGCGAGGTCTACAACGTATGCGCCCAGCATTTCGCAACAGTTGGGCAGATCGTGGAGAGCGTAGTGAGGCTGATGGGGAGGGATCCGGGATCGGAAATGCTCTACGTAAGGGGAAGGCCGGGGGAGGACAGGAGGTATGCGATGAGGTGTGATAAGGTAAGGGAGCTCGGGTGGAAACCTTCATTGAGCCTCGAGGAGGGGCTGAGGAAGACCGTGCAGTGGTATCTTAGCAACGAGCAGTGGTGGAAGCCTCTCGTCGACAGGACATACATACTGGAGGACGAGCCCTGGAGGGCGGAGAGAAGGTGAGGATCCTCGTAACCGGGGGAACGGGGCTCCTCGGGTGGTGGGCTTCTAAAGTCCTCTCGGAAAGAGGCTACGAGGTAATTGCAACATTCAACAGGCAGAAGCCCCCCTCTCTCGAAGGAGCATCGTGGGTGAAGATGAGCCTCGAGGAGCCAGGAGGAGTTAACGAAGTTTTCGATGAAGTTAAGCCTGATGCCGTGATTCACTCTGCTGCTTTTACAGACGTCGATGGCTGCGAGCTGAACAGGGATGCTGCATATAAGGTGAACTACCTCGGTGCGAGGGCCGTTGCCGAGGCTTCAGCTTCGAGGGGGATCTTCTTGGTATACATATCCACGGACTACGTCTTCGATGGGGGGAAAGGGATGTACAGCGAAGATGACATACCTGCTCCGATAAACTACTACGGCCTCTCAAAGCTCCTCGGGGAAGCAGCTATCGATGCCTTAATGAAGGGGAAGAGCAGTATTGTGAGGGTGAGCGGCCTCTACGGCTACAGCCCGAGCGGGAAGAAGAACTTCGGGGTCAGAGCTCTAGAAAGCCTTATGGAGGGGAGGGAGGTCCAGGCGTTCTCCGATCAGCACCTCTCCCCAACATATGTGCCGGAGCTGGCGAATCTCCTCTCTGTGCTGATCGAGGAGAAGATCTCTGGGATCCTCCACATAGCTGGTGAGAGGCTTTCTAGGTACCAGTTCGCTCTCCTCCTCGCAAAGAAGCTTGGGGCGAAGGAGGATCTCGTAAAGCCCTCTTCCCTCGAAAGGGCCGGGCTCAAAGCTAAGAGGCCGAGGGACTCCAGCCTCGACTCTTCGAAGGCAAAGAGCCTCGGTCTCTCTCTTCCCAGAACGGAGAGGAGCATAGAAGACTTCATAAGGACATATGAAGATTTGAAGAAGATGTACGGGTAGGCGGTCCCCATGCCCTTCGAATCGTTTGCGAGGCTCGAGATACCGGATGTCGTGCTCATAAAGTACAGGATCTTCGAGGATCTTCGAGGGTTCTTCGCTGAGCTCTACAAGAGGACGGACTTCCTCTCCGAAGGGATCCCATACGACTTCGTCCAGGCAAATCTCAGCTTCTCGAGGAGGGGGGTTGTGAGGGGGCTCCACTACCAGCTCAGGCCAATGGAGCAGGGGAAGCTCGTTTTCGCGATCAGGGGGAAGGTTCTCGATGTTGCAGTTGATATAAGGAAGGGTTCCCCGTGGTTCGGAAGGTTTGCATCCGCAGTTCTGGAGCCAGGCCTAGCCCTCTGGATACCCCCCGGCTTCGCCCACGGCTTCCAGGCGATCGAGGATGCATACTTCCTGTACCTCGTGACGAAGGAGTACAGCGCGCAGCATGAGAGGTGCATAGCCTGGAGCGACCCTGAGATAGGGATCCCCTGGCCCATCAAGGAGAACGTAATCCTGAGCGATAAGGACAGGAAGTGCCCGCCTCTCAGGCAGGCCGAAACGAACTTCTCCTATCAATAGGTTCTCAAAAGAATGTGCTTTCGGTACAGCTATGCACTCAGCTTTCAGCCAAGCTTTTTTGGAAAGCTAGTAGGGATCCCCGGAAAGAATGAAAAGCTGCTTTTTCGATCCAGATGACTTATTCTGCACATGATCCAACGAGCAGGAAGCACATGGCTATAGCTTTCGAGTAAAAAAGGGACACCGCTGTTGCACTGGAAAACCATCTGCAAAATATATATAGCAAGGCGGCAAACGGATCTTTAGGATGAGGCCTCCATGACCTTCCTTTCGGAAGCAGCCGCAAGGCTGGTGGGAAAAGCTGAGGAGAAGCTCTCTCAGAGGGCGAGGGAGCTCCTCGCGAGGATTTTGCTCCCAGACGAGATAACTGGGGCTGTTGCAGAGAGGTACGTCAAGAAGGCCCTCAGGACGGGGGCATGGAGGGACCTCAGGCCTGAGAGCAGGGCCCTCCTCATGGTCTCGAGGGCCTGGAAGGTCATAAGATCCAAGTTCATGAAGGGGATACTGTTCAGTCTCTTCCTGGAGATAGAGCTCCACACGCTCAGAGGGAGGGCCCTGTTCTACGGGATATTCATATCTCTCAAGAGGGGCATGGGCACGCTTGGAAGAGCTCTCGAAAGCATGGAGAGGCTCCTGGCGATCGGGATATTCTACCTGAACAACCCACCGATGTACAGGGCATATGGGTAGGCTACTCTGGACGCAACTGGGAATAGAACAGTAGCAGGATCCAGGTTGAGATAGGCGGTATAGAATGTTATGTTACCTGGAGTAGCGGATTATATGCTGTTTATTCTGAGTAAAGCAATAGCTATTGAGGAAAAACTGCCAAAGCGGGAGAGAGCTTAGGAACATATGAACCTGGAGCCCACGCTACTCGATACTGTTGCTTTAATACTCGCGCTAGTTCACTTCACGGTTCCGCTGGGATACTATTTCTACCTGAGGAAGAAGTACCTGGATAGGCCTTGGGGTTTAAGCACTGACCAGAACTTCCAGCCGAAGGTCACAATCATAGTTCCAACATTCAACGAAGCTAGGTTAATCAAGGATAAGCTAGACAACATATACGGGCAGGACTATCCGAAAGGTAGGCTGGAGATCATAGTCATTGACTCAGCGAGCACCGATGAAACACCTGGTAAAGTGAGGGAGTGGATGAAGGAACATCCAGAACTCAACATCAGGCTCATTGAGGAACCTGTGAGAAGAGGTATGGTTCCAGCGCTAAACTACGCATTGAAGCATGTCTCAACTAACTCTGAACTCGTGATATTCACGGATGTTGACGCTTTCTGGGAGCAGGACACATTGAAGAGAGCTGTCAGCTACTTCTCGGATCCATCTGTGGGAGCAGTAACAACATGCATAGCACCTCTGCAGAAGGATACTATTGAGAAAACATACAGGAATTACTACAATGTTGTCCGGGTGGCAGAGTCGAAAATTCATAGCACACCAATACACAATGGAGTGTTCATAGCCTACCGCAAAGAGCTTCTCAATAAGATAGGTAGCTTACCAACATATACAGGTAACAATGACTCTACGCCCGCATCGCTCATAGCATTCATGGGCTACAGAGCCATACAGGCAGATGATACAATCGCTAGAGAGCCTACCAGAAAAGGAGAAGTTATGAGGAAGATACGGAGGGCACAGCATCTAGTCCTGCACTTCATGAATACGAGACGCTATGCGAAGAAGCTGGGTATATATAGGAAGACACCCTTCGATAAGATATGGAATATTGAGGCATATATGCACCTAGTAAACCCCTGGCTTATGCTGATAGCAATAGGACTCTTCATAGCATCAGCTCTATCAAGCAACTTGCTGGCAATATTGATATTGTTGGTTGGGATGATATCGCTCTTATTTAAGGCGTTCAGAACCTGGATGATAAGCCAGCTATGGCTGTGGATAGCAATGTTCAGATGTAAAAAAACAAAGGATATCATGTGGAGTAAGTAAATGGACATAGCAGTAGTCCACAACCTAGCTGAGCACCCTGGTGGGGGGGATCTAGTTGCACTGAATATCATTGAGGCTCTTCTCGAGAGGGGACACACCGTAAGCCTATACACATCCCATCCTGAGAGTATGCGCAGAGTTGCACTGTACTTCGGAAGGAGCCCTGAATCGTTCGATGAGCCCAGGATTAAAAAAATCGAAGTTCCAAAAGCGATCAGGCATCCTTACAACATCTACATTATGGCCAAGAAGGCGTTTATCGAGCTGAAACAGCACGACCTGACGATATTCTTCGACGACATACCGAAGCCAGCTCGAGAGCTGAAGAAGATCCTAGTCTACGTACATTATCCGCATGCGGCGAGAATACTGTTGAACCAGTTGGTTCCCTACCATTACAGAGACATGCTTAGGGGCAAAATCGTATGGAAGCTACATTCGGTATTGTTCAAACGATTCTTCCTTACAAACTGGGGAGTTGAAAACATCTATGTAGTAACCAACTCGACGCTGACATACGATCACGTATCCAAAGCATTGAGACCACGACACCTAGCTAAGATCTATCCGCCAGTACAAGTTAAACAGATAATGAAATACACCCATAGTTTCGGCGGAAGCAAGGAGGACTTGGTTGTGTATGTGGGGAGGATCCAGCCAGAGAAGGGTATAGACGATGTAATTAAAGCAGCGACGTTACTGAAGAAGAAAAAAAATATTAGAGTCAAGCTAATGGGCTTCGGCTACGACGACAGATATCTTGAGTGCTTGAGGAGACTGGTGAAGAAGCTAGGGTTGCAGGGGCAAGTTGAGATAAGGGTAAACGCTGCAAGAAGAGAGATATTCGAAAGCCTAGTGAAAGCTAATGTGATAGTGCACCCAGCGTACTACGAACCTTTCGGAATAGCTGTGACCGAGGGAATGGCTGCAGGTTGCATACCGGTAGTGAGAAAAGGGTTCAACGGGCCATGGATAGACATATTAGAACAGGGAAAATATGGCCTTGGGTTCGAAGAACCTGAAGAGCTTGCACAAGCTATTGACTCGATCCTCTCGGGTCGCCATTCCATTAGTGTTGCTGAAGTCGCAAAGAGAGCTTTGATGTTTGACGAAGAGATATTTAAGAAAAGATTCATTGCATATATAGAGCGGCTTTGAATAGGTTAACAATATGCGCATAACCATCGTCTGTACATACTATCCTTTCCCACCATCTATAGGAGGCGTCGAGACGATCGTTAGAAACGTTGCTAGAGAATTAGCTAGGAGGGGTCACGAAGTCCATGTGGTTACGTCGAACCTTGACGTCACGACCCAAAGGCCTATAACCGATATCGGAGTTGAGGATAGGGAGAGGGTCGTGATCCACAAACTTAAGCCCAGTGGTTTCAAAATAGGTTATGCACGTACTTTAGATGGGTTGAGGGAGACCATAGCTGAGATAAAGCCCGAAATAGTATATGCGCATAACCTCCATCCACATCTTTTTCAGCTGGCTAGGTGGAAGAAAGATGTTGGCTATATGTTGGTAGCAGAGTTACATTACCCGGAGATAGAGCTCGATTTTATCATACAAAAACTCATGATGAAACCAGTTATGTATGCACTAAAGATAATCTCTAGTAACATAGACTTATTCGTAGCACATACTAAGTTGGAAAAGCTATGGCTCAAGAGATATGGTATAGATGAAGCTAAAGTAAGAATAGTCTTCACACCCCACATACCTAATGAATTAGTTAGACAAGTTCCAAAGTTTAAATATAATGATACGGTGCTTTTTCTAGCTAGAATCACTCCTAGAAAGGGCGTTCATATGCTCGTAAGGGCTTTTCGCAAAATAGTAGATGTAATTCCTAACGCAAAGCTCTTGATAGCGGGACCTGAAGATCCTTTTTATGGAAAGTACATACGTGAGTTAGCGAGGAGCCTTGATCTGGAAAAGGTCGTGAGCTTTCTAGGGCCTGTAGATGAGACTAAGAAGATAGAATTGATGGCTTCAGCAACAGTGTTTAGTTTGCCAGCACTAGCTGACTATCATCCAATTGTACTCATCGAAGCACAAGCTCTGGGAACGCCTGTAGTATCAACGAAAGTTGGAGCCATACCTGAAATAGTCGTAGATGGCGAGACAGGGTTACTTGTAGAGCCAGGTAGCGTTGATCAGCTTGCAGAAGCCATGGAAACATTACTAACGAATGAAAGGCTTCGTGAGAGAATGTCCCAGAAGGCTAGGGAATGGGCTAAAAACTTTGTATTAGATAGAGTGATCACTGAGTTAGAGAGGATGTATAAATCGTTGGAGGTATGATAAAGTTGCGGAAGATAAAGATATCATATTTCCAATTAAACTGTTACAAAATTATTACAAATCAAGTGCGTGCTACTATTCACCTAACATTCGTGAGAGGATGCTCGGAGTTGGGTCGAAGGTTGGGAGTTGCATATACATAAACGACGTAGTTAGCGTACTCGGTAAAGGAGCTCGAAATTAAGTGAATGCATCTTGGATGGATGCCTCGCAGAGCTACTAGCCAAGTATAGGGCTTTCATCGATAAGTATTCTTGGAGCAGCTACACTTCGGGGTCAGTGGAGCAACTGGGCCAGCACTTAAAGCATTGAAAGATCAGAGAGAGTTAAAAACGTAGTCGGTTTGGGTTGCAACTAAAATATGGCTAAAAACTCTCATTCAGAACAGGGATTCGCCTGATCACCAAATCTATCTACTGTGGTGCGGTATGATTAGATCTCTATGGCGCTTTACGTTATTCAAACAGGCACATAGGTATTCGCTTTACAGATCTTTCTATATAGCAAGAATTATCGGTGTTATCATCCAGATCCTAAAGCCCCGGGTTGTTATAGACATAGGTGGCGGCAGAAGCTCCTGGCTTAGATTCGTAGGTGACCCCGAAAAAGTGGTTACTGTAGATATAGATTTAAAAGCATTAGAAAACTCGCTTGCAGCTCACAAAGTGCGAGCTGATGCGCAGTACCTACCATTCAGGAAAATAGAGGGCTCTCTGTCGATATCGATTTCAATACTTGAACACCTACCAAAGTTCGACAAGTGCTTGGAAGATATGATTCATGTTAGCGACTGGATTATGATCCAGTTACCAAACCTCAGAGGGTTCGTAGAGCCTCACACAGCAACGCCACTGCCATTCATGATTTCGAAAAATGTACTCAAAGCTATCACGCGGAAATATTTCCCCGGGCTGTACGTTAACTTCCTCTGCACGAAGAGCAATTTAATTGAGTTCTTAAAGCAGCGTAAAGGCATCTTCACTATCTTGGAGTGGGATTATGTCTACCCTTCGTATCTGTTCTACGGCGTGGTATCGAAGTTGTTTAGTTTTTCTCAGCTTTTACCTCATGGATATCTGTTGCTCATTGGTATTTCAAGACCTTCCAAGGGTATATTTCATTAGCAATTTCCTCAAGGCATGCGAATAGCAATTAAAGGTAAGTTCCCCTATGCGTGTTGCAAGCCTCAGTGAGTGCGGAGAGTGCCCCGCATTGAGGAGCATGATGTACCCTGATTATTCGCTTGTCCGTGAACTAAGATACCGAGTTAGGCCTTCCACTTTTTTGTTTAAGCACCCAAAACTCGCTCCCAGATGGGGCTAATTTTCAGAGCAGACATTGGAGCGGTTAAGGAATGACAGCACTTAGGCTTCTGGTTGTAACGGAACCCTACTTGCCTGAGGGTGGCGGTGCCGAGCTCGCTACTCATCTTATTCTATATCTACTGAGAAGTAACTTCGAGATAACCGTTGTGACCGGAATAAGGGATCCAGCTAAGTTAGAGGGCATCAAATACGTATATGAACCTTTGCTACCAGTGAGGAATAAGCACCTACAGTGGTTCAACGCCTTAAGACTCGCTAGAAGCAGACCCTTTGAGAAGCTCATTGAAAGAGCCGACGTGGTCTACGTGCCAAGGTTCGCTTTTCCAGTGATACCTCTAGCCAAAATGCTCGGTAAGAGGGTTATAGTCCATCTCCACGACTACATCCCCGTATCATATACAGCTGCAGTGCTAGCACCATTCGAAGAGCATGGAAACAGAGTATCGAAGGATGACCTTGAACTAGAATGCATGAAGAGCTTTAAGCACTGTGCAACCGCAGCGCTAACAGCCTGGTTAGCGCCTAGGCTTGCGAGGAGGTGGATATCCATGGCTGATGCCATAATATGCGTCTCGAAGAGACAGGCTCAGATAATTTCAGAGCTAGCACCAGAGCTCAGAGACAAGATCAAAGTTATCTACAACCCACTCCCTGAAACACCGAACATAGAAAAGAAGCCCTCGGAGAAGCCCTCGTTCCTATATGTAGGCGGAGGTTCGTATGTTAAAGGTTATCATTTGTTAATCAAGCTACTTAGAAATATCGCTAATTCAGAAAAGGAGTTGGTTAAAAACGCAAGGTTTGTGCTAACTAATACCTACACAAAGGAGCAAGTTGAGGAGCTTATGCATTTGAAGAAGAAGTACGGCCTTGAAATAGTAGTCAAGGGTAGAGTGGGATATGAAGATCTCCTAAAGCTACATGCAGAAACATGGTCTTTGCTCTTCCCCTCTATATGGGAGGAGCCACTACCTTACGCAGTCATGGAGGCTATGCTACTGGGCACAATGCCAATTGCAGCTAGAGTTGGGGGGATACCGGAGATAGTTAAAGATACAGATGCTGAAGCATTCGTGTTTGATCCTATTTCCATGCATGAATTTTCAACGAAACTATACGATATTGCTGGACTGAGTACTCGCGAAATTACATACCTTGCATATAGCATCAAAGACCAAACATCAAAGAAGTTCAACGAAAAAGTTATCAAGAAACATCTATACGATATTTTCCTCACTTAGAGGATATTTTGTCATACTGTTTATAGATTTTATAGATTCAAAAGTCTGATCAATAATGCTCGTAGTTGAGCTTTCTACAGATCGAATTCCATCTCCTCCGCAGAAAGGAGGGGCTATCGAGAGGTATGTCTTCCAAATCTCCAAAGCACTAGCAAAACTTGACGCCAAAGTGCATCTAATATCTGTCGGTGATGGATTCTACAGCGAATTCTTGGACGGTGTAGTGAGGCATGTATATGATCGTAACGGCCTCAACTTTTTGGAGACGCTTGGAGGATCCGTCATTTCTAAGTTTTCTTCGGAGCTTAATAGGAAGATTCTATATGATACGAGGATCATATTTTCGTATCTTAACTTCGTCAAGGAAACATACGGAAATATAGATGTTATCCATAATCACTACTTTACGACAGCTTTCGCTCCACTTGCGTTCAAAGCATTGAAGAATCGCGGAGTACTGCTAGCGACGCACTACCACAACATCCCCAATGAGAACTCGGTCAACAAGTTTTTGGCTAAGCTTTACGACATTCATTTACCTGTAAGTCGCTACGTTGCAGAAGAGGTTATTAAGAGGCTCGGGGTTCGCAAAGATAGGGTTCATGTGGTTTACAATGCTATCGATGTAGAGATGTTTGAGTGTTTACACAACAGTTCGAGTGCTGAGAAGGAGAAACTTGGCCTTGAGAGCGATGATTTTGTATTGCTATATGCGGGAAGGATAACACCTGAAAAAGGGCTTCACCACCTTGTAATGGCTTTCAAGCATGTGATTCATGCAATTCCAAAGAGTAAGTTGCTCATTGCAGGCCCAGTAGGGCAATTCGACAAGAGCGCTTCTAGGGATGAGGCCTACTTCAAATATATAACACAGCTGATCCGCGAGCTAAACATCGGCGAGAGCATCAGGTGGCTAGGATACATTGATTTGACAAAAGGTACATACCAAGTAGCAGATATAATTGTGGTACCATCGATATGGCAGGATTCTTGCCCTACCGTTGTTATGGAGGCTCTGGCCTCATGTAAACCCGTTGTAGCCTACCCAACTGGGGGGATACCTGAAATAATTGAGGGTCTGCCCTACGATTTTCTAGCTGAAAGGATTGAGCCAGAAGCGCTTGCGAAGAAGATAATTGAGATAGCTTTGTCGAAGCATAGAATAGACTATAAGCTCCTTAGAAGACACGTTGAAGAGAATTTCTCCGTAGATGTCATGGCTAGGAAACTGAAGAAGCTGTTCGAGGAGTTTGCGAAATGAGGAAGGCTCTTATCGTGGCTCCGAACATAGGTCTCCACATGGGTAAGGGTGGTGGCGTTCGTGTTGCAGTCGCCATGGCAAAAGTATTTGAAGAGCTGGGATTCAAGCCTTATCTAGTTGCGGGCAGGGGGTATACGGTTGAAAGGCTCTCGCAATTACACGGTATGAGCTTGCAAAAGACTGGAGCTCTCTACTATCTAGGCTTCGGGGAGTCAGCTAGAATTCCGTTTCCGCTACAAGTCAAAATGATTGCTTCATTCGTTGAAAGGCTTGTATATAAATACCGTCCGGAGGTTGTGGTATTCCACGATGATATCCCCTTGATCGATGAGAAGGTATTCAAGGAGACCAATGTTATCCTCTACTCTCACTTTCCCTACGCGGCGAGAATAAAGTTCAACGTGACGGATGTCTATGAAATACCGCCGACAAAGAGGAGTAAAATCCTTGAGGATGTTTACAGGAAAGCGTTGAGGAAGCTCATCTACATCGATAGCGTTCCAGAACCCGTGACTCTGATAGCTAACTCAACTGTGACTGCGGCCTTTATGTGGAGGCTCTGGAATAAAAATGTAAAAATAATACATCCTCCGCTCATAAAGCCTGAATGTAGTGTTAAACATGAATTTGTAGGAAAGGAAAATCTAGTTGCAGTTCTTGCAACTCTGCAACCAAATAAAAGGGTCGGTGATGCCCTCAAAGCTTTAAGCTTGATAAAAAGCGCTGATGTGAAGCTCATTATAATAGGTCATAAAGGCGATAAACGCTACATAGATTACCTAGAGAATCTGATTCGTTCACTAAATGTTCAAAACAGGGTTACATTAATAACGGACGTCAATGAACGTACGAAATGGCGCATACTGGCAAAAACGAAAGTTGTAATATCTGCAGCTCACTTTGAGCCCTTCGGGATAGCGGTTCTCGAAGGTATGTATACAAATGCGATTCCGATAGTTTATAGAGGGGCTTTATCGGGCCCCTGGATCGATATTATAAAGCAGGGTAAGTATGGCTTAGGCTTTAAGGCACCGGTTGAACTTGCGAAAGATATTGAAACTGCAGTAGAGGACTTCGGCACACTCTCATATACATTTTACCCCGTAAGAAGGGCTGAGAAATTTACATATGAGGAATTTGGCAAAAAATTGAAACACCTAATATGCAGATGCATCGGTTATTGCTATGACTCAACTTAACTAGTATAGCGTGGAAGTCATGTACTGTGATGTTTTAGTTATAAGTCTAACGTTGTTATTTTCGTTTCTTAGCACCATTGCTATGAGATACGATTTTTCCAGAGCCGGTTTTCATTATTATGACATAATACAATCGTCACCATACAGTATATTGGCTACTTTCATTTGGAGCACTTTCATTTCTTTTTATCTGTTCCGCATGAAGAGTAGTACATGTCGTAACAGCAGGTTTCATATAGTTTTCCTTTCTATGCTTGCCCCGTTACCATTTCTAATCGAAGTAGTAGCAAATTATCCAAGCATATGGGCACGAGACGTCTATCTTCATGGGCAGATAAAATTCCTTGATAGTGTTGGAACGCTGGATAAGCTGGAGTATAGCTATCCAAAACAATATCCAAACTTTTTTCTTATATGGTATATAGTCTATAAAGTTTCGGGGATCACGGATATTAGAGAAGCAAATCTAATTATATTATACCCGGCACTATTCCTTTCGTTTCTCCTGTTTCTATATGCTTCTTATAAACATATGTTTACTAAGACTACCCGAAATAATGTTGACACCTCCTACACTGCCATAGGTGTTCTGCTAGCTTCTTCACTTGTAATGTTCAATAGAAGCGAGCTCACATTTCAGCATGCAAATACGCGTATTTATGCTATTGACATTCTTTTTTTCTCAATTCTTTTATTGTTATTATGTAGACGCGTAGAGAGAAAATTTACTATAATATTTTTGTATATGATATCCACCATTAATTTAGTTATGTCGCACGTTCTTTTCCCATTAGTAGTTGCGACCGTACCGTTTATACTTATAGCCCTTGACATCTTCTCTAACGAAAAAAGACTACTCATTAAAAAATATACAATAACATTTATACCGCTTATATCATGGCTTTTATGGAATTTATGGAACTACACTACGAGTACTACTGTAAAAACTGGCATTACTTCGTTTTTTAATTATCTGTATCAAGAGCTAGGAAGAGAGCTCGTCATATCTTCATTGAGTATAAGGGAGCCTATACCTTTAGTTGGTGTATATCTAAGAATTTCTTTTAAGACGATTATTATTGTTTTTACTTTAATTTCCCTAATTTACATTTCATATGAATTCCGTCTCATTAGAAAGAAGCCTGAAAAGACTGAATTTTATGACATGAAAATATGGACATCATATATATTGGCCACAATTTTGGTCTTCGGTGTTACAGCCTTTAGTGCGAGTCTAGGGAACTCTATTGATAGAATGATGATAACATATATTCCTCTTATTGTTCCCTTGACTCTGAAAGCTCTTGGCGAGACCAAGGGTTTTGTTTATAAGAAGTTGCCTAATGGATTGAGAATAACTATAAGTGCTTTAATTCTTATTTTTACAGTATGTGTCATCCCATCCCAATTCATATTACTACACGAGATCTCTGTGGCAGATGCCAATACCGCACCTCTTGATGTCACATGCGCTTTCCTAAACAACCATTTGACCAAGGATCCTGGTCTTATTACAGCTTCACCATTCATGATATACTACGTATACTTTGATCCCGATGCCACTGTCTATAGGTACTCTGGGGATCTAGGATTAATCGGCGACATTTCTCAGCTATCTGATATATATCTTTTAAATCACGGCGTAAAAGTTATAGACTACAGATCTATTATACAGTGGTCTTACCGATATGAATCATACCAGCAAGGGTTTAACGAGTGGCTATCAGCGATTCTTGAACCCCTTTACGTAAGCAACTCAATAATTTATCAAAATGGAGAATACGAGTGGATATTCTATGGCTAAACAAACATCGAATATGTTACCCTTCACTCACGGCCTAGGATTTGGAGGTGCTCAAGTGAGCACGCTCGAATTCTTCAAGTTGTTGAAGGGTTTAGTAAATATTCGTGTTGTTGTTTGTGAGGGTGCTGACGAGAGGTTTATCAACGGTCTTCGGTCTCTGGGCTGGATTTGGCAACATCTTCCATGCAAATCTTTACCTTTGTTTGTGGCATATATTTGTCATCATACGACCAGTATTTGCAGTAAAATCCAAACACCCGGTAGATAGCATGGTGCGAGACTTGAATCGGTCGTGCATTAATATTCTGTATAGTGGCTATGGAAACATTGGCGATGAGATGATACTAGTAGGAACTCTGAATTATTTGAAGAGATTGGGGCTGAACTGTGTACGCGTTATCGATCAATATGAGCAAGTTCCTCTAAAATTATTGATGACGACGCGAAAAGAGTTGAAAGATATATATACTAAGTACACCGGAATTAACGAATTATTGGGTTCCAGAGTTAGCAGATTCCTTAACTATGTTCAAACATCTCTTGGCTTGATTTCGTTAAGTAATGCTGTTTTTAATAGGTGGATGAAGAAAGAGAGGGGCATGGATGAAGATATAATTCTCTGGCATAGAGGTTGCTCCGGTTATGACAGTTATCACAGTACACGACTACTTGCTACATCCATTGTGAGCACTGCGTCCATTGCTTCCCGATTCCCCGTAACGGTTCTTGGCGGGTTGAGCATGGGTTACACAGATAACGCAATAGATAGGGAATTAGTTAAAGCATTCCTGAGGTATTGGCATTTCATTCTGTTGAGAGAGCCCTACTCATTTAGATACGTGAAAACGCTGATCAACGATAAGAGCGGGTTATATCTAGTCCACGATTTTGCAGTACATGCAGAGAGAATGCCTACAAAGACTTCGGAGGAGAAGAAGAATAGCATACGTAGCGTTTGCGATGATAAGCCTGCTATCGGGCTTATCCTTAGGGATTATTACTACCAACGGAGATTCCCCGCTGATACAAGGACAAGGTATCTCAGCTTCATAAGGATGCTTGTTAACGTTATAGAGGGCGAAGGCTACAAAGCAATACTTATCCCCGCGGGTTATTTGTTTGGCCGTGATAACGATGTTAGATTCTATACAGAACTTCTCAAGACAGGAGTTGTTAATAGTGACACCGTCAATATACTCGAGAAGGCGCATCTGCTTACACCAGGAGAATTCATAGATATGCTTTCAGGTCTTGATATGGTGGTATCGGTTAGAACCCACGGCTTTATCGCATCCGCCCTTGCAGGTATTCCAGCTATCCATCTGTACTACGAGCACAAGGGCGCGGGCATATCGAAGTTTACATTTGGAGTAAATGGCCTCAGTCTTTTCAACTGCATGAAGCATGATGATGAATGCATTAGGGAAATTAGAAGGATGATCGAAGACCGCCGTAACATAAGCAGAACTCTGCCTACTAGAATTCAAAAAGCAAGAGAGTACAACCACAAACTATTGGAAGAAGTGCTGACCACGATGTGATCTCATGCAACACAGATTAGCAAGAAGTAAAAACACGTATTGCTACTAAGTATAGTCAATCCAGGCCATAGTTTTCGAGTGATAGATTCATGGTAGAGAGATTCTACATCAAGGAGCCCCGGGTTGAGCCCGAGCGCCTCCACGCCTAGGCACAATACTCACCCTTTCCCCTTCCTCGAGGATGCCCCAGCTAGGAAGCTGAGGATAGGCCTCGGGGATGACATAGGCTACGTCCAGTGCACGGATCCAGGTAGGCCGTAAACCTGTGGTGGTACAGTAGTATTCGGGATAAAGCGCTCAGTGATAGCTTGGACTTCTCGCTTTTTAACCTATATGGGTACTCTCACCGTTTATGTGAACCTTAAATAAAAATAAAGAATCATCTATACTAAGATTTCGCAGGTGCTGCTGCTTGAGGATAGCGATCACGGGAGGGGCAGGCTTCATCGGGCACAACTTAGCTCTCTACTTAGCTGAAAGGGGGTACAGAATAGCTGTCATCGACACGCTTGAAAGAGCAACTCCTTTTGCTGTCAGAAGACTAAAAACTGCTAACATCCCCATTTACAGGATGGATGCGAGGGATCTGGGGGGATCTCTCAGCAGCATAGGCGATATTGACTTCATCGTCCACTCAGCGGCATATGTTAGCGTTGAGGAATCCCTCTCAAAGCCTGAGCTGTACTTCGAGAACAATGCGATGACAACGCTGAGCATCGCTAGGCTATGCACCGAAAAGAGGATCCCCATCATTTACTTCAGCTCAGCTGCTGTCTACGGAGAGCCTTCGAAGCTCCCAATAAGTGAAGACCACCCCCTTGATCCCATCTCTCCCTACGGCCTCAGCAAGCTCTTCGGAGAGGAGATCCTTAAGCTCTACTCAAAGTTCGGCCTCAAGCACACCATCCTCAGGCTTTTCAATGTCTACGGCCCTGGACAGTCGAGCAGCTATGCAGGAGTAATTTCTAAGTTCATAGAGAGCGCTTTGAAAGGCTCTGATTTAACGGTCTATGGCGACGGCTCTCAGACGAGGGACTTCGTCCATGTGGAAGACGTAGCTAGAGCAGTAGAGCTTGCTCTGGAGAAGCAGGCATATGGAGAGGTGCTCAACATAGGAAGCGGCAGAGCTGTTTCGATCAAGGAGCTGGCAGAGCTGATGAGGAGGAGCATATGCCCAGGATGCCAAATAGTGCACAAGCCCGCCAGGCCCGGAGACATCAGGCACAGCTGTGCTGACATAAGCAGGGCTCGGAAGGTCTTGGGATACCAGCCGAGCATAAGCTTAGAGGAAGGGATAAGGGAGCTTGCAGAGTTTTATAGAAGGGAAGGCTCCGTGTTCTGAAGTCAAAATGAAAAAGGCCTGCGAGGTATACCTTCTCAAAAAAGCTTTTGAAAAATAAGCTCTGCTACGCGTTTAATGTTGGAACAGAGCTAGAAGCAACCGAGAAATTCTCTTTATGAAGCGGGGGATATCACGGCCCTATCCCCCCATGATTCGTTTAAGTTTCTATCCTTTATCGCTCTGCTTTTCAGCCCTTTTGTTAATGCAGGTTAGAAATCATTATTTGTGGAAGCCAGCTTCTCCGTTCTCGCCAAGCGCATACCTCGTTATTTGAAGGCATTCAGCTCTTCACAAGGGATAGCTTTAATCTCTGAAGCTTTTCATGAGAACCGATTACTTTGCAAGATATTGCGAGAATGGACGGCTTGGCGAGGAAATGATAGATCCGTCAGGATTTTTTTTCTGCAATAAAAGAAGCCGTTTTTTAAGCTCGAGAAAAGGGGAGTAGACTCTGTTTTTTAATGCTTTTTTATGGTTTTAGCTTTGAGAAAATTCGTAAAAATTGGTCCTCACCATGAATTTTTTGGTCAGAAATTCGTAAAACCTCGGTAAAAATTGGTTGGAAATTGGTAAAACCGAGGTAAAAATGACAAATTTGGTGGTAAAAATGACAAATTTGGTGGTAAAAATTAGAAAAACAAATGCAAGCTTAGGGCCTTTCACTTCTCTAAAACTTGGCCTTCGCTTTGCTTTTTCGAATGGCTCTCCATCTCACTGAGAGCTCTCTCTAGGATCGCCCTAAGCTTTTTAGCTTCTTTATCGCTCAGCTCCGAAGCAACTAAGCTCTTCAGAAGAGCCTCTAATACTCTAATGCTCTTTTCCTATTTGCTAAACCTTTAAGCTCCAGCCCTTCGGAGGAGTGAAGCTTCGAGACATATTCGTATCGATCCTTCGGCCCGAGGTATCAGTATTCGCGCTTTATCTTCGTCTTCCCGTTCACCTTCTCCGTTCCTTCATAATGCACAGCATATAGGTAGACCCTTCCCCTCTATTCACTTCCTTTATGTAGCTGTAAGGCTTTCCACAGCGGGGGCTGGCCTTTAAGCTTGTTGCGGACAAATTTACCCCCAATTATGATGATCGAGTCTCCTCCATTAGAGCGTTGCGGATACTTTTACCCGCTAAAAACACAGCGGCCATTTTCTCCCTTTTGGCCCTCATCTTCCTAATGGGAAAGGTAGGTTATACCAAAGTGGTTTGGGTTCTGTTTCCGTATAAAAGGAGGAGTGCAACATAATGAACTGGTCAGCTAGCAAATCCCTCCATCTCCAATCGGAAGCTCCCGGCAACCTGTCGATGAAATAAAGAGGCTCTTCGAAGGGTCGGAGAAAGAGATCGAAGGAGACGGAGGGCTTATCTGAGCAAAGAACTCGAGAAGCTTTCGAGCGAAGTAGGGAAGCCTGGAGACAGCTTTATTAGAAGATTCCCTTCAGGGAAAGGACGGAGGAGGTCTTCGCAGATGCCCCTCATAACTTCTCAGGAGGCTGAAGAATCGGGGCTCATCAGAGCAGCTGAGCTCATGCTCATCTCCGCGAGAACAGCCCCAAAAGCTAAGGGAGAAGATGACATTCTTACAGCAATGATATTCGGAGAGGATAAAGAGAAGCTCGCTTCAACGATGGAAAGGATGGCCGATGAGAGGGGAGATCCCGGGTTCAGGAGGGATGCGAGGAGCGTGAGAGATTCCAGCATCGTTGTTATAATTGGAGTCAGAGGCACAAAGGGCCTAGGCCTAAACTGCGGGGGGTGCGGCTTTCCAAACTGCGATGCCATGGAAAATGCAGCGAAGGTCCAGGGAAATGACTTCACAGGGCCAAACTGCATATTCAAGCTCCTCGATCTCGGGATAGCTCTCGGCTCAGCTGCTAAGACGGCCGACATCCTCAACGTAGACAACAGGATCATGTACAGGGTAGGGGCTGCGGCAAAGAGGCTAAACCTGCTTCCGGAAGTCAGCGTTATCATGGGGATACCCCTCTCAGCGAAGGGCAAGAACATATTCTTCGACCGCAAATAGCTCCTTCTCCTCAAAAAAAAAGCCCTCAGAAGCTTCACTCTTTCTCTTTTTCTTGTAGCTTTCTTGGGAGGCTTAATTGGAGAGGCGGGAACCGAAACAAATATCAGAAAAGGGGGATCAATTGAAACCCTGCATAATGCTCCAGGAAGCAGAACTATTGGGAGGACGCGGTTGGCTTTGACTTCGGAGAGAAGAGCTGGTGCTCGAGAAAAAAGCCTCTCGAGGAAGGGCCTCCTCAGAACCCTCCTCCTCGTCCTCCTGCGCAAGGATGCCCTGCTCATCCTCCTCCTCGTTTCTTCGCTTCCCGCAGCCCTCACAGCTTCCTACTCCCTCCTCTTCCCAGTCTTCTCAGAGGAGGCCAGAGGATCCCTCTCCCTCCTTGGGGAAAGACCTTCTCTCTCCCTCTCTCCATCTCAGCCCCAGAACGCGACATGCGCTGAAGTTTATGCACTTTCAGCCGAAGTGCATTCGAGCTCCTCCTCCACTGAAGCATCAGCTTTCTTCGTTAGCTCTACAGCCTTCGAAGAAATGTTCGGGATCCCTTTGCCTCAAGAAAAACCAGCAGCCTTCCTCGGATCCTCTATCTCCTCTCTGCTTAAGGCTAAAGAAGGATCAGTTATCGAGGTGTGCTCAGAAAACTCATGCAGCTCGTACAGAGTACTGGGAGTCCTGGGAAGCTCTTCTTTTCCCTCTAGCATTTTCATTGTGAACGGAACATTTCCCAATGAACTTCCTGCCTATGCCGAGAAGCTTTACCTCTGCCCTTCAAATGCAGAGAGCTTCATCGAAGCTGCAGCAGAGGACATAGGGGGATCCCTCTCCTCAATTGCAGCGATCCTCTCTGCAACCATTCTCTCAGCATGCTTCCCAATCATCTTCATAGGGTTCAGGAGGATCCTCTCCCTCGCAGGAAGAGATGCCGAGACCCTGCTCGAGGTGGGGGCTTCGAGGAGATCCCTCAAGCTCTCCCTCTTTTTCCTAGTCTACGCTCTAAGCGCCTCGATGTTCGCTTACGGCCTCATCCTCGGGATCTTCTCAGTTCATTTCTCCCTCTGGGCCCTCAGGCTCTTCGGGATATTCGTGGAATCGAGGCCCCTCCTTTCTCTTTCGCAATCCCTCGATCTCTTCCTCATTTATGCAACAGTGAGCGCATTGGCTGCAGCTTTTGCAGTGAGGCGGTGGGAGATTGCCTAGCACAGCCTTTGTAGCTTTTTCGAGGGCCTCGAGCAAGAAAATATACATCCTCCTCTCCATATCTTCCTTCGCCTTCATAACAGCGATCCTCATCAACGCAGGGTTCATCGAATCGCTCTACGACCTCTCCAGCAGCATGATCTACCCTTCGAACCCCCCAACCCCCCACTACATAGCCATTTCCTCATACTCCTTGGCCCCCTTCACATCAATAGTCAGCATGAATGCAGTAGACAGCATCCTGAAATCCTCGGGAGGAGCAGCTGTTTCAACGATCTACGAAGTCCTAGCCCCCGTAGAGATTGGATCCAGGGTCCTCATACTCAGAGGCATAAGCAGCGGGAACCTCTCGGCTGTTGCCGGTAGCTTCAGCATCTCCGGGGAAGAATTCAGCGATGCATGCATGGACTGCCTCTGGGTAGGATCGGGGATTGCCGAGGAGCTCGGCCTCAAAGCGAACGAATCTGCTATTTTGTACTCCATCATGACCTCCTCCCCCTACCTCTTCAAGGTCAAGGGGATCATCTCTTCAAGCTCTCTCCTCGACTGGGAGCTCCTGACGAACCTCGATGCTGCGAGGGCAGTCAGGGGGATAGGGGGGAGCGAGGCCTCCATTGCCCTGATCTTCGCCTCCAACGAATCATCGCTCGGTAAGATTGCAGAGGCTATCGGCGCTTCACCGGAAAAATCTGGAATCCTCGAGAGAGCCCTCTTAGCCCTCAGGTACTCAGGGGGGAACATAAGCGCTTCAGCATACGGATCCCTCTCCAGCTTCTACCTCTCAAGGCTTGGGATCAGCAGGAGCCTTCTCTATGCAGTGCTCCTCTCAGTCCTCATCCTGCTCGCAATAGGATTCTACTACTTCGGGAAGGCTGTAGCAGGAAGCGATCCTCAGTCTTTTTCAATACTCCACGAGCAGGGCCTCTCCGTTAAAAGGATTAAGCTGTACTCCCTCCTCTTCTCCTCTCTCTCAGCAGCTGCGGGATCCTTATCATCCTTCGCAGCATCCTATTTAATCTTCCCGAAACTTGGAGTCAGCTTCCTCGGATACGTGATCCACCCAGCCCTAAGCTCTGAGTTCCTCGCCCTAGGCTTCCTCTTCCTCCTCTCATTCCTCTCCTTGGGCATATATGCATCGGAAGTGGTCAGCTTTGAGGAATCTTGAAGCACTTCTCTTAGCCTTTGTGATCGCTTCAATTATCCTCGCTAGGATTTCTCCAGCTTACTTCTCAGGGAGCCTCTTCTCAACAGATGTCTGGCCCCTCTACAGGTCTTCCCAAGAAATTCTCAGCAACCCTAGCGCAAAGATATGGGACGATGCTCTCTTCGACGGCTACAACAACCATTGGCCTGGCGTCATTCTCTCAGCTTCCTTCCTCTCCTCCTTGACAGCTATCCCCCTCAAGGACATCTATGCATATGCTTTAACAGCAACATGCAGCCTTGCTTCAGCGATCCTTTTCTACTCAGTGCTCAGGCTCTTCTTCAGCAGGAAGGCGAGCGCTCTTTCTCTTACAATCTTCGGCTTCTTCCCCTCCTTCCTCGTCTTCACCTTCTCCCCCCTGAAGGAGGTCTACGCATACCCCATCTCCCTTTCAATCATCTTCTCAGCGCTGAAGCCCCTAGCAGGGAGGGAGATCTCGAGGGGAGAAGCTCTTTCCCTTTCCATTCTCTCTGCAGTTCTGGCATTGACGCACCACCTCGCAGCCCTCATGACCTCCGGCTTCCTCCTCGGCTCTTCTACTGTTCTCTCCTTTCTCAAGATCAAGGGCCTGCTCAGGCCTCAAAGCAGAGCATCCTCTTTCTCCCTCTCAGTAGCTGGACTAATAACAGCGGCTGCAGCATCAATATACTTCCTCATCTACGGCTCCAGCGGTCTCAAGATCCCGATAGCTCCGAGCGCAGCCTTAACTTACGCTCTTTATGCAATTCTCATATACGGGGGCTTCCTCATACTCTACAGGAAGCCCTCCCCCCTCGAGCAGATCGCAGTTATAGCTACTGTCCTAACAGGATCCTCCCTCTTCCTCCTCATGGGGAACTTGATCCCAGGGATCGTTCCTAGGCTCTCAATGATGTACTGGTACTTCATCCCCGCAGCAGCGCTGCTGGTGCTGCTCTCCCTTCCCATCGAAGACGTACGTATCTTAGCGATTTCAGCGGGGATGGGCCTCCTCATTATACTGAACATCCTTTTCATCCTGTTCAGCGAGCCTGTTTTCTCTAGCATAATCCACAGGTTCCTCAACTACCTCGCTTTTCTCTTTCCATTCCCTGCTGCCTGCGCCCTCACGAGGAAATCGAGGCCTGCAAGGCTCCTCTCTATCTTCGCAATAGCTATTACTCTCCTCTCAGGCATCGCAGTCATGCACAACATTGTATCGATAGGCCCAGACATCTCCTACTCCTGGTACTACCCTAGATGCGAGTGCTCGGGCTTCGATGCCATATCATCTTTTTCTCCCGCTTCGATCCAGCTCGCAGGGGACGTCAAAGTTTCATACTACTTCTCAATGCTGAGGAATGTCCAGCAGCTCCCCTACCTCGAGATCGAGTACCTTTCTTCAAGCAGCGGAAGCAACACGCTTTTCATAGCCTACACAGCTAACTTCATATACGGCCTGAAGATCCAGCTGAACATGTACAAGATCCCTATCGGAGTGCTCAGCTCCTACAGCAGAGTATTTGACAGCAGCTGCGTAAAGGCCTTCATGCAGAGCGCGGAGGGAAAGCGATGATCCTCGATCTCAGGAAAGTCTGGTTCACTTGGGGATCCGATGCTGTTCTCAGGGATGCCTCCCTCTCCATCAGTGAAGGGGAAGTCATTCTTGTCAAAGGGAGGAGCGGTGTTGGGAAGACGACTCTCGCCAGGATAGCATCCCTCCTCCTCAGGCCTTCCAGCGGGGAGGTAATTTTCTTGGGAAAAAACACTTCAGCAATGAGAGATGGGGAGAGGGATTCCCTCAGGCTGGAACACATAGGATACGTCGATCAGTCCTACAAGCTCATCTCAACCATGACCGTCCTCGAGAACGTAATGCTCCCCCTCTCCCTCATGGGGAAGAAGAGCGATGAGGGCGAAGAGAAGGCCAGAAAGCTCCTCTCCCAGCTGAGCATAGAGGAAGCAGCAGATAGGATGCCCTGGGAGCTCAGCGGGGGGCAGAGGCAGAGAGTAGCAATAGCGAGGGCGCTGATCAAGGATCCCATCCTCATCGTTGCAGATGAGCCCTTCTCCAACCTGGATGATGAAGCAGCTTCGATGGCTGCGGAGCTCCTCAGGAAGCACGCAGAATCGAGGAAAGCCGGAGTCCTCATAACCACGACAGACCTCTCCATGGAGCTCAAGGGAAGCAGAGAGCTGCTCCTGAGAGAAGGATCCCTAGCTGAACTGGGGAGAGATCACTCCCTCTTCTGAGGCTTCTCTGCTCGAGGAGGGATCAGGGCAACCCTCGATCTGAGGAAAATAGAATACTTCCTGTATGAAGCAACGAACGATATCGCAGCTGTGTAGGCTGATAGGGAAGCTGCAACTGGGCCGAGCCTTATCCCCCAGGGGGTGTAGTTCAAGATCAATCCGATTAGGGGGACGAGGGCCAGAGAGAGGCCTATGCTCAGGGCGAGCCTCTCCAGATCGCTCAGCTCTTCCTCCCTCGGGTACAGCGCCTCAACTGTTGAGTATCCTGGCAGGAAGAGCACGAACAGCGTTCCGAGGATGTACCTAAGGGCTGAGAAGACCTGCGAGTAGCTTGAGAGGGCAATCGATGCAAGGGTGAGGAAAGCTATTGACAGGGAAGTCCAGAGCCAGGCCGAGTAATCCATCCTCCCAAGATAGCCCACGAAGTCCTTGGGAGGGCTCGGGTCCTCTATCCTCACCTTCCCTTCCTGTATCTTCCTGTAGAGCTCCATGAGCTCTTTGTGCTTCTTCCCCTTAGCTATCTCTTCTAGGGTCTTCAAGAGAGAGGCACCCCCACTACTCTCAAATTCAGATCCACCCACCTCCCCGTGTACTCCCAGAGCCCGCTGGTCGCATTGTACATCCACAGCTCGAATATTAGAGTGGCATTTGTTCCTATGAGCTCCGGGCTGTTCGGTATTGGGAATGCATACTTGAGCAATGAGTCCTGGCCGCTGTCGAGGAAGATTATCCTGCTCCAGAGCTCTGGAGCTGTGCTCGGCGTCGTGTTCGTCGGTAAGGCATCGATGTTTCCGAACCTGTAGACTACCTTGAAAGCCTCCGGGATGCCCATCTGGTTCGAGACGTAGATGCAGAGGGTCAGGTTCTCCCCAGTTAATGCAAAACTGGGGTACTCCCCTATCTGGCAGTTCTCGTTCAGCAGCCCTATAGCATTGAAGGGCTCCGTCCTCCTGAACTCCTGGGCAGCCGCGAAGACGCTCGCTACTACTACAACTGCGAGAATTACGGCGAAGACCTCATCATCGAGAAGGTTCACTCACAGCCCACCTCCTCCTCATCCTGAACCATATGCGCAGGTATATCCTCGGGAAGAATATGTAGAACAGAACGGGGATCGAGAGGAAAGCAATAACCTCTCCATACTTCTCAGCCATCATAGCTAAGTAGCGATCCTGCGCAACTGCCTCGAGGCTGCTCACGCTGCTCTGGATCTCTGCAAGCTTCGCTTCAGCTTCCCCTGTCCTGCCATCCTGTATTAGGGCAAGGGTCTCGTTCAGCTCAGAGACCATCGCTGTAACGTTTATGCCCTTCTCGCTCAGGCCCTGCAGCCTCTCCAAGAGCTCCAGAGCCTCAGACGTGTACTGATCCACTACAGTACTCGAACTGCTCGAGGCGTTCTCAGCCGAAGCGTGCGGAATCTGAATAGAAAGGAAAGCTATCGCTATGAGGATCGTTGCTAAGACATAAATCCTCTTACCCGTTTCCCGCCACCTCCGCGAAGCTCCTATAGCTGTACCCCAGCAGGCTGAGTGCCTGGACAGCGTAGGAAGCCCACGTTGACATGGCTTTGCTGTGAAGCAGTGTGAAAGCCATGGGGGGTCTGTAACCTGACTTGATCATGGCATCTACCAGCGACCTGCTGCTCAGCTCTAGTGAGGTTCTCACGGCCCTAAATGTCTTTCCGTTCGATGCGATGAGCTGAGCAAGCTCTCCAGGCTTCATGCGCCTGTTTATCGATTCGTAGCTGTACCTCGCTTCAGCCGGGTTCGCCTTCAGAGCATCGTAGAGGAGCTTCAGCATCTCCCTCGCCCTCCCGCTGAGGGCAACTGCATAGGAGCTCGAGAGGATAATCAAATCAACCTCCCCCTCTGGGCTCTTGGAAGCAATATCGAGGACGTAGTGCAAGATGCTCGCGAGGATTGCATCCAGCTCTTCTGGATTGGAGGCGTCGAGGTTTGCTATCAGCACTCCTCCTTCTGAAGAGCCTCCCGCCTTTCCTGCACCTGAGTCCTCACCCGAAGAGGTGTAGTCCTTCGAGACCAGCATCTGCTTGCTCAATGATTTCTTCCAGTGGATGGTCTTCAAGGGGTCTCCAGGCTCATATACCTTTACTCCAGCATACTCTCCATAGCTCCTCCTCCGCATTTGCTGAGAGGAAGCGTACTCCGCTATCAGCCTCCCGATCAGTCCTGAGATCCCGGATCCGAGAAGCGATCTCGCCAGCTCTTCAAACTCCTCCTGCGGAATCGCATAAGCCATTCCGGCCTCTTCGAGCCTCATTAGCACGCTCATCGAAAGCTCCTGCGGCACAGATCCCGCTCCCATCCTCCCAAGGGCTTCTCCAGCCCTCTCCAGCAACCTCGATGTCATCGGGAGGGCGTTGAACTCGATTGTCAAAGCTCCAAGGCTCCTGAAGGCGAACCCTGAGGGATCGGAGGCTGAAAGCTCTACGCTCATCCGGTTCACCCCCATGTGCTCAGCGACCTCGCTTAGAACAACAATGCTTCCCGGTTCTGCCTTCTTGATGACCCTTTTCCTCCATGTCTCAGCAATCAGAACTATGCTGCTCCTCGCTTTAACTAGGAAGCCTATTGCTACCTTCGAGCCAGCGTAGACATCGTTTCCTCCGTTGAGCAGCTGCACCTCAGCGTTTCTGAGGGAAAAAGCGTACTGGAAAGCTGCAACTCCTATTACAGCAATGGAAGCAGAGAGGAGGGCGGGGACTACCTGGGGGAATATGAAGGCTGAGAGGGAGCTCAACCCTATAAGCTCGAGGGAGGAGAGCGATGAGGGTCCCAGGAACCCCCTCCCCTCTCTGAACTCAGCGTACTTCCCAGCTGCAGCTGCAGCAGCTATGAATATCGGGGAGAAGTACGGGCTGAGCCCCGAGGAAGCGAGGGAGACCGAGGCTGCGAATGGGAGAGATGCCTGCGGTGTAGCTATGAGGATGGCCAATAGGACTGGTATTGGGAGTGCATACAGGAAATTTCCGCTCGAGTAAGCATAGGCTGCGCACGGAACAGAGACGAGAGCTGTGAGGATCGAGAGGAGGATTTTCTCCCTCCTTTCCACTTTTCTCCTCATCTCGAAGCTGCTAGAGGCCCAGACGAAGCTGAGAGCCGAGGAAGCGCCTAGAGCTGCGAGATATGTCACCAGGAGGGGCCTCCCCCGGCTCCAGCCGTATACCTCCTCCTTCACTGCATCCAGAGCTCCTAGCTGAAGCGCTCCCGTGTAGATGTGCAATCCTTTTGCATTGCTCAGGTTCTCCAGCAGCTCCGTGTTCCCTTCGAGTCCTATGTACTCATTGGAGAAGAATAGCTCCGATGGTATTAGGATGAGCTCCCCTCCCCCCACCTTCCACCCAGCGAGTATGAGGAACCTGCCCATCGGCTCCCCAACATCGTAGAAGCCGTTCCCGTTCTCGTCTATGTATGCATAGCTCGATGTATAGGCTTCAAGAGCATCCGGTTCCTTCCCGGAAGCGATGGCCGTTGCGTTTGGTACTGCTACAGGGATCCTGAGAGATCCTGTCGTCTCCGTCCTTATGACCCACCTGCTCCCCAGAGCTGAGACCTCGTCCAGGACAGGCCCCGAGAGCTCTGCAGGGATCCCGAGGGAGCTCAGAAGCTCTTTCGAGTACCCCTCCGAGTCCCCCAAAACAACGGTGGAGCCGCAGCTCAGCATCCTTTCCACAGCATTCATTTCCTCCTGAGTCATCGGCCTCTCGAGAACCATGACAACTTCGGAGCCGCACTGTATGCCTGTCAGGTTCCGGTCTATCGAAGCGCCCGTCCTCTGCACTAATTCGCTCATCCCCAAGCTCCCCGTGTTCCATGGGCTCAGAGGAGAGCTCGATGGAGCGTAAAGGATCACAGAGAAGGCTGAGAGGGCCAGGACGAAGGAAATGATGAGGGGGATCGCGGGGGCCTTCACCTGAGCTCCTCCTCCGCCTCTCTATAGGAATCCCTCAGCTCCTCCTCCGAGGGCTTCTTCTTGCTATACAAGAACCTTTCATAGGCAAAGAGGAAGGCCTTGAGCTTCTCCGCAGACCCCCCGAGAGCCCTCGCTGCCCTCTCTCCGAACTCCCTCAGCGTTTCGCTGGGGAGAGGGGGAAGGGAATGAGCGGAGAGGATGCGGACGAGCCTCCTGTAGAGCCTTACGGGCTGAGGAATTTCTTTTCTTTCCTTCCCTGCAAGCCTCTCGAGGAAAAGCTGCAGCTTGGTTGAGCTCATGGAGAGGCTCTGCGATGAGGCGCTCGAAAGCGCTAAAAACAGAGCAGCGATCGCAGCTATGAGGACCGGGTTTATAGCGAATACCTGGACGGATGCCTGCTTTTCCTCATATGTCCCGTTCTGCGGTATTATCTCCACAGTGAGGTTCTTCTCTGCAGCTATCGAAAAGAAGCCCAGCTTGAGAGCTATGCTCCGGATCCCCGAGCTCATGTTCCCCACGTAGAGCACCTTCCCCCCTCCCTCCCTCACGAGAACAGTGTAGTTCCCCGGATCCTCCGGGAGGACTAGGTAGAGGGGGATCTCCGAAGAAAGAGAGAGGGAAAGCCTCGGGGCCCCAACCGAAGCCTCCAGCTCTTTACCCATAACTGTGAGGTTGCTCTGGAAGGAAGCTGCTAGGTACTTCCCCCTCGGCTCTACTGAAAAGATCACAATGTAAGCCCCGCTTGGAATACCTCTCGCATCGAGATCATAAACGTTAATTCCAGGGTCAACAGCGAGAGTCTCGTTGAGGAAAATCGTGCTTCTATCCTGGCTCTCTACAAGGATCCTCGAGTACAGCTCCTCGTCTGCTTCCGATTCAATTGAGAGGTTCAGATGCCCTCCCGCTTCAATGCTCTGAGGAGCATAGAATCTCAAAGGAGGCTTTTCCGCTGTGATGTTCAGGGTCCTGTAGACGAGGCCGTACCCCGGGGATCCCCGGACTTCCCCGCTTACAGCTATATAGAGAGATGCAGTGCTCACCTCCGAAGTGAAGTAACCCCTCTCCGTCCCCGGGATATCTATGCTGAACGCATAGCTGCTCGTGTTTTCTCCCACCAGAAAGAGAGATCTCTCGGAGAACCCGCAGCAGAGGAGGGAAACGCTTATGTTGTCAACGTATGTCTCATCCTTGAACATGAGCTCAACTTCCAGGGAGCTCCCTGCCTCCGCTGAGCTTGGAAGGGAAGCACTGAACTCAATTGCGTTTGGGGCCTGAACTCCACTCGTCAGCATGCTCTGTATCGCATCGAATGCGTTGCTCATCCCAGAAATGAGAGCCGAGAGCCTCGCGCTGTAGTAATCCCTCGTTGCTGAATCCTGGATCATGCCTACAAGCTCCTCTGCATATGAAGGGAGCTCCTGCTGCAGCTGGAGCCTCAGCCTGTAGAACCTGTAGAATGTCGCTATGGAGGCGTTTCCTCTCTCAGATGAAGCTACAGAAGCGATCTCGCTCACTTCCCTCAGCATGCTCCACACATCTTCGTGGAGGTACCCCAGGTATTCCGTTGCATTAACGCTGAGAGCCTCATTTGCTATTTCAGCAGCTTTCTCGTAGCTCCCGCTGTGAAGGCTTGAGAGGGCATCGATCAGCATGGAAGCTATTGGAGCGGGGTCGAATCTGTAGCCGTCGGCTGAGCATGCAGCTGGGATGCCAAGGAAGAAGGCCAAGACCGCAATGAATGCGAAGATCCTCCTCATGGAAACACCACTCGCAGCGTATATCCAAGAATCTCCAGAACCCTTACCGCAGCTATTGCCGCGAACACAGCCATCAGGACAGCATCGAGGACCCTGAGATCTGAGTACTTCCTGAAGCTTGGAAGCACAGTAGTTGAAACGAAGTAGATGAGGATCGAAACTGAAACGTATGCATCCGGCCTATCCTCCCCAAGCGCAGCAAGAGCCGAGGAGAAAACGGACTGGAGCAGAGCGTATATGATTATGTCCCTCGCCGCGCTCTTCACCCCTCGATCACCCTGAACTCAGCCCTGTAAACCCCGCCGGCGAACTCCTCTTCAACCCTCTCTAGGCTTACCCCGAGCGTTGATGAGAGATATGCGGGAATGAGGACTTGAACTGGGTTGAGAGGCCTCCACTCTCCGCCGAGCAGCTCTTTCTTCACACCTATAAGCTCCACGGAGACCGATTCCCCAGATTTCTTGACTGAAGCCCTCTCCGAGAAGCCGAGCTCGCTTATGGCCTGCTGCGGATCCCCTCCTTCGGAAGCCACCTCAGAGGGGATTGCCATGTAAGGCGAAGCTTCCGAAACCCCAATGCCTGGCTCGACTTCCCTGCATGAAACGGGCTTCTTGGAGAACACTACGAGGACTCTTCCATCTTTCAAGCAGGCCCTGAGGCTTTCTCCTCCGAGGAGGCCCATGTCCTCATATACCTTGAGTAAAATTGAGGATATGGAGGAACTGTACCGAAGGACTGCTTCGCTCAAGGGATCCCTGTACGTGTATCCTATGGCGGCGAGGACCCCCCCGAAAACTATGGCGGAGAGCGAGACCCCCGCTGCGCTTCCCATACCTGCATAGAGGGAGTAAGCTGCGAATCCAGAGGAAACTGCTATTATCGCTACTCCGAGAGCTACAAGCCTAGCATCCAACTCTGACCACCTGTGCCTTTAGAGAAGAGAAGCCTGCTTGGGGAAAAGCCTCGAAGATCTCCTCCATTCCTCGAATCACTCCTTCGGAACGCTGACGCTCCTCAATGCATCCTGAACTATCTCCTCCTTCTTCCCCTCCGGTATCCCTGGCTTCAGCAGGATCCTGTGGGGAAGTGCGTACTTCGCGAGCATCTTAACATCATCGGGAACAACGTGGTCCCTCCCCTTGATCAAGGCATATGCCTTGCTCAGCCTGTAGAGGAAAATGGGCCCTCTGTGCCCCGGTCCAGCCCTCACCTCCTCCCTCGACCTGATGTAGGAAGCTATGTCCGCTATGTAGTCCACGATCCTCCTGTCCGCGTAGACGAGATCCTTCAATGAGTCCTGGAGCTCTCTGAGCATTTCCCTGCTCATTACAGTCCTGAGCTGCTCTACATTGCTGAGGTAGAGCTCATCCGACCTCCCCACTATCTCAGCCTCTACATCCCTCCCGACATAACCAGATTTTATGATGACCCAGAACCTGTCCAGGAAGCCGAGGGAGATCTCATACACTCCAGCCTCTATTTCCGGAGGGATCATCGTTGCGAAGACGTGGAACGGCCTCTCCAGCTCGAAGGTATCTCCCTCTATGCTAACTCTGTACTCAGCCATGGCCTGGAGGAGGGCAGAGTGCACCCTAGGGGGGATCCTGTTAACATCATCTACTTGGAGGAAGTTGGTGAATACGCTCCCCTTCACTAGCCTCCTGTCGCCGTTCAGAGTGTGTATGTAGAATCCGATCATATCGCTGGGCAGGATGTCCGGGTTTCCATGGACCCTCCTGTAGTCGCTTCCTATCGTCTTAGCGAGAGCCTTCACCGCCAAAGTCTTCCCTATGCCAGGAGGGCCCTCTACGAGCACGTGGCCCCCTGCAACAACTGCTGAGACTATTATCTCCAGCTCCTCCCCCTTCCCCAGGACTATGTTGCCTACCTGCTCTATTATTTCTCCGAGTATGCTGCTCCAGATATCCGCGCTCCTCTTCATCCGAAACAACTCCTCTCCTCTTTTTCTTATCTTTCAACCTTCAAGCAACGAATCAAAATGGGTTCGGAACTAATAAAAATTTATATGGAGTGCAATGCCAGTCTTTCTCACTGCTGAAAGTGATGTGGATTGAGGAAGAGGACTGCTGCAGCTGCACTAGTTTCAATAGCTTTCCTTTCCGCCCTCTTCTACAGAGGGGGCATCCTGTCCTTTCTGGAAATGTTGCTGATGGAGCAGTACAGCTATCTGCTCATTTTATTCCCAACATCAGCCTGGATAATTGCAGATCTCTTGAAGAGGCACTCGACGATGAGGCCTCCGGGGATCCTAAAAGCGTCATCTCTTTTCGGGGGGATCCTCATTGCTTCAGCCTTCCTCCTCCTCTCCAGGATACCCTCTGATCATTCCCTCGAGTTCGAGCTCCTCTCCCTCGCAGTGGCCTCCTCCTCAATAATCATCATTGCATTCAGCGAGTTCGACGGCCTCCTCATTCCAACTGCTATTTTCTTCCTGCTCCTCATCTTGGTTCCTTTGCCCGGATGGGTCTTCGCTCTCTCCCCTACCTCTCTCCTCGATCCAATGGCATCCCTTGCTTCTTCTTTGACAGGCATCCCCACAGTCTCTGAGAAAGGCGTTGTGGGGATCGAAGCTCCTGAGGGAGGCTTGGTACAGATTGCTCCGCAGCTCAACAGCATCGCTGTAATCGCAGCAGCACTCTCAACGCTCCCCCTCATATTCTACCTCGCATTGAGGTCATCTGCTCGGAGGAATGAGAAGATCCTTGCCGTTGCGAAGGCAGTAGCTGCTTCTTTCCTCACAGTTATAGGGGGAACCTTCCTGAGGATCCTCCTCCTATTTGTCCTCGCGAAGAGCGCCGGCTCCGGAGCAGCCTCGCAGCTCTTCCTCTTCACCCCAACCTTTTTCTTCGGGGCCCTAGCCATAATCGCTTCAGTAGCAGTAATGCGGAGCCTCCCTTCGCCTAAGCTGAAGCCCAAGAATGCAGCTCCGCCTTCCGGAAGGGGGGATCTCGCACTGAAGCTCGCCTACCTCTCCCTCGCTATCGTCATCTTTTCTTTTCTTTCACTCCCTGCTCTTAACCTCGGATCTCCCAGCGCAGAGCTCAAACTGGATCCTTCTGAGCTCTTCGGGATTCCCGGAAGCTCTGTAGAAAGCACAAGCCTCAGGCAGCTTGAGCTGGAGTCTCTGCCTACTCCCATGGGAAGCGGAGCCCTCAGCCAGTATGCATCATATGCTGCAGTCATCGATGAAGGTAACGCAACAGTGTACAGCATCATAGAGATCGCTGGAGCGCCGAGCTCATTCATCCCATGGCCCTCAATCCTCTCATCCCGGGGCTTCTATACAGAGCAGCAGTGGGTGGAAGATGAGGGGAACTCCTCGGCATCCTTCATTATTGCAACAAGCTTGAGCTCGAAGGTTGCTCTCGGGTATTCGCACCTTGAGCTGCCTCAGAGCCCGGAAAAAGAATACGTCAGGATAACTCTCATATCCCCCATCACAGGGGAAAACCAGAGCTTTTCTCTGAACGAGATCCGTTCTCTATTGAAAGGCGCTTCCCTGCCCCCGCAGGAGGGTATCCACTACAGAGGAATAGAGGAGATCGCCTACCTCGGAATTTTGATCGCCGTTTTATTCGGGACTGCTGGGCTCGCTCATAGCTTAAGAGGAAGGAGGAGCTCTGAGCTCCCAGTACAAAAGCTTTCTCATTGAAAGATCTCGTCCAAAGTTATAAATTGATGTTCTTCATTAATTCATTGCGGTGCCATAATATTGACTTGTAGCGATTTTACTGTGGTCATACCTACGCTCAACGAGAGGGAGGCAATAGGCCTTGTCTTAGATGAGCTCTTCTCAAAGGGCGTGCCCCCAGAGAGGATCCTCGTTGTTGATGGGCGGAGCAGCGACGGAACTGCCGAGATAGCATCGCAGAAGGGGGTGAAGGTCGTCTTCCAGAAAGGGGAGGGAAAGGCGGATGCCCTGAAGAGCGCCCTCGATCATGTCGATGCTGAGAACATAGTTGTCATGGACGGAGACTATACGTACCCTGCAGATTATGTATGTAGCCTCGTTGAAGCGCTGGTCCAAGGAAACGACCTAGCAATAGGTGTCAGGAAGAACGCAGAGAAGGGTTCTCAGGGCCTCATATACAGATTTGGGAACTGGGCGCTTACCTCTTTCTTCAACGCTTTATTCGGAACGAGGCTCTCCGATGTCCTCAGCGGCATGTATGCTGTGAAGAGGGAAGTGCTCGAGGAGATGTTCTTTGAGAGCAAAGGCTTCGGGATAGAGAGCGAGATAGCGGCCCACGTCGCTTCGAGCGGAGGATCGATAGCGGAGATCCCCATCTCCTACAGGAAGAGGGTCGGTGAGAAGAAGCTCAAGAGCATCCACGGCCTCGGGATAGCGGCAACTATGCTCAGGCTGTCCTGGAGGTACAACCCAGTCTTCTTCATATTCATTCTCGGCTCCCTCATAGCAATTCCGGGGCTGATCCTGGGGGCATACGTTGCGTACAACCTCCTCTTCCTTGGGATAAACTACTACTTCAAGGGGCTCGTGGCCATCTTCCTGACCCTCGCCGGTGTACAGCTCTTCGTTGCAGCTCTCATTTCCCTGTACATGAAGAGGCTTGAGCTGAGGATAATCAAGGCTGTGAGGAAGAAGAGGAGGACATGAGTATTTTAAGAAGAGAGGAGCAGATCGATCCATGATTGGGAGGCGCATGCCTTGAAGAAGATGAACATCATAGTTACCGGAGGCTCAGGATTCATAGGGCATCACCTAGTCAGGTTTCTGAGGAGAAGAGGGCACAGCGTCTACAACATAGACATTGCCTCGGAGATCCCCGAAGAGAGGGTGGACGTGAGGAGCTATGAGGACATGAGGAAGATCTTCTCATCTGTAAAGCCCGATGCCGTTGCTCACCTTGTAGCGGTTGCCTCAGTTCCAGCATGCGAGAAGGAAACAGAGCTTTGCTTCGAGACAAATGTAGGGGGAACTCTCAACGCATCGAGGCTCTGCTCTCACTTCGGGTGCAGGATCGTCTTCGCTTCCAGCTCCGCAGTCTACGGAAACCCTTCGAAGCTCCCGACTCCCGTCTCAAGCCCAGCCAGCCCGGTGAACTTCTACGGCCTCTCAAAGGCCCTGGGAGAGAGCATAGTCCGCTACTATGCTCCTTCATCGCACGTCATCTTCAGGATATTCAATGTTTACGGACCTGAGTGCTACAGGTCCTACGTGGTTCCTGACATCGTGAGGAAGATATTGTCGGGACAGAAACCTGTGAGGCTTCTTGGAACTGGGGAGGAGGCCAGGGACTTCATATACATAGACGATGTCCTCGAGGCATTCAGGATGGCGATCGAGGGGGGAGAAGTCGGGACTTTCAATCTTGGATCTGGAACCTCGCACAAGATAAAGGAAGTTGCCCGGATGATAGCGGAGATAATGGGGAGAAAAGACCTGGAGTTCTCCTTCGAGGGATCTCCGAGGAGCGGGGACTTCAGCATAAACATGGCGGACATAAGCGGTGGAAACGCTCTTCCAGGATGGAGGCCCTCCGTCGAGATATCACAAGGACTGAAGAGCGTCGTCTCCTGGTTCCTCGAAAGCCGCACCGCTTCTTAATCTTTTCTCAGCTTTAAATAGAGATGAACTCCTCCGCAGAATAATCGCTTGGCTTCCCAGCAATCCTCTCTACTTCTCTTTGCTCCTGCTCATCTACAGTCGGCAGCAGCTCGACTAGAGCCTCCAGCAGAGCTCTCTTGATCTCTTCTCTAACAATCCTTCTGAGCTCTTCAGCGCTAAATTCCATACAGCTCGACCAATCATGTTCAATTTAATATATTACCATTTTAGTTTAAAAAACATGACCATATAACGACAGAAGAAACTTTCGACCTCCTCCTCGCCCTGAAGTGCGAGGGTTCTCGAAACCTCTAGAGCGGGAGGTTTGGGGCTACATACTTTTTATTCAGCCTTAGGCCGGGTTTCCAGCCCATTACTCCTATCCCATTGGGACTTGGGGTTATGGTTAGGACAGCATCCCTAATCGTTAAGCCATTCAAGTTGAACGAGATATGCTTTGAAATCCTCTTCAGATTGAAGCTTCTTTACATCTATTTTTTCAACGTATTTTGCTAAGAGTGGCTTTTCATACTGCTTATTCAGCAGTTTAGAGAGCTCATATATTGGATCATCTCTGCACTTAGATCGATCTCCGCCCAATCCTATGCACAACCAAGCTTCATGCATAGGCTGAACAACCGCAACTCTAACCCGTTTTCTTTCCTCTAATTTAAAGTGTTCTAATATTCGATTCGTAGACTCTTCTGTACTCAGCCTTTCGGAGTCAATAATAAAGAGCATTTTCCATGAAGAGGCCCCCACAACTCTAGCTAAAACTTTTCTAGCAAGAGCCTGATTGCAGCCGGTGGTAGGGATTCTGAATATCTTCGAGTTTCTTGACCATTCAATAATATTCAAGGTCTTCAGCTTATCGAGGAGCTTCTTATGGAAATCACTGCCATAGAAATCCTCAACAAAGATCAGCCTCTCATCGCTCAAAATACTACACCACAAAGTCTAGGCTGAAGCTAGGACTCCTCGTATGTCAGCCTATAGAACACGTAGTCACTCAGGGCGATCCCCAACTGCTTGAGTTCCTGATAGAGCTCATCAGGCTTCTCTATTTTCTCAACGTAAGTTCCGCGCTCAGTATCTCTAAAAACTATTAAAACTCTGCTGGGCTCAACTAGGTCTACAACTATTGGGGAATGCGTAGCTACTATAACGGGGATGCTCAAGCTGTTCAATCTATCAACAATATACTCTAGCATCTTAGCATGCATGCTGTTCTCAATCTCATCAGCAAGGAGAATAGAGGGCTCCAGCTCTACAGCAGCCATAATCGCCAAAAGCTTGATAGCCCCATCAGGAATATTTGGGGGTGGCAACTCTAAGCCATTCTCCTCTGCTTCTAGAGCTACTTTGCCCATATAAGAATTAACCTTTATGGAAAACCCGGGGAAGAGCTTTGCCATTGCATCCGAAAAGCTCTCCGGCAAAACCCCACGCATACCCTGCAAAGCAAGCAGAACCGAAGCCAAATTCGTAGCTCGATCATCGAGGCGAAGCTCACCTTGATAAGGTTTAGGCTCCGTCAGTGCACCTATATCTGGGTGGCGAATTAAACCAACTCTTCTCAAAGCTTCATGGATTGTTTCGATTAGTGTTGGAGGCTTAAAGAACTTTAATCTTAAGCCTGTCTCAGTGGGTGGCTCGTCATATTTCTCGTAGTACCCATAGAGAATTGGTATTAGATCAGGTGAAGTCTCGGATGGTATTGGGGTTACTGATGCGCATATACCATGAGATTGCTGGAACACGCATTCTTCTAATGGGAAAAAAATTTTAAAGAAAAGCAGGGGTTCAGGAAAGCTAGCCTCAGCTTCGTATATGTAGCGATTTCCTTCCATCTTATATGTTGATTTGAACCTTTCAGAAAGTTGTTTTAAAATAATTTTATGCGAGAACTTTTCCGGGAGTTTTTCTATTATCTCAGCCTTTGTTTCAACTCTGATGTGGTTCGGTAATACCTCAATAACTTCAAAGCCTGGCCATATCTCTGCATAATATTTGAACGGTACCAGAGTGTCAAGCTGTGGACTGTATCTGAAGTATGTTTTGAATTCAATGGCCTGTCTGTACACATTGCGCTCTTTTCCATTCTCGGTATGGTAGTGCTCTAGCAAAATTCCTATCATAACCACTTTACTCGGATCCCTGCCATATATCAGATCTTTGCCAGACCAATACTTAGGCATATGCGGCGCGTATGGTATTCTTCCAGCGAAATCTATCAGCGCTCTACGAAGGAAATCGAGAGCTTCGAGAACATTTGTCTTGCCCGAGGAGTTCGGACCCACTAACACATTTATTCCTGGCTTCAGCTCGAGCTCCAAGTGCTTTATGCTCTTGAAGTTCTCGATATATAGCTTCTTTACAAAAATTCTATCCTCTTCGACATGTTGCTTTTTGCCTTCGGACATAATCGTTGCCTTCTAGAGCTTTCCACGGTAAATTTCGATGATGAAGGTTATAATATTTTGCTAGCTGATCAATAAAGGTTATTATTAGATTATAACTGAAAGCCTTAGGGTTAATGGGCTGAAGGCCGGGGCTGGAGGTAAATTGAAAGAGATGTACCTCCAAACCAATGAACCGCCCGAAAGGAACCCTCTCCATTCAGGATGTAGAAGAGGTAGAGCATCTTAAGAAGCGATGCATAGGACACGCATTCTCTGGCTGTGGGGCTATATAGATTTAAGAGATACCATGTATTAGTGGTATTGAGGGAGAATGGTTGTCTCGAGAAGTGGTGGTTAAGGTTAAGGTGCCTTCCCATTACGCTGGAGATGTTGAGAAGGATGTTAGGGTAGCTTATGCAATTGACTTATTCCTAAGGGGGGTTGTTAGCGTTGAGCGTGCTGCTGAGCTGGCTGTAATGGGCCTGTATGACTTCCTAGTAGAGCTCCGCAGGAGAGGGATACAAGCCTATCCTTATATCGATGAAGAGCTTCGGGAGGAACTAGAGATTGAGTGATGAGGTGAACAGCTGCTTAGTACTGGATTCCAGCGCTATAATAGCGCTAGCAGAACTGACCTCCTTCCCTCTCTAAAGGGAAAAGCTTCCCTTTAGGAGGTTCAGTTCCCCGCATCTGTTCGTGTTTACATCGTATTCTTTCCATAGGATCGGGGTTAATCCTCATTCTGATTGCAAGGGTTAGGAAACCCTCACCGCCCGACATGCTCGCTCCCTGACTTTATGTAATTTCTTGAACAATCATTAAATTTATAGCAACGCTTAGTTAATCAAACACCATCCTTTATATTTGATGCTGGATTTTGTGTCGAGCGGAATTCAACAATGCCGAGGTAATGTAAAGGCTTGTATTTGGTATCTTGTTTAACAATTCTATGGCTTTTCCCTTTGTTATGATCCCACACTTCTTGGCAAGCTCTATTAACCCTAGTGTGCCTATTGCTTTTACCCCCAGCTTATTGCATACACTTCTGGCATGCTTATCGTCTGTAACTACGTATGTTATATTTTCATGCGATTCTTGTTCTTGCGATATAGCGAGTGCTATAGCAATGGCTTGCGACTCGCCTTTGCCGAGGCTTTTTGGGATATCTATTGGAAGTTCTACCCTTTGTACCTTAACCACCGAAGCATCAGAAATAGGCGGGTTCGTGTTTGCTTTTTGAAATTCATCTACAACAGCCTGGGGTATTATGATGTTCGCATCGCACATCTTTTGTATGCCTTCTAAAAGATCTAAGCTCTCTAATTCTCTAAGAGTTATTATGACAGTAGCGTCAAGTATTAAAGATTTTTTCAACTTCTTCAATATCGCTTACCTCGGCCTCAAAAGGCTTTATGCCTCTCCTTCTCAAATATTCGACGAACCTAGGCAGAGGCTCCCCAGCTATTTCTGCCGCTAACTCCACAGATATCAGTTTTTTCTGGAGCATGCTCACCGCCAGTTCTTTCCGCTTCCTGAGAAGATTCTCCATAACATCGGATTTCTCGGAAAATCCGTAAACTACATAGATGTACAAGAGCAACTCGTCTTCGGACATGACCTTGACAAATTCCGCTATGTCGCTTAAAGCCTTCTTCCTTTTCTCATCTAGCTTCTTCCACGATTCTTCAGCCTCAGCAATACCTCGATCAGTTAAGATGAAGCCATCTTCAGTTTCAGAAACTAGCCCGTTGTTGAGCGCGACTTCCAGCTTGTCGCTGACTTCTTCGCTCCAAGGCCCCATTCTGTATGCCTTAAATCCAAGCGTCTCGCTCAGCTGATCTATGCCTCTAGATGCAATAAAGAGCGCCTTTTGGATGTGCACTTTAGAAGGGAGCTTTCCATTAGCTGCATAAAGAATCAGCAAAACCCAGTTCAACGGGTCAATATCTTCAAGGTCTTTAGTGATCCGTTTTAGCTTCAGCATGAAATCAGAAACATTCACTCTCTTCGGCTTCTTCTCACTCATTACCGGATCACTCCATCTCAACTCAGATTAAATTGCTAGTTTGGTTTTCTTACTATATAAGAATAATGATAAAACTTATTATAACTGTTTACATAGCAAATTAGATAGCAAATATACTTCTTTAGTATGAGGGTACTTATCATGGGCGTAATAGAGGCGAGCCTCATTAAAGAAGGCGATGAGTTGGCAACTCGAGCACTGAAAGTAAGGCATTCGAGAGGTTCTTTTGCAACACCTGCATATGCTGTTAACATAGCTGAATTCGATCGAAACATTATAAAAGAGAGCGACTTACAGGGGATTGCAGAGGTCAGTATATCTTTTACACCAGAGCGTTTAAAAGACTTAAATAAAGATGCTCGTCGTCAACAGCAAATGGAAGATAAAATTAACAGCCTTATGAGTAGAGCACTCCGAAACCAGCTAGTTGTAGGTTTGCCTATTTTGAAGGGTAAAAAAAGACGCGAGCTCAGCTCAAATGAAGCTTTTTCTTATGGTACTTATATTGCAGAACTCATAGCTCACCCAAGAACCGACGTCGTATGTACACCCATATTTCATAGAGTTGCTGAGACAAATGTCGAGGTTCTTATGGAGAATTTTTTAGAGGTTATGACTTCCTATGATGTAGGAGTTGCCTTATCTATACCATATACTATATCCAGAGAGATGTGGGAGAAGCTTTTTGAAATTTACTTGAAGCACTCAAACAGGAATAGTCGGGCCCTTAAGAACTTCCTGTGCGTTGATTACAACGGCTCAAACCCTATGTTAAAATACACGCTTCACAACTATGTTTTAAGGCTTGCAAAGACTCTTCAAGATAGCATAGGCGAACCTGTCATTATATACGGTGCAAATGTAAAGTACGGTAATGTTTTAAAGAAATATGAGGAATTGCCTGCCGAAGACCTTATTTCATACTTTACTCAGACGGATATAATCGGTGAAAATCATAAAGAAAAGGGTCTACCGCAGGAGGTAGCAGAGAAGTCTCGAGCTGATGAGTCGTTATGGAGAGAAAAGCTTCTCAATAGAGAAAGATACACATACATAAACATTGAGAAAATGGTAAATGAACCTAAGCTAGCTATACCCGAAATAAACCACATAGCAGAGCTAATTAAGGAAAACTACAAGTCTTCATATATTAAAAGGAGAGTCAAGCAAATAAACATTAAACACATCCTAGCTGAAACAGGAGTTCTAAAACCACTATTTAGTGGCCAGGGCTGGCAACAATACGAAAATCCAATGCAATACCTCAACAGTAAAGAAATACTGAAAATGGATAAAACAATACTCAAAAGATTAGAGGAATATAACAAAATTCTTAAATCTAAGAATTTAGACGAATACCTATAGTTTTAGCTCAAAGCAAAAAAGTGAAAAACATTAATTTCTGCTTTCTATGCTCTTTCAAAAAAGATGATAATTTAAAGCATTTTTTCCAGAAATAGATTGGTTTTCATGAATTTCTTTCCTTAGCTTGTCAGAATATTTAAAAATATACTTTGTCTTGGCGGGAAGCTACACATCTAAAGCTATCAAAGAGCTTTTAAAAATATGTAAAAAAGATGATTTTTGCTTAATCGGAAAGTTCGAGCATGAAGCCAGATTCTATAGAGCTGACCTTTCTCTACCATAAAGGATGAGGGAGGGCTTCAGGAGCTGGAGAATATAAGGAACTTGGCCCTCGAGAGGACTGCCAAGAAGCTGAGCGTGGCCTCCAGCCACGTGCTGGAGTTCGTTAACTCGCTGAGGATCGAGCTTGGATTCTACGTAGGATCCCTGAACCTCTGGGACAGGCTGAAGCAGCTGGGGATCCCTCTTTCTTTCCCCGAACCACTCCCTCCTGAAAGCAGGGCCCTTCGCTTCAGGGACCTTGTGGAGGCTTCGCTCGCCCTCAGGATGGGAGGGAAGCCTGTAAGCAACAGCCTAGATTCGGGGGGGCCATAATGCTGATCTCCGGCCCGAACAAGGAAGGAAAGACATTCTTCCTCAGCAGCATAGGCCAGGCCCAGCTCATGATGATGGCGGGGATGTTTGTAGCCGCTGAGCACTTCGAATCTTCAGTTTCTTCCGGAATCTTCACGCACTTCAAGACCGAAGAGAGGGCGAATCTGAGCAGGGGGAGGCTCGAGGAGGAGGTCGCGAGGATGAGCGAAATAGCAGAGCATATCAAGAGGGGATCCCTCCTCCTCATGAACGAGTCCTTCTCCTCTACAAACGAGAGGGAGGGCTCGGAAATAGCCCGCGAGGTAATAGTTGCCCTAGCAGAGAGAGGAGTAAGGATAATTTTCGTCACCCACTTCTACGAGCTCCAGAGGTGGCTGATGGAAAGCAGAAAGGACGACGTGCTCTTCCTGAGGGCGGAGAGGAAGGAGGACGGAACGCGCACATACAGGATAATCCCTGGAGCCCCGAAGAAGACCAGCTATGCTGATGAAGTATACTCGAAGATCTTCGGCGAAGAGCTTCCAAAGGCTGAAGCAGCGGAGTGAAAAGATCAAATTTAGCTCAGGCTCTTTGAAGCGTGGCGGGAGCTTTCGCAGTTTGAACAGCCTCCCATAATCTGGCCTCCTCCAATCCTCGAAGGGAGAAGGGCGAAGCTTCCCTTCAAGCGGTTCATTGGTTTGGAAGGGGGAGCGTTGCTCCCGTAGTTTGTCCGAGGAAGACCGTTATGAACCCAGTAGCGCAGATACAGAACGTTGCAGTTCGAAACATGAAGGCGCAGTTGAGGTGAACGGCAGAGTCGTATGCCACACATCTCTCAGAAAAAGCTGATGGCATGAAGTTGTGTGGGACAGAAGAAAGCTCTTTTTTCCATGATGGAGTAGCTCGCTTGGGAAAATTTAACCTTTAATCAGCAGTCTCCAGAAGGCGGTTTGAGAGATTAAAAAAGTGAATAAGGAGTGCCTCCCTATTTGTTAGGGGGGTTTTTTGAAAAAACACGAAACTCTTCCTAAATAAGGGATACTATGCGAAGTATTACCTCAATCAAAGCTACGGACACCAACGCAATTATCGTATATCTTACATAAACTGGCTTGATTTTGTTCATCAGGTATGAACCCGTGAGACCACCAAGCGCTCCAGCCACAATCAGCTCCGGCCAGAGAGGTATGCTGTCAACGTGAAGCAGAGACATGTATGAGAGCAGCCCCGCTAATGATACTGCGAATGCTACAAAGCCAGTTGTGCCGGAGATCTTTTTGGGATCTGGTAAGACATAAGTAAGTGCGACTATTGCAAACGGGCCCGCATCTATTCCAAGAAGGCCCCCCATATACCCTGCCGTGAGACCAAATATCACTGCCAGGACATTCCCTTTCAGGCCTTTCAGCTCGTTTACTTTTCCCGTCATTGAGGTAAGGCGATAAATGGCAAATATCAGGAAGGCAGCAAAGACGCTCAGGTCAAGTATCTTCGGCACATGTATGTTCGTATATGCTCCGAATGGCACCATGATCACTGCTGGCACCAAAATGAGCAGGCCCATTCTCAAATTTATGTTGCGAGCACGGAAATTGTTTGCTGTAGCCACAGACAGCTCAAAAACATTCTGCAGAAGCCCAGCAAGAATCGCAGAGTAGTAAGCCATTCCCAGCGTCACGTAGTTGGGAATGAGCACTCCAGCTGCACCCATCCCGGCAATTGCGAAGATCGAGGAAAGGGCATATGTTAACAGAGATATTATCGCTGAATTCATTGCTATCACCTGCTACCTCCTGCTAATGCTTTAGGCTGTGCTGGATGTGGCCTTTCAGCACCGCTTATCAGGCTAAAAACTAAACCGGCCTTTCTCAAACTGATTTTTTGACTGCTTACCAAGGTTTTTCACTTTTGACCACTTATACTGACTGACTGTATAGTCAAAAACCCTTATAAACTTTACTGACTGGTCAGTACTATCTGACCGACCGATTAGTTTTATGCTGAATTATGAACATTTATCACGGCTTTCAAAAAGCACTTCGCCTGTGGGAGTTAAGGATCTGTAAGAAGTAAATGTGAAGGTTAGAAACTGAGATAAAGCTCTATCTCAGAGCAAGAAGGTATAAAAGCACTGTTCCTGATAATATTGCTTAGCGGTGGCTGTTATGGTTCTCTTGCCCGATTACAAATGGCTTGAGGTTGTGCCTGGCAGACGTGGTGGACGGCCGACAGTTAAGGGTACGAGAATATCTGTTGACGATATTCTGGATATGCTTGCTACCGGTTTGAAACCTGAAGAGGTTGCCGAGGAGTTTGATATACCGTTGGAAGCTGTATATGAAGCATTGAGGTTTGCATCTAAAGCGATGAAGAGGTTTACAGTAGTTGCTGAAGCTTCTAGCTGACGAAAACACGCCTAAAAAGCTGATAACCATCTTGAAGCAGTACGGTGTAGATGTCTCGCGACTGCAGGATCTAGCACCCCGAGGTATTAGCGATAGAGAATTAGTCGATATGGCAAACAAGCTCGATAGAACAATATTAACAAGAGACACCGACTTTGCGGCACCAAGCTTCTTATCTCTAGTGAAGAACGGAGTAATCTACATTTCCTGCCAATTCTCCAAGGACGAGATACCTAAAATTGCTGAGAGAATAGCTTCAATAGCCAACCTGCTAGAACCTAAGGCTGGGCTGCTCATTGTTGTAGAGCATAATTACATAGAGATTTATGACTAACGTTTAGAACCGAAAGCTCCTTCTTTTAAGGTTGGGGTGGAAGCTTATTATAAAAATTGTAGTTTTTTACCTATTCTCATTGATGATAGCTGATGCGTGAAGGAGGCAAATCTCAAGCAACGCTCAATGATCAATACTGTGCCACCAACACAAATGCTCGAGGCCTCCCGAGGTAGGGGTAATGGGCTGAGTACCATGGCTAAGAGTTATTCCTTAGTTACATGAAATATTGTCGATTAGGATTATCAGCAATGAATGGGGAATTACCCAGTTACTTATCTAGTTTATAAATCATATTTTCCCCTAAATGAAGGAGAGGCTTTATATATCATCATGGAATATTTAAGTGGTGAGCCTGCCGGGATTTGAGCCCCTGGGGTCTCCCATCCCGGAGCCAAAACCTATATCAAAATGTTGCAAGGAGTCAAGAAGAGTGCGCACCACACACGCGGAGAAAATAATTAATATTATCTATTGCGGGAGGTTTTTATTCTATTGCAAAGTGCTTTAATCCTTCAAAGCTGTACATTGTAGTTGTGGGTGTAACTGAATGTCCAAAGTCATACGTGTACGCTATGAGAATGGAGTTCTCAAGCCTCTAGAGCCTATAGAGCTCAAGGATGGGGAGGAGGTAATGGTTTTCATCCGCAAAAGGAGGATAGGGGAGGTTCTTGACAAGTATGTTGGAATGTTTGGAGAAGCTAGTGTTGAAGAGTTGAAGCAGTATGAGGAAGAGGCTCAAGCACAGTGAGTAGCGTATTCATAGACACCAATATACTCTACAACATACTATTCAAGACAAACCTGACTCAAATAGCTAGGAGGCTCTTAGAGGAGTTAGAAGATAGAAAATTTCATACAAGTACAACAGTTGTAAATGAGCTTCTCTACATTGCTGTGAGAAAATACTATCAAGCTTCAGAAGAAGCTAGAGGACCTTATAGTCTACGAAGGATAATAGCTATAAATGGATACCCCAAATTAATCATTGAAGGTGTGCGTAGATTATTAGAAGATCTTGAAATGGAAGTCCTAGTAGAAGATATAGAGTACAGAGAAATGATAAATATAGCTACTCGTTTGAATCTTCTGCCAAGCGACGCTATAATAGCACTAACATGTAAGCACTACGATATAGACACTATTCTAACTTTTGACGAAGACTTCAAGCGTGTTCCATGGCTGAAGGTGGTTCCCTAGCCCACAGTGTTATCAACCATAATCGCCTTTAATGGAGGAGTAGCAAAACCTCTCAACTAGTCTCCTAGCACATAATTTCCTTAACAGTAAGGAGAAAATCTAGGGAAAATAGCTATATGGCGGGCCCGCCGGGATTTGAACCCGGGATCTTCGGCTCCGAAGGGCGAGGACATAAAAGCGGAGCTTCCAATAGAAACAATCAATTGGAAACATATTTCAGGACGATAATCCTATAGGATACCCATGATGATAGTCTGGAAACACTCAACCTCCGGGAAAGACTTATTGCCTCAACACTCTAAGCATATGCATGGGGCTAGGATATGTCTAAGGTTATTAGAGTAAAGTACGAGAATGGAGTTCTCAAACCTCTTGAACCTTTGGATTTAGAGGAGGGAGAGCTTCTGCTTGTATCGATTGAGAAGCCAGTAGGTGAACTCTTTGGAGTTCTCAAGAGAAGGAATCCCCCGGTCAGGCCTGAGGATGTTGAGAAGGTTATAGAGGAGGTAGAAATTGAAGGTCCTCTATGATTCCAACGTACTAATAAAATACCTTGCTGGGGATGAGAATGCAAGGACTCTAGTAGAGAAAGTGATTAACGGTGAGTGGAGTGGATACATAACAGGGACAATAGCCAGCGAGACTTTATACGTCTATCTAAGGTTCGCATTAGATATTCTATTGCAAAGTGCTTTAATCCTTCAAAGCTATACATTATAGTTAGGTGTAGCTGAATGTCCAAGGCTATTAGGGTCAGGTATGAGAATGGTGTATTGAAGCCTTTAGAACCTGTAGAGCTAGACGAAGGTGAGGAAGTTCAAGTGAGGATTGAAAGAAACCTTAGAGAGAGGATAAAGGATCTCATCGGTATCCTAGGCAGATCTAGTGAGGAAGAGTTAGAGAGATACTTAGAAGAGGCATGGTCTTCTTGATCTTTTTGGATACTAACATACTCTACCATATTCTTCACGACACGCCTAAGACCAATCAGGCCCTGACTTTACTAGAAGAGAATCCTGGAGACTATGTTATCGATATGGCTGTTCACAACGAGATCATCTACACCTCGACAATGAATTACCTAGAACATAAGCATGGTGTAAAGGGAATATACTCGTTAAAGAGGTGGATAACGAAACAAGGATATCCAGGAGAAGTCATTAACGCAGTCAGAGAATTAGTTAGAAGGTTAAACATAAGGCTAATACCAAGCACCTATACCGAACAAGAACTTTACGAAACAGTATTGAGGTACAAGCTTCTGCCAAGTGATGCAATAATAGCGCTAACATGTAAGCACTATAGCATAGATACTATTCTAACCTTTGACGAAGACTTCAAGCGTGTTCCATGGCTGAAGGTTATTCCTTAGTTTCACGAGAAATTATCGGTTAGGATTAGCTTCAACGATGAATATATCAACTGGATGCCAAGGAGGATAATCTGAAAACTTTCCGTGGATAGAAGTATAAAACATATTGGGCTGAATGCTCATAATAGTTCTTGGGTGCATGGGGATTGTCCAAGGTGGTTAGAGCAGTGTATAAGGATGGCTTGTTGAAGCCATTGGAGCCTGTGGAGCTCAAAGAGGGGGAGGAGGTATTTGTAAGGTTAGAGAGGTACGAGGACCGGGTCAGGAGGCTCCGGAAGTACCGGGGTATACTGGGAAAGGAGAGCGGGGAGAAGATAGAGGAACTCCTACTTGAGGCTGAGTTCGAGGACCTCTAAAAGAGGATAAGCGGGTTGAAAATAGTAGATACTAATATATTCGTACAATACCTCTTTGATGGAGACCGTGCAGATGAAGCTGAGAGACTCTTAGCCTCGAATCCAGACCTGGCGGTGACAGTTGGGATAATCGATGAGGTAGAATTCGTGATAATAAGACGTATAGCAGAGAAGAGGCTGGGCATTGGGAAGCTCATCAGGCTAAAGGAGCATATAAGGAAGAATGGGTTGGACTTCGCAGTTGACATGCTAGAGCGTTACACTGGAATGCTCCACGAATTCGACATAGGTGTCTTGAGAGACTATGCACAACCCAAGGAGCTACTAGAAACCATGAGCAAATACAGGCTAACTCCAAGCGACGCTATAATAGCACTAACATGTAAGCACTACGATATAGAAACCATTCTAATCTTTGACGAAGACTTCAAGCGCGTTCCATGGCTAAAAGAGGTTCCCTAGCCTACAGTATTATAAACCACAATCGCCTTTGATGGAAGGGCAGCGAAACCCCTCTACTAATCTCCTAGCACATAATTTCCTCAGGAGTAAGGAGAAAATCTAGGGAAAAAGCTATATGGCGGGCCCGCCGGGATTTGAACCCGGGGTCTCCGGCTCCGGAGGCCGGCGCCTTAGTCCTGGCTAGGCAACGGGCCCACTGCTGCACAGATCTTCCTTCCTCAGCACGGTAATATTGCTGAGCACCTCCCTTTTAATTTCCTCAGGGGGAAGAACGCTGAGCAATAGGCTCTTCAGCCTCGAGGCATCGACAGCTGTGCTCGCACTCTGCCCCGCAATGGCGCAGAACTCCTCCATCCTGGAGCTCGGCTCATAAGTACCTATCCTCCTGGAGAGCTCTATTATTTCTTCCTTATCCATCCCTATGAGGGGCCGCATGACGGGGATGCTGACGAACTGCTCTGTTGCATAGAGGTTTTCAAGGGTCTGGCTGGAGACCTGGGCGAGGCTCTCACCAGTAGCTATGGCCTTGGCCCCCTCCTTCTCAGCTATGGCCTCTGCACCTATGTAGAGAGAGGACTTGAGGGCAACAGTCCTGAAGCCATGGGGAAACTTCTCCAGGTACGGGAAGATCCACCTGTGCTCGACTACAAAGACCTTCGGGCTGTACCCATAGCACCACCTGCATACGAGAGCCTTAACTGTTTCTAAGAACTTCTCCTTCTGAGCCTTCCCCCCAATGTTGAAGAACGCTATGTCAACCTTCGCTCCCCTCTTCATGAGCATCCATGCTGCAACAGGGGAGTCGAACCCTCCAGAGACCAGAGCAACGATCTTCCCCTCGCTCTCTAGGGGAAGGCCGCCGGGTCCTGGGATCTTCTCAGTGTAGACGAAGAACCTCCCCTTCCTCGCTTCGACCCACACGGTCACCTCAGGAGCCTCCAGGTTTACTCTGAGAGCCCCCCTCCTCAGCAGCTCCGCCCCCACGAGCCTCTCTACGTCCTTGCTCGTGAATCTCTCCTCCTCTGCTCTCCTCCCCCTAACCATAAAGACTTTCCCCCTGACTTCGCTCTCAGCGGCATCTGAAGCCTTCGAGACCAGGTCGCTGAGGTCTCTGTATTCTCCTGAAAAAGCCCTGCTGACACTCTTGACTCCGAAGACCCTAGCAGCCGCGAAGGCCTCCCTCCCATCTTCGGTAATCCCCTCGATTACTATCCTCCCGGGGATCACCCTCACCTTAGCATCGGAAAAGCCCGACTCCTTCAGAGCTTCCTCTATGTTCCTCGCCAGGAGGGACTGCATCCTCCTCCTCGCAATTGCCCCCTTGATCCCTATTTCCCCGAACCTAACGATGACGACATTGTACTTCAAGACAGCACACCTTAACCTCTTGCATTATGCTCTAGCTCTACAGAAGATAATTAAGTTCCATGCTTTTCCTCCCAAATGAAGAGAGAGGAATTGAAAGTATTAAAAGGGACTCATTTCTTCATATAAACGGGGCGCTGCAGTTATGGAGAAAGACGAAGAATCGGCAATAATCCTCCTGTTCGGAGTCATCCTGCTCCTTGTCCTTCTGGGCTTCACCGTAGCTGCATCGCAGGTCGACTGCCCCAACTACATGCCCATGTACTCGCAGCCGGGCCTCAAGCTCGTGTACAACATAACCTACGTCCAGGGAAACTACACGGAGCAGATGATCAGGATAGAGACCGTGACCGCGAGGGCTCTGGGAATCTACAATGCTAGCATTGTTGTTCTGAACGCTACTGAGGGCTCACCTCAGGGATCCCCCCTCTACAACTCGACGCACAGCTACAGGATTGCAGAAGGCTTTGGAATGGAGGAAATAGGGCTGGTAGACAACATGCTTCCAGTCGGTATTAAGGAGTACAGCGTCTCGGGGATAACCTTCCTTGGAATAAAGTACTACGACCCCAGCAGCGGAGCGGTGATAACGGTGGATCCAAATACTGGGATAATACTCAGCATTGAATACTCGGGAGTAGGGAGCTACTACAACGCTTCACTGGTTGCGATAGAGGGGGGAAGCCTCTGCCATGCCTGGTAGATCCAGAGTGCACATAAGGGTCTACGGAAGGGTTCAGGGAGTCTTCTTCAGGGCCTTCATAAAATCAGTTGCCGATGAGCTTGGGCTGGGTGGGTGGGTCAGGAACGTGGAGGACGGGAGCGTTGAGATAGTTGCTGAGGGGGATGACGAGAAGCTCCAGAAGCTCATAGCAGAGGCGAGGAGAGGCCCTCCCATGGCGTTCGTCGAGAGGATCGATGTGGAGTGGGGAGAGTACACTGGGGAGTTCCAGGACTTCCGCATAAGGAGGAAGCAGATCGACTGAGCTTAATAAGGATACTTTAAATATCTCGCATGTGGAGAGAAGAGGATGGAGGTAGAAGAGCATGGCGCTGGCAGGCTCAATTTACTCCTCGCTGACCATCATCGCAGTTTCCGTTGCTGTTTTCCTCGTGGGAATAGCGATCGGGAAGGCTCTCGGCTGGGCTGTGAGGAACCTCCTCGAAAAGGTTGGGATGAACGAGTGGATAGAGAGGTTCGCAGTCGGCAAGGCCATAGCGAAGGCAGGCTACAAGCCCAGCGAATTCTTCGGAAAGGTAACTGCTTGGATAATATACGCCTCAACCATCATCATAGCTCTGTACTCCACAACCTCCCTCATGGGGCTCGTTGAAGCGACCCTGATCCTCAGGAGCATACTCATCGTGTACATTGGGGGGTTCGTCAAGGCTTTCATAGTAATAATCATCGGCTTCCTCCTCGTCGATGCCTTCATCGGCTACCTCTACAAGACAGAGGAGTCTGCGGGGGAGCTCGAGTTCCTGAGGCCAGTGGCAGAGTACCTCAGGATCCTCCTCTACATAATAACCGTTGTATTCGCCCTAGACCAGGGGGGCATCGAGGTATCCTTCCTAGGTTCGATGCTCACCCCGATACTCTGGGGGATAACGGTAATGATGGTCATAGTCATATTGTCCCGGTCTGTAGAGAAGCACATCAAGCCTTCCAGCAGCTGATCTTCATCTGAGGAGAAAAATTCTGATCTCACGGAAGAGGGATCTCCCCCCTGCTCAGGTAGCGGTCTATGAAGAGCGGAAGGAGCTTTATAGCAGCCCTCCTCGCCGAGAGGGGGAACTTCGGAAAGGCCCTCAGCACCCTCTCCTGCAGCTTCATCTGCCTAACCATGGATCCCATCCTTCCAGTTCGGAAGCTCTCCTCATAGGCTCTCTCAGGATCGAGCCCCTCGGAGATCAGCTTGGCGAGGGTTACGGAGTGGTATACTGAGGGCCTGATCCCCTCTCCCGTAAGAGGGAAGACTGTTCCTGCCGCCTCCCCTATGCTGAAAACCCCCCTCCGCACGCTCGGCTTCGGAAATCCTATGGTTATAACGGATGCGGAGAGATCCTCCACTTTGCCACGAGGGATCCTCCTCTTTATGTACTCCAGAAGCTTCTCCTTCGGGTTCTTCGAGAGGAGGGATCCGTACCCAGCATTCACTTTCCCCCCCTTCGAGGGGAACATCCAGTAGAACCCTATGCCTCTCGAATCGAAGTCGAGCACAACGCTCTGGTGGAGCTCCTCCCCCTCCACAATCGCCCTCGCTATCGGTATCCTCTTTTTCCCCTCAGAGAAGGGCCCCCTAGCATCTATGGCTATCTCCCCATCCTCCGAGAAGGGCCTCGACCTCGCGCAGAGAACTCTCCCGCCCAGCCTCTCCACTTCCCTCCTCATCTGGGAGACCCACTCGCTCTTGTCTATTATAAACCAGAGGGGGGATGAGTAGCTCTTCTCCGCTATCGTAACACCATCCAGGAGGACGCGGAACTCCCTGATCTCCTCGACGATCGGGGGCTGCACATCGTATATTTCCATATCCTGGTTCAGCAAAGCTTCACCGCAAGGCTTCCTATAGGGGCACTCTCCGTCGTAAGCTACTATGCTCTCTGCTCCTCCGCTCACGAGGGCGGCGATGGAAAATGAGGCCCCTGAAGGACCTGCGCCGAAAACCCTGATCTTCCTGCTTCTCAAGCTTCTCTCTCCCCCGGATCAAAAGATCCTTCCGCGATGGCTGGGCTTTCAAAGCTCCCCGGATTTCTCGAGGATATCTGGGAACAGCAGATTAAATTTATTAAGTTTGATTCAAAGAAGCATTTGCTCAAAACCATTGCTCTGAGAGGTGCCAATGAATGTCAGTAGGAAAGGTGAAGGGCATCAACTCCCACGGACACTTGGGCTGGGTAACAAAGAGGTGCAGGATATGCGGAAGGCTGATGGATGTAACGAGGCAGATCGTCTACAAGTGCCCCAACTGCGAGAAGAAGTATGGTGCTTACTTCTGCGAGGCAGACGCGAGGGTGCTGCACTACAGGTGCCCCTACTGCAAGGGACAGCTGGTCCTCTTCACTGAGCGGGTAAAGTGAAAGGGGACCCTGGTTCTCATGAGCTTCAGGTATGTTTGGCTCGATCCCCACAGGAGGGCTGTGGAGATCGGCCCCAATGAAGACGGATCCTTCCTCTACTTCATCGATGCATTCATTCAGTGCAGCGGCCTCAAATCTCAGAGCCCAGAGGACATTCTAAGGATCCAGGGAGGGGTCTCCATAGCGGAGATCCCCCTTTCCTCAGGAGAGGGGATAGCCAGGAGGGCGGAAGCCCTCATCGATGAAGAGTACGGGATCGTCCAGATAATAAGCCTGGAAATAGCGTCTTCCAGGCAGCTCTCCGAGGAGCTTCTCGAGAAGGAGGCCGAGAGGACTGAAGCGGAAGCGAGATCTCTCTGCTCCTCTGAATGATCGGGATCTCCTCGAATTCTGGCGCAAGTTATTTTAAACGTGATTTCCAATTCAGGAGTTGTTCAGGGTGCATTCCAAATGCAGGAGAAATATGACGTTGTGATTGCTGGTGCCGGGCCGGCCGGTTCGACTCTCGCATACCTCCTCTCCGCTCAGAAGTCCTACAGGGTAGCTGTTTTCGACACGAGGTCTTGGGAGGATCTATGGGGGAAGCCGTGCGGCAATGCCATAGGAGCCCACCACTTCAGCGAGCTGGGCATACCATCTCCGAGGGGGGACGAGATAAAGCAGGTTGTCAGGGGAATAAGCATATACAGCCCAAATGAGAGCCACGTCTTCACAGTATACGGAGAAGGATACATAATCGACAGGAACAAGCTGGGAAACAGGCTGCTCAGGGATGCAGTCAATGGGGGAGTCGAGTTCTTCCCCAAAACTCATGTCCTCAAGCCTTTGCTCGAGAACGGGAAAGTTGCTGGCGTGGAGGTAAGCGATGGCAGCGGGAAGAGGGAGGTTAAGGCAAGCGTCGTCGTTGATGCTACTGGAACGGCCGGGGTGCTGAAGAGGCACCTCCCGAGAGAGTGGCCTGTAGCGGAACAGCTCGATCCGAAGGACAGCGACGTCGCCTTCAGAGAAATAGTGGAGCTCGACTACGAGGTTCCGAATAAGGACATCATAAGGATATATCTGAACCAGCAGATCGCCCCAGGAGGGTACTGGTGGTTCTTCCCGGAGGGAGATAACAGGGCAAACATAGGGCTCGGAGTGCAGGGAGGCATGGGGCACCCCAGCCCCATGAGCATATACATGAGCAGGCTCATGCAGAGGCCTGAGGTATCGAGGAGGAAGAGGGTCATCTCCAGCATGGGGGCGAGCGTCCCCACGAGGAGGCCCATAGACAGCCTCGTGTGGAACGGCTTCATAGTCATTGGAGATGCAGCTTTCACTGTAAATCCGGTGCACGGAGGGGGGATGGGATACGCAATGATAGCTGCTTACTGGGCCGCCCGCGGAATAGAGAAGGCCCACGAAGCCGGGAGCTTCAGCGCCTCAGATCTCTGGGGTGCGAACACAGGATACATGAAGATGATAGGGGCCAAGCAGGCATCTCTTGAGCTGACGAGGATATTCCTCCAGAACCTCAGCGACAGGGACCTGGAGTTCATCATGGAGAAGAGGATAGTGAGCGAGGAGGATGTTGACATACTTGGGAGGAAGGGAGAGCTGAGGGAGGGGAGCATAGAGAGGGCGATGAGAATAGTGGACGACTTCTTCAAGATCCTCAAGATCTCTTCGAGGCCGAGCCTCCTCCTCAAGCTCAGGACGCTCCAGGCGTTCATGAGCAGAATGAAGTCGCTCTACATGAGCTACCCTTCTTCTCCAGCTGGGCTGAGGGCCTGGAAGGAGTCGGTTGAGGAGCTCAGAAGGGAGTTCCTCAGGGAAATAGGATCAGGAAGATGACCTTTTTTCCGAAAGCTTGAGCGCTTCTATGTACCTGTAGGCCCCGTGGGCAGCGACGCTCCCCTGGGCTGCAGCAGTGATCACCTGCCTGAATGCCTTCCACAGATCTGTGCAGTCTCCCGCAGCAAAGATCCCCTCGGCGTTCGTTTCCATGTAGCCGTGGACTTTTATGAACCCGTAGTCATCGGTCTCCAGGCCAAGGGACTTTATGAAGGGGAGATCAGGCTCGAACCCGATCTCGATGAAGACCCCCTCAACGGGCAAAAGCTTCTCCTCACCCGTCTTGAGGTTCTTCACCCTCACCCCGGTTACTTTTTTATCTCCAACGATCTCTGTAACAACGCTGTCGAGCAGCATCTCAACGTTCGGCTTCGACCTGACCTCTTCAACGAGTATAGGCTGCGCCCTGAACTCGCTCCTCCTGTGGATCAGGTAAACCTTCTTGGCATAGCTGCTCAGGAGGGAAGCCCCTTCCATGGCTGAATCTCCCCCTCCGACGATTGCCACAGCCTCAGCCCCCTTGAAGAAAGCCGCATCGCAGATGCTGCAGTAGCTCACCCCCCTACCGGTGAACTCCTTCTCTCCCGGGACTCCGAGAACCCTCCTCTTGAGCCCTACGGCAACGATGACAGCCTTGGAGGTTATTCTCGTCCCACTCCTGGTCGTTGCTACGAATCTCTTCCCTTCTCTCTTCACTTCGGTGACCCTGTCATGAAGGATCTTCACTCCATAGGACTCGACGTGCTTTCTGAACCTTCCTATCAACTCACTGGCGCTTATCCTCTCGAAGCCTAGATAGTTCTCTATCTCGGATGTATTGTTGAGCTGTCCTCCTAGAGCCTCCCCAACGACGATGGCATTGAGCCTGTAGCGGGCTGCGTATAGAGCCGCCCCGAAGGCTGCGGGCCCACCGCCTATTATCAGGACGTCAGCGTCTATCTTGTCTTCCTTCTTTTTGGGAGCTCCAAGCCTGAGCGACAAGAGAACCACCTCGGTTGCATTCGCTTCAGAGAGTTTAAATGTTGCGTCATTATGGATGAGACTTCTTCTATGCGGAAAAATTAGCTCTGGAGAGATGAAAAGGAAGCCAAGCTGCCTGCTTATGCCTTCATTCTGAGCATGGAAGTCAATCTCCGGAAGAGGCGAGCGAAAGGATCAGCTCAAGATAGGTTTTTTTCTCTACTTCCCCCCTCACTCCCAGAGACATGAGGGCTTCCTCTACGCACTCAGCTCCGCACCCCTCCTTGCCCTCTATCTCGGCGAACGTCCCGAGGCCCTCAACTCTGTCCAGGGAGACCTTGAAAGACGAGCAGTCGAAGTCAGTCCTCACTTTTTTTACAGTGGCAAACTTCCTGAAGCTAAGCGATTCGAGTATGCTCAGTATCTTTTTCCAGTCTGGTACGTCAGCATTGATCTCCTCCCTTGCCTTCACTCCCCTCTCCTCGATCCTCCTCCCCTTGAACGTTAGCTCCGCCCTCTCCCCTCTCCCCCTCCTCTCAACCCTGAGCCTCAGGGCCTCATCCCTTTCCTTGAAATCGTAGCAGGGATGGGAGAAGTATATGTCCTCCATCTCAAGCTCTTCCATGCCCCTGCACTTTTCCTCGAGAATATCCTTCAGCCTCTTCATCTCTTCCTCCGAGATCTTCACCTTAACCTCCACTTCCAACGAGGCTCACCTCTGAAATTCCAGAGGGAGCTCTCTCCCCTCCCAAACAGCTCTGACCTTTATCCACTTCGAGAGACCGCTGTTCCTGATCTTGGGGATGAGCACCTGCTCTATCTGGAAGACTCCAGCCCTCTCCTTCATGAAAACCGTTATGACCACCGGGACCTCGTCTGTGCTCCCTATAGTCACCTTCTCGATGCTGAGGGCAGAGATCGCATGGATGTCGTTCTTCCCCATCCTGTAAGGAATCCTCGCCCTCCCTTCGGACATATCCGTTCCGTCGGCAACCTTCACGCTTCCAGCCTCAACGGTTAGCGAAGGAACTTCGAAGCTCGTAGAGTAGATCCCGTGCATCACCTCCTGCCTCATCTTGATCCTCTTCTTTTGGTCGTCCGGAAAGAGGGAAGAGAGAACTCTGTCTATAATGTCCTTGGAAATCAATGCCCCGATGAGCTCGTGGTTCATCCTGTGGACGCTGTTTCCTATGTCGTGGAGCAGCGCCGCCAGCATAACAATGAGCTCCGCCTCTTCCACGCTCGAAGCTGTTCCATCCGCAACAGTCGTAGGAGAAACTCCTCTGGAAACTAGCCTCCTGAATATTTCTAGGCTCGATCCAGAGACTATCCTCGCGTGCACGGGGCCGTGGTCGTTGTATCTGAGCCTCTTCACAGCCATGACGTTGCTCATCTCGAGGAGCGCTGTGAACTCCTGGTCGGACCAAATGATGTCCATTGCCTTCTTCAAGAGGGGGTTCCTCTGAAGGTGCTCAGAGATGAGCGAAGGCGACACTACTGCTTCGCTGAAGATGCTTTCCGATGTCATCGCAGAAACCTCCAATCAGTTCTTCCGAGCAATATTTATAGGTTTTCTGTTTAATCTAATTTGTTCATCATTTCGAGCAGGCGGAGGGCTTAGGGTTGGAGAGCAAGACAAAGTACGAAGCTAAGATAAGGGAAAAGAGGTGGGACAAGTCAAGAGAGCTCCAGGTCATCGAGAGGTGGGAGAGGGAGGGGATGCCGAGGTTCAGGAGGGAAGAACTGGGATCCTCCCCCGCCCTCATAATAGACACCCCACCTCCCTACCCCAGCGGAAAGTGGCACGTGGCTGGAGCAGCACACTATGTTCAGCACGACATAATCGCGAGATACTTCAGGATGAGGGGCTACAACGTCCTGCTCCCCTTCTACGCCGATAGGAACGGGCTCCCTGTTGAGGTTAGCGTCGAGAAGAAGACAGGCCTCAACCCCCACGAGCTCTCCTCAACGCCTGAGGGGAGGGAGAAGTTTCTCGAGCTCTGCCGCAGGGAGCTCGATTCCGTAGAGAAGGAGCTGGTCGAGATCCTCAGGAGGCTTGGTTGCAGCTATGAGTACTGGAGGAACGGGACAGACAGCGAGGAGTACAGGAAGCTTACCCAGTCTACGTTCATAGATCTCTGGAAGAGGGGGCTCATATACTTCGCCGAGAGGCCCGTGAACTGGTGCCCGAGGTGCAGGACGACCCTGAGCGATGCCGAGCTCGAGTACACCACAAAGGAAACATACCTCTACTACATAAAGTTCGAGCTCTCGGGCGGGGGAGAAGTGATAGTAGCAACTACGAGGCCAGAGCTCCTCGCTGCTTGCAGGGCGATAATCTACAATCCGAGAGACGATAGGTACAAGGGGCTGAGCGGGAGGAGAACCATCTCCCCAATATATGGGAGGGAGATACCCATAATTGAGAGCGAATCGGCTGATCCATCATTCGGGACAGGCCTAGTCATGATATGCAGCTACGGCGACAGCACAGACGTCAGGCTGTTCAGGGAGCTAAAGCTGGATCCTCAGGTCCTCATAGATAAAGATGGGAGGATGAACGAAGCCTCAGGCTTCCTGAAGGGGCTGAAGGTGCAGGAGGCGAGAGAAAAGATAGCTGAGGAGCTGGAGAAGATCGGGGCCCTCGTCAAGAAGGAGAAGATCTCGCACACTGTTCCCGTATGCTGGAGGTGCGGCACTCCAGTTGAGTTCATACATGTCAATGAGTACTTCCTGAAGCAGGTCGAATTCAAGGAAAAGCTGCTGAAGGAGATCGAGAGCGTGAAGTTCTACCCCGAAATGCACAGGCAGAAGCTCGTTGACTGGATAAAGTCCGTTTCATCGGACTGGCCCATATCGAGGGACAGGTACTACGCTACTGAGGTGCCTGTCTGGAGGTGCAGGAAGTGCGGGAGCATCCTCATCCCGGAAGAGTTCAGATACTACAGGCCCTGGAAGGAGGAGCCCCCATTCGACAGGTGCCCCAAGTGCGGAGCAGGTAAGGAGTTCATCGAGGGGGAGAAGAAGGTCTTCGACACCTGGTTCGACTCCAGCATCTCCATGCTCTACGTCACTGGCTACAAAAGGGACAATGAGATGTTCGAGAAGGTGAGGGGCTCAGTTCTCAGGCCTCAGGGATACGAGATAATAAGGACGTGGCTCTACTACAGCCTCCTGCGGGTCTACCAGCTGACGGGGAAGATGCCTTTCAAGTGGGTCAGGGTGACGGGGATGGGGCTCGATGAGAAGGGGGAAGCGATGCACAAATCCAAGGGGAACGTCATAGATCCCTTCCCAGTGATAGAGGAGTACGGAGCCGATGCCTTCAGGTTCTGGGCGGCCGCTTCAGCTAAGGTGGGGTACGACTACCGCTTCAGCCCCCAGCTCCTGCGGACGGGGCAGCTCTTCGCGACAAAGCTCTGGAACATAGCGAGGTTCATCTCCCAGTTCCCCGACCCTGGAGGGGCATCAGCGGGGAGAACTAAGCTGGACTCCTCAGCCATTGCGCTCATGAGGAAGCACTTCAGGAAGTACATCCAGGGGTTCGATGAGATGGACACCTACGAGCCTGCCATGACTGCCTACGACTTCATCTGGAACACGTTTGCCAGCCACTACCTAGAGCTTGTAAAGAGGAGGGCCTACAACGATGAGGGCGAGTTCAGCGAGGAGGAGCAGCGCTCAGCTTGGGCCACCCTCCACATGCTCCTGAGGGCTTCCCTCAAGATGGTCGCTCCAATCATGCCATTCGTGAGCGATGAGATATGGAGGAGCATTGGCTACGGCAAGGGCGTCCACGAAGAGAGGTTCACCGAATCTGAATATGGGGAGAGCGCATCAGACGAGGAAGCCATCCTAATGGAAACTGCCATCAAGGCTAACAACGATATATGGAAGTTCAAGGTTGAGAGAGGTATGAAGCTCACCGATGCTATAGAGGCAGAGCTCATCCTCCCACCGATTCTGGAGCCAGCCTCTAAGGATCTGGAGAAGCTGCACAAGATAAAGAGAGCGGTATATACGGAGCCTCAAAAAGATGCCAGGCAGATAGGAGAAGTGGTCTGGATAAGAGAGTGAGGTCTCGCTCATGATCGATCCCTACAGGATAAGGCAGGACTTCCCCATTTTTTCCAGCGAGCTCGGAAAAGGCCTCGTCTACCTTGACAACGCCGCAACTACTCAGAGGCCGAGGCAGGTCATAGATGCGGTGAGGTCCTTCTACGAGGAGAAGAATGCCAACGTCCACAGGGGGCACTATCCTCTCAGCGAGGAGGCGGACAGGCTGTACGAGGAAGCTCACGAGAAGGTCGCAAAGTTCATAAACGCATCCAGCTGGGAGGAGATATCCTTCTTCCAGAACACCACCCACGCTATATCAGCTGTTGCCATCCCCGTAGTGGAGTGGGGGCTCATGCGCGGGAAGAGGAGGATACTCCTCACCCTAATGGATCACCACAGCAACATGCTCCCATGGAGGAGGGCTGCTGGGCTCCTCGGGGCCTCCGTTGAATACGTTGGAGTGGACGAGAATGGGTACTTGAAGATATCCGAGCTCGAGGAAAAGATGGGAGAAGACCTCATAGCCGTTTCCTTACCTCACGCTAGCAACGTCACCGGTGCGCTCAATCCAGTCGAGGAGATCTCCAGGATGGCGAAGGAGCACGACGCTCTCCTCGTTCTCGATGCCGCTCAGAGCGCTCCCCATCTGGAGATCGATGTCCGGAAGCTGGGGGTAGACATCCTTGCCTTCAGCGGCCACAAGATGCTCGGCCCATTCGGGATCGGGGCTCTCTATGTAAGGAAGGAGATAGGGGAGGAGCTCTCCCCGGTCATGGTAGGAGGGGGGACGATAAAGGACGTGACGCTTGAGAGGATCGAGTACGCTGACCTCCCATACAAATTCGAGGCTGGCACCCCCGATGTGGCGGGGGCCGTGGGTCTCTCTGCTGCCATAGACTACCTTCAGTCCATAGGAAGAGCGGGCATAGTGGAGCACGAGAAATACCTCATGCAGCAGCTGAGGAAGAGGCTCGAGGAGCTCGATTGGATAAAGCTCTATCCAGGGAGGATGAGGGGGGAGCACCTGGGAGTTGTTTCGTTCAATGTGGAGGGGGTGAACCCCCACATCGTTGGAAAGGTGCTGGGGGACTTCTACAACATAGCAGTGAGGAGTGGGCTCCACTGCGCCCACCCGTACCACTATGCTATAGGGGCAGGCGAGGGGACTTTGAGGGCCAGCTTTTATATCTACAACACCATAGAGGAAGTTGATTACCTCGCGTCTTCCCTCTCTGATGCTAGGAAGAAGTACTTCGGCTGAAGGTGAATGCATGTATGGATCTTGAGAGGAGGTTCCACCTTATAACCAGCAACGCGGAGGAGATCGTTACAGAGGAGGAGCTGAAGCAGAAGCTCGAGACAGGAGAGAAGCTCGAGGGCTACCTGGGATACGAGCCGAGCGGCCTTTTCCACATAGGATGGATGGTTTGGGCTTACAAAGCCAAGGATCTCGTGGACGCTGGAGTGAACTTCAGGCTTCTCGAAGCTACTTGGCACGCAATGATAAACGACAAGTTCGGGGGAGACCTGGAGCTGATAAGGGGAGCAGCGAAGTACATAAGGCACGGCCTCAAAGCACTGGGAATACCCGTGGACAGGATCAAGTTCATAGATGCGGAGGAGATGGTCGGGGACAAGAGCTACTGGGAGCTTGTCCTCAGGGTGGCTAAGGGAACATCGCTCGCGAGAGCAAAGAGGGCGCTGACCATAATGGGGAGGAAGGAGGACGAGGCAGAGCTTGACTCGAGCAAGATAATCTACCCATTCATGCAGGTCTCCGACATATACTACATGGACCTGAACATAGCCCTGGGGGGAATGGATCAGAGGAAGGCCCACATGCTCGCTAGGGAGCTGGCCGAGAAGCTTGGGAGGAAGAAGATAGTTGCCATCCACACACCCCTCCTCACGAGCCTCTCTGGAAAAGGGAGGGCTGGGGGCGGAGGGTCGAGGGACGAGGTCCTTGCGGAGGCGAAGATGAGCAAGTCATCCCCAGAGTCAACCATCCTGATCCACGATCCGGAAGATGTGATAGAGAAGAAGGTTCTTTCCGCCTACTGCCCCAAGGGAGTGAAGGAGTTCAACCCAGTCCTCGAAATAAACAAATACATCCTATTCTATGAGGAAGGCTTCACTCTGAGGATAGAGAGGCCCAGCGAGTACGGGGGGCCTATCGACGTTGAAAGCTACAATGACCTCGAGAGGCTCTTCACCGAGGGCAAGATCCACCCCCTCGACCTCAAGAAAGCAACAGCGAGAGCGCTTGCTGAGAGGCTCAAACCCGTCAGGGAATACTTCAGAACAAACGCAGAGGCGAGAAAGCTGGCTGAGGAGATTGCCAAATTCTACAGGATCGAGATCTCTTTTTGAAGCGGTCTCGCGTACTCCCTGAAGGCCTCGAGGTTCAGATGAAGCTGCGGGGAAAAACTTAATTTTTGGTTATTCTCAGCTTATATTGAATGCCGAATTCCACCGGAACGCTTCGAGGCGCTCCGGCTAGCTGAGGAGTTCGGAAATTTCACGCTCACGCGAGTAAGCTCACACCTCATTTCTGGTGTGGAGGATGATTACTCATGAAGTACCTGATAAGAGCGAAAGTAGAGGTAGATGGGATAGTAGACAAGAACGATGTTATAGGGGCCCTTTTCGGGCAGACCGAGGGGCTCCTCTCCCCTGAGCTCGATCTCAGGGAGCTGCAGGACAAAGGAAGGATAGGAAGGATACAGGTGGACATAAAGTCCAGCAACGGCAAGATAAAGGGAGAGATAAAGATACCTTCCAACCTGGATCGCGCTGAGACAGCGCTCATAGCAGCGCTTATAGAGACCATAGATAAGGTCGGACCCTACAGCGCGAAGATACAGGTAGTGAAGATCGTAGATCTCAGAGTCGAGAAGCTGAAGAAGGCCGTTGATAGGGCGAAGGAGCTCCTCAGGATCTGGCAGGCTACCGAGATGCCGGACATAAAGGATTTACTGAGAGAGATAGAGAGCGCCCTCAAGCCTGCAGAAATCATCGAGTACGGTCCGGAGAAGCTCCCAGCTGGAAGCGAAGTCGAGAAGGGGGATGAGCTCATAATCGTGGAGGGCAGGGCCGATGTGCTCAACCTTCTCCGCTATGGCTACAACAACGCGATAGCTGTGGAGGGGGCAAAGGAGAGCATACCGGAGAGCGTGAAGCAGCTCGCATCAAAGAAGAAGAAGGTCATAGCCTTCGTAGATGGGGATCACGGCGGTGAGCTCATTCTCAGGACGCTTCTCAGCTCAACCAAGGTCGACTACGTCGCTAGGGCACCCCCTGGGAAGGAAGTCGAAGACCTCGTTGGGAGAGAGATAGAGCAGGCGCTTCAAGCAGCTGTCCCGGCTGAGCAGTACAGAGCTGAAATGGAGAAGAAGGTCGAGAAGAAGCCAGCTGAGCAGCCGAAGCCAGAAGCTCCAAAGGCTGAAGCAGAAACTCAGCAAGCGCTCCAGACCCAGGCTGCTGAAGCACAGCAGCAAGCACAGCTCCCTCAGCCGATCACCTATGAAATACCCGAGGCAGTGATTAAATCCATATCTGAGCTGAGGGGGACCCTCGAGGCTATAATATACGACAGCTCGTGGAACCCCATTGCGAGGGTGCCCGTGAGAGATCTGTACAGCCAGCTCGAGAGCCTGGAGCCAGGAAAGGCTGCAGCTGTAGTCTTCGACGGGATAGCTACTCAGAGGATAGTGGATGCCGCCTCGGCAAAGGGAATAAAGCTCCTCGTCGCCGCCAGGATAGGGAGCATTGCCAAGAGGAAGGAGGGGGTAGCACTCCTCACAATGGGAGACCTGCTCAGCTGATGCTGAGAAGCTTCTGCATCGAGAGAGGGGTTTTCATTGAGCAGGAGAGTTCTGAGGCCAGGCTCCGTTCTCATCGAAGGCAAAGGAGAGACAGGAATTCTGGAGCCGGAGATAAGCCTGCTTCCTTCGGAGGAGAGGAGGGGCAAGTATGTTGCCATAGAGGGGATAGACGGCTCGGGAAAGACCACGCTCACCCAGCTGATATGTGAGGAGATGAGGAGAGAAGGTAAAGAGTGCGACATCGTGAGGGAGCCGTACTACGATGAGGTGAAATCCCTCCTCCACAGGATGCCGGGGATGAATCCCATTGCTGAAGCCTATCTCTTCGCAGCCGACAGGATGATCATGCACAGCGAGAGGCTCGCCCCCCTCCTGAGGAAGGAAGGAGTCCTGGTTCTCGGGGACAGGAGCTATCTGGCGAGCATTGTATACCAGAGCACGAGGGGGGCTCCGGTGGAGGTCATAATGTCCCTCAACTCGTTCGCCATTCAGCCGGACCTCGTCATCCTCCTCGACCTCGAGCCCTCTCTAGCTTGGGAGAGGCTTCAGAGGAAGGGGGACAGGCAGCTCAAGCACCTCGAAGACAGGAAGAGCTTCGAGAGGCTCAGGAGGGCCTACCTGGAAATTTCCAAAGCTCTGGCTAATCCCCCCGTTGAGGTCATCGATGCCTCCCCTCCCCCGCAGGAAGTCCTCAGGAGTGCCCTAGAAGTCCTCAGGGCGAGGAAGATCATATGAGCAGGCCTCAGCCCAGCTGCACCTTCCCTCCCGAGATCTTTATTCTTCCCTCGCCTGCAAGCTCGTAAAGGAGCCTCCTCGCTTCTGCCCTTGTGAGCTTCAGCCTCCCCTGCAGTATAGCTACGGCATCAGCTACGCTCAGCTCGCCATACTCCGTCATCGAGTCTAGGAGGATGTTGTAGCCCTCTCTGCTGACCTTCTTCTCAACGAACTGAGCTTCAGAGATGCTGAGCTGGTTCATCTCGAGGTACATCTTCTCGCCCCCCCGCCTATCCTTGAGCAGAAACAAGGAACCCCCAACCTCCTTGAGCTCGAGAACCCTCGCCTTCAGAATCAGTCCGAGGAAGGATCCCGTGTGGGTTGCTGCGAAGGAAACTGAGTTGGAGACCCTTTCGAGCTCTCTCGCAAGGGGCCTCAAATCGTAGCCAACAGCATATATGAGGCTCGGGTAGCCCACTGCTCTGCTCAGGTCTCCCTCTACAGCAACCTTCTCAGGAGGCAAGCCACGCCTTCTCAGGAAGCCCTCCAAGATGTTCCTGTTCATTGGAGAGAGCTCTATTATGCGTGGTTCCATCCCATCCCTCAGTGCATTTGCCGCTGCCAGGGAAAGGAGGTACATTGCTCCTATGCCGTGGTGAGTTATCACCACCGCCCTCAGCCTGGTGCCGAGCTCCTCCAAATTCAAATGGCTCCACCACACAGCTATTCTGAGAGAAAAATAATTTTAATTTCTGCAGAGGAAGCTGCTGGAAGAGAAGAGGTGCATCAAGTGCAGAGCTTGAGGGAGATACTCTCTCACTACCTCGAGAGGGTCCCGTGGCTTAAGGAGTATTGCGATATGGTTCTGAGAGGGGAGAGGTGGGGCGGAAATGCTGTGCTCATCGTTGTCGACGCATCCCTTGTCTCATCAGGGCTCAGCTATTTCGGAGTGGTCTTGCCGAAGGTTGAAGAGTTCAGGAGGAGGTTCGTGGAGAGCGGAGCCGTGAGGACTCTAAGGGATCTTGCTGAAATGGACGCTGACTCTCTCGCATCTTTTTGGAGGAACGGGAGGACTGTTGTAGCAATGAAGGAGATCGCTGGGAAGCTGAGCCAAATGGGAGGTGGAAGCGATGCGGAATCGCTGCGGAGGTGGGCAAGCTCTTCAAGCGTATCTGCTTGGAGGAAAGATGCTATTGGCTCTATAAAGGGGATTGGGATCATAACCTTCCAGTACCTTCGCAACATGGGAGGAGCAGACACGATAGTCCCGGACAGGATTGTGAAGAAGTTCCTGAATGAAGCTCTCGCGAAAGCTGGTCTTGAGCCCATAAATGGAACGAATGAAGAATTCGTAGAGAGGGCCGAAGCAGTCATAAAGAAAGCGGGCTTCAGGCCCACCGAGATCACATGGCTTTCATGGATCATCCAATCCGGCGCAGACAAATTTGAGAGCTACAGGTATCTGCTCAGATAATGCTTTCCTGTGCTTTCAAGCATACTCTCTTTCAGGTATATACTCCCGGAGGAGAAAGCTGGGGTTCCTCGGCAGCAAAAGTCTTTGGGTAAATCAAAGCGCTGCATTCCCTCCCTGCTCTGTATTTTCAGGCATTTTTCTGGTGAAGATACCCTTCAGCAGCCCACCGAGCTCCTTCAGCGAACCGTAGTATCCCGTGATAATCAAGATGGATTGAGGGAAGGCAGCATAGAAAGCCGGTGCTATTTGGGTAAAGTAGAAGCTGTAGAGGGTCCTGTTCCCCAGAACGTAGAGCAATGCATACATGAGCAGGAAAACGTCTGTGGATAGGAGAAGGCCGTAGCTCTTGAGCTCGAACCCAGGCCTCTCCCTCTCGATGAAGTAGAGGGGGAGTGCGATCAGAGAGGAAACGAAGACTGGAACGTATATGATCGGGGAACCTGAAGCAGGTATGTCTGGATTGTATGATAGGTAGAAGGGGCTCCAGCCCAGGATCCAGTCGATGGGTGTGCTGGTTGGCGGTCCAGGAGGCCTGCTCTGCATGTGCCAAGCAAGAGCGGAGCGCAGCTGGTCTATGACCCAAAGAGCCCCGTAGTGGCTGGCGAGCGGAATGAAGACCAGAGCTCCGGTCAGGATGGGCAATCCTACCGAATAAGCCAGAGCCTTTAAGTAGAACCTCCTCTCCCTAGAAAGCCAGATCATGAGGAAGGGGACGAGGAAAAGCCCGCTGTACTTTACAGTCCCGGAGAGGGAAATGAACAGCGCGGAGAGGAGCGGTCTGTTGTATGCGTAGAAGAGCAGGCCCAGGGCTGTGAAGAAAGCTAGGTGGATGTCGAGCATTGCAACGCTCCCCATGTTCTTTGTTAGCGGATCGAGTGCAGCTGCTGCGGATGCAAGTGATACTCCGAAAATGCCGGAGAGCCTCCACCCTATGAGTCCCGCGATTACGACCAGAAGCCCGGCCTCGATCACTCCGGGGATCCTCCATGAGACGGGCCTGTCTCCTAGAGTCACCATTGAAAGGGCTATGATGTACTTGGCCAGGGGCGGGTGCTCCGGGTTGACATAATCGAAGACTCCGCTGTTGTCCGGCATGGGGTAACCGGGAACTACTTTAACGATGTCAGAGCATACATCGTATGGAGACATGCTCTCAGGCAGAGCCACTGCTAGTGCATAGCTGTTGCGGTAGTCATCCTTGAGAATCGCTCCTCCGGATCTCTGCACTGAGAGCTCGCATGAGCTCACGGCATCGCTGCTGCTGAACTGGATGTTGTATCCGAAGAGAGTGCCGTTGTAGAGGTAAACCGTCTTCAGCCCCAGGACCTCGTTGGCCAGAAGCCTCGAGCTTGGAACATACCAGATCTCGTCGCTGACGTAGCCCTGGAGGGAGGAAGCCTGCTCGTATGTTAAGAATATTTTCACACCGGAAAGAGCAATGATGATGGCGAGGCTGATAACCGCAGCCGCTCTGCCCCTCGGCTGGAGAGCCCTTCTCAGCCAATCTCCCCTCAAAGACAGCATCCCTCTTTGAAAAGTATGTCTTTTTTAAGCGGAAGTGCATTAAAAATTTTTATCCTCGTTACGAAAAATGCTGAATAATGCTCGGGGGTCACCATGCCTAGGAAGAAGGATTCGGAGGATGTGGTGCTCGAGGAGGGCGATCTGAAGATATTGAGGGCTCTGGCTGAGAATTCAAGGGGGAGCCTGAAGGAGATTTCCGATGCTGTTGGGATGCCCATCTCGACGGTCTTCTCTAGAATAAAGAAGCTCGAGCATGCGGGTCTGATAAAGGGATACACTCTGAGCGTCGACCACAGCAGGCTCGGCTACAAGATAACCGCTATAATCCACTTCAGTGTAAACGGCCCCTACCTGGAAGAAATAGAGAAGATGCTGGCTTCTAAGGAGAACGTCATATTCCTGTACGACGTTACTGGAGACTTCGACATAATAGCTGTTGCCAGGTTCAGGAGCATCGAAGAGCTGGACAGGTTCGTCAAGGACACGCTGAAGAACCCCCATATAAAGAGGACGACGACGAGCATTGCCCTGAGGGTTGTGAAGGAGAGCCCAACTCACGTCCCCCTCTGACGGTTTCTCTTCCAATTCCTTGAGATGAAGAGGTAATGTCCATCAGAAAGCTCGGCAGGGCCCTCACCATCGCTTCCATAGCTTCTGCAGCTTTAGCAGTTGCAATGGCCCTGTTAGCCTTCTTCCTCACAAGGGAAAGGGGGCACATCATTGAAGCGCTGATTTTCTTCATCGCTCTCGCTGTTGTATTGAAAATGAGAATTTAGAGGCCCGGCACCAGCTTGGAGCCCCTGCGAGCCCTCTCGGCGCTCACTGGGAACTCCAACGCGGCTGGCTTAACTTCCGGGATCTGACGAGACCGGGTGTTGCCCAGCCGCTATGGCCGGCCCGGACCAATTAATTTCTAATTCTTTCAGAGGTTTTTAAAGTTTGATGCCATTTGCTTCACTGAAATCCAGCAAGGAAAAAGCAATGCAACAAGCCATGCTCAATATCATATAGCGAAAAATTATATTTTTGTGCGGAGAGAGTTGTTCAAAAAACACCAAAGAGGAGCTTCTCAAATGGATAAGAGAATGAAGAGGGCGGCCGAGCTGTTAGAGAAGCTTCAGGGCATCAAGGCTCTAGCCACGGACGTGGACGGCACGATAACTGCGGATAGGAAGAGCTACTTGATCCCCCCAGAAGTCATAGAGGGGATGACCCTGCTGAAGAAGTCCGGAATAAAGCTCTTCTTCGTCTCCGCCAACGCTTTCCCCATCGTCTACGGTCTCGCCAGATACCTCGGGGCAGACGGCATCGTGGCCGAAAACGGATGCATTGTCAGTGCACTGGGGAAAGGGAGGGGGCCTCCATCTGTGACGGAGCTGTGCAGGGACTCGAACCGAAGCATTGCTACGTTCATAGCGGAGAGCTTTCCAGATAAGTTCAGGGAGTCCTGGCAGAACGAGTTCAGAAGGTACGATTTCGCCCTCGAGGTCCTCGACGAATCGCTGGACTCCGCGAGAATAAGGGAGCTCGTAAGCAGCGCTCTTGCGAGGACAGGACTTCATGACAGGGTCGATGTCAACTACAGCGGATATGCAGTGCACATAACCCCGAAGGGAGCTGGGAAGCTGAGAGGCCTCAAGCAACTGATCTCATCTTTCGGGATCCGAATGGATGAAGTGGCTGGAATAGGGGACAGCTACATGGACTGGGACTTCATCAGGGAGACTGGAGTTAAGGTGGCTGTGGCAAATGCCGATCGTGAGCTTCTGGAAAGAGCAGACATAATAACGGATTTCGACAGCGGCTACGGCTTCGCTCAGCTCTGCAGAGCACTTGCTGAAGCCAAGATGCTGGGGAACAGCTCCAGACCTCCCGAGGGGAAAGCGAAGGAAGACCTCTGAGGCAGCATCAGCCCCTCGAATAGATCCTCCGGAAGACCGAGAAAATCCTCCTCTTTATGCTCTCCTTATCCTCGGGTTCCCTCAGATTGACGCCTGCTGCATACTTGTGCCCCCCTCCCCCCATTGCTTTTGCCAGGAGGGATACATCGAGATTTTTGCTCCTGAGGCTTATCCCCTTCCCATATACGAAAACGTAGATGTCAGCCCCCATGCTCTTCTTCTTTTCGAAGAAGCTCTGTAGGTCGCCGGGGTGTATCTTTTCACTCGGATATAGGAAAACTATCTTCTTCTCGCCCACATTGAATAGCTCTGCCGTCTGGGCAGCCTTCTCCATGAGCTCCTCGTACTCGCTCATTGCTTGTTCGTAGAAAGACTGGGCCCAGCTGGGCCATATGTACCCGTCTATCCAGCTCTCGAGGGTCCTGTACCTTATGCCCCAGTCTCCCCACCTGAGTATTATCCTCCACTTTGAAGTTAGATCGAACTTGTTTGAGAAGGTGTCGTCGTCTTCGGCGAGCCTGACGAGGTCTTCGATGTGAGGAGGAAGCTGGTACCCCCTCAGAACCGTCTGCCTCAGCAGCTTAGAAGCGCATTCGGCCGACTGAGAAATTATCATCTCCATGTTCGGGCATCCCCTCGCTGAGCTTATCAAGGCATCATCCCAAATGTGGTGATCCACTATGTGGATCCCTACGTTGCACTTCCTGTCTTCCTTCAGTATTTTGCTGAGCACATCCTCTCCAATGTTGAGGTCAGTTATGTAGATTTCATCGGCCCTCGCCTTCTTGAGCTCCTTGAAGTAGTCGTACACCTTCGTTGTGCTGGAGAGCCTGATGTAGTCCCTCGAGACGCCGAAGGCTGTTGCCAGCATCGCTGCTGAGGCAATTCCGTCGATGTCCCAGTGAGATACTATCCCGATCAAATCTACCAGCTCCCAGAAAGAGATCAATTACTTATTGTATATTACTGACATATATATTTTACAGCTTAAAGCCTCGATATTATGCGAGGCCTCTTCCTTTATGAACAGACAGCTCTTAAGCATTAATTTGGCTGATTCGCTGAACCTCATTGTGGTTTTAAAAAGCTCTCACCACTACAACGTCAAATGCTCGCAATGCTGAAGAATCTTCCATTTTTTCTGCAGCGGAAAAAGATGAGAAATTTATTTATAGCGAAGCGACCAATTTAAATGAAGTTATCTACTGACGGCGGTGAAGGCTTTGACACTTGCGGATGTAGCAAGCATACTCTTTTGGCTGATATTCTTCTTGCTCATATTCTCACCGACAACATCTCAAGCTAGAATCAGGGCGGCCAGGGCGAGAATCCTCGCTTCTCTCGAAGCAAAGACCAAGATGAAGTTCATAACGATGATCCACAGGCAGGAAAGGGTCGGCATACTAGGGATCCCGGTCTACAGGTATATAGATGTCGATGACAGCGAAGAAGTCCTCAGGGCGATAAGAGAGACTCCGGAAAACGTCGGGATAGCCCTGATCCTCCACACTCCCGGAGGCCTGGTCCTCGCCGCCTCCCAGATAGCCCTCGCCCTCAAGCGCCACAAGGGAAAGAAGGTCGTGATAGTCCCTCACTACGCGATGAGCGGAGGCACGCTCATATCTCTCGCTGCTGATGAGATATGGATGGATAGGAATGCTGTTCTTGGACCCGTGGATCCCCAGATCCAGCTCCAGCAGTATGGAGCTCTTCCTGCCCCGAGCATTGTTAAGCTAGCGAAGTTGAAGGGGAGAAGGCCGAAGACATAACGCTGATAATGGCAGATGTTGCCGAGAAGGCCATAAAAGGGGTTCAAGACCTCGTCGCAGAGCTCCTCAGGGACAAGATGGGGGAGGAGAAGGCCAGAGAGCTGGCGGAGAAGCTCACTGGAGGAACATGGACACATGATCATCCAATCACCTACGAAGAGGCTGAGAAGCTCGGCCTCCCAGTTAAAGATCAGATCCCCCCAGAAGTCTACGATCTGATGTCCCTCTACAAGGCCCCCATAATGCAGAGGAGCGGCGTCGAGTACATCCCCTGGTCTCCCCAGAAGACTAGCAGGTGATTTGAGGAGCGAACAAGCTTCTTCCAGCTTTATTTTCAAATAGGAAATTAAGAGAGGGATCCCGAGGAAAACTTCAGACTGAAACCCTCCAGACTCCCTCTTCGGAATCGTAGACAACTTTCCCCTCGGAGAGGAGCTTCTTAAACAGAGATGCCATTTTCTCTGGAAGGGATTTTGCTACCTTCGCCGGATCCCTTTCATTGGTTCCAGACAGCTTGGACTGGAACTTGTCCCAGAAATCGGGATCTACCGCGATGTACTCACCCTCCAGCTCTATCACCACTGCCCCCTCCCTCTTCAGCTTATCGAAGAAAGCCTTCGGGTTCTTCAGCCATGTGAGTTCGCTCTGAAAGACAACCCCCTCTATGCTCAGCCTCTCTATGGCTGTTGCCCCTCTTCCTGCCTTCGACGGCCTAGCTGCCTCCGGCCTCGCCTCTGCCTCATGCGCCCCTCTCTGGACGGCCTCCTCCAGCTTCTCTATCCTCTCTCTCAGCTCAGCAACAGACCTTGCTAGCTCATCTATCTTCGCGGTGAAGGGGTTGACTATGTCCTGAACGGCTCTGGCAATGCTCTGAACGAGCTCCCTCTCCTTCGAAGATCCCTCCTCCTTTTCCTTAGCTTCTTTTTGCGGGAGCACCTGCGCCTCAATCTGCTTGTGCTCGGAGAGGGCTAAGCTCTTCATGTATTCCGAAATGCTTTCGAATCCCCTAGCGGCGGCCCTGCTCTTAAGCTGATTGAACTCCTCCTCTGTCAACTTTATTGTAACGATGGGCAAGCCTTCTCACCACTATGGAGGGGCAGGAAGCCTCCCCTTCTCTCTGCTCTTCGCTACCTCAGCTGCCTCTCTGAGTATTGACTCGACCTCCCCACCTGCGTCTACTGAAACGGGAACAGATCCCTCGAACTGGGCGTAGGAACCTATCTCAATGCCCAACTCGTTCAGCTTCTCCTCAAAGTCGCTGAACATGAGGGAGAGCTCCGGAGCAGCTTTCGAGAAGTTCTTCTTGAGATCTGAAATGAGCGGGATTATCTCCTTTGCCATGTCGACCGTCGCGTTCATGTCGAGCATGGTCTCGAACTTCACCCTCACCCTTTCAACCGAGATCCTCATCGACTTGATATTGGCGAGTATCCTCTTCCTCTCAGCTAGCTCGGCAGCGACCTGCATGGCGAACTCCTTTCCATAGAGCTGATTTATCCTCATCAGGTCCTGCATCTTCTCCTCTATTCCGCTTTCGAGCTTGCTCTCGATGAACCTCAGCTTGTTTTCCATTATCCTAAGAGATGCTATGGCCCTTGCAGTCTTCTTCCTGTCGAGCTTCTTTCCGAACAACTCTTAGCACCAGAGGAAAAGCAGAATTTTCGTTGCCTCTGCAGTATATTTCTGTGAAATGGTATTTAAAAACTAAAAGACGCTTTCATTTTTCATCTGAGCTTCATCTTCATCTTCCTTCTGGAAATCCTGGCGGATAGGATCCTCTCCCCCTCGAACCACCTGGCTCCGAGGTACAGAATGACTACGAAGTACAGAATATTTGCGGCGAAGCTGACGATGATCGGGGTGCTCCACCCCTGGAAAGACGCTTTGAGCGCTATCAGCGGGGTTGAGGCTGGGATGAGCGAAATTGCGATGACAGCGGAGGTGCTCAGCTGCGACAGGTCTATGTACATGAGAAGTATGTAGGGAACCAGGATCGGAAGCCAGGCATATGAAGCCATGGCCTGAGCTTCCCTCACGTTGCCGGCGAGCGATGCTATCACAATCGATGCCGCCAGGATGAAGAGGAGGGAGAGGAGGATGCCTAGGCCCGCAGCGATGATCGAAGCTGGGCTCAATATGGATAGAGTCCCCGCGAGCTGCAATCCTCCAGCCCCAGTCTTCGAGAATATGGAGCTGATGTAGTAGTAGAATCCGACACCCATTCCAACCATTCCTATCAGGGAGAGGATGAATGCCCCGAATACTTTCGAAAGCAATATCTGGGTCCTCTTTATTGGAAGAGAGAGCAGTATCTCCAAGGTCTTCTCCTCCTTCTCCGTCCCCATGCTCGAAGCCGCCAGGCTGGATGCTATCGAAAAGACCATTATAGGTGCTACAATGAGCATTATGGAGCCAGTGAGCAGAGAATTCACGAGCGCTAAGCTGTACTCTTTTCCTCCAAGGACTGCAGTTTCGTTCAGAGAAACGAGATGGAGGAGCGATGTTGCGTTCATGTCGGGGTATGCTCTCCATAGAAGGCTCATCAATATCTGCTGCTGAAATGCGCTCACCGCAGATGAGAGAGAGGAGAACTTGACCGTAGAGGAAATGCTGAGGTCTCTCACGTTCTCATAGGATGATATGATGGCCCCCCTGCCCGAGGAAATGTTGGCTGAGAATCCCGCTGGTATAACCAGGACCGCATCATATGATCCCTTCTGGAGCAGAGAAGAGATCTGAGTTCCCGGAGGGTAGAGCTCAACAGTCCCGTTCGGAAATGACTTGAGGAAGCTGACGAAAGCTTTCGAGAGCTCTCCCTCATCGTTGTCCACGACAGCTACCTTCAATCCGAGGGTTGCTGACTGGACAGTTTTCTCCGTTGCATATCCCATGACCGAGCCAAGGAGGATGAAAATCACCATGGGAGCAACTATGAGCAAAACGAAAATCCTGGGATCCCTCAGCATCTCCTTCGTCTCCTTTGCTATTAGAGTCTTCAGCGAACTCTTCACTGCGATATCGCCTCCATGAAGGCCTCTTCCAGGTTTTGAGCCCCGTACCTGCTTATCAGCTCCGCAGGCGTGCCCAAATCAGCAATTTTACCATCATGTATGAAGGCCACTCTATCGCACAGGAACTCCACCTCAAGCATGTTGTGGCTACTGAGGAGGACGGTGATCCCCCACTCCTTCGCCCTTTTCTTGATCTCCTTCCTCAGCTGGAGGGAGTACAGAACATCTATCCCGCTGGTTGGCTCGTCCAGAATTGCCAGCTTCGGCTTGATCATGAGGGTTCTGGCGACCTGCAGCCTCCTCTTCATCCCCTTGCTGTAGGTCTTTATCCTCTCCTTCAGCGCTTCGCCCAAACCAGAAATTTCCATGCCTATTTCCACAGATTCCTCTCCTGAATCGTACAGCGAGGATATGAACCTCAAATACTCTATGCCAGTCATATAAGGATATGCGCCAGCATCTTCTGGGAGGTAGCTAATTAGCTTTCTGACTTCCTCAGCCTGCCTGAGAACATCTCTGCCGTAAACGCTAACTCTTCCTCCGCTGGGCTTCAGAAGCGTCGCGATTATTCTGAGAGTCGTGGTCTTTCCTGCTCCGTTTGGGCCAACCAACCCGAAGATTTCCCCCTGCTTCACTTCGAAGCTCAGCCCCTTCACAGCTTCCTTGTCGCCGAACTTCTTCACGAGATCTCTGACTTCAACTGCTGGAGCCGACATCAGAATCATCTCATTTGAAGCTATAACTTCATCGAAGCATTTAAACTTTAAAACCATGCCTTGAGAGAGAAGGAGCAGTTAAAGAGCTTCGAAGCAGAACAGCGTGCTTTCGATGAAACTCAGAATTTTCGAGAAAGCACAAAACTCAAAGCATCACTTCTATATATAAGTTGTCAACTATTTCCCTGTATCTGTTCCTAACGGCGACATCAGTAAATGTTCCGAATGCTGCAGCTATATCTCTCTGGTTCCTCTTCTCTCCCATTATTGCCGAGGATATGTAAGCTATGGCAGCCGCAACCGCTATGGGCGACTTCCCCTGGACCATGTTCGTCTTCTCCATGGCGTTGGCCAGCCTGTACATGAGCTTTTCCGCTCCCTTGCTCAGTTTGAGGGCCGTTGAGAATGCGGGAACGTAGTCGATTGGACTGGTGAGCTTTGCGTTTATCTTCCCCCCACTGAGCTCCACGATCTTTCTGTATGCGTACCTCGCGCTCTCCTCCTCGACCTCGAGCGCATTCATGATCGATGAAAACGACCTAGGAATCTTCGAGATTCTGCTGGAAATGTAGAGAGCTGCGGCAACGTAGGCCCTCATCTTCTCCCCTCTACCCAGCCCAGCCTCTACGACCTTTCTGATCAGAGTTGAAGCTGTTTCGAGGACGACCTGGGGGAGGCTCAGCATCGAGGCGCCCTCCTTCAGCAGAGTCAGGGCAGCTATCATCCTCTTGTTCTCTCTCATCCTCGTTGAAGCGATCCTCCTCCTCAATATGTACATCTTCTTCCTCTGCGAGAACTTGAGCCTCCTTATATCAGATTCGCTTATCGTCGTGGATATACCGTAGTCGTGCATAGTCCTTGTCAGGGGGGCGCCGACCCTCGAGCGGAGCTTCCCATCGCTGGTTGCGAACTCCCTCCATTCGGGCCCCAGGTCGAATATGCTTCCCACTACCTCCCCAGTAGAAACGCAAATTATTTCCCCTCTTTCCTGGTCCACTACTACCTGAGGACACTTGCCTTCATGTTCGTGAGCATCCGATGAGCTCAAATCACCTTCTCCTCCGGGCAGGCCTTCTGGAACCATAGCTCGTGAACGTGACCTTCTTTCCGATGAGCTTGGATAGATCCATATCTTCGCGAATTGCTATACCGAGGGCTAGAGGGGAGTCCACATTTCCAATGATGTCTGCCACCTTCCCTATTGGGCTCAGATCCGGCGAGAGGATCGCGTCCCCTATCTGTGGGATATCCTTTCCCTCAAGCCTAACAAGGAACCTCTTCCTGTCGATGACCTTCTCTATTTTTCCCTCTAGCCTCATAGAAAGCCCTGCCCGTTCTAAAATACTTTCATTTCCGTTTTAAAACAGGTCTGGCGGGTATTACAATTGTTCCGAAGATTCCCCTCATTCTCATGAAGTTTACTTTCGGACAGCTCTAGTCCTGTCAATATCATGTATTACCACGCGAAATGTTTATATAATACTTTCTCCGCAGCAGGACCCCCCATTCTTTGGGGGGATTATGGAGGATTGCTCGAAATAGCGCTGGATCTTCCCCACGAAGAGAAGAATGAGCCAGCACAGTTCCAGGGTCAGCGAAAAGAGCGTTTTCGCAGCTTCTGTGGGAGAAGGGTTCGTCTTTCGGAGCTCAATAATTTCCTCTGAAAGAGTAAGCCAAAATGCTTTTTCCATTTAATGCTCAGTAACCGAATCAAGCGCCCCGGGTTCCCTGCTCCTGTGCCCGAATAGGAGGATTCTGCCTGCCCTTCTTCAGCTCCTCAGCTATCATCAGGAGGACCTTCCTCTTGCTCCCTCTCTTTTCCACGATCACCCTTTCCTTCTCCTCCCACCACTTCTTAGGGTACTTCTTCTCCTCTATAGAAGGATTCAGCCCGAGGCGCTCCGCGGCAGATGCTATTTCCTTGGCAGAAGGTTTGGGAATAGAGTGAGAGAGCGGGACCTTCCTTCCCATCCCTCTGGAAGCGTGAGAATCAAAATACGATGGGTAAACCACAACTTTCTTTCCAGAAAACTTCCTCGTGCTCTCCAAAAGGGTTTCCCTGCTGAGGGATCACTTCAACAGAATTGCGTTCACAACTCCGTCCTGTCCGGGCCTTGATATAACGACTGCCTTCCCAGACTCCACTTCGATCACAGTCCCTTTCGTTATTATCCCTCTCCTCGCATATTCCTTGTTGCTGGGGGTCTCGAGGACTCTCAGTATCTTCTCAACTCTGACCTTCTTCTCTCCTCTATCTATGACGACTGCCCTGCTCGCCTTCTTCAGCCTGACCTTCAGAGTTCCTCCCCTTCCCTTCTCTACGCTCCTCTCCTCCTTTTCAGCCAGCTTAGTCTCCACCGGAGCTCCCCCAAGCAGGGCCTTCCTCTTCACCTTGTAGTTTCTGCTCTTTCTCCCTCCGCTGGGCTTCTTCAAATCGTTTTCCTGATAGATCCCCATACTTCAAATCCCTCTCTGATGCATAGAGACATTTTTCAAACGAGGTTTTAAACATTCTCCGTGGAATAGCAAAACCTTAATTCTCTCAGAGGAATATAAATGAGTGGGCCCCAGCTCGCATCGGGAAGTGTTGCCGGTTGTCAAGGAGCGTTAGGATACTCAGCATCCTCACCAGGCCTCTCTACAGAGTTTACGAGAGATATCTCTGGGAGCAGATAAAGGATGGGAACATGCCCCAGCACATAGCGATCATCCCCGACGGAAACAGGAGGTGGGCTAGAAAGCAGGGAATCGAGGATTTCTTAGGGCACAGAGCTGGGTATGAGAGGGCCCAGCAAGTCCTGGAATGGATCTGGGAGCTTGGAATAAAGGCAGCTACAATATATGTTCTGTCGACTGAGAACTGCCTGAAAAGAAGCGCCGAGGAAAAGGAGAACATATTCAATCTCCTTTCCGAGGCATTGGTGAAGCTGAAGACAGATGAGAGGATATTCAGGTCCAAGGTGAGGGTCAGGGTAATAGGGAACTATGACTTGTTACCGGAGAGGGTGAAGAAGCTTGCGAGGGAGGTCGAGGAGGCAACCGCTGAAAACAACGAGAGGATCCTCAACATAGCCGTCTGCTACGGAGGGAGGCACGAAATAATTGAAGCGATAAAGTCGATAGCCTCCGACTACAAAGAGGGAAAAATCAATATCGAGGACATAGATGAGAGGCTGGTGAGCAGCTATCTCCTTACAAAGGACTCACCAGACCCCGATCTCATAATAAGGACGAGTGGCGAAGAGAGGATAAGCAATTTCCTGCTGTGGCAGAGCGCATATTCTGAGCTCTACTTCACTGATGTCTACTGGCCTGAGTTCAGGAAGATAGATCTGTGGAGGGCAATCCGCTCTTACCAGAAGAGAAAAAGGAATTTCGGCTCGTGAGCGCGTATAGCAAAAAAAGAGATCCCCATGACAAAAACGAACTTCAGACTTTCCTCTGCGCCTCCATAGTTAATCTGCTCTGATGAGCCAAGGCGAGCGATGCTAACAGCATGCTGGCCCCCAGCAGTTCAGCGATCAGGAGAGCTTGGTCTCCGGACTTCGCTGCGGTGGTTGAGCCGGAGAGCAGCTGAGCCCTCTTGTCTGGGAAGACCTGTATGGTTCTGAGGTCTATTGAGTAGCCGTACAGCATGACTCCCTCTCCTCTCGCCTGAGGCCAGTCGACATAATAGCTCTGATAGGCGTGCTTCTCCAGCTGCTCAAACGTGAAGATGGTCGGCACGAGGTCTATGATGTACTGCTGTATCTGGTAGTACTTCTGATACCTCTCAGTCTGGTTTATCGTCTGGAGGGCATCCATTATCATTGAGTCCAGCTTCGAGTCCATCAGCCACTCGTTCTGCTCCCATGTTCCCAGGCTCTTGCTGGAATATCTAGCCAGCAGGAGTGGGCCTATATCGTTTATGACAGGGCCGTCGAAAATTGAAACTATGTTGGGCGAGCTCGAGAGGTTAGCCATTTCCTGGACAACTGAGAGCCAAGGCTTCTTGACCACGTTCACAGTTATGCCGAGCTGCTGCATGTTCGCTTTGAAGAGGAGGGCCACTTTCTCCTCATCTGGAACCTCAGCAACCCAGTGATACTCGACCGGATACTTGTCGAGCTGACCGTAGTACTTGCTCTGCTTCAGTGCCTCCAGAGCTTTCTGAGGATCATAAGTGTAGCACGTTGCGTTCGGGAGAGATGCGGGCAGGCTCGGCGCTATCGGCCCGCAGGCCCTCGGGCTGCCTGGGAATATCTGGTTGATCACCGTATTGTAGTCGAAGCCCCACGCCAGCGCCTTTCTGAAGTTGATGTCATCCGTCGGTGGGAGCTTGGTGTTGAGCATCAGGTAGAAGACATCGCCAGAGGGGATGTTGGCTATGCTTATCCCCGTCACATTGGATAGGAAGTCGTAGTTCTCCTTTGGCTGCCACTGATCCGTTATTTCCAGCTCCCTCTTCATCATCAAGGTCCTCACGGTTGAGGGGTCAGTCGTCCCAATGAATATGGCTGTGCTTGGAGCATTTGGCTTGAGGCCTGCCCAGTACTTGTCGAACTTTTGGAGGACCACTTGGGACTCCAGCTGGAAGCTCTTGACCATGTACGGCCCGCTCCCGGCATCATGTGTGAGGAGCCAGGTCCTACCGTAGTCGCCGTACTGCCCGTAGTTGTACTGCGTGCTATTGTAGACTATGTGCTGCATCACCAGCTTGCTGTTTAGGATGTAGAACCTCGTCAGTGCATCGAGGAATGGGCCGTAGGGAGACTTCAGCTTTATGACCACCGTGTAGTTGTCAGCAGCATAGATCTGGTCCACATACGGCAGAAACAGATAGGAGAAGCCCTCCTTTATGGTCAGGAGCCTGTTCATGCTGAAGACGACGTCATTCGCAGTCAGCTCGCTTCCATCGTGGAAGAGTATCCCTTTCCTGATGTGGAAGGTCCAGGTCCTTCCATCATCGCTGACATTCCAGCTCTCAGCAACCCAGGGTATCACGCCTCCCCCAGGCTTTGGATAGACGAGTGGATCGTAGAGGTTGTTTATGGTTGTTGCGCTTGCATAGTCATTTCCGACCGCAGGATCTATGTAATTTGGCCAGGCGAATGACACCCTCAGGACGCTTTCCCCTGTTGCCTGTGTGGTGCTTGTTTGAGTAGCAGAAGTTGTGGTCTGGGTCTGCTGAGTTGTAGTAGTCTGAGTTGATGGGCCACGGCTCAGAATCAAACCAGCTGCTATGGCTATTACTACAATGGCTACTACTGCCACCAATACAAATCTTGAAGAAGGCATCTGCATGATCACCTTAAAGCGTTGGTGAATTGGGAAAAGGAGCCCATATATTTAAATTTTTTGTTACAATTAGAACAGATTTTTTATATTATTCTAAATAATTTATAATATAAAAAGTTTTTTAAAGACTTCTATCCCACTCTTTTCTCAACCACTTTCCGGGGAGAGAGAATTGACCGATCGGAGGGCCGTGAGGATAGGAATAGACATCGGCGGGGCTTTCACAGATCTCGTTGCATATAACGAGGAGACGGGGGAGCTCGTATGGAAGAAGGTCGAAACAACTCCATGGGATCCTTCGGAAGGAGTAATCAATGCCCTGGAAAAGAGCGGCATTGACCTCAAGAGCTGCTATGCTTTCATACACGGGCAGACCCTTGTCATAAACACAATCCTCACGAGGAGCGGGGCGAAGGTAGGGCTCATAACGACGAAGGGATTTAGAGACGTCCTCGAGCTCCAGAGGTCCAACAGAAGGGACATGTACAACTTTCAGTACAGGAAGCCCGAACCATTCGTTCCTAGGTATCTTAGGAGGGAAGTGACCGAGAGGATCCTGAGCGATGGTTCTGAGCTCGTTCCCCTGAACCAGGAGGAGCTCGAGAGAGAGGTCAACTTCCTCGTTGAGCAGGGAGTCTCCTCCCTAGCCATATCATTCTTCAATTCGTATGCCAACCCATCCCACGAGAGGGAGGCAGCAGAAATCATAAGGAGGAAGCACCCCGATCTGAGCATCACTGCGAGTCACGAGATAACGAGGGAGTGGAGGGAGTACGAGAGAACTTCAACAGCAGTTCTCAATGCCTATGTAAAGCCGAAGATGAGGAGCTATTTGGAGAAGCTCGAGAAGGCTCTGGTCGAGAGAGGCTTCAAGGGGACGAGCTTCGCCATGCTGAGCAATGGGGGAATGGCCACTTTCAGTTACGTTGCGGAGTACCCGATCTACAGCGTGGAGTCGGGACCTGTTGCTGGAGTCATAGGAGCCCTCCAAATAGCCAAGCTGATTGGAGAGAGGAACATCATAGCACTTGATGGAGGGAGCACCACAACAAAGGCCAGCCTCGTGGAGAACCTCACTCCAAAGGTCACGACGGATTACTACGTAGAGAGGGACAGGTGGAGGTCGGGGTACCCCATAAAGGTCCCTGTCGTTGAGACGGTGGAGATAGGTAGCGGCGGGACGAGCATCGCGTGGATAGATGAGGTGGGGAGCCTGAGGGTCGGTCCGAAGGCAGCCGGAGCTTCTCCTGGCCCAGCATGCTACATGAAGGGGGGAACAGAGCCTACTGTGACAGATGCCTATGTCGTTGCTGGGATCTTGAATCCTCAACACCTCTTGGCGGGGGAGCTCAAAATAAGCAGGGAAGCGGCGCTGAAGGCAGTGGAGAAGATCTCTTCCTATTACAAGATCACTCCTGAGGAGGCCGCCTGGGGGGTGATAAGGATAGCCAACGAGAACGCTTCGAGCATAATTAGGATCATCAGCATACAGAAGGGCTACGATCCCAGGGAGTTCTCTCTGATAGCATATGGGGGATCCGGCCCTCTGTTTGCGCCATTCATAGCGAGAGAGCTGGAGATGAGGAGCGTAGTTGTTCCCGCCGTGCCTCCGGGGGTTTTCTCAGCATGGGGGCTTCTGGCCACAGACATCAGGCACGATGCCATAAAGACGGACATTGTCCGTTTGGAGGAGGGAGAGGCGCAGAAGATCGAGGAGAACTTCGCTGAGCTGGAAAGCAGGATAATGGAGATATTTGAGAAAGAGGGGCTCGCCGGCAGAGAAGTGGTTTTGGTGAGGTATGCCGATCTGAGGTACTATGGGCAGGAGCACACAGTGAAAGTTCAAGTTCCCTTCAGCAGGATCGGGAGGGAGGAAGTTGAAAAGATCAGATCAATATTCCACGAGGCTCACAGGAAGGAGTACGAATTCAGCCTTCCTGACAATCCCGTGGAAATAGTGAACTTCCACGCAACTGGATACGCTGTTGTCAAGAAGGTTCAGCTCTCGGAGAGCGCGGAGGGAGGCCCCTCTTCCATCGAAAACTCTCTTGTGGGGAAGAGGGATGTTTTCATGGATGGGAAGAAGGAGAGGATTCCCGTCTTCTCGAAGCCCCTAATCCCCGCAGGCAGGAGGATCGAGGGTCCAGCGATAGTTGAGGACCCCACATCCACCATGCTCCTGCTTGAGGGGATGAACCTCATCAAGGACAAGTACGGCAACTTGATAGCGAGGTGGAGCAGATGAGCTCAGATCCCTTCACGCTTGAAATACTGAAGAGGAACCTCGTCGTGGCAGCAGAGGAGATGTTCTACGCTTTCGGAAGGACAGCCATGAGCCCTGTGATATACGAGGTGCTCGACTATGCTGTTGGAATAGCCGATGGAAGGGGGGAGCTGGTAGCTCAGGCTCCCGGAGTCCCGGGATTCTCGGGAGTCCTCGACTTTGTAGCTAAGGAAGTCATGAGCAAGTTCGGAAACGAGCTCAGAGAGGGCGACATCATAGCAAGCAACGTTCCGTACACCTCCGGCACCCACCTTAACGACGTGGCTCTGGCGATGCCTGTTTTCTACAGGGATGAGCTGGTCGCGATCATTCTGAACAAGGGGCACTGGAGCGAAGTTGGAGGGATGCACTTCGGCAGCTGGACGAGCGACAGCACCGAAATCTTCCAGGAGGGAATCCTGCTTCCGGCTATAAAGATCTACAGCGAAGGGAAGCCCAACAGGGATGTGCTCGACCTCATTCTCGCCAACAACAGGCTTCCCAGGCTGACCAAAGGAGACATGGAGGCTCAGATAGCCAGCATGAAGGTCGCAGCAAGGAGGGTGAGAACTCTCATCGAGAAGTACGGCCTAGATGCTGTGAAGAGGGCCATGGAAAAGGTGATCGAGGACGGGGAGAAGGCAGCTAGGCTGAGGCTGAGGGAGCTGCCGAAGGGGACATTTGAGGCTGAAGACTACATCGACGATGACGGCTTCGGAAACAGCGAGGTCTACGTGAGAGTTAAAGTGACGATAGAGGATGATTCCTTCACAGCAGACTTCACTGGAAGCAGCCCGCAGGTAAGGGGATCGATAAACAGCCCATTCCCCGCGACCGTTTCCGCAGTCAGGGAGACCTATATGGCTGTGACCGATCCCCACGCCGAGCCAAACGGAGGGTTCTTCAGGCCTGTCAGGGTCATAGCCCCAGAGGGGACAATATTCAACCCTCTCCCTCCTGCCCCAACCTCTACATATTGGGAGAGCATGGCCTATGCCACGGACCTCGTCTGGAAAGCCCTTGCCCCCCATGTACCTCAGAGGCTCTCCGCAGGGCACTTCCTCTCTATCCTTGCGACAATCCTCGGAGGAACGGACGACAGGACGGGAGAGCCCTTCGCTATAGTAGAGCCGCAGCCGGGGGGATGGGGTGGATGGGAGGGAGGAGATGGAGAGAGCGGCCTCGTTGCCTGCGGAGATGGGGAGACTTACATAGCGAGCAATGAAGTCTACGAGAGGAGGCACCCGATAATGGTTGATAGGTTCGAGCTGAACGTAGCAGACGGAACTGGACACGGCAAGTTCAGGGGAGGCTTCGGCGTCAGGAAGGACTACAGAGTCCTCACCTCCAGAGCATATCTGACTCTATCGATCGGGAGGAGCAAGTTCCCTCCATGGGGGGTGAACGGAGGGAGGCAGGGCACTCCCAACTATGCAGTGATATTGAAGAGAGACGGGGGAGAAATGAAGGTCAGGAGGATTGCAAACTACGAGATGCTGAAGGGTGATGTTGTGAGCTTGAGGAGCGGCGGAGGAGGAGGATGGGGGGATCCGCTGGATAGAGATCCAAAGCTTGTGGCGTGGGATGTCAGGAACGAGTACATCACCCTGCAGCAGGCGAGAGACATATACGGGGTAGTTCTCGATCCGAGAACGCTTGAAGTCGACTTCGAGGCAACAGCCTCTCTCAGAAAGAGCATGAGGGAAAGGGGTGGAGATTGACCTGGGCGAGGTACATAACTAAGAGGATCCTCAGCCTTGCATTCGTGCTGTTCGGCCTCTCCATCCTCATCTTCTTCATCTCGAGAGTGCTCCCCGGCGATCCAGCGAGGCTCGCTCTTGGACCGAGGGCCAGCCAGGAGGCGGTAGAGGCCCTCAGGAAGCAGCTGCACCTCGATCAGCCGTACCTGATCCAGTATGTTTACTGGCTGAAGGATGCTCTTGCTGGGAAGCTTGGACAGTCCCTCTACACCTACAGGGATGTGTCCCAGGACATAAAGGAGTTCTTCCCCGCAACACTGGAGCTCGTCATTTACGCGGCGATATTCGATGCGGCTGGCGCAATAACTCTCGGAGTCCTGGCAGGGAGGCATGCCGGTAAGATGATAGACCACTTGACGAGGATCCTCTCATATGTGAGCGTCGCTGTCCCGAGCTTCGTCTTCGCAATTTTCCTGCAGCTGATATTCTCCTACTATCTTAACCTGCTTCCTGCCTACGGAAGGCTCTCAGAGGGCGTATCTCCTCCCCCCACGATAACCGGGCTCGTGACCATTGACTCGCTCATAACAGGAAACTTTTCGGCCTTCATTGATGCACTCAAGCACCTCCTACTCCCGAGCACCGCTCTGGCCCTCGGAATGATGGGGCAGGAGGCCAGGATCACCAGAACCAGCATCGTTGAGAACTCCCAGAAGGAGTTCATCCTCAATATGGAGAGCCACGGAATATCGGAGAGAAAGATAATGTTCAAGTACCTGCTGAAGCCCAGCCTCATACCAACTGTCTCAGTGTTCGGTCTGGATATTGCAGGAACCCTGGCAAATGCCTTCCTCGTGGAGACCATATTCAACTGGCCGGGATTTTCCAGGTACGGAGTTGATGTTATGCTGAGAAAGGATCTGAACGGAATCGTCGGAGTCGTCATGATGGTTGGCCTGACCTTCGCAGTTATAAACCTGATCGTCGATCTGGTCGTCGCTTATCTTGATCCCAGGATCCGCTTTTCCGTCGGAGGGAAGTGAGCGGTGCGTCCCCTGGACTTTCTCATGCGCAGGCTTCCCCAAGAGAGGAGGGAGGAGCTCAGGAGGAGGTGGTACAAGTTCAAGAGCAACCCCCTCTCTCTCCTGGGACTTGCCATAGTCCTCACCGTTGTCTTCGGGGCTATCTTCGCTCCTTACATAATACCGTATCCGGAGAGCGTTGGGCTGTACATGAACTTCAGCCAGGCATTTCAGCCGCCCAGCCTCCAGCACCCGTTCGGAACAGACGGCTACGGCAGGGACGTGCTCAGCAGAACCATATACGGCTTCCGCTACAGCCTCCTCCTCGCTGTGGTCGTGCTGAGCATCGTGGTTGCTCCTGGTACCCTTCTCGGCATGATTGCTGGATACTACAGAGATACAAAGATAGAAACAGCTATAATGAGGCTCACCGACATCTTCCTCGGAGTGCCCCCTCTCATACTGGCTCTGGCAATAGCGAGCGTCCTCTCGCCCAACCTGGTAAACTCCATGATGGCCGTTACCCTTATGTGGTGGCCGTGGTACACGAGGTTGGCATACAGCTCGACAAGCTCCATAGTTAATGAACCATTCATAAAGGCAGCTCAACTGATAGGAGCGAACCTCAGGCACATCCTGTTCAGAGAGATATTTCCGAATATAATGGGAAGCATTCTGACCAAGGTCACCCTCGACGTTGGGTGGGTCATATTGATAGGTGCCAGCTTGAGCTTTCTTGGCCTAGGAGCCCAGCCGCCAACTCCCGACCTCGGCACAATGGTTGCGGAGGGCGCGAAGTACCTCCCATACTACTGGTGGGTCACAGTCTTCCCAGCTGGAGCGATCGTGTACATCATACTCGGCTTCAACCTCCTGGGAGACGGAATAAGGGATGCTCTTTCCAGCGACTGAGGTGGATCTGCTTTGTCTGAAAACCTGCTCCAGATAGGCGGCCTTCACGTATCGTACAACGTCTATGGGATACGCTACCACGTCCTCAACGGGGTCACCATGTCTGTTAAGAGGGGGGAGAAAGTAGGAATAGTGGGTGAAAGCGGGTGCGGAAAGACCACTACCCTCAAATCAATTCTCAGGATACTCCCCCCGAATGCCATCATTGAAGGAGGAGACATAGTTTACAGCTCAAAGAGCATACTAAAGATGAGCAAAAGAGAGATCGCGAGGCTGAGGAGGACGAAGATCTCTATGATATTTCAAGATCCAACGGCAGCTCTGAATCCGGTATTCAGGATAGGAGAGCAGCTCTTCGACATAATAAAGGCGAAGCACGAAGAGGAGGGGAATGGAGTGAGCATGAAGGAGGTGAAGGAAGAGGCTGAAGAGCTGCTGAAGCAGGTGATGCTCCCTGAGCCTGAGAGGATCCTGAACAGCTATCCCTTTCAGCTGAGCGGAGGGATGAGGCAGAGGGTCATGATAGCCATGGCCCTCGCAAGCGCCAGCGAGCTCCTCCTTGCTGATGAGCCGACAACGAACTTGGACGTAACCATACAGGACCAGATTCTGAAGCTGATAAGCAGGATAGTGAGGGAGAAGGGGCTTTCAGCGGTCTTGGTCTCTCATGCGCTGGGAGCCGTAAGGAAGATGGTCGACAGGGTGTATGTCATGTATGCTGGAGCGATAGTGGAGGAGGGGAGGGCAGAGGACGTCTTCGGGAACCCCCTCCACCCCTACACTAAGATGTTGCTGGCGAGCGCTCCAAAGCTGACAGGAGGAGGGATAGCGGAGGGGATCCCCGGGAGAGTCCCGGACTACAGCTCACCACCTCCTGGATGCAGGTTCCACCCGAGGTGCCCCAGAGCCATGCCGGTCTGCCGCTTCAAGATTCCAAAGATGATCGAAGTTGAGCCCTCGCACAGGGTGGCCTGCTATCTATACCAAGAAGGCGGTGAGAATGAATGAGAGAGATCCTCAGGATTGAGTCGCTCACCAAGCACTTCAAGACGTCGAAGGGAATAGTCCACGCTGTGGATGACGTCTCCTTCACAGTGCTCAAGGGCAAGACGTTCGGCCTCGTTGGGGAGAGCGGCTCAGGTAAGAGCACGACGGGACACTTAATAGCTGGGATATACGCTCCAACAAAGGGGAAGATCCTGTTCGACGGCATTGATATAAGCGTAGAAACCAGCAAGAGGCCCCTCTCGGTGAAGAAGAGGATCGGTATGGTGTTTCAGGACCCGAGCACAAGCCTGAATCCAAAGCAGACGATAGAGGAGATCGTCTCCCTTCCACTGAAGATCCACATGAGGATTGTTCGGTATGATGAGATGAGGATGAGGGTGAGGGAGCTCCTCGAGAGAGTGCAGATACCTCCAGATTTCATGCACAGATACCCCAGAGATCTTGGAGGGGGAGAGAGGCAGCTCGTAGCTATAGCAAGAGCCTTGGCGAGCGAGCCCGATCTCATGATACTGGACGAGCCGACAAGCGCCCTCGATGTGAGCGTTCAGGCCAAGATAATAAACACGCTCATGAAGCTGCAGAGGGAGATGGGGCTCACCTACATATTCATAACGCACGACTTGAGCCTCATGAGAAACGTCGCGGATGAAGTTGCGATCATGTACTTAGGCAAAATATACGAGATAGCGGAAGCGGAGAGCTTCTTCAGAAGCCCCCTGCACCCCTACACAATGATGCTCTTGTCCTCAATACCAACACTGACCGATGAGGAGGAAAAGCTGAAGCCGAAAGGCATAGAGCCAAGGGGCGAAATACCGAGCGCAGTGAACCCCCCGCGGGGATGCCGCTTCAACACGAGGTGCCCCTTCGCAAAGGAAATATGCAGAACTGCGGAGCCTCCGATGGAGGAAGCAGGAAGCTCAAGGAAGGTCTCCTGCCACTTCTGGAAGAATATAAGGGACTCAGGGGCCGCTTAGCACTTTACGCTCCATCATTCAATTGACTGTTGCTCTTTCCCGATCAAAGTCTTCGGACCTCGATCCCCCTCTCTCCCGCTGCCCTCTCGACAGCCTCTCTGAATTCACGGTTTCCTGCCTTCTTCTCCATATATACAGAGGAAATCCCCTCGTAGTTCTTTTCGAGGACCTGCTCCAAGACTTTCTCGCTGATCCCCTCTTTGATGGCATATCTGGGGACGATGTGCCCGAAGCACGCGGAACCGCTGAAAGTCAGCTCGGAGAACCTCTCGCTGTAGTGGCCGCCTCCAAACCCTACCGCCCCCTCACATTCTGGGAGGGAGTCCTCCTGGAGCAGTTGGTCGGCCTCGTAAACGACCTCAGCAACCAAATGATGCAGATCCTCCCTCCTCCACATATCCTCACTGCTCCCGATCTCTATGAATGACAGGGGCTTCGCAACGCCTGTTGGACCGTGGTGAGTGGCCTCGTAGGAGACCTTGAGCTCTCCGCTCAAGCCTCTTGAATCGACCTTTTCCTTGAGCTTCTTAAGGAGGAACCCGTTGAGCCTCGGGAAGCTGATTGAAACCTCCTCCTCTCTCCCGCCAAGCAGAGCCTGCTTTAGCAGATTTCCGGTGGAGTGGACGGTGAGGCAGGGTATCTCGGTCTCGCTCCTGTGCTTGGAGAGGACCAGAAAGGCATCGAACCCTTCAAGTTCGTTGAGAAACTCGAACTCAACGACGCTCTGGGGAAAACCCCTGATCTTTTCCTCCCCAACCATCTTGCTGAGCTTTTCCGCTATCCCCGAACCAGCTATATCCTTCGTGCTGTAGACATATAGGATCCTCATCTGCTCCACACCGAACCTCTTTTCCCTCAGCTTCAGCTTCATAGCAGACTTAGGAATTTAAGGTTTTTCTGCAGAGAGACAAAAGAGCCTACTCAGGGATGGATCCAGAAAAAGTTTTTCCTCTTAGATGCAGAAATATTAGAGCTAGGAGCTTCAGCTCTGCACTGATGCTGGTAGGAAGCAATGATAGAAGGCTTCATAGGAAAGCTCGGTAATGCGTACTGGATGGTCAGGGGATACTACACAGTCTCAGGCAGGGTGCTTGCCCTTCCCAGGTACCTTATCGGAGAAAGCGGGTATGCTGTTGTGAAGGAGCCCGAAGCTGCAGTTGAGATCGCTGAGGAATTAGCTCCTGGAACGATCGCGTACGCCGAATGCTACGGCAGGAAAGTCCCCCTCCTCGAGAGAGAGGAATTCGAGGCAGTTCTCGATCCGAGGCAGGGGCCGTCTTTGAAGAAAGGAAGGATATCCGAGGCTGCTGAGGAGCTCCTGAGGATTCTGAGGAAAGAGATTGGAAGCGAAGATGTTGGGGTGACAGGAGGACTGCTCCTGGGAAAGCAGACGAGCGATATAGACGTAGTAGTTTACGGGAAGGAGAGCAGCATACGGGCATATGAGGTTCTTGGAGAGGAAAGAATTCTGGAACGATACACGCTTGACGAGGCCATGAAGCTTCTCGAGAATAGAGGTCAGAGAGCCTTTGCCGAAAAGCTTGTTGAAAGGGAGGCGAGGAAGAGGCTGCAGGGGAAGTTCATGGGATTCGATGTTTACATAAGGCTCGTTCCTGCTCACCCGGACAGCCCTGTTGAGTGCCGCAGGAGGGTGATCAAGGCAGGCGAGGTGAAGAAGGTCGTGGAGATCACCGATGCTAGAATGGGGTACCTCTATCCATGCAGTTACGAGGCGAAGGACCTCTCAACCGGAGAGGAGATCACCGTGTATTCAGATAGGGGGAGGTTCTGCGAGCTCTTCTCCGAGGGGGAGAGGGCCCTTGTAGCAGGAGAGAGGGAAATAGTGGAGGAAGAAGGCTCAACCAGGGAAGCTGTCTATCTGTGGAGGGCGGAGCACTTCGCTATTCCAGTGGATGAAGAGAGGCGGTTCGAGTGAAGCTCTCGAGCAGAGGGCGGTGGAGGGCTGAGATGATAGGAAGCTATGTTGAATCCCTCGCTGTTTCAAGGCCTCTCGGCGTCAGGCCGGCCTTTCTTGGGGTGAAGCTCGTCTCCGAAGACCTCGGGGAGGCGAAAGCTTATGAAGGGAGCAGGCTGCATACTCTACTCTCCAGAAGAGAGCTCGATGGCGAGCCCATCTTTCTGAACTTCACCCACTCTCCAGAAGCCCTCCTCAGAGCTTTTACAGGTGAAGGGATATCTGTCCGCTGGGACCTCTTTCCCCCGAGGATAGAGGAGGCCCACCTCGTTGTGAGGGCAAAGCTAGAGAGCTATGAAGAGGGAAGCCCAGCCAAGATGCTCCTGAGGCTCGGCGAAGAATGGGTCGATGAGAGCTCATTCTTCCCCCTGACGAGGGCTACTGGGCTGGTAGCGGAAATCCTGATAGAGCTCAGCAGGCTAAATTTTGGGGACAGAGAGGAGAGGGAGGAGCTCCTGGCAACCCTGAAGAGAAGGCTCAGGAGGGTCACCGATAGCAAGGAGATCTTCGAGCTCCTCGAAGAGGCTGAGGAGAGGGTGAGGGGAAATTGGAGGAGATGAGGAAAGCAATTGCAAGAGCTGCCTCTCTTGCGATAATGCTTGAGCCGACAGGCTGGGGGGTTGGCGGCAACGTCTCCAGGACGATGGATCATCCGGACAAAACCCTCCAGGACTACATAGTTCTCGGCTACGAATTCGGAGAGAGGATAGTAGATGAAGCATTGGCTGAGGATGGAAGCGGCACCAGGTTCCTGTATCTGATAAAAGAGCAGATGAGGAGATTCGGGACAAACCTGGCCTTCGGAGAGATATTCCTCCTGTACCTGAATGCCTACGGGGCTCTCAGAATGAGATCGCTGGATCCAGATGCTGCTGCTGAGGGAGCGATAAGCCTGCTGGAGACGATGGAGCCGAGGAACTATCTTGAAGCGATCTCGGCTTCAATCCCAAGGTTCATTGGAAGGTTCTCATCCTCGCTGATCCCTTCGCTCACTCCTCCCATATCCTCGGATTTAGCTGAAGGAAGGCTGAGCATCATCCTCAGGCTCAATCCTCACGACCCAGTTTCCTGCGAAGCGACGAGGGGGTTCCCCTTCTCGCGGAAGCTCTACAAGGATCTTCTCGAGGTCCTTTCCTGCAGAATCCCTCGGTCTCGCGATATAGATTCCATCTTCAGGAGGATCTGTTGCTTCTACGTTGACTACCTCGTCTACAGGAGGGATGGTCTTGAAGCTGCCGAGAAAGCTCAACAGGAGTGCTGCCGCGGGAAAGCCGAAAAATCCCTCGGCTCGATTTCAGATGTTGCAACATTAGTGCTCTTCTACTACTTTCTGAAATGCTCAGGAGGAGAGAGATAGATGTCCAAGAGATCCCTGAAGGACTTCATTGAAAAGAGGGAGGAGGAGCAGCAGGGGGTGCTCGAGATCCTCGCTGATATTCAGGAGAGGCTGGAGAGAATCGAGAAGAGGCTCGAGAGAATCGAGGAAGCCATAAGCGAAATGAAGGAGAGCAGAGCAACTAGTGTGGGGAAGAAGGGGATAGAGGAGATGGAGGAAGCGCTTGAGCTGCTTAAGGTAAAGGGCTTCTTGAAGGAAAGCACTGATCTCTCAAAGAGCAGGAATAGGAGGGCGATAATAGAGAGGCTGAAGGGAATGGGAGCCCTCGAAATAAGGGGAAGCAGCGACACCTACATTGTGCACCCCAGAAAGTTCGAGGAGTTCCTTAAAATGCTCGAGGAAACGGGAGAGAGCGATCCCAATGCTGCGGGAGAGAAGTTCGGGGATCTCAGAGAGCTATTCAGCGAGATGCTGAGAGCCGGGCTCATATTTTTCGATGTTAAAGAGAAGAAGTGGAAGCTCATCAAATGAAGGCAGATCCGCGGTCTTAAAGCCTTGAGCTCCGCACTGAAGAACCGCTTTCAACCCCTTAGGGAAAACGGCGAGGAAGCATATCCACGTAGACGAAGAGCTCAGCTTTTCTGAACAGAGGGTTCCTCAACAGCTTCCACAGCATCTCCTCATCGTCCTCATGAACCTCGCACACCTCTCTCTCCTCAGCAATCTCCTCTATAGCCTTGAGCTTCCACTCCCTCGGATTGCTATCCTCGTCTCTGAAGATGAATCTCTCCACCAAACCTGGATCGAGCCCCCTCCGAGCAAGCTCCTCCACGATCTTCCTCCTCTCCGAGGTACTCCTCCCGGAAAGCACAATGATTTTCCCCTTCCTTGCCCTGTCTTCGAGCACCAGCATTCCAGGCGTTTTCCTTGACACGCTTTCTTCAGAACCGACAGATCCCTTCTTTTCGAGAAGCACACCATCTACATCGAAAATGTATACGCACTCCCCCATCTTTTCACCTCTGGAATGACGAATATATCGGAGCTCTGCTCATCTGCAATTTCCACCACTCCTCCCAGGGCGATCATTATTCCAACAATGCAGCACACTGCAGCATCTGCATCATCTCCGCGCAGAGAGATCCCGAGGACCTTCTGCACCATTTCCTCAGTGCTTGAAAAACCCATGAGCAGAGCTGAGCAGTGCGGGTGGGTCTCAACGATCACAGCGTTCTTGAGCTCCTTTTTCAGGCTTTCGGAAAGCCTCTTTCCTGCTGAAGCAAGCTCTCTCATCCCTCTGAAAGAGACCGGGAGGAGCCTGCAGCCCAGAGAAGCGGCAAGCCTGTCCAGATCTCTGAACTTTTCTTCGGGATCGAAGGAAAGAGGAGCATCTACAACGATAATTATTGAACGCCCCTTCCCGACCACCGAGATGAGATTGGGAACGATCTCATCTGCGCTCTGCACCCTCTCCAGATCAAATGCGCTCTTTCCCCAGGGGTAGATGCAGAGAGAAGTCCTCTTCTTCAAAGAGAGATCTATTCCCGCTATGACGGGCCCTTCCCCTTCTTCAAGGACTGGGCTTCTCTCTCGGTCTGAGCTCATCGACGGGAGCCTTTTCAGCTGCTTCAAGGTACCTCCTCAGCACTTTCGGTATTATGACCCTCCCATCGGGCTCCTGGAAGTTTTCGAGGATGGCTGTTATCGCTCTAGAAGTGGGAATTCCAGTCCCGTTGAGGGTATGCAGGTACTCCCTCTTCCCATCTGAAGCCCTCAGATAAGTCAGGTTCGCCCTGAATGCCTGCCAGTCGAGCACCTGGCTTATGCTCGCTATCTCCCTGTACTTGCCCTGAGCTGGATACCAGACCTCTATGTCGTATTTCTTCGCGGCAGGGAGCCCCAGCTCTCCGCTCACAACGTTGACCACTCTGTATGGGAGGCCCAATCCCCTGAGGATTTCTTCTGTGTTGCTCACCATTTCGTCAAGGTGCTTCCAGCTGTCGCTCGGGTGGGCGAAGACGAACTGCTCGATCTTGTGGAACTGGTGGACGCGGAAGATGCCCTTAATGTCCCTGTTTCCAGCTCCAGCCTCCTTCCTGAAGCATGGGCTCCATCCGACCAGCTTCAGGGGGAGGTCCTGCTCCCTGAGGGGATTTTCATATGCTAGAGCCATGAGGGGGTGCTCTGCAGTGCCTATCAAATTGAGGTCCTCTCCCTCTATTTTGTATATCATGTCCTTGAAAGAAGAGTAGTCTATTGCCCCCTCGAGCACTTCCGTCCTAAGCATATAGGGTGGGATGACCGGGGTGTACCCCTTTTTCGTCAGCACATCCAGCGCATAGAGGCTTATGGCGAAGTCCAGCCACACAATATCTCCTATGAGGTAGTAGAACCTCGAACCAGCGACCCTTGCTGCCTGAAGAGTGTCTCCCATTCTGAGAACCTTCTCGAGCATGTCCGCATGCCCAATGAGCTCCCTGTCCTCGATGAGCTCATACTCGACATCGAAGCCCCACTTCTTCGTCTGCCCGAGGAATTCCTCAAGATTCCTCTTCATGACCTTCGGCTTTCCCCAGAACTTGACAGGAACGTTCTCCTCATCTGAGTACCCTTCAGGAACATCATCTGCCAGAATGTTTGGCAGCTTCTTCATTGTCTCCTTCCACATCGCTTCCGCTCCTGCGAGCTCCTTCTCCTTTGAGGCGACAGCATCTTCTAGCTCCTTGGCTTTCAGGAGTAGCGCCCTCTTCTCCTCCTCATCTTTGGCCTTCGAGATGCTTCTGCTCAGCAGATTGTGCTCCCTCCTCAATTGTTCAACTTCCCTCATCAGCTCTCTGTACCTTCTGTCCGCTTCTATGGCTTCGCTGACTATGGAGGGGTTCAGACCTCTCTTCCTAACCATCTCAATGTATTTTTCCGGAGAGCTCCTTATGAGCTCTATGACAGTCCATTTGGGCATGAGCTCCTCTCCTCACAACGATAAAAGAGTAAATACCCTATATAAGGTCATCAACTCAGCTTTTCATTCTCTCGAAGCATGAATTAGCAGAGTTTTTCAAGTTCAACTGCGTGCTATCATTGAGGAAGCTATGGAAAGGATGTTCTGTATGTCCGAGAGCACTTCTGTCGCAGCCGATTTGAATTCGACGAACAGTATTTTATTTTCGTAGCTCAGCCTCAGGAGGTTTTCTGGTTTCCTCAATGACCCCGCCATCTTCGCGAGCTTGCTCACATCCTTCCCGCATCCAACGAACTTCTCTCTACCCAGCAATACATTCTCCGTCTTATCACTGCAGAACTTCCTCTTCCTCTCGATCGTGCTTGGTGAGAGGTCCAAGTTCTGCGCATATTCAATTTTGAATATGATTTTATCATGCTTCGAAGTTATTTTGGAAATTGGATAGTATATGAGGGAGTGCCGAGGAAGCAGAATGAGCACCGCTTCAGCACGCTTGTAGATCCCCCTGTCTATCTTGTAGAGAGCTCTGAATCCGAGCGATGTGCCGAGCAAAGTGTATACCTTGTCCTTCGGATTCAGTATCTTCTCGAGCCCGTCTCCTATCTCCTTCATCTTCTTCACGTTTCTGTTGTGCTCCCTGAAGAAAACTGCCGGCATGGCAAGTGCGAGAGCTATCAGAACGATCAGTGCTGCTGTTTCCGTGCTCATTGTATGACCCTCACCTTGTCTATCAGCTTTTTGATGTTTTCCATTCCAATCAGCTCCTGTTCGCTGAGATGAGGCATCAGGAAAATTGGAGTTTCGGGGAACTCCTCCCTCAATTCTTGCAGAGTAGTACCATCCTCATTTTTTAACCTGTTCATGACGATTCCCTTCACTGCGATTTTCCTCCTGTTCAGCTCCGGAACCAGCCGCTTCAAGTCTAGGATTGGGAGCTTCTCCGGAGTCGTAACCACGTAGACGCTGAACTTGTTTGGGTCGGTCAGGTTTCTGATCTCTTCCCGCACTTCTTCTCTCATCTTTACGAGCTCCACCAGTATCCTATCATCTATCTTCACTTTTTTGCCGGCCTTGACAGATTCTATAGCTTCTTTCAGTCCAGCTATTTTGCTCCTCAGGTCTATGAGCTGGTCCAGCCAAACCTCCTCTACCCAGGGAATGTTGAGGATCCTCAAAGTCGGACCTGAGGGGGGTGTGTCTACTATTATAGCTTCCTCCTCTCTCCTGAACAGCGACATGAGGAAATCGAAGAGAGCCTCATCCTCTATGCCTGGAGCATACTTCAGTGTTTCAAAATATTTGTCTATATTGAGCACATTCGCTGATTTGTACAACCCGCCCATAAGCTCGGTGTACCTGGAGAGATAGGAGGCAACGAGGGCATCAGCATCAGCCTCTCTGGCCTTCAGCCTCTCCACCAAAACTTTCTCTTCATCGCCGATCTCAGTTCCGAAAACATCCCCCAGATGATGGGCCGGATCAATTGAGACCGCTAGAACCTCTTTCCCCATGGTGCTCAAGGCTAGAGAGAGGATGGAGGAAAACGTCGTCTTCCCCACGCCTCCCTTTCCCGTTACCAGGATAACACCTTTCACATCTCTGAGGAGATCGAAGTCCAAGGCTTTCTCAGTCCTCCATGTTGAGGATGTCGAAGAGATCTCCAAGCTGATCGTCTATTCTCTTGCTCTTTCCAACCAAGTGAACGAGCTCTTCGAGCGAATATGGGAGAACTCTCATGGCTACTGAGGTTGGAGGAGAAGGGAGGCCTACGAAGCTCCCAAAAATGAGAAGAGAGAAGAGATTGAGCATTTCCGAATATTCTCCCTCGAGGGAGCTGATGGACTGGTACTTGAAGTATTCGCTACTAATATGGAAAAGGGAGTTAAAAAAACCTTTTATTTTAAGAAGGTGGTGCTTCAGTGACAACCTCTTTCTTCCTCCGTTTCAGGGCCACATTTAAGAACTCTCCCATCAGCATCAGGTCCAGCAATATCAATATAGCAACTATCACTGTCAAGGCAAGTCCCATGTACATCGTTGAGACGTTGTGGGTCGCCAGGCCCTTTGTGAAGGTTGGGTAGGCAACCTCATAAAGGTACCAGCCAAGCGCCAACGTCACCGTGAGCCAAAGGAAGAAGGCTGGTGTGAATATGCCTATGGCAACCTTCATGGGCTTTCTTAGGACGTAGTAGACCCACGATGAAGTCGTTATGAGGGCAAGCGCTGCCAGCAGCTGGTTAGCTCCAGAGAAGGCAGGCCAAACGTATGATATAGATCCAGTGTAAGCGAGGCTTCCTCCGATCAATATGGGGATCAGCGAGGCTAAGTACCTGTTGTTGAGGATCTTGTGAAGCGTTGGCGTTCTGCTTTTCAAAGGCTCAATGATTTCCATCCAGGTAAACCTAGCAAGCCTGTTTGCCGTGTCCAGCACAGCGAAGTCGAAGGTTGCGAACCAGAGGCCGGCAAATATCGCTCCATACACGATATCGATTCCGAAAGCGTTGTGGACGACGATCCCGTATCCCTGGGTGAAGGCCCCGAGGGTGTTGGCAACAACGAACGTGTACGGGTTCTTGTCCACTCCAGCAGGCCAATTAGTGCTCGAGGCCAGCATCTGGAAGCTTTGGGGGAGAGTGCTGGCAACGCTGAAAGCTACTACGAGGGCTACGAGCCCTTCAGTGAACATTCCTCCGTACCCTATCATGAGAGCATCGAGCTCGCTGTTGAGCTGCCTAGCTGTTGTTCCCGAGGCGACTAGACTGTGGAAACCGGAGAGGGCACCGCAAGCTATTACGAGGACTATTACGGGCCAGACAGGCGAAGGCTTGTATCCTACGAGAGGCTGCGTCAGCGAGGTTACGGCAGGGATCTGTATGGTGGCCATTGAGACTATTAAAGCTACTGCACCAATTATGATCCCTCCCCACATTATGTAGACGTTTAGGAAGTCCCTAGGCTGCAGGAGGTACCAGAGCGGAAGCCATCCAGCGAGCCATCCAAATATGAGAAGCAGTGTTACCCAGGTGTTGTAGTCCTTTATTACCAGTGGAATGTGGTATCCCACGTAAATAGCTCCTATTATCAGCAGAAGCCCAATCACCACGGCATAGGGGAGCTTTAAGTTTGCCTTGTATATCAGGACTCCCACAATTATGGCAATCGGCATGAAGAGCATTATTGCTGTAGCAACCTGTGGTCTTGTCATGAACACGTTGACATCGAATATTACGAAAGCTGCTATTATGAGGATCAGCGAGAACAGCATGAACCAGAGGAAGATGTACTTGATCCTGTCGGACAGCACCTTTCCGGCTACTGTACCGATGGTCTTGGATTCATACCTAACCGATGACATGAGCGCTAAGTAATCGTGGACAGCACCTATCACAGCATTCGCCAGAAGGATCCAGAGGAAAGCAGGGAGCCAGCCCCAGGCCATCGCCATGGTAGGACCCGCGATCGGTCCGGTCCCCGCTATTGCCCCCACGTGGTGGCCGTATAGAACATATTTGTTCGCTGGAACGTAATCGATGCCATCGAAGTTCTTGTGAGCAGGGGTAATGTTTTTGTCGCTAGCGCTGACGACCTTTTTCTGAAGGAACCTTCCGTAGGTGAAGTAGAAGGCCAGATACCAAACAGCCGCAACGAGAAGCAGTAGCCAGACATTCATTTGTTGCTCTCCTCCTTCTCTTTAGCCCCCATCGCTTCCTTCCTCACTCTTGCCAAGACTTCCTTCGGAACTTCGCCCAGCCAGTATCCAGGACCAGCAATCAGCAGGTATGTTCCGACTATGAATGTGATCGCCTGGTCTCCAGGTATCCCTCTGGGAGAGTTCGTATATCCTATGTACAGCCCGTGGAGCAGCAGTATTGCTCCCAATATCGTCATCAACATTCCAGCGATGTTCTTTGCACCCATTTCGGAACACCTATCTAAAAGAGCTTGTAAAATAACTGAAATCTTAAAAAGTATTTAAATTTTTCATTACTTTTTATATTTTATTAGGAAAGAAATTTTCGACATGCTTTTTGTCTATTTTATTTCTTAACTAAAATAAAAATTTTTATTTTAAAATAAGAGACAGCTTTTTTGGAAAACTCGATGAGAGCCGCGGCCGGGATTTGAACCCGGGACCTCTGCCTTACCAGGGCAGCGCTCCACCAGGGCTGAGCTACCGCGGCACCACGCTTTAGAATTCGACTGCTACCTAATTACTTTTTCGCTGAAGATTCTGTAAGAGCTTGATGCAGGACTCCAGCGCCTTGTCCAAGATGACAGGAAGTTTTCTGGAGCGCTTATCGCTCCGGAAAAAAGCTTTTAAAGAAGCCTGCATCGAAGCTTTCGCCGAGCCTCCTCGGTTCTTCTGGATCACTTCCTCTCCAAGCTCCTCATGCATGCCCCCAGGTTTTTTGCTAGCTCAAGGATATAGCCCAATCCTTTCTGGACATCCGGATCTCCGAGAGCCTTCATTAGCCCCATGAGCCCGCCGCTCTTCTTGGCCTCCGCTGGGGAAGTCGATGCTATGCCGTTCAGAAGGCAGAATGAGGCGTCTTCGGCATTCATTTTCAGCTTCTCCACCTTCTCCCCTTCAAGCCTTCTGGATGCTTCGAGCAGTGCGCCCAGCAGAACTCCCAATCTCAGGAGGCTCGGATCCGCCTGCAGCCCTGCCATAGCTTCATCGGCTGAAGAGAGAAGCTCCTTGAGCATTCCAAGCATGCCGGACTTCTTAAGCTCCACCGCTACTTCTATAAGATCCTTCAGTGCTTCTACTTCCACTTCACTGAATTCCTGCTCCATTTCATACCACCCCCTCATACTCTGAGCTTGTCTAGCCAACCCTGGTAGAATCCGCGCTTGACCAGCCTCATTGCATAACTCTCAGCCACATTATAGCATTTGTTCCAGCTGTACTGCTGACCGTCGAACTCCACTTCGCAGACTCCAAGGAATCCCTTGTCTCCACTGTAGGCAACGCAGGCGACCGGATGGGCTTCAGCTGGCTCCCCAACTCCATAGAGCTCGTTGAGAAGAATGCTGACTGCCTTGTACGTAGCTGTATCTACGAAGACTCCTGCTGTTCCAAGGCCTGTCGGAGGCATAGAGTGCTCTCCCGTGAGGAATATGTCGTCGTATTGCGGATGCCTGAAGTCTTTAGCCCTCGCCTTGACGAACCTCCTGTCCTGTTCGAAGATGAATTCCGGATCCTCGAGGACCTTAGGCGGCCTCGGCATCGGAACCTTAACGAGGAGGTCGTAGGTCTCCTCGAAGTGCTTCGTTATGACCGCTCTTTTATCATGAGTTTCCTCCTCGAGCTTCATCGAAACCGTTTTTCCCGAATCATCAACCTTCTCTATCCCGTCGTGGGTCTTTATCTCGATGCCGTACTTCTCGAAGTACTTGTGCCACAGCCTGCCGATGTCTTTTCCAAGGGCCCAAGAGATATCTCCTACTTCCGGCATCCTGGGGCTGAGTATGACTATCTTCGCTTTAATCCCCCTTGTGCGGAAGAAGTGCCCCAGAACCGTTGAGAACTCCATAGGGTATATGCCGCACCTGAATGGAACCTCGGGGACAGCTACCACCACCTTCCCTCCCTTGAAGCTGTTCAGAGCTTTGTTGAGCTGCACCGCTGCTTCAGGTTCGTAGTTGTGGTACCCTGCTTTATCGTATCCAGGTATTCCGTCCCAACCGTTTCTCAACCCAAGCGTTACGAAGAGGTAATCGTAGCTCAAGCTGCTTCCATCACTGAGGAGAACCTTCCTCTCCTTTGGGTCTATCTTCGTTGCTTCCTTTATAACCACGCTGACTCCATACTTCTCGAAGTTCCTCAGGGGAGCCCTCGTCTTCTCTACAGGCAAACCATCGAGAGCAACGTCCAGCCAGAGAGGTGGCATGTATGTCCACTCATCTCTGTTAACGACAGTTACATCGAAATCAAGGGAGTACTTCCTCTTTGCTTCAGCGAGATTGAAGGCAGCGATTACGCCAGCCGCGCCTCCTCCCAGCACCACTATCCTTTTGCCCATGAACTACCACCAGGTGAATATATATTTTCGATTATCAGCATTTATAAAAGCTATTAAAATGCTTGTTCCTTACTCTCATTCTGGTGACAGTGCCCGAACTCTGCTGGGCATGAGAGCCGCGCTTCTTGCCTGTGGAATATAGAGAAGGATCGGTAGCTGTGCATTTGAATGCCCGGGAAACAGATTCGTGGGGAGCCGCTGGCATTTCAGCTTTCCAGATTTCCAGACGCTGAACATAAATAATTAAACTGCTATTAGCATAAAATCAGGGCAAAATGGTGATTCGCTGTGAAGGATGAAATAGACTACAGTGAGCTGATTCCGGAGGATCTTCTGGAAGAGATTAGAAGGTACGAGAGGGAGGAAAAGTCGAAGGAGAAAGTCCAGTTTCCAAGCAGCAGGGACATAGTTGAAGCGGTGAAAACTGCGTCGCTCGTTTCAAAGGGAGGCATCCATCCAGACGAATTCCCCGAGGTAGTAGTGAACATGCTGAGGGAAAAGGGATTCGATACGAGGTTCGTGAGCGCTAAGAGGGTTTGGAAGGTCTATGAGAACTTGGTCGAGAGAGGGATAATACCAGATGTTTTCGGGGTTAAGCTTACATAGACTTTGATAAGCCTATGTAAGCCTTGGGCTTCATTGCCTTCAGGTCTCCTTTCATTGGAGACCATATCATTGGCTTAGCTCCTCTTAGGGCAACCCCAACCCACAGCTCGCGGTTGAGTAGGGGTTTTACGGTTTTCTCCCACCACTCATAGCTGTGGGGAAAGCCCCGCATCCTGAGGTATATGTTTATGGATGCATTCTTCTGTCTGTCAATAGTGAGTCCGCATCTGGGACACTTGAAGACCTGCCCTTTTAGGTCTTTAACAACGAACCCGCATCTAGAGCAGGTCTTCGAGGTGTCCTTAGGGTTGACTTCCTTGGTAATGGCTCTTTGCCCAACTTCATTAATAATGTTCATCCAGCTAACTCTAGCAATTCTCTTTCTAAGGCTTTTGCTCTTGTTCTCTGACTTCAGAATCATTTTTTCTTTATTTAGCTTCTCGAACCCATGTAGAGCGTTGGGGATTATTTTAGTTAATTGGGTAGCCATCTTTCTCTCAATATCCCTACATTTGTTTTTCTCTCTATGGGAGTATTTCTCCAGAAGTCGCCTTCCCCTCTTCAGCTTCCTTGAAGCTATCTCCTGCACTTTCGCCTTCTTTTCTTGGTAGATGACTCTAGTCGTTATTATCGGTTTTAAGTCAACATGTATAAATCCAATGCTTGGGCTGAAGCCCGTGAGTTCTAATTCATTGCTGTCCCATCCAACTGCATTGTTAATAGTGTAGTCTTTCAATTTTTTGAACGGTACTAGTATTCTGTCATCTTTTAGAATAACTTCACCTATCTTCCAACCATCGACTCTACCCTGTTTAGCGAACCATGTCTCTCCGTAGGGTACTTCAATATGCTCGTATGGCTTCAATGTTATCCTGATAACCCTCTTGCCATAGTCTACTCTCATCAGCGTAATCTTGCATCTGGCAAACCTCCTCTTAATCCTCGGCTTTGCTTTCTTCGCTTTTCCCTTGTTGTATTTCTTCTTCCACGAATCCATTATGCTGTAAGCTGTTCTAATTACAGCATCTACCCAATGCGAAGCATATGAGTTATCTTTCAATAGCTCATCTCTCATCATCTTCTTGAACTCGTTGCTTTTCGGAATCTCTGGAGTCTTGACCTTGGTGGCATGTCCTTTCCTATACTTCTTAAAATCATATCTCCAAGTAATGTTACTCCATATGATATCTATAGCTTCCTGTAGCTCATCTACATACCACGATATTAGCTCTTTAACTCTATTGTCCTCAAATGGCACCGTGTACATCCTAACATCTTCACGGATTGCTACTTCCTTCACGATTTACTCCCATCCCGCCAAGAATTCTTAAAACTTCGCTTTTCGGATATCTCAGCTTCCCTGTCGGCAGCCTAACAGCCCTGATAATTCCCTTCCTCTGCCAGACCCAGAGCGTCTTAACCGATATACCAAGCATCTTAGCGGCATCCTTTGGATGTAATAGCTCTTCCTCCACCAATCTTCATCAAATAGACTAAATAGACTAAGAGATATATAAACCTTATCTAAAAATCATTAATACCTATAAAAGGCGAAACTGTTTCAGAAAGGCGTAGTTCAGAGGAAGGGGGGATCTCCTGAAGAGTGAAGATATCCCTTCATTTTTTAAGACAGCTGAATTTTTTGATGAGCCCGCATGCTCTACAGGGTAATGCCCAGAATCCCCCCGCAGAAATTCAGCCTCGATTCTTTTGGCAGATCCTTTTCGATCTGCTTCTTCAATGAAGGGGACCGTATAAGCACGTACCTGGAAACCCACATCAGCGCTGAAACGCTTAGATCCCTCTTCGGAGTTGAGAGGGCTGATTACGAAGATCTTTTGAAGATCTTCGGGAGAGAGGTCTGGATGGGGGAAGCGAAGCTAAAGAAAGAGAGCGATCTCATCCTTTCGGATTTCTGCATTTACGATGCGGCAGGTATTGTGAATTCGATTGGAGGAAAGGGGGGAATCTGCATATCCGCCTCGAGGGATGCATCGGCAAGGGAGATCCTGCTCAGGAGGGCCGAGAAGCTTGAGAGAAGGGCACTGAAGAGCGAAAGCAGGTCTCTCGAAGCGATGAGCCAGGAGCTGAGGAGGAAAATTCCGAAAATCCTTCCAGGAAGGCTCCTTGTACTTGCTCAGTGTGAGAGGGAGCTGAAGGCCCTTGAGAAATCTGCTGGAGACTCTTCCACAGCGGAGCTGAAATGGAAGATGAGGAGGCTCAGAAGTGCCGAAGATCTGGGGAAGGCTTTGAGGCCACCCAAGCCGAGCTTCTGGGAAAAGGCTTTCGGGCTTTCCAGCTGGATTGCGTGGAATGAAGATCGCCTCATCGAATCTCTGAAGCTACCGGATCCCAGCCTGCACAGGTCGGATTTTTCGAGGGATTTAAGGCTCCCCTCGGTCCTTCCAAAGAGAGAAGGATCATTCAGATTGGGAGTCCTCGAGGACGGGAGAGAGCTTCGCCTCTCGATTGAGGATCTGAAGAGGCATGTCTATGTGGTGGGGCAGACGGGCTCAGGAAAAACCACATTCTTGAAGACCCTCGTCCACAGGCTGAAAGCTTCTGAAAGCGCAGCAGTAGTCGTCATAGATCCCCATGGGGACATGGCTCTCGAGCTCGCAGAGGAGATACCGGAATCGCACTTTCTGCACCCATTGAAGAGCCCCTTTGGAGTTAACCCCCTCGATCTTCCGCGTGCCGAGAGCAGAGAGCATGCGGTGACGATAGCGATAGACATCCTGCTCGAAATCTTCAAAGAGGTGCTCCGTCTCACTGACTCAGCTGTCAACGTAAAGTACATACTTCAAGTCCTCCTGAGGATGCTGTACATGAAAACGGACAGCCCGACGATGAGGGACATTTACGAAGCAGTCCTCCTGCTGAGGAGCGGGGAGCTGGAGATAGATGCAGAGGATCCCAAGTGGGAGGTTCAGATAGAGGCCTTGAAAAGCATGAGGGAGCAGTCCTTCATCTCAGCGCTCTCCAGACTGGAACCATACGCACACGATTCGCTCCTCCGAAGGCTTACCTCGAAGACAACGCTGGATTTCGAAAACCTGATCACCCCAGGCTCCGTACTCCTCTTCTCCATCCCAAAGGCGGATCTGGGAGAGAACCTGGCAAGGCTCATCGCCTCCACCGTTTTCATGAAGCTCTGGTTCGAGGTGCTCGCAAGGGCAAGGCTGGAGAAAAGCAGAACCCCTTTGTTCTTGATAGTGGACGAGTTTCAGTTCATAAGCGACCTCCCCATAATTGAAACTGTTCTCAGCGAGGCGAGGAAGTACGGGCTCCACCTGGTAATAGCGCACCAGCACACAGGGCAGATCTCGGAAGAGCTCCTCCAGTCCATCCTCACCAACTGCGCAGTGAAGGTTTCCTTCGCTGTTGGAGGGGGCGATGTGAAGAGGCTCTCATCGATGGATCCTGCTTTTTCGGAGACTCTCAGCGAGGCCCTCGGCATGCTGAGCGCTGGGCAAGCTGTGTTCAAGATAGCTTCAGGGCCCGGGGAGCAGCAGATCCCTCCCATCGTTGCGAGGGTCGATCTCATCCCCCACGAGAGGAAAAGGGAGGGTGAGATAGTGAGCAGAGAATTCGACCCGGGAGAGCCGGAGGAGAGGGACCTGAAAGAGCTCCTCAATCCAGTCCTAAAATACATAGACCCCGTAGACCCCCTTGAAGCAGTCCTTCTTCATGAAATCTACAAATCGAGGGAGATCTCGATATCTCAGCTGACCATGAAGCTGGAAGCAGATGGTGAAAGGGTGGAGAAGGCGCTAGGAAGGCTCCTGAGCAGGGGGCTCGTTTCAGTTGCAGGAAGCGGGAGAGACAGGGTGGTCATCTACAGGAAGGGGATTGCAGAGGGGCTGAGAAGGAAGGCCAGGAGCGAGGAGTGGTTCCTCTCGGCCTTCAACGTTTCCATGTTCTACTACAGGAAGGGGTGCATTGCTGTCCCAACAAAGGAGAACCCCGGAGGTGAATTGCATCCCGATATCATCGCCCTCCCCATCAATAGGAAGACGTGGAGGCCCCGCTACAGCAGGGCGGTAGCTGTGTTCATTGAAGGTTGCGATAGCTTCGCAAGGAAGAAAATAGCATTTGAAAAGATAGATCCGAAGATCATGGGATTCTACGGGATCCATGTCTGGATAGACAGAAAGTGCTCTTCTGACATTCATCGCGGGGAATTTGAGGGAAGGGGGATCGAGCTGCATTTCCTCGACGAGATCGTATGATCTTTTGCTCCCTCTGCTCTCTCTGAGCACTCGAGCGCCGAAGCTTCAAAAATTCTAATCGGTTTTTTAATTTTATTGTTTATAATTTTTTAAATATATCACCCCTATATATTATAAATGCTTGTAACTTTCAAAGAAAATTTTAAATATTTGATGATTTACAATTTGCCTCAAGGGATGAGGAATGTCCCTCAAGAGAGTTCTCAAGTGGTACCACATCTTGGCAATGGGGGTTGCAGGGATAATAGGAACGAGCTGGGTCTACCTCAATACAACATTCTACGACCTCTACGGGCCGGGAGGAGTCATTCTAGGGTACTTTATAGGGATGGTTATGGCGGCTCTGATTGCTCTGGCGTATTCCGAGATGTCCTCAGCCATACCTAGGGAAGGGGGAGAAGTGGCCTTCGTTTTTCCCGCCATCGGAGCCGCGGGATCCTATTTCATTGCGTGGATGTTCCTGCTCGGCATGCTAGCTGCGGCTCTCTCTTTCTACGTCATCGGGATCTCCTTCCTGCTGAGCATGATATTTCCTCAGCTGAACACCTATCCGCTCTACACAGTTGCTGGCTATCCCGTTTACCTCCCCTGGATAATTGTTGGATATATTTCAGCCATCCTCGTTGCTGGATTGAACTATGTGGGAGCCAAGCTGACGGGAAACGTTCAGACGGTTCTGTTCATCCTTCTCCTGATAACAGGTGCAATAATAGTAGCAGTTGCTGCCGTCTACGGCTCTCTCACCAACTTTGAGCCTCCCTTCAAGCCGGGAACATCTCCCGCCTCATCCAGCTTCAGATTCGCCCTGATATCGATCGGCTATCTCTCTGGTTTCGAAACGCTTCCAATGATAGCTGAGGAATCGCAGGTGAGTCCAAGGAGGTTCGGCTATCTGGTTGCCTTGAGCGCAGTTCTGGCGGGTATCTGGTATATGACTATGATGTTCGCCGGCTCCCTCCTGATCCCATGGCAGGGATCTTCCGAGAGAGCACCTCTAGGGCTGATCAGCGAGCTGAAGATGATAAATCCTGCGCTTGGATATGTGGCTTGGCTGGCTTCCTTCCTGGGTCTTGTAACATCTTGGATACCATCCATGATGACTACTTCGAGAATGATATACTCCCTCGCGAGAGGAGGGCTGTTTCCCAAGCAGTTCGAAAAGCTCCATCCAAAATACGGAGTGCCCACCAATGCCCTGATATTCTCACTGGTCATCTCCATGATCTTGGGGCTGCTCGGCAGAAAGGGGCTCGTCTGGTTCCTCGATGTAGCCGGTGTTGCTCTGGGAACTTGCTGGCTGACATCGGTTATTTCAATGCTCATAACGCGGAGGAGGTATCCCCACCTCGAGAGGCCCTTCAGAGTTCCCGCAGTCTACATAATTGGAGGCATTGCTCTCATCATAGGGCTCATCGTCGTGGTTGTCCCGCTGATTCCCGGCACCGACGTGAGCCTGGTGTGGCCCTATGAATACCTGCTGCTCATAGCATGGGTTCTCCTCGGAATAGCGATATACTATGCTTATGTGAGGAAGAGGATCAGGGAGATCGGAGTGGAAAACATTGGAAGAGGCCTGCTCGGAGAGTACTACGATAAAATATACGGAGTCAAGAAGGAAGAGAAGGAGAAGGCATGAGTCATGAAAGCCTATGTCTCCGTGGACCTCGAGGGCATGCCATTCATCGTTTCGGGAGAGCATACATTCCTAAGGGGGAATCTGTTCAGCGAAGCCAGAAGGATAGCAACTAGAATTACCTTGGCTGCAGCAAGCAAGCTGCATGAGCTCGGATTCGAAGAAATACTAGTTGCAGACAGCCACGGTCCGATGATAAACCTCGATGTCGAAGCGTTTCCCGAATACGTTTCGGTCATAAGGGGGTACCCAAGATCTCTGAGCATGGTCTCGCAGATTGAAAAGACCGACGCTGCTGTTTTCCTGGGCTACCATTCGAAAGCTGGAACGCTTCGGTCGAACTTCGACCACACATTCAGCAGCGCAACAATCGACAGCCTTAAGATAGGCGGAACTGAGGCCAGCGAGTTCCTGCTGAATGCTTATGTCGCCGGATTCTATGGGGTACCGGTTATACTTGTAGCTGGGGACAGAGCTCTCATAGAGGGGGATGTCCGGAAGTTCGCTCCATGGGTCGAAGCTGTTTCCCTGAAGGAATCCCTTTCCAGGTTCGCCTCGATAAGCCCGAGCACTGCAAGGCTGGAGGTTGAGCTCTCTAAAGCGGCGGAGAGGGCTTTTATGAAGCTGAAGAGCGGAGATGCGAAGATCCTGAGGCCCCCCTCCCCTGTTGAGATGGAGATCAGATTTCTTGGCACAGAGCAGGCCGATGTAGCTGAGCTCCTGCCGTCCGCAGAAAGAGTGGACGGGAAAACAGTGAGGTATGTTGCGAAGGATATCGTCGAAGCATACAAGGTTCTGGAGCTGCTCATACACGCAGCTCCAAAGCTCTACCCCTACAGCTACTCTTCATATTGATTTTTTTAAAAAATCATATCAAATTCTCTTTCAAGACCCTCATCGCATTCTCGTGGGCAACCTTCTTCAGATCGTCCTCGGAGAACCCCCTCTTCATGAGCTCAGAGTACAGGGCTGGGAGCTTGTCTATGCTCTCGAAGCCCTCAGGAGCAGGGAGCCCCAGCAGTCCAAGAAAGTCTGTTCCAACAGCAATCATATCAGAACCGTAGCTCTCTTTTATGTACGCAAAGTGTTCAGCGAGCTCCTTCGCACTAGGCCTGCCGCTTTCCGAGATCAAAGCCCCAATCGCGGACATCCCAATGACTCCCCCGATCTTGTGGAGCTTCTCGAGGACCTCATCGCTGACGTTCCTGCTCTTCTTGACGAGCTTCCTCACGTTTGCGTGGCTTATAATAACAGGCTTCCTGCTGATGTCTAAGGCCTCTAAAGCAGTCCTGTCGCTCGCATGTGCGAGATCTACTATTATACCGAGCCTGTTCGCAGTCCTGACAAGCTCTTCTCCCTGATCTGTTAGGCCCAGATCTTTCTTCGATGAGCAGCCGGTCCCGTACTTGTTCATGTAGTTCCATGTTATCCCAATGCTCCTCAGGCCGAGCCTCTTTAAGAGAACAAGATCGTGAGGCTCATCCAGCGGCTCTGCCCCCTCGAGGTGGAGAAGGAAGCAGACGCCATCGCCTTCTAAGCACGCTTTTGCCTGCTCGTAGCTCTCAACGATCTTTATTCCGTATGCTTCCGACATCTTATAGTAAATTGAGAAGTGTTCCATCATGACCGTCTGGGGAGACCTGTACTTCGTCGCCGGCATCCACTTGCCGTAGAGCTGCTCAAGAACCCTCGACTCTTCCGGGCTGAAGCTCTCTATGCCCGGAAAGACTGCCGCAAAAACGAGCTTCACTCCCCCTCTTTTATATTTGGGAAGATCCGCATCCCTTCCAGGCACATCCTCGCTGAAGTCTCCGAGAGGAGATCCCCCGCCGTGGTAGAGGAAGTATGCCGAAACATCCTCGTGGAGGTCCACAGTTGGGATTTTCGAGAAGGAAATCATCTCCGTCATCTCTTTGCTCTTATATTGGAAGAGATCTCAAAAAAAGTTTTCTATGAAGCGGGGAAATCACCTTCCTGTTCCTATTTCCGAGAGCATCTGCTCTAGAACATTCGAGAAGTTCTCCAGCTCCTCCTTGCCGTGGATCAAAGCTGGAAGCAGGTGGGCCATGCCCTCTCCCAGGTAAAGAACGCCGGAGTTCCTCGCCATCAGATTGAGAACCCTCTCAGCCTTCCCTCCGCTCCACCTCAGCTCGTAGGCCTCCCCCGTGTTCTTGGGCTTCCTATGCGTGAAGTGCACCCCAGTCATGGTTCCCTCTCCCGTCGAGTAGCAATCGATGCTGTAGCTCATGCATAGCCTCTCGAGCCTCTCTCTGAGCTCTCTCCAAGCAGCATTCGCTTTCTCATAGATCTCTCTGTGGCTGCTCAGATAGCCTATGAACGCCATTCCAGCAGACATAACGATGGGATTCCCGACGAAGGTTCCTCCGTGGAAGGATCTCTTGTCCCTTTCAGGGTGCTTGATGTGGTCCATCAGCTCCATTATCTCCGCTTTCCCTCCTATTCCGCCCGCCCCCGGCATCCCTCCTCCTATTGCCTTTCCGTAGACATTAAGATCGGCCTCGATCCCGAAGTACTCCTGCCCTCCGCCCGGCATCAGCCTGAAGCCCGTTATGGTCTCGTCGAATATGAGGAGCGCTCCATATCTGAATGTCAGCTCTCTCACCTCCTTGAGGTAGCCCGCCTCTGGCCCTATGCAACCCCCTCCTCCTATTACAGGCTCAATGAGAACAGCTGCCGCCTCCCCGCTCTTCAGGACCCTTTCGAGAGCCTCTGGATCGTTGTAGGGAACAGCAACTGTGTACTTCAAGAACTCCTCTGGGATGCCGGCTGAATCGGGCTTGCTGAAAGGAGGAGAAGACGTGGCTACATGAAGCGAATCAACTCCGCCGTGCCAGCCGCCCTCCATCTTCACCACTACCTTTTTCTTGGTGTAGGCCCTCGCCAGCCTCACAGCATACATGTTCGCTTCTGTTGCGCTGTTGGAGAACCTGAACATCTCGACGCCTGGAAGAACCTTAGTGAGCAGCTCGGCGTACTCAACAGCATACGGGTTCTCGTAGCCGAGATGGCTCCCCCTATCCCTGAGGGCCTCTTCAACAGCATCCACCACGACTTGGGGAAGGTGGCCGAGGAGGTGGGTTCCGTGCCCCTCCCAGAAGTCAGTGTACTCGTTCCCATCGATATCCCATACCTTTGTCCCCTTACCCCTCCTGATGAAGACGGGGTGCGGAGTTAAGTATCTTATTGCATAAGTTACTCCTCCAGGCAAAACCTTCTTCGCTCGCTCCCACAGCTGCCTGCTCCCCCTCGTCCTCTCAATGTACCTCTTCTCTTCCCTCCTCTCCATCCCCTCCAGCTTCATTAGGGCTCTATCTTCCCCCATGCCGGTCATCCCACGCTGAACTTTATCTTGAACGGGAGAAGCTCCGTCATGAGGTGGAGGCCCGGGGGCATGAAAACGATCCTCTCTGCAGTGCTGACGAGCATGGAAGCCGTGCCGAGGTCTCCAGGCGTTCCGGTGCTCCTCCACGAGACGCTGTAGTCCTTCCCCTCTATGCTTATTTCTTCGAACTCAGGAGCCCCTGCATAAGCTTCGAACTCGACCCTTATGACTTCCCTGCTCCCAACGAAGCCGGAGCCGTACCCCTTCATCCCGAGATTCTTCCCCCTCTCTATCTTCCTCCCTCCAGGAAGCTCAAAATCCCTCTCTGCAGGAACCAGGCTGTAGCCCTCCTCTACTCTGCTGAGGTTCAGGTCAGCCGCCTGAGCTATAAGGAAGACGGACTCCGCATATCCAACATGGCCTGTTATCTCCCCCATCTTCAGCTTCCTCTCAACGGCTTCAGGCTCCTCTCCGAGCCCTATCTTCTTCATGAAGGGCTCCCTCCTCTTCAGAGCATCCAGGCTCCTCCTCGCCTTTATCTTTGTCACAGCTGTGACGGATGAAGCCAGCACTGCTGGAAGCGTGTCCAGGAGGAATCCAGGATTTATCCCAGTCCCTATGACAGGGGCTCCAGTAGCTATTGAGATCTCGTTTAGCCTCTTCGCTAGGACGGGGTACCTGTAGTAAGGATATGAGAGGGTTTCGCACGATGAAACTACCGGGACCCCCATTCTCAGGAGGGAAACGAGCTGATCATAGACAGAGTCCAGATAGGAGCTGGTTGCGTGGATGACCGCATCAGCATCCTGAACGGCCTTAAGATCCCTGCTCACCTTCACACCCAAGCTCTCAGCGCCCAGCAGCTCTCCCACATCTCGGCCTGTCAAATCCTCCCTCACATCCATAGCCCCAGCGATATCGTGCCCCCTCTCCAGTGCTACCTTGGCAGCCATCCTCCCGATGGCGCCGAACCCGTAGAATCCTAATCTCAGCCTCAAGTTCCTTCACCATTCTCTTTTCTATGCCTGCTATGAATATAAAGAGTTTTGCATTTGAACAACTGTGGGAGAAACCTCATCTTAAAAGGCCTTGCCCTCTTTTTGGGATCTCGATTGGAGTTCGAGGCGAGGTACAGGCGGTTTCTCAGCATAAGGGATGTATCTATACTAAATGAGAGGGCCTTCAGCATCTTCAGAATAAAGCACCTCCTCTACATCTTTCCATCGATAATATTTCTCCAGAAGGGCCTTTGGGGGAGCCCTGCGCACCTCGCGGCTGGAGCCTTTTCAGCGATCTGGGGGGTTGCATCAGCCATGCTATCAAACGGGAGCATGTCGCTCGAGGGGAAAGCATTGAGCCTGGCCATCAATGCTGTACTCTCGAGAGCTGGGGGAAGGAGGATGGAGATTATTGAGGATCGAGCTTGAGTACAGAACGAAAGGCTGCTTTGAGCTCCCACTCCTCGACTATTTCCCAAGGCTGAGCCCCTACAGCATGAGGGAGATCGTTCTCGAGGGGATCCCCCTCCACCCCAGGATCACTATCAATGGAGCCGAGGAAGGAATATGGATCGAGGAGGCACGAGATTGCGAAGATCCCGTGTTTTTGAACAGGGACGAAGCGATCTGTGGCGCTGTTGCGGGGATCTCTCACGAGAGGAACGGGGTTGCCTTGATCAAGAAAGGTTCGAGGTTGTTTGAGCTGAGGACGGGAGATGGAATTAAGCTGACTGGGAAGGATGCTGTTTTCTCCAAGGTTCCCGGAGCTCTAGTGGTCGCCCTAAGCGATCCACCTCATACCCACATCGTCACGGCAGGGAGCTGGGGAGCAACCATCTTCGAGAAGGCCTACAGAGGCAACCCAAGAAAAGCTTCAGTGGGGTTCAGAAGCTTCAGCGTAATATATGAGGACGGCAGGTCTCAGCTCATTCGCGACAGAACATTAGAGGAAGCAGGCTTCCCGGCAGAGGCGGTTGCCCTCATCGACAATTCCTTCCTGGCTTGGAGCTCAGGATGGCTGTTGTGGATCAATGATGAGGAAATCCCCAAGCCTAAGGCATTCGCTGGAAGCGAGAAGCCTGAGTTTGCAGGCTTCTTCATGAACCTACCGGTCTTATCAATTGACTCTAAGCTCTACCGCTTGGAGGAGGGAGCCCTCATCCAGCTTGAGAAGATTGGAGAGGTGAAAGGGAGCGCGACTGCCAGCGATGTTGCGGTGATCGATGAAGGGAACTTCGTGAAGGCTTACGACATCAGCTTCAAGCCCATCCTTTCGCTTCCTAAGGACAGCTCTTCGAGCTGCTGGGCCGCCGATGAAAAAGTCTTCTGCTGCTCCAAAGGGATCTGCTGCTTCATTGAAGCTGGGAAAAGCGGAGCATCGCTGGAACCTCATCCAGAAAAAGAGCATACTCTTATGATAGAGGCCGAAGGGATTCCCCTCACGGTAGAGCACCGGGGAGCAGTGAAGAGGATCGCCGCAGGGGGTGGCGCTGTGCTCAATGAGGAGAAAGCAACGGTCCTCGAGCCGTTCAGCTTCGAGGTGCAGATCTTCCACCCCCTCGGGAGGATCGAGACCTCTATTTCCTCACCTCCGAGAAACGCCGAGATCGAGGCAGAGCTCCAGGTTTTCAAGGCCCCAGTTCCGCACGAGTGCGGAGGATCAGCTTTCGGGATCATCAAGGTAAAGAGAGCTAAGGCTCCGGAGGGGGTTGAGCTGTTGGCCCTGGGAAGGGAGCTAAAGGAAGGGAAAGAGCTGGAGGTCTGCTTTGAGAAGATCCCGGAGAAAATTGAGGTCGTCGCCCTCGATTCTGCGAGGAACTACGCAAAGACTGCAACAATCCTTACTCCGAGCATCATTGAAATAGATCCCCCGAAGGTAGAGGTGAAGATAGTTCATGGAGAAAAAAGTAGCACCATCGAGCTGGGTAGCGATGCGGATAGAATGCTCGCGTCCTTGGTCTGTTCCAACAGGAAGATTGATCTCTCGAGCGGGAGGAGGGAGGTAAGGGGATGCGCTGTTCCCGCCCATCTGCTCGTAACAGCTGTGAAGAAGGGGTTCGCTTTCCGCTACAGGAAGAATATAGCCCTGAGCGGTCTCTTCGGCTTCGCAGAGAAAGCGGTGAGGGGAGGAGGGAAGGAAATCTACAGAGAGGGCGGGTTCTATGCTGAGATCGCCCTTCCTCCCTTCCCTGAGCTGAACCCAATAGAGAGTTTCAGCTTGAAAGTCGATAAAGATGTGGAGATTGCCTTCGAAAGCGCTCAGCCCGCAAGAGGGATCATCCTCTCCTCCGGAGGAGAGGACTTCATGAAGCCTTTTCCCATTATCCCCGGCCTTAACAGGCTGCATGTCCCTCTCAGCAACTCATACTTTCTTGTTATGTTCGACGGCATCCGCACCCGCTCCTACAGAATAGATGTCCCCCTGGAGCTGCAGCTGAAAAGCGCATTCCTTCAAGCCGAACTCCTCTCCAGGGTTTTGAGGAGAGGATCTCTGGATCCTGCAACGGAAGATCCCGGTGCTCTGTGAGCGGAGCTTCCCATGCTCATGATATTGGTGCTGGAAACAGTGCGATCTCTCCTCTTTTAAGGCCTTTCTTGAAAGATGAGGTGAGGAAAGATGGTCAGCCTTTCGAAGCTGAAGCGAGCATCCCCGATCTCAGCGCTTTTAACTCTCCTTCCTGCAGCCAGGGCAGAAGAGATCCCCCTGACCGTAACTCCGGCCCCACCTCCAGGAATATCGAATGCCATTGAAACCATGCTGAGCTGGCTCATGTGGATAGGCTGGGTCGCGGTAGCAGGGGGTTTCATAGCAGGGGCCATTTCCCTCGTTATTGGAAATTCCGAGAGGGGAAGAAGGCTCATAATAAGCTCGATTTTTGGCGCGCTGATAATGGCATTTTACTCGGCATTCATAAGCGGTCTCATATACTGATTTTTCCAGCCTTTTCACCCTCTCAGCTCTCTCCTCCATCTTTTTTCCCTTTCCTTCGAGGAGAAGCTCCTTGCCTTTCAGCTGAATAGCCCTCATTTCCTAACTGCTGGAGCTCGGGACCTTCACCTTCGTGCATCGAGGGAACTCTGAGCTTAACGGTACCGTAATCTGCTTCAGCGTCTGCGCTCCTTTCGTTCCTTTCTGCATTGCTGCCTCCGCCGCGAACATTTCGATCGACTCCCCTCAGCCTCCCCCTGAAGGCGATGGACAGAGGAGCAATGGCCTCCCTCGCAACTCCGGCAGCAGCGCCTGAGCCGAAAATCCCCAATATGCTGGGAATAACTCCTGCGAAGAAAGGGTAGAGGAACGCGAATGTTATGTCGCGACCGGGCATCATCTTGCTCATGAGGACGAGGAAGACAGACGCTATGGGGCCGGCGAGCATCATTCCAGAAAGCATGCTTACCAGCCACCTCGCAGCTCCCTTCATGGCTGGGTGGAGGTAGGAGACGGCTATGAGGGGGGATGAAACTGCAAGAGCCAGTATCATGAAGTACCTCACGTAGACGAACACGCTTGCTGTAAGCACAGCGAAACCAATCATCGCCGCATATTCTGCGAGAAAGGGGATGAAGTATCCCAGCACGACCGCTGAGGCGATCTCTGCGCTTATAGCAACAAATACCCAGCTCACGTCTATCTGCTGGATGAGATACGAGCTCAGGTAGTTCAAGAGCTCCGCCGTTGCATTGAAGACGCTCGGGAAAAGAAGAGAGATGAGGGCTACAGCAACAGCTTCCCTGATCCCCTCAACGACCGCCTCCGCTGCTCTCCCCCTCGCAATGGCTTCCCACGCAATATTGAAAGCCAGAAATGCGCCGAGAGCTCCTAAGCTCAGATCGAGGACGAGGGAGTATATCTCGTGGGCAGCCCCGCTTTCCGGAAGAGTGGGGGAGAAGGTCAGCTTCTGCAGGTCAATCGCTGGTATAGCAACGGTGGCCTTCTGGGCTACATCGTAGATTATGCTGAAGGGAAATGAGTATGGGTTGTAGCCTGGGTTCCTCACTACAACGGCGAATACATCGTATCCTTCCCTTCCTTCGCTGTCCTGAGCATTTATGCGTACTGACAAGCTGGAGTAGGATTCATTAGAAGGGAGGGAGTAGGAGTGAGAGAGAGCGAGGGGCTCCTCTCCAGCTGTAGCGGTATCTGTGGATCCGTCGCCCCACTCCACCTCGAGAGTGTAAGGAGGGGTTCCCCCTGAGAGGCGGACTGTTAAATTGAACGGCTCTCCAGAGTTCACGAAGCTGCTCTCAGTGTAGCATTCCACGGAAATTGAACCCCCTCTTCCGAATACTGCTCCAGAAGCGAGAGAGGCGGAGAAGAAGCCTATCCCAACTATGAGGAGGGCAGAGGCGAAGAGCTTCACGCCCTCATCCATCCTCCCAAGCGCTAGGTAAGCGGAGGAGACAGCAACCAAAGCTCCAGAAATGGCATAGAAAATCCACCCGTACTGCAGCGGAGGTGAGGATCCCCCGTAGAGAGAGCGCACAAGCTCCCATCCGAATGAGGCGATGAGCACTGAAGCAGTTCCCCCGAGCATGAAGGCCCCGGAGCCCTCCCTCCCAAATATCCTCAGAATCGCTCCAGCAATGACAGCGCCTACCCCCATCGCGGAGGCGAGCCAGAGACCCCACGAGATCAGAGACCACAGATCGAGCAAGCCTCGGTCACCTCGAAGAGAGGATGGCGAGGAGCAAAGCAGCTCCCCAAATCGCAATGAGGAGAGCAAGGGCGTGCCTTCTGGAGAAGATGCAGAGGACTACAGAAGCTGTAGCGAGGAGAGCAGAGAAAATGAAGAGGGAGAGAAAAGGGGGAAACGGCGAGGCAGATGAAAGCATGCTCCACGCAAACCAAAGGGCGCCGCGGAGCGCTTCGGGAAGCGAAGATATGCTCAAGCCAATCCGCCTTTCTACTTAACGCTTGTCGAGAAAAAAGCTTTCTCTTCATCTGTTGCGAGGACGCGGACGGTGACCCTCTTCCTCCAGGTCTTCAGTATCCCCGAGCCGACGGGCGCGGCTGCGAGGAATCCAGCTTCGGCTTCGCTGAGCCTGTATATGTTCTTAACACCTTCAACTCCCTGCTGCTCCTGCCTCATGAGGAGGACGGTAGCTGACTGCTCGAGGATTGCCCTCCCCTGGGGGCTCCTTATCAAGTCCTCGGCCCTCTGCGAAATGTATATGAAGGCCGTGCCGTGCTTCCTCCCCCTCCTAGCTATGCTCTCGAAGAGGCTGAGGATGGATGGAGTTTCCATGAATAGCCAGGCCTCATCGACGAAGAGCACCGATCTCCTGGCCCTCGTGAAGAGCCTGCTGTGCATGTAGCTTGAGATGAGGGCTGAAATCAGGACCTTGAGCCTCCTGCTCCTGATCCCCTTGAGGCTGAACACTACGCTGCCGTTCAATGCTGGAGGATCCCCTCTGAAGATGCTCGAGTCCGGAGGCACCTCCGCACCCTGGAGGTACCTCGACAGCTCCCTGTCCCTGATTCCAGAGGAGAACTCAGCTAGGTCGCTGAAGAGCTCCCCCCTCATGAAGAGCTCCTTTCTGAGAACTCCAGCTAGGTGGTCGGGGATCCCATAAACTTCTCCAAGGATGTCAGCCACCTGGCCGAGCTCGAGAGCCCCGCTCCTCATCAGCTTCAGAGGATCCAGCCCGAGGGGATCCCCTTCCCTTATCTCAACGCTCCGCGCGCCAATTGAGCCCGCTATCCTCGCGTATTCCCCCTCTGGGTCTATTCCAACGTAAAGGATCTCTGGAAACGAGCTCCTCAGGCGCTTCAAGTAGAGCTTAGCGGTCATGCTCTTTCCAGAGCCGGTCGCTCCGAGGATGACGAAGTTCAGGTTGGGCTTCGACCAAAGATCCAGGAGGACCGGGGATCCTGTACCGCTCATTCCGAGAAACACCCCTCCGCTTTCGTGCAGCTCCTCGTCGATGAGGGGGAACAGAGCTTTCAAGCTTTCCAGATCTGCGTACCTCTTTTCTATGCAGAGTGCCCAGAAGCAGGGGGAGAGGCTGTAGAGCTCCGTTTGGATGGGGGGAGGCTCAGCATCCATTCCATATCCTCTCAGAAGGGATCGGATTCTCTTCTCCCTCGCGTTGAGAGACCTCAGGTCCTCTCCTGAAACTGTAAGCAGCACCTGGAACTCGAAAAGGGAGGATCCTCCCAATATCCTCGATGCCAGCTCGCTGAGGCGCTCCTCTTCAAACTCCTCCTCGCTCCCTCTTCCTGAGCTTTCCCTTCGCCTTCTCGCCCTCTCAACGAGGCCCACTGCTCTGGACCTCTCGACCTCCTTGAAGAGGATGGCGACTTCTCTTGCTTCTGCGAAGAATGTAAACAGGACCCCCTCGGGAAGCATTGAGGGGTATCTGTGGACTACGAGCACCCTCGCAAGGGATCCGTCTTCGAGCAGGAGGGTGAGCGGGTTGAGGAGCGCTTTCGCTTCTGGCCTGGAGGGCTTCTCGATCTTCTCGGCCCCGAAACGGAGGGGGATCCCTCCCACTTTCGCTTTAAGATAGAACTCGGTTTCGACGGCCCTCAGCCTGTAGTCGAAGTATCTTTCTTCCCTCTCGCTCCTCCTTACAAGAATGCCCCCCTCCCTCGCAGCTGCGAGTAGGGAGGCGAAGTCAGCGAGCGCGTAATCTCTCTCCTCATGTGGAAGTATGGCGAAGCTCACTCCCTGCAGCCTGTACCACTCCCACTCGATCGCTTTCCTCCTATCTTTCGAAGCTCCTCCTCTCATCCAACCCCCTTCAAAAAGAACAACTCAGTTAAAAAGCGGAGACAGAGCACGCGGCATCTTTTAACCGATCTCTGCATATTGGGGATGGAATTGAAGAGAAAGGGAATTTCGAACCTGGTAGCAAGCCTCGCAATGGGCATCGTGATCTTATCCATTGCTGCACCCGTTCTCGCGGAGCTCGCTGGGAGGAGCTCACAAGCGCAGAGCAGCGTAGCCCAGAGCCCTCCGATGATAAGCGTTTTCGCGTTCTCCTCGAACAGCAGCTACCAGGTCATAGTCTACAACTACGGCTCCACCAATGTGCCGAAAGCCTACATAATATACAACAGCAGCTCAGGCCCCTCCTCCTACGTGCTTGGAAGCATACCATCTGGTAGCTACATCGTGGCAGAGATCGAGGGATACCCGATCTCATATGCTGACAGCCTTGGAACCTCTGTCCCGATCAGCGTGGTGAACCAGGGTTGAAGAGGTGCATTGCAGAGGCAGCATCAATTCTCCTTCTGGCGCTGGCAGTAATTGCTTCCCTCCGCTACTTCATAGCTGTCCAGGAAACAGCGGCTGAGAAAGGCAGAGAAGCATCTCTTTACGGCAGCCTGCTGAGCGTTAAGAAGGGGGAGGCGATCCGTTTCTACATGAGAAGCGGCGACCTATGCATCAGCTCAAGCATCTCGGAAAGGGCTGTCATCGCAGTCCACAGCAGTTTGAGCTCTTCCGATAACTCTACTGCAGTCTTCGAAGCGGTGATTCCTTCGACTTCCTGCCTTTCTCTCAGAACATTTCTTGGGCCCGGAATTAATGTGGAAAGCGCAGATGTTCTTGTCCTCACAGAGAGCGGAAGCGCCTTCATCTGGAACAGCAGCTTGGGAGCTGAGGGGGTGAGGATCTCGTGAGGAGAGGGCAGTCAGAAGCGCTCGGAGCTCTGCTCCTTTCCATCCTCATTGCAATTGCTCTGCTCGCCCTCTCCTCGATGCTGAGGGCGGAGCGCAGCTACATCTCCAGCTACAACGAGATTGCATACACCCTCAGCATGAAGAGAGCCGAGGAGGTGAGGTTCTTCAGCAACAGCAGCGGGATATACGCTATGAGCACAATACCTACGGAGCTGATAGCAGAAGCCGTCTTCGCCAACGGAACTCTGTACTATGAGAGCTTCACGGCAACAGCCTTGCCCCAGCAGGCCTGGGTGAGCCTCAGCTTGCCGAACAGCGCGGCAGAATACCTCACATTATACAAGAACGCGAGCCTAGCAGTCTTGACTAAACGCGGCAACCTCTTCGTTTATTCGCCAATTGAACAGGCGAAGAGCTCTGCAACGATCGCCCTGAAGGGTCTGCTCCCGATGACCGGAAAGTTCAGCATATATTATGTAGGGAACAACACAAGGCTGCTCGCATCCTACAGCCTCACGCTGTCCGGATCATCCACTTACGATCCATCGAGCGGGACATGGAGCACCTCCATAACCGGAAGCTTCTCCATTGCTGGAGTCTGGATCCCCGTTGCCGTCCTCTACACAGGATCCCCCCGCATATATGAGAGCTGGGTGCCGAACTCCAACTCCTTCAACCTGACAATAGAGGGCTCCCAGGGGGGAAGATTTACCCTCCAGATGAAGGCAGACGGCTCAGCTATTGCAACATCATCATCTTCCCTCACTGCCTTCAAGAAGATGAAGATGATCCTCTTTCTCCCATCGCTGAACATGATGTCTGCCGCCGACACAACGATCTACAGGATGCCAGGAGGGGAGCTTTTAGCTGTTCTCACAGCATATCCCAGCACGAGCGGGAGCTTCCTCTCCATCGCTGCAAAGAACCTGCTGGATTCTTCTGTTACCTCAGTCAGCACGAACTCGTACTATACATACAACTCCGCAGTGAATCAGGGATGCTATTCCTACAGCTACGGTTCCGGATGCCACTGCTCCTCCAGCGACTTCATCTCCTCCTATGCCGATGTCTATCAGACGACTTACACTGCAGGCGTCAGCTTTTCAGGGGGCATCGACATCCTCCTGCTAGACACAGACACAATGGAGAGCACAGCGGTTTCAATATCACCATCCGCTCTCATAATCTCGGACCTTAGGGGAGACGGCTATCACCTGAACCTGGACCCCCCTTCCCTCCTCAAGATGGCATCTGGCTACACTGCACAGATCGAGACCCCGTCCTGGAGCTTCAACAGGGTCGATCAGATCGGCAGCAACCCTGTGGTTTCTTGGACAAATGTGACAAAAACGGTGAGCCTTCCAAATGGATACCCAATTTCTGTGAGCGGATACGTGTACATGAAGTTCTCGTATAGCTACGGAACGCCCTCTCCGGGAGGAGGCGGAAGCTCCTCACCTCCCCAGCCTTCTCCATCATCCATAGAGCTCTACTACATACAAGTCCCCATGCCCACATCTCCGCAACCGGAAAATGCCACGATCTACATATACGCAGAGTCGGCAGATCCTGCCACAGCACCCCAACTCAGGGCCCTCTACAGCATTTATAACGAGCAGGAGGCAAAATATGAAGTCCAGAACGCTACAGTCCAATTTTCTCCAGTAGACACCCCACTGGGAAGCCGCTACGGGGTCTCATTCGTCCTCAGCAGGGATGCTCGGAGGACGCTCGCAGTTCAGATATACCTCGGCTCGCAGCTGATTGGATGGAGCGTCTTCAAGAACAGCTCATCCAGCTGATTTTTAAAAATAACTCAAATGTGCAGAGTGAGGGCAAAGATAATGGATGAAATGGAGGGGAGAACTGTGCTTCTGCTGTGCCCCAGGGCTATCCTTTCGGCAGCAAAGCCGTAGGCGAGAGTGCCGAGATAGGCAGTGGCAACTTGAGAGGGGAAAGGGGGTCCTCCCAATCCTAGCATTATAGCGCTCATGTAAGGAGACAGAGCAGCAGTTGCGGCAACCACTAAGAGGATCTGGGAGAACTTCCTCATGTGCCTCTTTCCTTCGTAGATGAACTCGGCAAATATCTGGAATGTGCTTGGGTCTATATCTCCGATCGTCTTGAAGAAGGGTACCATGTCTGCGATATAATCGAAGATCCAGGGCCTCGCCCCCCGTCTCAGCTTCTCATCCCCTCTCATTATCTCATCAGATGTCAGGTTCCTCCAAACTCTTACTCTGTCAAGCATGTTTTCGACGACCTTCTCAACGGGGAAAGCGAAGGTAGCCTTAACTGTAAGGAGAAAAGAGGGGAAGGTCGAGAGGATTGAGAGGGTGCTGAAGACCAGGAGGTGAGATGAAAAATCTCCAGCTTTTCCCCATAAGAGCAAATCCAATAGTGGAACAAAGAGCAGAGCGGAGCCGAATGTACCCAATGCGTTCAGAAGCCTGCCGAGCTTCTCAGAAAATACTATCCTCATCGTCGGAGGATACTCTGGAACTGCTTTCACAGCCAGAGGGATCGCAGTGAGGAATACCAAGGCATAAGCGAGGCCGGATCTTCTCGATTCATAAGCAACACTTCCAAAGCTCTGGAGGTTCTGAAATCCTATCAGCAAGCTTGGGGCCATACCGAGGAGAACTATCATGAGCACAGAAAGCGTGATCCTGCTCTGAATGCTCTTCTCTATCTCAGCCTCAGCATCCTTCATCACCTCTCGTGCCCTCTCTTTGAGCATGATCGGAGCCGCCCCCGAGCTCAGAGATGCTATGTAATCGATCAGGATGCCTCTCGCCTTCTTCCCAGCCATCCTCAGGAGGAAGCGGAGCGACTCTCCCGTTCCTAAAAGCTCAGACAGCCTCACAAACCTCTCTCCGAGAACCCTAACCCCCTTCATGGATCTGCTGTTCGAAGAGAACTTCAGAGCTTCAGCCAGCTCGAGCCCTGTCTTCGAGACGGATGCTGAAGCAACAATGAGGAATGGAAGCTCTTCTTCCACCCTCTTCTTCAAATCCGAATAAGTCGCTACCCTCTTCGCTATCTTCCAAATGGATGGTAGCAATGGAGCCGAGGCCAGCAGCGGGGCGAAAGGCGCATCGATCCTCAAGAGGAAAAATACCAGAGCAAGAAGCCCAGATATCATCGCAGTTGCGAATGCTTCCCTCACCTCTCTCCCCGCTTTCCTGTACTCCTCTATTCCTGCTGCAGTAAGGGCCACTGCATGCTTGTACTTTTCCTCAATCTCAGAGAGGAGACCCAGAGTACCCACCCCCTTCCTCCTCCGCAACTGAGCCCTCCAGCCTCCCCATCAGCTCGCTGAACCTCACCGATTTCGAGAGGAGCTCTTCTGCAGATGCAGCTGCACCGTTGCCTCTCCTCCAGAGCTCTCTGGCTTCAACCCTTCCGTCCTCGTGGCTGTAGATCAGCTCCGAGAGGGACTTCAGCTGCCTTCTCGGAGCATCGCCGTATCCCATCACAGCCACATAGTGGAACATCCCAACCTGGGAGGGGGAGAGTTCGATCGGTGGGGCCATCAGCCTCCCGATTACCTCTTCAGGAGAAGAGGCGTGGAAGGATGTGAGGGCCCCGAGCCCGGCCGTCATAGCCTGGGCGAGAACCTGCGCTTCCTTCCCCCTCGTCTCTCCTACAACTATGAGCCTAGTCCCGGAGGATCTGAGGCTGGCCTTGGCGAGGTCGAAGAGATCGACCTTCACAGCTCCAAGCTCAAAAGTTGTGTACCTGCTCCAGGGCGCCCCTGGAGGGGGATCTATCTCTCCCGTATCCTCTATAACCACAACCTTCCAGGTTCTGGGGACTAGATAGTGGAGAATGCTTCTCATCAGTGTGGTCTTCCCCGAGCCCGGAGGGCCCGCGATGATGAGGGACCCCCTTGCGAGCAGCACCTTTTTGAAGAATTCAGCAACTCCCCTTTGCAGTACTCCAGCTTCAACTTGCTGCTCTATGCTTGGGGGAGAATGCATCCTCTTCCTCACAACTATTTCCGGCCTCAGTTGAGAGATCGTTGGGAATACCAAGTGGACCCTGTGACCGCCGTCTCTCTTGGGGAGCTGAGCATCTACGATAGGATTGCTTGTGCTTATGAAGGTCCCGCACTTCGTTGCAATTAACTGCTGCAGCCTGACGACATCTTCATCACTTTCAAAGGAGATGTTAGTCTGCACGAAGTCCTGCTGCGGCCTGTTGGATTCAACTATGAAGTGCCTTATCCAGACGCTGCCGGCCCCCTCAATGCTTATATCTGTTATGAAGGGGTCATCCAGGAGCACCTGAACTTTTCCGTATCCAAGGACGCTGTTCAGAACGTAGAGAGCCTTCGCCACGTCTTCCCTGGGGATTTCCAGAACCGATGCCAGGACGTCTCCAACATCATTCCCCTTCTTCAGAAGGAGAACAACATCGTCGAGCATTCTTTCGATTTTTCCGGTCAATTCTTTCAGGTCCTCAAAAGGAGAAGCACAGTAAAAATACTCTCCATCCTTCTCCTGTATTGAAACCCTGTAGGCTCCTATGCTGTAGTAGGCTATTGCCTTTGATGAAGCTCTGCAACTCTCAAACAGCTTAACGCTTCCTTGAGAGAGCTCCTCTGTTACTCTTCGGGTTGGGGCCTTCCTGCGACCAGCTTTCCAGAATTCAAGCATCAATTGCCCAAGCCCCATAAGAAAAGGGGGAACATATAAAAAACATCATTCTTTGGGAACGAGCTCCTTTAAGGAGCTGAGTATTTCTCTCTCCATCAGCATGTGGCTTTCGAAGTGGTTGTTTGGATCGGCTGCAAGTGTATAAACCCAGTATATTAAGAAGAAGCCGCCGAAGAGAATGGTGAGGATCACGTAGAGGAAGGTGCTCCTCTCAGGGACTGTCCGGAACTCTTCAGCCCTCCGCGTAAAAGTGGGGATCTTCTCCCTCAGCTCATCGAAGAGGTCGCTCATAAGCAGCTTCTCCTTCTCCGAATGCTTGTAGAAGTCCTTGTTCAAGTAGTGATACACATAGAATATGTAGAATGGTATAAGAGTGAGGATGGTGTCGAGCACAGCGTTCTTCTCTCCGGAGCTCGCTTCTTTCAGCTCATTCAGCCTCGACTTCATTGAAAAGGCTCTCTTGAACTTCAAGACATCCGCTATTTCTACAACGGTCTCGTAAAATGATAGGGATCTGGCGAAGTGCTCGTTCCTCCTGCTGATCCACTTGTATATCACGTAGAAGTTTATCAAGACTCCAGCAAGCGATATTGCGGCTCCTATCGTTAAGAGCGGGGCTCCAGCGTGGTGGGCGGAAAAGCTCAGCGCAACCCCAAGCAAAGCTATGAAAGCTCCCGCTGCAGTCAATATCGCAGGAGTGAATGGAAGAATTATGGGCATTTTATAATCTCTCGTCTTCGCTTCTTCGCTCAAGGACTCGGCCTTTTTGAGAAGAGAGTTCAATTTCTCTCCTTCAGACGACAAATTTTTCCACCATTTAATAATTTAAAAAAATATTATATAAGCTATTTCCCTGCCGCTATCCTCCCATGGCAGAGATCCACTGCATCTGCCCAGAAGAGGAGTCCTGGACTAGGACGCTCACCTGCTTAACGGTTGAACCGGAAGCTGGGCTGACCGTGAAGACAAACAGCTGATCAGACTTCGCGCCAATGGTGGAGGGAACAGTGGGGCTCAGGCCAGAGAGATCCCTCGCATATTTGACAGTTCCATCTCCTAGCACTACTGTTATGTTTTGAACAGTGAGCTGGTTCGGCAGGCTGTTCCTTACATCGAGGGAAATTATGTACTGCCCGCCCGTTCCAACTTCTGATGAATAGGTCGCGGTTGCCATATCTAGGCTTGTCAGCCTGGACTGCTGCGAAGAGATCCACCCCCTCAGTGCGAAGACCGCAACTACAGCAATCAACAGCATTGCCATCACGGCAACAATTTCGCTAATGCCTCTCTTTCTCCTCCTATTGAAACTCGCTCCGCTCGACATTTCTTCCTCCCAATAGGAAGAACCGCTTAAAAGCTGTTGCAATTAAGCTTAGGAGCCCTGAATTCCGCTGTTTGCACGAAGAGGCAGAGAAAAGAACATTAGAGGGAGACCGCAAAGGAAAAGCTGCATGGCTTCACTGAGCATTGGTGCTGGAAATTGCTGGCAGAAGTCCACGAGATGATAACCAGAAAAGTTGCCAAGATAATAGGCCTTCAGCAGAGAGAGATGGAAACTATGCTGAAGGCTGTGAGCTCTCCGGAGCAGAATGCCCCTCAAGGGGTATCTCTCAGAAGAAGGCTTTCCTACAGAAGGTTCTACTCACCAGTATGGATTTTGAACGCAGCGCTGGAGGCGAGGAAGCTATACGTTAAAAACAGGAAAGAGGAGGCCATGGCTGTCCTTGGGCTCGCCATATATTTTTCCCAGGAGCTCATCTCAGGGGGGTACGGGATATTCCGTTCGAGAAATAAGGAATTTTCTCCCAGAGAAGCGGAGGCACTCATCTCGGAGAAGAGCATCAAGGAATGCGTTGAGAGCTTCAAGCCGTCGCTGAGCTACATCCAGAGAGAGATCGCAAAGTGGACGGGGAAGAGGAAAGATGAGAGGGAGAAGATCGGGGCAGCGGCATGTCTGACTTCCACGCTCATAATGACGGCCCTATATCCGGGTCCAGCGAAAATCGCTGAGATCGGAAGGGAGTGCAAGAAGCTGAAGGAAGATGCCGAAAAAAGCAAAACGGCGAGGAAGTACAATGCATGGATAAACGCAGCCGCACTGGCAACTGTCCTCTCCTTAGTAGCCCTTTCCTACTTCAGCGCAGTTCTCGCTGTTGTTGCTCTTATGGCTGGGGCATCTATCCTCGCTATCCTCCTCTCTAAGAAGAAAAACTACATTAAAAAGTCTCTGTCGAAGAAAGGGGAGTGCTCATCATATGACGAGAAGGCTGCAGACTTTCTTCTCTATCCATAGCTTTCAGTGCATTTGCTCTTTCCTCAGTCTCAATCGACTTCAACTGCTCCTGCCAAAATGACATTAAAAACAACAACTTCTCAGACAAGCTCTTCACAGAGCACTTCTCAATCAGTTGCAACAGAAAGACTCGCCTTTTAAGGCGGGGATTGAAGCTCATAAGCTATAATTAATGCATGCGGGAGGCAAACCTCAAGCAAAATTGAATAACCAGTACTATGCCTCCAGCATGAAGTTTTGAGGCCTTCTGAGGCCGATAGTTGTAAGCCTTATGGCTCATCAGGCTCAATCTCCCTCTCGAGTTCATCGGGAGCGTATCATTGCCCTCTCTCCCTTTCATGGTAACCCCTCCCAGAGCCCTCATCTGCATCTTCTGCCGCGCGGTGATCGAGAAGATGATCCCTCTGTGGAAGATGCTTGGACTCCTCTGCTTTCCACCCCCAAACCGCAGACTGCATCGATCGCTTCAACCATGATTCATTATATTATGAGAATTTTGAAAAAATTTCTTGAATATATAAAAAAGCTCTCTCATCATTTCCTGCTGACAATGAAGCTCCGGAAGAGCTCCTCGAACATTTCCCCGCTTACCCGCGTCCTGCCTCCAGCCTCTATCATCGCATTAGATGGATTCCTCTCAGGATAGATCCCTCCGAGCTCTCCCGAGAGCCTCTTCTCAAACGAAGGGACGAGGGGGTTGGAGTAGAAGACTCCAACTGGTATTCTACTTCCCCACTCAGAGGCCTTCTCCATGGCCTTGATGAGCTTCTCTTCAGCCTCGCTATGGTCCCTCACATAGGGATCCCAGCTCTCCCCAGCTCCCAGCTTGTATATGGCCTTCCTGTAGAACTCGGCGGTGTAAATATCATTGAAGGTCACACACGGCTGCAGCACATCTATGAACGCAGCACCCTCATGCTTAGCCGCTTCCTTGATCAGCTCTTTCAGGTGGTTTCCATCGAAAGCGTATCCCCTCGCCACGAAGGTGTACCCGGATGCGAGGGCGAGCATGATCGGGTTCAGGGGGCTCTGAATGTTAGGAGCCGCGAGCGCTTTGGTCCTCGCATTCAGCTGAAGGGTCGGGGATGCCTGCCCCTTCGTGAGCCCGTATACCCCGTTGTTGTGCATCATGACCACAATGTCCAGGTTCCTCCTTCCTAGGGCTACGAAGTGGCCTGCCCCAATGCCAAGAAGATCTCCGTCTCCTCCATTGACGAAGACGTTCAGCTCCGGCCTTGCGAGCTTAATCCCCATGGCAAATGGTATGGCCCTCCCATGCAGCGTGTGCACTCCATTCGCGTTTATGAAGTGGGCAATTTTCCCCGAGCACCCTATTCCGGAAACTATCACGGTTCTGTTTGGATCCGCCTTCATTTCCTCGAGGGCCTTCGTGAGCGCGGCAAGTATGCCGAAGTTCCCGCATCCAGGGCACCAGTCTATCCATATGCCCGTCCTGTAGCTTAACTCAGGCGCCATCTCTGAGAACCACCTCTCTCGCTCTTCCTGAAGCGATCTTCTCCAGAGCATCAGAAAATTCGTTCAGCATCATAGGCCTCCCCGTGTACTTGATTATCTTGCTTCCAGCCCCCCTTCCGAGCTCCATGGACATGAGCGACGAGATGCTGGCAGTATAGCTGTGCTCAGCAGCTATTATCCTCTCGCTCGGGATATCCGAAAGGATCCGCATCACCTCCTTCTTCGGGAATGGCCAAAGCATCTTCACATTGACATATGAAAACCTGAGACCAAGCTTTTTCTCCATTCTCTCAGAAGCTTCGACCGCTACTCCCTTCACTGAGCCCCATCCAATTATCAGAAAGTCCGGATCCCTATGACCCTCGAGAACTACCTTCTTTTCAGCAGGTATCTCTTCCTCGATCAGCCTCATCTTCTCCATCCTCTTCCTGTACATAAGTATTCTGTTCTCAGGGTCCTCTGTGATGTGCCCGTATTCATCGTGCTCATCTCCGGTGTACCACATAACCGCGTTTCCCTGCCCTATGAAGGCCCTCGGAGAGATCGCTGAAGACAGGTCGAACCTCTTGTAGGGAACATCGCCTCCCGAGTAGATCTTTCCCCTCTCTATCCTGAAATCCTCAAAGTTAGGAAGCCGGATCACAGCTGTGGAATTTGCCAGGAACTTGTCCAGGAGGTGGATGACGGGGACCTGGTACTTCTCGGCTATGTTGAATGCTTCTGCTGCGTCTGCGATGGCTTCCTCGTGATCGCCGGAGGATATCACTACCCTGGGGAATTCGCCGTGGCCTGAGAATATTGCAGCCATGAGATCAGACTGTGACCGTTTCTCCCTAGATGTTCATCCCAATCGCTTTATATGTTTTCATGTTCACATCTAGGGAGTTCCACCTCGTCCATAGAGATTTAGCTATCCCTATGGGTTCATGGGCGGCCGTCGAGCCCAACGGCACGGGGCTCCCATCTAGAGTTGGGCCACCTAGGCTTGGAGCACTGCTCCCATCGCCTAGGTGGACTCTACGGAGGAGATTCCATACAGCTACAACATCTCTGTGCCACAGCTCTCCGCCTTTTGAGCACTTCCCGATTCTAGAACCGTTTCTATAAATTATTCTTGAGTTATGTACAGGGCATGTTCTAGAGGTGTTCCTTGAATCCACGTAGAGCACTGGAACGCCGTATTCCTTCGCCTTCTCCTCTACGGCTTCCTGAACTCCTCTGAAGGATGCTTGAAATATCCTGTGCCTGAGCTGCTCATCCTTGATTTTCTTAATCATTCCTTCAGCAGGGTTATCTCCTAGGTTCTCAAGAACTATAGCATGGTGCTTCCTATAGGCATTTCTAACAATTATGTTCGCAATCTTCCACCTGATGTCCTCTTTCCTGTGCTTCTCCTTGAGCTTCCTCAGAACCTTTCTTTTCGTTCTAGACTTAGTTCCATATGCTTTATCATACTTCTCCTGAACCCTCTTCCTTCGGTAGTAGTAGCCTAATACAACATCCTTGGTGTTTGTCTCAAGCAGATAAGGAGCATTGTCAACCAATATTGCCACGTTATTCTCATTGACATCTACGGAGATGAAGCCTTTTGGCTCATACTCTTCGACATCTTTGAAGAAGGATAGGTAGATTATTAGCTGTCTGCTCCTTCTATCCAGCTTTACCTTGGCTTCACTAGATAGTCTCCAACCCCTATTTACGTACTTCCAGTACTGCTTGTGGGGCTCAATTTCAACTGGCACCCTTCCTCTATGAGTAGCAATTTCTATAGATGTATAGCCTTTTGGCTTCCACAGGCGGTCGTCTAACCATATCGTTATCCTCCTAACTTTCGGAAGCTCACTCTTAGCAAGACCTTCCTCCTTCAGTTTGAGGAAGCTCTCAGCCCTAGCAGCAGCATCCTGGCATGCTGTGTAAGCGTAGTGAGATGGCAAATGAGGGTAGAGCTTTCTCATTTCATAATACTTCAATGCTTTGAGCCTGATGAAGCTGCTTATATCATTCCTAGCAGCATAGACTGCTAGTTGTTCAACCATGTTTCTGTACATACCTTCAAGCTCAACAAAGAATCTGAATGTTTTCCTCGGAAGTTTAATGCTCTTGACAACAACAGTCCTGGTTATTCTCAACGCTTCACTCAATTACCTTTCGACCTCATTTAGAAGCTTTCAGCAGAGTAACTTACACCGAGAAGCCTGCAAACTTCCTTAGGTCTCAGCATACGTTCATCAACATCGCTTATATCATTATTTTTTATAATATCAATACTTATAAACTTTTCCTACAAATATTAAATACATTACAGCCCTCAAGGCACCTCTCATTGTTATTTTATAGCATTTTTTATATAAAACATAGCATATACGCCCCGGGCCGGTTCTTGCGGGGCAGAGAAGCGTAAAAAACGCCAAACAGATAATCAAATATAAACTCAGATGCTCACAGATCAGCGCGATGATGCATCATGAAGCTGATGGGAATAACCTTCGATCTATGGTACACGCTGATATATGAAACGGAAGAGGATGAGGCCAAGTACCAGGAAATGAGGCTGAAAGCAATACAGAGAGGTCTGGAAGAAGTTGGGTTCTCCTTCGACAGCGAACTCCTCAAGAAGAGCTTCACCCACCTGAGGAAGTACTCCCTGTCAGTTCCTTACGAGGCTTTTCTGAAGCTAATAGCATCTTCCCTAGGATTAAGCCTCAGTGGAGCAGGGCTGGAAGCTCTTAAGCAGAGATATATCGAAGAGATTGAAAAGTACGAAGTCAAGCTCGGTCCTGGAGTTCCAGATATTCTTGAAGAGCTGAAGAACCTCGGAGTCAGGATCGCTGTTGTAAGCAACACCTCCTTTCCAGAGAAGTCTCTCTGGAAAATTCTCGGGAGGAGGGGGATATCCCAGTTCCTGGATGCAATTGTGTCGTCATCTGATGAGGGGGTAGAGAAGCCCAATCCAGCAATCTTCGCTAAAGCTCAGAGCAGGCTCGGAATACAGGCAGAGCGCATCTTGCATGTGGGAGATTCATGCGTAGAGGACTATCTTGGCCCGATTTCTTTCGGAATGAGGGCCGTCCTCTACAAGGGCCTCTACCAGTACAGGAAGGAAAAAAGTTTACACGAGCTGTGCCTGGCTAACAGCATTGCATCAGCAGACGACCTCAGAGAAATACTCCGCTACGTTCGCTGAGCCCTGCGCTTCAAAGCTAGGGCATAGACAGCCGTCAGCGCTCCCAAAACGACGGCACCGGAAGGAATTGTCACCTCTATCCCTGGAGTCACGGCAGTGCTCGCAAGCACGCCGAGGAGCATTGCTGAGCCGACAATTGATATCAAGGGGAATCTGCCCATCTTCCTCCTGAAAGATATGTGCGCCAGCAGTATTGAGAGCCAAGTGAATATTCCTCCGAAGGCAGCAATCCCGAACGCTATCAGATATGATGAAGATGAACCGTACATGTACGTCAGAATGGACATCGCCGCAACTCCAATCATTGATGCTGAGACAGCATTGAAAGGAACCTTGAACCTGTTCAGCTCGCCGAGCTTCTTTGGTGCCATTCCGCCCCTGGCCAGAGAGAACAGCATCCTCGAGCTGAGGTAGAGGTCAGCATTCGCCCCAGACAAAGCTGCTGTGAGGACTAAGAAGTTCGTTATGGAGGCTGCCGCCGGTATCCCGACAAGGCTGAAAGCAGTTACGAATGGGCTCTCCTTGACTCCGGCAGCCGTCCATGGTATCATGCTCACAATGACAATGATCGATGCTACATAGAGGATGGTCAGAAGAGATAGCGTGCTCCTGAACGCCTTGGGAGCATCGTTCTCGGGATCCTTCGCTTCCCCAGAGGCAACTCCAACCACTTCAACCCCGATGAACGAGTAAACAGCTACGACTGTTGCTAGCCAGACACCAAAGATTCCGTTGGGGAGAAGGCTCTCGGCATTGATGCTGAGAGGCGAAAGCCCGAAGCTCGATGGCCTGAGGATTATGTATGAACCGATAACTATGAACAGCGCCACAGCGCTGCTCTTGATCATTGAAAGGATGTACTCCACACCTCCCAAAGCATTGACTTTAATCGAGTTGAGGAAAAGCAGAGCGGCACCGAAGACCAGCATCCAGATGACGGGATTGACCCCGGGGAACCAGTACGACATGTAGATCGAAGCAGCGACGAGGTCCGCACCTATTGCGAACACTTCTGCGAACCAGTACATGTACTTGACCGCGAACCCCAAGTACCTCCCAACGAAGAGCTCAGCGTGGTTTCCAAAGGAACCAGTGCTCGGAACAGCCCTCGTCATCTCAGCCAGCGAGAGGCCCACGGTGTACGCTATCACTGCTCCCAGCACAAATGAAAGAGCAGCACCTGGTCCTGCGAGCTTGATTGCGAAGCCGCTTCCGAGGAAAAGCCCCGTTCCTATGGCGGAGCCTATCGAAAGCATCACCAACTGCCCGTGAGAGAGGATCTTGAGAAGGCCTCTTTCCCTTTCTTCGACTTTCTTTTTCAGAGAATCTAGGTCGCTCATGAGTGCTCACCTCCGCACTAATAACTTCAGAAAAAAAATCAGGCTAGCTCTATCCCCCTCCTCTTCAAATCATGCGCGACATCTGCCAGCCCTAGCTTCACAAGAGTTGCCTCTCTGGGGAGACCTGTATTCCTGTCCCACCCTCTAACTTCGTAGTACTCGTCCAGCATCCTGTCGAGCTCAATGATCTGTCCCTTAGACTTTCCATTGGAAATCGGCACCTTCAGGAAGCGCTCTGGTAGGTAGTCGTCCTTTCTCCTTATCCCCTCCCTGACTATGTAGGCCCTTTCGAGGTTGACGATCCTTTCCCCAACGGCCTTAACTTCCTGCGGGGAGAACTCAAGTCCCGTTATGCTTGTAAGCAGCCTCGAAGCCAATTCATAGCTGAGGAGATCCATGTTCTCGGCCAAGTTCTTGCAGACTTCCAGCGAGTCAACGATGGCGCATATGTTTTCGTAGTGAGCAACCAGCTTCCCCTTACCCCTAACTCCTAAGCGGAGCGTGGCCTCCGGCTCGCCGAACAGCTGCTTCCCAACCTCCGGGTCGTCGCTCAGCTCTATGAAAGGTTCAGACCTCAGATGGTCCGCCCCCCTGCTGGCAACTGCGAACCCCAGCCCGTATCCCTTCAACGCCCTTGGGTCTGCCTGTATCATTTCCAGCTTCTTCACGTGGAAGGCTATGTCCTTCCCCCTTCCCAGCTTCTCAGCAGCCCTCGCAACGCCTTCGGAGAGCACAGCTCCGAATCCCATCCTGTAGGCGATCTGCTCTATCAGCTCCATAACTGCCTCCATGTTCCCCCATTCAAGCTTCAGCCCGCCTGTCTCCTCTTCTCTGAGCTCCCCTCTCTCAAAAAGCTCCATTGCCCACGAGATGACTTCGCTCGTTGTTATCGCATCCATCCCCAGATCGTTCAGGAGATCGACTGCCTCGAGGGCCTTTTTCAAATCCCTGTTCCCAATTCTCACGGTCATTCCAGCAAGAGATTCGTACTCGAGCCCTTCAGATATCAGAGGGCCCTCCCTCGAGCTCCTGTAAGTGTAGACTCTGCTGCATGGCACCACGCAGGAGAAGCACGCCCTCGTCTTCACGTTGTGCTTAAGCGCTAAAAGCTCCCCGCTCACTTCGAATGCGAAGTCGACTTCTCCTCTTTTGAAGTGGTGGGCTGGGAGCATCCCTATCCTGTTTCCGGCAAGAAGGATCCTAGTCGTTCCCATGATCCTCCTCGGCCAGTACTGCTCGTGAGAGTAAACCAGCCTCTCTACCTCTTCGACGATCCTCTCGAACTCCCTAGGCTTCGCCACCTCTACATAGCCGTCCCCCCTGACAGCTATAGCTTTAACATTCTTCGATGCCATTACTGTCCCCATTCCCGTTCTGGCAGCTGGCCTCACAACATTAAAGAATACCCCTCCGAACAGGACTCCGTTCTCAGAAGCAGGTCCTATGACAGCAATTTGAGCCCTGTAGTCCCTGAGCTCCTTCCTTATCATTTCGTATGCCCTGGATATCCTCTCCCCCCATATTCCTTCAGCATCTCTGATCTCTACGCTTCTGCTGCTTACATAAATGTAAACCGGCTTCTCGCTCTTCCCCTCAATGATTATCTGATCGACGCCCGCATACTTCATCTCGGAGCCGAAGTGGCCGCCGGCATTCGAATCTCCAAGGATCCCGGTGAGGGGAGATTTTGAGCTAACATTAACCCTTGTTCCCAGAGGAAACCCTGTCCCAGCAACAGGTCCAGTCGCTATCAAGAGCTTGTTCTCTGGGGATAGAGGGCTCACATCGGGAGGCACCTCATCGTAAAGCCTTCTCGCGTTCAATCCCCTCCCTCCAATGAATCCCCTGGCATCAGCTAGCTTCAGCTCTTCGTACCTGAACTCTTTGGACGAGAGGTTTATCCTGAGCACCTTTCCCGCGTAGCCGTTAAGCTTACCCACTCCTCCCCACCCAGACCCTCCTGAGCTTCATTCCTTCCCGTAGCGCCAAAGCATATTCACTCCCGAATGGGGAATCTTCAGCATCTCTCGATATGGGTTCTCTGCTGAGGAAGAGCGCTCCCGTTGGGCACCTCTTCACGCACTCCGGCTCCCCGCCGCACAAATCACAGAAAAGAGGCTTCAGAGACAGCTTGTTCAGCGAAAGATAGCCGTATGGGCACGCACTTACGCATGAACCGCAGCCTATACAGAGATCCTCGTTCACCTTCAAGGCCCCAGTGCTTTCATCTCTGTATATCGCTGAAGTTGGACAGGAGGCCATGCAAGGGGCATCCGAGCAGTTCTGGCACGTCAGCGGAAAGTCAACCTTCAGAAGGTCGTCCTTAACGACTTTTATCCTGGAGAAGTACGGAGAGAAGACCCCTTCATGCTTGAAGGAGCACCAGAGCTCGCAGTACCTGCAACCCGAGCATCTGGTGGGGTCCGCTCCTACATGCAACCCCATTGGCTCATAGGATCACCATGGACTGAAAAAGGAGGAAGTCTTTCTATAAAAACTTTTCTCTGCATCTTTGATAGCTGCGTGTTCGATTTTTATGCTCGATCTGCCTTCCTCACGCTTTTTAAATGGGTCCTCACTTCACTTCTCCCGAGAGATTCCTCACTGCTTCCAAGACTTCCCTAGCGTGACCCTTTGGGCTCACACCAATTCTGCTCCACACTATCTTTCCCGAGGGGTCGATGATGAAAGTACTCCTCAACGCCCCTTCCCTACCACCCCTCTTCTTTCCCCACGCTCCCAACATTTTGTGTATCCTTCCATCGGGATCTGACAGCAGCGGGACGAGTATCTCGTTTTTCCTCTTGAACTCGCGGTGGGAAGATGGAGAATCCCTGCTCACTCCATACACCTGGACTCCGAGCTTTTTGAACTCCTCAAGGAGCTCTGTGAACTCTCTTCCTTCGAGGGTGCACCCGGGAGTGTTGTCCTTCGGATAGAAATAAAGGACAGTCCACTTCCCTCCTATCAGCTCGCCAAGCTTGACTTCTCTCCCCTCCTGATCCAGCACAACGCTTTCGAGCAGTTCCAAATTCATGCCACCTCATTTTCAATTTTTGATAAGTATTAATCGAAGAAAAGCTTAAATAAAACCCGTCTATAATTTCATTCACCCATTCAGGTGAAGAGAATGAGGAGCATTTCTACTTCAGCAGTCATAGCCATAGTGGTCGTTGTTCTGATAGTAGCTGTTGCCGGAGTCTACCTGGCAACAAGGGGAGGCGGAGCTCCCTCAACAACAACGTCTCCAGCCTCAACACCCACAACCCAGACAACTACGACAGCACCATCGACTACGCAGCAGCAAACAAAGACAACGACGGCCCAGCTTTCAAAGAACAGCATCTGCATTGTTTACGATGTTGGAGGAAGGGGTGATCTGAGCTTCAACGATATGGCCTACCTCGGGGCGAGCAAGGCAGCAAAAGACTTCGGGCTGAAGCTCGTTGAGGCCCAGAGCACTTCGCAGAACGACTACCTGCCGAACCTCAACACTTTCGCGCAGAGCAACAGCTGCGTCGTCATAGTAGCTGTCGGCTTTCTCATGGCTGATGCGGTGAACCAAACAGCAGCCCAATATCCCAACCAGAACTTCGCAATCATCGATGCTGTTGTGAACCAGCCCAACGTTCTCAGCATAACATTCACTGAAGAGCAGGGTAGCGCACTGGCAGGAGCTCTGGCAGCGCTGATAGCGCACTACTACAACTACTCCTCAGTAGGCATTGTCCTGGGAATGGAGATTCCCGTTCTGTACAAATTTGAAGCTGGCTACTACTGGGGGATAAGGTACGGAGAGCAGATCTATCAGCAGTACACCGGGAAGAATGTGACTCCACTGAACGTCCTCTGGACATATACCGGTTCTTTCAATGATCCTGCAAAGGGCAAGACAGCAGCTCAGGCCCAGCTCGCTCAGGGCGCTGCCGTGGTCTACAATGTAGCTGGGGCAACAGGTCTGGGAATATTCGATGCCGTTCAGGAGAAAGTTCAGTCCCTCGGCAAGACCATGGGGCCACCCTTTGCTATAGGAGTTGACAGCGATCAAGACTGGATAAAGCCAGGATTGATAATTGCCAGCGTAGAGAAGAGGGTTGATGTTGGAGTCTACGACGCCGTCCAGAGGGCCCTCAGCTACTATGCTGGAAACGTTTCTCGATACGGAGGCAATCTCGTCCTTGATCTAAGTGCAGGAGGAGTCTCTCTGAGCACCCTTGACGACCTCAACACATTCCTCCAGATAGCTGCTCAGGCTGGAAAGACCGTCAACCAAACCCAGATATACCAGCAGGTTGCAGCGATGAGGAACTCGATACCTCAGTGGATCTGGGATGCGGTTGCCAACCTGACAGCGACGCTCAAGACAAACAAGGACATCTCGGCCAACGGAGTCAAATTCTCCTACATAGAGTCCCTCATAGTCAACAACGCCCTCGACTCATCAAAGATAAAAGAAATAAGGGCCTCCCTTGGAGTTCCGACAGGATAACCTCACGTACAATCAAAACCAACCTTTTTTTGGAGCTGAATTGGTATGTCCTCTCAAAACAATGTTGCTGTCGAGATGGAGGACATTTCGAAAATTTATCCAGACGGAGTAGTTGCGCTGAGCGGAGTTTCAATATCTGTGAACAGGGGGGAAATACACGGCATTCTCGGTGAAAATGGAGCTGGAAAGACGACCCTCATGAGGATCCTCTACGGCAACATAAGGCCCACGAAGGGAAAGATCAGGGTCTACGGGAAGGAAGTCAGCTTCAGGAGCAGCGCAGATGCTATAAGAATGGGGATTGGGATGGTGCACCAGCACCCTGCGCTCGTCCCCGTCTTCACAGCCCGAGAAAACATCGAGCTGGGCCTCCCCTCGGACTTCAAGCCGAAGACAAGCCTGGAGGATCTGATGAGCAGCACAGGAATGAAGGTTCCTCTAAATGAGAGAGTTGAAGACCTCTCCCTGGGAATTGCCCAGAAGATCGAAATCCTCAAGGTGCTCTACAGGGGGGCGGAGATCTTAATCCTAGATGAGCCAACCACAAACATGACTAGCGAGGAGGTAGGAGAATTCTTCTCAAGCTTAAGGAATCTGAAGAGGATGGGAAAGACAGTCCTCTTCATCTCCCACAAGTTGAAGGAAGTGCTCGAGATCACCGACAGAGTAACGGTGCTCAGAAAGGGAAAGGTGAGCGGGAAAGTTCTGACTCCGCAGACAACCGCCGAGGAGCTTGCTAAGCTCATGGTAGGGAGGGAGGTTTTCCTGAAGCTGGAGAAGCCGAAGGTGCAGGCTGGAGAGAAGATCCTGGAGGTTGAGGACCTCTGGGTGAAGAGGTGGGATGGCTCCTGGGCGGTGAAGGGAGTGAGCTTCCACGTGAGGAAGGGAGAGATATTCGGAATAGCGGGGGTCGAGGGGAACGGCCAGAGCGAGCTGATAGAGGCGATCACCGGTTTGAGGAGGGCAGAGAAGGGGAAGGTCGTCTTCAAGGGTGCCGATGTCACGAACTCCTCTCCTGCGAGGCTGTACTCCATGGGCCTCGCACACATCCCAGAGGATAGGCACAAGACTGGGCTCATCCTGGACATGAGCGTCTGGGAGAACGCGATCCTGGGAATCCATAAGAGGAGGGAGTTCCTCCTTCCAATGCAGCTGTTCAACATGAAGAATATACTCCAGCACACCGGGAAGCTCGTCGACCAGTATGAAATCGTCGTTTCTTCTCTCGCTTCCCCCGTTCGGAGCTTGAGCGGGGGGAATCAGCAGAAGGTTGTCGTGGGGAGGGAGCTCTCGAAGATGCCGGAGCTGATCATAGCCTCTCAGCCTACGAGGGGGCTCGATGTCGGTGCAACCGAGTACATAAGGAAGCTCCTGCTCGGATTGAAGAGCGAGGGTAAGGCGGTTGTCCTAGTTTCCAGCGACCTCGACGAGATTCTCGACCTCACAGACAGAGTTGCTGTTATGTATGAAGGTCAGTTCATGGGAATAGCTGAGTCCTCATCTTTGAATGAAAAGACGATAGGGATGATGATGGGAGGATACAGGCTGAGCGAGATAGGGGGTTGAAAGATGGAGTTGAGGCAGCCATTCATGAAGAAATATGGAACAATTCTGATGAGCTTTGCAGAGGTTGTCGTCGCAACGCTCGTAGGTCTGGGGATTTCAGCCCTCCTGATTAAGCTGGGAGGATACAGCCCGGAAAATGCCATATACTACCTTTTCAAAGGAGCGTATGGAAACCTGTACGGGTTCTACACGACCCTCAGCTACTCGATCCCTCTGATGCTGACTGGAATGGCCTTCGCAGTGAGCGTGAGGGCTGGGCTTTTCAACATTGGAGCGGAGGGGCAGGTCTATATATCTGCCCTCGGAGCGATTATAGTGGCTTCGATACCCCTTCCTTCGTATCTCTACCTCCCAGCCGAATTCGCCATAGGCGTTGCTCTCGCTGTAGGATGGTCTCTTGCAGCAGGCGTCCTGAAAGTCTGGAAGGGAGTCAACGAAGTAGTTTCCACTATCATGCTCAACTGGATTGCCTTCTGGGTAGTCGAGTACTCCAGGTCAAACATCTTCTATGACCCCCTCTCTCCCGACAGGACAATAAGGGTTCCTCCTGCTGGGAGGCTTCCCCTGCTGGTAGCTAATACTCAGCTTTATTCTGGAATATTCATATCGCTTGCTGCCGTCATCATCATGTACATCGTGATGTGGAGGACTGCGGTCGGCTATGAAATAAGGGCCGTAGGCCTGAATCCCAACGCCTCCAAGTACGGAGGGATAAGGGCGTCGCTGGTAGCGCTTGAAGCCTTTGCCATCAGCGGGCTGCTTGCAGGTCTGGCCGGAGTCATGGAGACTGTTGGAAGGCCTCCCACCTATGCAATAGTCACGAGCTTGACCAACCTCGTCAACCTAGGATTCAACGGGATAACGGTTTCCCTCATAGGGAGGAACAACCCTCTGGGGATAATACCCGCCTCTATATTCATCGGGGGCCTCACGGCGGGAGCCACTTCCATGCAGATATTCGCAGGCGTTCCTCTGGAGATGGTTGAGGCCGTTCAGGGAATCATCGTCATAGTGCTGGCAATTCCTGGCCTGGTGAGGCTCATAAGAGGGAAGGTGAAGAGGTGAGCGCGATGGATGCTTCTATGGTCTTGAGCATCTTGATCCAAACAGCCTATGCATCAACACCGCTCCTTTTGTCCTCTGTCGGAGAAATACTCTCGGAAAGAGCCGGAATCGTAAACATAGGCCTCGAGGGCATTATGCTCATATCCGGCTTCGTAGGAGTGGTTGTTGGACAGGAGCTCCTGAACCCCCTCGCAGGAGTCTTGGCGGCGGTTGCTGTTGGGGCACTGATAGGTCTGCTACACGGATTCATCACAGCCTACTTGAAGGGAGACCACGTCATAAGCGGGCTGGGAATAAATCTCTTTGCCCTCGGTTTTGTACCCTACGGGATCTATGCTGTGTGGGGAGTGAGAGGATACTTCAACCCCAGCGATCAGGCCAAGGTTCCCAAGATCTTCGGAGTATCTCCGATCTTCTTAGCCAGCTTAGTAATAGTCTTCCTGATTCAGTACCTGCTCTTCAGAACTAAGTTCGGCCTTTCGCTGAGGGCCTGCGGAGAAGACCCCCATTCTGCCGACGCCTCCGGGGTAAGAGTTGAGAGGATGCAGCTGCTGGCCGCAGTAATCGGATCATCCCTCTCTGGACTGGCTGGCGTCTTCATGTCACTGGACTGGCTGACGACGATCACGAAGGATCTTCCGGCAGGAAGAGGATTCATAGCCCTCGCCATTGTAAACTTCGCAAACTGGAACCCTCTCCTTGCCCTCCTCGGCAGCTACATATTTGGTTTCTCCTGGGTGGCCATAGAATGGCTTAAAATATCTGCACTCAAGCAGGTCATACCAGTGACTCTGATCAACACCATCCCTTACATAGTGACCCTCGCTGTTACTGCTGGGGTGCTTGGAAGGTCCAGGCCCCCGAAGTACGCAGGGGTGCCTTATAAGAAGGAGTGATAGCAATGGAGAAAGGGACAGTCCGCGTCATGGTCGCATCCTCGTCTCTAGGCGAAGATATAGGGAGAAAGTTCGCAGCAGAGATCGAGAAGGAGCTGAAGGAGAGGGGGCTCAGCACCCTTTTCTTCGGGAACGCGAGCAGCCCGGAGCACGTTAGGGGAGAACCAGAATGCTTGAGCTGCGCCGTGCTCGTTGCTACTGGAGGAACCGAGGACTTAATAGTAGAAGCCGGCAGAAAGAGCAGGAGCATATACCTGTTCTACCACGATTCTTACAACAGCCTCCCAGCAACTCTCGAAGTTGCTGCATATCTGAGAGAGCTGGGAAAAAGGGTCCGCATGTACAAGTACAGCAATCCTGAGGCACTTGCTGATTTCGTTGAGATGCTCAAAAAGGCGGCGGAGGGGGCGGACAGGCTGAGAAAATGCAGGCTTGGAGTAGTGGGAGGAGTCAGCAGTTGGCTGGTCTACAGCAGGGTCTCCCCCCAGACTGTCAGGGAAAGGATCGGGGCTGAGCTGGTAGAAATGCCCCTTGACGAGTTGCTGAAAGAGATGGACAAGAAGGAGAAGCCATCTGGAAGCTACGGCTTTCTGTCGAATGCAAGAGAGATGCATGTTAACGAAGGGGAAATCGAGAAGGCTCTCCTTGTCCATGAGGCCCTTGAGGAGATCGCAAAGAGGCATCAGCTGTGCGGTTTGACTGTCAAGTGCTTCGATCTCATAATGGCTAGGAAGACGACTGCCTGCCTCTCCATGTCTCTCATGAACACGAGAGCCTTTCCCGCTGCTTGTGAGGGAGATGTTCCCCTCTTAATTTCAATGGCGCTCGGAGAATTCGTTACAGGGAAGCCGGCGTTCATGGGAAATCCTGCGTCTGTAGCTGGGAACGAGCTGCTAATAGCCCACTGCACGTCGCCGCTCATTTCCTCCTTCACGCTGACTACGCACTTCGAATCTGGAATGGGAGTGGGAATAAACGTGGACTTCCCAATAGGAGAAAAGGCTACTGTCTTCAGGATAGACCCGAAGCTGGAAACCATCAGGATTGCTGTTGGAAAAGTAAGGGAGAGGAAGTGGAGGGCCGATCTCTGCAGGACCCAGGTCTTGCTGGAAGTGGAGGACGCGGAGAAGATGTTGAGGGAAAGCATGGGCAACCACTATGCTCTGATTCTCGGCGACTGGAGGGATCACCTATCTCTGGCTGGAGAAATGCTGGGCCTGCGTGCAGAGTTTTTCTAGCTGTCTTTTTCTGTGCTATCCTCACAAACTGAAAAGTTTAATGAGCTGATGCATACATTAAATTAATGCAAGGTAATCCATCATGGATCCAGATTTCCAGGAAGTTCTCAGGAGAGTTGAAAGTTTCAGAGAGGAAATGATAGAATTCTTGAAGGGGATTGTAGAGATCCCGGCTGTTTGCCCCGACTATGGTGGAAGTGGGGAGCTGAAGAAGGCTGAAAAAATAAGGAGACTCGTTGATGGATGGGGATTCGATCAAGTCATCGAAATAAATGCCCCAGACGAAAGGGCCGAAGGAGGAGTGAGACTGAACATAGCTCTCCTCTACGGGAAGGGGGAGAAGAGAGTCTGGCTCATATCACATATGGACGTCGTTCCTCCCGGGGATCTTTCGAAGTGGACCGTTACAGATCCCTTCAAGCCAGTCCTGAAGGAAGGCAAGGTGTACGGAAGAGGATCCGAGGACAACGGACAGAGCCTTGTTTCTTCACTCTTCGCGGCGAGGGCGCTGATGGAAGCAGGAGGGGATCTCAAGAGATCGATCGGCATACTGCTTGTCAGTGATGAGGAGTGCGGTTCTAAATACGGACTGGAATACGTTGTGAGCAAAGCTCCTAACCTAATAAAAAAAGAGGATCTCGTGGTTGTTCCAGACGGAGGAATGCCGGACGGCCTCTTCATAGAAGTTGCGGAGAAGTCCATTCTCTGGCTCAAGTTCATCATTGAGGGAAAGCAAACTCATGCCTCAACTCCCAATAAGGGCTACAACGCTCACAGGATAGGGGCTCTGCTCGCAAGCAACCTCGACAGGATCCTCAGGAACAAGTACTTTTCTCAGGATCCTTTGTTCGATCCTCCAGAGAGCACGTTTGAGCTCACAATGGCAAGCTCCAGCTCTCAGTCCCCAAATATAATTCCCGGAAGGTTCGAGTTCGTCCTCGACAGCAGAATACTTCCTGTCTATTCAATAGAAGATGTCATGCAGACAATCAACAGCGTCGTCAGCTTCATAAGGGAGATGAATGAGCAGAAGCTCGGGGAAGAAATCTATCCAAAGATAGAAGTGATAGTACTTCAGAGATCGGACGCCCCAGCACCAACACCATCTGACAGCGAAGTGGTTGAAGCTCTGAAGAAATCCATCAGGATAGTCAGAGGAGCAGAGCCCAGGGTGGGAGGGATCGGGGGAGGGACAGTGGCAGCGATACTCAGGAAGAGAGGGATCCCGGCTGCTGTGTGGTCCACCATCGATGAGACAGCTCACCAGCCCAACGAGTATGCTGTAGTTGAGAACATGGTGGCCGACGCAAAGGTCTTCTCTCTGCTTCCAATTCTGTGAGCTCTCCTCTGCTTTAAGGATTTTTCAAGGCTGGCTGCATCCCTTGAGGTCAGAATATCTAAGACAAGACGCTGGAGAGAATTTCCATAAATGAATTAAGATAGAATATAAAAGTCAATTTTTCTCTTAACATTCCCATTACTATTTATATACCGTTTAAAACGAATAATTGTGTTGAACGAGAGGTTATGGTCATGAAACTCACAAGCATAGTGAAGGTAGATCCGAAGGGAAGGGTTACCATACCTCTTTACATCAGGGAAGCGATGGATGTCCACGAGGGGAGGTATCTCGTCATAATCGCTGATGTCGAGAAGAAGGAGATAGTCCTCACACCGATAACTAGGAGCGCGGAGAACATCTATGAGATCAGGGTTGAACTTCAAGACAAGCCTGGAGCTCTAGCCGAATTCAGCAAGTTGCTCAGCGACATGAAGCTGGACGTCTTGCTCTCGAAGTGCTCAACGGTTAAGAGAGGAGAAATAGGAGAATGCTCCGCGGTAGTTGAGCCGCTGGACCCAAGCATAGACATGAAGGCTGTCGAAGAGAAGATCAAATCCCTGGACGTAGTCTTCATGGTCTCTGTGAGACCTGTGGAGAAGGTTGGCTGAAGGTTTCAGCTGATGGCATCGGTGCTCGTCGGCGTCTGCGGATTTCCCAAATCCCTCTCTACTGTTTTTTCGAGCTTAGATGTTGTTGAAGTTCAGCAGAGCTTCTATGAGCCCCTCACCGAGAGGAGGATAGACTCCATCAGAAGAGCAAACCTTCACGGAAAGGAAATAACTCTCAAGGTATGGCAAGTCGTAACCCATCCTTCGGACTCCCCAACATGGAAAAAGATGCGCAAGACACCGGAGGGGGAGCTGAGCAACTACGGCTACCTAAAGCCAACCGAGGAGAACCTCAGTGCTCTTAACCTCTCGCTTAGGCAGGCAAAGGAGCTCAATGCTTCGGCGGCTGTGCTGCAGACTCCGCCATCCATGCCGTACAATGAGGGCCACCTAGAAAATATAGCTGAGTTCTTTAAACACACCCTTGATCTCTCAAAGAAGCTCGGCCTCATGCTCGTGTGGGAGCCGAGGGGGGCTTACGCGCAGGACATCCAATTCCTCAGAAGGGTGTTTGATGCTGGAGTGGTAATATGCTCTGATTTTCTGCGAAGAGGAGTCCTCATCGAGGGCGAAGTACTGTACACAAGGCTTCACGGTCTTGGAGGGAAAGAGGTCAACTACAAGTACAGATATTCTGAAAAAGATCTGAATGCTTTGAAAGACATCGTCTCGAAATATTTGAATACGGCAAAGAAGATCTATGTTTTGTTCAATAACGTGCACATGTTCGAAGACGCGCTTAGGTTCAAAAAGATGCTGGGTGATGAGAATTGACCATATATTGGGAAAAGTGCGACATCTGCGGTAGGCATGCCCCTACATCCTTTGTCACATTCAGGGGAAAGACTATGAGAGTTTGTTACAGGTGCAGCCTCCTCTTCAACATCTGGAGCTACAGGGGAGAACCTTCCTGGAAGAGGCCAAAATCTTCCATTAGAAAAGAAGAAGACGAACAGGAGAGAAAAATAAGAGCAGTGGAAGAGATGCTAGAAAGGGAAAAACAATAATAAAAAGCGATCCGATCTCTTTAGGTGTCAGAAGTGATCTGAAATGAAGGTAGTGTTCAGCAGAGCCAGCGATTTCAAGGAGATAATATCCCTGGTTTCAAGAAGCCTCGATGAGATACCCTTTATAATTAATGACGAAGGGCTGAGCGTTAAGGCGCTGAGCGAAGATAAGACAACGATGGTTATCCTGAGGGTTCCATCAGAATATCTCGAGGCACTGGAGCTGGAGGTTCCGGTAAAATTCACTGTCAGCTCATCTGAATTCAGCAAGGTATTGAAGAGGGCGGCCAGAGGAGACTCTCTCGGCCTCTCTGTTGAGGGCGACGAGCTCGTTGTCACATTCCAAAACGAGAAGCAGAGGATGAAGAGAAACTTCAAGATCCCCATAGCTTCGAAAGATGTGGAAGAAATAGGAGAGCCCAAAGTTGAGCTTCCCGTTGAACTCTCAATGGCCTCCAGAGATTTCAAGGAAGTTGTAGAAGATGCAAAAAGAGTAGGAGGAGAAGTCAAGCTTCTCTTCGAAAACAAGGAGCTAAGAGTGTCAGCAGAATCTACTGGCAGAGGATACTTAGCTGTCCTCAGAGAAGACGCTCCTCTGATTTCTTTAAGAACTTCCACAGAGAAAGCAGAATCCAAATACAGCATTGACCTCCTGTACTCGGTTGCCAGAGGGCTGCCATCCGATGGTGTGTTGGTTCTTTCTTTCGGAGAGCAGTTGCCTCTCAAGCTTTCATCCGAACTGGAGAAGATCGGAACCATTGCTTATTGGGTTGCCCCCACAGCATGAGTCTGATCGAAAAAGCAGAAAGGTATAAGGTCGCTTTTCCGGTATCGTTAAAAGAAAAAACTGAGCTTCCGGATCCATTTTTCCTCCTTTTATTAAGGAGGAGCAGTTCTCTTTTTTGTCCGGATAAAAGGGATCTGTTTAAAAACTGGCAAAAGGAAAGCAGAAAGTTTCAAGAAGAGGAGGAGGTCAGGGGGGCTGAGCCTGGAGGTATTGTAGCCTTCTGCGGCCCGTATGGCCCTGGGACATAAAGCAGCTTTGACTTGAATATTTCTATCTTCCTTATGGGGAAGATCTTCTTCGCCTCGGAGAACATCTCGCCCGTGAGCGAGTCGCCCATGAATGCCTGAACCAGCTCGTCGAAGCTCATCTCCTTCGCCTTCTCCGTAAGAATCCTTTCCATAATCTTTCTGATTATCCTCTTCTGGCTGCTCTTTGCTTTGAAGGAAGTGAATGCTGCCACAGATACCCTCAATATATATCCATCTTTAGTCTCAACCTTGAAGATCCCCTGTATCTTGCTATTCTTTCTTCTCGTCAGGACTTTGAGATAATCTCTAGCTAGCTCGTGTCCTTTGAATCTTGTCTTGGCTGTATGCCCGTCCACACCTATTATCTGGAACTTCAGCTTTATGTGGACTTGGTTGTAATCCCCAGTTATGTCGTAGAGAGTGGCCTCAATGGTCCTTCCTATCAAGCTTGAGGGTTCGAGGGCGGGAGTGCTCCCTATGGAGACCTCTCCGAATACCGGAGGAGCCAGCACCTCATACCACTTTTTCTGCTTCCACAGATCTTTTACCTCCTTCCTCTTTCCCTTGGCAGCGGACATGCCAAATCTCACCACAGAGCTACTCGGTTTTTTCTATACTCCTTCTTTTTGATGCACTTAAGGCATTAATAACCGTAGCTATAGACCTCAAGTACTCTTCGACTGTGTTCTTTATGGTCATTATGTCCCCTCTTTCAGTTTGCATTTCAATGATTACCTTTTTACCTTCTCTGCGGGCCGAGGTCTTAATTTTTTCTCCTGAGGGCTCATCATCGGGCGAAATGGCTTCGATAATTGTTTTCGCCAGCTCTTCATCGTCAAGCGTAATTTCCAGCACAGCCTCAAGCCTCTCATCTTGCATTTGCCCTCACCTTTTGCTTGAAACAATGACAAAAGGAAATTCGGGCGCAGGTCTCAGCTCTCCCAAAGCATTTCTCTTCTCCGCTGGCAGGGCGGCTATCTCAAATAATGAAGTTACGACCGATCCTCCATCACTGCACGCGAAAACGCTGCTCCCAGCGAGCCCCATCTTTCTTGCGAGGTTGGCTAAAAAGTGGATGGGCTTCGGCAGATCGCAGGGAATTAATACGATCCCCTCTTCGTTCGGTTTGATTTTCCCCCCGATCATCACCCTCATGACCTCGCCTATCCACCTCAAGCTGTTCATCCTCAGCGATAGAAGGCCTTCGATGGGCATTTCGTTGGCATAGAAGGAGATTAGCGATCCAGGAGAGACTTCCAGCGCGATGTCGATGGCTTCACCTATCTCTTTCAGATCATATTCCCTCTCCCCGCTCTGGTAGTAGACCAGAGGCCTCAGGAGCTCCTTCTTAGGCTGCTTGAGGCTTCTGTAGCTCAAATTTTCTAAGAGAAGCTCAACCAATCTTTTCATCTCTTCTTCGCTCAGTTTAGAGAGGGACAGCTCTGGGGATATACCCTTCTCCTTCAGAGCTGCAGATATTTTTTCATGGTCAGCTGCTGAAAGAGAGACGAAGAAGGGATCCACAGTATGGTATATCGAGTCGTTGACAGTTCTGCTTGGAGTCTGGATGAGGGAGATGGTCTTTTTCTGCACTTTCAGCGATGATTCCGTCTGAATGAAAGAAAGGAGAGGGTCGGTCTCTTCCACTATCCTGAGACCTTGATAGACAGATGCATAAGCCACAGTATTCCTGCTGTCCTTGATAAGAGAGATCGCTTCCATAATTTTGAGCGCTTGGAGGACAGGGTTGAGAGTGAGGGACTCCACTCTCCCCTTGGAGAAGATGGGGAGCTCTCTATCGATAAAGATGCCTTTCGCCTTTCCCCTGTCTTTCGCTGAATATCCAATGAAAATTCCTTCTTCATTTGTTCCAGTTCCTGGGGCAAATTTCAGATATATCTCCGTTCTATCCCTCTTTTCTGTTATCAGTGAGGCCAGCAGAATAGAGGCGTGGAAGGAAAAAACATCTGGGTGGGCAAACATCCTTATCGCTTCAGACCTGGTAACATACTCCGATAGCCTCTCGGAAGCAATCTTCACAGCATTTTCCGAATTGGCCTCGCTCAATATAGAATACCCCATAACTCATAAGTGCAGTTATCCAATAAAATACTGTTTAGTCTTCTTCTCCTCCTCCTTCCTCGCTCTCCTCCTGCATCAGCTCCAATGCTATTTCATAGTAATCTTCAAGGCGCTGCTGCTGCTCTTCATCAGAAACTCCAAACTTCGAAGGCTCCGAAACAAGCGAAGTGGTCTTCGTGCGCTCCTTCTCGCTCACCTTCTCTTTAATGACGTAGGATTTCTTCTCTTTTCCAACCTTCATCTCATAGCCGCACTTTGTGCACTTGAGCACTACCTGCTTGCCCTTTTTTACGGGAACCATTGCCCCGCCGCACTTGGGACAGAACTTCGTGGCCTATCTCCTCCTCTTAATTTTGAAGCGTAAGCCGACTCTTTTTCTAAAGAAACAGTCCTCATATATAAAGAAATCGATCATTAATTATAACTTATAATAGTCGAGAATGCGCAGCAGCATTTTTATAAACTGCACAATTTAAATCCATTTCGAGGAGAAATGCAGGTAAAATGCCTCAGAGCAGATTCTTCCTCAGTTAAATCGAAAGGCATCGAAAAAATATTCCTGTGCAGAGCTGGGAACCCACCACCCTTCGAAGACTTATCATCCTTGAAAGTCTACATAGAGAAAGTTCTCGAGACATTGAGCTTAAGCGGCAGAGTGGAGTTTTCGGAGAATGAGAGCATTGGAACTACCCACATGCTTTATAAATTCCATGTTATGAACGACGGGAGAAGGTGCGCTTCTGTGAGAGCGGTTTTGAAGGATCGTGCTTTGCAGCTTCTTGCATTTGTATTTTCAGAAGGGTGTCCCTCAGAAATAAAAACAGAAGAGGGAACATACTCAACTCTTGAGGGAAAAATTTTGAAGGGAGAGGGAATACCGCCTGGGCAGAAGGTGATCGAAGATTTCATAATCTACAGGATACTTGGGCAGCCCGAGATTTCTATAGACAGCTGGAGGCTCAAGGTCTACGGTGAAGTGGAGAAGCCCCTTGAGCTCAGCTATGGGGATCTCCTGTCAATGAAGCTTCGAACAATTAAAGCCGATTTTCACTGTGTGACTGGATGGAGCGTTAAGGACATTGAGTGGGAAGGAGTTCCGACAGCGGAATTAGCGAAGATGGCTGGAGTTAAGAAGAGCGCAAGGTGGGTTCTAACGCACTCTCTGGACAATTACACTGCCATTATTCCAATTGAAGATTTTCTCGAGGAAGGGAGCCTCATAGCTCTCAGAATCAATGGCAGAGAGCTTTCCAAGGAGCAGGGATTTCCCGCCCGGCTGTTCATCCCCCACCTATATGGCTGGAAGGGAGGGAAGTGGCTCAGAGCAATAGAATTCAGGAAGGACTACACAGATGGCTACTGGGAAGCTCTCGGCTATCACGAGAGAGGAAACGTCTGGCTCGAAGAGAGATTCAAAAGGCTATAAGGCATTCCTTTTCAGATCCCTCCTTTTCTGAAGGCTTCCTCTGAACTTACCTCCTCTGCCTCACTGCTATCAATCAGTTTCTTCCGTAATCAGAGGGGAAGGGAGCATTCCGAGACGAATATTTTCCCGCGAAAAGATATTCCTTTTCTTTTCAGAAAAGGGCCAACGCATCCGCAAAGTATTATACTGTTTTTAGCAGATGCATAGACTGCTTCAGAAGGGAATGCTTCAGCATCTGGGGCGAACAGCATGACGCTCAATTCTGCAGTTCTTCTCGCTGCTGGAAAGGGGGAGAGAATGTGGCCCTTGACTTCAACGAGGCCGAAGCCTCTCGTTGAAGTGCTTTGCAAGCCTCTCATTGAATACCAGATAGAGGCATTGAAGAGGGCTGGAATCCAGAGGATAGCATTGGTCATTCACTCGCATGAAGATGCAATGAAAAGGAAGGCGGCTGAGCTCAGCTCGAAGCTCTCCGTTGAGCTGACTGTGATAAAGCAGAGCTCCCCTCTCGGAACGGGCCATGCATTGATGGAAGCCATAGAGAAGGGAAGCATTGAGGGAGAGATCATCGTCTTGTATTCCGATATCTTCATGACGCCCAGCAGACTTCAGAGCTCTCTCGGAAAAATAGCCTCTTCCCCTCTCCCAGCCACAGCCGCTTCGAGAGTTGAAGACCTGTCGAAATATGGAGCACTCGAAGTTTCGCAGTCTGGCCATCTCAGCAGGATACTGGAGAAGTCCTCCGAGCTCTCGGGCAGAGAGGGCCTTGCCAATGCGGGTATCATGAAGCTCGATGCTCGGGAAATTATGGAGGAGCTGAGGAAGACCAAGCCTTCCGAGAGGGGTGAAATAGAGCTAACTTCAGCAGTGGAGAGCCTCTCGAAGAAAGAAGATGTCTCTGTTGTTGAGCTGGAGGGGGAATGGATGGACGTGGGCACTCCTTGGGATCTCCTCAAAGCGAACGAAGTAGCTCTGAGAGAGCTGTGCAGGGGGGCGAAGGTTGAACTGGACGAGTGCGTCATGTTCGATGAGGAGAGAGCTGTGATCGAGGATCCCGTAGTGATAAGGGGGCCAGTCTTCATAAAGGGAAGCGTAGAGCTTGGTCCGTGCACCCACGTGAGGGAATACAGCGTCATCTGCGGAGAGAACAAGCTGGGCTTCTCTGTTCAGGTGAAGAATTCAATACTGATGAAGGGAGCCAAAGTACCCCACCTCAACTACGTTGGAGACTCGATAATAGGGGAGGGAGTAAATCTGGGGGCGGGGACCATCACTGCGAATGTGAGGCATGACGGTAAGAGCGTGAAGTCTTTGCTCAAAGGGGTGCTCGCTGATACAGGAAGGAGGAAGTTCGGCACAGTCATAGGCGATGAAGCCAGAACTGGGATAAACACGAGCATCCTCCCGGGCGTCAAGATAGGGGCGGGAGCCTGGATCAATGCAGGCTGCATAGTGGACAGGGATGTCCCGGACAGAGCAATACTGAAGTGCGAGCAGACCAGGAGCTATGCTCTAAGGGAAGATGATAGACGTTGAGGCAGGTCTCTAAGGAGAGAAATGCTGTAGTCAAGAGGAGGTTTGCCCACAGGATTGCGCTCCTCTTTCCTTCCACCTACGAAGCGAGCATTTCCAGCCTCGGATACCAGCTGATCTACTACTACCTCAACAGCTTCGAGGACGTATTTGCCGAGAGGGTTCTGAGCAGGGACAAAGAGCTCCGGAGCATAGAGACGGGAACCCCACTCAAAAAGTTCGACTTGATTCTGGCAACAGCTCACTACGAGCTGGACTACATCGAGATCGTCAGAGCACTAATCAGAGCGGGGATACCCCCCCTCTCTGAAGAGAGAGGATCCCCTCCCCTCATCCTGGGGGGCCCAAGCATAACAGCATGGCCCTTCTCCATGTCGAGAATCGCGGATGCTGAGTTCTTGGGGGAGTTTGAGGTTTCTGGAGAAGAGTTCATCGAAGCGCTGCAGCATTTGGATTCCGGGAAGAAGAATTTCATCGATTCTCTCGGCTCGGTCAGAGGGTTTTGGCTTCCGAACAGCGAGAGGAGGGAAATAGTCAGAGTCAGGGACCTCGACTCCTCATTCCACCCGATCCTCCAAATACAGAACGAGGAGGTGGAGCCTGTGTGGGGGAGATCGCTCATGGTCGAGGTCTCGAGAGGTTGCAGCGAGGGCTGCCTTTTCTGCCTTGAGGCTGCTGTTGCCGGGATGAGGAGGGAGAGGTCCTTCGATACTCTGACGAGGATAATAGAGAGGGGCCTGGAAGCAAACATGCTGAGCAAGGTTACGTTCTTCTCCCTGAGCTTCTTCGCCTCCAACTTGGGGGATAGGCTCTTGAGATTCCTCTCAGAGAGGGGGATAGAAGGGAGCATACCGAGCGTCAGGGCTGAGACCATTACGGAAGATAGGGCCGAGCTGATCAAGAAGATCGGCCAGAGGACTGTTGCTATAGCCCCAGAAACCGGGAGAGAAGAATTGAGGTTCAGCATTGGCAAGAGGATGAGAGATGAGGAAATATTCAGGGCGGCATCAGCCCTCTTCAAGAACGGGATATCTGTGAAGCTGTACTACATGTTCGGCCTGCCTAACGAGACGAAGGAAGATCTAGATGCCATAGTGCAGCAGGTCAGGGAGATCAAGAAGCTGTCGGAGGGGAGGGCTAAATTGAAAATTTCGGCCAACCCCTTCATTCCCAAACCGCTCACAGCTATGTGGAAGCACGATATGTTGCCGCTGAGAGACTTGAAGGAAAGGGAGAAGTATCTGCGCGACTCTCTCAAGGGTATCGCAGAAGTTGAGGTCTACGAACCAAAGCTTGCGAGGAAGCAGTACGAAATAAACATTAAGAGGGAGGATGCCAGTAGAATGATAATTGAAGAAGCGTTCAGGAAAATGGATTGAGGATGGAAGAGAATTGGTCAACTATTCTCCACCGCTAATAGGAATTGTCGGGAAGACGAACGTTGGAAAGTCCACAATGTTTTCGGCCCTCACCCTCGCAAGCGTCGAGATAAGCAACAGGCCGTTCACTACCATCGAGCCGAACAGAGGGGTTGGATATGTTAGAGTTGATTGCCCCCATGTGGACTTTTCGCTTCCCAAATGCGATCCCAGGACCGGCTACTGCATCAGAGGAAACCGCTTCGTTCCCGTGGATCTCATCGATGTGGCTGGTTTGATACCTGGAGCTCACCAGGGAAGAGGGCTGGGAAACAAATTCATGGACGATCTCAGGAAAGCTGATGCTTTCCTGCTCGTCGTCGATGCCTCCGGATCCACCGATGAAAACGGCAACCCAGTTCCTCCGGGAACCTCGGATCCTGTGAGAGAAGTCCGGGAGATACTGCACGAGATCGACATGTGGCTCGCCAGGGTCATATCTTCGGACTGGCAGAAGTTCTCGGTGAGCGTTGAGACATCGAGAAAGGATCTGCAGGAAGCCCTCTTCGAGAAGATCTCCGGCCTTTCAGTGAAGAGAGGGGCCGTGGTGGAAGCCTTGGAGAATGCGGGGCTGCTGAATGTCAGGCCCTCGCTGTGGAAGCAGGAAGACTTTCTCAGGTTCGCAAGAGAGCTCAGGAAAACCTCCAAGCCACATGTGATCGTTGCCAACAAGGCAGATCTTCCTAAGGCCGCGGAGAACATTGAGAGGATGAGAGCAGAGCTCCAAGGAGAGCGGATATTTCCAGCAAGCGCTGAATCTGAACTGGCTCTCAAGAAGGCTGCCAAGGCGGGCATAATTGACTACATTCCCGGCGACAGCTCCTTCAAGATCCTCGATGAATCGAAGCTGACCAAGCAGCAGAGAGGCGCTCTCAACTATATTGAAGAGAAAGTCATGAAGATGTATGGAGGAACAGGCGTTCAGCAGGCCTTGAACTCCCTGGTCTTCGAGGTCCTGAAGAAAATAGTTGTATTTCCAGTTGAAGATCCGACAAAGCTCACAGATAAGGAGGGGAGAATACTTCCAGACGCGCTGCTAGTTGATGCAGATTCAACGCCAAAAAGCGTTGCCGGCCTCGTTCACAGCGACCTGGAGAGAGGCTTCTTGTATGCTGTAGATGCGAGGAGCAAGCAGAGGCTCGGGGCGGACTCGAAGCTCCAAAACAGGTCTGTCATAAAGATCGTTTCATCCATCTGAAGCGCGTTCATCATGCAGTAGGGCTCAAGTGAGACAGCAGGGTGATCAGGTACTCCCGCACCGGATAGAAAAGCTCCATAATTACAGCTCCCATATCCGGCTGTCCATATATCAGCACCGAAAGCGGTGAAGAGAAGTACACTGGGGCGGCGAGGACCAGCAGATCCTCCTCCCCATTCACGTAGACTAAAGTTGACACGCCCTCGTTGAAGTTTATGGCTATCTGGCTCAGGGCCTCATTCATGAGCTCAATATCCACTTCTCCCCTCTTATTTGAGACCTCAATGTAATCTTCGAAGTAATCCAACAGAGGAGGGGAGACTTCTCTATCTCTCTTGGTGACCTTATCGATGAAGGCCAGAGAAGGAGGAGAGCCTGTTGCTCTGACGTATTCAGCGGTGACCACATCTCCAACTGTTATTACTTTTCTTCCCTTGAGGGAAAGAACCGTCCTCCTGAATGCTTCGCCCCTGTAAACAGGATGCATGGGGTGTGAGAGAAAGCTCCTCAGATCCTGCGATGAGAGCAGAAGGGGCAACAGATCACCTGACGTTGATTGCATACATTCCTGGTCTGCTTATACCTATTATCTTAGCTACAGCACTCTTTTCAGCATCTATTATTACAATCATCCCCTCCCAATCTTCGCTGAAATTCCTGGAGCCGCAGTTAGGACATACTTCCACTTCAGGGTCGACGAGCATCTTGCATTTGGTGCATGCCTTAAGCTTAGCTCCAGCCTTTTGCTTCCCTGGCAACTTCTCTCACCCGCCTCTCACAGAGATCTTCCCCAGATAGGGCTGCCTCATCGTAAGCTGTATCTTCAGCTCCTTCCTCTCAGGATTGTACCCAAATGCTATTACCCTAGCCCTCACAACATCTCCCTTCTCGATCGTCCTGTGACTCTGTTTCAGAATGAAAGCAGGCCTGCTGGAGTCATACTCCACAAACTCATCAGATATCTGAGATTTGTGGACGAATCCCTCTATCGGGCCTATCCTGACAAACAGGCCGAACTCCTTCACATCGAACACAACTCCCATGACTACTTCGTTCATGTAAGGCTTCAGCGAAAAGATCTCCGCTTCAGTCCAGTGGTAAGAAGCGCCGTCTCCGTGAAGGATCTTTCCAATGGGATCAGCAACAGCGTTCAGAACCCCTATGACTATTCCCAGCTCTTCATCGTAATGATTGGAGTACTTGCTGTTCAGAATGCTCCTCGCTGCCTCGCTGATGTCCATGTTCAGCATCTCTGGAGGGATCCTGACAACCTCTTTAATCTTTGTGATGACGAACACTCGAATCACCATGTCAGTTTTCCATTTATATACAGAAGCGGAACTTCCGCTTCAAACGGGAGATTCCATTCTAAATTCAAATGATGAAATTATAACCTTTGCGCTATAGGACATCTCTCACTTCAGCCTCGAATCGGTGCTGCGACTCTCTGTAGTAAACGGTCTTCACTCCCAAGGAGGAGAGCCTTCTTCTCAGCTCTCTGTCGCTCGTTGCAACTATCACCTTCCTCCCCCCTCTCGTAAGCTCTTCGGTCAGCTTAATAATAGCCCTGTCACCGCTCTTTTCTCCCGTTTCCAATACTATGCATTTTTTCCCGACCACTTCAAGGGCAGACTTCGCCGCCCTCCCCACATCTCCACCCCTCTCGGAAATGGATCTCAGCTCATTAACTACCGCATCTGGACAGATGTACTCCGGTATCGATTCCAGAATCCTTTCTATGTCTTCGAAGAGCTGTTTCCCCCTTAACGTCAGTATGAGAGAATTGGCATCGAGCAGAACAGCTATTCTTCCAGCTACTTTATCAGCCCCCATCCTATTAGCCTCCACCTTCCCTGAACCTGCCTGCTTATAGCTATTCTGCTGTTGGGAAGCGCTACTATGGGCCTCCTGAGAAAGACTGTGAGAGTCGTTGCGGAAACCCTCGTGGCAATCCCCATTGTGACAGAAGTTCCAACTGTTATCATGAGCGGCTCCCTTGCCTGGATCGGCGAGACCGGAGTTCTCTCTCTGAGACCTACTACCCTCTCGAAGAGGTGATATTCCGCCTCGAACTCGTTCACCACTGGGAGCTCGTTTCCGGCTTTAGTAACAACGCTGCCGACCAAATTATCGCCTTTTGTCAGCGAAGGGTCCAGCTGTGTGCTTATGGCGAGAAGTCCGCCGGGCAGAGCAGTTTCAACGCTCGTCTCGCCGAACCTGAGGCTGACTACTTTCGTCGTTATTGGGACATATTCTTCCTTCCCTCCAGCTCTCTTGATCCTTATCCCGGGAAGGATGTCTATCTCGTCGCCAACGCTCAGCTTCCCCTGGATCAGGCTCCCGCCTACTATGCCCCCCACCATCTTCTCCGGAGGCGTTCCCGGCTTGTTGGCGTCGAAGCTCCTGACTACGTACATAAGGGGTGGCTTGCTTGTATCCCTCTCGGGAGTGGGTATGAACTTCTGAATCGCCGCCATCAGAACATCGATGTTCCCCCGCTTGAGAGCGGAGACTGGAATTATCGGAGCCCCCTCTGCCCATGTTCCCTCTATCATCTTCCTTATCTCATTGTAGTTCTCTCTTGCCTTCTCAGGAGGGACAACGTCGACCTTGTTCTGGACGATGATCAGGTTTTTCTGTCCTATCACGCTGAGGGCTGCGAAGTGCTCTGCAGTCTGGGGCTGCGGGACTCTCTCGTTTGCTGCTATCACCAGAAGGACCCCATCCATTATGGCTGCTCCTGCAAGCATCGTGGCCATCAGGACTTCGTGGCCTGGTGCATCGACGTAGGAGACTCTCCTCAGCAGCTTCGGTGTAGATCCTTCAGGACACTCCGGAAAGGGCTGAAACGCTTCGGGAAAAGGCGCATTTTCGCACTTGTAGACTGCCCCGTCTGCATATCCGAGCTTGATGGTCATTCCTCTCTTGAGCTCTTCACTGTGCCTAGAAGTCCATACTCCCGTTAGGGCGGATATGAGGGTGGTCTTTCCATGATCTACATGCCCAGCAGTTCCAATGTTTACTTCGGGCTGCTTCTTTTCCTCATAGCTCATCGGGTATCACTTTCCAGGGGGCTGTTCGCCCTCCTTTTCCTTCTCCCTGATGAGCATGGCATTTATCTGCACTATGCTTTCGTCTATAGTGTTCCCCCTCACCATTTTCCTCCTTCTTTCCCCCCTGTTCCTGGGGTGATACCCCGGAGGTCCCGAAAGGAGAAGCTTCTTCTTCACTGCACCTGGAAGATCCGGCCTCATTGGAAAGCCGCTGTTGTCGCTGCCGCCCTTTATTACGAGCTTGCCTTCCAGACCTATTATCGAGGCATCAATCTCGTCTCCGATCTTCATGCCTACAAACCTTCTGCTCGTATTCTCGTCCAGCTGAAGCTGGAACGCCTTGGATCTGAAGGCCTCAGCCTCAGCCTCCAGCTCTCCGACTTTATCGGCCAGAAGATCCTGCGGTACCTTCACTACATTTTCCTCGATCCCATCCCGCACTACAGCTTTGAGGTGCAACTTTACTTTCTTATCTCCCTCCTTGGCTATCTTCAGGGCAATAACGCCGCCGTCCAGCTTGAGCTTCTCGGCCAACGCCTTCGAGACTTCAGCAACGGGGAGCCTTCTCCCCTCCTTCTGCTCTTTGCTCAGCTGTATGTTTTCATCCCCTACTACTTTGACCTTTACTGTCTCCGATGGAGGTGCAGGATCTGAGACTACCAGTTTGAATTCAGGCATATTCATTCCCTCCGAACATTCCAGAATCCCCGCTGTAGCGGTTCATTCCCGGAACCGTCGAATCCTGATTCATTAACGATGCGCGGGCGTCTTCGCTCTTTTCACATGTATCTGGCGGAGCCCAGCGCATCAGCTTCATCCATGCACGTTAATCGCTCAGGACATTTTAAATTTTCCCGAGGTAGATAGAGCGCACTACCGATGATATTGTTTTTAATCTCTAGCGCAGATGCTACTTCAGGGATTGAAAATGGAGAAAAAGAAGGAGCCTCCCCTGAGGCAGCCAATTGTCGTCGTCATGGGCCACGTCGATCACGGGAAAACCACCCTGCTCGATCGAATCAGGGGAACGAGCGTTGCCAAGAGAGAGCCCGGAGAGATAACACAGCACGTCGGGGCCAGCATCGTGCCGGCCAGGGTAATAGAGGAAATAGCTGAACCGCTCAAGAAGATCATCCCGGTGAAGCTGAAGATACCGGGACTGCTGTTCATCGACACCCCGGGTCACGAGCTGTTCATGAACATGAGAAAGAGAGGAGGAGAAATTGCTGACTTCGCCATACTTGTCGTCGACATAATGGAGGGGTTCAAGGAGCAGACGGTAGAATCTATACAGCTGATAAAATCGAAGAGAGTTCCCTTCTTGGTCGCTGCGAACAAGATCGATAAGGTGCCCGGCTGGAGGAGCTACCCAGGTGAACCCTTCATCACTTCTTACCAGAAGCAGAGCGACAAAGTGAAGGAGGAGCTCGACAGGAGGATCTACAGCTTGGTTGGCGAGCTTGGAAAGTACGGCTTCAGCAGCGACAGGTTCGACAGAATACGGGACTTCACTAGGACAGTGAGCATTGTCCCAGTATCGGCCAAAACAGGAGAAGGAATAGCGGAGCTACTCGCTGTACTTGCTGGACTGGCCCAGCAGTACCTCAAAGACAGGCTCGTTTACGCCGAAGGCCCTGCCAAGGGAGTGGTGCTGGAAGTGAGGGAGGTCAGCGGGCTTGGAACGACGATCGACTGCGTAATATATGACGGCGTTCTCAGAAAAGGAGATACGATAGTCGTTGGAGGAACGCAGGGCGTAATCGTTACGAAGGTCAGGGCGCTGCTGATGCCGAAGCCCCTTCAAGAGATAAGGTCTCCCGAGGACAAGTTCATCAGCGTGGAAGAGGTTCACGCATCCAGCGGAGTGAAGATCGTTGCCCCCGATCTCGATACGGCGCTGGCAGGCTCACCGATACTGGTGGTGGAAAGCCCAGACAGGCTCGAAGAGGCGAAAAGGAAGATAATTGAGGATATCGAGAGCGTGAAGGTCAAGACCGATAAATCCGGAGTAGTAGCAAAGGCTGATACTCTGGGGACGCTTGAGGCTCTCGTCGAAGCCCTGAGAAGAGAGAAGATACCAGTGAGGCTGGCCGATGTAGGGCCGATATCGAAGAGAGACGTAATTGAAGCCTCCATTTCCAAGCAAGAGGACGAGAGCCTCGGCGTTATTCTTGGCTTCAACGTCAAGGTCCTTCCTGAAGCGAAGGAGGAAGCGGAGAAAGCCGGCATCAATGTGCTGATCAACAACATCATATACAGGCTCCTCGAAGACTACTTCAAATGGAGGCAGGAACTCAAGAGGAAGGAGGTTGAGAGGAAGCTCGAATCAGTTGTGTGGCCGGCCAAAATAAGGATCCTCCCAGGCTTCATATTCAGAAGGAGCGACCCAGCCATAGTGGGGATAGAGGTCCTTGGAGGCGTTCTCAAGCCTGGTTCTCCGCTCATAACTGAGGAAGGAAAGAAGGTTGGTGTTGCTCACCAGATGCAGGACAGGGGCCAGACTGTAAAAGAAGCTAGGGTTGGGATGCAGGTCGCCCTCTCCATAAAAGGGAACGTTATGGTGGGGAGGCACATAAATGAAGGAGACATCCTTTACACCGACGTTCCTGACCAGCACGCCAGGATGCTCTTGACCGAGCTGAAGAGCTACGTGAGCGACGACTCCATGATGGTGCTCAATGAAATAATAAAAATAAAGAGGAAAACGGATCCCCTCTACGCTTTCATCTGATGCGGAAGGTCCAAGCCTGAATGCATGAGAAATTATTTAATAGCCTCAATATCCAAGTAGAGTTCTGAGCCAGTTGAGAGGTCGGTAGCAAGATGCCGAAGATATTCAGAGTCAGTGGTAAAATGTTGATCTCTCACGACCACTTCCCGAGAGAGCAGAAGTTCAACATGGAGCTGACAGCTGCAAGCGAGAGGGAGGCAATTGAGAAAGTCTACTCTCTACTCGGAAGCAGGCACAAGCTGAAGAGGTATCACATTAAGATAGAGAAGGTGGAGGAAGCTCCAGAGCCAGCACTAAAGCAGAACGCTGAGCTCCTCGAAATTGAGGGGTGGAAGATTTGAGCAGTGTTCAGGTGGATGCAGGGGCGCTGTTTCAGACCATGGAGAGGCTCGAGAAGTACCTCGAGGGGCTCAGAGAGCTGATCGAAGACCTCAACGAGAGGCTGGTCGAAACCAGAACGGCAATCGAGGGGGTGAAGAGAGTTCAGCAGGGAGGTCTCGGCGAGATGCTCATTTCCATCGACAAGCACGGAAATTCTCTCATCAGAGTGAGAGGTCAGGCAGAGGATAAAGCAATTGTCCACCTCGGTCTAGGAATATATGTGGAGAACACATTCCAAGATGCTGTGAAGCTTCTCGAAGACAGGGAGAGCACCCTGAGGAGCGAGATAGAGAGGGTTTCCAAGGAGCTGGAATACAGAAGTAAAGAGTACCAGAGGCTGCAGAATCTCGTCTACTCGCTCGCAGCACAAGGAAGATAGCGCGGGAAAGCTGATGTTTGGAAGTCTGAAGAGAAGCCTTTCGAAGTTCGTTGAAGGAATAAGCGCGAAAATAGGGACAAAGGAGATAAAGGAAGAGGACCTAGAAGAACCTCTGAGCTCCCTTCTCATGGAGCTCATTGAGAGCGATGTAGCATACAACACGGCTGAGCAGATAGTATCTAAGCTCAAAGCTTCTCTCGTTGGGAAGAGGATCCGGAAAGAGGAGGAGATCGAGGGAATAGTTGAGGATGCCCTCAGAAGCCTCATTAGGGAAGAGGTAAAGGAGCTTGGGACTGATCTGATAGATGAAGCGAAGAGGAAGTGCGAGAAAGATAAAGAGCCGTTCGTCATTGTGTTCATGGGCGTAAACGGAGTTGGCAAGACAACTAGCATAGCTAAAGTTGCCTACTTAGCTATGAGGAGGGGGATCACCCCGCTTATAGTAGCGGGGGATACCTTCAGGGCAGGATCCCAGGAGCAGCTCGAGATACATGCCAACAGGATCGGCGTCCCCATAATAAAGGCCAAGTATGGAAGCGATCCGGCGTCTGTTGCCTTCGACGCCATCAGCTATGCAAAGAAGAGGAACCTGTGCCTTGTTCTAATCGACACTGCCGGGAGAATACACATCGACAAGGACCTCATAGAGGAGCTGAAGAAGGTTATAAGGGTGGCAAGCCCAGACTTCAAGCTCCTGGTCATAGACTCTCTCACAGGCAATGATGCGGTTGAGCAGGCTAAAAAGTACGATGAAGAGATAGGAGTAGACGGCTACATCTTGACTAAGGCGGATGCCGATACAAAGGGAGGGAGCGCGCTGAGTGTAGCGTTCGAGACGAAGAAGCCTATTGTCTTCGTTGGAACAGGGCAGAAATATGAAGACTTGGTTTCCTTTTCTAAGGAGTGGCTCATATCCCTCATTTTGGGAGAGGGGAGCAATGGGAAGGAGAGAGAGGAGGGCCAGAGCTAGCTCTGGGAAAGAGAGGAAGGAAGTCCTCGCTGTATATGAGAAAGCACTGAGCATTGCTGTGCAGCATCCAGAAGTTGACTTGAAAGGTCTGGGCAGCTCGGTTTTGAAGCTATCGAGGAAGCTGAACGTGAGGCTTGGAAGGCCTCGCTCCATCTTCATCTGCAGGAAGTGCGGCTCGGTGCTCATTCCTGGCAGGAACTCCAGGTTCAGGCTCCACAGGAGGAATGGGATTAGCTACATTGGGATAAAGTGCCTAAGCTGTGGAGCTTACAGGAAAATCGTCGTGAAGGAGTGAGAACATGGCAAAAAACGAAATCAGAATTGGAAAGAAGGGGATAACGCAGGAAGTTATAGGAGAAATCAAGAGGAGGATTGAAAAAGAAGGAGAGGTTAAGGTCAGGATCAACAAGAACCTCCTTTCACAGGGAGTCGAGAGAAAAGATGCAGCTAAGATGGTTGCGGAACTCTGCTCGGCTGAGCTGGTGGAGGTGAGGGGCTTCACCTTCATCCTCAGAAGGTCAGGGAAAGCCTCCGATGACAGGTGAAGCCATTCCCTGCCTCTTGTAGGCATACGGCATCGACTCCGTGTTGTAAAAAGCTAAGTACCCCCCTTCTATGTCGAAGCCTATAACACCGAAAGTATCCCTTCTGAACCTCCTCTCCACATACTCGAATAGCGTCTTTCCAGAGAGCTCAATTGACCCCAAGGCTGCAGCCTCCTCTACAACTTTTCGCGTTATTCCGAGAATTGTTATGAGCTCCCCTATACCTGTTGCTGAAGCAGCTGCGAAGTGGTTTGCGAAGAAGCCAGCCCCAGGTATCGGAGTATCCCCAATTCTTCCAGGCATCTTCCCTGAGATTCCGCCTGTGCTTGCTCCCGCAGCTGTCCTGCACTGAGAATCAACAGCCGCAGCCCCTACCGTATCTCCTCCTCTCCACTCTGACCGCGAGGATATTCTGCCTGCAGGAAGCATTTTTGGGGAGAGCAGCTCCTCAGCTTCTCTGAAGCCGTTCTCTAAAGCAAACTTCCTCGCCCCTTCCCCAGACAATATCACATGGGGGGTCTTCCTCATTACCAAGAGGGCAACTCTAATTGGATTCGGTATCCCCCTCAGTGAAGCAACAGCTCCAGCATCCATGGTGCTGCCGTCCATTATCCCTGCATCCATTTCAACATAGCCCTCGGAATTTGCCACAGACCCTCTACCAGCATTGAAAGCGCCTGAATCCTCCATTACGGAGATCGCTTCAACGACAGCATCTATGGAATCTCCTCCTCTGGACAGGATTTCGTATCCAGCTTCTGCGGCCTCCTCCAAGACCTTCCTGGCTCTTTCCCTCCTCTCCTCAGGAGAGGAGCTCCATCTCCCCGCTCCTCCATGCACTATAACAGCAGGTACGCACTTCACGGAAGTTCACCTTCGAAATAAATCTTTATGAATGTAATAATAAAGTTTTCAAGAGTTCATTACAGAAAAGGCTTTTTCTTTACCTTCATAAAATTTTTTAATTGAACGTTCAATAATTCATTTTAAGCCCGAATGCCCTGAATCAAATTCGATGATGAGCTATGAAGGTGAACTTTGTCAGGGCTGCAATATTCACGGCCCTGGTCTACGTGTTCACAGTCGCTCTCCAGTTCGCTCAGCCGGTTACTGGAGGTTACTTCAACTTCGGAGAAGCTGCAATCTACGTCTGTGCTCTTGTCTCCGATCCCCTCACGACCGCGCTCGCTGCAGGCATAGGATCTTCTCTGGCAGACGCTACGACTGGATATGGTATCTTCGCGCCAGCAACCTTGGTCATAAAGTTCGCGGAAGGCTACGTTGCCTCCTACCTGTTCAAAAGGCTTGGAGCGATGAGAAGGTGGGCCGCCGCTCTTCTGGTCAGCCTCATATACTTGGGAACCATTTCCTACATAGGCTTCAGATACTTCAGCGGAAGCGTCACATTCTCGGTATCCAACCTGAGCTACTCAGTCTTCATACCATGGGAGCTGTGGCTGGCAGTTGGAGTTGCTGTGACGATCTTGATCTTCTATTTGGAGAAGAAGGAAGGTGGGGGGGCAAAGTACGCTTCTCTGCTTTTAGCAGGGCTCATCATGGTCACTGGCTATTTCCTCTATGAGTACTTCGTGAGCAACCCGCTCACTGGGAGGCCCAGCATAGCAGCCATTGCAGAAGTACCGGTCAACTTCGGTCAGGCCCTCGTTGGAGCGGCGGTTGCCATCCCCGTCTACGGCTTTTTGAGCAGGGCTGGGTATGCTGAAGAAGGAGGTAAAGCTGGTGGAGACGGAAAAGACAGCCGAAGTTGAAGGGCTGAGGATCTGGTACGGTAACCAAGATCCAGTTGTGGACGGAGTGAGCTTCGAGCTGAATGAAGGGGATCTCCTCCTCCTCGTGGGGAAAACTGGAGCTGGAAAAACCAGCATATTGAACGCCCTCGCCGGGAACATACCCAGGCTGATAAGCGGAAGAGCGGAAGGAAGGCTTCTCATCAGGGGAAGAGATCCCAGAATCTCGGACAGCAGCGAACTGCTCAGCTTGGTGGGGATCGTTCCTCAGGAGCCGTGGAGCGGAGTCATAGGAGATACTGTAGAAGACGAGATACTCATAAGCAAAATGCTGGGAGGAAGCGAAGAGGATGAGATCGAGCTCAGCAGGAAGCTGAAGCTCGATCGCCTCTACGATAGAACGACCTTCACTCTGAGCGCAGGGGAGACACAGAAGCTGGCAATCCTCTCCAGAATCCTCCTGAACGTCGATGTACTCCTCCTCGATGAGCCCACGACTTACCTCGATGAGGCTTCCAGAATGGAGCTTAAAGAAATAGTAAGGGAGCTCATCAGCATTGGAAAAGCAATCGTTGTAACATCCCATGATGAGAGCTTCTGGGAGGGGATACCGAGCAGGATCGTTGAGCTGAAAAAGGAGGGGGAAAGCCGGGAAATCGAGAAAATTGCTGAGATTTCAGTCGAGAAAATAAGCGAAACGCCGAGGATAGAAGTGAGGGATCTCGAGCACCGTTACTATCCTGTAAAAAAGCCCATATTCAAAAAGCTCAACTTGAAGCTCGAGGGAAGCGGAATATACATACTTAGGGGATCAAACGGCTCCGGCAAGACCACGCTCCTTAAGCTGCTGGCTGGTATAGAGAAGCCGAGGAAGGGGAAGGTAACCTCTTCTCATCCTCCCCTCTTCCTCCCCGACAACCCCCTTCTGTTCTTCAGCAGACCAACAGCTTACGAAGAGATCCAGTCTTCTTTGAAAAATAATGGCTTGGAAGAGCTGAGGCAACTGAGCCTTTTCAGGAAGCGGTTGAAGGAGCTGAGCAGCGGGGAGAGGAGGCTAATTTCTCTCATCTCCGCCTCTCTCTCCTCGAAACCGATCCTCCTCCTCGATGAGCCAACAGTCGGGCTCGACCCTGAGTACAGAGATGCAGTAATGGAAATCTTCAAAAAGCTCGCTGATTCAGGAAGAATGCTTGTCATCTCGACTCACGACAGAAGCCTCGAATCGATAGCAAGCAAAGTTCTCGACATCGAAGAGCTGAGGGGAGAAGAGTGCTGAGAGAAGCCCTCGGACTGCTGGCCAGGATAATAATCAATTCCATTTTCGTATATCCATCTGCCCAGCACAGGAGAGCATCTCTCCTCTCAAAGGCGGTCTTTCTCTCAGCCTTCATCGCGGCATTCTATGAGGTTCCCTGGCTCGGCCTGCTTCTCCTCGCCGAGGTCTTCACAGTATACTACCTTTCCACCGGCGAGCTCATCGAGCCATTCTCCATGCTAGTTCTCTCCTCAATTCCAGCCGTATGGATGGCTTCAACCGGCGCTTTGTTCCTCTGGCTCTCCTCTTCTCTCACTCTTTCAAGCTTTATCGGAATATTCTACAAGACCCTGTTCTATTCCTTCTCGGCCATGCTGGTCGTGAGCATTCTGACTCCGAGCGACATCTCCGCGGTTCTCTACAGGTTCACGAGGAAGATAGCTTTTCCCTTCCTCCTCTGGTCGCTCATTCCTTTCCAGCTGAGGGATGCAGAGATTTCATTGAGGGTTCAGGAAATGAAGGGCAACCCTCTCAGCAGCAGCATTTTCATAATTTTTTCTGAGCAGCTTGAGAGAGCAGACCAGATAATGCTGGCGAACAGCTCCAGGCTTAGTGCAGGGGCAAAGAGGCTGATCCGGAAGAGGGAGAGCAGAAAGTTCACGATGATTTTCTACTGCCTCGCTGCCCTAAACCTGGCCGTCACTCTTCTTATCATCTTCCGCTGATGTCAGCATATTCATTGAAGATTCGAAGCGCTTCAGCTGGAGAGGTTCGCTTTCTTGAACTTCTTCCATCCCAGCAGGAACGGCACAGCTATCCAGAGCAGCCCCGAGATGATGACCAGGGCAGGATTTACTGTAGAAACCTCAGCGTAGCTGCTCAGACCCACCCCTCTTCCAACAAAGTACGAGGCGAAGTCTGAGAGGCCAAGTGGGCTGAAGTAGTCCATCGTGTATCTGATCTCTGTTACCTTCGTGAATAGGTCTTGAGAAGCTCCGTAGAGCTCGTACCCCAAGATGAATGAGAGGAGGCTGTAGACCATCGTGAAGAAGAAGTAGACGAATATTGAGACTGCAAGATATCTTCCGGACCCAGCCATCGTTGATATCAGGTAGCACAGGCTGTAGAAAGCTAAAAGGGATCCCGCTACTCCGAGGAAAAGAATGAGAAAGCTTTCGGTGCTCAGGTTGTATCCAATGAGCAGAGAATTTGCGGCAGCGAAGGAAGCGAAGAAGAGCGATGATGAGGCCAGAACTGTGAGGGAGCCAGCTAAGTATCTTGTGTAGTAGAGATCCCACCTCGTGATGGGCCTAGCTAGGATGAACTCCAGTGCTCCCATTCCTCTGGGCTTCGCTATCAGAGCATATGCCAGGTATAGAACCACTATAGGGAAGAATTCAGCGAAGAGCGAGAGACCTGCTGAGCTCAGAGCCGCACCTGCGACTCTGCTCTGGACAGATGAGGAGGGAAGCGGTTGTGGAGGTTCGGGGATATAGTCAATATAGAGCTCTCCTCCAGGCCCCTCGAGGGCGAAGTAGAGTTCAGACTGGTTCTCGCTCGCGGAACCTATTGTGAATCTGTTCAGCCCGCTTGTTGCCATCCCGAGGAATACGGCGTTTTTGAGGATGCTTCCTTCAGAGCTTATGATGGAGCTAATGTTCGGTATGTAATACATTTTGTACCCTTCTCCTGGGAGGCTGAGAAGTATTATGACCTCTGTCATGTTGTCTTTGTAGTAGGCCGATGCTGTGCCGTTTATGGTGCTGTTCCCGGGTCCTCTGAAGGTGAGACAGAAAGAGCTGCAGTAGGGAACGCCATCTGATATTGGTTGACCCACAGATATGGAGCCGCCGGTGCCTGAGACCTGAATTGTCAGGATGGGCCTGAGTCCCGATTCTTCCAAGCTTCTGAACTCATCAGGATCGAAGGAGAGAGTCAAGTTGGAATATCCATTGATATCCATGATCGTTTGGTTTAGCAATATGGCAGTCCTAGTGCTGCCAAAAGGTTGAGTTGAGTTGACGAGATAGAGAGTTAGGTTAGCTGTGGCCTTCGCGGGATTCAGAGAGTAATCGTAGGTGTACAGTTCCACATGCAACTTCCCCTCAGTCGAATTCAGCTCGGCATAACCGAGGAAGAGAGATCCCAAACCCCCTGTAGTTGACAGCGAAATGGAGATGGAATATGAAAGTCCTATGCCGGCGATTATAAATAAAACAAGCGCGATCAGAGTAGCGGGCCTCAAGAATGACCTCTTGAAATCGTAGAGAATGGCGCCCACTTCACTTCCCCTCCTTTTCAAGAAGCGCGAAGAAAAAGTCCTCGAGGCTCCTCTCCTCGTACTTGAGCTCCAGGACGCTGTAGCCGTTCTGAACAAGATCCTTAGCTATTTCCCCGGAGCTCGCATTTGGCGATGATATCAGAATGTGGTCTCCCTGCTTGACCACCTTTCCGTACTTCTCCAGAAGAGCTGCAGCCCTGTCATCGTACCTGTCTATCCTGAGAAGTATCGAGGGCTTCACGGCATTTATGATTTCTTCCACCCTGTAGGAGCCAATTATTTTCCCTCTGTGGATGAAGACAACTCTGTCCGCTATGCTCTGCACTTCTCCCAATATGTGAGATGAGAATAAAACCGCCTTCCCCCTCTTCCTGAACTCCACCGCCATATCTCTGAAGAAAGCTATTCCTTGAGGATCGAGCCCGTTCAGGACTTCGTCGAAGATGAAGTTGGGGGGATCGTTGATCATGGAGACGGCTAAGGCAAACCTCTTCTTCATTCCCTGAGAGAAGGCCGAGAGCTTCAGCTTCTCAGATCCCTTGAGTCCGAACTTCTCAAAGAGCTCCTCTCCCAGCCTCCTCGCCTGACTGGATGAGTATCCGTAGAATCCAGCCAGGTAAACGAAGTAGTCGATCGCCCTGAAGTCCGTTTCGAATATGGGCAGTTCAGGAACCCATCCAACGCTCTCCGAAGCCTTCCTCTTTTCGCTCAAAACCGAATGACCATCAATCCTCACATCGCCGGAGTCAGGAGGCAATACTCCAACCGAAATTCTTATGGTCGTGGTCTTTCCGGCTCCATTCAGCCCAACATAGCCAACTATCTCTCCATTTTTAACGTCGAAGGAAATCCCATCTATTGCTCTGAACTTCCTGAAGGACTTCGATACACCGTCGATCTCTATCACAATTATTCTCCTCTTTCTGCACAGCTTTTCTCTTTTCTCTCAATACATTATTATATTTCTTCAACATATCTCTAATGAAGATGTTCGCGCTCAACTTGATGTTCCGCGTTTGCTGCTATTGCTTCGTCGCCAGTGTTTGATCTTTTTAGAAGCCTGAATGGCTGATCTGAGTTTTTAAGCAAAGCATATTTCATGGAATTCATCAATAGAACAGCGGTGAAGAGGCAATCGCTCCGCCAAAGTACGGACTGGTGCTTATAGAGAGCTCCCTCGAGACCCTCCCAAGTGAGCTCGCCTCGAGCAGGAAAGCAAAAGCAGTTGCCAGGAGGTACGGCATACCCCCCAAGTTTGTTCTTCTGGATACGAGCATTTTCTATGAAGAAATGAAGCGCCGCGGCATATCTACCAGAAGGGGAAGGCCGGACATAGTTCACCAGTTCCTCCTCGCAACGCAATATTCCCCGCTCAACCGCTGGGGAATGCTCAGAGTATACATACACACCTGGAAGGGAGACATCATCGAGGTCAGCGAGAGGGCAAGGATCCCCAAGAACTACTTCCAGTTCCTTGGCCTAATGCAGAAGCTCTACATAGAAAAAGCAGTCCCATCGAAGGAGGATCCCCTTCTAAGGCTGATAGAAGGGAAGGGCTTGAAGGCTTTTCTTGAGGATATCGGGGCTGAGAGGCTAATACTCCTTCACGAGAGCGGGAGAAATGTGGAGAGGAAGGAGCTTGCCGAGTACACTTTCCCCCAATTCATTTTTGGAGTGGGAGGCTTCCCGCACGGAGATTTCTCGGAAAGCGTTCTGTCTCTCTCTTCAGACAGGTTATCCCTGTACGGGGGAATTCAGCTTGATGCCTGGATGGCAGCGGATAGGCTCATCTGCGCTCTCGAAGAAGAGAACAAACCTTTAACCACCCTTTCTGTTTAATATAATTCATTCGGTGGAGTGAATTGCAGAGCAAATGCTTCGACTACGAAGACCACACTTCGGACATTGTCGTAAAGGCTTGGGGAGAGACACTCGAGAAAGCTTTCGAGTGCGCAGCAATAGGGGTAGCAGAGATAATGGTGAACAGAGAGACTCTCGAGGGAAAGGAGAGGAAGAAGGTTATTGTGGCCGGATATGATTTGGAGAACCTCCTCTACAGATGGATAGAGGAGATAATCTACCTGTTCGATTCGCAGGGATTCCTGGTTAAGGAGGCAAAAGTCCACAAAATATCGGAGGATGTTGAACCTATTCTCGAGGGGGAGCTCATAGGGGAGAGATACAACCCTGCGAAGCATGAAGCCAGGACCCACGTCAAAGCTGCGACATATTCCCTCATGGAGATAGCGAAAGAAGACAGCATCTGGAGGGTGAGATTCACAGTAGATATTTAATGAGTTTCGATAAGGACCCATGTTAAGTAAATTAAGGGAACCAATCAACTTAAAATGCGGGGCAGTGATGACAAGAGGGTCTCTCGAGCTCCAGTGCCGTGAAGACAGCCGGAAATGCTGAGCTCCAATTTTCCAATGAAAAAACGTAGCGGAAGCTCTCCGTGAAAGCTTTTAAAGTCTTTACAACAATGAAAAAATCGGACGTGCGGCGGTCGTCTAGCCTGGACTAGGACGTCGGCCTCCCAAGCCGGTGATCCCGGGTTCAAATCCCGGCCGCCGCACTTCTTCATCATAAAATGATTAAATACTGCATGGTCTTAGTAGCTTCATGCTAAGTTTATATATTATGGCAGACTTAATCTGCTTTTATTCTACTCCGAGGAAGGGCGAGTCGTTATCCAGGGGTGATAGCATCTCACATGGAAGCACGACATTGTATGAGGCGATAGACCTGCTGGAAGCTGTCAAAGTAATAGCGATTGTTCTAGCAGTACAATGTATGTGATACATAAACACATACTTGTGAAGAATGTGGTTCAAATGAAGACGAAGACTGTGGAACACAGAGTTGTTGTATGTCTCTTATAAACTCTAATGATGGAAGTTGTGCTAAGCCAGGAGATACAAAAAATGTTGGTGGCAAAAGTTATCTTTGTGTTGGTTAACTTAATTTTTATTGTCTATACTCATAAACAAGAATCATTTCACTGCTTACAAAATAACTGCCTTTCCAAGGTGCTGGATAACTAATCCACCATTTTTCTATGCCTGGAATTCGAACAAGACCTGTAAGATAGTGATAATAGTTGGCATTTGTTCTAGTAATAAATGGATAAAGTTGCATGGTTACATTATCCCATATAAGCTCGCTTGGGTCTACGCTTTTCAAAAGCTTGTAATCATCATAGGTTAAAGGAAGTGTCATCATGCCATCGTATCCATAAGATCCGTTAGGTAGAGGAAATCCAGCAAGACTTCCAAATATAGGCAAACCTATGGAAGATCCAAAAACTTGCTGTAAACTAACTCTATATTCTTCATATTTCAAGTCAATATCTGGTAGACCATACTGCGATTGATAACCCAAGCTTGATCTTATAAACAATCCAGCTTTTGTATAAATACTTCCGTTATTAAACAAAGCCATTAAATCTCTCGCTCCTTCAGCATTAAGTTGGCCATCGTCTTCAATACTGGATTTTATTCTATTATCCATCAAAGACCTAAAAGTAGCATTATTTAAATAATCAGAATACATTTTTTGCAGTTTATTCATAGCATCTAGGTTATGGGAAAACGCTAGAAGTATAACTTGTTCTGGATAATTTCTGCATAAATCCGGATAAACACGATCTATCCAATTACCTTTTAATGCATCTCCGCTTATAATTGAAAATGGCAATGTAACTTGCAGCATCCAAAGATCTGCTGTTATTTTTGAATTGCCAGTTAAAGGAAGGATTTCTTCTGGTTTTAAACCTATTAACCAAAGTCCTTTTTCATAAGAATCTAAAATTTGATTTTCTCTGGCTAACAAAAGTTCTAAATAAGTATGGTTTGTTCCGTAGTCTTTCATAATATCAAAATTTTTAACTCTGTCTGGAGAACAAGGACACATTCCTAACACAGCAATATGCGCTTGATGTATCAAATCTACTATATAACCCCCTTTATAAGCAAGAGCCCAGAGTAAGTAAGGATAATCTTTAACTTTTTGATAATTGTTGTTTGCAAGATATGTAAGCAAAAAGTCATCAAAAGCGTTTAATTGCCATTTTTCACTAAGGCCATTTAAAACTACTGGTGAATTTTCTGTAATGTTCAAAACGTTCCATAGTTTTTCTTTCTCAAAATAATTAACCGGGGTTTGATTTAAATAAGCTGTTAAATTTCCTAAGTAACTTAAGCTTATATCAGTTAGACTTTTTTCATTCAAATCATATAAAGCTTTAGAAAGTTCCAGTAATATTTTAGATTTATCTGTTACATTAGAGTCGTTATAAACTTTTTGTTTTGCTGCATCTAGCAAAGTGGCGTTTTTACTATAGACGTTTAGCAAAACTAATAAATCTGTTTTATTATCTGGATAATAATTTCTTACAAAAATTTCATAATTCTCGTAAAAACTTTTTGCTGTAGAATTAGAAAAACCGTGCTCTGTAGCATAAGAAATAAAACTATTTTCTAGGGGAGATGTTGAAGACTGTTGATGCTCCAAATAAGTTTTTAAAGCATAGGCTCCAATTCCTGCAGCTATAATTCCTGCACTTAAAAGAGCTAGTTTTTTTCTTTTGCTTATTCCTTCCCTTTTTTCAAACTCTTTTTTCAAAGCTCTTATCTTATTATACAGTCCGTTTTCCAAATTTTTTAGCTCTCTTTCCAAGTCTTTTAAAGCCCTATATAATTCATCTCTAGAATAATCTCCTAAATGATTGTGGAAAAATTCTTCATAACCTGGGTTAAGCGTAACATGTTGCCTAGGCAGAAAACCAAGCACTTTTCTATTCTCTATTTTTACATAAGGCAATTCTTCCAAAATTTTAACTTTTATTTTATTCTCTCTGAGCTCTTTTTCTATTCTCCTACTTTCCTCTTCTTTCTCAAAGTCGAGTTCAGGCAGACTATCTAGGTTTCTTAGGATTCTTGAAATAGGGTCTTTTCCGCCTTCTAAATTATCTTTGAATTCTCCAAGCCTATGAGCTGTTTCTCTCCCTATTTTTAAGCCTCCAGAATGAGCCTCCCCGGATTCTGCTTCAACTCTTATCTGCTGGATTTTCTTCAATGCTTCTCTAAGCTTTTCTTTCCGTCCTTTAATAGGCTTTATATTGTGGCTTATGTAAGCTACTGGCTCCCCCTTAAACCAGAGAATATCGTTTTGGTCCAGAGTGATGTCTTCTGCTAAGTAATCTAAGAGCCTAAGATCACTTACGAGCTCCTTAAAGAACAGGCTAGAATCCTCCTCAAGGTATTTCCTAGCTTCTTCTCCTAGGCCTTCTTTTTTCAAGCAGTCAACAACTTCTCTAGCTATTTCCTCGGTTGCTATTTCATCATTAAAAAGAAATCTTATAAATTTTAGAATACCTTTCTTCTGTATGGCTTTCTTAAAGGAAGAATCAATTTTCGCTTCAATGGCATTTAAATCACTAAAATACATACATTTATACACCACTGAGTAATTTTTTAGTTTGAAAAGTATATTAAGATTTTTTACTTATTGAATTAATGGTAGGTATAGAGTTTTGAGCGAATTAGTAGAGAAGAACTTGCAAAAATTTAGAGAAAAAGTCCTAAATAGATTTGATGGTCTAATAAAATCAATAGTTATTTTCGGCTCCGTAGTAAGAGGGGAATTAAAAAAGGAAAGCGACATAGACGTTTTCGTCATAATTGACGACACCCAAGAAGAATTAACTCCTGAAAAGCTTGAAGCTATAAATAAAGAAATTGAAAAGATAGCTAAAGAAATTTCTGAGAGTATCTCGATCCTGCCTCCATTTACTTTAACAATGTTCATTGACTATGTTAAATCTGGGCACCCAATGGTTCACAACGCCATCAGAGAGGGGATCCCCCTTTACGATAGCGGTTTCTTCATGCCTTGGAAAAGGCTGTTGAAAATGGGGAAAATTCAGGGGACGAGAGAAGCTATAGAAAGCTATATGGAAGACGCCCCTAGGAGGATAGCTAGGGCGAAAGGCGTTAAGTTGTTGATACTGGCAGAGGATTGCTATTACGCTATCGTAAATTCCGCTCAAAGTGTTTTAATGTTTATGGATGTTGAGCCCCCGGTTCCAAGTAAACTTTACGACACATTTGTAGAATATTTAGTTAGACCAGGAATCGTTGAACAGGAGTATGCAGATTGGGTTAAAGAGATTGTAAAAATCAGAAAAGATATAGAACATAGAAAGATGCTTGAGGCAGACGGGCATCTTGTTGATTTGTGGATCGAACGAGCTGAAAAGTTCGTTGATAAGATGTTTTCAATTTTAAACGCATTAGAAATTATAAAGAAAAAAAAGGTTTTGGAAAAAACATGTGAAGTTCTGGAAAAGACCATAGCCGCAGCATTAAAATATATACACGGACTTCCAGACAATCTTGAAGTATCTGAGGTAGAAGAAGCTTTAGGCTTAAATCTAAAAGATGCTTTCAAAAAAGATTTTATAGATAACAAGAAAATAGAGCCTTACTATTTAGAGATCTTTAATAGAATTGAAAACCTAAAGAAACAAGTTTTTGAGGAAAATAGGGTAGAAGCTTTAAAAGGGAATGAAATTGAGCAACTAAGAAAATATGTTGCTCAACTAATTTACGACCTGTCCAAATTTACCAAAGAAATTAGCTGATGCGACCTCACGGTGGCTTCAGCATCTACTAAATATTTTTAAATACCAACTGTATGCGAACTCTCTAAAGTTGTAGAAGACTTCGCGTTGAAAGTTTTTGAAAGGAGTTTAGTGGTGTGAAGTTGTTAGACAATTTTATGCTTCGCATTGGTATCACAACAATGGTTACATCATCTTAGCACTCACGCCCCGGATCCTTGAGAGTTCATAGAATTCTCAAGGAAGAGATACTTTGACAAACATCATCTTCTTTATCACTCCACATCCACTACAACCTATAGTCCTATTCTTTTTTGGATAAATATGCAGAACGATTCAACGAGGAATTCCTTCAACTACATTCATCTGTCTCTGACGCAGAACCTGATGTCGCCACTTCACAAATATATCACGCATAAAGTTATTTGCACAAAAGATTATTATGTATAATAGCATAAAACAAATGCATAAAGGGATAACTTATGGGTGTAGATGTTATTGATAAGCTGAAGCTAAAAGACAGCAGGTTAGGCTATGTAAAAGTGAACGACGGAAGCATTGTTATCCTGCGTGTAGCTATTGTTGATGCGAGAATCAGGGAGGAGGCTTCCCCTTTTGGGATGGATTTTGATGTTGATGCTACTGTTGGTATGTCAGTCTACCCTTCCAATGTTGCTTTAAATGAAGTTAAAGACAAGCCTGTGTTGGAGCCAGGCAAATCTATTGGTGAGGGCTGGGTGAGAGTGGAGATCACGGAAAAACTACCTGCTTATGAGGAAGCTATTTATGAGGACGATAAGAACGGGAGGTACTTGATTAGGGCTGAGATTGAGCCTTTAATGATCTCCAAGAATACACAGTTCAAATCATTTCAAGGTCTACCCCTATATGCCGTGAGATGGGTGCCCAAGGTAAGCTGGAGAGAATTTCGTGAAGTTTCTTTAGGGGGGTAAGATAGTTATAGTTATTGTGGAAAGTGAGGTGATTAATCATGTTAACTACAAAGGACTTTTACATTGGCATCGAGAGATCTTTCCAGGACGCTAAAAATTCCGTTTTGTTGACAATGAACCCATATATTCTAGTCGCCTATCAATGGAATTTACTACAGAGCAGAGGGCAGTTTTAACTCTCCGGCAATCATATAATGCATTAAGGAAGCTTGAAGAGAAGGATGTTATAACAATGCTCAAGCACTTCACTAAGGCTGAAGAGGTTATAGATTATATCGTGAAGCTCGGTTTCTTAGACTTGAGAAAACTTGCTTCTTTGGTCGTGTGGCTTACGAATACTCTAGAGCTAAAAGTAACTGATATCAGTTTTGCACAGGATTTAGAGACCGGAGAGCTTCTATTCGTTGAAATATACATTGAAGATTGTGGCTGGGACGAGTGGAAGCTTCTTTCAAGGATCGTTAAGAAGCAGCTTGTTAGTGAAGGCTTCGATGATGTCGCTGGTCGGGTGGCTCTTGTATGCTGGGAGGGGCTCAAGACCCAGAGAAGCTAAATCCACGCAAGCTTCTGAAATATTTTATGGAACTTTCTAAGGATAGAGCAAACGTATCAGATGAAGTAGTAATTCGAAGGATTATAAGCTCTGTTTATTTTGCGTTGTTCAATTATTGGTCTTTGAAGACCTATTTGAAGGGCTTGCGTGGTAACGGCCCTCTCAGAGATAGTTTCCGGTTTAAAGTATTTAACGAAGACTTATTAAAACAAGGCCTAGACTATTGCCGTATTCACCATATATTCACGTCGCGTTGCGGCAGATCACTACACTTTAAATCCTACGAAAGTGGAACTAACAAGCCAACCGTGGAATAAAGTCAAAATCGAAGTTAAAATCAACGATGTTGTTTTGGAAAGAGTATTAAACTCGGCATTCGATATATTAGAGTACCTAGAGAAATACTAACTTAAAAATTGCCAGTGAAAATTATCTGATGCTATCGTAAGCGTTTATTATGTGAGTTTGAATATACTTGTTATGAAGTACTGCTGAGAGTGGTTTTCTTCGCTTTTTCTACAACTACATATATCTTGTCTAGCATCTTATCATTACTTTTGTCGCATACGTTTTTTATGTTGTTCACAATGTCACGGTATTGCTGGACAGCGTTGTTTACCCTCTCATTTTCGCCTCCATACAATCTTCCAGCATAAATTCGTACATCATTTTCAAATAGCATAACTTTTTCTTCGAATAGTTTGACAGATATTTGACATATCCCCTTTAGGATGTTGCTTATTGTTTCTAGAATATAACTGAATGCTAAATCGCTAAAGGTATCAGATGTGTAGATACCAATAACTTCTTTACTAACAGATAAATGCATTTTAATGCTCTTTATCGGGAAAGCGATCTTTTCATGAAATCGTGTTCTTTCAATTAATGTATTTGGTTTTGTAATTTTATAATTAAGAATAATTAAGAGTATTTCGGTCTATTATCTCTTTTAAAAATAGATGCCAAATCGCATCTACGAGGGAACTAACCGCATGAATATAACCTTCTAATTCACGCGTTATGCTACGAATAATTTTTTTCCTTACGTAGAGTTAGTATGAGATGTTCTTTGCTTTCAGGAGATAATTCAATTTTACAATTGAACTCTGGTGGCAAACTGGATAAATATTCAATGAGTTTTTCTATTTTGTCTATTATTTCTTCGCTAAAAATATTCTCCAGATCTTTCTTAAGAACGCAACGTTCAAGGAGTCCAACTACAGTATAGACCTCAGGATCTATCTGAACTGCTATTCTGTTTTTACTAATAGCTTCTAAGAGCATTTGAAAATTGCTTTTTTCATTTCTGCCGATAAGTTTTCCTAAGAAACATATCACTCAAATGCACCTTTATTTCATTTTATTAACTGTTATTATTTTATATTGTTTTCATGTCAAAGGATCTCTTTCACTTTGGTTAGTTGAAAGGAGAAAAGATATTTTCTCCTTGATTGCTGTCAAAGAGACTGAGGAACCGCGCTTTGGACAGCAGTAACAAGCTCGGCGTCTGCGTGCTTACCTTTAACTCAGAGATGACAATAGCATATGTTTTGGACTCCATTCTTCGGCAGAGCCGTCAGCCGGATAAAATTGTGATTGTAGATGGAGGAAGCAGAGATAATACAGTCGAAATCGCTAGAAAGAGGCTTGAGGGGAGAAACGGCAAGATCATTGAAGCACCGGCGACGAATATACCGCAAGCCAGGAACATATGCTTGAGTGAAGCAGTTAGAGAAGGATTTCGTTGGTTGCTCTTCATAGATTCAGATGAGATCCTCCTTAACAGAAACATCATTTCAACAGCGCTTGAAATTGTCCGGGCCTTTCCAGAATCAATAATCCACCTCTCTGGGGAGGCGAGATATTTCAAGAATTTCGAAGAAGCGAAGAGCTTTCTGGATTCTGTGAAGATGAGCGATGAAAGAATCGATCTGGAAATTGTTCCTAGCATCCGAATAGGTATGGGATCCACGCTCATTTCCAGGAGTATCTTCGAGAGAATCAAGTTCGACGAAGACCTCAATTTCGGAGAAGATGCATATTACGCATTTCAAGTCCTGAAGGATGGCTTCTCCTCTTTCCGCGCTCTTGGAACAGAAAGGTTTATCGTCGACGTGAATCTCCTGAAAGATGCTAAGAGCGATATGTACTGGAGGATGAATACTACCGAATACATCAAAGCTTCAAAGAAGAAAGCAATTGTCCAGTTCATTGAAGCTATCAAAGAGGGAACTTTGGAATTCTCCAGGGGGAGGTTCCTGAAGCCTATTCTTTTGAAGCATCTGCCGAATGCGATATTGCTTTTTTCTCTGCTTCTCCTCCCATTCACTTTGTTTCTCTCTCTTAGATTCTTTTTCGTTCTTGTTATTGTCAATATTCTGAACTTAATTGTATATCCTCTGTACAAAATGTGGAAAGGTTATCCTTTTCTTCTTGCAATAAAAAACAGGTTCAAGTTCATGCTCTTCTCTTTTTTGCTTCTTATTTGGAGCCCGTACGCTTATAGGGAGCTCCGAAAGCTGACTTTCTCCCCGCCCTGAAGAGCAATGCTTCCCTTTAGGAGGTTCGGTTCCCCGCATCTGTTCGGGTTTGCATCTGTCATCTGCATCGCAACCAAGAAGGTCAAAGATCCCCCCATTTGGATCTTTTTTTATAGGCTCAGGGCTAACCCTCATCCTCATTGCTGGGGTTAAGTATCCCTCATAGCCCGATATGCTCGCTCTACCCTGCAGTTTGAATGCTCGCAGAAATTTATAAGCTTCATCCTCGTCATAAATTGGAAGGCTTTCAGATGTATATACTAGTGGTTCGTGCTCTCGAATCTTCACTTCTTCATAGCATTTTAAAACAAAATTTTCTTGTATTTTCCCAGCAGGAATTCAGCCAAGCATAGCATAAATTACGGCAGGAATGGATGCAATGGGATCCTTTCTGGATATCACAAGCATTCCAATCAGATAGTGGAGAATGCTGACGTCTGCCCCAAGCATCTTCAGCCTCCAGAAATCTCTAGCGAAATCGTACGTGATCCAGAACCTATGAGAAAATCCCTTTCCTCTTGTGAGACTCTCTATGCCCGCTATATGGTAAACGACCGGAGCAGTTTCTCTGCTCCCAATCCTGTATGTGTGGAACCCCTTTTTGCGAGCGCAGTAGCTCAGCATTTCTTCGTTATGGAGGCATTTCCTACTCTTGCTGAAGAGCTCGCCTATTGGGCACCCCTCAATAGCATTGGTTCTGAAGGCCATGTTGACACCACTGAGAATGACTGATGGAAGGACTTCCCCTTCGCACCTCCTGTTGCCAAGCAGTCCAGAAGTTGAAATCCACTCACAATAATCCTCGTATTCTGGCAGAGGCTTTCTGTGGATCCCTCCTCTCGCTATGCTATAATCATAGAAAAGCTCATCAACGAGCTCAATCTTTCCATCAGCAAGCAATCCTTTGTAGATAATTCCTGAAGCTCCCCCTGCCTTTTCATCTCTCTCAAAAAAGCGCAGGTATCTTTCTATCCAATCTTTCCTTGCTATAGCATCGTCGTCGAGGAATAGGATCAGATCGAAATCTCTGCAGGCATTAATTCCAAGCTCCAACGCTTTTGCAAAATTCCCGCTATTTTGGATGATTATCTCATAGTTCAGACCGCTGGCTGAATTTTCGATCACTTCTTGACTCTTGTCGCCTGAAGGTTTAAGCACAAATACAACCTTGTCCGGATGGATGCTCTGTTCTTTGAGCGATGAAATTGAGTATGGGAGAGCCCATGCCCTCTTGAAAGTCGTAATCGTGACGCACGTCCTCAACATTCTTTTGGCACCTCTTCTCCGAACCGAAAAGCAGGTAATGTTCTAACAGCAATCCATTTATAATGATGCTGAGTTTCCTTTTTTCCTTTAATCGAGAGGGAAAATTTTCAAGCTCTCTTTCTAGGTTTTTCTCCACAGCTTATCGGTGAGAAGGAACATGTCTCGAAAAGCTCAAACCGCAATCTTTAATTTCCCATCCCATTGAATCTTAATGAACGGAATATCTTCATAGCTGAAAGCATTGGCTGGCTGATGGAATTGACTGCTGCTCAAGCTACTCTCGCTCTGATGTTCTTTTTCTTCCTCGCCCTCTCTCTTATTAGCTCGGAAAACAGGAAGAAAGAAGAGCTTTTGAGGGCCGCTTCTCTCATCACGGGAGCCGTTTTCATCGCATCTTTCTACTACTACATCTTCTCCCTACCTTCTAGCTTTTCTATATACCCCTTCTTCATCGTTGAGTACAGGGGGGGCTACTCAGTCATGAACCTAGACCTTTCCCAGATTGTTGCGCTCATCTCTCTGTACAGCGCGGTCAAGCTCTTCAAGCTATTGAATACAAAAGATCGCTTCAGCAAATCTCCCCCTTCAGGGAACAGCTGATGAAATAACTATTATAAACCCTGATTAGAAAGTTAAGATGCGGGCCGCGGTAGTATAGCCCGGTCAAGTATGCGGGCCTTTCGAGCCCGTGACCCGGGTTCAAATCCCGGCCGCGGCACTCACAATATCGAAAAAGCGCGGGTTGGAAAAAGGGAAAAAGATGATTTGGGATGAGCGAGGAAGAGGGGCTCAGCAGAAAGCTGAAGGACATGTTCGCAATGTGGAGGAGGATCTGGAAGCTCTCAAGAAGGCCTGACAGCGAGGAGTTCAAGCTGCTGCTCAGGCTGAACCTCCTAGGCTTCACTCTGGTGGGCTCGATAGCGTACATAATCCACATACTGGTAACCGTGGTGTTCCCAGCAATAAGGGGAGGATGATGCAGTTGAGCGAGAGCGAAGAATCGAAGAAGGCGAAGAGCTCTTTTTACCTAGTGAGAGCTACGGCTAGGCAGGAAGCGAACGTTGCCCTCATGATAGAGAACAAGGTCAAGTCTCAGGGCCTGGAAATCTACTCGATAATTGCACACCCGGATCTGAAGGGCTACCTCATATTGGAGTCTCCGAAGAGCAGCGCCGTAGATGCAGCAATCAGAGACATTCCGCACCTCAGGAGGAGAGTGCAGGGAGTAATGAGCCTGGAGGAAGTGGAGAGGATAATAAAGCCGAAGGAGGTAATAGAGGGTCTGAGCCCAGGAGATATAGTAGAGGTAATAGCTGGGCCCCTCCAGGGGATAAAGGCTCAGGTCGTTCAAGTGGAAAGGGAGAGGAAGGAGCTCATCCTCAACATACTTGAATCCTCATATCCATTAAAGGTCACAGTAAGCGGGGATTATGTTAAGCTTGTCAAGAAGGGGAACCAGCCATGAGCATTGAGATGAAAATAATTAGTTTAACCCTACCAGAAGGAGAAGCGAAGGAAAAGGATGTGGAGGAGCTCAGATCATACGGAATAGACCCAGGAGCGGTAGTCAACGACCTGAACATCAAGCTATCGAAGCTTAAGGGGAAGGAAGTCAAGGTGAGGATCTACGTCTATCCGAAGAGCAGGGACTACCTCCTCGAGATAATTCCTCCACCTGTCTCCGATGTCCTCCTCTGGAAGGCAGGAGCCAAGGAGCCCAGTGGAGACCCAGCGCACAAGAAGGTGGGCGATATAAGCATCGAGGCTCTCGCCGAGATCGCTGTTGCCCTTAAGGATGAGCTCAAGGCAAAGACCATCAAGAGTGCCGTGAAAAGCCTCCTTGGAACAGCTAGGAGCATAGGGCTCACTGTGAACGGAAAGGATCCGAAGGAAGTTGCGAAGGAGCTGGAAGGCGGAGCCTACGATGATGTGCTCGCCAAATACAGCGATGAATACGAGAAGGCATGAGCAGAGTTTTTTAACTGATGTAACCGAAATTGTTTGAACTGTTTGGTTTCGGTGATGGAAATGTCGCAGGCAGCAGCACTTGCCTCAAAGCTCGATGAAGCTATAAAGGAGCTGCTTGAGAAGGGAGAGAAGAGGAAGTTCAAGCAGAGCATAGAGATGATAATAGTATTCAAGGACATAGATCCCAAGAAGCCCGAATTCAAGATAAGGGAGCAGGTCTTCCTCCCATATTCTCCCAAGAAGGATCCGGAGATATGCATTGTCGCGGATGGAGACCTCGCGCTTCAGGCAAAGAACCTTGGGGTGAAGAATGTCATCGACAGGCAGATCCTGGATGAGCTGAGCAAAGATAAGAAGAAAGCGAAGAAGGTAGCCAAGAACTGCGACGTGGTCCTCGTGCAGACGGATCTGATGTCAGTGGTTGGAAGAGTTCTCGGGCCGGCTCTAGGTCCGAGAGGTAAAGCCCCCCTCCCTCTTCCTCCCAGAGTGGATCTGGCATCTCTGCTGGAAAGGTATAAAAGGCTCGCAATCGTAAGGATAAAGGACCAGCCGCAGATTCAGGTTAGGATAGGAAGCGAGGACAACAAGCCAGAGGAGCTCAGGGAAAACGCACTCGCGGTGCTGAATGCAATAGAAAACAAGCTCAAAGGCCTCTCAAACATTTCAGCAATCTACCTCAAGAAAACAATGAGCAAGCCCGTAAAAGTATCGCTCAGGTGAACCTCCATGAGATTGGTTCAGAAGAAGAGAGAGATTCCTGCAGAAAAGAGGCAAGAAGTTGAAGAGCTTGACAAGCTCTTCAAGGAATACCCAGTCCTCGCTGTAGTAGATGCGGGCTCTCTCTCCGCTACTCTCCTTCAGAAAGTCAAGTACTTCCTCGAGAAGAAGCACAAAGATAAAATCGTGATTAAGAGCACCAAGAACAACCTCCTCCTCCTCGCTGCCAAGATCTCCGGAATTAAGGGGGCAGAGGAGCTCGAGAACAGGATAAAGGGACAGAAGATCTTCATATTCTCCAAGATGAATCCGTTCCTTCTCTACTCTCAGGTAAGCAGAGTGAGGCTTCCTGCTCCAGCGAGAGCTGGAATGAAGGTTGAGAAGGAAATCGCCGTGGAGCCAATGGATACGAAGCTCCCTCCAGGTCCTCTGCTGAGCGCATTCGGAAAGCTCAGGATACCTACCAAAGTGCAGGGAGGGACCATCTGGATAGCCAAGAGGACGGTCCTAGCCAAGCCGGGAGATGTCATCAGCGAAGATCTTGCATCAATGCTCCAGAGGCTCGGCATCTATCCATCGGAAGAGGGCATCTCAATTGAGTTCGCCCTCGAGGACGGCATTTTCTTGAGTGCTGAGCAGCTGAAGATAGATCTCGATCAGTATGTTGCGGAGATTTCGAGAGCATATGCCCTTGCCCTCGCCTTCGCATCCGAAATCGCCTATCCAGAGCCGGAAGTCCTTAAGCTGTCGATATCTAAGGCCTACAGAAAGGCTGTAGCAGTGGCGGCAGAAGCAGGCTTCATAACCCCGGAGACTGCAGAAGCTGTAATCTCTGCAGCCCTCAGGAAGGCTAATGCGCTGGTAGCCGCTCTCGGCGAGAAGGCGAGAGAGATAGGAATAGAGCCGGTGGCTGTTGCAGCTGCACCAGCAGCTCAGCCAGCTGCTGAGAAGAAGGCCGAGGAAAAGAAGGAGGAGAAGGCAGAGGAAGAGGAGAAGAAGGAGCTCAGCGAAGAGGAGCTGTCCAGCGGCCTTGGAGCTCTCTTCGGTCCATAAAGCGCTCTTTCTCTATCTCAGTTTTTCTGGGAAATCTATAAAAATGCTTGAAAAGAAAAAACTAACAGCCTGAAACAAATCATGAGGTGAGTTGCGATAGAGTACATATATGCTTCCCTAATGTTGCACGGTGCCAAGAAGGAGATAAATGAAGAAAACCTGAAGAAGGTACTCGAATCAGCTGGGATTCAGGTCGATGAGGTCAGAGTCAAGGCTCTGGTAGCTGCCCTCCAGCAGATAAACATCGATGAAGTGCTGAAGTCGGCTGCTGCGGCTCCCGTAGCTGTTGCAGCTGCACCAGCAGCTCAGCCAGTTGCTGAGAAGAAGGCCGAGGAAAAGAAGGAGGAGAAGGCAGAGGAAGAGGAGAAGAAGGAGCTCAGCGAAGAGGAGCTGTCCAGCGGCCTTGGAGCTCTCTTCGGTCCATAAAGCGATCAACAACATTCCAAAACGCTGTGAAAAGTCCTTTTTAACCGACTGAAAGTTTTTACAACTGAAAGTCTCGCCTTTTGAGGCGGAAATGAAAATTATAAAGTTATAGCTTCTAACTTATTTTCATTGATGTGTGCGGCAAATCTCAAACAGAATACTCAGTGTGCTTACACTAATACGCCTCCTGCATGAATAATTAAGGCTCACCGGAAGCTGATGATTAACATATTCCATAACCCCAAGTTCTCGAAGGGGGGATAGAGGTAACGGGCCGGAAACACGGCCCGGAGGTGGATGGAAAGAGATGCACCTCCAAACCGATGAACCGCTCGAAAAGAACCTTTGCCCTTCAAGGCGGAGAGGAAGCCAGTTTTATCGGTAATGCTCTGAGAAGCCTTTCGAGAAAGAGCGGGCCCGCGGGGATTTGAACCCCGGACCACCGGCTTTCCCCGCGATGCCTCGGAACAGCTTAGAAGGCCGGCGCCCTATCCTGGCTAGGCTACGGGCCCCAATACAAGAATAGAATGAACAGAAGAGTTTTTTAATGTTTTTACTACAGAACGCGCAGCAAAAAAAGCTCATCACAATGCAGGAATAAAAGAGCATCATGCTGACAAGACCGAGCGATCAAAATAACGGCAGAGCCTGCAAGTCTACATGGATATCCGTTTCTCAGGCTTTACGTTAGTTCATGAGTGAACACAAAGCAGCCCCTCTAATGAAAAAAGCATCTTCAAACGCATTTAGCTTTCACAGAAAAGCTATTGGAATTGTTGAGGTCAGAAACGAAAGGTCAATGACGTTTTTTCCGAAGAGGCCCGAAGCGATGAGGAAGTGGGCGGGGATGTCTATGATCCTCGGAGAGCTCTTTGCTATCACAATATCGCTGCTGGCTACAAGTGCACCGCTCCTCGAGAGCTTGATTAGATCGGAATCGGAAGAGCTCGAGAGCACAACCTTGACTTCAAGTCCTTCGAGGATCCTCTTGGCATCGCTGGTCACTTCTGCGCTGTGGGAAACCTGCCTGTCCGCAACGATCACCACCTTCTTCGGCCTTGTGCGAATGAGAACATCTCTTATCCCTGCGCCTGCCCTATGAAGAGCAGGTAGGTCCTTCCTTGATCTTCCGAAAGCGCTGGCGAGGTCTCTGGTTAGACCATCGGTGCACCTGAATACAGCATGCCCTTCGAGAGCCTCCACAACAGTTATCGCCACATTGTAGAAGTCCAGTGCCACAATTTCTCTCTCAACCTCCTCCAACGGAGCTATCTTTTTCATTATTTCCTCGCTTTCCTTCATGGAGAGAACGCATCTGGAAAGTAGCTGCTTTTCCTGTGCTTTCAGCTGATACCTTGATTCAACCGCGGACATTGCATGGGTTTGTAGCAGGCCCATATCGAGGAAGGCTCTGTAGAGCCTCGCCGCCTCAATCAGCTTCAGCGCAGGGCTTCCTTCAGCACCTTCCATACCTCATCTTTCCTCGCGGGCCTCTCAACCTTCAGGAAAGCATGATCCCTCCTTCCGCCGCCTTTTCCACCGAAGCGGCTTTTCAGCAGATCTGCTATTGCCAGAGCATCGAGGCTTTGAGCAGCAGAGCTTCCGAGGCTTATCTCAATCCTTCCATCCCTTTCCAGAAGGATGACCGCAGCATCAGGCCTCCTGCTCACGAGCTCTCTGAGCACTTCCGTCACTCCTTCTGCATCTCCAACCGGATCCTCAAAGACAGTCAGCACGGCTCCTTTGAACTCCATGGATTCCGAGTCTAGGCTTCTCTCAAGCACGCTGGAAAGCAGCTTTCTGTAGGAAGATATGAGGCTCTTCATTCTGCTCAATTCTTCTGCGACGACCTTGGCCCTGCTCTTCAGCTGTCCTCCCTTTGATCCGAGCATTTCAGCGGCTTCTCTGTTCTCTTCGAGCAGGCTTGCTGCATACTCGGCGAGCCTGGTTCCGGCTAAGTACTCGAACCTTATTATTCCATCCTGCAGCTTGGAGACGGAGATTATCTTCAGCCCCCCTATTTCGGATGTGTTGGCCAGGTGAGTTCCAAAGCACGCCTGGGCGTCCCAGCCTGGAATTTCGACGATCCTTATGGTCCTCTGAAGGGGGACGCCCCCCTGATAAATTGAAAAGCCGTATTTCTTCTCAGCTTCGTTCCTGTCCATGAAGAATGTTCTCACTTCCCTCCTCTCGTCGATTATCATGTTGGCGACCCTCTCGATCTCCTTCACTTCCTCTTCGCTGGGAAGCTCGTAGTGGGTGACATCCAGCCTCCCCTTCTCAGGGGTCTTCTCCGCTCCAGCCTGCCAGACATGACTGCCGAGCACTTTCTTTATGCTGGCGAGGAGGACATGCGTAGCTGTGTGGTGCCTCATGTTTGAGAACCTCCTGGCCCAGTCTATCTCCATCTCCACTTCCTCTCCTTCGCTCAGCGCGGCCTCGCTTTCCAGGACATGCGATACCACATCTCCGTATTTCTTCACATCGACGACTCTGTACGCCTTTCCTCTGTAGAAAATTGTTCCCCTATCGCTTGACTGTCCGCCTCCAAGAGGATAGAATATGGTTCTGTCCAGGACGACCTCTCTCCCATTGACCTTTACAACCCTTGCCTTTACTTTCCTGAGATAGGGGTCTTCGTGGAAAAGGAGGGTGGTAGGAGGGAGATCCCTCGCCCACTGGGGAGCTTCGGCTGCTTCCGCCTTCTTCCCGAGAACGGGAGCTGAAGAGCTTTTCGCTATCTTTGCGTAGAAATCGAAGGGAGCTTCTATTTTCTTTCCAACCCTCTCCGCTTCTGCAACTATTATGTCCGGAGGAATCCCATCTTCTCTGTAGATCTTTTCGAACGTTTGAAATGATGGGGATCGAAGCACGGCCTCCAGGGATCTCTTCAGCTTTTCCTTGATGAGCTGCTTGAACCTCTCTTCTTCTATACTGACGACCTTCATAATGTAATCTCTGTTTTCCCCTATCCTCGGATAGTCGCCCTTCCACAGCTCTATCTGTCTTTCAACGAATTCTCCAAGCTCGAGGGCAGGGTCTATCAAGTAGAGAGTCTTGAGCGCTCTCCTTATGACAAGCCTCGCGAGGTACCCTTCGCCCTGGTTCGATGGAACAATCCCGTCGGCAAGCATATATGCTATCGTTTTGCTGTGGTCGAGGACTGTGTATAGCTTGACCTCCCTTTCGAGGATCCTCTTCGCCTCCTCCCTCTCCATCCCGTTCTCTCTGGCAATGGAGCCTATGAAGCTTGAAATGCTGAATTCGCTGGAAGGATCGAGGAGCCCAGCCCTCCTGAAGGCAGATCTCAGGAACTCTTCTGGAGGCTTCTCGAGATTGAGTCTCCTTCTGAAATCATCGACTAGGTCTCCATAAATTGCGTGAAAAGCAGTTGGAGTCTTGCTCGTTAGCCAGGCTATCCTCTCAATTCCGTAGCCAGTGTCAACGATTTCAAGGGGGATCCTCTCCAGCCCGCTGTCTGTGTTTCTGTACTGCATGAATACCAGCGTTGCTGGCTCGAGGCCTCCTACGGTAACTTCGAAGCTCGGCCCAGAGTTTCCTCCGCCAGTCCACCAAGATTCCTTGTATACGAGGAGCTCTGGAGGTATGCCGATCTCTCTGGTGAAGAACTCGAAGGAGAGCTCCACAGTCTCATCCTTCCAGTATACTCTCTTTCCTTCCCTCTCATTGAATGCGTGGTGACCTCCCATCTCGAAGAGAGTCAAATGCCTTCCCATCGTCAGCCCTACGTTATCGATGTCCTCCAGCCTTATGCATGGCTGGCTTATCACTAGGGGGTTGGCTGGAGGGGGGACAATGCCGCTCGTCACGTGGGGCTGGAAGACCACAATGCTCGCTATAGTGAGGTAGAGATCTTCCCTCCACCTCGCAACAACGGGCCTCGGTGGGATTATTTCGTGCCCTCTCCTCTCGAAGAATTTGAGGAAAGCCTCCCTCGCTTCTCTCACGCTCATTTTCCTCTTCACTGGAATCCTGTCGAAGAAATATTCAACGCACGGCGCGTCCTGGCAAGTATCTAGCTCAGGATTGACCGTCCAGAAGAAAGAACCGCACTTGCTGCACCTCTTCCTGACGAATCCATTCTTTCTGAAGAATTCCAGAGCATATTCACTCTCATCGGTGGCTGTCATGCTGCATCAGCTCTCGTTTTTGCTCAACAACTCAGTTAAATGTCACTAATGGTAAATATGATCTTCGATATAAGAAAACAGTGCTCGAAAGAAGTAGGTCTCACTTCTTCATGAAGTGGGCGCAGCTGTCGTCGAATATGTGGATGTGCCTCCCATCCCTCATGATGAGCTTTCCGTAGACTTTTTCGAGAACTTCCTCCCTCATGACTTCCTCTGGACTTCCGAAGTAGTAGAAGCTCCTGTTCAGAACCAGTATTTTCCTAGTCTTTTCCATGAAGACAGCTGGGTCGTGGCTCGTAGCAATTATAAGCTTTCTTTCTGAAAGCTCAGCGAGCTTCTCAGCTATCTCCGCCCTCGAGGATGGATCGATGGAGGAGAGGGGTTCATCGAGCAGAATGATTGGTCTGTCGTGCAGCAGAGCTCTAGCTATGAAGACCTTCTGCTTCTGCCCTCCGCTCATAGTTCTAAGATCCATGTCTAGCTCTTCTCTTTTCAGCCCAACCATCTCAGCAACTTCTTCTATACTCCTCATTTTCTCCCCCGAGACCCTTGCCTCGAAGCTAAGAAGCTCTCTCGCAGAAATTGGAAAATTGATGCCCCTCTCGGTTATTGTCAGCTGGGGGACCAGAGAGATGTATCTCGAAGCTATGAAGGGCTTTCCCGTGATATCTCTTCCCATGACTTCAACCCTTCCGCTCTTGATTTTCAGAAGTCCGGCTATGCCCTTCAGAAGCGTGCTCTTCCCCGCTCCATTTGGGCCTATTATCTGTATTATCCCAATACCTGTATATTGGAATGAAACGTTCTCAACAATGTTCTCTCCATTATAGGCAATAGAAACGCCCTTCACTGAAATGCTTGGTTCAGTGCTCTCCATTATTGTGCACACCTCATGCGGAATTAATTATTAAAAGTGCACATTTATTAACCTTTTCCAAGGATCTTTTTTTGGTGGTTACATCATGAAGGTGCTTCCGTTGGCTCTGCTCGCGATCGTGGTTTTTCTTTCCTCATCCGCTTTTCTCTCTCAGGCTCAATCTGGCGGGATCATAGTGACTTTTCCCATACTGAGGGGAGATGTCGAGAAGATAGTTGGGGGAAACATCCAAGTTTCCTCTCTGGTGCCTCCTGGAGTAGATCCGCATGAGTATCAGCTCTCTCCATCTGACTACAGCACGCTTAAGTCATCGGTTCTAATCATCAGCACCCTCCACACAGGCTTCGAGCAGCAGATAGATTCCATGGAGAGGAGCGGTGAGCTGAAGGCTGCCTATATAGCAATACCTGAAATCCCCGGCATAAAGTACAGGATCATTCCCAACAACGGCATCAAAAACCCGCACATGCCGATCTACGACCCAAACAACTACCTGCTCTTCATTTCCAACCTCACAGGCACCCTGGATTCTCTCTATCCGAACATGAGTTCCACGTTCAACTCGAACTATGAAAAGGTGAGGAGCGACATTGAGCAGCTGATCTCTAACTACGAAGGGAAGCTAAACGAGACAGCTGTTGCCTCCGTTCCCGAGGTGCAGTACGCTGTGGAGTGGACCGGCATTAGAATAATTAGATTCCTCGTGGTGGATGAAGAGGTCGGCGCTCAGCCCCAGGATCTTCGAATAATTGAAAACAGCCTTGCGAACGGGACTGCCAAAATTGCAGTGGTTGCCGGAAACTACGATCCATCATCGAGATCCTGGATGCCTGCTTCAAGCTATGACAAAAGCCTCGTGGATCTAGCTTCAAAGTACGGAGCCAAGGTCGTATATGTGCCCTCTGTAAGTGGAAACATGAGCATAGCCGATTCGCTTCATTTGATAGTTGAGGAGCTCTACGGAGAGAACAACACTTCTCAAGTGCAGGGAAATATCTCGAGCACAACCACTTATGCAGTTGGAGCAGCTTTCGCAGCAGCGATCGCGGTTGCGGGAGCTGTCCTCTACAAGAGGGGGAAGCATGAAGTCGCGTGAACAGCTTGGTGTTTATCTCACAGCAATTTCTCTAGCTTCATCGCTGGCATTCTATATCGCATTTCCCAGCAGGTTCAGCCTTGTTTGGATAGCCGTCCTGCTCTCTTCTTCCGCGTCATTTGCAGTGATAAGCTCATTGATAGCCGCAAGGAATCTCTACTTTTTGGCGGGATCCATCCCTCATTCGGCTCTCCTGGCTGCAAGCCTCTCGATGCTTGCCTCTCTTACCCTAGGAGGGAGTGCGTTCCTCTGGAGTATTGCGGCGAACACCATCATGATCCTCTCGGTCGGCTACGCTATACACAGGGGGGCAGAGCCCAACAGAGTGACATCTGTATTCGTCGGAGTAGCGGCATCATTGACGGTTACAGTACTGTACTATCTCGTCAATCATTTCTATATTGCCAAGAGTGTAACAGCAGAAATACTCGGAGATCCCCTCCTCTCAACTTCAACCGATGCCTACGTTTCAATAGCAGTCCTCGCATTCACGTTCATAGCACTGGCCTTCAGCTACAGAGAGAATGTGCTCATCGGCCTCTTCGGGAGCGAGTCCTGGCTTTCGGGGGTCAACGTTTACTTCCACGACTTCCTCTTCTACCTTGTTATGGCAATTGTGAGCGCTTCATACATGAAGATAGTCGGCTTCATCCTCACACATATCTTCATCCTCATACCGGGTGCTGTAGCCTCAATGACAGCTTCATCGAGCAGAGAAGCAATGGGTATAGCGGTTGGGATCAGCACTCTCTCGGCATCGCTTGGACTGATAGCGGGGATATTTTTCAATCTCTCCCCAGCAGGATTGACAGGTGTTATCATGATGCTTATTTACATCTTCCTTGAAATGTTGAAGAGAGTCAGGTGATGGAAGTGGCTAGGAAGAGGAGGTTCGGCATAAGCTTGAACGAAGATCTTGCAAAGAGGCTCGATGCGATATGCTCGGCCATGAACATCAGCAGGTCATCCTTCATCCAGGATGCTATTGAGTTCGGGATAAGGGCCCACCTGCACTACACCGTCGAGCACAACTGCGAGGGAGTGATGATCGCAATTTGGCACAGCTCTGACAGAAGCAGTGCAGAGATGGAGAAGGTGCTGGAAAAGTACAAAAACCTGGTCTCCTTCAACACGCATCTTCACTCCCGAGATAAGTGCGTTCTGATAGTAGCGCTGAAGGGCCCCTCAAACACGATAGCTAAGCTCCACACAGAGCTGAAGAGAGCTGGCAGTGCGAGCGTGATGTACATTCCATTCAATGTGATGGGCGGTAGAACCGGAGATACTCAAGCAGATCCGTTATCATGACTTTAGCTGTCCTCCATGCTGGTCCAGCTGGCCCGCTCAGGAATATTCTTTCCCCCTCTTCAAGCTCAACAACTATGCCGTTGTAGTTTCCATGAACACTTGAGAGGGGATCCTGAGCATCGAGCTTCATTGGAAAGACGCTCGCGCTCTTTTCTGGGAGAATGAGCTCTGCCACGTACTTGTACCTCTTCCCATTTTCTGCAGCTCTCCTCACCTCTTCTTCGCTCACTTCTAGAAGAGGCCTCCTCCTCACATCCCCCAACCCGATCTCAAATCCAAGTGTGTTCGAGATTATGGTCAGCTTCGCAGCGGCATCGATCCCCTCGGTATCTATCGATGGGTCAGGCTCGAGGAGCTTCATCTTTCCAGCGATTTCTATAGATTCTCTCCAGCTGAGCCCCGATTCGACCTGGGATAGCAGAAAGTTCGTGGTCGCGTTGAGAACAGATCTCAGCCTGGTAACAGATCTCCCCACCAGACCTCTGGCCAAGTCAACGAACGGAGTTCCCGCAGCTACTGTGGCCCTGTATCCTATGAATGCTCTATGCTCGCTAGAAGCTTCCATGACCTTCTTGAAAGCCAATGCGAGGGGGGTTTTGTCGGCAGTTATGACTGCAACTCCCCTCTCCAAAAGATCGAGAACAAGTGAGACATTCGGCTCACCAGTTGAGTATGAAGGCGGGAGCGCTATGAAAGCTACGTCTCCTTCGGAAATTGAGCCGGAAAAATCTTCTAAGCCTTCTCCCTTCCTGAACGAGGGGAGTTCGCTTAGCTTCATCCCCCCCTTCGCTGCTTCTCTAATCCTCGCTGCGTCATCTTCGCTCTCTATCCTCACTGTCCCCCTACTTGAGATCACTCCGACGGGCCTCGTGAGCTTCCAGAAATCATCCAGGAGGGCTAGCTCTCTCCCAACATTTCCGAAGCCTATCAGCACAGAACGTGGCCTTTTTCCTTCCATATTCCATCAATTTCTCAAGCTTTTCCCCCAATAAAAAAAGCTTTTGGCCAGCGGATTTCAATTTTCAAAACAAACTCTCCCGAAAAAAGCAGGAGGAGCATTTTAGCATTAAGCAGAAACCTTCGCATCGCAGCGGAGGGCAGCAGCGCTCCGAAGCGTTTCAATCAAGCATGGGCATTCCTTATCTGAACAGCTCTAGGCTTGGCATCGAATTTAGGGTCTCTTTTGAAGGTGAGCGCGCTACGATTTGCTCTTTGGAGCTTCAAATAGATCAGCATGCTCTAAAGCAGCTATATCCAGCATGCTTTCTAGAACATCTATAGAGTATGCTGCTATTCTCCTGCAGCTCTCTACGATATAGCTGTAGGTGAGGGAGGATCTGCTTAAGCCCTTCCTCAGCTCACCTTCCTTTTTGAGCAGAGAAATCGCTTTCTCTGTGGCCTGTATAAGCACTTGGTAGTTGAATTTTTCAGAAAGCTCCACTATCATGTCCAAGACTGACTTCCCCTCTGAAAGGAAGGCTCCCAAACCTTCTAGCTGTTCATCTTCAATTTCCTTCTTCTCGAGGGCTTCTGTTAGGTTCTTCGCAATAGCAGAAACGTGGTCTCCAATCCTCTCCAAAGACTTGGCTATCAGAGCGTAGTGAGGGAGGAGCTGTGGAGGTATCTTCTCCTGCGTCTCAGAAGTTGTCGTGATTGCGGTTATATATCTGAGCGAATAGAGATACAGCCTGTCGAGGAGGTCATCTCTCTTGTATATATCCCCTAGAATGCCTGTGTTTCTAGAAGAGATAGACGAGGTTATGTCCTCCAGCATAGAGCGGATGGTCTTTATCATCTTTTGCTGAGCTGAGAGGAGGGTTGAAAACTTGAAATCCACTATCACCCCCAAGACAAGCTCAGTTGAAAGCTCTTCGATCACCTCGAGCCCAAGGACTTTGTTCTTCAGAAATGAGATCACTTTCAGTATTTTTTCCTTGCAAGCTACATCGCTCGCTACTATTCTGATCTCCTTTGTTCCTGATAAGTAGAAGGCGAGTATAGTTCTCGCTATAACATCATCTCCTTCAGAACATGAAAAAAACAGCCTCGACGAAGGCAACTCTCTAGGCTTTTCAGTAATTGGGAATATTTTTATAGAGCCGTCCGAAAGCTTTTCCACAGCGACTTCACTGCCCTCATATATTCCGATTTCTTCAGCCCATTGCTTTGGGATGCTTACTACGAATGTCGAGCCCCCAACTACCTGCACTTTCCTTCTATACAATCCCTCCACCATTTTATATAATATTTTTTATATAATATTACTAAAAGTATATATATTTTCTTAACCTGCTATTTTCTAAGTATTTCAGCAACTTTTTCTGTCAATCTTTTTAAACCTGGTAGCCCGCTGGAATAAAGAAGCGAGTGGACGCCAACTGCGGAGGCTCCCTGGAGAAAATATTCTTCGGCGTCTTCTTGGGTCATCACGCCGCCCGTTCCGATTATGTTTCTCTCTCCGTGAAGGGAGACTGCTCTCACTCTGGCCAAGGATAAAGGCTTAATGCATTCACCCGTCATCCCCCCAGTACCACTGGGAGTTTTGAAGTACGGCCTCCCGCCTTTATTGGTGACGAAGGCTGGAACTACCGCATTCATGATGTGGGCGATTGCGGCTCCCTTTGATTTGAAAAAGCTCCAGGACCCCGCAACGTCGATGATTGTGGAGGGGAATTTTATCGAAATAGGAAGAGAGCTCTCTCTAGCTGTTTTTATGAAATCTCCAACTAATCTGACAAGGTTATCCTCCTTTAAAAGATCGCTCCCTTCTGTTCCGATGCAACCCATGATCAGAGGTGTTGGATTGATTTCCAAAACATCGCAACCAGCGTCTTCGAAAAACTTGACAGCACCAAGCGAATCCTCTGGATTTCTTTCTATATAGCTGCATATAACAAGCACTTTGCTTTTCCTTGCCTCCGAAATAGCCTTCCTAATGAATTTCTCTCTTTCCAAATAAGTGTGGCGGATCCCATATGAGTTGATGAAGCAGTTGGTTGAAGGAATTCTGTACAGCCACGGCTTTGGATGTTTTGAGAGTAGATTGGAGGAATACGTTCCCAGAGTAATCGAGCCAACTCCCATCTGAACTGCCTTCAAAATCAGCTCTTCGTTCATCATTCCTCCGCAGAGCACTATTGGGTTCTTCAATTCAAAATCAGCTAAGCTCCATCCCATGCAATACACCCGTTCAACTTTTTTGAACTATGTCTAATTAAGAGGTTTTCAATCCATCAACCTCGCATCCAGTGAATATAATGATACTTATAATGTTCTGCTGAACCGAACTTTCCTCAATTGGCAATGAAAAATTTGGGCAAATAGAGATATTGTTAGAACATTTTTAAGCAAATGGAACAAATATCAATTGGGACACAAACACAAATATTTGAGCAGGAAATCCGCGGAAAAGGAGAGAGAATATGCGCGGTTTGAGCGAGATTTTGAAGAAGATTGATTCTGTTGCCGTAGTGGGGGCGTCGCCCGTTCAAGGAAAAATTGGGAACACTCTTCTCAGGAACATCATCGAATCAGGCTTCAAGGGGAAAGTGTTTCCTGTAAACCCTAAGTATGAAGAGATTGCTAACATGAAATGCTACCGTTCCCTTTCAGACATCCCAGCTCCCCCTGACATCGTCCTCGTGGCAGTGCCGAAGGGCGAAGTCCTGAAAGCCCTGAGAGATTCCGCAGAGCTCGGCTCCAAACTTGCTGTCGTAATAACATCCGAAATAGGGGGAGAGCATTCGGCTGTGAGAGATATAGTTGAGAGGAGCGGCTTGAGGATCATCGGCCCCAACTCTGCTGGAATATCGCTCAGCAGATTTGACCTCCATGCCAGCATAGAAGTTCTCCCCACAAAGGGAAGCGTTGGGGTTATTGCTCAGAGTGGAGCCGTTGGAGGCGTGATGATCTCGCAGCTTTCAGATCTGTCCTCCGGTGTATCATTCTTCTTTAGCCTCGGGAACTCAGCGGATGTTACGGTTGAGGAGGCTCTGGAATACGCCGCTAAGGACGGATCCACAGAAAGCGCAGTTGCCTACATAGAGTGGCTCAGAGACGGAAGGAGATTCCTGGATGCCGCCCGAAGGCTGAGGGAAGCTGGAAAGCACCTCTGCGTGCTCAAGGGAGGCAGAGGGGAATCAAGCGAAAGAGCTGCAAGATCTCACACCGGGGGGATCGCTACTAACTACTCGCTCTTCCAGAGCGCCGCTAAACAGGCGGGAGCTTATCTCGCAAGAGACCTCGATGATCTCGTGGAGGTTTGTGAAGTGCTGAGGAGGATTGGAAAGGGAAAGAAGGCTCCAATAATTGTGACAAATTCCGGAGGAGTCGGTGTAATAGCAGCATCTATACTGGACGAAATGGGGATCCCCCTGAAGGTGCCGCAAGACGGAGGGATCCTCCCAGAATCGCTGAAGGAAAGAGTCAAGCTTGGGAACCCGCTAGATTTGGGAGGAGACGCTTCTATAGAGGATGTCCTTGCGGTATTGAGCAGAGAGGAGCTGAGGAGAGAGTTCGATTCAGCGGCCCTCATATATGTGCCCACAGCCTCGGAGCCCCCGGAGAAGATCTCCCAAGCTATAAAGAGCCATCAAGGAAGCCTGTCTCTCCCCACCATCGGCCTATTCGCTGGCGTGGGGAGCAGAGAGATCATGAGAAGCGCCTCCTCCGTTATGCCGGTTGTATCTTCTCCCTCTAATTTAGCCAGGGCATTCCAGGCCCTGATGCATCAGAGGTGATCCCAGTGGAGAATCCTCTTAGAGCCGAAAAGAACAAGAAGCTTGTCCTGATGGGAAATGAAGCAATAGCTAGAGGGGCTGTAGAAGCGGGCGTTTGGATTGCAGTAGGCTATCCAGGCACTCCGTCGAGCGAGGTCATAATGACTCTGCAGGAATATGGTGCTGACATGTATGCGGAGTGGGCAGTCAATGAGAAAGTCGCTCTGGAAATCGCCATAGGAGCCTCAATAGGAGGAGCTAGGAGCCTTGTTACTATGAAGGGGCCCGGTCTCAACATAGCATCAGATCCTCTCCTGTCTGCTGCCTACTCCGGAGTAGATGGCGGAATGCTCGTGCTGGTTGCTGATGACCCGGGCCCGATCACAACCCAGACGGAGCAGGATAGCAGGTGGTACGCTCCTCTGGCAAAGCTGCCAATGATCTCTCCATCCAATCCTCAGGAAGCTAAGGATTTCACAGTTCGCGGCATAGAGTTGAGCGAGGAGCTTCAGCTCCCCGTGATTCTGAGAACAACTACGAGAGTTAACCATTCTGTTGGAGAGGTCATCCTCGGGGAAGTAAGAGAGCCCAGAAAGTACAGATCGTTTTCCAAGAACCCGGAGAGGTTTGTGAGGGCAGGGATGTCCTGGAACCTGGAGAGGCACAAGTGGCTGGACAGCAGGCTGAGAGAGGTCGAAAAGTTGGGAGAAAAATATTCATTTAACACCGTAGAAGGGAATGGGAGGAAGTGTGTGGTAACCGAAGGAATAGGCTATCAGTACGTCAAGGAAGCAGCGGAATCAAGCCATGAAAACCTGAGGATAGTAAAGCTGGGGCTCCTCTATCCATTTCCAACATCATTCCTCTCCAGAAGCCTGGCAGGCTGCGATGAAATATATGTTGTCGAAGAGCTGGATCCCTTCATTGAAACTCTCCTGAGGACATATGCGGAAGAAATGGGGATCCCACGTTCAACTGTCGGAAAGATCAGCGGAAAGCTCCCCCTCGAAGGCGAGCTGGGACCGGACTCTGTGAAGCGCCTCCTATTTGCTAAAGATGATGCATCGAATGGTGAAGGAGGAGCTCTTCCTGTCCCTCCAAGGCCTCCTCCCCTCTGTCCTGGCTGCCCCCACAGAAATTCATACCTGGCAATTCTAGGCGGGATTTCCAGGGCCGGATTCAGCAGGAAAGAGATACCAATTTTTGGAGATATTGGATGCTATGCTTTGAGCGTTTACCCCCCACTCAATGCGATATGGACAGAGCACAGCATGGGAGCGAGCATTTCGATGGCGGTGGGACTGAAGCTTTCCGGCTTCGAAAAGCCAGTCATCGCAACTATAGGAGATTCCACTTTTTTCCATTCGGGAATACAGCCCCTCATCGAAGCAGTCAACAAGAGGGTAGACATACTTGTCGTGATACTGGACAACAGCGTCATTGCGATGACTGGGCATCAGGCAACCCCAGCATGGAGCAGAACGGAGACGGGGAGGGAGGTCAAGGAGATAAAAATCGAAGATGTCGTGAGAGGTATCGGAGCGGAAGAGATCAGAATAATCGATCCTTACAATCTGGACGAGATGACAAAGGCCGTTTCTGAACTCCTCGTTAAGAAAGGAGTGAATGTTCTGATAGCTAGAGCTCCCTGCGCCATCTATGAAGCGAGGAGGAAGGGAAGGCCTGGATACTACACAGTAAAGGAGGATCTCTGCACAGGATGCCTGGCATGCATAAGAGCAACAGGCTGCCCGGCTCTCTATTTGGCTGATAACGGAAAGGTCAGGATAATGGAGGAGGACTGCTACGGGTGCGGTCTGTGCGCAAGGTATTGTCCCGAGAAAGCAATAGTAAGAGGTGAATAGCATGGAAGGGAAGGTCAACATCCTCATTTCATCTGTTGGGGGTCAGGGAGGACTGTCTCTCTCCAGAATGCTAGCGGAAGCTTCAGGAATAAGCGGATACAGCGTATCTACAGGAGAAATTCTTGGAATGGCGCAGAGGTTCGGAAGCGTCGTAAGCTTCGTCAGGATTGGAATTGGGACAAAGGTTTACTCCCCAATCTTCTCCAAAGGGGAAGCAGACTACCTCCTTTGCCTTGAGATAATTGAGTGCGCTAGAAACATAGGCTACCTGAAGAAGACGGGAAGCGTGATAACTTCACTCGAAGCGAAGCCTCCTGTCTCCGCTTCTATGGAAGGGAAGAAGAAGGCAGCTCCGGCATCCCAATACATAGATTATATTGCAGCCAAAGCGCCTAGGGCAATTTTCATCGACCACCTCAAGGTCAAGGAAGCGGCAGGAACACTAAGATCAATGAACGCTGCTGTCTTGGGAGCATTCACCTACACATCGAAGATCTTCGATGATTCCGCAGTGCTTGAAGCTATGAGGAAGGTGCTCAGGTCTCAGAGAGCATACGAGTCCTCAGAGAAAGCTTACTTATATGGAAAAACCGTGGCAAGGGACTCAAGTGCTGTTTGACCGTTTCAATCTCTTCAGAAGAGCCTATTTTAATCAATAATAAAAAATATAATAACTTAAACATTATATGGAGAACTTTCAATAAAAAATAAAAAATCCTTTCTGGTCAAGAATACACAAAAGAACTTCAAAGGTGTTACCTATTCACTCCTAGAAGCTCTGTATTCTTTTTGCTTGGAAGATTTCAGGAAGCCCACTTTATAGTACGCGTTTCGAGAACGAGAGAAGCCCTTTCAGAATCAATAAAACTTCCGAAAAAAATCTCCGTCTTTCGATCTTCAACGAAGGGATTTGTCAAAATTTTTAAAATTTAAATATAATCAAAACTACCCATTAATTAGGGGTGATATAAAATTTGAGTGAACAAACCGTTGCAAAGAAGAAAACTTCTCCCACGCTTGTCGTGGCAGTGGTCCTGATAGTTGGGCTCTTGATAGGGATCCCTATTGGCTGGCTCGCAAAGCCCGCACCTTCCGCCCCCTCGACTTCGGAGCTCTGCGCAATTCCCAAGAGCAAGTTCACCAACCCCCCGCCTCCCAACCAGACTGTGACGATAATCTACGGCTTCGATGCCAACTATCCGCCCTTCACATTTGTTCTCCCCAACGGTACAGCTGCTGGCTTTGATGTAGACGTTATGAAGTGGATCGCCAGCAAATACAACTAGACGCTCGTTTTCAAACCATGGGACTGGTCAACCATAGTAACTGCTCTTGTCAACGGAGATCTAGATGTGATCATGTCTGGAATGACCATCACAGCTGAAAGATCTCAGCAGATCTGGTTCTCCATACCCTACTATTCATATATCCATGAACTTGTCACGAGGACAAACGTCAACATGACAATGGAGCAGATACTGAATTCAGGTCAGCCCATAGCTGTAGAGCTCGGAGCAACATCGGATGAGTGGGCAACGAAACTGCTCAATGAGGGCTACCGATTCCAGAAGCTTGGCCTCGATTCCTACACAGCTGCTACTGAGGCCGTTCTCAACGGGAGGGCGATAGCCATGATAACGGACTCCGCATTCTTTGAGCCGTACATCAGGACACATCCTGATGCCGCTTCACAGCTGAAAGTTGTTGGCACATTGGGGGCCTATGAGAGCTACGCCGTTGCGACGAGGCCAGGAGATGTCTGGCTCAGGAACCAGATAAATGCTGCTCTCTCCGAGCTGATGTCCAGCCCAATGTGGGATCAGCTGCTCGAAAAGTGGAACCTCAAGTGAGGTGACTCGATATAGTAGAGCTGAGCCTCCTCTGGAGCTACCTGCCGTACATGCTCGAAGGAGTGATCTGGACCTTCGCTCTCGTCGGAGGAGGACTTTCGCTCGGATTCATCATGGGGGTTCCCTTCGCGATCTTGAGGGTCTACTACGGGAGAATAGCGAGAGCTGCAGTCGATGCCTATGTCTGGATATATAGGAGCGTACCGCTGATCGTCCTTCTGTTTCTGTACTATTGGGGGATCTTCCCGGTGATTTTCGGAGTTAAGCTGTCTGCCCTTGCAACAAGCATCTTAGCTCTCGGCACAAGGGATGCGGCTTATCAGACCATGATATTCAGGGCGGCTTTGGAGTCCATAGATCCCGGGCAGATGCTCGCTGCGAGGTCGCTTGGAATGGGGAGATGGGAGGCAGTTCGAACCATAGTTCTTCCCCAGGCGCTGAGGATAGCCATTCCAGGATGGACAAATCAATATGCGATCATGCTGAAAGACTCATCCGTATGCTTCGCCCTTGGCGTTCTAGAGATACTCACAAGGACAAGATACGTCACCATATCCATCGGATCCTACTTCTTTCCCTACCTCATAGCAGGGCTCCTGTTCATAGCATTGACCTATGGGGGAACAAAAGCCTTCAACATCCTATATGAAAAAGTCCAGATTCCCGGCCTGATTGGAGGAAAGTAGCCATGTCCAGCAGAGATGCTGTCTTGAGAGTTGAAAACCTGAGGAAGAAATATGGGGAGAGAGTAGTCCTAGACGGCGTGAGCCTTGAAGTGGAGAGAGGAGCGACAAAGGTCATTCTGGGTCCGAGCGGCGTTGGGAAGAGCACTCTGCTCAAATGCATAAACCTCCTCACCGCCCCAGATTCTGGAAGGATATGGCTGGAGGGGGTTGAGCTCACAAGTCCAGATGTCGACATAAACAAGATGAGGCAGAAGATAGGCTTCGTGTTTCAGGATTTCAACCTCTTCCACCACCTCACTGTCCTCAAGAACGTGATGATTGGACCTCTGAAGGTCAAGAAGCTTCCCGAAGATGAAGCTTACAAGGTAGCTGCAGCTGCGCTTAAGAGGGTGCACATAAACGAAGAGCTCTGGAATAAATACCCTGCCCAGATATCGGGCGGGGAAAAGCAGAGGGTTGCAATTGCGAGAGCCCTAGCGATGGGGCCGTCAATTATTCTGTACGATGAGCCCACTTCGGCCCTCGATCCCTCCCTCGTTGGAGAGGTGTTGCAAGTCATAAAGGAGCTTTCAAAGGCCGGCATGACGAGTCTGATAGTAACGCACGAGATCCACTTCGCTCTCGAAGTAGCAAACGAGCTGATGTTCATGCATAATGGGAGGATAGTTGAACAGGGACCCCCCGAAGAACTGATTGCGAATCCCAAGCACGATATCGTGAAGAAGTACTTCGCATCGATATATGCGAGAGGAAGGTGATCGTGGGTGCCCTTCTGGCCGGACTTTCTCAGCACGCTGGCTAGAGGAGTTCTAGTGACTCTGGAAATACTTGCAATTTCAATGCCCCTCAGCGTCCTGCTAGGTATAGCTCTTGGGACTGCCAGAGTCTACGGAAACCTGCTGGTAAGGGGGATAGCTTCAGCAATAGTCATAACTTTCAGGGGATTTCCAGTGCTGGTGACTCTCCTGATCCTCTTCATGGGACTCTCCGATTTCGGCATCTTCATTTCGCCATTCTGGAGCGCTGTCATAGGATTCACCCTATGCTCAGGTTCCTACCAGTCAGAGTACGTGAGGGGGGCAATAAGGTCCATCGACGTTGGGCAGTCCCTAGCAGCGAAATCCCTTGGAATGACGAAAATGCAGGAGGTGCTCCACATAATTCTGCCGCAGGCAATCAGGAGAGCATTCCTCGGAATAACCAATGAGCTCATCTACCTCGTTCAGTACTCTTCGCTGGCCTTTGTTGTCGGGGTGCCCGAAATGTTCTCAGTAACGAAAACGTTCAACTCCCTCTACTTCAAGCCTATTGAAACCTTCACGACGCTTGCTGCCGTTTACATCGTCATGATAAGCGTGCTGATTCTCTTCTTCAGAGGAATCGAGAGGAGGCTCAGCCTGCCGGGCATCGAAATATCAACTAAATAATTTTTTTATGGTATGAACTTATCTGGGTTCATGATCCCCTTACCATCCAGCGCCTTCTTCACTGCACGCATCATCTTTTTGAGCCCTCCGTCCAGGTACTTTTCAGCGTAGGGTCTCCTGGTATACCCTATTCCATGCTCTCCAGTTATGCTCCCTCCCATGGCTACAACGGAATCGTAGATTTCTTCCCTTATTTTCAGAAGGGTCTTCTCGTCCAGACTATCATGCATTATGTCTGGGTGAAATGTCCCGTCGCCGAGATGCGCGATTATTGGAAAGCGGATTCCGTATCTTTCTCCTATGCTTTGAATTGTACCGATGAACTTTTTCACTTCCCCCAGTGGTACAGAAACGTCTAGCCCCTCGAAAAGATTCCTTTCATAGGCAGAGTAGATCTCTCCTCTGATCTTCAGGATTTCATCCTGTTCAGCTTTGCTCTCCGCTACGATTGGCTCTCCCGACAGCTTGTCCGAGACTAGATCCGATATAGCGGCCATTTCCGCGTAGAGCATATCTTTGTTCGGCTCAGAGATGGTCACAATGAGGTAAGCTTCCCCCTCTCCGTACTTCCAATCCATTCCTAAGTATTCTGCGGCAGCTCTCATGGATTGGGCATCGACAAGCTCGAGGGAAAGGGGGAGGAAGCCCTCCCATAAGAGCTTCATCGCTGAATCTGCAGCGTCATAAGCGTTTGAGAATGGAAAGAGAAGCGTAGCAGAGTGCTTTGGTTTCGGATAGAGCCTTATCACTGCCTTGACGATTATTCCGAGCGTTCCCTCGCTTCCAATAAACAGGTGAGAGAAGTTCGTTGCCATATTATTTTTCAACGTTTTACCACCAATATTAGCTATTGTTCCGTCGGGGAGAACTACCTGCAGACCAAGAACATAGTTCCTCATAGTTCCGTGCCTCAGGGCCCTTGAGCCTCCAGCATTGCAAGCGATTAGCCCCCCAATTTGCGCCCCCTCATCGCCGGGATGCGGAGGGAAGTAAAGTCCCACCTTCTCGCTCTCCTCTATGAGCTTGCCGAGCGTAGCCCCAGCTTCCACTTCGGCAACCATGTTCTCCCTATCTACAAATATCCTGTTCATCCTCTCCATTGAGATTACGATTCCAGGCTTGGTGGGAACGGCTCCCCCAGCTAGGCCGGTCCCGCCGCCCCTTGGAAAGATCGGAACGGATTCCCTGTTGGCCAGCTCAACGATCTCTGAAACTTCCTCTACCGTAGCGGGCTTGACGACGATGACGTCTGTGCTGGGAACGGGGGTCACGCTTTTTTCAGTTCTGTCGTACAAATAGGCTTCGATGACCTTCTGATCGGAGACGACCCACCTCTCTCCTACAATCCTCGACAGCTTTTCCAGAAGTTCAGTCCTCAATTTGCCCCACACTTTTAAATAGATACATACATTTATATTAAATAATTTGAGAGGCTGATTCCTTTGACTGTAACGAGAGCAGTATCGCTGAAGCTCGAGCACCCTCCCAGAGCAGTATACGAAGCGCTAAGCAAGACTGAGAACCTGCTGAATCTCCTTCCAGCTAAAATCAAGATTCAGAAGGCTGAGAAAGGAATCGTAACTATGAAATTTTCAGGTTTCGGCTTCGAAGGACCGGTTACCGGAAGCATAGAAGGAAAGGAGTTAGAAGGAGAGCAGTACTTAGTAGCTTTCAAGGCTGCGGGGGAGACGTCGGTAGGCGTGGGAATAATAAGATATAAAGCCAAGGTAGAGTTCACGCTGAAATTTGAAATTATACCGATTGGCTCAGCGACTGATCTGAGGATAGAGCTGACGTATTCTTCTCCTTACGAAGATGAAATGATTAAAAATACTATAGAATTTCTCAATGCTCTATCTGATAACATATCTAGGAACATATCGAAGTTGATTCCAAAGACTGTTCGTCCTCCTGAAGCAATGCTACCAGTCCCAGAGCAGGCCCCAAAGCTTCAGACTCCAGCTCAACCCACTCCTCAGCAGCAGAAGGCCGAAGAAAAAGCGGGAGGATACCCCCTTGACCTGGACCTATCAAGGAAGCTTGGAGATCCAGCATTCTTTTCGGAGCTGTTGAAGAACTCCTCCACCATTGGAACAGAATTCGGCCAGCTGGGTCCTGAGCTCATCTCAAGGCTACTGGAAATAAGCGGCAAAACAGAAAAGCATGTTCTCGCTGCATGCAGGGTATCAAACGACAAGCTCCGCATCTTACTTAAAGGAAAAGCGATGCTTGCTGCTTGGGCTGAAGTGGGGGGCAGGGCAATGATCGGAGAAGAGGCCTTGAAGGCCTTCTCTGGAAAAGACATCATCTGCCCCCTCTATGAGCTCAACATTACAGAAGAGCAGCTCAGAAGCTGAAAGCAGTTCTTAGAGCTTTTCCTGCGAATGAGATTTAAAGCCTGGGAGAAACCGTTTCCCAAACCTCCTTTCTCTCGATGAACGACTTCACTGCTTCTACGGTTGAATAATCCATGCACCTAACCGCTTCGTTTGTGGAGTAAGCTACATGAGGTGTTATCAGTACATTTGGGAAAGAAAGAAGGGGGTGATCTCCTCCTATGGGCTCTCCTTCAACCACATCTAGACCAACGAATGCGACCTTCCCTTCCTTGAGCCCATTGATCAGAGCCTCCGTGTCTACTATTGCCCCCCTTGCGGTATTCACAATAATGACTCCTCTCCTCATTGCCTCTATCTCTCTCTTTCCTATCATCCTGTAGGTTTCCTCGTTCAGCTCAGCATGTATCGAAACGACGTCGCACAGCTTCAGCATTTCATGGAGATTCTCAAACGGCTCGTATCCTTCTTCTGCTATTTTTCCGCTTGGGACGTGAGGGTCGTAAACGAGTATTCTTGAACCGAATGCGTTCTTCAGGATTTTCGCCAGCCTGCTGCCTATATATCCAAAGCCTATTATCCCAACGGTCATCTCCCTCAGGCTTGGAGAGAGGAAGTACGCACCGCTCTCTCCAATTTCCTCCCACTTTCCGCTCGAGACCCACTCTCCAGCCATCCAAAGCTTCTTTGCCCCCTCCATTATGAGAGATAGGGCATGCTCTGCAACAGCTTCGTTCTCACACCACCCTGGGATCCTCGCCACTACAGCTCCTCTCTGATATGCCGCCTTAACATCAACGTTGTCGTATCCCCTTCCGTGAACAAAAATCAGCTTTACATCTCTGTTTTTTTCGAAAAATGTTTTCCCAAACTTGGGCATCATCGGCTCTGTTATCGCTACCTGAAAACCCTCCAGCTGAGCTGCCAGCTCCTCCTCGTCATCGGAACCGTAGATTACCTCGACCTCCGCCAGCTGCTTCAGCTTATCGAGAGCATCCGTTAAAATTCCAAAAAGCTCTAGCTTGGGATAACGAACGACAGCAACCCTCATAGAATCTCGACCTGCATAAACGAGGCAAGCACAAATATTTAATCGTTTCTTCATGCATATAACAAGAAAATCATTTTCAGTACCGTAGCGACCGCTGGATCTTTGAAGCACGTCTTATAAAAAGGTCAAAGATTTTAATGTCCGCAATCACAGTTTAGAGATGAACTTCAGCATGAATGGAAACAAAGAACGGCCGTGGTGTTAAAATGAAAATTGCGGTAATGCATCCGAGCGCCACTCCCCCACCCTCATGCAGGGAGCTGATATATGAATCTAAAAAGCTCGGTTTTAAGAGCTTCTACTTCAGGCCCCAGGATGTAACGGTATCATATGACGGCAGCAAAATAGGACTATTCAGGAGGGGGAGGGAGCTGGATGCGGAAGTTACATTCGTTAGAGGGACCAGCTCTCCTTCATCCATAGAGCAGTTCACCTGGATGACCAACATCGTGAAGCTCATTGAGCTTTCCGGAGGCTCAGCCATCAACAGCTATTCCTCTATAGTCACTGCTAGGGACAAGTCTCTTTTGCCCGCCCTCCTGGGCAAGAGGGGCATAAGATTCCCCCGGACCTTTGTGACAAATGATCTCCAGAGGGCTCTCAGCATAGTAAATGAAATGGGTAAGGCGGTTGTCAAGCCGATAATAGGTAGCCTCGGCAGAGGAGTTATCCTACTCGATAATGAAGATGTTGCCTACTCAATACTGAAGCAGCTCCTTGCCTGGGGGCAGCCCCTCCTCCTTCAGGAATACATTGAGAAGAAGGAGGGAAGGGACATAAGGCTCCTCGTGATAAACGGGGAGGTGTTCGCAGCATACTACAGGAAAGCAAGACCAGGATTCTTCAAGACAAATCTGGCCC